>CAWEQK010000002.1:0-732963 GCA_963811215.1 uncultured Actinomycetota bacterium
TCGGTTCCACACTCAACGCGGGGAAGCGCCTATCAACTACACCGATTTCAGGAACCTATCGAACATCATCCGAGCGAACTGGGAGCACTTCGAGGACTTCCTGCCCTCGGCTGAGTGGGCCACCGCAATCTTCGACGCCGTCGAACGGTCACGAAATGTGATCATGCATAGTGGCGTCCTCGACACTGAAGACATTGTCCGGATAGGCACGAATCTTCGGGATTGGGTCAAGCAGGTCGGCACGTAGCCTTCCGGCGCCGGCGCCGGCGGCCACGGGTTGCCGACGTTCCACCTCTTAAGGGCTCAAGGTCGAGAGCCGAACTCCGCTGATCGCAGGACCTTGCCGCTACTTGCAGATCCGTCGTGGCCGGGGGAACGCGGGACGTCTCATGATTGTCAGTGATCAAGTTCGCGACTAATCGGCCAGCGGAATGTGATGCGTTGTCGCCTCTGCACTACGAACTGCTCAGGCTCCGTCATCCACCCGACCGCGAAGGACGAAAGCGATCCAAGCGCTTCGAGTGCTGCGCTGCGGTGCTCAATCCACTCGCCGCGCCGGCCCAGCGTCGAGCTCGCGAAGCGGTCGCGTATCTCGTCCAGCACCTGGGCCGCGTCGGGCTCGTCGTCAGAAATGCCAGCCCAGAGATCCAACGAACAGGCTTGAATTTGCCGCACTTGGGCTGCCCAGTTTCGGAGGTCACCCCGATCTACCTCGTCTGGGATCGCATGAGCGATCTCTTGGGCGAGGACGGTCGCCATCTCGCTGAGGCGAGCGGCTGATGCGTGCAATCTCTGCAGTCGGGCCGACCGCTTCTCGTGCCGCAATGTCGCCCATACTGCGGCGCCCGTTGCCGCGCCGCCGATCACCCCGCCGAAGAGGCCGTCTAGCAGAACACCCCACCACGGTCTCCCGGACTCATGCCCCGCACCGTACAGACCAAGAAGCTGTACCTGAGGGAGATCTCAGTCCGTCAGGTCCGCGCGTAGACCTCATCCCTGACAATGAGACGTCTATACCGGCGTCGTCCTGCCTCAGATGCGGTTCAAGGCAACGATCAGCAGACCCGCTAGTAGTTCTACCTCCTCAATCTCGGCGTCCCGTTGCGTTCCTCGAGCTGACACTGTCGGCGGCCACGAGAAACTGCCCGGAGACGGCCACGAGGCTGCCCGCTGGCGGACATGAGAACTGCCCGCTGACGGTCATGGGATCTGCCCGACACGACGTCGTCTGCCTGACCGCCTTGCGCGGTTAAGGCCCCTTCCTCGGGTGCGATGAGCGGTGCTGAAGCGCCCCATTGCCCCCGAGGAAGGGACACCGTGAAGTCTGCCGAGGAGATCATGAAAATCTTGGATGCCTACGACCTGACCGGGTCGTTGCGCGATGCCGGCGAGCTGGCCGGCTGCTCGCACCACACCGTGAAGCACTACGTCGAGCGCCGCGCCGCGGCCGGCGTGCTGGACAAGGCCGCGGCACGCCCGCAGCTGATCGATGCCTACCTGGACAAGGTCGAGGAGTGGGTCGAGCGGTCCCAGGGCAAGGTCCGCGCCGACGTGGCCCACGAGAAGCTCGTGGCGTTGGGCTACACCGGCTCGGAGCGCACCACCCGCCGGGCGGTCGCGAAGGTCAAGACCGACTACCGCGCCGGTCGGGTGCGGGTGCACCGGCCATGGGTCACCGAGCCGGGGATGTGGCTGCAGTACGACTACGGCGACGGCCCGGTCGTCGATGGCGTGAAGACGGTGCTGTTCGTGGCCTGGCTGGCCTGGTCGAGGTTCCGGGTCGTGCTGCCGCTGCGGGACAAGACCATGCCCAGCGTGTTCGCTGCCCTGGATCAGACGTTCCGGCGCCTGGGCGGGGTCCCGACCTACGTGCTGACCGACAACGAGAAGACCGTCACCGTCGAGCACATCGCCGGGATCGCGGTCCGCAACCCGCAGCTGGTCGCGTTCGCCGAGCACTACTCGGTGGTGGTCCACACCTGCGTGCCGGCCGATCCGGCGTCCAAGGGCGGCACGGAGTCGTCGGTGAAGATCAGCAAGGCCGACATCGTGCCGAAGGACACCAACCTGCGCGAGGCCTACACCAGCTTCGCGGAGCTCGAAGCGGCGTGCGAGGCGTTCTGCGCCAAGGTCAACACCCGGGCGCATCGGGTGACGAAACGGGCGCCGGAGGAGATGCTCGCCGAGGAGCGGGCCCGGCTGCACCCGGTGGCGGCCGCACCGCACACGGTCGCGTTCGGGACCACCCGCATGGTGCCGGGCAACACGCCGATGGTGACGTTCGAGTCCGGGCAGTACTCGGTCCCGCACACCCTGCTCGGGGCGACGGTGTGGGTACGCGCCCAGGGCGTCGGTGACGGCGAGCAGGTCGTGATCGTCCACGTCGGCGAGGCTGGCCCCCTCGAGGTCGCGCGCCACCGACGGGCCACTCCCGGCAGCCCGCAGCTGATCGATGAACACTTCCCGGCTCAGCCGACCGGGCCCCTGGATCGACGACCCCGCGCGAGGAACACCGCGGAAGCAGAGTTCCTCGACCTGGGCGAGGGCGCCCGGTTGTGGCTGGTCGAGGCCGCTGCTGCGGGGACCACCAAGATGCGGGTCAAGATGGCCGAAGCACTCAGCCTGTCCAAGTTGTTCGATCCCGTCGAGGTCGACTGGGCACTCGGTCATGCCGCCGTGCACGGCCGCTTCGCCGAGGCCGACCTGTCCTCGATCCTCGACCACCACGCCCGAGCCCCGAAGACCGGCGAGCACCGCGCCAGCGAGACCTCCTCGCTCACCCAGGGCACCAGGGCGTGGGCCCGACTCGGCCAGCACGACGCCCACGACGGCCACGGCGTGGATGGGGTGAGTCGATGACGACCACGACAGCGGCCGCGCCGCCGCTGCCCACCGAACTCGAGGACCTGCTGCGCAAGCTGCGGCTGCCCCACGTCCGCCGTCACGCCCCCGAGGTGGTCGCGACCGCGAAGGCGCAACGCTGGGAGCCGGTCGAGGTGTTGAAGGCGCTGTTCGTCGAGGAGGTCGCCGGCCGGGAACGCTCCGCCCTGGCCACCCGCCGCGCCGCGGCGGGGTTCCCGACCGGGAAGACGTTCGATGCCTGGCGGCCCGAGATCTCCTCGATCCCAGCACCGACCCAGCAGGCGCTACGAACCCTGGAATGGGTGCACCGCCGCGAGAACCTCGTGCTGTGCGGCCCATCGGGGACCGGGAAGACGTTCCTGCTCGAGGCGCTGGGCCAGCAGGCCGTCGAGGCCGGGCTGAAGGTCGCCTGGTTCACCCTGGAAGACCTCGGGGTGCTGCTGCGCCGCCATCGTGCCGACGACACCGTGTCCAAGGCCATCGCCCGCATCCTGCGAGCCGACCTCGTCATCGTCGACGACATCGGGCTACTCCCGGTCGCCACCGACGCCGCCGAGGGGCTCTACCGACTAGTCGATGCCGCCTACGAGAAACGCTCGGTCGCGATCTCCTCGAACCTGCACCCAGCCGGGTTCGACGAGCTGATGCCCAAGACGCTGGCCACAGCCACCGTCGACCGGCTGCTGCACCACGCCCACGTCTGCCAGACCTCAGGTGAGTCAGTCCGACTCACTCAGGCACTCGCCGGCCAGGGGGTGAACCCCTTGAGCTGACCCCCTGGACCGGTGGTGGCCAAAGCCCCCCTTGGGCAGATCCCATGGCCACCACCGGGCAGATCTCGTGACCGTCACCGGGCAGGTTTCATGACCGCCCCCGGGCAGTTCTCACTGGCCCTTGACACAACACTCTGAAGTTCGGGACTCAAGCTGCTGTCTCCTCTCTCTTGTACGACATAGGTTGCTGGGGTGACAACTGCCAAGCGGGGGCGCGACGGTGCCGAGTTCCGTGAAGACGTCAAGCGGGCCATCGCAGCAGAGGCCGGATACCGTTGCGCGAACCCCCGATGCCTCGCACCCACCCACGCCGCAGGTGATAACAAGCAAGGAGAGGGCAAGGTTGGCCAGGCCTCCCACATCTCTGCTGCCGCCAAAGACTTTGCCCGTTGGCGACCCGAAGATGGACCCTGCAGTGCGCAGGTCAGCCGCGAATGGAATCTGGCTTTGCGACGTTCATGGTCGAGAGATTGACGGAGATGCTGACCGGTTCCCGGAGGGGCTGCTACACGGGTGGAAGCGTCGTGCACGTGCCCGTGCCTACGCGAGCAGAGGAATGCAGAACGAGCAGCAGGAGCCACGCGAACTAATCCGGCACACGGCTTGGCTCGGAGATAGCACTGACCGCGAGTCGATCAGTCAGTTTGTCCTTCACTTTATGGGTGACACCGGCGCGCACTGGCTTTGGGCAGACCGCGAACACGATGCGATCCGCATGACGCTGTACGAGCTCATCCTGAACGCCGTTGAGCACGGGGCAAGCCTCCCACTTGCACCTGAGGGCGAGGGGATACCGCATTGACTTGGTGTACCTCGGACCAGACTTCAATCCGCATGATCTAGCTGTGATGCCCAGGCACGTTGGTCGAGATCGTGTGACGACACGGTCTGATCTGTAGATGGACGAAGGCCTCCCCGGTGTGGAGTGGAGCTGTCTAGAAACCGCTCCGCCACCAAGGAGGCCTTCGTGTCCCACGCTACCCACTCCAATGCAGCCCTGACCCCTCGCGCCCGCCTCCGACTCGCCCGCCTGGTCGTTGAGCACGGTTGGCCGCCGGCTCGAGCCGCGGAGCGCTACGACGTGTCCTGGCGCACCGCGAAGAAGTGGGCTGATCGGTACCGGGCCGAAGGCCCGGCCGGGATGCTCGACCGCTCCTCGGCCCCGCGCCACCAGCCGAACCGGACCCCGGCACCGGTGGTGCGCAAGATCGTGCACCTGCGCTGGAAACAGCGACTCGGCCCGGTCGAGATCGGCGACCGACTCGGCATGCCGGCCTCAACGGTGCACGCGGTCCTGGTCCGGTGCCGGATCAACCGCCTCACCCACGTCGACCGGGCCACCGGTGAACCGATCCGTCGCTACGAGCACGAGAAACCCGGCGACCTGCTCCACGTGGACGTGAAGAAGCTCGGGCGGGTCCCCGACGGCGGCGGCTGGCGCTACGTCGGTCGTCAGCAGGGACTGAAGAACCGATCAGCAACCACGCTGCGAACGGGCGGGGCCAAGAACAAGTACCACCAACCGCTGATCGGGACCTGCTACCTGCACACCGTCATCGACGACCACTCCCGCGTCGCCTACGTCGAGGCCCACGACGACGAAACCAAGGAAACCGCGACCGAGGTCCTCAAGAACGCCGTGGCCTGGTTTGCCGACCGCGGCGTCACCGTCCAGCGCGTGCTGTCCGACAACGGCAGCTGCTACAAGTCGCACCTGTGGCGCGACACCTGCGCCGACCTCGGCATCACACCGAAGAAGACCCGGCCCTACCGGCCGCAGACGAACGGGAAGATCGAACGCTTCCACCGCACCCTGGCCGAGGGATGGGCGTTCAAGAAGTTCTACAACTCCGAGTCAGCCCGGCTCGCGGCTCTGCCAGGATGGATCCACGAGTACAACCACCACCGGCCCCACTCAGCTATCGGGAAGGCAGCCCCCATCACCAGGTTGGACAACCTGGCTGGGCATCACAACTAGCAGTCGAAGTCGGGAATGGCGGAGCCGAGGCGATGGCACACCTTCGGTCAGTCTTGGCCGACAGCTTGAGTGTCACCTACCAGCACAACGGCACCATCGCGACCATCAAGTTGATCGACGTCAGTGGAGCTGGCCCGAGCTGCAACTGGCGCCACGAATCTGCTCAATCTCTCGTCTGGGTGGGTGGCCGAATTTCGATTCTGCGTCGCCGTACACGTCTTCATTGGCGGACCAAGGTCCTTTAGTGACCTCGCGAGTATCGGCAGCCGAATTGACGAGCTAGTTCGTGATCGACCGGAGCGGCGAGTCGTCATACACGGGTTGAGCGAGCCCCTCGCGGAGTCAGCGTCCAAGCGGCTGCCTAACGCGACCGTCGTTAGGCCACGAAGGTAGGCGGGAGTCGGTCTGTACATCCCAAGCCTGGTTGGCGTCACGGCCGGGCGCCGTTGACCTGCGACACGCAGGCAGTCCGATATGCATCGAGCTCGCGAAGAGGCGTCATTCCGCCGCCAAAGCCCGCACAATCTTTGCTGACTGGCCTGTCCCCGCTCGGCGATCGCTTCGCGAGGGAGAGGGTCAGTAGCGCCTGATCGCCTTGTGGGAGCCGAACGCCATGACGAGGGCGACGATCCACAGGATCACCGTCCAGCCGCCCAGCAGGTTGATCCAGAAGATCGTCCAGTGGTTCGACTTGCCGCGCAGGGCCGCCACCGCCCACGGCAGCATGTAGCCGCCGCTGAGGAGCGCCACGACGACGGCGACGAACGCGCTTACCGGGCGATCACGCTGATCGGTCAGATAGCTGTTCACGTCGTCAAGACTACGGGGTGCCCTCAGCCTGAGGTGGGCTCCCAGTTGCCGTGGAAGCCGGTGGGCACCCGCCCGGGCAGGTGGACCGCGGCCACGTCCTCCAGGGTGCCGGCGTCGAGCAGCACCAGGTCGCTGAGCCCGCTCGACCGGTCGTGGACGTAACCCATCAGGACGCCCTCGTCCTCGGCCGCGTCGTCGGAGGCCGGCACGAAGCAGAACTCCCCGGCCTCGCGCCCGGGCCCGAGCGACCGCGTCTGCGTCGTACCGGCGACGACGTCGTGCTTGAGCACGGAGTCGCCCGGCCGGGCGTCGTCGAAGCCGACGCTGTAGCCGTAGCGGTGCCGCCGCCCGGTGAGGCGCTCGTCGTGCCGGGGGAACTCCTGCCCGTGCTCGTCGAAGCGGTCCTCGCGCGCCTTGCCCGAGGTCAGGTCGAGGGTGAAGCGGGCCAGGGAGGCCAGGCCCTCGTTGGGCCCGGTGAGGTCGGTGGCGAACATCTTCGGGTGCCGCACGCAGTCGATGACGACCTCGTCGCCCTGCTCGTAGGCGTTGAGCGTGTGGAAGACGTAGCAGGGGTCGATGTCGAACCACCGCACCGCTGCGTCGCCCTCGCGCGGCAGCAGACCGATCCGCGCGGGGTAGTCCTCGTCCCAGGAGTAGGGGAACGTGGCCGGCCCGTCGCCGGAGCCGCCCCCACCGCGGGCGACCCGGGCGATCACCGGCTCGGGCAGGGGGTTCCTGCCGATGACCCGTGACATCAGGAGGCCGACGGGCCGGCGGACCAGCCGGGGCAGGTCGCGGGTCGCCATCGAGATGTCGAAGCTGACCGGGAGGTCGAGGATCACCACGTAGTTCTCGGTGAGCGCGAGGTCGTGGATCATCGGGCTGCCGTGCACCTCGACCGGCACCGAGCGGCGTACCCGGCCGGTGGTGTCGACGACCGTGTAGTCGACCCGGTTGCCGCGGGCCCAGTGGTAGGAGAGCGCGTGCAGCTCGCCGGTGGCAGGGTCCTCGTGGGGGTGCGCGCTGTAGCCGCCCAGGAGCGCACCCGCGGCCAGGGTGCCGCCGAAGTCGCAGGGCCCGACCGTGTCGAGCTCGTGGGTCAGCTCGTAGGGCGGCGACCCGCCCTCGACCAGCGCCAGGGTCCTGCCGGCGTGCTCGATGACGTTGGTGTTCGGCGCGAAGTCGCCGCCCTCGGGGCGCACCCACCGGTTGCGGTACCACTGCGCACGCCCGGCCTCGAGGCGTACGCCGTGCACCATCCCCTCCCCGAGGAACCAGTGGTGGCCCTCGCCGGGGTCGGTCGCCGGGTTGGGACCGATCCGGAGGTAGCGACCGTCGAGGTGCTCGGGCAGGGACCCGGTCACCGCCAGGTCGGTCGCGGTGAGCTCCTCGTGGACAGGGGCGAAGCTGTCGCGCAGATAACGGTTGACCATGACCGGCTCCCAGTTCATAACGATGTTATGCCCACGACCATAACGCCGTTATGGGAGGATGTCACCCATGTCGGAGACTTTTCCCGAGCCAACCGGCGCCGCCGCCGACCCCTCCCCCCGCCAGCGGCTGATCGAGGCCGCCGCCCGGGTGCTGGGCGAGGACGGGCCGTCCGCGCTGAGCACGCGGCGCCTGGCCAAGGAGACCGCGACCTCCACGATGTCGGTCTACACGCACTTCGGGGGGATGCCGGCCCTCGTGGGTGCCGTCGTCGCCGAGGGCTTCGCCCGGCTCGAGCGGCGGGTGGGCGCGGTGCCGCTCACCGACGACCCGCTCGCCGACCTGCGCGCCGCCGCCGGGGCCTACCGCGACAACGCCCGCGACAACCCGCACCTCTACGCCGTCATGTTCGGCTCCGTGCCGCTCGGTCTGGAGCTGACCCAGGAGCAGCGCGACGCCGGCCGCCCCGCCTTCGAGCAGCTCGTCGCCGCGGTGACCCGGGTGCGCGACGCCGGCCACCTGCCCGGCGACCCCGCCCAGGCCGCCGCCCAGTTCTGGAGTGCGCTGCACGGCTACGTGATGCTCGAGCACGCCGGCTTCCACCACGTGGTCGACGACCCCGAGACCACCGTGCTGTGGCCGATGCTCGAGAACCTCGTGGCCGGCCTGATGCGCCGGTAGCGCCGCGAGCGCCGTACCGTCGCCACATGGAGCGAGGAGCAGGCATCGTGCCGGCCGTGCTGACCGCTACGGCGCTGCTGCTGGCCGCATGCGGCTCGGACGCCGCCACCGTCGGCGAGCCGGACACCGCCGAGGCGACCCCGCCCAGCCTGGCCGCGGCCGTGGTCGCCCACTACGACGAGCCGCTGGTCGCTGCCGCTGCGCTGCTGCCCGACGAGTTCGAGGAGCTGCTCAGCGAGGACACGCTGGCCGTCGAGCTGGCCTTCGACCGCCCGGAGGGCGACAACACCCACGTCAGGGTGATCGTCTCGCCCGACGACCCCTTCGCGGGCACCGAGTACGAGTTCCCCGACTGCTCGGTCTTCGAGTGCGAGGACATCAGCACCGACGGGGTCGAGGCGACGCTGCTCTACGAGAACGGCCACCCCGAGGAGGACCCGGGCGTCGTGGCGGCCATCGCCGACCAGGGCGACCACGTCGTGCTCGTCCGCGCCTACGGCCCGTTCGTCCCCGTCGAGCGCGACGACCTCGAGCAGGACGCCGAGGTCATGGCTCTCGGCGAGGCGGTGGCGGAGATCGCCACCGACCCCGCGGTCGGGTTCCGCACGAGCGCCGAGTACGCCGACGGCGGCGAGGAGATCTGCGCGGGCGAGGACTGGCTGGACTGGTTCGGCCAGGGCAACGGCTACCCGAGGCCGGACGACTACGTCGACTACTGCTGACGCGCCGAGGCGGGCGACGGGTCAGGCCTCGTCCGGCTCGCGACCGGTCCTGAGCTGCTTGCGCCACTTCTTCTCCAGCCGCCTGGTCTCGGCCGCGACGATGTCGTCCCGCCGGACCTGGGTCCGGCCGACGCGGAGCCCCGTCGCGAGCATGACGAGGAGTGGCCAGGGGAAGGACGGGTCCAGACCGTCGGGACCCCACGAACCCAGGAACCAGATGGTCCAGCAGATGACGGACGCGGCGAAGAAGCTCCAGAGCGCGGCGCGGCGGTCGCTGCGCCACTTCGCGACGGCTCGCTCGTGCACCTCGATCGCCGTCGTGGGAGCCGAGCCGGCGGCAGGGGTCGCCGGGGCCTCTCGCAACGGGACCAGGTCCTGGACGATCGGCGGCAGCTCGCCCAGCAGACGCGTCCCGGCGACGTCGGTGGCGCGGGCGTCGAGCTCGTCACGATCCAGGCGCCCGTCGGCGTACGCATCGGCGAGGACCTGCTGGACCACCTCGCGGTCGGCGTCGGAGGCCCGCAGCGCGGCGTGCTCAGGGCGGCGGGGGTCGCGGGTGAACGCGGACCACACCTCGCCTGCTCCGCTCATCGCCGGCCTCCTCCGAGGTGTCGGGTGACATTGCACCACCCCGACCGCGGGAGTGGGAGGGCTGGACGACCCTCAACTCCTACACCTTTCCGCGCAGGATGCGCTGGAAGTAGGTGACCGGCAGCCCGTAGCGGTCGAACAACCAGGTGGTGCGCCGCGGACGGGTCAGGTCGGGGAACGGGACGCTGGGCGAGGGCCGGCCCTCTCGGTCGACCTCGACGAGCATCAGCCGGCGACGCGACGTCGTGATCGGCATGACGGTGTAGCCGTCGTACTCCAGCAGCGGCTCGGAGCCCTCGGCGGTGATGTTGTGCGCCAGCACTGCGACCTGCTTGCGCAGCGCCCCTCCGGAGGGGCGGGTGCCGAGGTCGGCGACGTCGCCCAGCGACCAGACGCTCGGGTGGCGGCGGTGGCGCATCGTGCGCGGGTCGACGTCGACGAGGCCGGCGGGTGCGGCACCGTCCAGGCTGCTCTCGGCGACCCAGCCGGGCGCCCGGTAGTGCGGCACGACGTGGGCGAAGGCGACGTCCTCCAGCTGCTGGTCGCCCTGGGCGCTCGTCACCGTGACCCGACGGTCGGTGAGGCTGCTGACCCGGGCCTCGCGCAGCACCTGCACGCCGTACGACGCCAGCAGCTCCTCGAGGCGCCGGTCGGGCCCGGACAGCCCCAGCGGGGACGGGCCGGGCAGGACGAGGTGCACGTCGATGTCGGCCAGGACCCCGGCGCGGCGCCAGTGGTCGCAGGCCATGAACAGCGGCTTGAGCGCGGTCGCACCGCAGGGGGCGGGCTCGGGCGGCACCGTGAACACCACCCGGCCGCCGGTCAGGTCGCGCAGCGCCGGCCACACCCGAGGCGCACTCTCGACGACGAACGTCGAGCCCGCCCAGCCGGCCCGGTGCGCCTCCAGCAGACCCGGGGTGGCCTCCCAGTCCTCCTCGAGCCCGGGGGCGACCACCAGCGTGGTGCAGCCGATCTCGCGGCCGTCCGAGAGCGTGACGCTCGGGGCGGCGGGGTCGACGGCCACCACCTGCTCGTCCAGCCACGTGGCGCCCGGCGGCACGACCTTCGCCGCTGGGCGCTCGAGAGAGGACATCCGCGCCTCGCCGGAGCCGACGTAGTTCAGCAGCGGGCGGTAGCGGTGCACGCTCTGCGACTCCACGACGGCGACGTCGCGCACACCGTCGCGCAGCAGCCGCGCCGCCAGCGAGACGCCGGCGTTCCCGCCCCCGACGACGAGGACCTCGTGGTGCTCCATCGCCCCAACGTAGCCGCGGGGCGCTCACCCGCCGGTCGTGCGAGCGTCAGGCGGTGGGGTCCTGGCGGGCCGGCGGCTGCGCGGCGAGGCTGTCCTCGTCGGGCATCAGGATCCACAGCACGGGGTAGATCAGGAGCTGGCTGCCCGGCACGACCATCAGGATCAGGACGAACAGCAGCCGCGCGATCCACGGACTGAGGCCGAAGCGTCGACCCAGGCCGGCGCACACCCCACCGAGGATCCTCTCGTCGCGTGGGCGCACGAGCCCCTGGTTGCCGAAGCTGGCACGGATGTCGGTCATGGCGTTCCTCCCTGGTGGTGGCTGATGACTCCAGCATGCGCTGTCGCGAGGCCGCAGACCATCGGGATCCGCCCTGGTCCGACCCTGACGAAGGTCCCGAGAAGAATTGTGCTGCTACAGTTGCGTCATTCATTGACACAAAGTCGCGAGGGGCCGACATGTCATTCGTAGTGTTCGTGGCAGGGCTCCTGGTGATCGCGGGCTCCTGCACCGTCATGGAGATCAGGGCGAGGAGGAAGAAGGCCGAGGCCGAGCTCCAGACCTTCGCCGCAGGCGTTCCCGCACCCCTGACGCCCGAGGTGCGCGAATGGTTGCGACCGCAGCTCGCTCGGCGCTACTTCTACCCGGTGTTCGGTGGGACCGTGGGGCTCACGGTCGCCCACATCGTCATCTTCCCCGAGTGGGGCGAGCTGCCCTGGTACTGGTTCGAGGTGCTCGTCGGCTCGGTGGCCGGTGGCATCGCGGGCACGCTCCTGGCCGGCTACCGCACCACTCCCTTCGTCGACGGGCCCCAGCGCACCGTCGACCCGGTCCGACGTCGCGTGCCGGACTTCTGCGGCCGGTCCCACGTCCTGCGGTTGCGGCTGGCCCTGGTCGTGTCGGGAGCAGGCTTCGTCGTCGCGCTCGTCACCGCGGCGTCGTACGACAGTGCGGCGACCCGGCGCGCGCTGATCGCCTGCGGTCTCGGTCTCTTCCTGACCGTCGCCCATCACCGGGTCATCGCGACGGTCGTGACCCGCCCCCTGGTCACCAGCTCGCCGGACGGGCTGACATGGCAGAAGGCCCTAGTGGCCAAGACCGTCGAGCCGATGCCGCACCAGGCGTTCTTCATCGCCGTCTTCAGCGCTGTGCTGGCGCTCTTCACCGCTGTCGTGACCTTCGGTGACCTCCCCCTCCCGGTCCTGCTGCTCAGCGCGGGGCTGGCGGTGCTGACCGTGTCGTCGGTGGCGGTCGTGGTCGTGGCCGCCCGCCGGGAGAAGCAGCAGTCGCGGCAGCAGGCGGCACCCGCCCCGAGCGCCGCCCCGTGAGCATCGCCATCGACACCTCCTCCAGCGTGCCGCCGTACGAGCAGCTGCGGGCGCAGCTCGCGGCCATGGTCGCGGCCGGGACGCTGGCTGCCGGGACCCGCCTGGCCACCGTGCGCCAGATGGCGGCCGACCTCGGGCTCGCACCCAACACCGTGGCCCGCGCCTACCGCGAGCTCGAGGCCGACGGCCTCATCGACACCCACGGCCGGCGGGGCACGTTCGTGCGCTCCACGCGCGCGCCGAGCCCGGACCTCCGCGCCCTGGTCGTCGACTACGTCAGCGCCGCGCGCGCCCTGGGGCTGACCTGCCCCGAGGCGCTCACGCTGGTGCAGGAGGAGTGGTCCCGCTAACCGGGCGGCTCCTCGTCGGCAGCGCCGCGGCGCTTGAGCCGCTTCGAGCCGGGGATGCCCTCCACGATCTGGCCCATCGCCTCGAAGCGCTCGGCCAGCGCGTGCAGCTCGGGGGTGAGGTCGCCCAGGTTCGCCAGCGCGGGGCGGATCAGGTCGATGACCTCAGGGGTCAGGTCGAGCAGCCGCGCGACCGAGCCCGCGTGCCGCGGCTCCAGGACGTCGCCGCTCTCGTCGAGGACGGGCTGCAGCTGCAGCAGGGCCGGCACGAAGGAGTCGAGCAGGGCCTGCAGCCGCTGCGCCTGGGTCTCGGCGAGCGCGGACACCCCGCCGACCTCGGTGGCGACCGCGTCCGCCTTCGACGCCACCAGGTCGGCACGCGCCGCGACGACCGCGATCTCGTCGACCAGCGCCTCGGCCCGCTCGACGAGCACCACCACGCGGGTCAGCAGACGCCCAGCCTGCTCGACCACCTCGGTGGCGTCGGCGACGAGCCGGCGGCCCGCCCCGACCGCCTGCCCGGGCAGCCGGACCGCGGCCACCACCATGCCGGTCACCGCTGTCGCTCGCATGCCCACGAACGTACGGCGCCCACCGCCGCCCGTCACCCGCACCAGGGGGTGGCGCGGGTTCAGATCCCCGACGTCGCCACGCTGTCGAGCACCCGGTTGGCCGCGGCCCGGTCGAGGCTGCGCACCTGCACCCACAGCAGCCGGTTGCCGGCGACCTGCAACACCCGCTCGACCACGACCCCGCTGCCGCCACAGCCGGTGTGCAGCACCGTCACCGACGGCTCGTCACCCGCCTCGACCACCGGTGGCTGCGCCTGCTCGCACTCGGGGTGGGCGGGGACGAGCTCGGGCAGGGCGCTGCCGGGCATCAGCCCCAGGAACACGCCCTCGGCCTCGCGGCGCGGGTCGGTCCAGGCCGGGTCGGTGCCGACCGAGAGGGCGGCGTAGGAGCCCGACCCGTCGGGGCCGGACCAGCCGTCGCCGCCGACGCTGCGCTCCCAGTCGGCCGGCACCTCGACCGAGAGCGTGCCGCCCTCGTCGCCGACCACGTGCAGGTCGGGGCGGGCCTCCCGCTCGATCGCCTGGCCGGCCCAGGCTCCCCCGGCCGCCGCCACCAGGCCCGCTGCGACGGTGGCGGCCACCAGGCCACGGCGGTGCCGGCGCACCGGTTGCTCGGGCTCGCCCAACGAGGCCGATGGCGCGTGCAGCGAGGGCCGGTTGCCGGGCTGGGTCAGCTCGGGGTCGACCGGCAGCCACGGCGCGGTCGACGAGCCGTCCGTCCCGCGCACCACCGGCTCGAGCGCCCGGGTCAGCTCCGCGACGAACGTCTCCACGTCGGGCCAGCGCTCCTCGCGCTCCACCGCCAGCGCGCGGCGTACGACGCCGTCGACGGCCGCGGGCAGGTCGCCGCCGAGCGGCGCCGGCGGCTGCGGGTCGGCCGCGGCGCGCAGGCTGGCGTGCGAGAACGCCGGTCTCCCGGCGAGCAGCAGGTAGGCCACGGCCGCCAGGGAGTACTGGTCGGCACGGGCGTCGGGGGCCTCGGCCTGCGCCTGCTCGGGCGCCACGTAGGAGGGGCTGCCGGCGACCATCGTCAGCCGCGACGACACGTCGAGCGCCTTGCCCAGGCCCAGGTCGCCGACCATGGCGCGGACCTCGCCCTCGACGGTGCGGAACAGCACGTTGGCCGGCTTCACGTCGCGGTGCAGGACGTCGCGCGCGTGCAGCGCGGTGAGCCCCGAGCCCACCTGGCGCACGATCTCCAACGACTGCGCGGCGCTGAGCCCGTCGATCTCGAGCCGGTCGGCCAGGGTGCCCTGGTCGGCGTAGGACATCACCAGGTAGGGCCGGCCGTCGTCGAGCTCGCCGGCGTCGTAGACGCTCACGACGTGCGGCGACTCGACGCGGCGCAGGTAGCGTCCCTCCTCGAGGAAGCGGCGGCGCACCTGCGCGTCGTCGGTCCAGTTGTCGGCCAGGACCTTCACCGCGACCGGGGAGTCGAGGTGCTCGTCGTAGGCCAGCCACACGGTCGCGAAGCCGCCCGAGCCGATCCGCCGGCGCACGGCGTAGCGGCCCAGGCGCTGCGGGATCCGCTGGCCGGTGGACACCCAGGCATGATGGGCCATGGAGGTAAAGGAGACCAGTGGGCGCACCGCAGGCGCACGACGCCGACCAGATCGACGACCTGGCCCGACGGGCGCAGGCCGGCGACCGCCCTGCCCTCGAGGAGCTGCTGACCGCGGTCCGGCCGCGGGCGCTGCGGGTCTGCCAGGGCGTGCTGCCGCACTCGGCCGACGCCGAGGACGCCTGCCAGGAGGCGCTGATCAACATCGCCGGCAAGATCGGCGGCTGGGCCGGGCGCGGCCGCTTCACCACCTGGATGCACGCGGTCGCGGTCAACAGCGCCCGCAGCACCTACCGCCGGATGAAGAACCAGGCGGTGCCCGCCGACCCGCAGGCCGAGGGCGGCGGGAGCCTGGAGCGGCCCGACCCGCGCACCACCAGCGTCATCGCCGGCACCCGCCTCGACCTGCTCGAGGCGATGGAGACGCTCGAGCGCGAGCACCCCCAGCTGGTCGAGCCGCTGCTGCTGCGCGACGTCTACGGCCTGGCCTACGACGAGATCGCGCGCCTGGTCGGCGCCCCGCTCGGCACCGTCAAGGCCCAGATCCACCACGGGCGGCGCCTGGCCCGTCCGCTGCTGCGCGGGGACGAGGCGTGAGGCGCGCGCTGCTGGCCGTGCCGCTGCTGGGCCTCGTGGCCTGCTCGGGCGCGGTCGAGGAGCCGCTGCTCGAGCGGCCGGCCGGTGCCGAGGCACCGGTGCTCGTGGTGCCGGCCGCGCCCGCGGAGGCGGCGTACGACGGCGTGGACGACCCGGCGCTCGACGTCGCGCTCAGCGAGCCGGTCGAGGACTCGGTCTACCCGCGCACCGGCGACCCCGGCGTCGACGCGCTGCACTACGACCTCGACCTGGCCTGGGACCCCGACGCGGAGGTGCTGACCGGGCGCCAGGTGCTGCTGCTGCGCTCGAGCGAGGACGACGACACCCTCCAGCTCGACCTGAGCCCCGAGCTGCGAGTCGACGAGGTGCGCGTCGACGGCGAGGAGGTCGACTTCCGCCACGACGGCAAGGACCTGGTGGTGGTCGCCGACGTGGTCGCCGACGAGCGCTACGAGCTGGCGCTCGACTTCGCGGGCACCCCGCTGCCCGTGCCGGCGCCGACGACCCGCGGCGACTTCGCCACCAACGGCTGGACCACGATGCCCGACGGCTCGACCTGGACGATGCAGGAGCCCCACGGCGCCTACACCTGGTACGCCGTCAACGACCACCCCTCCGACAAGGCGCTCTACGACATCTCGGTGACCGTGCCCGAGCCGTTCACCGGCATCGCCAACGGCGAGCTGGTCGAGACGGCCGAGGCCGACGGGCTGCGGACCACGACCTGGCACCTGGCCGAGCCGGCGGCGTCGTACCTGATGACGATCGCGACCGGCGACTACGTGCTCACCGAGGACGAGTCGGCCAGCGGGGTGCCGATCCAGTACTGGGTGCCGCGCGAGCGGCAGCGCCTCGCGCGCACCCTGGCGCCGACGCCCGAGGGGCTGGCCTGGCTCGAGGAGATCCTGGGTCCCTACCCCTTCGACACCCTGGGCATCCTGCTCGTCGACAGCGAGAGCGGCATGGAGACCCAGACCATGATCACGCTCGGGATGACCGACTACGCCACCTCGCCCGCCGTGGTCGTGCACGAGCTCGCGCACCACTGGTACGGCGACGAGGTGACGCCCTCGGACTGGCGCGACGTGTGGATGAACGAGGGCATGGCGATGTACCTGCAGGGCATGTGGGAGGCCGAGCAGGACGACTACACGCTCGAGCAGCTGATGGACTACTGGGCCTCCTTCGAGGACGAGGAGCGCGCCGCCGCCGGCCCGCCCGCCGCCTACGACCCGGCCACCTTCGGCGAGTCCAACATCTACTACGGCCCCGCGCTGATGTGGCACGAGCTGCGCCGCGACCTCGGCGACGAGCTCTTCTTCGAGCTGGTGCGGGCCTGGCCGGCCGAGCACCAGAACGCCGGCTCGTCGTACGACGAGATCACCGCGTGGTGGTCGGAGCGCGCAGGTCAGGACCTGCGGTCCTTCTTCGACGACTGGCTGCTGGGCGAGACCACGCCGCCGCGCGCCTGAGCCAGCACCTCCCCGCGTCGCCGGGGGTCGGTGCGGCAGGACTCGAGCAGGTCGGCGACCCGGCCGGCGTCGGAGGCCATGAACGCCACCGGCACCGAGACCTCGTCGCGGCCCACCACCGGCCCCCCGACGCTCGCGGCCCCGGCGGAGGAGCCCGCCGTCGACGCCGTGTGCCGCACCCGCGCGTCGCTCGCGCGCAGCACCAGCCGGCGCCCGGGGTCGGCGACCAGCCGCACCTCGGCCAGGTCGGACCACGCGATGCTCGAGGCGCCCCGCCAGGTGCGGGAGGTCACGGCGTCGTCGTCGAGCACCAGCGCGGGCACCCGCACCCGGCCGCGCAGCACCTGGACCAGCACCGGCAACCCGAGCGGGAGCAGCAGCACCGAGGCCACGACGGCCAGGGTCGACCCCTCCAGCGTCCCGCGGGCCGCCCACGAGCCGAGCAGGGTCAGCGGCACCAGCAGGCTCAGCGCCAGCAGCCCGAGGAGCGACCGCGTCAGCGCCCTGGAGCCGGGCAGCACGACACCCTCCGGGCCCGGCGCCACGACCAGGCGCCCCCGGCGCGCGGGCGTGGCGGGCAGGAGGGTCCCGAGCAGCAGCACCAGCCACGCGCCGGCGAGGAGCGCGACGACCTCCGCGGCCAGCAGCAGCCCCCAGCCGTCCGCTGGGGCCGACGCCACGGCGCCGGCGCCGGCGAGGAGGACGAGGAGCCCGACGAGCAGGTGGGTGCCCAGCAGGCGGCCCAGGGGCGGGCGCGGCGCGGACGGGGCGGGCCCGTCGGTTCCGTCGGAGTGGCTCACGACCGCATCGTCTCAGCCCCGGGACCTCCACCGTCGCCGACGTCGCGTTCCGCCCTGGGCTGAAACCCGCACCTCCCGGTGGCGCACCCGGCGGCGGTGGGCTGTGCTGGCTCCATGCGGATCCTGGTGCTGGGCGGCTCGGTCTTCCTCTCGCGCGCGGTGGCGGCGTACGCCGCGGAGCGCGGGCACGACGTGACGGTGGCGTGCCGCGGGTCGTCGGGCTCGGTGCCCGAGGGGGTGCGCCACATGGCGGTCGACCGGAGCGCGGGGCTGCCCGAGGAGCTGGTCTCCCAGCAGTACGACGCCGTGGTCGACGTGGCTCGGACGCCGTCGTGGGTGCGCGCGGCCGTGGCGGCCTGGCCGGGCGCGCACTGGACCTTCGTCTCCACGATCAGCGCGTACGCCGACGGGGCCACCCCCGGCGGGCGGCCCGGGACGCTGGCGCTGCACGAGCCCGAGACCCGCGACCTCGACCTCGCCGAGCACCCCGAGGCCTACGGGCCGATGAAGGTCGCCTGCGAGCAGGCGGTGCTCGACGGCGCCGAGACGGCGCTGGTGGTGCGCCCCGGGCTGATCGTCGGCCCGGGCGACCCGACCGGGCGCTTCACCTACTGGCCGGCGCGGCTGGCCGAGGCAGGCGGGGACGAGCCGGTGCTGGCGGGCGGCTCCCCCGACGCGCTGGTGCAGGTCATCGACGTGCGCGACCTCGCCGCCTGGATCGTCGCGTCGATCCAGGCGGGGCGCACCGGCGTGCTGGACGGCGTCGGCCCGGCCGTGCGTGCGCAGGACCTGCTGGGCCAGGTCGCCGCCGGGGTCGGCGCGACGCCGCGCTGGGCGTGGGCCGACGACGCGGCGCTCGGGACCGCGGGGGTCGAGCCGTGGATGGGTCCGCGCTCGCTGCCGCTGTGGCTACCGCGGCCGGCGTACGACGGGATGCTCGCCCACGACTGGACGCCCTCGCACGACGCGGGGCTGCGGGTCCGCCCCCTCGCCGAGACCGCCGCGGACACGCTGGCCTGGCTGCGGGCGACGCCCGACGCCGCGCTCACCGGCCTGACCCGCGACGAGGAGCGAGAAGTCCTCACCGCACTGGCCTCGACGCCCTAGCCTTCGCACCATGACCCGGCTGACGGCGCACGACCTCATCGACCTGGTGCTCGACGAGGGCTCGTGGCGCGGCTGGGACGAGGAGCCCTGCGTACGGCGAGATCAGCGAGCAGTACGCCGCCGACCTGGCCGCGGCGCGCGAGAAGGCCGGCACCGACGAGGCGGTCGTGACCGGCGAGGGGCTGCTGCGCGGGCGCCGGGTGGCGGTGGTGCTGGGCGAGTTCGGCTTCCTGGCCGGCTCGATCGGGCGGGCGACGGCAGACCGGCTGGTCGCGACCATCAAGCGGGCCACCGAGGAGCGGCTGCCGCTGCTGGCCGCCCCGATCAGCGGCGGCACCCGGATGCAGGAGGGCACGCCGGCCTTCGTGCAGATGGTGCGGATCGCCGAGGCGGTGATGGCGCACAAGACGTCGGGGCTGCCCTACCTGGTCTACCTGCGCCACCCCACGACCGGCGGGGTGATGGCCAGCTGGGGCTCGCTGGGCCACGTGACGGTCGCCGAGCCGGGCGCGCTGGTGGGCTTCCTCGGGCCGCGGGTCTACCAGGCGCTCTACGGCGAGGACTTCCCCGAGGACGTGCAGACCTCGGAGAACCTCTACGCCCGCGGCATCATCGACGCCGTCGTCGCCCCCGAGGACATCGCCGACATCCTGCACCGCGCCCTCGACATCATGCTGCCCGCGCGCGAGCAGATGGCGCAGGTGCCCGACCCCGGCGACGACGACGTGCCCGACGTCGACACGTGGGAGGCCGTCACCAGGTCGCGCGACCCCGAGCGTCCCGGTGTACGCCGCCTGCTGCGCTACGCCGCCTCCGACGTGGTGCCCCTCAACGGCACCGGCCAGGGCGAGGCCGACCCGGGTCTGCTGATCGCGCTGGTGCGCTTCGGCGACGTGCCGTGCGTCTTCCTCGGCCAGGACCGGCGTGGGCAGACCAAGGCGCACCCGCTGGGCCCGGAGGCGCTGCGCGAGGCGCGGCGCGGGATGCGGCTGGCCTCCGAGCTGCGGTTGCCGCTGCTCACCGTCATCGACACCCAGGGCGCGGCGCTGAGCGTGAACGCCGAGAACGGCGGCCTGGCCGGCGAGATCGCGCGCTGCCTGGGCGACCTGGTCACCCTCGACGCGCCCACGCTGAGCCTGATGCTCGGCGAGGGCAACGGGGGTGGCGCGCTGGCACTGCTGCCGGCCGACCGGGTGGTGGCCGCCCAGCACGCGTGGCTCTCGCCGCTGCCGCCCGAGGGGGCCAGCGCGATCGTGCACCGCGACCTCGACCACGCCCCCGACATGGCGCGCCGCCAGCGGGTGCGGGCCCTCGACCTGCACGAGGCCGGCATCGTCGACCGGGTCGTGGCCGAGCACCCCGACGCCGCCGAGGAGCCCGAGGAGTTCTGCCGCCGCGTCGGCGCCGTGCTCGCCCACGAGCTGGCCGGCCTGCTGACCCGCGGCGCCGGCAGCCCCGAGGAGCGGGTGCGCCGCTACGAGTGAGCGGCTGCAAGTGGATGGGCGGTGACGGGGCACCCTGTTGACTGGCGGCATGCGCCTGCGCCCGACCGCTGCCCTCGCCGGGGCCCTCGCCCTCGTCCTCGCAGCCCCCGTGGCCCTGCTCGCGCCGACCGCCGCGGCCACCGAGGGCTCGAACGGGGCGCGGGTGAGCGAGGCGCTGGTCGCGGTCGGTCCCGAGCCCGGCGGCGCCGAGGTCGAGCTCGACACCTCCGTCTTCGTGCCCGACGGCGACGGCCCGCACCCGGCGGTGCTGCTCACCCACGGCTTCGGCGGCAGCAAGGACGACCTGGTCGAGCAGGCCCGTGACCTCGCGGGCGACGGCTACCTGGTGCTGACCTACACCGCGCGCGGCTTCGGCTCCTCCGGCGGGCGCATCCACCTGGCCGACCCCGACTACGAGATCGCCGACGCCCGGGCGCTGGTCGACGTGCTGGCCGAGCGCGACGACGTCGTCACCGACGCTGACGGCGACCCGCGCGTGGGCCTCGTCGGGGCGTCGTACGGCGGCGCGGTGTCGCTGATGACCGCCGCCACCGACCCGCGCGTCGACACCGTGGTCGCGGCCATCACCTGGCACGACCTGGCCGAGTCGTTCTTCCCGCAGTCGGTGCGCGGCAGCGACGCCCCGGGGCCGTTCAAGCAGCTGTGGGCGTCGCGGTTCTTCCTCTCCACCGCCGCCCAGGGGGTGACCCAGGGGGCGGTGCAGGGCGCCGGGGGCGGCCCGGTCTGCGGGCGGTTCGCCCCCGAGGTGTGCCGGCTGTTCCTCGAGGCCGCCGAGACCGGGGAGCCGAGCCCGGCGCTGCTGGACCTGCTGGGCGAGCACAGCCCGGCGCCGCTGCTCGACGACCTCGACGCCCCGACGTACCTGGTGCAGGGCATGGCCGACACCCTCTTCGGCGTCGACCAGTCCGAGGCCACCGCGGAGGCGCTGCGCGAGCAGGGGACGCCGGTGGCGGTGCGGTGGAGCGACGGCGGGCACGACGACCTCGGCGGCTCGCTGGAGGCCGACACCGCGACCATCGAGCCGTGGCTGGAGCACTACCTGAGCGGTCCCGGGGTCGAGGAGACCACCGACCTGCCGCTGCCCGCGTTCAGCTGGGCGCTGCCCCGCAGCCGCGGCCAGGACGCCTCGACCGTGCAGAGCACCGACGACCCCGGCTCGGCGGCGTACGAGCCGCTCGACCTCGAGGGCGAGGCGCAGCCGCTGGCCAATCCGCCGGGCGGCGAGCCGCAGTCGATCACCGCGGTGCCGTCGACCGGCGAGGCGGTCGACGAGTTCAGCGACGTGGTCTCGACCTACCCGCTGGCGGCGCTGCCGGGCCAGTCGGCCTCCTTCGACACCGCCGAGCTCGACGAGGCCCGCACCGTCGTCGGCTCGCCGCGGGTGCGCCTCACCGTCACCTCGACCGGCCGCAGCAGCACCCTGTTCCTGAGCCTGTGGCAGGTCGCCAACGGCGTCCCCGAGCTGTCGCGGCGCCTGGTCGCACCGGTCACCGTGGCCACCACGCCCGGCGAGGAGACCACCGTCGAGGTGGCGCTGCCGGGCGGCACCTGGCAGGTGCCGGCCGGCGCGCGGTTGCGGGTGCTGGTGACCTCGACCGACCAGACGTACGCCGCCCCGCGCACCGCCCGCGCCGACCTCGTGCGGGTCAGCGACCTGCGGCTGCCCTCGGTGGACGGCGCCGCGGTGCTGGCCACCGACGGCGGGGGCCTCGACGACGAGGTCGTGGGCCTGCTGGTCGCGATCGGCGTCGTGGCGCTCGGGCTGCTGCTCGCGGCGCTGGTGGGCCGACGTCGCAGCCACGGCCCCGTCGACCCCGACCTGGCCGACGTGCCACTGGTGGTCGAGGGGCTGGTCAAGACCTATGCCGACGGGCACCGTGCCGTCGACGACGTGTCGTGGCGCGCCGAGCGTGGGCAGGTCGTGGGGCTGCTGGGCCCCAACGGCGCCGGCAAGACCACGACGCTGCGGATGGTGATGGGCCTGATCGCCCCCGACTCCGGGCAGGTGCACGTGCTGGGGCGCCGGGTCGGGCCGGGCACACCGGTGCTGGCCCGGGTGGGTGCGCTGATCGAGGGCCCGGGGTTCCTGCCCCATCTCAGCGGCCGCGCCAACCTCGAGGCGTACTGGGCCGCCACCGGCCGCGACCCCGCCGAGGCCGACTACGAGGAGGTCCTCGAGATCGCGGCGCTCGGCGGCGCGATCGAGCGACCGGTGCGCACCTACAGCCACGGCATGCGCCAGCGGCTCGGGATCGCCCAGGCGATGCTGGGGCTGCCCGAGGTGCTGGTGCTCGACGAGCCCACCAACGGGCTCGACCCGCCGCAGATCGCCGGCCTGCGCCCGGTGCTCGCGCGGTACGCCGCCGCGGGCCGCACCGTGGTCGTCTCCAGCCACCTGCTGGCCGAGGTCGAGCTGACCTGCTCGCACGTGGTGGTGATGCACGCCGGGCGGGTGGTGACCACCGGCACCGTGGCCGAGCTGGTCGACTCCACCGACACCACCGTGGTGACCCTGGCGCCGGGCAGCGACCCGGACGTCCTGGCCGACGAGCTGCGCGGCCTGGAGGGCGTCACCGAGGTCGAGGCGGTGCCCGACGTCGACGAGCCGCACGTGGTGGTGGTCGCCGACCTGGCGCGCGCCGAGGTGGTGCGCGCCGCCGCCGCCAGCGGCGCCGACGTGGTCGGCGTCAGCAGCCGTCGCCAGCTCGAGGAGGTCTTCCTCGGCGTGATCGCCGCGGCCTCCGGCTCCGACCCCGACCTGAGGCAGGTGCGTTCGCGATGACGTCGACCCACTCCACGGAGACGCTGCCCGGGCGGCCGCTGTCGTTGCGGGCCGAGCTGCGCCGCCAGCTGTCGCGGCGCCGGACCCTGTGGTCGTTCGTGCTGCTGTTGGCGCTGCCGCTGGTGATCGTGGCCGCGTTCGCGCTCGGCGACGGCGACCCCAGCGAGGGCAGCCTGGTCGACCTGGCCACCAGCGGCGCGGCGAACTTCACGATCTTCACCACCGCGGTGTCCTCGTCGTTCCTGCTGATCGTGCTGGCCGCGCTGTTCGTGGGCGACTCGCTGCCCTCGGAGGCGTCGTGGTCGACACTGCGCTACCTGCTGCTCGCGCCGGTGCCCCGCTCCCGGCTGCTGCTGAGCAAGCTGGTGGTCGGGTTGTTCAGCACCGCGGTGGCGGTGGTGGCGCTGATCGGCTGGTCGCTGCTGGTCGGGCTGGTCTTCTACGGCACCGCGGGCTTCAGCAACCCCAGCGGCGGCACCTTGGACTGGGCGACCTTCGGGCCGCGGCTGGCCGTGGTGGCGGCGTACCTGGTGGTCACGCTGCTGCCCGTCGGCGCCATCGCCTTCGCGCTCGGGGTGCGCACCGACGCGCCGCTGGCCGCCGTGGGCGGCGCGGTGATGGTGACGATCGTGGCCGCGATCCTCGACCAGATCGACAACCTCGGCTCGCTGCGCAACGCGCTGCCGCTGCACGACGCGGGTGCCTGGTTCTCGCTGCTGCGGCCCGAGGTGGTCTGGGACGACCTGGTGCAGGGCACCCTGTGGTCGGTGCTCTACACGCTCATCTTCGTGGGGCTGGCGTTCTGGATGTTCCGCCGCAAGGACGTGCTGAGCTGAGCCGCCCACCCCAGAACTAGAACGCGTTACAGTCTCAGGATGGATCGTACGTACGTCGTCTCAGGGGCCGCCTCCGGCATCGGCGCCGCCACCTCCGGCCTCCTGCGCGAGCGGGGGCACCGGGTCATCGGCGTGGACCTGCGCGACGCCGACGTGGTCGCCGACCTGTCGAGCGCGGCGGGGCGTACGGCGGCCCTGGCGGGGGTCCGGGAGCTGACCGACGTCGTGCACGGCGTGGTGCCGTGCGCCGGCGTGGCCGGGCTGACCGGTGTGGACCCGGCGCTGGTGGTGTCGGTGAACTACTTCGGCGCCCTCGCCCTCGTGCAGGGTCTGCACGCCGAGCTGGCGGCCGCGTCGGGCGCCGGCGTGGTGCTGCTCGCCTCGAACTCGGTCACCTGCCAGCCCGGCTGGGCCGGCGACGTCGCCGACCTGTGCCTCGCTGGCGACGAGGACGCCGCCCGGGCCGCGGCCGCCGCGACCCAGGCGGTGCAGGTCTACCCCGCCACGAAGGCGGCGCTGGCCTGGTGGGCCCGCCGCGAGGGTGTCGGCGCCGACTGGGCCGGTGCGGGCATCCGTGTCAACGCCGTCGCCCCCGGCCTGATCGCGACCCCGATGACCGACCGCCTGCGCGCCGATCCCGAGCTCGGCGCCTTCGCCGACTCCTACCCCACCGCGATCGGTCGGCCCGGACGCCCCGAGGAGGTCGCCGCCACCATCGGCTTCCTGCTCTCCGACGCGGCCTCGCTGGTCGTCGGGTCGGTGCTGTACGTCGACGGCGGCACCGACGCGATGCTGCATCCGGAGGTGCCGGTGGGGTGGGAGGTCGGGCGAGACCGTTCAGACTCAACACGTGGCGCCAGCCGGCACCGAGCGACATGCTTTCGTGGTCGGTTGACGTCCAGCTCGTCTGGGAAGCGCGGCCGTGCACCTCGACCACGTAGGTACGCTGCGACGAGAGGCTCCGAGCAGGCTCGGACATCTCGAAGAACGTCGGTGCCGTTCGCTCGAGGGTCAGACGTGCCCGGCCGTCCACGTCGCGGGACGTCGTAGGTGAGCGGCCGCTGCGGACTGGTCACGGCCGACCACGACTCGACGCACCGCGGCCAAGCCGCCCTTGCAGGACACAGCGCGGCGTGATGGTGACCGCCGCTGTCGACTGCCCTGCGCGACCACTCGGCACTCACGTCCAGGACGCTAGGGTCGTTGCCGCGGCACCACACGCAACGCCACGGTTACGCCAGCCTCGCGCCGCGAGCATCACGGGACTGCGTCGCCGTGACCACGAACGTCGGCGTCATGGTCGCGCCCTGCACGTGTTCGGGCGCATCGCTCGACCAGCTCGAGCGTGACGCAAAGAGAGTTGACGACTTGGTCCGGCATGGATGCCCCGCTGTGCACCACGACCTGTGGTCTGCCGGCCAGGGCGCCGCGAAGGTCTCGCGTCCCCCGGTGCAGGTCTCGTGTCGGGGGTAGTCGAGTGACGACCGGTGTGCCGCCAGTCGCACCACTCGCACCTTGACGTAGGGCAACACGAGCACTCCCGCCGGTCCCGATGGCAGGACCGGTGACCTACGGCGAACGGCGTCGTGCCGGCGTTGCTGATCGGGCAGCGACGCGGCGACGCTCTCCCCGGGCGCCATGTTGATCATCTGCAGCTGCAGTCCACTGTACCTCGTCGATTGCCCTGCTGCCCTCGACCGTCAGGTCGAGCGAGCCGGCGTGACGGTGCCGCCCTGCACGGTCTCGATGTCGTTCCAGTAGGCCAGGGTGCCGAGCGCCGCCGAGGGCGCCGACGACAGCCGAGCGCCAGCAGCGCGCCCGCAGCGGCACGGCGCCGCGGCTCGCTGGCGCGGACGCTCGGCCCGGTGCGCGCCGCTCATGTCGCTGCCCGGTGCACGGCCCGGCCGACTGGCCGGGTTGGCGGGCGGCGGCGCCAGCTGCGGTAGAGCAGCGCCGATGGCGTAGGCGAAGCAGCCGCCGGCTGCGACCCGTGTCATCAGCTCGTGCTGGTCGGCGGAGAACAGGATGTTGAGCCGCCCGATCCACGGAACGGCGTACCAGACCTCGCCGCGCACCTGCACCGGCTTGACCGGCACGGCGGTCCGGGCACTCGTTCGCGTCTCCCTGGGTGCTGAAGACTCTTTCGCCGTCGCCGTCGTAGCCGATGCCCACCACCCGGTGGGTCACGACGGTCGGCTCACCGGAACGCAACTGGTAGGTGATCGGGTCGCCGATCGCGATGTCCTCCGCCGCGACCGGCCGGACCACCACCAACGTGCCGGGCGGATAGCTGGGCGCCATCGACCCGGTCAGCACCGTCATCGGGGTGGAGCCGGTCAGCCGCGGCACGACGACCGCGGCTCCGACCACCGCCACCGCGAGGCCCAGCACGAGCCAGGAGAAGATGCTGAGCATCGCGCACCATCGAGTGCGCACGTTGGCTCCGGTCAGGGCGTCTGCGTGACGGTGACCGTGAGGTCGCTCAAGGACCGCCACTCAGTGCTGACCGTTGCGTGCCGTCGCCGACCATCGGAGTTGGACGAGTTGTCGATCTTGGTCGTGACCATCCATGACCGGGTCACCGTCCAAGGCAGTTCGACGGTGATGGTGGCCGTCAGCACCTTGCCGTTGTCGGTCCTCACGTGAAGCTCCACGGTCGTCAGCTCGTGCGAGTCAGACGCGGAAACGGGGCCAGACCGTCCCGCACGATCCACAGCCGGCGTCCACGTCGAGCTCGCCCCCAATGTCGCGTCACGTGACTGGTCGTTGACCGCGAAGGTCGCATGCACATCGCCTGCGACGCTCAGGTCGAAGTCGCAGACCTCGGTGAGCATCGTGCCGGGGACGATGACGTTCAGACGGAATCCAGCGGCGTTCGTCAGCGAGGCCGTCAGACCATCGGTCAGCAATTGCGGCCACCAGTTCAACGTGCCGGCTCGATGGTCCCGCCGTCCGACGGTCTCGTCGTCGTTCCAGAACGCCAGCGACCCGGCGCCCCCCAGCAGCAGGCCGGCACCCGCGACTCCCGCGAGCGCAGCCTTCAGCGATGTCCTCATCGGCCCTCCCAAGCCTCGTGGGGACACACATGTGTCTCCCCCCGTCACGCACTATGGCGAGAGACGACGAGCTCCACGGCGAGAACGGCCCGAATTGGTCCCGGCCGGGCCCGGCGGTAGTCACAACGGGTCATGCCCCGGTGACCCCTTGGGTCGACGCCAGGGGAGGATCTCCGGCACCTGGTGCCGAAGATCCTCCTCTGGCGGTCGCTGTCCCGTGCCCCGGCGGCTCAGAAGAGCAGCGCGGAGGCGGGGTCCTGCAGGAGACCGGCGACGTCGGCGAGGAAGCGCGAGCCCTTCTCGCCGTCGATGTGGCGGTGGTCGAAGGAGAGCGCCAGCGTGGTGACGTCGCGCGCGACGATCTCGCCGGTGGCCTCGTCGACCCAGGGCCGCTTGTTGATCGCGCCGAAGCACAGGATCGCCGACTCGCCCGGGTTGATGATGGGCGTGCCCGCGTCGACGCCGAAGACGCCGACGTTGGTGATCGTGAAGGTGCCCTCGGCCATGTCGGCGGGCTGGGTCCTGCCCTGGCGCGCTGTGGCCGTCAGGTCGCCGAGCTCGGTCGCCAGCTCGACCAGCGAGAGGCTGTCGGCGTCCTTGACGTTGGGCACCACCAGGCCGCGGGGGGTCGCCGCGGCGATCCCGAGGTTCACGTAGTGCTTGTAGACGACCTCCTGGGCGGCGTCGTCCCAGAACGAGTTGACCTCCGGCGTACGCCGCATCGCCAGCAGCACCGCCCGGGCCAGGACCAGCAACGGGCTGACCTTGACCTCGCGCAGCTCGCGCCGCTCCTTGAGCCGCTCGACCAGCTGCATGGTGGCGGTGACGTCGACGGTGACCCACTCGGTCACGTGCGGGCTGGTGAAGGCCGACTGGCTCATCGCCTGGGCCATCATCTTGCGTACGCCCTTGACCGGCTCGCGGGTCTCGCGCTCGCCGGTGGTGCGGGGCCTCGACGGGCGCTCCTCGCCGGGGCTCGTCGCTGCTCGACCAGCGGTGGCGGCCTGGACGTCGTCGCGGGTGACCGAGCCCTGGGGGCCCGAGCCGGTCAGGGTGCTCAGGTCGACGCCGAGGTCCTTGGCGAGCTTGCGCACGGGCGGCTTCGCCAGCGCGCGCGTCGGCGCCGCTCCTCCCTGCTCGACCCGCGCGGAGCGGGCGGGGACGGGTTCGTCGTCGGTCTCCTCCTCGACGGCCGGCGCTGCGCCCGGCTCGAAGGCGGCCTGGGCCTGGCGGTTGGCGGCGGCCGCGCCGGCGCCGTGGCGCGCACGGCGGGTCGGGCCGCGGTCGGCCTTGTTGCGCCCGACCAGGCTCTCGCCCTCGCCACCGCCGCTGGCGGCTGGGTTCGAGAGGTCGATCTCCATCTCGGGCGCCGGGGTGCCGGAGCTGGCGCCGGGCTGGGGTGCCGGCTCGCCGACCGCGGCCGGGGCGGACTCGTCGGCACCGACACGGATGATCGGGGTGCCCACCGGCACCGTCTCGCCCTCGGGGACGAGCAGGGCGGTGACCTCGCCGGCGTACGGCGAGGGCAGCTCGACCAGCGACTTGGCGGTCTCGATCTCGACGACCACGTCGTTGATCTCGATGACGTCGCCGACCTTGACCTTCCAGGTCACGATCTCGGCCTCGGTGAGGCCCTCGCCCACGTCGGGCAGCTTGAACTCAGGCATGCGCGTGCTCCTTCGAGGCTCTTCAGTAGGCCAGGGTGCGGTCGACGGCGTCGAGGACCCGGTCGAGATCGGGGAGGAAGTCCTCCTCGATCCGCGAGGCGGGGTACGGCGTGTCGAAGCCGCCGACGCGCAGCACCGGCGACTCCAGCGAGTAGAAGCACTCCTCGGTGACCCGGGCCGCGACCTCGGCGCCGATGCCGAGGTTGACGTGCGCCTCGTGGGTGATCACGGCGCGGCCGGTGCGGCGCACCGACTCGTAGACCGGGCCCATGTCGAGCGGCGAGAGGGTGCGCAGGTCGATCACCTCGAGCGAGCGGCCCTCGGTGGCGGCGGCCTCGGCCGCCGACATCGCCGTCTTCACGGTCGGTCCGTAGGCGAGCACGGTGACGTCCTCGCCGCGGCGCACGACCCGCGAGGTGAAGAGCGGCTCGGGGGTCGCGGACTCGTCGAGCTCGGCCTTCTCGGCGTGGTACTGCCGCTTGGGCTCCAGGAAGATGACCGGGTCGTCGGAGGCGATGGCCTGCTGCATCATCCAGTAGCCGTCGACGGGGTTGGAGCAGGCCACGACCTTGAGGCCCGGGGTGTGCGCGAACTGCGCCTCGGGCGACTCGCTGTGGTGCTCGACCGCGCCGATCCCGCCACCGAAGGGGATCCGGATGACCATCGGCATCGGGGAGCGGCCCTTGGAGCGGTAGTGCATCTTCGCGACCTGGCACACGATCTGGTCGTAGGCCGGGTAGACGAAGCCGTCGAACTGGATCTCCACCACGGGGCGGTAGCCGCGCAGCGCCAGGCCGACAGCGGTGCCCACGATGCCCGACTCGGCCAGCGGCGAGTCGATGACGCGGTCCTCGCCGAAGTCCTTCTGCAGGCCGTCGGTGATCCGGAAGACGCCGCCGAGCTTGCCGACGTCCTCACCCATCACCAGGACCTTGGGGTCGTCCTCCATGGCCTGGCGCAGGCCCATGTTGAGCCCCTTGGCCAGGGTGATCTTCTGCGTGCTGGCGGACATCAGCGGGCCTCCTCGAAGGTCTCGAGGTACGCCTTGAAGCCGTCGCGCTGGGCGACCAGCTCCTCGGGCATGTCGGCGTACACGTGGTCGAACATCTGCATGGCCTTCGGGTCCGGCATCGACTTGCAGCCCTCGCGCAGGTGGGCGCCGAGGTCGTCGGCCTCCTTCTTGAGGTCGTCGACGAACTCGGTGTCGATCAGGCCGTTGCGGCGCAGGTAGGCCTCCACGCGCGCGATCGGATCCTTGAGCTTCCAGCTCTCGACGTCGTCGCTGAGCCGGTAGCGGGTGGGGTCGTCGGTCGTGGTGTGCGCGCCCATCCGGTAGGTGTAGGCCTCGACGAAGGTGGGGCCCTGGCCGTCACGGGCACGCTGCAGCGCCGCCTGGGTCACGGCGTACGTCGCCATCACGTCGTTGCCGTCGACCCGCACGCCCGGGAAGCCGAAGCCCAGGGCGCGCTGGTAGAGCGGGATGCGGGTCTGGCGCTCGATGGGCTCGGAGATCGCCCACTGGTTGTTCTGGCAGAAGAAGACGACCGGTGCGTTGTAGGAGGCCGCGAAGATGAACGCCTCGTTGACGTCGCCCTGGCTGGAGGCGCCGTCACCGAAGTGCGCCACGACGGCCGCGTCGCGCTCGGGGTCGCCGGTGCCGACGACGCCGTCGCGCTGCATGCCCATGGCGTAGCCGGTGGCGTGCAGGGTCTGGGCGCCGATGACGATCGTGTAGAGGCCGAAGTTGAACTCGGCCGGGTCCCAGTTGCCGTGGTCGACACCACGGAAGAGACCGAGAAGGCTCAGCGGGTCGATGCCCTTGCAATAGGCCACGCCGTGCTCGCGGTAGGTCGGGAACACGTAGTCCTGCGGGCGCAGCGCGCGGCCGGCGCCGATCTGGGCGGCCTCCTGGCCCAGCAGCTGGGCCCAGATGCCGAGCTCGCCGTGGCGCTGCAGGGCGGTGGCCTCGGTGTCGATGCGCCGGGTCAGGACCATGTCGCGGTAGAAGCCGCGCAGCTGGTCGGCGCTGAAGTCCATGTCGAACTCGGGGTGGTGCACCCGCTCGCCCTCGGGCGTGAGCAGCTGCACGAGCTCGGGGCCGCCGTCGTTCTGCGAGGGGCCGAACACCTCGGCGAGGTCGGGGCCGAATCCGTCGCGGTTCTGGCCGCTTGCGGTGGCGGGATCGGGCACGGGGCACACTCCATTCGAGTCACGGGCCGAGCGGGGTCTCCGCGGGCCGCACGTGGTCCGGGCCTGGCTCGGCGCGGGGTGGTGCGCCATCGTGCCAGGGGTCTGTGACCCGGACCACACGAGTGGCGCAAACCTACCGAACCGGTCGGCGCGCTCGCCAATCACCCACCCTCCCGGATCGACGGCGCCCGCTACCGTCGTGACATGTCGACCTCACCGGTGCACACCTCCCTGACCGTGCAGGCTCCCCCGGCCACCGTGTTCGCGATCCTGGCCGACCCGCACCAGCACCCGCGCATCGACGGCTCGGGCACCGTGCAGGGCACGGTCTCCGGCCCCGAGCGGTTGGAGCTGGGCTCGGAGTTCGGGATGTCGATGAAGCAGGGCGCGCCCTACAAGATCACCAACAAGGTCGTCGAGTACGACGAGGACCGGCTGATCGCCTGGCGGCACAAGGGCCTGCACCGCTGGCGCTACGAGCTCGAGCCGACCGGCGACGGGGGCACCCGCGTCACCGAGACCTGGGACATCACCCGCTACCCCGCCCCGGTGCGTGCGGTCTTCCGGGCGCTCTTCGCGAAGCGGACCCAGGCCGCGATCGAGGCGACGCTGCCCAAGCTCAAGGAAGCCGCCGAGGCCGACGCGGGAGTGCGCTGATGTCGATCCGCACAGGCACCGAGGTCCGCTGGTCGTGGGGCAACGGCTCGGCGACCGGCAAGGTCACCGAGGTCCACCACGGCGACGTCTCGCGCACCACCAAGGGCGAGAAGATCACCAGGCACGGCAGCGACGACGACCCGGCCTACGTCATCGAGCAGCAGGACGGGACGATCGTGCTCAAGCTGCGCAGCGAGGTCGAGCGCGCGGACTGAGCGCTCGGTCCACCTAGGACCACCCCGACTCGAGCACGCGCGAGGCGTGCTCCAGGGGCCACGGGTCCTGCGTGTCGACCATCCTGGTGATCACGCCGGTCACCAGCGCGAGCGCCGCGTCGGTACCCAGGTCGTCGTGATCCCGACCGAGCTGCTGGCGGGCCCACTCCACGGCGCGCCGTTCACCCTCGAGGGCCACTCCGAGACCGGGGAGCATGGCCAGGTCGCCCCGAGCCAGCTCGCGCCAGGCCCCCCACTGCCGCTCGTGCGAGAGATCCTGCTCGTGGTCGGGCAGCAGCAGTGCCGGCCCTCGCCGCTCAGGTGCCGCGAGGTGCCAGCGCTCGGACCAGCGCTGGTTCCAGGTCCGCACGTGGTCGCGGGCGGCCTGCACGCAGGCACGGCGCAGCATCTCGGACCGGTTGCCGTACTCGTGCATGAGCGTGCCGGGGCTGATCCGCACGACCGCCGCGATCTGGCGCTGGCTGGGGCCGCGCAACCCGCCCTCGACGACGAGGGCGTTGATGGCGTCCAGGACGTCGGAGGTGCGGCTCAGCTCGCTGAAGGGGCGCATCGGCAGAGTGCACCAGTGCGACGACGCGTTCGCGACCCGTTCTCCACAGGACCCCGCGCCGCACACCACCCCTCTCCTCAGTTCGTCGACCGGTTGGTCAACGGCACTCGTCGTTGATCAACCGATCGACGAACTGGAGAAGATGGTCCGTGGGGGGAGCGGCCGGACCCTCAGAGCCGCTCACGGCGGTGCGGGGTGTGCCAGAGCGACTCGTCGGGGCCCTTGGGCACGATGCCGGTCGGGTTGATGTCGGTGTGCACCACGTAGTAGTGCGCCTTGATCTGGTCGAAGTCGATGGTGTCGCCGAACTCCGGGATCGAGTAGAGGTCGCGAGCGTAGCCCCACAGGTTCGGCATCTCGGTGAGCTTGTTGCGGTTGCACTTGAAGTGGCCGTGGTAGACCGCGTCGAAGCGCACCAGTGTGGTGAAGAGCCGCACGTCGGCCTCGGTGATCGTCTCGCCCATCAGGTAGCGGCGCGTGGAGAGCCGCTCCTCGAGCCAGTCGAGCGCCTCGAAGAGCCGGTCGTACGCCGACTCGTAGGACTCCTGGTCGCCGGCGAAGCCGCAGCGGTAGACGCCGTTGTTGACCTCGGTGAAGATCCGCTGCATCACCTCCTCCATCTCCTCCCGGCTCTCGGCGGGCCACAGGTCGGGAGCGTCGGCACGGTGGTGCTCGCGCCACTCGAAGAACAGGTCGTGGGTGATCCACGGGAAGTCGTTGGTGACCAGCTGGCCGGACTCGACCTCGACCATCGCCGGCACCGTGATGCCGCGCGGGTAGTCGGGGAAGCGAGCGAAGTAGGCCTCCTGCAGGCGCTCGATGCCCAGCACCGGGTCCTTGCCACCGGGGTCGAGGTCGAAGGTCCACGACCGCTTGTCGTGGGTCGGCCCGGGTGTCCCCAGGGAGATGACGTCCTCGAGGCCGAGGAGACCGCGCACGATGATCGAGCGGTTCGCCCAGGGGCACGCCTTGGCCGCGACCAGGCGGTAGCGCCCCGGCTCGGCCGGCCACAGCTCACCCTCGACCGGCCCGTGCTCGGGGCGCCGGGCGCCCTGGGTGATGCGGTCAGGCACGTAGTTCATGTCGCGGTCGAAGCCGCCGGCCTCGACGTACGTGGGCTTCAGGTCATCGCTCATCGGCCCAGGCTAGATGAAGCCTCAACCACCCACCCCACCCCGAGCAGCCTCTCAGCGCTCCGGGCAGCGGGGGTAGAGCGCCCGGGTCGGGTAGCGCTGCGGCTGCTCGTAGCCGGCCGGGTCGGTGAACTCGCAGCCGTACGTCGGCTCGGCGAGCACGGACGGCGTCAGCACGTCGTCGCCGTCGGGCCGCGCCCGCAGCCGGCGCGACTCCACCCAGGTCGTCAGGTCGTCCCAGGCGCTGGCGACCTCGGCGTCGGTGAACTCGCAGTGCCCCGCGGCCCGCACCGCGCGCTGCACGAGCAGGTCGGCCTGCCCACGACGCGCGGCCTCGCGGGCGTAGACCTGCTCCATCGAGAAGGGGACGAACAGGTCGCCGAGGTCGTGCAGCGTCAGCACGGGGACCTGGGGGCGCCCCTCGATGCGGGGGATCGCCGTCAGCGAGCGCGTGCGCCGCAGCCGCGGCTCCGCGGCCGCCACCCGCTCGACGGTGGCCTCGACGTCGACGGGCGTGCTCGGCGTGTAGGTCGTGTCCAGGTTCTGCGCCAGGCGGCCGCCGTTGAGCGCCAGCGGACCACCGTCGTCGGGAGTGGCGAGGGTGAACAGGAAGTCCTTCCAGACCGTGAAGGCCACGTTCGCCCCGGGTCGCGGCCCGCCGGTGAGCTCGGTCGTCAGGTCGCGCAGCTGGGCGCCGCGCGGGTTGGTGATCGGCGCGCCGATCGGGCCGCCGAGACCGAGCTCGGACTTGATCTGCGGCACCACCTCGCTCTGGTAGTCCGCCGGGACCGGGTAGGCGTCGATGCCGGCGAGGTCCTGGGCCAGCAGGTTGTAGGAGAGGAAGTAGTCGAAGAGCTCGTGGTCACCGAGCACCCCGCACATCGGCAGGGCGCCGTCGTAGAAGCGCGGGTACTGCTCCAGCGACCGACCGATGACGTGGCCGCCCATGGACACGCCCGCCACGTAGGTGCGCTCCGGCCGCTCGCCGGCCGAGCGGCGCAGCAGGCGGGCGGCGTACCCGGCCAGGTCCCGCGTGGTGAGCACCCCGGTGCGCACGTCGTAGCCGTTGCGGGCATAGCTCGACGCAGCCCAGGCGTAGCCCTGCTCGAGCAGGCGCTGGCGCAGCCCGAAGCCGGGAGGGTCGACGGTCAGGACGGTGCCGGTGCCGCGATACCCGTGCGCCCACAGCACCAGCTCGCCGTTCCAGTCCTGCGGGATCTCGATGGTGTACCCCGCGTGCTCGCGCACGCCCTGCCGCACCCGGGTCGGCTCCCCCGCGACCACCAGCGGCTCCAGCGGCGGGTTCGAGATCGTGTAGCCGGGCAGCGGCTCGCTGCCGTCGCGGGGCCGGTCCACGGCCGTGGCGACGCTCGGCCCGCCGACCAGGGAGGCCGCCAGCGCGAGCCCGGTCAGTGCGGCGGCGGCGCGAGAGGCCGGGGTGAGACGGGAACGCAGGGACACGAGGGGACCTCCGGGTCGAGACGAGTGACGACGCTCACATCGTCGTCCACGAGTCTGGGGCCCGGCCGGGGGCCCGTCGAGGGGCGGTCCGCCCACGACAGGCTGGGCGCGACGCCCAACGCATGCTCAGCGCAGGAACGCCGCCGCCACCTCGAGCAACCGGTCGTTGGCCTCCACCTCGCCGATCGAGACCCGGCAGCCCTCGCCGGCGAAGGGCCGCACCACGATGCCGGCCTCGTCGCAGGCCGCCGCGAAGGCGGCGGTGCGCTCGCCCAGGGCGAACCAGACGAAGTTGCCCTGGGCGTCGGGCACCTCCCAGCCGGCCCCGCGCAGCCCCGTCTCGACCCGGTCGCGCTCGACGACCAGCGCATCGACCCGCTCCATCAGCGCCTCGCTCTCCTCCAGCGAGGCCACCGCGGCGGCCTGGGCGACCGCGGAGACACCGAAGGGCAGCGAGACCGCCCGCAGCGCTCCGGCCACCTCGGGGTGTGCCACGGCGTACCCGACCCGGAAGCCGGCCAGCCCGTAGGCCTTGGAGAAGGTGCGGAAGAGCACCACGTTGGGGTGCGCACGGTAGGTCGCGAGGCCGTCGACGGCGTCATCCATCCGCACGAACTCGAGGTAGGCCTCGTCGACCACGGCGACCACGTGCGCGGGCACCCGCGCCAGGAAGGCGTCGAGCTCGGCCTGGGTGACCGCGGGGCCCGTGGGGTTGTTGGGGGTGCAGACCATCACGACCCGGGTCCGGTCGGTGATCGCCTCGGCCATCGCGTCGAGGTCGTGGCGGCCGTCGGCGCGCAGCGGCACCTGGACCGAGCGGGCGCCGGCGGCGGTGACCCCGATCGGGTAGGCCTCGAAGGAGCGCCAGGCGTAGACGACCTCGTCGCCGGGCTCGCAGAAGGCCTGCAGCAGCTGGTAGATCAGCGCCACCGACCCCGTCGCCGCAGCGAGGTCCTCCACCGGCACGCCGAGCCGTTCGCCCAGTGCCTCGTAGAGCGCCGCGCTGCCCATGTCGGGGTAGCGGTTCATCACCTCGACCGCCCGGGTCGCGGCCTCGACCACGCCGGGCAGCGGCGGGTAGGGGTTCTCGTTGCTGGAGAGCTTGTACGTCGTCAGGCCCGGCCGCGGGGTGGGCGGCTTGCCGGGGACGTAGGCCGGGATGTCGCCGATGTGCGAGCGCGGCCGAGGCGTCGTGGGGGTGCTCATGGCGTCACCCTAGTCAGCGGCGTCGGGCCCGCCACGGCCGCAGCACGAGCACCAGCACCAGCCCCGCCGCCACCCCCAGCGCGGCACCCGTGACGTTGTCGACCACGTCGGTGACGTCGCACGCTCGGTCGATGCGGGCCAGCTCGAGCTGGGTCCACTCGATGCCCACCGAGTACGCCGCCAGCGCGAGCAGCCCGATCGGCACCGTCACCCACCCCGAACGCCAGCGCGCCGCCACCACGACCAGCAGCGCCCCCGAGGGCACGAAGACCAGCACGTTGAGCAGCCGCTGGCCGCCCGAGAAGATCCAGAAGCCCTCCGGGGCCGGGCCGCCGAGGTCGAAGGAGCACGAGCCCATCCGCTCGTCGGCGTAGACGACCTCGGTCGCCCCGTCGGCGGGCAGCAGGGTCACCAGCGCGATCACCGCCAGCGACCACAGCAGCCCAGCGAGAGCCCACGCCCACACCACCCCGGCACGCCGCTGCAGGGCCAGCGCGAGCGCCAGGCAGACCAGTCCGGACAGGAACGTCCCGGCGAGCATCGCCTCCACACCACCGACCGGGAACACGCCCGCAGCCTACGGAACCCAGCACCTGACACACTCGGGGCCGTGCGCTTCGTGACCTGGCTCCTGACCAACGCCATCGCCCTCGCGGCGGCCGCCTGGCTGCTCGACGGGATCCGCTTCACCCCCCGCAACGCCGAGCTGGCCGACAAGGTGGTGCCGCTGCTGGTGGTCGCCGCGATCCTCGGCACCGTGAGTGCGGTGCTCAAGCCCGTGCTCACGCTGCTGTCGCTGCCGCTGATCATCCTGACGCTCGGGCTCTTCCTGCTGGTCATCAATGCCGCGATGCTCCTGCTCACCGACGAGCTCGCCCGGCTGCTCGACATCGGCTTCCGGGTCACCGGTTTCTGGCCCGCGGTGGGCGGCGCGATCGTGATCACCGTCGTGACCTGGGCCGTCGACAACGTGATCGGCTCCGAGCGGTGAGGCCCGCCCCCGGCGAGCTGCCCCCGCCCCGGGAGCCGGGGCGCTACGCCGTCGCCCTGGTCTGCCTGGGCAACATCTGCCGCTCCCCGATGGCCGACGTCGTGCTGGCCCGGCGCGTCGACGACGCGGGCCTGGCGGCGCGGGTCACCGTCGCCAGCGCCGGCACCGCCGGCTGGCACACCGGCAAGCCGATGGACCCCCGGGCCGCGGCCACGCTGCTGGCCGCCGACCACGACCCCAGCGCCCACCGGGCCCGCCAGGTCGACCCGCACTGGCTCGGCCGGCACGACCTGGTGCTGGCGATGGACGAGCAGAACCTCGCCGACCTCGGCGGCCGCAGCGAGCGCGTGCACCTCTTCCGCGACCACGACCCCGTCGGCACCGGTGGCGAGGTGCCGGACCCCTACTACGGTGGGGACCAGGGGTTCGAGGAGGTGCTGGCCATGGTGGAGCGCACGAGCGCTGCGCTCGTCTCCGCGCTGCAGCAGGCGACGGGGCTGCCATGACGCGCCAGCCCGTGATCGCCCGTCGCGCCGAGGAGCTGCTCGGCTCCGCCGTGGTCGCCACCGCCCCGGTCGCCGGCGGTGACGTGGCCCGCGCCACCAAGCTGCGGCTCTCCGACGGCACCACGGCGCTGATGAAGACCCTCTCGCAGGCGCCGGCGGGCTTCTTCGAGACCGAGGCGGCCGGCCTGCGCTGGCTCGCCGAGACCGCGCCCGAGGGCGTGCAGGTGCCGGCCCTGCTGGCCGCCGACAGCGACTGCGTGATCCTGCGCTGGATCGAGCCCGGTCGCGTCAGCGCCGAGGCCGCCGCCGACCTGGGCCGCGCGCTGGCCGCCACCCACCGCGCCGGGGCGCCGGCCTACGGCGCCGAGCGCGACGGGTTCATCGCCCGGCTGCCGCTGCCCCAGCGCAGCGCAGACACCTGGGCGGAGTTCTACGCGGTGCGCCGGGTGCTGCCCTACCTCAAGCTCGCCCGCGACCGCGACGCCGTCACCGACGCCCACGTCGCCACCATCGAGCGGCTGGTCGGCCGGCTGACCACACTGCTGCCCGACGAGCCGCCCGCCCGACTGCACGGCGACCTGTGGAACGGCAACGTGCTCTGGGGCACCGACACCACCAGCGGCGCCGCCCCCGGCGCCCCGGCCTCGCCCTGGGTCGTCGACCCGGCGACGTACGGCGGGCACCGCGAGGTCGACCTGGCGATGCTGTCGCTCTTCGGGCTGCCGCACCTGCCGGTGGTGCTCTCGGCCTACGACGAGGCCCACCCGCTCGCCGAGGACTGGGAGGACAGGGTGGCGCTGCACCAGCTCTTCCCGCTGCTCGTGCACGCCTGCCTGATGGGCGGCGGGTACGGCGCCCGCGCCGCCGACCTGGCCTCCCGCTACCTCTGAGGCGCCCTCACCCGGCCGCCCTCACCGGCTGCCCTCACCGGCTGCCCTCACCGGCTGCCCTCACCGGCGCCGATACACCGCCCGCAGCGTGGTCGTGCCCGGCCCGGCGGTCACCACGTGGCTGCGCCCGCCCCCGTCCGACCAGCGCTCGAAGCGCCAGGCCCGGCCACGGTGCCGCTGCTTGCGCGGGGCGCTGAGGCTGACCTGGGAGCCCTCGATGAAGGTGCCCGTCCAACCGGTCCGGTGCTGCTGGCCGGCCACCACGACCCGCAGCCGGCGGGGCTTGGTGCGCACCCGCAGCTCGGCCGTGCGCGGGTCGAGCCGCAGCGACTCGGTGCTGCTCAGCCCGCGCGCGTCGGTGGCGCGGTACTGCACCACCAGGTGCGAGGGGTGCTCGTGGTCGGGCGCGACGACGTCGGGGTCGGTGCCGGCGCCGAGCAGCTCGTGGGAGTGGCACACGCTCGGGCAGTGCCGGACCACCACCGACCACGACACCTCGACGTCCGAGCCGTCGGGGTCGGTCGCGGTGGCGCCCAGCTCGATCCGTTCGCCGACCGCCCACTGCCGGCCCGCGGTCGGGTCGGTCACCTCGATGGCCGGCGGGCCCAGGTCGCCCGGGTGCAGGCGCAGGGTGGCCACGTCGCTGGCGTCGCTGGCCTGCCCGTCGCCGACCCGCACGTGCACCAGGACGTCGCGGTCGTCCTCGTAGGTCCAGGAGGCCCGCCGGCCGGTGGCGTCGTCGAACTCCCGGTCGTCGTCGAGGTCCCACTCATAGGTCAGGTCGTCGCCGTCGGGGTCGCTGGAGGCGCCGGCGTCGAGGGCCACCGTCAGCGGCAGCCCGCCCCAGGTGCGGTCGGCGTCGAGGACCGCTCGGGGCATCCGGTTGCCGCGTGCGAAGTGGATGCGCCGCAGCGACCCGCCCCGCTCCTCGAAGCTGCCCACCCCGTCGATGCCGAGACTGAGGTAGTAGAGGTCGCCCTCGGGGCCGGTGAGCAGGTCGACCGGGCTGGCGGCGCCCTCGATGAACGGCTGCACCCGGTCGGGGTCGGGCAGCCCGTCGTCGCCGGCCTTCATCACCCAGATGCACCGCCGTGAGAAGTCGGAGAAGAACAGCGCCCCGTCGTAGCGCGAGGGGTAGGTCGCGCTGGCCGGGACCTGCACGCCCGAGACCGACGAGGAGCCGGCCGGGCAGCTCTCGCCGGCGACCGTCGAGGTGCGCGGGTAGGCGAACCAGGGCTCGCTCGCCGAGCGCTCCGCGTAGAGCGACTCGCACAGCGGCAGGTCGAGCGAGTCGAACGCCGGGTTGCGCGCAGCGCCCTCGTAGCAGGGCCAGCCGAAGTTCTCGGCGGCCCCGCCGACCCGGAAGCGGTTGATCTCCTCGAAACCGCTCTGCCCCACGTCGCCCAGCCAGACCTCGGGCTCCTCGGCCCCGGCGCCGGGACGGAAGGCGAAGCGGAACGGGTTGCGCATGCCGTAGGCCACGATCCGCTCGGCGTTGAGGTTGCCGTCGCCCGCGAACGGGTTGCCGGGAGCGCCGAGCCCGGTGTCGGGGTCGATGCGGATCACGCTGCCCGAGAGCCCGACCAGGTCGCCGCGGGTGCGGATGTCCTGCGAGCGCAGCGAGCCGCCCTCGAGCTCGGGGTCGTCGCAGGGGTTCGCGCCGTCAGCCCAGTACGGCGCCGCCACCTGACCGTGGTCGACCTGCGAGTAGTGCGCGCCCTCGCCGGCGCTGGCGTAGAGGTAGCCGTCCGGGCCGAAGTGCAGCGAGCCGGTGGCGTGGCTGGGGTACTGCATGCACCAGTCCTCGACCAGCACGTCCTCCTGCCCGCTCATCCGCCAGGACCCGTCGACGGCCTCCGCGGTCAACCGGCTGAGCCGGCCGCTGGCCAGGCAGCCGCTCGCCTCGGCGCCCGGGCCGCCGTCGGCGGGGTCGGGGCACCCGTCGTAGTAGGTGCCGGGAGTGCCCCAGCGCGGTGCCGGCTCCGGGTCGCCCAGGATGTGGTCGTAGGCGTAGAGCACGTAGACGAACGGGCGCTGCGGGAACCCGGGGTCGACGGCCAGGCCCAGCATGCCGCGGTCGAAGAGGTCGTGGACCTCGACGTTGAGGTCGGCGAAGACCAAGGGCGTGGCACCCGGCTCGTGGGCCACCTTGACCACCCCGCTCTTCTCGGCCACGAAGATCTCGCCGTCGGGCGCGAAGGCCGCCGCGGTGGGGACGTGGAGCCCGTCGAGCACGGTCCGCTCCTCGAAGCGCCGCGGCATCCGCGGCACCTGCGGCGCCGCGGCGCTGGGCTGCGCGGCCCGCTCGCCGGCGAGACCCATCGAGTCGGGCGGCGGCCCGGGTCGCGGCTCGTCCGTGCCCATGCCCAGCAGGAGCGGCAGCGCGAGCGCGCCCACCGCGAGTCGGTGCAGCTTCATCGAGGCCCCCCAAGGATGTCCCAGCACCGTAGGCCGCTGCCGCGCGGCTGTCTGCCCTTCGCACAACCCGACTCTCAGCCCAGGACTCTCAGCCCAGGTTCAGGGCTTCCTGGCACAGTGGAGCCGTGACCGCTCCCGACGCCCCCACGACCAGCCGGTCCACGGTGCTCGTGGTCGACGACGACAAGGCCGTGCGCGAGTCGCTGCGCCGCTCGCTGGAGTTCAACGGGTACGCCGTCACGCTGGCCACCGATGGCGCCGAGGCGCTGGCGGGCATCGCCGCGGCCCGTCCCGACGTGGTCGTGATGGACGTGATGATGCCTCGCCTCGACGGCCTGGAGACCACGCGCGCACTGCGCGCCTCGGGCAACGACGTGCCGATCCTGGTGCTGACCGCCCGCGACGCCGTCGGCGACCGGGTCGACGGCCTCGACGCCGGTGCCGACGACTACCTGACCAAGCCCTTCGCGCTGCAGGAGCTGCTGGCGCGGCTCCGCGCGCTGCTGCGCCGCACGGTGCCGGTCGCCGGCGACAGCGAGGAGACCCTCGCCTTCGCCGACCTGAGCATGAACACCGCCACCCGCGAGGTCCGCCGCGGCGAGCGGCTGATCGAGCTGACCCGCACCGAGTTCGCGCTGCTCGAGATGTTCCTGCGCCGGCCCCGCCGGGTCCTCGAGCGCTCGTTCATCCTCGAGGAGGTCTGGGGCTACGACTTCCCCACCACCGCGAACTCCCTCGAGGTCTACGTCGGCTACCTGCGCCGCAAGACCGAGGCCGAGGGCGAGAGCCGCCTGCTGCACACCGTGCGCGGCGTCGGTTACGTGCTGAAGGAGTCATGAGGCCCGCCCCCGGGCCGTCGGGACGCACCGGCTTCCGGCGCTCGCTGGCCGGGCGGGTGACCCTGCTGACCACCATGGCCGTGGGCCTGACCGTGGCCCTGGTCGCCGCCGGCGCCTACCTGACGATGCGCCTGCAGCTGCAGGACACCCTCGACGAGTCGCTGCTCGACCGGGCCCAGGCAGCGGCCAGCGCCGACGCACTGCAGCAGCTGACGGTGGCTAACGACATCCCCTCGTGGGCACTGGGCGCCGGTGACATCCGCATCGCCTTCCTCACCGCCGGCCCCGAGCCCGAGATCGTCTCGGCCGACCGGGACCCCGACGCGGCCCGCATCGCGCTCGGCCAGCCGGAGACCAGGGTGGCCGTGCAGGGGCGCGGCTCGAGCCTGCGCACCGTGGAGGCCGGCGGCGAGCGCTTCCGCGTGGTCGCGGTGCCGGCCCAGAGCCAGGGCCAGGCCCTGGTCATCGCCCAGTCGCTCGACGCGCAGGAGAAGGTGATGGCCAAGGTCGGCGTCGTCACCCTGCTGCTCGGCCTGGCCGGGGTGGTGCTGGCCGGCTTCGCGGGCTGGGGCGTGGCCCGCAACGGCCTCAAGCCGGTACGCCGGCTCACCGGCGCCGTGGAGACCATCGCGCGCACCGAGCAGCTCACCCCGATCCCGGTCGAGGGCGACGACGAGATCGCCCGGCTCTCCACCAGCTTCAACCAGATGCTGGCCGCGCTCGAGGCCTCCCGGGACCGGCAGCGGCGCCTGGTCGCCGACGCCGGGCACGAGCTGCGCACCCCGCTGACCTCGCTGCGCACCAACATCGACCTGCTCAGCCAGGCCACCGCCGCCGACGACGACCCGCACGCGCTGCGGCTTCCGCCCGAGGCCCGCCAGGAGCTGATGGACGACGTCCGCGCCCAGACCGAGGAGCTGACCACCCTGATCGGCGACCTGGTCGAGCTGGCCCGCGACGAGCCGCTGACCCACGTCGTGGGCACGGTCGACCTCGCCGAGCTCGTCGAGCACGCCGTGGCCCGGGTGCGGCGACGCGCCCCCGGGGTGCGCTTCGAGGTCGAGACCGAGGCCTGGGAGGTGGTCGGTGAGTCCGGCACCCTCGAGCGCGCGGTCACCAACCTGCTCGACAACGCGGCCAAGTGGAGCGCCGACGGCGGCACCGTGCGGGTGCGCCTGGCCGAGGGCGTGCTCTCGGTCGACGACGAGGGCCCCGGCATCGCCGAGCACGACCGCCCGCACGTCTTCGAGCGCTTCTACCGCGCCGACGAGTCCCGCTCCATGCCCGGCTCCGGGCTCGGCCTGGCGATCGTGGCGCAGGCCGCCGAGCGGCACTCCGGCACGGTGCGTGCCGAGGCGTCGGCGTACGGCGGGGCGCGGCTGGTGCTGCAGGTGCCCGGGAGCCCCCCGCGACCGCGCGACCTCTAGGGTCTCGCCCGTGGACCTCTCCTTCTTCACCAGCGACGGCGACGCCCTCGTGCCGACCCCCATGGCGCTGAGCAGCTGGTCGGACGACCAGCTGCACGGGGTCGCCATCAGCGGCGCGCTGGGCCGGGCCGCCGAGCGGGCCGTCGCGGACCTCGGGCGCGCCGAGCTGGTGCCGGTGCGGCTGACCGTCGACCTCTTCCGAGCGACCCGGATGCGTCCCTGCCGCCTCGAGACCACGGTGGTGCGCGAGGGACCGCGGCTGTGCCTGGTCGACGTGCACCTGCACCAGGACGGCGACGGTGACGCTGAGCCGGTCACCACCGCGCGGGCCTCGGTGCTGTTCCTGCGCACCGGGGAAGCCCCGACCGGAGAGGTGTGGATGCCCCAGGGCGTCCCGCAGCCGCCACCGCTGGAGGTGGCCCCGGTCTCCGACGAGCCGCACGTGCCCTACCTGCGCAGCGACGCCGACTGGTCGCAGAACTTCCGCGAGCACCAGAACGCCGGGCGCAAGACCACCTGGAACACCCCGCCCTCGATCGTGTCGGGCGAGCCGCTGACCGGCTTCCAGGCCGCCGCCGCGATGGCCGACGGCACCAGCCTGACCAGCAACTGGGGCAGCCGCGGCGTCGAGCACATCAACGCCGACATCACCCTGACCCTGGCGCGCCGGCCGGTCGGGGTCACGGTGGGCCTCGACGCCAGCGACCGGGTCGAGCACGACGGCATCGCGGTGGGCACCGCGACCCTCTTCGACCGTGCGGGCCGCCTCGGCACCACCGTGGTCACCGCGATGACCAACACCCGCCGCTCGGTCGACCTCGGCTCCGACGAGCGGGCCCGCGGCGACGACGTCTGAGGCGCCCGCCCAGCCGGGGGCTCAGGCGTCCGTCGTGCCGCCGGTGTCGCGCCACTCCCGCTCGAAGGGCAGTCGCCAGGCGCGCGGCGCGATCAGCTGGTGGATCGCGTTGGGGCCCCACGAGTCGGGCGGGTAGCTGCGCACCGGGGGCGGGTCCTCGAGCAGCGGGGTCGACTTCGCCCACAGCTCCTCGATGCCCTCCGAGGTGGTGAACAGGGTGTGGTCGCCGCGCATCGCGTCGTGGATGAGCCGCTCGTAGGCCTCCAGCACCAGCCCCGAGGCGGGGGTGTCGTGGGTGGCGAACTGCATCGACAGCTTGTCGAGCTTCATCCCCGGCCCCGGTCGCTTGCCGTAGAAGGACAGCGACATCTTCGACTGGTCGGCCAGGTCGAAGGTCAGGTGGTCGGGCCCGTGGGTGCCGACCCCGGAGCCGGCCGGGAACATCGTCAGCGGCGGCTCCTTGAACGCGATCGAGATGATCCGGGCGCTGTCGGCGAGCTTCTTGCCGGTGCGCAGGTAGAACGGCACCCCCGCCCAGCGCCAGTTGTCGATCTCGACGCGCAGCGCCACGAACGTCTCGGTCTCGGAGTCGTCGGCGACCTCGTCCTTGCCGCGGTAGCCGGCGTACTGCCCGCGCACCACGTGGTGCGGCTCGATCGGCTTCATCGACCGGAAGACCTTCAGCTTCTCGTCGCTGATCGGGTCGGGCGTCAGCGACGTGGGCGGCTCCATGGCCATGAAGGTCAGCACCTGCATCAGGTGGGTGACGACCATGTCGCGGTAGGCGCCGGTGGCCTCGTAGAAGGACGTGCGGCCCTCGAGGCCGAGGGTCTCGGGCACGTCGATCTGCACGTGGTCGATGAAGTTGCGGTTCCAGATCGGCTCGAAGAGGCCGTTGGCGAAGCGGAAGGCCAGGATGTTCTGGGCGGCCTCCTTGCCCAGGAAGTGGTCGATGCGGAAGACCTGCGACTCGTCGAAGACCTCGTGCACGCGGGCGTTGAGCGCCTTCGCGGACTCCAGGTCGGTGCCGAACGGCTTCTCCATCACCACCCGCGATCGCTCCACCAGGTCGCACTCGTCGAGCTGGTGGAGCACGTCGAGCGCCGCGCTGGGCGGGACCGACAGGTAGTGCAGGCGGCGCTTGTCGTGGACGTCGCCGGGCAGCTGGGTCTCGGCACGGTGGACCTCGTCACGCAGCGCCTCGGAGCCGGCGGCCTGCGAGACGTAGCTGAGCATCGCCGCGAAGGAGTGCCAGGTCTCGGAGTCGAAGTCGTCCTTGGCGAACTCCTGGCACGACGTGCGCGCCAGCGCCACGAACTCCTCGTCGGTCATGTCCTCCAAGGAGGTGCCCACGATCTTCGCGTCGCGCAGCAGGTCGGCCTGGTAGAGGTGCAGCAGCCCCGGGAGGAGCTTGCGCCGGGCCAGGTCCCCGGTCGCGCCGAACAGGACGACGACGTGCGGCTTCTCCATGCCCACGAGGCTAACGGTCCCCGCTCACCCCGTGGGGCCCCCGTCGTCGAAGACCGCCTGCAGCCGTTCCGCCTTGACCCGCGCCTCGGCCCACTCGGCCGCGACGTCGGAGAGCACCGTCACACCGCCACCGGTGCCCAGGCGCCAGGTGCCGTCGCCACGGGTGCTCAGCGCCCGGATCACCACCCCGAGGTCGGCGCGCCCGTCGGCGCTGACCCACCCGAAGGCACCGGCGTACGCGCCCCGGGGGGTGGCCTCGACGGCGTCGATCACCTGCATCGTGCGCAGCTTGGGCGCCCCGGTCATCGACCCCGCGGGGAAGAGCGAGCGCAGCGCCCCGACCGTGCTCACGTCGGCGCGCAGCCGCCCCGAGACGACGCTGACCAGCTGGTGCACGCTCGCGTAGGTCTCGACCTCCATCAGCGTCGGCACCCGCACCGACCCCGGCTCGCAGACGCCCGCCACGTCGTTGCGCAGCAGGTCGACGACCATCAGGTTCTCGGCGCGCTGCTTGGGGTCGCGGGCCAGCGCCTCGCGCAGCGCCTCGTCGGCCGTCTCGTCGTGGCCCCGGGGCGTGGTGCCCTTGATCGGCTTGGTCTCCAGCACCCGGTCGGCCCCCACCAGGGCGTAGCGCTCGGGGCTGCTGCTCAGCAGCCACCCCCGCGCGCCCGCCACGTCGTGCTGCAGGAAGCCGGCGTACGGCGCCGGGTTGAGCGCGCGCAGCCGCAGGTAGGCCGCCACCGGGTCGACGTCGGAGTCCACCTCCTCGCGCAGCGTCAGGTTCACCTCGTAGGTGTCCCCCGCCCTCAGCCGCTCCTGGACCTCCTCGTACGCGGCGCGGTAGGCCGCGGACGCAGGTCGAGGAGGTGGCGCGGCAACCGTCTCGAGACCACCGTCCGCGCCGCCCGCTCCGCCGGGGTGCTCGAAGAACCGCACGTGGCGGGGGCGCATCCACACCGCGTCGGGCAGGTCGACCGAGGGGCGGGCGGGCAGGTCGGGGCGGCTGGCGTAGCCCAGGTAGCCGAACCACTGGTCGCGCGGCGAGCCGGCGCCCAGCTCGGCCTCGAGCACCGCGAACACGTCGTCGCCGACCACCTCGGCGCGCCCGCCGGCGTGCCGGGTCACCTCACGGCGCGCCGCGTCGTAGCTCAGCGAGACGTCGTCGGGCTCGAGCCAGCCGAGGATCGAGCGGCGCCCCGACCACTCCCGGGCGCCGCCGCCGTCGAGCCAGAAGCACCGTGCGTACGCCGCTGCCGTCCGCTCGAAGAGAGCCACGGGGTCGGTGGCCGGGTCGCTCACGCCGCCCCCCGCAGGAACGAGCCGACCAGCGCCGCGCCGTGCCGCGAGAGCACCGACTCGGGGTGGAACTGCACGCCCTCGAGCGGCAGGTCGCGGTGCCGCACGCCCATCACCACGGGCGGCTCGTCGGGGCCGGCGCCCGCGCAGGTGGCGCTGACCTCGAGGCAGTCGGGCACCCGCAGCGCGGCCAGGGAGTGGTAGCGCACCACGTCGAAGCCCTGCGGCAGCCCGGTGAAGACCCCGCGACCGTCGTGGTCGAGCGTCGAGACGGTGCCGTGGGCCGGGCGCACCCGCCCGACGAGGCCGCCGTACGCCGTGACCAGACCCTGCATGCCCAGGCAGACACCGAGCACCGGCCGGGTGGCGCGGCGCAGCACCTCGACGCCCGACCGCGAAGTCGTGCGGCTCGTCGGGGCGCCCCGGGCCCGGCGAGAGCACCACGTGGCTGTGCCGCAGCACGTCGTCGGGGTCGGTCTCGTCGTGCTGGACCACCCTCGGCAGCCGCCCGGTGACCTCGGCCAGAGGTGCACCAGGTTCTGGGTGTAGGAGTCGTGGTGGTCGACCACGACGACGTCCGGGAGCACGCTCACCGCGGCGCACCGACCCTGAGACGCGACAAGCCCGATGGAGCTGGGGGGCAGTCTCCATCGGGCTTCGACGCGCAGCGCGTGTCGAGACAGAACTCTACCCGGTCCGACCGGTTCCCATCCTCCGTCGGTCATTCTTACCGACCAGGAGGTCACGAACCAGCGCGTGCAGCAGGTCGTAGCCGTTCTGGGTCAGGATCGACTCGGCGTGGAACTGGATGCCGCGGTAGTGCGGGCCGCGCAGCGGTGCACGTCGCCGGTCTCGGGGTCGGCGTCGACCTCGACCCCCGCGGGCAGCGCGTCGCCCTCGCCGACCCGGCCCACGAAGGTGTTGTAGAAGCCGACCCGCTCGGTGCGCCCGTCGATGCGCACCGGCGACTGGGTGCCCTGGAAGACGATGTCCTTGTAGGCCAGCGGCAGCCCGAGCTGGTGGCACAGCGCCTGGTGGCCCAGGCAGACCGCCAGGAACGGCTGCCCGGCCTCGAGCAGCGAGGCGACCGCCGAGCGCAGCGCCTGCATCTTGGGGTCGGTCGTCGTCGCGGGGGTCGCCGGGCCCGGGGCCGACGATGACCAGGTCGTAGCCGTCGAGGCAGCCGGGCTCGTAGTCCTCGTGGCGCACCACGCTGCTGTTCAGCCCGATCACCCCCAGCACGTGGCGCAGCATGTTCACGAAGTCGTCCTCGCCGTCGAGGATCACCACGCTGCGCGCCGGCCAGGCGCGGGTCCGGGGTCGTAGCCGCCCTGGTCGGTCAGCCAGAACGACGACAGCCGGCGGTTGCGGGCGTTCAGCGCGATCAGCACGTCCTCGTCGGCGGCCAGCTCGGCGACCGGCACGTCGGGCACCGGCGCGGGCGGCACCAGACCGAAGGCGCTGAGGATGCCGCCGGCCTTGGCGTGCGTCTCGGCGACCTCGTACGCCGCGTCGGAGTCGCGCACCAGCGTGGCCCCGGCGGTGACCTTGAGGTTGCCCTCGAGGTCGACGTCGGCGCTGCGGATCACGATCGGGCTGTCCACGACCGGCCCGCCGCGCTCGTCGCGGCCCAGGATGGCCAGCGCGGCGCCGTAGTAGCCGCGGCCCTCCGACTCGTACGGCCTTGATCAGCCGGCAGGCGTTCTCGACCGGGACTGCCGGTGACGGTGGCGGCGTACATCGTGTCGCGCAGCACCTCGCGCGGGTCGCGGTCGGTGCGCCCGGCGAGGAGGTACTCGGTGTGGATCAGGTGGCGTCATCGGCTTGAGGAACGGCCCGAGCACCTGCCCGCCCTCGTGGCAGATGTCGCACATCATCTTCAGCTCCTCGTCGACGACCATGAAGAGCTCGTAGATCTCCTTCTCGTCGCGCAGGAACTCCAGCAGCGAGCCCTTGACGTCGCCCTCGCGCGGGGATCCGGAAGGTGCCGCAGATCGGGTTCATCCGCACGTCGCCGTCGTGGATGGAGACGTGCCGCTCGGGGCTGGCGCCGATGAGGTAGCGGTCGCCGGTGAAGAAGACGTAGGTCCAGTAGGCGCCGCGCTCGCGCTCGAGCAGCCGCTTGAAGACGCTCAGCGCGGTGGCGGTGCCCCAGTCGGCGACCGTCGCGCGGTAGTGCCGCCCGATGACCAGGTTGGCGCCCTCGCCCTGCCCGATCTCGTCGCGGATGATCGTGTCGACGACCGTCGCGTACGCCGCGTCGTCGGTCTCGAAGCCACCGCGGTCGGTGAACTCGACCCCGGTGTCGTCGATCGCCTCGACCACCTCGGCGACGGAGAACTCCAGCTCGGTCTCGACGTCGACGACCACCAGCGGGGTGCCGTCGTCGTGCGCCTCGAATCCGCGTTCGGCCACCTGGCGGAACGGGATCGCCAGCAGCCGGTCGGCGATGTGCCCGTCGGCGGGGGCGCCCTCCTCGAGCGGCACGTCGAGCAGCGACTCGACGACGCTGCGCCGCCCGCCGACCAGCCCGACGGTGTCCTTGTCGCCGGCCCGGGTGGAGCGCCGGATGATCGCCCACGCCTCGTGGCCCTGGATCGCCTCGATCGCGGCGCGGGCATCAGGCGTGGCCTCAGTCATGACGGCAGCCTAGTGGGCGCCGATGGCCTGCCCGCGTGCACGGGATCGCGCTGGTCAGGACCGCGGGGCCGGCGAAGGTCCGGGCGCTCCGGCGGCGCACGGCCTGCGCAAGGGCTACCGCGGCCGCTTCAGGATGTCGGCCATGTCCTGGGCCTCGTAGGGCTGAAGGCGGACTGGCGCTCCCGCACGTTCCACGAGCGGCCGAACAGGAACCGACCCACCTCAGGACACCGTCGTCAGCAGCTGGGTGGCGCGGGTGAGCACGACGTACAGCGTGGCGCGGCCGGTCTGCGACTCGTCCTCGATCTCCTGGGGCCGCACGACCACGATGCCGTCGAACTCCAGGCCCTTGGTGTCCAGGCCGGTCAGGACGACGACGCGGTCCTCGCCCGAGGGCGTGACCGAGGAGTCGACCGCGGCCCGGGCGCCCTTGGCGTCCTCGGCCAGCTCGGGCCACGACGCCATCCAGGCGTTGACCTCGGAGCGCCGAGCGGCGGGGACGACGACGCCGACGGTGCCGGCCACCCGGCCGGCGAGGTCGACGACGGCCTCGCGCACCGCGGCCTCGAGGTCGGGGGCGTCCTCGACGACGCGCGGCTCCTCCCCGGTCGAGCGCACGGCCGTGGGCAGGTCCGCGTCGAGGCCCACCCGCTCGGCGTACGCCGCCGCATGGGCGTAGATCTCCGAGGAGTTGCGGTAGTTGGTGGAGAGGTGGAACTCGTGCAGCGCCTTGCCCTCGATCGCCTCGGCGCGCGCCGCGGCGGCCTCGTCGGGCACCGGCCACGACGACTGGGCCGGGTCGCCGACGATGGTCCACGAGGCGGTGCGCCCGCGGCGCCCGACCATCCGCCACTGCATCGGCGTGAGGTCCTGGGCCTCGTCGACGAGCACGTGCGCGAACGGGTCGTCGTCGATCTTGTGGGTCGGCGGCGTCCAGGCCCGCCCGGTCGGCGCGTACTCGCGGTCGGCGGCGGTCATCAGCTCGGCCATGTCGTGCCCGCCCTCGAGCAGCGAGGTGTCGGAGAGCGAGGCCTCGTCGTCGGTGCGCTCGGGCACGTCGCCCAGCGCGTAGCGCAGCTCGTCGAGCAGCGGAACGTCCTGCACCGTGAGGTCCTTGCCGACCGGGTGCTCGGGCAGGTCGGCCCACGACTTGGAGAGCACCCGCTGCTCCTCGGCCGAGAGCACGCCCTCGGCCACCCGGGACAGCACCTCGGGGTCGCGCAGCCAGGCGAGCACCGTCGGCGCGTCGAGCGGCGGCCACCAGGCCGTCACGAAGTCGAGGAAGCGCTGGTCGCCCAGCAGCTCGTCGTCGAAGGAGTCGCGACCGCGCTCGCGGCCGCGCTCGCCGCGCACCTGGCGCCACAGCGCGTCGAGCAGCACGCCCGGCACCCGCGGCAGCTGGCGGTTGCGGCGCCCCTGCGACATCAGCTGGCGCCGGATCCGGCCGAGCAGGCCGCGGTCGAGCACCAGCACGTCGTCGCGGTAGAAGGTGCGGAACTCGCTGGGGCTGCCGGGCGCCTGCTGGCGCGCCAGGCGCCGCAGGACCTCGGCCATCCGGGCCGCGCCCTTCACGTCGGCCACCGACGGCTCGTCCTGACGGGTGGCGCGCACCCCGTCGACGACCTCGCCGAGCGAGCGCAGCGCCACCGCGGTCTCACCGAGGCTGGGCAGCACCCGCTCGATGTAGCGCATGAAGACCCCACTGGGGCCCACGATCAGCACGCCACCGGTCTCGTAGCGGCGCCGGTCGGTGTAGAGCAGGTACGCCGCGCGGTGCAGCGCCACGACCGTCTTGCCGACGCCCGGGCCCCCGGAGATCGCCACGACCCCCTTGCTGGGCGCACGGATCGCCTGGTCCTGCTCGGCCTGGATGGTCGCCACGATCGAGTGCATCGTGCGGTCACGGGCGCGGGAGAGCTGCGCCATCAGCGCACCCTCGCCGATGATCGGCAGGTCGGCCCCGGTCTCCTCGAGGGCCTCCGCGTCGAGCAGCTCGTCCTCGACCCCGACGACCTTCGCGCCGTCCGAGCGCAGCACCCGGCGCCGGATCACCTGCTGGGGCGTGGCCGCGGTGGCCTGGTAGAACACCGCGGCGGCCGGGGCACGCCAGTCGATCAGCAGCGAGTCGCGCTCGGCGTCACGCAGGCCGATGCGCCCGATGTAGCGCGGCTGCGGGTCGAGGCCGGGGTGCAGGTCGAGGCGGCCGAAGACCAGGCCCTCGTGGGCGGCGTCGAGCTGGGCGATGCGCCGCGCGGCCTGGAAGACCATCGCGTCGCGCTCGACCAGCCCGCCCTCGTGGCCCAGCCGGCCCCGGTCGTGACCCTCGCGGGCCAGCGCCTGCGCCGCGGCCGACGACAGCGCGAGCTGGGCGTAGACCTTGTCGACGTACGCCTGTTCGCGCGCGGTCTCCTGCGCTGCGAGATCCTCGGTCAACGCCCGCATCCCCTTCGCCGTGCTGCTCCTCGTGCAAGGAGGGGACTTTACCGGTCCCTGCCCATCCACGGCACGCCGACGTCCCCGCAGGGTTCAGTCGAGCGGCCGGTAGGCCAGGATCGAGCCCTCGAAGCCGCGACCACGGTCCTCGTAGAGCCGCACGTCGTACTCGTCGCCGGCCAGGAGCTGGCCCACGCCGGCGCTGCCCCCCTCGGGGGAGTCGTAGAGGCTCGACACCAGGTCGCCGGAGCGGCCGAGCCCAGCGTCGGCCCGCAGCCCCACGACACCCCGGTCGAAGACCAGCCCGACCAGCAACGGCTCGTCGTCGGCGACCAGCCGGCGGGTGCCGGGCACCCCGTCACTGGTGGCCTCCAGCGCTGCCTCGAGGCGCCACAGCCGGCCATCGTGCTCGACGACGCGGTCGACCGAGGCACCGGCCACGGTCGTGGTCGGCGGTGCCGGATAGGCGCCGAGCCCGATCACCGCTCCGGGGTCGTCGACCTCGGCCCCGCGCGTGGGGTCGCTCGTCAGGTAGGCGCGCACCGTGTGCTCTCCGCCGGAGAGCCGCAACCCGGACCAGCCGCCCGTGGGGTCCACGACACCGTCGTTGCCGCAAGGGCGCGAGACGGCCGGTCGCCCGTCGACCTCGACGGCGACCCACAGCCTGCGCGTGTCGGCGGTGCAGTACGTCGACAGGCGCACCTCCTGGCGGCGGTCCACCTCGATGCGCGTCGTCACCTGCGACCCCTCGGTGCCGTCCGCACCGGAGAAGGCTGCGCCGAGCATCGCCTCACCGGCCACCTCGGCCGGGAACACGACCGGGCCGGCGGGCGTCCGGGGGCCGACGACACCACCCGGCGCCGTCCCCGTCTGGTCATAGACCGCCAGCGCCACCTCGGCGTCCGGTCCCAGGTCGTCGAGCACCACCGAGAACGACGACTCCCCGGGCAGGACGGGTACCGGCGGTTGCACCGACCCGTCCCCCAGGGTGCGCGCCACGCCTCGGCTCGACTGGCGCAGCGTCACCGTCCCGCCGTCGAGGCCGGATCCCACCAGCGAGACCGTGCGCAGCTCGTCGCTGGGGAGCAGGGCCACGCGTGCCACCTCCTCACCGGTGGGCACCTCGATCGCGTCGGCGTACTCGTAGTCGCGGCCCCCGACCGTCACGCTCGCCGGCACCTCCTGTCCAGCGACCGTGCGCGGACCCTCGGCCGGCGCCGGACCGTCCCCGCCGCCCACGGGGCCCAGCGCGGCCAGGCCGACCCCGGCCGCGAGCACGACGGCCGCCACGGCCCCGGCTGCCGCGCGCCGCCGGCGTCGCAGCCCGCGCACCCGGGCGTGCACGGCCACCACCCGCGGCGAGGCGCCGGGGTCGTCGACCGCCCGGGCCCGGTCCTCGAGGGTGCTGCGCAGGTCGTCGACGGTGCTCATGAGCGCTCCTCGGTGGTGGTCGTGGTGGCGGGCTGAGGCGCCAGCGACGGGTCGATGCGCAGCTTGGCGAACGCCTTCGACGCCTGGCTCTTGACGGTGCCGACCGAGCAGCCGAGCAGCCTGGGCGGTCTGGGCCTCGGTCAGGTCCTCGAAGTAGCGCAGCACCACCACGGCCCGCTGGCGGCGCGGCAGCCGTTCCATGGCGCTCCACAGGTCGTGGCGCTGGCCGACCGCGTCGGTCGGGTCGGGCGACCCACCGGCCTCGGGCAGCTCGTCGGTGGGGTGCTCGCCGTTCCAGCGCCGCCGCCACCAGGTCGCGTAGGTGGTGACCAGGATCCGGCGCACGTACGCCTCGTGCTGGTCGATGCGCTCCCAGGCGAACCAGGCCTTGGCCAGCGCGGTCTGCAGCAGGTCCTCGGCCAGGGCGTGGTCGTGGGTGAGCAGGTACGCCGTGCGCAGCAGGCCGGAGGAGCGGGCCAGCACGAACTCGTCGAAGGCGACGTGCGCGTCGCCCGGTCGTGGTGCCACGGTTCCTCCTGGGCGGGACGGGCCCGAGCGCGTCCCGGTGGTGGTGGTCATGTCCTGGTGGACCACCTGAGGATGGCGGATGGTTGCCTCGAGGAGCCGGACCTCATCATTTCGCCCGCGTCCACGCGACATCTGTAGGTTGAGACGTCACCCATCCCCGATCCCGAGGTCTGGCGTGCCTTCGCTCTCCCCGCCGCGCGTGCCGCGGCCCGTCCTGGCCGCACTCATGGCGTTCGTGGTGCTGATCACCATCGCCGCGGTCATCGACCTCCGCACCGACCCGCCCCCGCCGGGCAGCACCGGCGCCCGGCAGGCGCCGGGCTTCCTGGCCCGGGAACGGCCCAACATCATCCTGGTCTCCAGCGACGACCAGCGCCTCGACGAGATGCGGTTCCTGCCCGAGGTCGAGCGGCTGATCGGCGATGAGGGCCTCACCTTCGACAACGCCCTGACCCCGCACCCGCTGTGCTGCCCGGCGCGCGCCGAGCTGATGACCGGCCAGCTGGCCCAGAACAACGGGGTGCGCGGCAACTTCCCCCCGCAGGGCGGCTACCAGGCCTTCGACGAGAGCCAGCACGTCGGCGTCTGGTTGCAGGACGCCGGCTACCGCACGGCCTTCCTGGGCAAGATGCTCAACGGCTACTCCTTCAAGGACGGCCGCGACCCCGGCTGGGACATCTTCGACGCCACCAGCCACGGCTTCGCCGACTACTACGACTTCAAGCAGTTCGTCGGCGACGAGGTGGTCGACGTCGATGGCTACTACACCGACCACGTCGGCGAGAAGGCCGTCGAGTACGTCGACGAGCTCAGCCAGGGCGACGAGCCCTTCTTCATGTGGGTCAGCCACTTCGCCCCGCACCCCTCGCGCCGCCGCAGCACCTGCGAGCAGAACACCTGCGGCCTCGAGCCGCCGCGCTCCTCGCCGTCGGCGCTGGCCGAGCAGCGGCGCACCGGCAAGACACCGAACCAGGACGCCGCCGACGAGCTGGCCCGCTCGGTCACCGAGTCGCCCGCCTTCAACGAGGACGACGTCTCCGACAAGCAGGGCCTGGTGCGCCGCCAGCCCAAGATCTCGGAGCAGACGGTCGTGCGCACGGCCCGCGGCCGCGCCAGCGCACTGGCCAGCCTCGACGACACCGTCGGGCCGCTCGTCGAGGAGCTGCGCGCCCAGGGCGAGCTCGACGACACCTACCTGGTCTTCATCACCGACAACGGCTTCCAGCTCGGCGAGCACCGCTGGTTCGGCAAGATCCTGCCCTACGAGGAGAGCGTGCGGACCCCGATGCTGGTGCGCGGGCCCGGCATCGAGCCCGGCAGCCGGACCAGCGCCACGGCCACCATCGTCGACCTGGTCCCGACCTTCCTCGACATCGCCGGCGCCGAGCCGGGCCTGCTGACCGACGGCACCTCCCTGCTCGACCTGTGGCAGGGCCGCCAGAGCGAGGAGCTCTACCCCGGCGGGGTGCTGCTGCAGGGCGGGCCCTACAAGCCCGAGACCGGGAAGACCGGCTGGCTCTACCGCGGGCTGCGCACCGACCGCTACACCTACGCCCGCTTCCACGACGGCTTCGTCGAGCTCTACGACCGCGACCGCGACCCGGAGCAGGTGCAGTCGGTCGCAGGGCGCGAACGCTACGCCGCGGTCGAGGCGGAGCTCGCGCGCCGCACCACGATCCTCTCGGACTGCCGCGGAGCGGAGGAGTGCCACCAGGACTTCGGTCCGGTGCCGGAGCCGGGGCGGTAGTGGCCGGCCCGACGCGGTCGCGACCGCACCGCCGCGACATCCAGGGCCTGCGCGCCGTGGCGGTGGGCCTCGTCGTGCTCGACCACGCCGGCTGGCTGCCCGGCGGCTTCCTGGGCGTCGACGTCTTCTTCGTGCTCTCGGGCTTCCTGATCACCGGCCTGCTGCTCGCCGAGCTGGAGCGCAGCGGCACCATCTCGCTGCGCGACTTCTACGCCCGCCGCGCGCGGCGCATCCTGCCCGCCGCCACCCTCGTCGCGCTGGCCACGCTGCTCGGCTCGGTGCTGGTCCTGGGCGACGTGCGCACCGCCGAGGTGACCCGCGACGCGGTCCTCGTCGCGCTCTTCGCGATCAACTGGGACCTGGCCGCGCAGGGCGCCGACTACTTCGCGCAGGGCGCCGACCAGTCGCCCTTCCAGCACTACTGGTCGCTGGCCGTCGAGGAGCAGTTCTACCTGGGCTGGCCGCTGCTGGTGCTCGGCGTCGCGCTGCTGGCGGCCCGGCTGCGCAGTCGCGGCGTACGCCGCTCGCCCGCGCTGGGCCTGCTCGTCACGGCCGTCGTCGTCGTCTCGCTCGCCTGGTCGGTGAACCTGACCGCGAGCACTCCCGAGGCGGCCTACTTCACCACCACCACCCGGGTCTGGGAGCTGGCTGCCGGCGCCGGCCTGGCGCTGCTCGTGCCGCGCCTGGCCCGGCTCCCCGCAGGACTGCGCACCGCGGCCGGCTGGGCCGGCCTCGCCGGGCTGGGCCTGTCGCTGTGGGTCATCGACGACACCAGCGCCTTCCCGGGCGTGGTGGCGCTGCTCCCGGTCGGGGCGACCTGCCTGCTGGTGGCCGCCGGCACCACGGGCCTCGAACCGGGTCCCGGCAGGTTCGCCGCCGGCCGGATGCTGGGCGTGGCCCCGCTGCAGTGGCTCGGGGACCGCTCCTACGCGCTCTACCTGTGGCACTGGCCGGTGCTGGTGCTGGCCGAGGCCCGCCTGGGTCGCGACCTGACCCTCCTCGAGCTCGCCGGCGCGATCGGGCTCGCCGTGCTCGCCACGATGCTGACCCACACCCTGGTCGAGGTGCCCTGCCACACCGGGCGGCTGCGTCCGGCGCGGCGGGTCGCCCTCGCCTGGTGGCCCGCGTCGGTGGCCGTGCTGGCCACCTCCGTGGTCGTGGTCGGCGTCAACGAGCCCGACCTCGATCAGGCCCCGGAGTACTTCGCCCGGGTCGAGAGGGCGGAGCGGGCCTCGGGCAAGGACTTCCCCACCGCGACCCGCCAGCCGCGCCGCGACCTGCGCGAGGCCGTCGAAGAGGCCGACGACCCGGTCGCCGACGAGCTGGAGCCGCCGCTCTCCGAGCTGCGCAGCGACACCTTCCACCGCACCGTCGACGACCGCTGCTACGCCCGCAGCCCCGACCAGACCTCCCACGACGTGTGCACCGTCGGCCAGCAGGACGGCAAGGACCTCGACGACGTCGTGGTCATCGGCGACTCGCACGCCGGGATGTTCCTGCCGGCCTTCGACCAGATCGGCCGGGCGCGGGGCTGGCGGGTCCACCACCTCGTCAAGACCGGCTGCACCCTGGCCGACTCCCCCTCGCTCTCCCGCGAGGACTGCACCGAGTGGCGCGACTGGGCCTTCGACCGGGTCGACGCCCTCGAACCCGACGTGGTCGTGATGTCGACGATGGCCCAGGACGACTTCGGCGACCGGTGGGTGGCGGGGATGCGGCGCAGCGCCGAGCGGCTGCAGGGCAGCGGGGCCGACGTCGTGGTGCTCGGCGAGACACCGTGGCTGGAGCGCGACGAGGACCTGGTCGCCTGTCTCGACACCGAGGGCGCGACACCGGCCGACTGCGAGATGGAGCTGGACCCCGAGGTCACGCGCATCCTCGCCGCGCAGGAGGAGCTCAGCGCCGACCTGGGCCTCGGTCTCGTCGACCCGCTGCCGTGGCTGTGCCGCGAGGACCGCTGCCCCACGGTCGTCGACGACCAGGTCGTCTACTACTTCCGCGGCCACCTCACGGTCACGTTCGTGCACCGTCTGGCACGCGCGCTGCACCAGAAGCTGCGCAGCGAGCTCGACCGGATCGCACGCTCCCCGGGCTCCTAGGCTCAGCCCCGCCCGCGGCCGAGGAACGCGGTCATCGCCGACCTGGCCTCCTCGGAGCCGAAGAGGCGGGCCGAGAGGGCGGCCAGCTCGGGCCCGCGCTCGTCGATGCGGTCCAGCAGGTCGCGGTTGAGCAGGGCCTTGGTCTCACGCAGGCCCTGCGGGGATCCGGTCGCCAGGCTCGAGCAGACCTCCCCGACGGCCGCGTCGAGCCCGTCGGCGGGCACCACCCGGGTGACCAGGCCGTGCTCGAGCGCGTCGGCGGCGCCGAAGACCTCACCGCCCAGGGCGGCCAGCGACGCGGCGCGGTCGGTCATCCGGGGCAGCACCGTCAGCGAGATCGCGGCGGGGGCCAGCCCGAGCTTGACCTCGGTCAGGGCGAAGGTGGCCTCGTCGGCGCAGACCACGACGTCGGAGGCCGCGACCAGGCCGATGCCGCCCGCACGCACCGGCCCCTGCAACCGGGTCACCACGGGCTTGGGGTGGGCCACCACCGCGCGCTGGATCGCGACGATCGTCAGCGCGCCCTCCTCCATCGACCCGCCGGCCGCCTCGGAGAGGTCGGCGCCGGAGCAGAAGACCCTGCCGGTCGCGGCCAGCACGACCACGCGGGCCTCCTCGTCGGCGGCCGCCCGCTCCAGGGCCTCCAGCAGACCTGTCACGAGGCGCCGCGAGAGCGCGTTGCGGTTGTGCGGGGAGTCGAGGGTGATGGTGGCGACGCCGTCGGCCACGTCGTAGCGGACCACGTCGGAGGCGGAGGGCTCGGTGGTGTGCGACATGCGCCACATCCTGCCGCGCCCACCCGGGCATCCGTCGCACCGCCCCGCTCCGAACCACCCCCATGCCCACCTCAACGCCCGACCCCACGCCCGACGACGGCGCCACCGACCGGCAGCCGCGATCCGAGCGGCTCGCCAGCACGGCCCTGTGGGCCGGCCTGGGCGTCGTCTCCACGCTCCTGGGCATGGCCGCGGCCCACCTGGTCGCCGCGCTGACGACCCCGTCGTCGTCGCCGGTGCTGGCCGTCGGCTCCCAGGTCATCGACCTGACCCCCACGCCGATGAAGGAGTGGGCCATCCGCCAGTTCGGCAGTGCCGACAAGATCATCCTGGTCGGCTCGGTCGTGCTGGTCGTGCTGGTCCTGGCCGGGGTGGCGGGCGTGCTCGCCCGTCGTCGCCTGGCACTGGGCGCCGGCCTCCTCGTCGCGCTCGTCGCCCTGGCCGCGGCCGCCGCCGTCGTGCAGGGCAGCGTCTCCGAGCTGCTGCCGAGCCTGGTGGCCGCCGTCACCGGCGTCGCCTCCCTGTGGTGGCTGCACGGCAGGGCCTGCGCCACCCGGGCTGCCGAGCCCGGCCGGCCGCGTGAGGCGGGCACCGGCGCGAGCCGCCGTGGCGTGCTCATCGCTGCCGGCGCCCTGGCCGCCGCCGCCGCCGTCCTCGGCGGTGCGGGCCGCCTCATCACCAACCTGCGCAGCGGCAACGTCGACATCGCCCTGCCCGATCCTGCCTCCCCGGCCGGCGACTTCCCCGAGGGCCTGAGCGGCGAGTTCGGCGAGATCACCCCGCTGCGCATCTCCAACGAGGACTTCTACCGCGTCGACACCCGCCTCGACACCCCGGTCGTCGACCAGGACGGCTGGACGCTGACCATCGACGGCGACGTGGAGCGCGAGGTCACGCTGAGCTTCGACGACCTGCTCGAGATGGACCTGATCGAGCGCGACATCACCCTGACCTGCGTCTCCAACAGCGTCGGCGGCGAGTTCGTCGGCGGTGCCCGCTGGCTGGGCGTGCGCCTGACCGACCTGCTCGACATGGCCGGTGTGGGCGACACCGCCGACCAGATCTACTCGACCGACTTCGACGGGATGACCATCAGCACCCCGCTCGACCTGGCCACCGACGGCCGCGACTCCATGATCGCGATCGGGATGAACGGCGAGGCGCTGCCGCGCGCCCACGGCTTCCCCGCGCGGATGATCGTCCCCGGCCTCTACGGGTTCATCAGCGCCACCAAGTGGATCACCCGCATCACCTTGACGACGTACGCCGAGAAGTCGGCGTACTGGACCGACCGCGACTGGGCCACCGACGCCCCGATCAAGGTCTCCACCCGCATCGACACCCCCAACGCGCTCCAGGAGCTGCCGGTGGGCGAGAACATCATCGGCGGTGTCGCCTGGGCCCAGCAGAAGGGCGGCGTCGACAAGGTGCAGGTACGCATCGACGGCGGCGCCTGGCAGGACGCCGAGATGGGTCCGTCGGTCAACAACGACTACTGGCGCCAGTGGTACTACCGCTGGGACGCCACCGAGGGCGGCCACTCGGTCGCCGCGCGCGCCATCAGCGGCGACGGCACCACCCAGACCCCCGCCCGCGCCATGCCCTTCCCGGAGGGCGCGAGCGGCATCCAGGAGCTGCGCGTCACCGTCGCGTGAGGCGTGGGTGACCCGGCTCACAGCAGATCCGCACGATCTGTCCCCATCCGGCCAATCCGGGCCCGGGGCAGCACCGAATCACCAGTGTTCAGCCACCAACGGAAGGCAAGATTCCCCATGAAGACCACCACGTTCAAGCGCACCGGTGCCCTGGCCGCGACGGCCCTCACCCTCTCGCTCGGTCTCGCCGCCTGTGGCGACGACGCCGAGGAGGCCACCGCCTCCGAGGACACCTCCTCGGAGACCTCCGAGGAGCCCGCTGAGGAGCCCTCGGAGACCGCTGAGGCCTCCGCCGGTGACCAGACCTTCGGCGACGCCTGCTCGGCCGTGCCGCAGGACGGCGCCGGCTCCTTCGACGGCATGGTCCAGGACCCGGTCGCCACCGCCGCCAGCAACAACCCGCTGCTCGGCACCCTGGTGACCGCGGTGGGCGAAGCCGGCCTCGTCGACACCCTGAACGACGCCGAGGCCCTGACGGTCTTCGCGCCCACCGACGACGCGTTCGCGGCCATCCCGGAGAAGGACCTCAACGCGCTCCTCGCCGACCAGGATGCCCTCACCGCGGTCCTGACCCACCACGTCGTGGGCGAGCAGCTCGACCCCGAGGCCGTCGTGGGCGAGCAGGACACGCTCAACGGTGACACCCTCACCATCAACGGTGACACCGACGGCATGACCGTCGAGAACGGTGACACCCCGGCCAACGTGCTCTGCGGCAACATCCCCACGGCCAACGCGACGGTCTACGTCGTCGACGCCGTGCTGATGCCCTGATCTTTCGCACCTGAGCCACAACGCGAGATGATCAGCACGTGACTGAGCCAAGGCTGACCGTCGCCGGGGACCCCGAGGGGTCCCCGGCCGGCGGGGCCGCGCCCCCGGACCTGGCAGAACTCCTCCGTTCCTCCGCCAAGGGAGACCAGCAGGCGTTCGCGCAGCTCTACGACGCGGTCGCCTCCCGGGCCTTCGGCCTGGTGCTGCGGGTCGTGCGCGACCCGGCGCAGAGCGAGGAGGTCCTCCAGGAGGCCATGCTCGACGTGTGGCGCCAGGCGGCCAGGTTCGACTCCGACAGGGGCAGCCCGCTGTCGTGGTTGCTCACGATCGTCCACCGCAAGGCCGTCGACCGGGTGCGCGCGGCCCAGGCGTCCACACGGCGCGACACCACGTACCACCAGCAGAACCAACCGGTCGACCACGACTCGACCGCCGAGGCGGCCCACGCCTCGATGGAGGCCCGCAGGGTCCGCGACGCACTCACCACGCTCACTCAGGTGCAGCGCGAGGCCCTGGAGCTGGCCTACTTCGGCGGCTACACGCACACCGAGGTGGCCACCATGCTCGACCTGCCGGTCGGCACAGCCAAGACACGAATACGCGACGGACTCATCCGCCTGCGAGACACGATGGGAGTAGGCCAGTGAACGACGTCCACGCGCTCTCCGGCGCCTACGCCGTCGACGCCCTCGACGACATCGAGCGGATGCACTTCGAGCGACACCTCGCCGAGTGCACCGAGTGCCGCCACGAGGTCGACTCGCTGCGCGAGGCCTCCGGCGTCCTCACCGAGGTCGCCCCCGTCGCCCCGCCGGCGGCGCTGCGCGAGCGGCTGCTCGCCGACATCGCCACCGTGCGCCCCCTGCCCCCGTTGGTGCAGGAGGCCCCCCGGACCCGTCGATTTCCGGTTCTGGTCGCCGCCGCGGCTGCAGTGGTAGCGCTGCTCGGCGTCGGCGGCGTCGTGGCCGTCACCCAGCCCTGGGAGGACACTTCCTCGCAGCTCGAGGCCGAGGAGGCCGTCGCGACCCCGCAGGCCGTCACCGAGGTGCTGCAGGCACCCGACGCGCAGAGCGTGACCCGCACCTTCGAGGACGGCGCCAAGGCCACCGTGACCCGCTCCGTCTCGCTGGGCCAGGCCGTCATCGTCACCGAGGACATGGCCGACCCGGGCGAGGGCCTGGTCTACGAGCTGTGGCTCCAGCGCGACGGGCGGATGAAGGCCGCCGGGTTCATGCCCAAGGGCCCCGACAACGTCGTGCTGCTCTCCGGCGACGCCGCCACCGCCGAGGCGGTCGGCATCACCGTCGAGCCCGAGGGTGGCTCCAACACACCGAACTTCGAGTCGGCCATCGTCATCGACTTCGCCAAGGCCTGACGTGGTCGGTCCCACCCCGGCTGCGCCCCGACGGGTCGCGGTGGTCGGGTCCGGCGTCGCCGGGCTGACCGCCGCCTACGTCGCCTCGCGCACCGCGCACGTCACGCTCTACGAGGCCGACGACCGGCTCGGCGGGCACGCCGACACCCACTCGGTGCCGGAGACCCGCCCCGACGGCACCTCGCACGAGCTGCGCATCGACACCGGCTTCATCGTGCACAACCGCCGCACCTACCCCACCCTGCTGCGCCTCTTCGCCGAGCTCGGCGTGCCCACCCAGCAGTCCGAGATGTCGATGTCGATCCGCGACGACGACTCCGACCTCGAGTGGGCCGGCGCGCTCGGACGCCGAGGGGTGATCCCCTCGCGGGGGCACCTGACCCGGCCGGCGTACCTGCGGATGCTCACCGAGATCCCGCGCTTCCACCGCCAGGCCCGCGCCCTGCTCGCCGCCACCGACGAGACGGGCGGCAGCGACGAGCGGACGCTGCGCGAGTTCCTGGCCGACGGCGGCTTCAGCGACTTCTTCGTGCGCCACTTCATGGAGCCGATGGTCGCCGCGGTCTGGTCGTGCGACCCCGCGGTCTCCCTGCAGTACCCCGCGCGCTACCTCTTCAGCTTCCTGCAGCACCACGGGATGCTGAGCATCTTCGGCTCCCCGACCTGGCGCACCGTCACCGGCGGCTCGCACACCTACGTGCAGCGCGTCGGGGCGGCTCTGCCCGACGTGCGCCTGGGCACCAAGGTCACCTCGGTGCTCGAGACCCCCGAGGGCGTCGAGGTCACCGACGGCAACGGCGACACCGCGTCGTACGACGCCGTGGTGCTGGCCACGCACCCCTCGCAGACCCTGGCGATGCTGGCCGACCCGACGCCGCTGCACCGCGAGCTGCTCGGCGCGATGCCCTACTCGCCCAACACCGCGCTGCTGCACACCGACACCTCGGTGCTGCCGCGGCTGCGCAACACCTGGGCGTCGTGGAACTTCCTGCGCCCCTCCGCGGCCCAGGAGCGCCCCGACGGGGTCGAGGGCGTCGTGGTGACCTACGACCTGACCCGCCTGCAGCGCCTCGACACCGACACCCACTACCTGGTCACCCTCGGTGGCGAGCACCTCGTCGACCCTGCCAGCGTGATCGACCGGATGGAGTACGAGCACCCGCTCTACACCCCCGAGTCGGTCGCCGCCCAGGCCCGCCTCGGCGAGCTCGACACCGACCGGGTGGCGCTGGCCGGCGCCTACCACGGCTGGGGCTTCCACGAGGACGGCGCCCGCTCGGGTCTGCACGCCGTGGAGCGGCTCGGGCTGGCCTGGCCGGAGCGCGCGACCGCGGCCGACGTCGAGGCCGGCGTCGTCTACGACACCACGATCCGCCACCAGCGTCGTACGCCGTTCAAGCGGGCGTTCACGCACCACTCGCACACCTGGCTCGTCGACCTCGACGACCTGCCCGACCACAGGTCCACCTCGTGGCTGCGCGGCTCCTTCGAGGCCCGCGACCACCTGGGCTCGCCCGATCGCAGCATCCGCGAGAACGTCGAGCACTTCCTCGACCTGCAGGGCGTCACGCTGCGCCGCGACACCCGGGTGCTGATGGCCGCGCAGCCGCGCGCGTTCGGCTACTGCTTCAACCCGATCACCGTCTTCTGGGCGCTCGCGCCCGACGGTGAGGTGGAGGCCTGCGTGGTCGAGGTGCACAACACCTACGGCGACCGGCACGCCTACCTCGTCGAGCCCGACGAGCAGGGCCGCGCCCGCACCGGCAAGGCCATGTACGTCTCGCCGTTCCACGGCACCGACGGCCACTACGAGCTGGCGGTGCCGGTGCCCGGCGAGAGCCTCGACATCGCCGTGACCCTGCACTCCGACGGCGACGCACGGTTCAGTGCGTCGCTGACGGGGAACAGGAGCACCACCAGCGCCCTGCGCGCCGCCCCTGCCGCCCTGCGCGGATCCGCGTTGATCCGCCTGCACGGGGTGTGGCTGTGGCTGCGCCGGCTCCCGATCCGACAGCGACCCGCGCACCACCAGGAAGGCGTCTCGCGATGACCATGACCCCGTCCCGACCCACCAGCCCGCCGCAGGCGGAGACCTGGCCCGGCCTCGACGTCGTCCCCTCCGGACCCCGGGCCCGCGTCTCCGCGGCCATCGCCCGGCGGCTCTTCGTCGCCGCGGTCGACCGCCTCGACGTGACCGTGCACCTCGACCTGCCCGAGGGCCGGCGCACCATCGGCCGCGGCGGGCCCGAGATGACCGTGCACCGCCCCGACGAGGTCTGGGCCCGCGTGGGCCGCCACCAGCTCATCGGCTTCGGCGAGGCCTACCTGACCGGCGCCTGGGACGCCCCCGACCTGGGTGGCTTCCTGACGGTGCTGGCCGCCGAGATCCAGGACCTGGTGCCGCAGAACCTGCAGAAGGCGCGCGCGCTGGTCGTCAAGCGCCCCCCGAGCTGGATGCACTCGAGCAAGAGGAACAGCCAGCGCAACATCGCGCACCACTACGACCTTTCCAACGACCTGTTCGAGCTGTTCCTCGACCCGACGATGAGCTACTCCTCGGCGCTGTTCGAGACCGCGCCGTCGCAGGCCACCGCCGCCGACCTCGAGGCCGGCCAGGCCAACAAGATCGAGAGGCTGCTCGACCGGGCCCGGGTCGGAGCGGGCTCCCGGGTGCTCGAGATCGGCTCCGGCTGGGGCGAGCTGGCGATCCGCGCCGCGCGACGCGGCGCCTCGGTGCGCACCATCACGCTCTCGGTCGAGCAGCAGCACCTGGCCCAGGCCCGCGTCGAGGCGGCCGGGCTCAGCCACCTGGTCGACGTCGAGATCTGCGACTACCGCGACGTCACCGGCGAGTACGACGCGGTGGTGTCGGTGGAGATGATCGAGGCGGTGGGCCACGACTACTGGGGCGAGTACTTCCGCACCATCGACACGGTGCTGGCACCCGGCGGCCTGGTCGCCATCCAGGCGATCACGATGCCGCACGACCGGATGGTCGCCACCCGCAACACCTACACCTGGATCCACAAGTACATCTTCCCCGGCGGCCTGCTGCCCTCGGTGTCGGTGATCGAGCAGATCACCCACGAGCAGACCTCGCTGCGCCTGGTCGAGCGCCAGGCCTTCGGCCAGCACTACGCGGCCACGCTGCGGCTGTGGGACGACGCCTTCCTGGGCTCGCCCGACGAGGTCGCCGCGCTCGGCTTCGACGAGACGTTCGTGCGGATGTGGCACTTCTACCTCGAGTACTCCCGCGCCGGCTTCGCGTCGGGCTACATCGACGTCAACCAGCTGGTGCTGGCGCGTCCGGAGGCATCGTGAACGGGGTCGCGCAGCGCCTGGCCCTGGCGCTCGAGCCGTTCCTGCGGGGGCCGATCCCGGTGCGCCTGGTGGCGTGGGACGGCTCCGCGACCGGACCCGCCGACGGCTCGGTCCCGACCGTCGAGCTGCGCAGCCCCGACGCCGTGCGCCGCCTGCTCTGGCACCCGGGCGAGCTCGGCGCCGCGCAGGCCTACGTCACCGGTGAGCTCGACGTCCCCGAGGTCGACGGCTGGGACCTCGACACGGCCCTGACCCACGCCTTCGCCGTGGCCCGGGAGCGTGGACTCAGCGGTGTGCGCCCCTCCCCGCGCGCCCTGGTCGAGGCGGTGCGCACCGCGGCCGGCCTCGGCGTCCTGGGCCGTCCGCCGGCCAACCCGGCCTCTCAGGCGCGGGTCCGCGGCCGGCTGCACTCCAAGGTGCGCGACCGCTCGGCGATCTCGTTCCACTACGACCTGTCCAACGAGTTCTACTCGCTGATCCTCGAGCCGCAGATGGCCTACTCGTGCGGCTACCACTCCTCACCGGAGCAGTCCCTCGAGGACGCCCAGCGCGCCAAGCTCGACCTGGTGTGCACCAAGCTCGGCCTCGAGCCCGGCATGCGGATGCTCGACGTGGGCTGCGGCTGGGGCTCGCTGTCGCTGCACGCCGCGGAGCACTTCGGCGCGCAGGTGACCGGCGTGACGATCGCCGCGGAGCAGAAGAAGTTCATCGACGCCCGCATCGCCGAGCGCGGCCTGGGCGACCGGGTCGAGATCCGGCTGCAGGACTACCGCGACGCGGTGCCGGCCCCGGGCCGGGAGTACGACGCGGTGGGCTCCCTGGAGATGGGCGAGCACGTCGGCCAGGGCAACTACCCGACGTACGCGAAGGTGCTGCACGACGCGGTCCGCCCCGGTGGGCGGGTGCTGGTGCAGCAGATGTCGCGTGCGGGCAGGTGGCCGGGCGGCGGTCCGTTCATCGAGAGCTTCATCGCCCCCGACATGCACATGCGCCCCGTCGGCGAGACCGTCGGCCTGCTCGAGGCCGGTGGCCTCGAGGTGCGCGACGTGCACGCGCTGCGCGAGCACTACGTGCTCACGGTGGCCGGCTGGCTCGAGCGCTTCGAGTCCAACGTCGAGGTGCTGACCAAGCTCGTGGGCGAGGAGGTCGTGCGGGTGTGGCGGCTCTACCTCGTCGGCGGCGCGATGGCCTTCCGCGACGGCCGGATGGGCGTCGACCAGGTGCTGATGGTCCGGCCGGGCGGCGCACACACGCTGCCGGCTGTACGAGACTGGTGACATGGACACCACGACAGCCCTGACCGTCTCGCTGCTGGCCGGGCTCGCCTGCGTCGTGGTCGTGATGACCGCGACCGCACTGCGGGCCCGCCAGCTCGGGGTCGTCGCCGTCGTGGACGTCGCCTGGGGCCTGGGCTTCGTCGTCGTCGCCGCGGTCACCGCGCTGGTCGGCCTCGGGGCCGACGACGCCGACTGGCACCGCTGGCTGGTGCTGGCGATGGTCGCGGTGTGGGGCGGCCGGCTGGCCTGGCACGTGCGCAGCAGGGCGTTGGGCGCGCACGGTGGCGAGGAGGACCCCCGCTACGCCGAGATGCTGGGCGGCTCGCTCCCCGAGGTCGGCATGGGGGCCGCGGTGCGCCGGGTCTTCCTGGTGCAGGGGGTGGCCCAGTGGTTCGTCTCGGTGCCGGTCGCGGTCGGCGCCGTGCTGGCGCTCGAGCACGCGTGGGTGCTGGTGCTCGGCGTCGTGGTCTGGGCGGTCGGACTGGTCTTCGAGGCGGTCGGCGACCGCCAGCTCAACGCCTACATGTCGCGCCCGCGCGAGGAGCGCCCGCCGGTGATGGACCAGGGCCTGTGGGGCTGGACCCGGCACCCCAACTACTTCGGCGACGCCTGCGTGTGGTGGGGCCTGTGGCTCGCCGCGGCCGCCTCGACCGGCTGGGTCGCCGCTCTGGCCACCGTGCTGTGCCCGGTCGCGATGACCCTCTTCCTGCGCAACGTCACCGGCGCCAAGCTCCTGGAGAAGAAGATGAGCCGGCGCGAGGGCTGGGACGAGTACGCCGCTCGCGTGCCCATGTTCTTCCCCCGCCCCCCGCGCTCCTGAGCCGACCTCTCAGCGCATCCGTCAGCGCATCCGTCAGCGCATCCGGATCGTCCGCGTCTTCGCCTCGCCCCCGACCTTCTTGACCCGCAGCTTGAACGTGTCGGCGCCGGCGGTGTCGGGACGGTACTTGTCGATGTCGGCGACGTCACCGTCGTCGTCGGCGCGGTGCATCCGCGAGTGGATCTTCCGCCCCTCGTGACGCAGCACGACGCGCCACTTGCTGCCGGGCTTCGCGTCGTCGACCTCCACCTCGACCTCGAAGCGGCCGTCGTCCTTCTCGACCTTGAAGTCGACGTCGGCGCCGCCGACGCGGAAGTCGCGGTTCTTCTCGGGTCCGTCGGCCTGGGCGGGGCCGGCGACCAGGGCGAGCGGGGTGGCGAGCAGGGCGGCAGCCCCGAGGGCAGCGGTGGTGGTGCGGATCTTCGACATGGTGAGGTCCTCTCATCGGCTGCTTGACCAGTACGACGCTGACGATGGCCGGCTCCGATGAGCCGTCCGTGAGCCGTGGATGAGACCTCTCTCATCGGCGGGGTCGACGCGACGCGTCTCGCGAGGCAGACTCGAGACGTCATGGACGAGTCACGGGCCGGGGTGGCCGGGGCGATGCGGGCGGTGGCCCGTGGCGACTACCTGCCCCCGGGGCAGCGCGACCGCGCCGGGGACGACGCCCCGGTGCAGATCGGTCACGGCCAGACCAACAGCCAGCCCCGCACGGTCGCCGACATGCTGCGCCTGCTCGCCCTCCGCCCGGGCGACCGGGTGCTCGACGTGGGCTGCGGCTCGGGCTGGACCACCGCGCTGCTGTCGTGGTTGGTCGGCCCCTCGGGGACGGTGCTGGGCGTCGAGCTCGAGCCCGCGCTGGTCGACATGGCCCGGGGCAACCTCGTGGCCCAGCAGGTGGCGAGGGTACGGGTCGAGCAGGCCGCCCCCGACCGGCTCGGCTGGCCCGCGGAGGCGCCGTACGACGCGATCCTGGTCTCCGCCGAGGCTCGCGAGCTGCCGCAGCCGCTTCTCGACCAGCTCGCCGACCCCGGCCGGATGGTGGTGCCGGTCGCCGGCGAGATGGTGCTGGTCGAGCGGCGCGACGGCCGTGACGCGCTCAGCCGGCACGGGCGCTACCGGTTCGTGCCCCTGCGGTAGCGCCTCACCGCAGGCCGGTGAGCTGCGCCGAGCGCTCCCACAGCCCGTCGATCAGCGCCTGGTCGTGGGCCTGGCGGCTCTCGCGGCCGTCGATCTTGAAGCGGCTGAAGTAGCGCCCGTCGATCTCAGGGTCGGGGCCGCGGTGGGCCAGCGCCACCAGGGGTGCGGCGCCGTCGGCGACGCTGATGGTCGCGAAGCGCTTGAGCGGCGAGCGGTAGAGCAGGCCCACCAGCCACGAGTCGCGGCCGAACGAGCTGCCGACCGGGCCGGGGTGCACGGCGACCGAGCGGATCGCGTCGTCGGCCCAGCGCTGGGTGATGCCGCGGGTGAAGAGGATGTTCATCAGCTTGCCGGTGCCGTAGGCCGGGAACTCGATCGCGCGTCGCCGCTCGTAGTCGAGGTCGTCGAGGACGACGCGGCCCATCAGGTTGGCGATGCTCGAGGTGTTGACGACCAGCGAGCCGCCGGCCGCGGCGAGGCCGGGCCGCAGCAGGTGGGTGAGCAGGTAGGGCGCCAGGTGGTTGACCTGGAAGTTGGGCTCGTGACCGTCGTGGGTGCGCTGCGCCGGCGAGAAGGTGCCGCCGGCGTTGTTGAGCAGCAGGTCGAGGCTGTCGACCCGCTCCGCGACCTGCTCGGCCAGGCGGCGTACGTCGTCGAGGCGGGAGAAGTCGGCGACCAGCGGCTCGGTGCCGACGGCCTCGGCCACCGGCCGCAGCTTGTCGGTGCTGCGCCCGGTCACGTGCACCGTGGCCCCCTCGGCGGCCAGCACCCGCGCCGCCTCCGCCCCGATCCCGTCGCTCGCGCCGGTCACCAGGACCGTGCGGCCCGCCATCGTCTGCTCAGTCATGGCTCGAGCCTAGGGAGGCGCCCTGAGCCGCGACCGCGGCCGGGAAGTGTGGAGTCCTGGATCAACCTGGTTCATCCAGGACTCCACACTTCCGGAACAGGTAGGCGAAGGCGGAGCGGGTGTAGGCGATGCCGCGCCCGCTGCTCCGGATCAGGTCGCGGTCGGCCGCAGCCGGCTTCCTGGGGACCAGGTGGCTGTCGAGGTCGCGAGTGTCGAGACGGTAGATGTCGCCGCGGTGCTGGACCACGGCCACCAGCTCGAGGTCGGGGTCGAGGGCGGCGATGCTGGCGTCACCGTGGCTGGTGTTGGCCAGCAGCAGTCCACCCGCGGCCAGGTACTGGCCGCAGTGGTCCCACACCGGCCCGGCGTACAGCGAGACCAGCAGGTCGAAGCCGGCGTCAGGCAGCGGGAGCGGCTCGGTGTAGTCGGCCTGGACGAACCGCACGTCACGACCGGCGCCGGGAAGTGTGCGCCCCTCGAGCTCGGTGGCGACCAGCGCCTCGTCGGCGAAGAAGCGAGCCGCGCGACGGTCGGTGTCGACGTAGGTGACCGACGCGATCGCCGTCGACGGCGACAGGTCGAGGTAGGAGCCCGGGTAGAGCGCGCGGGCGCAGCCCCACTCCGCCGCCAGCGAGGCGAAGAGGCTCGAGCGGTCCCCGATCGACTCCCGGTACCCGGTCCAGGTCGGCGCGCTCACGAGGTCACCCTCCCGTCGATCCCCTGCAGCCAGCGCGTCGCATCGGCCCGCGACCCCAGGCGTACGACGACCGGCGGATGCGGCGTCGCGGCCACGAGCTCGGCGATCCTCGCCCGCTCGGTCGACCGGAACCGCAGCACCGAGACGAGCAGCTCCCACGACACCCGCTCCCGCCAGCCCTCGGGCAGGTCGGGCCGCTCCTGCCCACGACACCAGCGGCGGGCCACGACGCCCCTCAGCGCGGTGCGGGTGGGGTAGTCGAGGTGCACCATTAGGTCGGCCGCCGCGATCCGCTGCGCCAACGTCGAGGCGTAGTGCCCGTCCATCACCCAGCGCTGCTGCGCCACCAGTTCCTCCACCACCCGCCGGCGCCAGCGTGGCCGGTCGTCGGCGTACCCCTCGGCCGGGTCGTGGAACAACCGGTCGAGGTGCACGACCGGCAGGTCGAGCCGCGCCCCCAGTTCAGCGGCCAGCCGCGACTTCCCGGTGCCGGGCGAGCCCACGACGAGGATGCGTGAGCAGGCCATCCCCCCATCCTGCGCCACCCGCCCCCGGGTGGGGCACCACCTGGCAGGATTCCGGACGTGAGCGAGATGTCCCCCGGGGAGACCGGAGACCTGGGCCACGAGCTGGTGCGGCTGGCCTCCGCCGACAACTTCCGCGACCTGGCGGGTCCCGGCCACCGGACCGCCGACGGTCACCCGTTGCGACCGGGGGTGCTCTTCCGCTCCAACGAGCTCCAGCTCAGTGACGCCGACGCGCACCGGCTCGCCGGGCTGGGCCTCGGCGAGATCTTCGACCTGCGCGAGCAGCACGAGGTCGACGCCCACCCGGACATCGAGGTGGCCGGCGCGAGGTGGCACCACCTGCCGGTGCCGGGCATCCCGATGGACCAGGTGGTGGCGCTCTCGAGCCGCGAGGAGGCCGACGAGGCGATGCGCGCGGTCTACCGCGGCTTCGTCGACGACGAGCTGGCCCGGGCCAGCTTCGCGGACCTGCTGACCCGCCTCGCCGCCGGCGCGGCACCCCAGATCTTCCACTGCACCGCCGGCAAGGACCGCACCGGTTGGGCCTCCGCGCTGCTGCTGCGCCTGGCCGGGGTGCCCGAGGAGACGGTGCTGGCCGACTACCTGCGCACCAACGAGGTCGACGGCACCCGCCAGAAGTACCTCGCGATGGTCGCCGAGCACCTCGGGCCCGAGAAGGTCTCGGTCTACGAGAGCATCATGGTCGCCGAGGCCGGCTACCTCGCCGCCGCCGACGAGCGGGTGCGCGCCGAGCACGGTGACCACACGACGTACGCCGTCGAGGGGCTCGGCGTCAGTCGCGAGACGGTGGCGGCGCTGGTGGCTCGTCTGCGCTAGGCCCCGGCAGGTCGAGCACGGTCGTCGGCGGCTGGCGGCGCAGCTCCTCTCGATCCGGCGGCGGCGGCTCGTCCTCGCTGAACCGCACGTCGATGACCTCGTTGACCTTGTGCCGCTGCGAGCGCACGTAGTAGGCGTAGGCCCGCTTGTCGGCCGGGGTCAGGTCGACCTTGTCGATGAAGAGCGTCAGGAGTGCGCGCGGGTAGAGGCGGCGCGCCAGGACGACGTTGACCTCCATCCCGATCACCCCCATCGCCGCGGCGATGTAGATCAGTCCGATGAGACCGAGCACCAGCGCGAACGTGCCGTTCATGCCGTCGGTCTCGCTCAGCACCGCGGTGACGTAGAGGGTGCCGAGCCACTGCAGCCCCTGCCAGAAGGCCGCGACCACGAAGGCGCCGGGCGCCGCCTGGCTCACGCTGAGCCGCCGGGCCGCGGCCAGCCGGAACAACGCGGTGAGCACCGCACCGACGAGCAGCATGGTGACCAGCCGCACCACCCAGCGCAGCGAACCGTCGAGGCTCACGCCGAGCATGTCGGTCTCCGAGCCGAGCGCCGAGACGACGGAGACGCCCAGCACGGCCACGCCCGCCGAGGCCAGCAGCACCAGGCTCTTCAACCGCAGCACCACCGGGTTGGGCCGGTTGTGCCGCGGCACCGCCCAGGCGATGTTCTGCGCGTTCTGCAGCGCCTGGCCCAGCCCGAGCGCGCCGTACGTGGCGGTCAGGGCACCGACGACCACCGCGGTCGTGGAGCCGCTGAGGCCCTCGGGGCGGCCGAGCTCGTCGCCGATGATCGGGAACTGGCGCAGCGCCGAGCTCAGCACCGCCTCCTGCAGCCCCGGGTTGCCCTGCAGCAGGAAGCCGAGGATCGAGGTGGCCAGCAGCAGCAGCGGGAAGATCGCGATGAACCCGTAGTAGGTGATGATCGCGGCCAGGTAGGGACCCTGGTCGTCGACGTACTTGTAGAAGACCGCGATCGGCACCGAGAGGGCCGGGAAGCGTCGTTGCAACCGGTCGGCACGGTCCAGGACTCTTCCCACCCGCCCCACGCTAGTGGGTCTGCTAGTAGGACTTGGGCAGCCCCAGCGAGTGCATCGACACGAAGTTGAGGATCATCTCGCGGCTGACCGGGGCGATCCGGCCCACGCGCGTGGCCACCAGCAGCCCCGCCATGCCGTACTCCTGGCTCGCGCCGTTGCCGCCGTGGGTCTGCACGGCGCGGTCCACGACGTCGCAGGCGGCCTCGGCGGCGGCGTACTTGGCCATGTTGGCGGCCTCGCCAGCGGCCATCTCCTCGCCTGCGTCGAGCAGTGCGGCGGCCTTCTGGTTCATCAGCCGAGCCATCTCGATCTCGATGTGGCTCTGCGCCAGCGGGTGCGCGATCGCCTGGTGGGCACCGATCGGCTGGCCGAAGACCTCACGCTCCTTGGCGTACGCCGTCGCCTGGCGCAGGGCGTAGCGGGCCAGGCCCAGCGAGAAGGCCGCCGCCATGATCCGCTCGGGGTTGAGCCCGGCGAAGAGCTGCACCAGCCCGCCGTCGATGTTGTCGGGGCCACCCACCAGCGCGTCGGCCGGCAGCCGCACGTCGTCCATGAACACCTGGAACTGGTTCTCGGGGCTGACGATCTCCATCGGGATCGCGGTGGCCTCGAAGCCCTCCGCGTCGGTGGGCACCACGAAGAGGCACGGCTTGAGCTTGCCGGTGCGTGCGTCCTCGGTGCGCGCCACGACCAGCACGTTGTCGGCCTCGTCGATGCCCGAGATCCAGATCTTGCGGCCGTTGAGCACCCAGCCGTCGCCGTCGCGGCGCGCGGTGGTGGTGATGTTGTGGGTGTTGGTGCCGGCGTCGGGCTCGGTGATGGCGAAGGCCATCGTGCCGGTGCCGTCGCACAGCCCGGGCAGCCACCTCTGCTTCTGCTCCTCGGTGCCGTAGCGGGCGATGATGGTGCCGCAGATCGCGGGGCTGACGACCATCAGCAGCAGCGGGCAGCCCTGCGCCGAGAGCTCCTCGCAGACCGCGGCGATGTCGCCGATGCCGCCGCCACCGCCGCCGTACTCCTCGGGGATGTTGATGCCGAGATAGCCGTTCTTGGCGATCGCCAGCCACAGGTCGGTCGTCTTGCCGCCCGAGCGGGCCTTCTCGACGAAGTAGTCGCGTCCGTAGGTCGCAGCCAGCTTGGCGACCTGCTTGCGCAGCTCCTGGCGCTCCTCGGACTCGGTGAACGCGTGCGTGCTCATTGCTTCTCCTCCACTACTGCCAGGACCTCTCCGGCCGCGACCTGCGAGCCGGGTCGTACGTCGAGCGTGACCACCACACCGTCGGTGGGGGCGCTGACCGTGTGCTGCATCTTCATCGCCTCGAGCACCAGCACCGGGTCTCCGGCGCCGACCTCGTCGCCCTGGGCGACCAGGACCTTCACGACGCTGCCCGGCATCGGCGCCAGCAGGCTGCCGCTGGCGACCGCGTCGGCAGGGTCGGTGAACCGCGGCACCCGCACCAGCCGCGCGTGCCCCTGCGGGGAGTCGACGTCGACCACCGCACGGTGGGTGGGGCCGCTCACCGCCACGTCGTACGTCGTGCGCACGCCGTCGCGCTCGAGCGTCACCGCCGTGGCGCTCGCCGACAGCACGCGGCAGCCCGCGACCGTGTAGCCGTCCCGACCGCCCCACCACTCGACCGCCACGGGCTCGTCGGTGCCCGGCGTCGCGAGCTCGGTGCGCTGGGGCGCCGAGACGACGTTGCGCCAGGCGACCGGGGCGCCCTGCTGGACCGTGCGCTCGGCCCGGGTGCGCTCGGCCAGCGCCAGCGCGGCGGCGACCGGGGCCCCGGGGTCGTGCTGCGGCCCCGCGAGCAGCTCGGGGTGCTCGTCGAGGAAGCCGGTGCTGAGCCGGCCCGCGAGGAAGTCGGGGTCGCGCAGCGCGCCCACGAGCAGGCCGCGGTTGGTGACCAGGCCGTGCAGCCGGGCTCGCGAGAGCACTCCGGCCAGCCGGCGCGAGGCTGCCTCGCGGGTCGCGGCGTGCACGACCACCTTGGCCAGCATCGCGTCGTAGTGGGTGGAGACGACCGAGCCGCTGGTGAAGCCGGCGTCGACCCGGACCCCGGGCTCCTCGCCGAGCGCGCCGGGGATCTCGAAGCGGGTCAGCAGACCGCTCTGCGGCTGGTAGTCGGCGGCGGGGTCCTCGGCGTAGAGCCGGACCTCGATCGCGTGCCCCTGCGCGGCGGGCACCTGCGGCAGGTCACCGCCCTCGGCGATCGCGAGCTGCTCGGCGACCAGGTCGAGGCCGTGCACCAGCTCGGTGACCGGGTGCTCGACCTGCAGGCGGGTGTTCATCTCGAGGAAGAAGAACCGCTCGGTGGCGGGGTCGTAGAGGAACTCCACGGTGCCGGCACCGCGGTAGTCGATCGCGGTGGCGGCCGCCACCGCGGCCTCGTGCATGGCCGCGGCCACCGCGGGGCGCAGCCCGGGGGCGGGCGACTCCTCGACGACCTTCTGGTGCCGGCGCTGCAGCGAGCAGTCGCGCTCGCCGACGGCGACCGCGCCGCCGCGCCCGTCGCCGAGCACCTGCACCTCGACGTGGCGCCCGGCCTCGACGTAGGTCTCGACGAAGACGGTGCCGTCACCGAACGCCGACTCCGCCTCGGCGGTGGCCTTCGCGACCTCGCCGGGCAGGTCGGCCAGGCTGCGCACGATCCGCATCCCGCGACCGCCGCCGCCGGCCGACGCCTTCACGATCAGCGGCAGGTCGGCGTCGGTGGCGGTCTCGACCGTGTGGTCGGTGAGCACGGGGACCCCGGCGGCCTCCATCAGCTTCTTGGACTCGATCTTCGAGCCCATCTGCTCGATCGAGGCCGGGGCCGGACCGACCCAGGTCAGCCCGGCCGCCTCGACGGCGCGGGCGAAGTCGGCGTTCTCGGAGAGGAAGCCGTAGCCGGGGTGGATCGCGTCGGCGCCGGCGGCGCGGGCCGCCTCGAGCACCAGGTCGGCGCGCAGGTAGGTCTCGCCCGGCGCGTCGCCGGGCAGCCGCACGGCGGCGTCGGCCTCGGCGACGTAGGGCAGGGCCGCGTCGGCGTCGGAGTGCACGGCGACGGTCTCGATGCCCAGCGCCCGGCAGGTCCGGAAGACCCGGGAGGCGATCTCGGCCCGGTTGGCCACGAGCAGTCGGGTGATCACGGTTGCGCTCACATCCTGAAGACGCCGTAGCCGGCGGCGCCGGTCCAGGGCTGGTTCTCGATGACGGACAGGCAGATGCCCAGGACGGTGCGGGTGTCGCGGGGGTCGATGACCCCGTCGTCGTAGAGCATCCCGGACAGGAAGTGCGGCAGCGACTGCTCCTCGACCGAGGACTCGATGAAGGCGCGCATGCCCGCGTCGGCCTCCTCGTCGTACGCCGTCCCCTTGGCCTCGGCCGCGGCGCGCGCCACGATCGAGAGCACGCCGGCGAGCTGGGCCGGGCCCATCACCGCCGACTTCGCCGAGGGCCAGGTGAAGAGGAAGCGCGGGTCGTAGGCGCGCCCGTTCATGCCGTAGTTGCCGGCGCCGTAGGAGGCGCCGAGCACGACGGTCAGGTGCGGCACCGAGGAGTTGCTGATCGCGTTGATCATCATCGCGCCGTGCTTGATGATGCCGCCCTGCTCGTACTCCTTGCCGACCATGTAGCCGGTGGTGTTGTGCAGGAAGAGCAGCGGCGTGTCGGACTGGTTGGCCAGCTGCACGAACTGCGCGGCCTTCTGCGCCTCCTGGCTGAACAGCACGCCCTGCGCGTTGGCCAGGATGCCGATCGGGCGTCCGTGCAGGCGCGCCCAGCCGGTCACCAGCGAGGTGCCGTAGAGCGGCTTGAACTCGTCGAAGGCCACCGCGTTGCCGGGCCCGGCACCGTCGCAGATCCGCGCGATCACGTCGCGCGGGTCGAAGGGCTCCTTGAGGTCGGCCGGCACCAGGTCGAGCAGCTCCTCGGGGTCGGCGTCCGGCTCGACGTACGGCGCCGGCGCCGGCCGGGCCTGGTGCTTGAGCCGAGCCACGACCCGCCGTCCGATGCGGATGGCGTCGCGCTCGTCCTCGGCGAGGTAGTCGGCCAGGCCGGAGGTGCGCGCGTGCATCTCGGCGCCGCCCAACGACTCGTCGTCGGACTCCTCGCCGGTGGCCATCTTGACCAGGGGCGGGCCACCGAGGAAGACCTTGGCCTGCTCCTTGACCATCACGGTGTAGTCGCTCATGCCGGGCACGTAGGCGCCACCGGCGGTGGAGTTGCCGAAGACCAGCGCGACGGTGGGCTGCTTGCGGGCGCTGGCCCGGGTCAGGTCACGGAAGAGCTTGCCGCCGGGGATGAAGATCTCCTTCTGCGTCGGCAGGTCCGCACCTCCCGACTCGACCAGCGAGACCGTCGGAAGGCCGTTCTCCTCAGCGATCTGGGCGGCCCGGAAGATCTTCTTGACCGTCCACGGGTTGCTGGCGCCGCCCTTGACGGTGGGGTCGTTGGCGGTGATCACGCACTCGACGCCCTCGACGACCCCGATGCCGGTGACCACGGAGGCACCGACGGTGAAGTCGGAGCCCCAGCCGGCCAGCGGCGAGAGCTCGAGGAAGGCCGAGCCCTCGTCGACGAGCAGCTCGATGCGCTCGCGCGGCAGCAGCTTGCCGCGGGTGTGGTGGCGCGCGACCGAGCGCTCGCCGCCGCCGGCGACAGCCTTGTCCTGCTCCTGCGCCAGCGACGACAGCTTCTCGAGCATCGCCTCGCGGTTGCCGCTCACGACTCCACCACCTGCTTCATCCGCTCCAGGGTGGTGCGCATGCCCTTCTCGTTGGTACGCCGACGCAGCCGGCCCAGCAGCAGCCAGTAGACCCGGAACGGCAGCGCGGCGGAGAGGCGGAAGTACTCGGTGACCCGGGAGCCGCCGGCGCCGTCGGGCTCGATGCGGTAGCCCCAGTTGTTGACCGTCACGTCGTCGGTGCCGACGCTGAACTCGAAGAGCCGCGGCTCCTCGCAGGCCGTGACCTGGCAGGGCGACCAGTAGACCGGACCCACGCCGTTGCGCTTGACGTGGCCCTTGAAGCTGGCGCCGACCTCGGGGCCGGTGGAGCCGCGGGTCCAGCGCGCCTCGAAGGTCTCGGGCGAGAACTCACCGATCCGCGTCACGTCGCTGACCAGCGCCCACACCTCCTCGGGCGGGGCCGCCATCGTCACGGTGACCTCGCCGGTCATCGGGGGGATCAGGGACATCAGCTGGTGCTCCTCGTCGGTGCGTAGCCCAGCAGCTTGGCCGCGAGGTCGGTGAGGACCTCGGTGGCGCCGCCGCCGATGGGCAGGATGCGGGCGTCGCGGTAGTGCCGCTCCACCTCGGTGCCGTGCATGTAGCCGGTGCCGCCGTGCAGCTGCACCGCCTGGTCGCAGACGTAGGTCGCCGCGTCGCAGGCCGTCTGCTTGGCCAGGCAGGCCTCGGCGACGCCTGCGCCGCGCTCGACGACGGCGCGGGTGTAGGTGCGCGCCACCTCGACCTGGCGGTGCATCTCGACCAGCTGGTGGCGCACCACCTGGTTGGCCACCAGCGGCTTGCCGAAGGTGTCGCGCTCCTGGCAGTAGGCCGCGGTCAGCTCGAGGCTGCGCGCGGCGATGCCGTAGGCGTGCACCGCCAGGGCGATCCGCTCGGAGACGAACTGCTCGGCGATCTGGTAGAAGCCCGAGCCCTCGGCGCCCACGAGGTTGCCCACCGGCACCCGCACGTCGACGTACGACAGCTCGGCGGTGTCGGAGCAGTGCCAGCCCATCTTGCGCAGCGATCGGTCGACGGTGAAGCCGGGCGTGCCGCGCTCGACGACGAGCAGGCTGACGCCGGCGTGGCCGGGCTCGCCGGTGCGCACCGCGGTGGTCACGAAGTCGGCGCGCACGCCGGAGGTGATGAAGGTCTTGGCGCCGTTGACGACGTAGTGGTCGCCGTCCCGGACGGCGGTGGTGCGCAGGCCGGCGACGTCGGAGCCGCCGCCGGGCTCGGTGATCGCCAGCGACCCGATCGTCTCGCCGGCGAGGGTGGGCCGCACGAACCGGTCGACCAGCGCGTCGGCGCCGGGCTCGCCGCGGCCGGCGGCCGCGACCATGTGGGGCAGCGCGATGCCGGAGGTGAACAGCCCGGCGAGCAGGCCGCTGGAGGCGCCGGCCGAGAGCATCCCCTCCTGCAGGTCGACGGTGTCGAGCATCGAGCCGGCCTCGCCGCCCACCTCGGTGGGGAAGGACAGGCCGAGCAGGCCCTGCTTGGCGGCCGCGACGTGCAGCTCGCGCGGGATGGTGCCGGCGTCCTCCCACTCCTGCAGGTGGTCGACGACCTCCCGGCGTGCGAACTCGGCGCCGAGCTCGTGGATCTCGCTCACAGCAGTCCCTCCTGGATGTGCACCGACCGGGCCCGGGCCCACTCGCCGAGGCCCTTGGCCTGCGGGTCGAAGCGGGTCGAGGCCGCCACCCCGCGCCCGAGCAGGCCCTTGATGACGACGTTGACGGCGCCGAGGTTGGGCAGCACGTGCACCTCGATGGCCTCGTCGGGCAGCGCGGCGGTCTCGGGCAGCAGCTCGCGGACCTTGCGCGGGCTGATGATCTTGGCCAGCCAGGTCACCCGGGCGGCGTACTTCTCGGGCGGGCCGTCGTGGGAGACCCACAGTCCGAGGTTGGCGTCGCCGCCCTTGTCGCCGGAGCGGGCGTGCACGAAGGTGCCCAGCGGGAGCCGGCGGTTGAGGGTGTCGGCCGGGGCGGGGTAGGGCGAGGGACGCAGGCCCAGCGTGTGGTCGGCCTCGGCGTACGCCGTCGGGTCGGGCACCGTCTCGCGGGTGCCGTCGGGCAGCACCACGACGTGCTCGAGGACCGAGCGGTCGACGTACGCCGCGCGGTAGACGCCGTACGGCGTGGGGGCCGCGGGCGGGCCGGTCATCGTGAAGCCGGGGTAGGAGCCGAGGGCGAGCTCGACCGCCGGGCCGGTGAACGCCTTGGCGACGGGCCCCTGCTCGGGGTCGGTGACGGTGCAGCGCAGCAGCACCGACGCGCCCTCCTCGGTGTCGGCGTCGGGGGCCGGGGTGGTGGGCCGGCTCCAGGTGACCTCCTGCGCGGTGAGCCGGGGCGAGAGCTGCTCGCGCACCCAGTCGGCCTTGGCCTCGACGTCGAGGCCGGTGAGGACCAGCTCGATGGTGTTGCGCCAGCCGCCGAGCTCGTTGACGCAGACCTTGAGCTGCTCGGGCGGCGCCTCGCCGACGACGTCGCTGACCCGCACCCGGTCGGGGCCGACCTGCTCGAGCCGGACCGTGTCGAGGTGGGTGGTGACGTCGGGGCCCAGGTAGCGGGTGGACTGGATCTCGTAGACCAGCTGGGCGGTGACGGTGTCGACGGTGACCGCGCCGCCGGTGCCGGCGTGCTTGGTGATGGTCGAGGAGCCGTCGGCCTCGATCTCGGCGACCGGGAAGCCGAGCGGCTGCGAGAGGTCGACGCCGGCGGCGACGAGCGAGCGGAAGCCGCTGAAGTTGCCGCCGGTGGCCTGGGTGCCGCACTCGAGCACGTGCCCGGCGACCACGGCGCCGGCGAGCTCGTCGTGGTGGTCGGTGGTCCAGCCGAAGTGGGCGGCGGCGGGCCCGACGACCAGGGAGGCGTCGGTGACGCGGCCGGTGACCACGACGTCGGCGCCGGCGGTGAGGGCGCGGGCGATGCCGAAGCCGCCGAGGTAGGCGTTGGCGGTCAGGGCGCCGTCGAGGCCGAGCTCGTCCGCGCGGGCGCGCAGGTCGTCGCCCTCGACGTGGGCGACGGCGACGTCGAGGCCGAGGCCGTGCGCGACCTCGCGGACCTTCTCGGCCAGCCCGGCGGGGTTGAGGCCGCCGGCGTTGGAGACGATCCGGGTGCCGCGCTCGAGCGCGAGGCCCAGGCAGTCCTCGAGCTGGCGCAGGTGGGTGCGCGCGTAGCCCAGGGAGGCGTCGCGCATCGTGTCCTTGCCGAGGATCAGCATGGTCAGCTCGGCGAGGTAGTCGCCGGTGAGGATGTCGAGGGTGCGGCCGTCCTCGAGGTGGCCCTCGAGCATCTCGCGCATCGCCGAGACCCGGTCGCCGTAGAAGCCGGAGCAGTTGCCGACCAGCAGTGTCGGCGCGTGGGTGCCCGTCATCGCTGCTCCCGCCCGGCGCCGGCGGGCCCGGCGAAGGCCTGGGCGATGGTGAGCCAGTGCTCGGCGTCGGCGCCGGTGGCGACCAGGTCGGTGTCGTCGCGGTGCACGCGCTGGGTGACGAGCAGGCAGAAGTCGTACGCCGACCCGGTCACGGTCTGGGTGGCGTCCTCGGGGCCCCAGGCCCAGGTGTCGCCCGAGGGGGAGACGAGCTGCACGCGGAACGGCTCGGCGGGCGGCTGCTGGTCGTGCACGGAGTAGGCGAAGTCGCGGGTGCGCACGCCGAGGTGGGCGACGTGGCGGACGCGGTCGGTCGGCTCGGGCTGCTGGTCGAGGGCGTCGTACACGTCGAGGGCGTGCGCCCAGGTCTCCATGAAGCGGGCGGTGCCCATCGAGGTCGGCGACATGGGCGGGCCGAACCAGGGCATCTTCTCGCCGGCGGGCACCTCGCGCAGCGCGATGGTCAGCTCCTCGCGGGCCTTGCCCCAGCGGGCGAGCAGCGCCTCGGGGGCCAGGCGGGCCACCTCCTCGGCGGCGGTGTCGACGAAGCCGGTGGGGTCGGCCATCGCGGCGAGCACGACCTCGTCCCAGGCGGCCTTGCCCTCGGGGGTGTGGCTGCGGGCGGCCAGGGCGGCGACCTCGTCGGTCCAGGCCAGGTGGGCGACCTGGGTGGCCACGCTCCAGCCGGGGGCCGGGGTGGGCGTGGCCCAGCCGTCGGCGTCGAGCCCGGCGACGGTCGACCAGAGCTGGTCGCCCTCCGCGCGCAGGTCGCCCAGCAGGGCCTCGAGCAGGTCACTCATCGCGTTCTCCTCGTGAGGGTGGTGTCGAGCGTGTCGGCCCAGCGGTCCAGGATCCGGGCGCGGCGGGCGGCGTCGTCGGTGACGGTGTTGGCCAGGCCGAGGCCGCGGACCAGGTCGAGGGTGGCCTGCACCAGCTCGCGGACCCCGTCGACGGACTCGTCGGCGTCGAGCAGGTCGACGGTCAGGCGGTGGGTCTCGCGACCGATCCGCTGCTCGAGCGGACCGACCGCGTCGTGCAGGCCGGGGTCGGTGCGGGCGGCCACCCACAGCTCGAGGGCGGCGACGAAGACCGGGGAGGTGAAGTGGTCGGCGAGCACCTGCAGCACCCCGCGGGTGCGCGGCACGTCGGCCGGCAGCGCGGCAGCGGCGGCGGCCAGCTCGGCGCCGCGTACCTCGGTGAGGTGCTCGACAGCCGCGACGACCAGGTCGTTCTTGGTCGGGAAGTGGTGCAGCTGGGCCCCGCGGCTGACCCCCGCCCGCTCGCTGACCAGCGTGGTCGTGGTGCCCGCGAAGCCGCGCTCGACCAGCAGCTCGACGGTGGCGTCGAGGAGCCGCGCCCGCATCAACCGGGTGCGCTCGCCCTGGGGCACACGGGCGGGGGCGCTGGTCACGAGCCCAGCCTGGTGGGTCACCAACAAACAGTCAAGCCTGACTTTTGTTGTGGGTTCGGCGTCCGGTCGGCTCGAGGGTGCCGAGGGCGGTGACGGCGCAGCCGTGCTCGCTTGCCCTGCACGAACCCGTCGGCGATCGTCGGCTCGTGGACTGCGGCACTTCGACCACAGCGCGGGAGTCGGCACGCCGGAGTGCCAGGACGAGGCAGGAGTTCGATACACACCATGAGCAGTCGGGAGACGAGCCGGGCAGAGGAGCTGCTGCAGCTGCTCCGCCGCGAGTTCGAGAGCCGCTCGACCTACTTCGCCGAGCGCTACGTGGCGGGGGCGGCATCCCCGGACGGAGACGTGACGGTGGTCTACTCCGCCGGCGGAGGTCGCTTCCTCTTCGGGCGTTCGTGGAACGTGACCGAGCTGCAGGCCGCCTTCTCGCCCTGGGATCCCGAGGACCTGGCCGAGCTGCTGTGGATCGAGGACGTGAACTGTCCGAACGGGACGGGACAGGTGGACGTCGCGCGAGCCGAGGGGCTGGTGGACGATCCGTCGAGCGTGAGGTGGGTCGACACCCTCAACCAGTAGGACGCCGGCACGACCAGGGAGTGTGGAGCCGGGGACGAACCAGGATGATCCGGGGCTCCACACTTTCCGGGGCGGCTCGCGGGCCAGCGCCTCCTCGTCCTACTCGGCGACGAGCTCGTCGATCTGGTTGATGGCCGTGGACGAGCCCTCGACGACGCCCATGTCGAGGACGGCCTGCAACGCCTCGGCGCTGGCGTAGGTGCCGACGTACGTCGCGCGGGTGCCGCCGTCGTGCTCGACGAAGGTGAACACGTTCCGGCCGACCGGCAGGTCGGGGTTCTTGGTGAACCGCTCGTCGAGGGCGAAGCCGTCGTCGAAGGTGAAGCCGGTGGGCTCGTCGACGCTCACGACCTCCCAGAAGCCGTAGTAGCGCTCCCCCTCGGGGCTGGTCATGAAGTAGTTCATCCGTCCGCCGGGGGCGAGGTCGTGGTCGACGAAGGTGGCCGGGTGGGTGGGCGGGCCCCAGACCCGCTCCAGCTGGCGCGGGTCGGCGTACACCTCCCAGATCCGCTTCGGCGGGGCCGCGAAGTCGGCGACGATGGTCAGGGTGCGGGCGTCGAGGTCGTGCGAGACGTCGGTGACGGGCATGGTGCTCAGTCCTTCTGGGTGTGAGGTGGGGGTGCCGGCTCGGCACGGGGATCGGGCTCGGCGATCAGCTCGTCGATCCGGGAGATGCGGCCGCGCCAGAGGGCCTCCAGCTCGGCGAGCATCGCGCCCACCGACCGCACCGCTGCCACGTCGCCGCTCGCGAGGGCCTCGCGGCCCTGCCGACGCTTGGTCAGCAGGCCCGCCCTCTCCAGCACGGCCACGTGCTTCTGCACCGCGGCGAAGCTCATGTCGTACGACGCCGCGAGCGCCGAGACGGAGTGCTCCCCGGCCAGCACCCGGCGCAGGATGTCGCGCCGGGTGCGGTCGGACAGCGCGTGGAACCAGGCGTCCGCCCGGTCCTCGCTGTCACCGTCCATGGACCCAATGTACAACCAGACGGTTGTACATTGTCAAGGGTCCCCGGCCTTCACTCCAGCCGCGCCACCAGCGGCAGCCGCGACCGGGCGGTGAGCCCGACCAGCGCGGAGGTGAGCAGCGGCAGCCCCACCACCACCCCGAGGACCATCAGCCACGGCACGTCGAGGAAGTGGGCGGGAGCATCGGAGGCGCCGCCGTAGTCGTAGGGCCCCGTCAGCGGGTAGGTGATCGCCACCCCGGGCACCGCGCCGACCAGCGCGCCGAGGACGGCCCCCACCAGCCCCACCACCAGTGCGTACGCCGCTGCCACGCCCCGCCGGGTGCGGGGCGTGGCACCGACCGCGGAGAGGGTCGCCAGGTCGGGGCGCGCGTCGGAGAGCGCCAGGAAGGTGGCGGTCAGCGTCCCGCCGAGCATCAGCACCGCCCCCAGGCCAGCCAGGACCAGCTGGACGATCACGGTCTCGTCGTCGGTCTGGTAGCCGCGCTCGACGTAGACCTGGGCCTGCTCGTCGACGGCGCCGACCCGCTCCTCGAGGTCACGCTGCAGCTCGGAGGAGACCGGGCCGGGCAGGTACAGGCCCGCGTCGGCCAGCGGCGCGTCCAGCTCCGCGGCGGCCTGCGTCGACATGACGCCCTGCACCGCGGCGTAGTCGTCCTCGACCTCGACGAAGACCGCCGGCAGCACGGCCTGGCTGCGGCGCCCGTCGCCGCCGCGCACCCGCAGCTGCACCCGCGACTCCTCGTCGGGCAGCGCGGTGTCGGAGAACGCCAGCACCCCGCCGGCGGCGAGCACCTCCGAGGCGCGCTCGCGCTGCGCGTCCGTCAGCCCGATGACCGCGCCCGGCACCTCGTCGGCGACCAGCACCGACGCTGAGAACGAGCCGCCGTACGAGCCCAGCACCCGCCGCACCCCCTCGGCGCCGAAGGTGACCTCGGTCCAGCGGCCGACGGCGGGGTCGACGCCGACCAGCCGCTCGACCTCGAGGTCGGGGGCCACCTCACGCACCGCGACGGCGTACGCGTCGTAGTCGGCGCGCTTGCGGTAGTCCGAGACGCTCGCCGCTCCGTCGGGCAGCGTCGCGGTGTAGGTCTCACGGTTCTGCGCCTCGTCGCTGGTGATCGCGATGCCCAGCGCCACCACGCCGGCGACGGTCGCGGCGACCGCGGCCACCGCGGGCACCGTGCGACTGCGGTGCCGCGCGGCATCACGCGCCGCGAAGCGCAGCGGCAGCGGGAAGCGTGCGGCCAACCGTGCCACCACGCCGACCACGACCGGCACCAGCAGGACCATGCCCAGCACGCTGAGCAGCGCGGAGGCCGCGATCGGGATCTCGCCACCGCCCTGCGTGCCGCGGCTGGCGCCGTACGCCGCCCCCGCGACGCCGGCGCCCAGCAGCACCAGCCCGAACAGCGGCGAGCGTCGCGAGGGCCGCGGGTCGCCGCGGCGACCGCCGAGCACCGCCACCACGTCCTGCCGCGAGGCCAGCCACGCCGGGACCATCGCCGCCAGCAGCGCGCTGAGCAGGCCGAAGCCGACGACCCCGGCCAGGTGGCTCCAGGTCACGTCGAACGGGCCGAAGCGGGTGCCGGAGAAGCGCTGCAGCAGCGGCGCGAGCAGCACGGTCGAGCCGACGCCCAGCACCACGCCGAGCGCCGCCGCGACACCGCCGAGCACCACCCCTGAGGCCAGCACCACGCGGCGCGCCTGGGCCGGCGTGCCGCCGGCGGCGGCGACCAGGGCCAGGGTGCGGGCCTGGCGGCGCGCACCGACCGCGAAGGCCGGGCCGGCCAGCAGCACCACCTCGAGCAGCACCATCACCACGACCAGCACCACCGAGGTCAACAGGGCCCCGTCGAGGGTGTCACCGCCCCACTGCATCTCCGGCGACAGCTCGCTCTCGGGGGGCGGGTCGGCCAGCACCGCCCGCGAGAGCACGGAGGCACCCTCGTCGTTGAGCGCCAGCACCTGCTGCCAGGTCACGGGGTCGCCGCCGACGAGCCAGCCGCCGGTGCCGGAGCGCTCGTCGATGCCGAAGGCGCCCGGCAGCCCGAAGGCGCGCGGATAGCCGGTGTACTGGGCGCTCTCGGCAGTGCCGACGATCTCGCGGGTGGAGCCGTCGGCCAGCGTGAGCGCCTCACCGGGGCCGCGCTCGAGGAGGTCGGGGCTGACCACGACCTCGTCGGTGCTCGTCGGCCACCGCCCGTCGACGAGGTCGACCAGGCCCGCGGTCAGCGGGTCGCCGAGCGCGGTCTCGACCACCTCGGCGTCGCCGAGACCGACCTCGGTCTCGAAGCGCACCGACGCCTCCCGCAGCGAGGCGCTGGGACGCCCGCCGCCCAGGACCGTCTCGATGCCCGCGAGGTCGAGCGTCTCGCCACGGCCGGAGCCGTCGAAGGCGACGGCGTCGTCGGGGTCGGGCAGCTGGTAGACCCGGCTGACGCCCGAAGGGACCTCGACGAACGCCTCGGCCGCGCCCAGCCGGCGCTCGAGCACCTCGGTGCCCGAGACGGTCGCGGTGCTGTACAGGGTGTCGGCGGCCGCGACCGCGGCCACCGGCAGCGCGATCATCACCAGCACGAGCAGGCTGCGGGCGCGGGCCCGCCGCGCGTCGCGCCGGGCCACGCGCAGCGCCAGTCGCCAGCCGCTCACGGGTGCGCGCCCGCCTCGAGCAGCGACTCGACCGGTGCGGAGCCGGACTCGTCGACGACCACGCCGTCGCGCAGGAAGACCACGCGGTCGGCCCAGGCGGCGTGCCGGGCCTCGTGGGTGACCAGCACCCCGGCGGCGCCGGCGTCGCAGCGCGCGCGCAGCAGGCGCAGCACCTCCTCGCCGGTCTCGCTGTCGAGGGCGCCCGTGGGCTCGTCGGCCAGCACCAGGCGGCGCTCGCCGACGACGGCGCGGGCGATGGCCACCCGCTGCTGCTGCCCGCCGGACATGTCGTCGGGGAAGCGGTCGGCGAGGTCGGCGATCCCGACCTCCTCCAGCGCCTGCACCGCGGCTCGTCGGGCGGCGCCGCTGCGCCGCCCGTCGAGCTCGAGGGGCAGCGCGACGTTCTCCGCGGCGGTGAGCGCCGGGATCAGGTTGAAGCCCTGGAAGACGTAGCCGATCGACGTACGCCGCAGCCGCGAGCGCTCGGCGGTGCTCGCCGTGACCAGGTCGGTGCCCTCCACCTCGACCGACCCCCCGCTGGGCTGGTCGAGCCCACCGGCGATGGTCAGCAGCGTCGACTTGCCGGAGCCGCTGGGACCCATCACGGCCACCAGCTCGCCGGCGTGGGCGGCGAAGGAGACCCCGCGCAGCGCCTCGACGCGGGTGGCGCCCTCGCCGTGCACGCGGGTGACGTCGCGCAGCCGCAGCACCGCGGTCATCGCGTCGCCTCCGTCGTGGCCTCGCGGCGGGCGCGGGAGCGGGCGACCGCCTCGCGCAGCCGGTCGGCCGACTGGGCCAGCCAGCGCTGCTCCTCGCGGCGCAGCCGGGCGGCCTGGGCCGCCTGCAGCTCCCCGCTCATCGCCCTGCCTCCTGCTCGACGCCGGCCGCGCTGGTGCGGCCGGTGGACGTCGGAGCCTCGGCCGCCGCTCGGCGTACCCGGGCCTCGCAGTGGTCGAGCCAGCGGATCTCGGCCTCGGCGGCGAAGACCAGCGAGTCGAGCACCAGGCTCCACGCCAGGTCGGTGCGGCCGCCTGCGGCATCGGCCTGGCGCTTGAGGCGGGTGTAGTCCTGCAGCGCGCCCATGGTGGCGCTGCGCTGGCGCTGGATCAGGGTGCCGACGTCGACACCGGGCACGGTGACCGCCAGGGCGAGCTTGATCGCCAGCTCGTCGCGGGGCGGCTGGGTGCGCGCGACCGGGGTGGTGAACCAGGTCGCGACCTCGTCGTGGCCGGCGGCGGTCAGCCGCCAGATCTCGTGGCCCTCGTCGTCGGCACCCGCGGGCTCCACGAGCCCGTCACGCTCGAGGCGGGTCAGGGTCGTGTACACCTGCCCGACGTTGAGCGGCCACGCCGACCCGGTGCGGGCCTCGAACTCCGTGCGGAGCTGGTAGCCGTACATCGGCTCCTGCTCCAGCAGCGCCAGCAGCGCCTGCTTGACCGACATCTCGTGCCTCCACCCGTCGAGGACCTGGGTCCTGGGAACCTGCCTACCGGGTATGTATACCACGTATGCATACCGAGTACGCATGACACGCACGAGGCGGCCGCCCCGGTCTCCCGGGACGGCCGCCTCTGTGTGCTGGGTGGTGCTGGGTGGTGCTGGGCCTACCTGGTCACTCGGTGGAGACCGAGAGGACGGTCGGCGCGAGCGCACCCTCGTAGGTCAGCAGGCCGAGGTACTCCGCGCCCTCCTCCAGGCCGGTCCAGCTCACGTCGAAGGACGTGGGCTGCTGGGCCTGGGTCGGGACCGGGTTCGGCTCGACGGTGAGGTCACCGAGGTCCGCACCGGCTCCGACGAGGAAGGTGTCGAAGTCGTACTCGATCGGGCTGCCCTCGGAGCCGGCGGCGTAGCCGTCGACCTCGAAGAAGTACGCCCCGGCCCCGGGAGCGGTCACGTCGACCCGCTCGTCGGCCGAGCCGGTCGCGGACTGGCCGGCGTAGGCGTAGATCGTGGCGGGGTCGCACGACTCGGCGGCGTACACGAAGAGGTCGAGGTCGCTGCTGTCGTCGATCGCGTCGAGGTCGAAGCGGGCGAAGTCGACGCCCTCGGGGACCTCGATGCACTCCGACAGCACGCTGTCGCCCTCGGCGACGGAGCCGTCGGCCGAGATGCCCTGCGCCAGGCCGGCGGTGCCGATCGCCAGCTCACCGCTGGACGACGGGGTGATCTCGACCGTGGTCGAGCCGTCGGTGCCGGTGCCCTCGGCGGTGAGGGGGGCCTTGACCGAGACCGGGCGCAGCGCGACCGGCAGACGGAGCTTGGTCGGGCCCTTGAGGGTGACGACACCCTGGGCGAACTCGCCCAGCGGGGCGTCGGTGCGGGTGAACTCGATGGTGAGGTCCTCGATGTCGCCCTTGCGCTTGGCGGTGACGGTCGCGGGGACGCTGGCCTCGAAGCCGGGCACCCGGACCTTGACCTTCCAGGTGCCGGCCATGGTCGAGACCATGGTGCGGGTGAAGGACGTCGTGCCGGCGACCTGGCCCTGCGCCATCGAGGGCAGGTTGACCTCGGTGGCCGCGACGGCGGGCACACCGGTGTCGAGGCCCTGACCGGTCAGGAAGCCGCGCCACTCGCGCGCACCGGAGCCGATGTGCCACCCGGGGTTGAAGAACTTCTTCGGGTTCACGATGCCGGCGCCCTGGGCGTGGGCGTCGTCGGAGCCCTTGCCCTCGGAGGTGCGGGTGCGGTTGGCGGTGGTCATCATGGCCGACTGCACGTCCTGGGGCGACCAGGTCGGGAAGGTGCCCATCAGGAAGGCGCCCAGGCCCGCGACGTGCGGGGCGGCCATCGAGGTGCCGGAGTACAGGTCGTAGTCCCGCTCGGCGTTGGTCGGGGGCGAGACGGCGGCCAGCACGCTCGAGCCCGGCGCGGCGATGTCGGGCTTGAGGATGTCGGACTCGTTGGCGACGGCCGGGCCGCGCGAGGAGAAGCCGGAGACCTGCGGCAGCGGGGTCACCTTGTCGGTCTTGTTGCCCAGCAGGAACGCGGCGGTGGCGTCGGTGCCGGCCTCGTCGATGTACTCGTAGACCTTCGCACCGTCGACCTCGTCGAGGTGGATGGTCGGCACCGAGTGGAAGTCGGCGTCGAGGCTGTTCTCGGTCGGGTTGACCATGACCAGGCCGACACCGCCGGCGCGGGCGACCTCGGCGGACTTGGCCACCCGGTCGTAGGCGCCGCGGTCGCAGACCACGATCTTGCCCTCGGCCAGGGCCGGGTCGAGGCTCCCCGGGCCGCACAGCGCGGCGTCGGCGAGGTCCTCGGTGCCGGCCACGGAGACCGAGTCGACGAGCGGGGTCTGCGGCAGGCGGGTGCCCGAGATCGAGGCGCCGACCAGCTTGGTGCCATCGCCCAGCTTGACGGTGTTCTCGAAGCTCACGTGCGTGGTCGAGGCGACGGTGGTCAGCCACGGGCTGTTGTGGGCGACCGTCGAGGCGTCGGGGCCGCTGTTGCCGGCGGAGGCCGCGACGAAGATGCCGGCCTCGGCCGCACCCTCGAAGGCCACCTCGACGGAGTCCACGACGGTGTCGGTGGCGCCCGAGATCGAGAAGTTCAGCACGTCGACGCCGTCGGCGACGGCGTCGTCGATCGCGCCGAGGATGGCGTCGGTGTAGCAGCCACCGGTGTTGGGGTCGGTGTCCTCCCAGCAGACCTTGTAGACCGCGATCTTCGCGGCCGGGGCCATGCCCGAGAGCTTGCCGAACTCGCGACCCTCGACCTCGACGCCGCGCACGATGTTGCCGGCGGTGGTGGAGGCGGTGTGCGAGCCGTGACCGCCGCCGTCACGCGGGGAGAGGAACTCGTCCTCGGCCTTCTCGACGGCGCCCGAGGCGATCTGGGCCTCGAAGGAGTCGGAGTAGTAGCGCGCCCCGACGACCTTGTCGTTGCACAGCGTGACCTCGAACTCCTCGCCGGCCTCGCAGGCGCCGGTGAAGACGCCGCCGTCGAGCTTCTCCATGCGGGTGTTGCCCTCGGCGTCCATCGAGATGTCCCACTTGGTGCGGGGCGCCTCGTTGAGGGCGTTGCCCGAGAAGGACTCCGACTCGGGCCAGTAGCCCGAGTCGATGACGCCGGCCACCACGCCGTCACCGGCCTTGGGGCGCGGGCCCTGCGCCTTCCAGGCGCCCTTCTTGCCGGTCATGCCCAGGAAGTCACCGGTGTTCCAGGTGTCGAGCTCGCGGGCCTGGTTCTTCTCCACCAGCAGCACCCGGCGGTCGCCGGCCAGCTCGAGCGCCTGCTTGGCGCTGAGGTCGGCGACGAAGGAGTTGCTGGCGATGGTGTTGCTCAGGACCGGCTCGACACCGGCCTCGTCGGCGACGGTGCGCTGGGTGCGCTCGAGGTGCGCGGTGTAGGCGCGCACCTTGTCGCTGTCGGCGCGGAACTGGCCACCCTGGGGGGCACGGGTGGCTGCGAAGCGGCGGTCGCCGCCGGCGTACGTCGCTGCCGCGGGGTCACGCAGCACGACGACGTAGCGCCCGGCGTCGTAGGACGTCAGGGCGTCGGCGCCGGTGGGCGCCTGGGGGGTGGCGGTCTCGTCGGCGGCGGAGGCCGCCGGCACCGAGGCCGCGACTCCGGCCGCGAGGAGTCCCGCGGAGATGAGGCCGATGCCGCGCTGGCGCGCGGTACGGCTCGCTGCAGTGGTGTGCACGAGTGTGATGTCTCCTGTGGCTGCCCGAGAACCCGTCGTGCGCCGACACCGAGACGGTCGGTCGTGAACACGGGGGTGGGGTAGACCACAATTCATCACCCCCCTTCAGGTCAAGGGCTTGCCCCGGGGGGCATGGCAACGGTTTCGTAACGGTGACCGTCGCGTGACCTCGCGGGTGAGGTGCCGGCGGCCCCGAGGAGACTGTGCCCATGACCACCACCCTGATCACCGGCGCGTCCTCCGGGCTCGGCGCCGAGATGGCCCGCCAGCTCGCCGCCCGCGGTGAGGACCTCGCCCTGTGCGCGCGGCGCACCGACCGCCTCGAGGAGCTGCGAGCCGAGATCCTCGCCGCCCACCCCGGGCGCCGCGTCGCGCTGCGCACCCTCGACGTCACCGACCCCGAGCAGGTGCCGGTCGTCTTCGAGGAGCTGCGCGCCGAGCTCGGCGGCCTCGACCGGGTCGTCGTCAACGCGGGCCTGGGCAAGGGTGCCGCGCTCGGCACCGGCCAGGCAGCGGCCAACCGCGAGACCGCCACCACCAACTTCCTGGGCGCGCTGGCCCAGACCGAGGCCGCGATGGAGGTCTTCCGGGCCCAGGGCTCGGGGCACCTGGTGATGGTCTCGTCGATGTCGGCGATGCGCGGCATGCCCAGGTCGATGACGACCTACGCCGCCACCAAGATCGGCGCCGCGTTCCTCGCCGAGGGCCTGCGCACCGAGCTGCACGGCACCGAGCTGGGCCGCACCGTCGACGTGACCGTGCTCTACCCCGGCTACATCGCCTCGGAGATGAACGAGCAGGTCGCCCAGCAGACCCCCCTGATGGTCTCCACCGAGAAGGGCGTGCGCTCGATGGTCGCGGCCATCGAGAAGCGCGCCGACTCCGCCTGCGTGCCCGCACTGCCGTGGGCACCGCTGTCGGTGGTGATGCGCCACGCCCCGCTGGGCGTGCTCAAGCGTCTGCTCTGAACCCTGCTCTGAGCTCCAGGCCCGCGAGCACGTGGCTCAGGCCGCGGTGCTCGCGGGTCGGCACCGTCGCGGCCAGGGTCAGCAGCAGGTACGTCGCCAGCGCCCCGCCGCCACCCGGCAGGTCGGCCAGGCCCAGCGCGAAGACCGGCCCCAGGCCGGTCGCGAGCTTGACCGCCCGCTGGGGGCCCACCAGCCACCGCGAACGGCCGGTCGTGCGCAGCGAGACGACCCACTCCCCCACGGTGCGCCCGGCCCCCAGCACCAGCACCGCCTCGAGCGCGAACGGCACGCTCCACGCCAGCAGCACCTGCAGGTCGCGCCACGGGCCCACGTCGAGCACGTAGACGTTGAGGAACCGCACGCCGATCGCCACCGCGGCCCCCACGGCCACCACGAAGACCGCGTCGCAGGCCATCCCGACCACCCGCCGCCCCCAGGTGACGCGGTCGGGCAGCGGCCGGGCTGCGGGCCCGCTGCGCCGCACCAGCGCCCAGGAGACCAACGAGCCCAGCACCGCGCCGGTGGCGTTGAGCAACAGGTCGTCGACGTCGAGCACCCGGTGGGCGCAGTCGTAGAGCCCCCAGATGCCGGTGCCCTGCGTGGTCTCGACCAGCGCCGAGGCCGCCAGCGCCAGCAGGCCCGCCACGACCACGCCGCGCCGCAGCACGCGGCGTACGAAGAACCCGAACGGCACGAAGAGCAGCACGTTGAGGGCGACCTGCAGGACGGCGGGCTGGCGCAGCAGCGCACGCACGCCGCCCTCGTCGGGCAGCGCGACCCGGCCCACCGAGTCCAGCGGCTCGAGCTGGGTGGGCCGGCAGGTGAAGGAGCCCGGCTCGGGCAGCGGCAGCAGCGTGTAGGTCCACAGGGCCAGGCCGTAGACGGCCGCCGCCAGCAGGAGCAGCAGCTCGCCCGGCGGCAGCCGGCCGGTGCGGCGGTAGCGCACCGCCGCGGTCGGCACCAGGAGCAGCACCGCGACGACCGAGCCCAGCCCGACCGCCCAGAGGGCGTTCATCGCCTGGGTCGACATCGCGGCGACCCGGCTAGCGGTAGGTCAGCTGGTCGGGGGCGAGGTGCTCGTGCTCGTTGAAGGTCAGCAGCCGCGGCCCGCCGCGCCCGACGACCACCCGGGTGACGGAGGTGTTGGCGCACACGGTGTTGAGCCGCTGCCAGGTGGCGGCGTACGTCGTGTCGTCGGCCTGCTCGCCGAGCAGCAGCGCCGCGCCCACCGCGGCCACGACCCCGCCCGAGGTGACCACCACGACGCTGCGCCCGCTGCCGGCCTGCTCGGTCACGGCGTCGAGGGCGGCGCGGGTGCGGTCCCGGAAGCCGCGGTAGGTCTCGTCGTAGTCGGCGTCGTGACGTCCGGTGCTCCAGCGCTCGGTGGCCCGCTCGAAGACCTCCTGGAAGGCGCGGCGGTCGAGCTCGCCCTCGGGCAGGTCGGGGTAGGCGCCGACCACGGCGAGGTGGTCGAACTCGTCCCAGCGGGCGTCCTGCTCGTGGGCGGGGCCCGCCGCCCAGCCGGCACCCGCGGCGAGCGCCTCGAGGGTCTCGCGGTGCCGGCGCATCGAGCCGTGCACGACGCCGGTGGGGGCCACCCCGCGCTCGGTGAGCCAGCCCCCGAGCGTGCGGGCCTGCTCCCAGCCGGTCGGCGAGAGCACGTCGTAGTCGTCGGCGCCGAAGGAGGCCTGGCCGTGGCGGACCAGCAGCACGACGCCCATCAGGTGCCCATCAGCGCTGGGCCAGGAGTCGTCGGCAGCGCTGCTCGAGGTAGGCCACGACCTGGCCGAGCGGGGCGTAGGCCTCGTTGGTGGTCTGGCCGTGCACGTAGCGGTACCAGATCTGCTGGGCGATGACCGCGAGCCGGAACAGCCCGAAGACCTCGTAGAAGGCCAGGTCGTCGGCCGAGGGGGCGTGGCCGGTGCGCTCGCAGTAGCGCCGCACCAGCTCCTCGCGCGTCCACATGCCCGGCGCGTTGGTCGGCTGGCGGCGGAAGAGCTGGAAGATGTCGTCGTCGTCGGCCTGCACCCAGTAGGCCAGGGTCGAGCCCAGGTCCATCAGCGGGTCGCCGACGGTGGCCAGCTCCCAGTCGAGCACCGCGCGCACGCGGCGGGTCGTCGGGGCCGCCGTCGAGCACCAGGTTGTCGAAGCGGTAGTCGTTGTGGATCAGCACCTGGGCGACGTCGGCGGGCTGGTGCTCCTCGATCCAGCCCAGCACGTCGGACCAGTCGCCGGTGTCGTCGGTGCGCGAGCCCTCGAGCCGCGTCGTCCAGCCGCGCACCTGCCGGGCGACGTACCCCTCGCCGCGCCCGAGGGCGGCCAGCGCCGGCACCTGGGTCACGTCGACGGAGTGCAGCTCGACCAGCACGTCGAGGGCCCGTTGGCAGAGCAGCCCCACCGCGGCCGGGTCGACCTCGCCCCACGAGGCGGGCAGGTCCTGGCGCAGGATCGTGCCCGGCACCAGCTCCATCACGTAGAACTGCGAGCCCAGCACCGACTCGTCGCCCTCGTGGCCCACCATCCGCGCGACGTGGTCGAAGACCGGCGCGAGCGCGGCCTGGATGTCGTGCTCGCGACCCATGTCGTGGGCCCCGGCGGCCTTGCGCCCGCTCGGCGGGCGCCGCAGCACCAGGTCGTACGTCGACCCGTCGGGGCGCGGCTGGCGCACCAGGTAGGTCAGGTTGGAGGCGCCACCACGGAACTGGCGCACCTCGGCGACCCGGTCGATCCCGGTGCGCGGCGCGAGCCACGCGGCGAGCGCGTCGGTGTCGAAGGCGTCCTCGTCACGGACCCGGCCGGCCGGGTTGTCCTGCTGGTCCTGGCTCATCGGGCCGGTCTCCTCGGGGCGGTTCTCAGCGCAGCGACATCGAGCCGGACACGTGGGCGGCGAAGGGCAGCTCGGCGTGCTCGGCGATGCGGCGGTCGAGGTTGGCGGCGACGTCGGCGGGCCAGGGGGCCGTCTTGCGCGTCTCCATGTCGATGTGGAGGAAGACCTCCTCCATCACGTAGCTGACCCGCTCGTGGGTGTCGTCGAGCAGGTAGACCAGCGCGTGCGCGGCCCGCTCGGAGCGGCCCAGCAGCCGCACCCGCGCCGACATCCGGTCACCGGTGCGCAGCTCGGCGAGGTAGGTCAGGTGGTGCTCGGCGGAGAAGATCGCGTGCCCCTCGGCGGGCCACATCTGCGGGATCCCCAGCTCGACGAGCGAGTAGTCGAGGCCCTCGCTGGCGATGCCGGTGTAGTGGCGCACGTTGAGGTGGCCGTTGGCGTCCTCGAAGGCGACCGGCACGGGCTGCTCGGCCCAGGCCGGCAGGCCGACGAGCTGCTCGTAGGTGGGGTGACCGGTCGTGGTGTCTGGAGTGCTCACGGGAGACGACCTTACTGATCCCCGCCCCCACCACCGCCGACCCGGCCCATATCTCGCGCCCACCCGTCCCGAATCTCACCCACTCACGCCCACCGTGACCCGGGCCCGCTGGACCGGGTCGGCCCAGGCGCGCGAGGCGCGGACCAGCCGCAGGCCCGACCAGCAGGCGGGCGGCACGGCCAGCAGCAGCACCAGGGCGGGCTCCCCGAGCCCGGCCATCCCCGAGAAGACCAGGCCGGTCACGGTGGTGCTCACCGCGAGGCGGGCGGAGTAGCCGACCATCCGGGCCGGCGGGGCCGGCGTCGCACGCGCCGAGCGGAGATCGACGGCGTACGGGTGCTGCAGCGACCAGCGCATCGCCGCACCGACGACCTGCACCGTCACCACCACCAGCACCGCCACCAGCGACGCGGCCTCGGCGGGCGTGGGCAGCCCCGAGCGGAGCCCCCCGACCACGAGCGTGGTCACCGAGGCGGCGAGCAGGAACTCGGCCAGCACCAGCGCCCGGGCCCAGAAGACCAGCCCGGGGTCGACGGGCAGGCTCTCGCGCCACAGCATGCCCCGGCCGTCGAGGCACCACGCGTTGACCCCGAAGAGCAGGGCGCCGCCCGAGGCGACCAGCCCGGGCAGCACCAGCAGCTGGGCCCAGTCGAGCGCACCGAGCAGGGCGACCAGCCCGGGGCCCACGGCCAGCACCGCGAGGCCGCGGCGCATCGGCACCGCCCGCCACACCGAGGCCCGGTCGGTGCGCACCAGCACCCCCACCACACTGCGGGGCAGCGGTCGGGCGGCGTGCACCTGCGACTCCAGCCGCAGCTCGTCGCGAGGGGCGCGACGTGCGGCCAGGTGGGCCGGCAGCGCGCCGAGGGCGACGGTGAGCACCACCAGCACGGCCAGAACCACGACGGTCAGGAGCCAGCGCAGGTCGGCGCCGCCGACCAGGGCCACGACCAGGCGCACCGTCGGCACCCGGTCGAGCAGGTCGACGAGGCGGCCGCTGAGCTGCAGGCCCAGCAGCAGCGCCACGCCCAGCACCGTCGACGCCCGCACCAGGGCGACGCCGCGGGGCAGCCGGCGCACCACCTCGACGCTCCACGCGACCACCTGCGCCGCGGCGGTCGCCAGGGCCAGCCACAGCACCATGCCGACCTGGGCGGGCAGCAGCCGCTCGAGCCCGACGGCGTACGCCGTCGCGCCGAGCAGGCCCCAGGCCTGCAGCAGCCACGCGATGTTGAGCGGCGCCAGCACCAGCGCGCCCAGATGGTCGGTGGTGGGGCTCAGCGGGTGCACCGCGGCCGCGTCGCGAGCCACCAGCTCGCGGCCGCCGCCCGAGGCGACCGCCGAGACGATCGCCACCAGCACCAGCGCCACCAGCGTGGTCGGCAGCAGCACCAGCACGTCGCGGGCGCGCCCGTCGCCGCCGGCCCCGGGCGCCAGCGCCGGCAGCACCCCCACGGCCAGGCTCACCAGCACGAAGCCGGCCAGCGCCCAGCGCAGCCGGCGCGCCGACGAGGCTGCCCGGAAGGCCAGCAGCGCCCGGGTGTCGGCGACCGCCCGGCGCGCCTCAGTCCAGGAGCGCGCGGTAGGCACGCGCGCCCTCCTCGCCGCTCATCTGCGCCGCGGCCAGCTCGGCCACCCGGGCTCCGCCGCGCAGCACCAGCAGCGTCGAGCAGGCCTCGATCGCCAGCTCGCGCAGGTGCGTGGAGACCAGCACGGCCGCGCCACGGGCGCGGGCGTCGGCGACCACCTCGAGCGTCGCCTCGACACCCACGGGGTCGACGCCGTCGAAGGGCTCGTCGAGCAGCAGCACCGGCGGCTCGTGCAGCGCCGCGAGCACGACCGAGAGCCGGCGCCCCATCCCGTGGGAGAAGCCGGCGGTGACCCGGTGCGCCGCGTCGCCGAGCTCGAAGCGCTCCAGCAGGTCGCGGGCCCGTGCCTCCCAACCGCGGGGCAGCTCCCGCAGGCGGGCGGCCAGCTGCAGGTGCTCCCAGGGGGTGGCGCGCGGCACCAGCCCGCCCACGTCGGGGCAGTAGCCGACCGCGCGCCGGGCCGCCAGCGGCTGGCGGCGTACGTCGTGACCGGCGACCAGGACGGTGCCGCCGCTCGGCGGCACCACCCCGGCCAGCACTCGCATCGTCGTCGACTTGCCGGCGCCGTTGCGTCCCAGCAGGCCGGTCGCCCGGCCCGCCGGGGCGCTCAGGTCGACGCCCGCGACCGCCTCGACCTCGCCGAAGCGCACGTGCAGGTCGCGCACCTCGACCAGGGTCTGCTCCACGGGCCCATCCTGCCCTGCTCCGTCGTGGATGAGGGTCAGGCGGGGAAGGACTCCCCCTTCGCGGCCATCTCGCGCAGGCGGTCGGTCGGGCGGAACCGGTCGCCGTACGCCGCCGCGAGCTCGTCGGCGCGACGCACGAACGCGCTCAGGCCCACCTCGCCGCCGGCGTGGGTGTAGCCCTGCATGAACTGCGCGGCGCCACCGGTCATCGGCGGGAAGCCGATGCCCATGATCGAGCCGATGTTGGCGGCCGCGGCGGAGGTGATGACGCCCTCCTCGAAGCACTTGGCGGTCTCGAGCGCCTCGGCGAAGAGCATCCGGTCGCGGCAGTCGGCGATCGGGGGCTGCTGCTCGGCGAGGGGGAACATCTCGGAGAGCCCCTCCCACAGCGTGACGCGCTTGCCCTGCTCGTCGTAGTCGTAGAAACCGGCGCCGCGCAGCCGCCCGGCCCGGCCGGCCTCGAGCATCCGGTCGACCACGGCGGTGCCGGGGTGCTCGGCGACCTGGGTGCCGTCGCGCTCGTTCGCCTCGCGGGTGGCCTTGGCGATCTTGCCCATCAGCTCGAGGTTGAGCTCGTCGGAGAGCTGCAGCACCGGGGCCGGGTAGCCGGCCTGGCTGGTGGCCCGCTCGATGGTCCAGGGGGCGACGCCCTCGGCGAGCATCGCCATGCCCTCGTTGACCATGAAGCCGATGACGCGCGAGGTGTAGAAGCCGCGCGAGTCGTTGACCACGATCGGGGTCTTGCGGATCTGCTGGACCACGTCGTAGGCCTTGGCCAGCGCCTCGTCGGAGGTCTGCTCGCCCTTGATGATCTCGACGAGCGGCATCTTGTCGACGGGGCTGAAGAAGTGCAGTCCGATGAAGTCGGCGGGGCGGTCGACGCCCTCGGCGAGCTCGGAGATCGGCAGCGTCGAGGTGTTGGAGCACAGCAGCGCGTCGGGGTTGACGTGCGGGGCCACCTCGGCGAAGACCTTGGCCTTGAGCGCGGGGTCCTCGAAGACGGCCTCGATCACCAGGTCGCAGCCGGCCAGGTCGGCCGGGTCGCCGGTGGCGTGGATGCGGCCGAGCAGCTCGTCGGACTTCTCCTGGGTCAGCTTGCCGCGCTCGACGGCCTTGGCGTTGAGCTTCTCGGAGTAGGCCTTGCCCTTGGCGGCGTTCTCGGCCGAGACGTCCTTCAGCACGACCTGCATGCCGGCGCGGGCACACGAGTAGGCGATGCCCGCCCCCATCATCCCGGCGCCCAGGACGCCGACCTTGGTGGCCTGGAACCGCTCGACGCCCTGCGGGCGCAGCTTGCCGGCACCGATCGCCTGCAGGTCGAAGAAGAACGCCTGGATCATGTTCTTCGAGCCCTGGTTGACGACCAGGTTGGTCAGGTAGCGCGACTCGATGCGCGAGGCGGTGTCGAAGTCGCGGCTGGCGCCCTCGACCGCGGCCGAGAGGATCGCGCGGGTGGCGGGGTAGACCGCGCCCTTGGTCTGCTTGCGCAGCAGCGCCGGGAAGGCCGGAAGGAACGCCGCGAGGCCGGGCGAGCGCGGGGTGCCGCCGGGCATCTTGTAGCCCGGCGCGTCCCAGGGGTTGGCGTGCGCGTCGGGGTTGGCCCGGATCCACGCCTTGGCCGCGGGCACCAGCTCCTCGCGGGTGGCGACGAGCTCGTCGACCAGGCCGACCTCCTTGGCCTGGGCGGGCTTGAACTGCTTGCCCTCGAGCAGCACGCCCATCAGCGCGTCCTGCAGGCCCAGCATCCGCACGGTGCGGGTCACGCCGCCGCCGCCGGGGAGCAGGCCGAGGGTGACCTCGGGCAGGCCGAGCGCGACCTTGGGGTCGTCGACGACGATGCGGTGGTTGCAGGCCAGGGTGATCTCGAGCCCGCCGCCGAGCGCGGCGCCGTTGATGGCGGCCACGACCGGGCGGGGCAGCTTCTCGAGGCGGCGCAGGGCGGCCTTCATGCCCTCGGCCATCTCGAAGACGGCCGCGGCGTCCTCGGGGCTGGTCCTCACCATGCCCTTGAGGTCGCCCCCGGCGAAGAAGGTCTTCTTGGCGCTGGCCACGACCACGCCGGTGACCGACGACTCGTCGGCGGCCAGCTCGTCGTACAGGCGGTCGATCGCGGCGTCCATCGACGACCGGTAGAGGTCGTTCATGGTGTTCGCGGACTGGTGCGGGTCGTCGAGGGTCAGGGTGACGATGCCGTCGGCGTCCTTGTCGTAGCGGACGGCCGTCTGGGTCTCGGTGCTGCTCATGTCTGTGTTCGTGTCCTGTTCGGTCTCAGGGAAGTCTGGTCGGTACGGCGCTGCGGGTCGCCGTCAGACCAGCTCGACGATGGTGGCGATGCCCATGCCGCCGCCGACGCAGAGCGTGGCGAGGCCGCGCTTCTGGTCGCGGCGGGCCAGCTCGTCGACGAGGGTGCCGAGGATCATCGCGCCGGTGGCGCCCAGCGGGTGGCCCATGGCGATGGCGCCGCCGTTGACGTTGGTGATCTCGTGGCTGATGCCCATGTCGCGCATGAAGCGCATCGCCACGGCGGCGAAGGCCTCGTTGATCTCGAACAGGTCGATGTCGCCGACCTCGAGGCCGGCCTTGGCCAGCGCCTTGCGGGCGGCCGGCGCGGGTCCGGTGAGCATGATCGTCGGGTCGGCGCCCGAGACGGCCATCGAGACGATGCGCGCCCGCGGGGTCAGGCCCAGGTCGGTGCCGACCTGCTCGCTGCCGATGGCCACCAGCGCGGCGCCGTCGACGATGCCCGAGGAGTTGCCGGCGTGGTGGACGTGGTCGATCTTCTCGATCCAGTGGTACTTCTCGAGCGCCACGTCGTCGAAGCCGGCGTCGCGGCCGGGCTGGGCGAAGGACGGCTTGAGCCCGGCCAGGCCCTCGGGGCTGGTGTCGGGGCGCACGGTCTCGTCGTGGTCGAGGATGGTGAGGCCGTTGAGGTCGCGCACCGGGATCACGGAGTTGGCGAAGTAGCCGTTGGCCCAGGCCTTGGCGGCGCGGTGGTGCGACTCGGCGGCGTAGGCGTCGACGTCGTCGCGGCTGAAGCCCTCGATGGTGGCGATCAGGTCGGCGCCGATGCCCTGCGGCACGAAGCCGGTGGTCAGCGCGGTGGCCGGGTCCATCGCCCAGGCGCCGCCGTCGGAGCCCATCGGCACGTTCGACATCGACTCGACGCCACCGGCGAGGACCAGGTCCTCCATGCCGCCGCGAATGCGGGCGGCGGCCTGGTTGACGGCCTCGAGCCCGGAGGCGCAGAAGCGGTTGAGCTGCACGCCGGCCACGGTCTCGGGGTAGCCGGCCGCCAGCGCGGCGGTCTTGGCGATGTCGCCGCCCTGCTCGCCGACGGGGGTGACCACGCCGAGCACCACGTCGTCGACGCGGTGCGGGTCGAGGCCCGGGTTGCGGGTGCGCAGCTCGTCGAGGAGCCCGACGGCGAGGTCGATCGCCTTGACCTCGTGCAGCGAGCCCGCCGCCTTGCCCTTGCCTCGCGGCGTGCGGATGTGGTCGTACACGAATGCTTCTGCCATGACCGTCCTCGGTTCTCGTGGAGCGCCGCGACCGCCGGGAGGCGTGGGCGCGCGCGTGCTGACTCGATTGTGACACTATTACTGTCAGTGTCGTCAAGGACCAGGACGACCGGGATGGTCGGAAGGAGTGTGATGGGCACCACGTCGGGGTCCGGGGCCGCGGACCTGCTCACCCTCGAGGAGCTCACCGCCCGAGTGGGGATGAGCGTGCGCAACGTGCGCTTCTACACCACCAAGGGCCTGGTGCCGCCGCCGATCCGGCACGGCCGCTCGGGCTACTACAGCGACGACCACGTGGCCCGTCTCGAGCTCGTGCGCGAGCTGCAGGGCCACGGCTTCACGCTCTCGGCGATCGAGCGCTACCTGGCCGCGGTGCCCGACGAGGCCACCCCCGAGCAGATCGCGCTGCACCGCACCATGCTCGCGCCCTGGCAGGCCGAGGCCACCGAGACGTTGACGCACGCGGAGCTGGCGACCCGGGCCGGGCGCAGCCTCGAGGACGACGACGTGGCGCTGCTGGTCGCGCTGGGCATCGTGCGACGGCGCAGCGGCAGCGACCTCCTCGACGTCACCCCCACCCAGCTGACCGTGGGACTGGGCCTGCTCGACCTCGGCTTCCCCACCGCCGCCGCGACGGCCGCCGCCGAGGTGTACGCCCGGCACGGCCGCCAGGTGGCCGAGGAGCTCAACGAGCTGTTCCGCACCGTCGTGTGGCCGGCCTACAAGGAGGCGGGCGCCTCGGCCGAGACCGTGCGCGAGGTCGTCGAGCGCATCAAGCCGCTCTCGATCTCGAGCCTGGTGGCGGCGTACGAGGCCGCGATGGACCAGACCCGGCGCGAGCAGATCCGGGCCCGCGCCGACCGGGCCGGGCGGGGCTCCACCGCTGGGTGACCCCGGCCCCGGGGTCGAGTCCCTACCCTGGGACCCATGAGCCTCACCGTCCTGGTCACCGGCGCCACCGGATTCGTCGGTCGCCGACTCGTCCCCGCCCTCGTCGAGGCCGGCCACCAGGTCAAGGCCATGACGCGGCACCCCGACACCTACGACGCCCAGGGCGAGCCGGTCTTCGGCGACGTCAACGACCCCGGCAGCCTCGCCGCGCCGCTCGAGGGCGTGGACGTCGCGATCTACCTCGTGCACTCCCTCGACGACAACGACTTCGAGCGCAAGGACGCCGAGGCCGCCAAGACCTTCGCCCTGGCCGCAGCGGCCAACGGGGTGCGCCAGATCGTCTACCTCGGCGGGCTCGGCAAGGAGGGCTCGCAGCTCTCGCCCCACCTGCGCTCGCGCCGCGAGGTCGAGAAGCTGCTGGCCGGCTCCGAGGTGCCGGTCACCGTGCTGCGTGCCGCGATCGTCGTCGGCGCGGGCGGCATCTCGTGGGAGATGACCCGCAAGCTGGTCAAGAACCTGCCGGCCATGGTGGTGCCCAAGTGGGCCGCCACCCTCACCCAGCCGATCGCCCTCGACGACGTGATCCGCTACATCGTCGGGGTCACCGGGCTCGAGAAGGCCTACGGCCAGGTGCTCGAGATCGGCGGCGCCGACCAGCTGAGCTACATCGGGATGATGCAGGAGGCCGGCGAGGTGATGCTCGGCCGGAAGGTGCCGGTGCTGAAGGTGCCGGTGGGCACCCCGCTGCTGTCGTCGTGGTGGATCAAGCTGATCACCGGCGTCAACGCCACCACCGCCGGCAACCTCATCGACTCGATGGGCACCGAGGTCGTCCAGACCGACTACACCATCCGCGACCTGGTGCCCGGCGAGCCGCTCACCTACGCCGAGGCCGTACGTCGGGCCCTGGAGGAGGGCCCGCGCTGACGGCCGAGCAGTCACTTTTGCACCACCGAGCAGTCACTTCCGCACCGAGCGGCGTACGTCGCCTGCGTGCGGGCGACCGGTCGGTGGTGCGAACCTGACCGGTGGGTGGTGCGGAAGTGACTGCTCGTCAGGACAGGAAGATCAGCGGCAGCAGGAAGAGCATCGACAGCGACCAGGTCAGGTGGGTCAGCACCGGGGCGAGGATGCCCCCCGAGGCCCGGCGCTGCAGGCCCACCACGGCGCCGAGCAGCACCGCCGCGAAGCCGAGCATCACGTTGCCGGTGGCCAGCGTGGCGACCGTGTAGGCCACTGAGGTCACCGTGACCGGGTGCCGCGTGACGGCGGCGTAGCCCGCCCCGCGGAAGAAGAGCTCCTCGGCGACGCCGTTGAGCGCCGTCACCACCACCAGGAGACCGATCGGGGTCTCCTCGGTGTAGCGCAGCACCGAGCGGATCTGGCTGACCAGGGGGTCCGCGAACGGGATCTCCCGGATCACCAGCGCACCGGCGACGAAGACCGCGACCAGGAGCGCCCCGAGCAGGATCGGCGAGAGCACCGGGCGTCGCAGCCCGTCACCGCGCGCGATCCGCCCCAGGTGCAGCGGGCCGGAGGCGAAGGCGCCCACGGTCCACACGGCGGCGAGCACCAGGGTCAGCAGGTAGAACTGCTGGCTGCCCGGGTCGGTGCGCAGCGTGAACCCGAGCACGACCGCCCCGACGAGGACGAACCCGATGGTCACGAGCTGGCGGCGGCGCAGCGCCGTGGGGGTCTGGCGCTGGTCGCGCGGGACCATCTCCCACAGGCTGCGGCGTACGAACTCGCGCACCGGGCTCATCCTCTCGTCGGGTGGATCAGCGCACCCCTGCGCTGAAGCTCGCTGCGTTGTGGGAGCCACCGCCGGCGGGACGACCGCCGCCGCGACGGGCGGCGGGCTTGGCGCCCTGCTTGGCGGCCGGCTTCGAGCCGGGCTTGCCGCCCTGGCGGGCGCCGCCCTGGCCGCCCTGGCCGCGGGGGCCTCCCTGGCCACCCGAGCCGGAGCCCGAGCCGGAGCGACGACGGTTGCGGTTGCGACCGCCGCCCCCACCGCCAGCCGCGCCGCCACCACCGGTGGAGCCGGTCGCGGGACGCGGGGCCTCGACGACGATGCCGCCGGGCACCAGCACCCGCTCGCCGGGGGCGAGCTGGGAGAGGACCGGGTGGCCGAGCGCGTCGACGCGGGTGATGGTCGGCTTGATGCCGGCAGCCCGGGTCAGGTCGCGCACGTCGCGCTCCTGCTCGGGGGTCATCAGGGTGATGACGGTGCCGGCGGCACCGGCACGGGCGGTGCGGCCCGAGCGGTGCAGGTAGGCCTTGTGCTCGGCCGGCGGGTCGGCGTGCACGACGAGCGAGACGTCGTCGACGTGGATGCCGCGCGCGGCGATGTCGGTGGCGACCAGGGTGGTGGCCTTGCCCGAGTGGAAGGCGTCCATGTTGCGGGTACGCGCGTTCTGGCTCAGGTTGCCGTGCAGCTCCACGGAGGGCACACCGCTCTTGTTGAGCTGGCGCGCCAGCGCCTTGGCGCCGTGCTTGGTGCGGGTGAAGACGACCGTGCGGCCGGGGGCGCTGGTCAGGTCGACCAGCACCGGCACCCGGTGCTCGCGCGGCATCCGCAGCACGTGGTGGTCCATCTGGACGACCGGCGACTGCGCGGAGTCGGCCTGGTGGGTCACCGGCTGGCTCAGGTAGCGCTTGACCAGCACGTCGATGGCGTTGTCGAGGGTGGCCGAGAAGAGCAGACGCTGGCCGTCGCGCGGCGTCGCGTCGAGCAGGCGGCGCACGGCGGGCAGGAAGCCGAGGTCGGCCATGTGGTCGGCCTCGTCGAGGATCGTGACCTCGATGTCGTCGAGGCGGCAGTGGCCCTGCTTGATGAGGTCCTCGAGGCGACCGGGGCAGGCGAGCACGATGTCGGCACCGCGCTTGAGGCCGGCGACCTGCGGGCCCTGGCCCACGCCACCGAAGACGGTCTGCATGGTGAAGCCGTGCACCTTGGCCAGCGGGGCCAGCGACTCGTGGATCTGGGCGACCAGCTCGCGGGTCGGGGCCAGCACGAGCGAGCGCGGCTTGCCGGCGCGCGCGGTGCGGCCGGAGGCGGCCAGGCGGGCCACGAGCGGCAGCAGGAAGGCGTAGGTCTTGCCGGAGCCGGTGCGACCCCGGCCCAGGACGTCGCGTCCGGCCAGGGAGTCGGGCAGCGTCGCGGCCTGGATCGGGGTCGGGGTGCTGATCCCCGCGGCGTCGAGGACGCGGGTCAGGTCGGTGGGGACGCCGAGATCGGCGAAGGAGGGTGAAGACACGTTGGGACTACTCACTGTTGGCGTGTCTCGCCAGAACGTGCTGCGCTCGATGTGACGCACAGCAGCCTCTCGCAGGAGAGGGACGCGGCGCCGAGGCGCGCGGGGGGCCCGAGGCAAGACTGGACGGGCTGCTCCCCAGCATAGGGGAGCAGCCCGGGACGACCTACTCGTCGCGCAGTGTTCCGCGCCACATCCCGCGTCGGCGGGTCCACGCGGTCGCACCGCCTACTTGGTGAAGCCGTCCTTGATGTCCTTGCCGGCGTCCTTGACCTTCTCGCCGGCGTCCTTGACCGACGCGGAGGCCTGGTCGCCCTTGCCCTCGCCCTCGAGCTCGGGGTCGTTGGTGGCCTTGCCGGCCCCCTCCTTGCCCTGGCCCTTGAGGTCCTCGGCCTTGTTGGACGCCTTGTCAGCGAGTCCCATTCTCGTACCTCCTGGTGTCGGGTGGATGTGCCCCCAATGAACCAGCACGACTGGCGGGGGACATCACCCCTGCGGGTCGGCGCCGTGACGAACTCGCGCACTCCGGGGTTCACCAGGTCGGCGAGCAGGAGGCCCCCCACGCTGGCGCTGCGCAGGCGCGCCGAGCTGTGCGGACGACCCACGAGGACCGCGGCCCGCACCGCTGGGGGTGACCCGGGCACCGGGCTCGCTCACCGGAAGGACAGCACCCCGTCGTCGATCTTGTCGTGGCGGATCGTGCGCAGGTCGGTCAGGTAGTTCTGCTTCAGCATCCACGGAGCCCGGTCGCCCTGGCGGGGCAGCTGGTCGAGCGCGCGCACGACGTACCCCGACTGGAAGTCCATGAAGGGCCGCTCCCCCACCGTCGGGTCCTTGTCGACGACGAACATCGAGGCGCCGCGCTCGCGCATCTCCTCGAGCACCCGCACCGCGAAGTCGGCGACCAGGTCGGCCTTGAGGGTCCAGGAGGCGTTCGTGTAGCCGATCGTGTAGACGAAGTTCGGGATGCCCGAGAGCATCAGCGACTTGTAGGCCATCGTCTCGTGCATCTTGACCTCGGCGCCGTCGACGCTGAAGCGGATGCCGCCGAAGGCCTTGAGCTTCAACCCGGTCGCGGTGACGACGAGGTCGGCCTCGAGCTCCTCGCCCGAGCTGAGCCGGATGCCCTTCTCGGTGAAGGTCTCGATGGTGTCGGTGACCACGGAGGCCTCGCCCTTGCGGATCGCCTTGAAGAGGTCGCCGTCGGGCACGAAGCACAACCGCTGGTCCCACGGGTTGTACGCCGGGCGGAAGTGCGTGTCGACGTCGAAGTCGGCGGGCAGCTGCTTGACCGTCTGGTCGCGGATCAGCTTCTTGCCCCACTCGGGCTTGCGCTGGAAGAGCTGGTAGGACACCACGGCCTCGAGGATGTTCTTCCACCGCACGACGGGCTGCTTGACCCTGGCGGGCAGCCGCGACAGCTTCTTGGCCACCGGGTCGCTGCCCGGGCGGGTCAGCACGTACGACGGAGAGCGCTGCAGCATCGTGACGTGCCCGGCGGTGCCTGCCATCGCGGGCACCAGGGTGATCGCCGTGGCCCCGGAGCCGATGACCACGACCTTCTTGCCCGAGTAGTCCAGGTCCTCGGGCCAGAACTGCGGGTGCACGACCTGGCCGCCGAAGGACTCGACGCCGGGGAACTGCGGGGAGTACCCCTCGTCGTAGTCGTAGTAGCCCGAGGCGCCCCACAGCATCGAGCAGGTGATCTGCTGCTCGCGGCCCCCGTGCTCGTAGGTCACCGTCCAGCGGCGCTCCGCGCTGCTCCACGACGCGGCGCTGACCCAGTGGTCGTAGCGGATGCGGCGCTCGACGTCGTACTCGCGGGCGACCGTGCGCACGTAGTCGAGGATCAGCTCGCCGTCGGCCAGCGCGGTGTCGCTGGGCCAGGGGCGCCAGCGGTAGCCGAAGGTGAACATGTCGGAGTCGGAGCGGATGCCGGGGTAGCGGAACAGGTCCCACGTGCCACCGCTGGCGCTGCGGCCCTCGAGGACCGCGACGCTGGTGCCGGGGACGCGCGAGAGGACCTGCGCGGCCGCGCCGATGCCGGAGAGGCCCGCGCCCACGACGAGCACGTCGACGTGCTCGGGGGCCTGCTGGGCCTGCGACTCGGGGGCAGGGGTGGGCTCGGGAGTGCTCATGGACGAGCACGGTAGTCGAGATCCGACTCTATTGACAGATGTTCAGCAAGGATTCCGGGTGGGGCCGGTCACCGGGCGAAGAGCTCGACGAAGCGGGCCAGCAGCCGCGGCGGCTCGCTCACCGTGGCGGCCCGGGCCGCCGCCAGGGCGTCGTCGAGCCCGCCTGCCGCGGTGTAGCCGTGGTCGCGGTAGATCGTCAGGCGGTGCACCAGCCCCTCGACGTCGAGCTCGGGGTGGAACTGGGTGGCGTAGACGCGCCGCCCGAGCCGGAAGGCCTGCACCGGGCAGGTCGCGGAGCCGGCGAGCAGCACCGCGCCCTCGGGCAGCCGGCTGACCGCCTCCTTGTGGCCGACGAAGGCGTCGAAGCGCGGCGGCAGCACCCCGAAGAGCGGGTCGGCCACCCCCGCCGCGCTCAGTCGTACGTCGACCGCGCCGACGGGCTCGCCGTGGGTGCGGTCGACCAGCCCGCCGCGCAGCGAGCCGAGGGTGCCGATGCCGTAGCAGGCGCCCAGGAACGGCGAGTCGGCGCCGATCACGCGCAGCGCGAGCGAGCGCAGCTCGGCCTCGACCCGGTGCTGGGTCGCGCTCTTGGCCTCGGGCGGGTCGGAGAGGTTGAACGGGCTCCCGCCCAGCACGATCCCCGACCAGTCCCCCGGGTCGACGTGGCCGCCCAGCGCCTCGTCGAGCGGGGCCTGCTCGAGCCGCACGCGGCGCAGGTCGCGCTCGTCGAGACCCGCGCAGCGCCGCAGGGCGTCGTACTCGCCGTCGGCGGCGTCGTCCTCCGCGCGCGTGCCGAGGAAGAGGAAGGGCCGCACGCCCCGAAGGTTAGTCGGCCTGGACCGCGACCCCCCGCTCGAGGAGCCCCTCGACGTCGGCGACGCCCCAGGCGGCCAGCGCCTCGCGGGTGTGGGCCCCGGCGCGCGGGGCCGGGGGCAGGTCGAGGGTGGGGGTAGTGCGCGAGAAGCGCGGCGCCGGCTGCGGCTGGACGATGCCGTCCTTGGTCACGAACGTCTCGCGGGCGCTCAGGTGGGGGTGCTCGACGGCGCGGCTGAGCGGCACGATGCCGGCCACGCAGGCGTCGGTGCCCTCGAAGAGCTCGACCCACTCGGCCTGGGTGCGCTGCGCGAAGGTCTCGGCGAAGAGGGCCCGCATCTCCTCGTACCGCTCCATCTCGAGCTGGCCCGGGCAGCGGTCCTCGACGCCCAGCAGGCGCACCAGCTCGGCGAAGAACTGCGGCTCGAGCGCGCCGACGCTCATGTGCTCGCCGTCGGAGGTCTCGTAGACGTCGTAGAAGGGGGCGCCGCCGTCGAGCAGGTTGGCCGCGCGCTCCTCGCTGAAGGTGCCCGAGGCCAGGAAGGCGGCGCCCATCGCGTTGAGGTGGGCGGTGCCGTCGACGATCGCGGCGTCGACCACCTGGCCCTGCCCGGAGACCTTGGCCTCGAGCAGCGCGGCGAGGACGCCGATGACCAGGTACGTCGACCCGCCGCCGAAGTCGCCGACGAGGTTGCCGGGGAAGTGCGGGCGCGACCTGTCCTGGCCCAGGCCGTAGAGGGCGCCGGTGATGGCGATGTAGTTCATGTCGTGCCCGGCCGCGGTGGCCAGCGGGCCGTCCTGGCCCCAGCCGGTCATCCGGCCGTAGACCAGGGCGGGGTTGCGCTCGTGGCACTGCTCGGGGCCGAGCCCGAGCCGCTCGAGGACGCCGGGGCGCATGCCCTCGACGAGCACGTCGGCGCCCTCGACCAGGTCGAGCACGGTGGCCACGGCCTCGGGATCCTTGAGGTCGAGCGCCACGCTCGGGCGCCCGCGGTTGAGCAGGTCGTGGCTGCCGCCGGTGAGCATCTGCCCGCCCGGACGCTCGACGCGGATCACGTCGGCGCCGAGGTCGGCCAGGATCATGCAGGCGTGCGGGCCCGGCCCGATCCCCGCGATCTCGACGACCTTGACGCCCCTCAACGGGCCCGTGCCCCTGCCCAGCTCGATGCTCATGGCGTGCATCCTGACAGCATCGCTGTCACGGTGCCAGGGCCGGTCTCACGAGCGGCGCGACCAGGCCAGGTAGCCCGGCACGTCGTCGGTCATCACGCCGTCGACGCCGTACCGGCGCAGCCGCGACCAGTCGCCGCGGTCCTCGGTGTTGCGCCCCAGCACCAGCAGTCCGTCGGCCCGGAGGGCACGCACCCGGCGCCGGCTGAGCTGGGCCGTCCACACGTTGACGCCGTCGACCCACTCGGTCGGGCGTCGCCGCGCCTGCAGCACCTGCGTCTTCCACGAGGTGACGACCCACTGCGACTCGAGGTCGGGCACGGTCTCCTCGGCGAGCTCGAGCGTCGGGGCGTGGAAGCAGAGCAGCAGCGTGCGCGCGCCCATGTCGTTGCGCTCGAGCAGGGTCGCGATGCGGGTCAGTGCCTGCGCGCTCCACTCCGCGTCGGGATGGCGCTTCACCTCCAGCACCAGGTCGAGGTCGGTGTCGGCCAGGTAGCCCAGCGCCGTGCCGAGCGAGGGCAGCGGCTCGCGGCCCCGCACCCCCCGGCAGTGGCTGCGGATCCAGGTCAGGGTGCGCTTCGCGACCGGACCCCGGCAGGTGGTGGTGCGCTCGAGGGTGGCGTCGTGCATCAGCACGAACCGCTCGTCAGAGGTCAGGGAGACGTCGATCTCGACGGCGTCGGCGCCGGTGCGCACGGCCCTGCGCAGCGACGGCAGGGTGTTCTCGGTGACGCCCCGCGCCGGGGCGCCCCGGTGCGCCACGACGGCGTACGCCGCGGCGTCCGGCTCGACCGCCTGCGCCGGCGCGGGCCCGAGCAGCACCCCCGCGCCCACACCCAGCGCCACGAGGGCGCACCCGACCCGTCGACCGACCTGTCGCGCCATGCCGCCCCGTACGTCCTCTCGCCCGACGCCCGAGCGGGCGCGCCGGCAGATCTCACCAGCGGCGGTGCTCGCGCGTCAGGCGTTCGGCCGATCGGGACGAATTGTCCCCGGATCGAGCACGCGGCGCAGGAAAGCCCGGGTGCGCTCCTCGCGGGGGTCGGCGAAGATCTGCGCCGGTGGGCCCTGCTCGAGGATCCGCCCGCCGTCGAGGAAGGCGACCTTGGTGGCGACCTCGCGGGCGAAGGCCATCTCGTGGGTGGCCAGCACCATCGTGGTGCCGGCCGCGGCCAGGTCGCGCACGATGCCGAGCACGTCGCCGACCAGCTCGGGGTCCAGCGCCGCGGTGACCTCGTCGAGCAGCAGCAGCGTCGGCTCCGTGCACAGGGCGCGTACGACGGCGGCGCGCTGCTGCTGCCCGCCGGAGAGCCGGTCGGGGTGCTTGTCGGCGTGCTCGGCCAGCCCGAAGCGCCTCAGCAGCTCGCGGGCCCGGTCGCGGGCCTCGCGCCGGCCCAGGCCGTGGGCGTGCCGGGGGGCGAGCGTGCAGTTCTCCAGCACCGTGAGGTGCGGGAAGAGGTTGTAGGCCTGGAAGACCATCCCGATGCGCCGGCGCACCTGCATCGGGTCGATGCGCGGGTCGGAGATCTCGCGACCCTCGAAGGTGATGACGCCGTCGTCGATCTCCTCCAGCAGGTTGAGGCAGCGCAGCAGCGTCGACTTGCCCGAGCCCGACGAGCCGATCAGGCAGACCACGTCGCCGGGCTCGACGCGCAGGTCGACGTCGTCGAGGACGACCCGGTCGCCGTACGACTTGCGCAGGCCGGTGACCTCGACGAGAGGCCCCGGGAGCATGGAGTGCGGCGCGCTCACAGCGCCCCCGCCCGCTCGCGCTCGGCGACCCGGCGCTGGAGCCAGTCGGTGAAGCGGGCCAGCGGCACCGTGAGCACGATGAAGAAGAGCGCGACCACGACCAGCGAGGTGTAGTTGAAGTTGTAGGAGGCGTAGTCGCGGGCGGCGAAGACGCCGTCGTAGACGCCCACCAGGGAGACCAGGGCGGTGTCCTTCTGCAGGGAGATGAAGTCGTTGAGCAGGGGCGGCACGACGCGGCGCACCGCCTGCGGCACCACGACGTGGCGCAGGGTGCGCACCGGCCCCAGCCCCAGCGCGCGGGCGCTGGCGATCTGGGAGGGGTGGATCGACTCGATGCCGGCGCGGAAGACCTCGGCGACGTAGGCGGAGTACGACAGGATCAGCGCCACCGTGGCCCACACGAGCCGGTCGTTGGTCAGGCCCTGCAGCTCCAGCGCGGGCACGCCGAAGCCGAGGAGGACCACGAGCAGCAGCGTCGGGATGCCGCGCATCACGTCGGTGAAGCCCACGGCCACGATGCGCAGCGGCGCCAGCCACGCCGAGCGGGTGCCGCGCATGATCGCGACCAGCAGGGCCAGCACCAGGATGGCCGGCTCGGCGACCAGGAAGATCCGCACGTTGAGCCAGAAGGCCTCGAGCACCAGTGGGAAGGACTCCTTGGCGTCGGACCACGAGAAGAAGGTCTCCTGCACGCGCTCCCAGCCCGGCGAGAGCACCAGCCCGAGGCCCAGCAGGGCGAAGACCACGACGGTCGACGCGCTGGCGGTGCCGGAGCGGCGCACGTGCAGGCGGCGGCGCGCGGCGCGCCGGGCGAGCTCGCGCTCGCTGGGGCGCCAGACCCCGGGGGCGGGAGCCACTACTGCAGCTCGGGCACGCCGACGACGTCGGAGAGCCACTCCTGCTCGATGTCGGCGAGCTCGCCGTCGGCCTCCATGGCCTGGAGGGCGGCGTCGACGCAGGTCACCAGCTCGCTGCCCTTCTCGAAGAGCATCCCGAACTCCTCCTGCTCGCCGGTCTCGGGCTGGAACTGCCCGACGATCGTGCTGCCCGGGATCTCGACGGCGGAGATGTAGAAGGCGGTGGGCAGGTCGGCCAGCACGGCGTCGACCTGGTCGTTGGCCAGCGCCTGCTTGGCGGCGTTGGTGTCCTCGAAGACGGCCGGCTCGACCTCGGGGTCGATGATGTCCCGGATCGCGGTCAGCGAGGTGGTGCCGGTCTGCGCGCCCAGGCGCAGGTCGGCGAGGTCCTCGAGGCTGGTGGCCTCGGCGCCCGCGGTGCCCTCGAGCGCCACGACGGCCTGGGCGGCCTGGTAGTAGCCCTGCGAGAAGTCGACGACCTCGGCGCGCTTCGGCGTGATCGAGATCTGGTTGATGTCGAAGTCGAAGTCCTTGGCGCCGGGGGCGTAGGAGGTGTTGAAGGGCACCCGCACCCAGCTCACCTCGTCCTCGGCGAAGCCCAGGCGCTCGGCGACGGCGTACGCGACCGCCGACTCGAAGCCCTCGCCGTTGGTGGGGTCGTTGTCGGCGAACCACGGCTCGTACGCCGGCGAGTCGGTGCCCACGGTCAGCGTGCCGGGCTCCTGGAGCATGTCGTCGGTGACGCAGGTGGCCGGGTCGACCTCGGTCTCGGCGGAGCCGCCGGTGTCGGTGGCGGTCGGCTCCTCCTCGGCGGGCGCGCAGGAGACCGCTCCGAGCAGCAGGGGCAGGGAGGCGAGGGCGGGGACGACCGCAGACCGGCGCAGCATGGGGGAATCGTAGTCCCGTCCCAGGCTTGCAACTCGTTGCATAGGTGCGTCAGGATCACCCCATGGCCCTCGAGCACGCCCTGCTGGTCGCCCTGCGCGAGCAGCCGGCCTCCGGACTCGAGCTCACCCGGCGCTTCAGCCGCTCCATCGGCTACTTCTGGGGCGCCACGCACCAGCAGGTCTACCGGGTGCTGGGCCGGATGGAGACCGACGGCTGGGTGCAGGCCACGACCGTGGAGCAGACCGGCCGCCCGGCCAAGAAGGTCTACGAGGTCTCCCCGGCCGGCGAGCAGGTCCTGGCCGACTGGCTCGGCGCCCCCACCCCGCCGCAGCCGCTGCGCTCGGAGCTGGCGGTGAAGATGCGCGGCGCGTCCTTCGGCGACCGCACCGCCGTGCTCGAGGTCGTGCGCGCCGACCTCGCCGAGCACCGCGAGCGCCTGGCGCACTACGAGCAGCTGATGACCCGCGACTACCCCGACCCCACCACCCTGGCCGGCCTGGCGCTGGACCAGTACCTCGTCCTGCGCGGCGGGGTCCTGACCGAGCAGACCTGGGTCACCTGGCTCACCGAGTACCTGGAGGCACACGCATGAGCACCACCCCCACCAGCCCGTACCCGCACCTGCTGGAGCCCCTGGCGCTCGGCCCGCTCACCCTGCGCAACCGGGTGGTGATGGGCTCGATGCACACCGGGCTCGAGGACGCGCCGTGGGACGTGCCCAAGCTGGCGGCGTACGCCGCGGAGCGGGCCCGCGGCGGGGTGGGGCTCATCGTCACCGGCGGCTACGCGCCGACCAAGCGCGGCTGGCTCAAGCCGTTCGCCTCCGAGCTGACCACCCGGCTGCAGGCGATGCGGCACCGCCAGGTCACCGACGCGGTGCACGACGAGGGCGGCGCGATCGCGCTGCAGGTGCTGCACGCCGGCCGCTACGGCTACCACCCCTTCATCCACTCCGCCTCCGACCGCAAGAGCCCGATCACGCCGTTCAGGCCCTCGGCGATGTCGTCGCGCCAGGTCGACCGCACCGCCACGGCGTTCGCGCGGACCGTCGCGCTGGCGGTCAAGGGCGGCTACGACGCGGTCGAGATCATGGGCTCCGAGGGCTACCTGATCAACCAGTTCCTCGCCGAGCGCACCAACGAGCGCGACGACGCGTGGGGCGGCAGCGCCGAGAAGCGGATGCGCTTCCCGCTCGAGGTGGTGCGCCGCACCCGCGACCTGGTCGGCGACGACCTGCCGATCATGTACCGGATCTCGCTGCTCGACCTCGTCGAGGGCGGCCAGAGCTGGGACGAGGTGCTGACCCTGGCCCACCTGCTCACCGAGGCCGGCGTCAGCGTGCTCAACACCGGCATCGGCTGGCACGAGGCCCGCATCCCCACGATCATCACCCAGGTGCCGCCGGCCGCGTGGCGCTCGGTGACCGCCCGGCTCAAGGCCGAGGTCTCGGTGCCGGTCTGCGCGTCGAACCGGATCAACACCCCCGAGCTGGCCGAGTCGATCCTCGCCGAGGGCGGCGCCGACCTGGTCTCGATGGCCCGCCCGCTGCTGGCCGACCCCGAGTTCGTCACCAAGGCCGCCGCCGGTCGCGGCGACGAGATCAACACCTGCATCGCCTGCAACCAGGCCTGCCTCGACCACACCTTCTCCAACAAGACGGCCTCCTGCCTGGTCAACCCGCGCGCCTGCCGCGAGACCACGCTGGTGCTGGCCCCCACGCGCGTACGCCGCTCGGTCGCCGTGGTCGGCGCCGGCCCGGCCGGCCTGGCCACCGCGGTCTCCGCGGCCGAGCGCGGCCTGGCGGTGACCCTCTTCGAGGCCGAGCCGGCCCTGGGCGGGCAGTTCCGCCTGGCGATGGCGGTGCCCGGCAAGGAGGACTTCGCCGAGACGCTGCGCTACTACACCCGGCGCCTGGAGGTGCTCGGCGTCGACGTGCGGCTCTCCACCCGTGCCAGCACCGCCGACCTGGCGGACTTCGACGAGGTCGTGGTCTGCGACCGGCGTGGAGCCGCGGCTGCCGGCGATCCCGGGCGGCGACGACCCGCGGGTGGTCTCCTACGCCGACGTGCTCTCGGGCCGGGTCGTGCCCGGCAAGAAGGTCGCGGTCATCGGCGCCGGCGGCATCGGCGTCGACGTCAGCCACTGGCTGGTGCACGACCCCGCCTCCCCCGGCCCCGACGAGGAGGCCGGCGTCGAGGAGTGGATGGCCCACTGGGGCGTCGGCGACCCGAGCCTGCACCGCGGCGGCCTGACCGAGCGCAAGCCGCGCGAGCCGTTCCGCGAGGTGACGCTGCTGCAGCGCAAGACCTCGATGATCGGCAAGGACCTGGGCAAGACCTCCGGCTGGGCGCACCGCGCCGTGCTCAAGCAGTCCGGAGTCACCCAGGTCGCGGGGGCGGCGTACGAGCGCATCGAGGCCCGCGGCGACGCCGTCGTCCTGCACGTCACCGTGGAGGGCGAGCCGCGCGAGCTGGTCGTCGACCACGTGGTGCTGTGCGCCGGCCAGGAGTCGGTGCGCTCGCTCTTCGACGACCTGCTCGCCGCCGAGACCCACCCCGGCCTGCACCTGGTCGGCGGGGCCGACGTGGCCGCCGAGCTCGACGCCAAGCGCGCCATCGAGCAGGGCACCCGGGTGGCGGCGGCCCTCTGACCCGCTGGTCGTCTGGCTAGGGTCGGGGCATGCCGGGCGAGGTCAACCGAGACGACAGCTGCCTGTTCTGCGCGATCGTGGCAGGCACCATCCCCTCCACCAGGGTCGACGAGGACGAGCGGACGGTGTCCTTCATGGACATCAACCCCGCCACCGACGCTCACCTGCTCGTGGTCCCGCGCGCGCACGCGGTCGACCTGACCGACATCACGCCCGACGACCTGGCGGCCTGCGCGGTGACCGCGCAGCGTCTGGCGAAGCGGCAGCTCGACGTGCTCGGGGCCGACGGGGTCAACCTGCTCCAGTGCACCGGCGAGGCCGCCTGGCAGAGCGTCTTCCACTTCCACCTGCACGTGGTGCCGCGCTACGCCGACGACCCCGAGCGCGACGGGCTGTCGCTGCCGTGGACGCCCACCCCGGGCGACCCCGACCGGATCAGCGCCGCGGGCCGGGCCCTGCAGGGCGGTGGCGGCGCGTGATCCGCGACCTCACCGACTCCGAGGCGCGCGCCGCGCTGCCGCTGAAGTGGGGCGCGGTGCCCGAGGGCACCATCCCGGCCTGGGTGGCCGAGATGGACTTCGCGCCCCCGCCGGCGGTCACCGCGGCCCTGACCGCCGCCGTGGGGCGCGGGATGCTCGGCTACTCCGCGTTCCCCGGCACCGCCCAGCCCGCCGACCTCGACGCCGCCTTCCGCGGCTTCGCCGAGCGGCACTGGGGCTGGGACGTGCCGCTCGACTCCTCGACCCCCGTCGGCGACGTGGTCGCCGGGCTGCGCCTGGCCCTCGACGAGCTCTGCCCGCCGGGCCCGGTCGTGGTGCCGCTGCCGTGCTACCCGCCGTTCCGCGACGTCGTCGCGCTGGCCGGGCGCGAGGCGGCGTACGTCGGGCTGGACCCCGACCACGACCACGACGACCGCACCGCGGCGGCCCTCGACCTGGGCGCCGTCGAGCAGCACCTCGAGGCCGGCGCCCGCACCGTGCTGCTCTGCCACCCGCACAACCCGCTGGGCCGCGTCGCGCACCGCGCCGAGCTCGAGGCGCTGCGCGACCTGGTGCGCGCCCACGGCGCCCGGGTGCTGGTCGACGAGATCCACGCGCCGCTGGTGCTGCCCGGGCAGGAGCGGTTCGTGCCCTACCTCAGCGTCGACCCCGAGGCGGTGCTGGTCACCAGCCACTCCAAGACCTTCGGCACCCCCGGCCTGCACGCCGCGCAGATCGTGCTGATGGACCCCGACGAGACCCAGCGGCTGCGCTCGGTGCCGATCCCCGCCAACCACGGCCACTCCGGGCTCGGGATGGTCGCCGGCTCCGCCGCCTGGCGCGACAGCGACCTGTGGCTGCACGCGCTGCGCTCCCGGCTGCGGGTGAACGCCGAGGACCTCGGCGACCTGGTCGCCGAGCACCTGCCACGCGCGCGGCTGCGCCCGCTCGAGGCGACGTACCTGGCCTGGCTCGACCTGCGCGCCTACGGCGTCGCCGACCCGGCCGCCGCCGCGCTCGAGCACGGCGTGCGCCTGGCCCCCGGCCACGACTACCAGCCGGGCCTCGAGGGCCACGTGCGCCTCAACATCGCCACCTCCGAGCAGCGTCTCGTCGAGATCGTGCAGAGGCTGGCGGCCGCGCTCACCTGACGGCCGAGCAGTCACTTTCGCACCACCGAGCAGTCACTTCTGCACGCTGGGGCTCGGCGTACGCCGTGTCGTCACCGGGTCTCGAGACGGTTGCTGCGCAACCTCCTCGACCAACGGAGGGCCCCGGCTGCTCGACCATCCGCGGCGCTCAGACCTCGAGGCGGCCCTTGCGGCGTACGAGGGGGCGCTCGGCCCGGGGCAGCCAGGTGCGGGTGACGTGGTCGACGACGTGGACGCCGGGGGGCGACTCGATGCGGTGCAGGCCGGGCACCTCGTGGCCCCGGCCGTCGCGCAGCGCGGAGTAGACCTGCCACTCGCGGCGCTTGCGGGGGGCGCGGGAGGTGTCGAAGTCCATGTCGCTCCAGTGCGCGAACTCGTCGCGGTCGAGCCACTTCAGCTCCACGCACAGCCCCTCGGGGGCCACGATGCGGGTGGTCGACTCGGGGAACTCGCGCACCTCCCACTCGAAGGCCTTCACGAAGGTGAACTCCGGACCCATCGGGTAGATCCACGGCTCGAGGAAGCGGAAGCCGAGGTCGAGCCAGGCCACCTGCTCGCTCTCCACCGACAACGGGTGGCGCGGCACGGCGACGACGGCGTTGGAGTCCTCGAGCTGCCACGACAGGTCGCGCAGGATGCTCACGCCCTCGCGGGTCAGCACCATGTCGCCGTCCCACTTCATCGAGTAGGCGGTGCGCACGTGGGAGAAGGACCAGTTGTAGAAGTGCGCCAGGGAGTGCACCGAGTCGGGCCGGGTGGCCAGGTGCTCGCTGCCGGCGCGCGAGACCTGGAAGGGGTACGACGTCACGGTGATCCGCTCCCCCGCGCCGCACTCCTCGGCGACCCGTCGGGCCACCTCGGGGGTGCCGTCGTCGGAGAGGTTGTCGACGATCACGACGTGCTGGACCGCCTCGAGCATCGGCGGCAGCACCCAGGGCAGGTTGTGCGCCTCGTTCTTGAGCCGGAACACGCAGGTCAGCCCGGGCCGCAGCGCGCCGTCCTTCCAGGGCCAGCGCACGTCGTAGGCGCTCTCGCCCTCGAGGCAGGCGATGTCGGCGCCGCGCACCGGGCTCATCCGCGCTCCCGCCCGGCGGCCCGGCGCAGCCCCCGGCGCACCGAGGGCGGCACCAGCGCGCGCACCGAGTGCGGCACCCGGTGGACGGCACTCGGCGGCACCGGCTGGGTGCGGGCGCCCTCGCGGCGCGCCGCGTCGGCCGTCGAGCGGGTCAGCGCCTGCGCCTCGTCGTACATCTCGGCGTACGCCGCGCGCAGCTCGTCGAGGGTGGCCTGCACCTGCGGCGTGTCACCGCCCTCGTCGGGCAGCCGGTCGAGGGCCTCCCAGGTCTCCTGGGCGATGTCGCGCAGCCGGCGTGGCACGTCGACGTCGGCCCAGGTCAGCGACACCCGCCGCAGGGAGGGGTCGACGTACTGGTGGACCTGGCGGATGTCGTTGGCCGAGGCCGACTTCACGGCGTCGAGGTCGAAGCGCTGGCCCAGGCCGAAGACCGGCACGGTCCAGTCGTCGAGCAGGTCGTGGTAGCGCACGAAGGCGCGGGCCGAGCCGCGGGTGCTGCGCTCGACGTGGAGCATCATGTTGACCCAGGCTGCGGTGCGGTGCACCTCGCTGGTGCGGGCGTCGTAGACGCGCTGCTTCGAGCCGACCACCTCGGTGACCGGGCGCAGCATGGTGACGTAGCCGGCCTCGGCCTCGCTGCGCATCGCCGCGGAGCGCCACAGGCCCAGGAACCAGGCGAGGCGGGGGTCCTTGACGACCAGCTCGGGCCCGCCGGCGACCAGCTGCTCCTCGAGCCAGGTGTGCAGCCGCGTGCGCAGCGGCTCGAAGTTGTTGAGCCGGCCCGTGTCGAACCACGCCGAGGGCCGCGCGTCGGCCATCGAGACGTTGGTGCGCTCGAGGAGCTCGTCGTGCAGGTCGACGACCCACTGCGACTCCGCGAACCCCTTGGGGTTGGTGTCGTCGGCGGCCACCTCGGGCGCCGGGACGGTCAGGCCGAGGGTCTGCAGCGCCCCGGCCATGGTGCTGGTGCCGCTGCGTCCCGACCCGACCACGAAGACGACACGGCGCTGCGGCGGGGCCGGGTCGACGAGCCGGGCAGGGGACTCCGAGGGGGTGGGCGCGTCGACCATGGGCCTCAGACTAACGAGGTCGGGCGGCTCAGCCGACCGAGCGGGTCTGGGCGGCGATCACCGCGGCGTACCACTCGAACGACGCCTTGGGGGTGCGCACCTGCGTCTGGTGGTCGACGTGGACCAGCCCGTAGCGCTGCTCCAGGCCGTGCACCCACTCGAAGCTGTCGAGCAGCGACCACACGTAGTAGCCGCGCACGTCGACCCCGCGCTGGCACGCCGCGGCCACGGCGCGCAGGTGGGCGTCGAGGTAGGCGATGCGCTCCTGGTCGTCGACCACGCCCGCCCCGTCGGGCCCGGTCGAGTACGCCGCCCCCGACTCGGTGACGACCACCGGCGGCAGCGCGGCGCGGTAGCGGGCCCGCAGGGTGATCAGCCACTCGCGCAGCGAGTCGGGCACCACCGGCCAACCGATGTCGGTGACCGGGTAGCCGACCAGCTCGCACACCTCGAACGGGATCGGGGAGTCCTCCGGCGCCGCGCCGATCCTGATCGGGCTGTAGTAGTTGACACCGTAGAAGTCGAGCGGCTGGCGGATCGTGGCCAGGTCACCGGGGCGCACCGCCTCCTCGACCAGCGGCGCCAGGTCCACCGGGTAGCGCCCCAGCAGCATCGGCTCGAGGAACAACCCGTTCCACAGCGCGTCGAAGAGCTTGGTGGCGCCCACGTCGGCGGGGTCCTCGCTGGCCGGCCACATGGGGGCGTGGTTGTTGGCGCAGCCGACCGAGGACGCGCCGGCGGCGCGCAGCTCGACGACCGCCCGGCCGTGGGCCAGCAGCAGGTGGTGGGCCACCGGGAGCGAGTCGAAGCCCATCTCGCGGCCGGGGGCGTGCATCCCGGTCGCGTGCCCCATGATCGTGACGACGTTGGGCTCCACGACGGGGATCCAGTGCTCGACCCGGTCGGCGAGCCGCTCACCGACCACGCCGGCGTACTCGGCGAAGGCCTCGACGGTGGCGCGGTTGAGCCAGCCGCCCTCGTCCTCGAGCGCCTGCGGCAGGTCCCAGTGGTAGAGCGCGGCCATCGGCGCGACGCCGTGCGAGAGCATCTCGTCGACGAGCCGGTCGTAGAAGTCCAGACCCGCGGCGTTGACCGCCCCGCGCCCGGTCGGCAGCACCCGCGACCACGAGATCGAGAACCGGTGGCCCCCGACGCCCAGCCGCGCCATCAGCGCGACGTCGTCGCGGTAGCGGCGGTAGGAGTCGCAGGCCGGCTCGCCGGTGGTGGCGTCGAGGACGGCGCCCGGCAGGCTCGCGAAGGTGTCCCAGATCGACGGACCCCGACCGTCGACGTCGGTGCTGCCCTCGCTCTGGTACGCCGACGTGGCCGTGCCGAGCCGGAAGCCCGGCGGCAGCTCGGGAAAGGAGGCTCGCACCTGCACAATGATGCCTGTGACCGTGGAGATCCGTCGGGGAACCACCCGCTTCTTGACCCGGGTGCCCGGGCGACTGACCCGGCACGCCTTCTCGTTCGGCGAGCACTACGACCCCGAGCGGCTCTCCTTCGGACCGATGGTGTGCCACGACGACCACCTGGTGCGCGGCGGGCAGGGCTTCGAGGAGCACGCCCACAGCGACCTCGAGATCGTCACCTGGGTGGTCTCGGGGGCGCTGCGCCACGTCGACGACGCGGGGCACGAGCAGGTCGTGCCCGCCGGCTCGCTGGCCGTGCTGTCGGCCGGCAGCGGGGTGCGGCACGCCGAGACCGCCGTCGCCGGGGCCGGCCCGACCCGGTGGGTGCAGACCTGGCTGCGCCCCGGCACCACCGGCACCGAGCCGTCGTACGCCGTCGCCCCGGTCGACCCGGGTGCGCGCGGGCTGGTGCCGGCGCCGCTGGGTGTGGGCGTCGAGGGCGCGAGCCTGGCGGTGGCGCAGCTGCGCGGCGGCGACACCCTCGAGCTGCCCGCCGCGCCGCGGGTGCACGCCTACGTCACGCGGGGCGCGCTGCTGCGCTCCTCGCTCGCCGAGCCGTTGGCGGTCGGCGACGCCTTCTGCTTCACCGACGAGCCGGCCCACCCGATCGTCGCGGCGGTCGACACCCAGCTGCTGGTCTGGACCTTCGCCGGCTGAGCCCGGCGTGCGCGCGCGGGCTCGCTCAGCCGCGGTCGCCGGGGCGCCGTTCCTGTCGGCGGTCCTCGTCGCCGAGCCCGCCGACGTGGGTCGCCAGCGCGACCAGGAGCAGGAAGGCCCCCCACACCAGGCCTGCGACCAGCAGCATGCCGGGAGCCAGGAGGTCGTCGGTGACCTGGGTCAGGACCAGCGCCACGGAGGTCGCGACCGCGATCGTCCAGGCGCCGCGGCGCGCCAGACGGGCCGGACGGGTGCCGGTCCAGCCGGTCGGCTGCGCGGGGTCGATCACGTCGTCACTCTAGTGAGGCCCGGCCCGCCCCGCCTGCCGTGATGCGGCAGGCTGGGGTCATGGAACCCGACGGCACCCGCGAACGGCTGGCCACCTGGCTCGAGGACCTCGGGCTCGTCGACCACCTCGGCGAGGCCGGCCTGCCGACGATGGCGCGCGGCCCCGAGGGCCGCGCCGTGTGGACCGACCCGGTCACCGGTGCGGAGCTCAGCGACGACCAGGTCGCCGACCTCGACGCCGTGCTGCACCAGGAGGGCAGCGACCCCGCGCACGCGGTGCCGGTGCCGCTGCTGCAGATCGCCCAGCAGGCGCGGGTGCACGACGAGCTGCTGACCAGCCCGTGGCACACCTACGACTCCCTGGCCCGGCTGCGCGGCGCCTCGGTCGAGCGCACCCGCTTCGCGGTGCACAAGGCGGCCGGGCTGCACCGTCTGCTCGTCGTCACCGGCCCGACCGGCGCGATGGTGCCCGCCTTCCAGCTCGACGCCGCCGGCGAGCCCCGGCCCGAGCTCGCGCCGCTCCTCGAGCCGCTGCTGGGCGCCGGCATGGACGGCTGGCGGACCTGGGCCTGGCTGACCCGGCCCGCGGCCCTGGCGGCGGGCCTGGTGCCCGAGCAGGCCGCCGGCAGCCACGACCCCGCCGACGTCGACGTCGTACGCCGCGCGGCGCAGCGCCTGGCGCGCACGCTCAGCGGCGGTTGACACCCGCCGAGCCGGCGCCACTTCCCGCCGAGCCGGCGCCAGCTCCTCAGCCGATCACCCGCAGCGCGCCGGGGCGCACCTGCACCACGGCCGGCGCCCGGCCGAGGCCGGGCAGCTCGCCGAGCGGCTCGCCGTCGCCACCCACCGGCAGCGGGGTGCGGCCGTCGGCGTTGAGCTCGACCCGGGCGCCGCGCAGCACCGTGACCTGGGGCAGGTCGACGTGGGAGCCGTCGTAGATCTTGGGGAACGAGCGCACCAGCGCGGTCCGTGAGGCGGCCTCGACCACCACCACGTCGAGCAGGCCGTCGTCGACGACGGCGCCGGGGGCGACCTTCATGCCCTTGCCGTAGTAGGCGGAACCGGCCACCACGACCAGCGCCGGCGGCGTACTCGCGCGCCTCGCCGTCGACCGCCACCCGGAACCGGCCGGGGCGGTACGTCGCGATCGCGCGGACCGCGGCCAGCGGGTACTGCAGCTTCTGCGGGGTCCAGCGCATCCGGTCGACCATCGCGGCCGCACGGGCGTCGATGCCGGAGTAGACGGAGCCGGCCACCAGCCGGCTCGGCTCGCCGGGCAGGGTCCAGGCCAGCAGGTCGACCTCGCGCACCGGGCCGTGCAGCAGGTGCTCGGCGACCGCGGCCGGCTCGGAGGACAGCCCCAGCATCCGCGCGAAGTCGTTGCCGCGCCCGGCCGGCAGCACCCCCAGCACCCCGCCGGCGGTCGAGACCGCACCGGCGAGGTGGGAGAGCATGCCGTCGCCGCCCACCGAGACCACGACGTCGCCGCGCTCGACGGCGGCCCGCACGAGGTCGTCGGTGGCCCGCGGGCCCGGCGAGTAGGTCACGTCGACCGAGGCGCCCGCCTCGCGCAGCAGCCGGGCGACCGGCACCACGGCCTCGGGCGCCGCGCCGCCCCCGGAGGCGGGGTTGACCAGGAACGTGAAGGAGCGCTCGGCCTGGGTGCTCACGGGACCAGCACCCCCGGGTTGAGCACTCCGGTCGGGTCGAGGTCGGCCTTGACCGCGCGCAGCACCGAGACGCCCAGGTCGCCGATCTCGGCGCCACAGCCACGGCCGGTGGTCGGTGCCGACGGCGTGGTGGTGGCTGATGGTGGCGCCGTGGGCGACGATCGCGTCGTTGGCCGCGGCCTTGGCCCGGCCCCAGCGCTCCAGCGGCGCCTCGCCGGCGCCGGTGGCGACGGTGAAGTAGAGCGAGCAGCCGGTCTCGTAGACGTGGGAGATGTGGCACAGCACGATCGCGGAGCCGCCCTCGGCACCGAGCTCGCGCTCGAGCGCCGCGCGCACGTCGGCGTACAGCGCGTCGACCTTCGACCAGAAGGTGGCGGTCTCGAGGGTCTCGACCAGCACGCCGACGTCGAGCATCGAGTCGCGCAGGTACGGCGCGTGGAAGCGGCCGTGGGCCCATGCCTCCCCCGGCTCGTCACCGAGCGGGGTGCCGCCGAGCCCGGTGAGCACCTCGGTGACCGCGGCGCGCCGGGACCCGACCTGGGCGGGGGTGCCCTCGTGGCCCACGATCATCAGGCAGCCGGTGGACTCCTCGCCGATCGCGTCGGGCCGCGCCAGGTTGAGCCCGGTCTCGGCCTCGTCGGAGAGCCGCAGCACGGTGGGCAGCGTGCCCGACTGGACGAGCGCGCCGCATCGCGGCGGCGCCCTCGACGAAGGAGCCCCAGCGCCAGCCCTCGTAGACCTTGACCTCCGGAAGTCGGCGCACCCGCACGGTGACGGCGGTGATCACGCCGAAGGCGCCCTCGGAGCCCAGCACCAGCTGGCGCAGGTCGGGGCCGGCGGCGTTGGCGGGCGACGAGCCGAGCCGCCACTCGCCGCGCGGGGTGGCGACCCGCAGCCCGACGACCATCTGGTCGAAGCGCCCGTAGCCGGCGCTCGACTGGCCCGAGGAGCGGGTGGCGGCGAAGCCGCCGATCGAGGCGTGCTCGAAGGACTGCGGGTAGTGGCCCAGGCACAGCCCGTGCTCGGCGAGCAGCGCCTCGGCCTCGGGGCCGCGCAGGCCGGGCTCGAGGGTGGCGGTCATCGAGACCTCGTCGACCTCGAGCAGCGCGTCGAGGCGGACCAGGTCGAGCGAGACCAGGCCGGCGTAGCCGTCGCGGCGGGCCGCCAGGCCACCGGTGACGCAGGTGCCGCCGCCGAAGGGCACGAGCGCCAGGTGGCGCTCGACGGCCAGGGCGAGCAGCGCCGCGACCTCGTCGTGGCCGCCGGGGCGCACCACGGCGTCGGGGGCGTCGGCCAGGTCACCGGCCCGGGCGCGCAGCAGGTCGGGGGTCGACTTGCCCCGGGTGCGCAGCCGTCGTGAGGCGTCGTCGACGTGCACGTGGTCGGCGCCGACCACGTCCGCCAGCGCCGCGAGCACGTCGTCACCGAGGCCCACCGGGGGCAGCTCGACCTCGGTGGCGGCGGGCGTCTCGTGCCGGCCGAAGGCGAGCTCGACCAGCGCGCGGGCGGCCCCGGGCAGCGCGGTCGCGGCGGCCGGGTCGCCCCAGCGCTGCGGGTGCATCTCGCGCGGGTGCGCACCGGTGGACGGGCGGCCGTGGGGAACAGTGGTGTCGTGGGTCACGTGTTACAGTGTGACATATGACGTCACTGTGTCACAACGATGCGCAGCACGACCCCCGCGACGCCTACCTCGACGCGGCCCGCGAGTGCATCCTCGACGTCGGCTGGCGGCGTACGACGCTCACCGAGGTCGCGCGCCGCGCGGGCGTCTCGCGGATGACGATCTACCGCTCCTGGGCCGACATGCCGACCCTGCTCGGCGACCTGATGACCCGCGAGTGGTCGGGGCTGGTCGCACGCACCGTCGCCGACGAGGGACCGGACGGCACGGTCGAGCGGATCGTCGACGAGGTGGCCCGCACCATCGAGGCGCTGCGCCGCAACGAGCTGTTCGTGCGCATCGTCGAGCTCGACCCCGAGCTGGTGCTGCCCTACCTGCTGCACCGCCGCGGCCGCTCGCAGGAGCTCATCGCCACCCTGCTCACCGACGAGCTGGCCCGCGGCCAGGCGGCCGGCGAGGTGCGGTCCGGGTCGCCCCTGGCGATCGCGCGCAGCCTGGTGCTGGCCGCCCACGGGTTCGTGCTCTCGGCGCACACCATGGTCGACGACGACGTGTCGGCCGCCGACCTCGACGCCGAGCTGCGCCACCTGCTGGCCCGGGCGCTGCGCCCGTGAGCGCCCCGACCCGCCCGGCGACCCGCATCCGCGCCGGCCTGGCACAGGCCCCCACCGACGTCGACCTGGTCGTCGTCGGGCTCGGCGTCACCGGCGTCGGGGTCGCCCTCGACGCGGTCACCCGCGGGCTGTCGGTGCTCGCCGTCGACGCCCACGACCTGGCCTTCGGCACCTCGCGCTGGAGCTCGAAGATGGTGCACGGCGGGCTGCGCTACCTGGCCCAGGGCCAGGTCGGGGTCGCCCACGAGAGCGCCGTCGAGCGCGGCATCCTGATGCAGACCACCGCGCCCCACCTGACCCGCGCGATGCCGATGCTGATCCCGATCACCTCCGGCACCGCTCCCCTGCAGCGGCTGCTGTCGCGCAGCGGGCTGGCCGCCGGCGACCTGCTGCGCCGCGGCGCGCGCACCAGCGCCGAGACCTTGCCCCGCCCGCGCCGGCTCTCGCGCACCGAGACCCTCGCGATGGCCCCCGGCCTGCGCCCCGCCGGGCTGAGCGGGGGCCTGCTCGGCTGGGACGGCCAGCTCGAGGACGACGCCCGCCTGGTCACCACCATCGCGCGCACCGCCGCGGCGTACGGCGCCCACGTGCGCACCCGCGCCCGGGTGCTCAGGGCCAGCGGCACCGAGGTGTCGCTGCGCGACGAGACCACCGGCACCACCGCGACCGTGCGGGCCGGCGCGGTCGTCAACGCCGCCGGCGTGTGGGCCGGCGACCTGGCCGACGAGGTGGTCCTGCGCCCCAGCCGCGGCACGCACCTGGTGCTGCGCGGCGACCGGCTGCCGGGCCTGCGCACCAGCGTCTTCGCCCCGGTGCCGGGCTCGACCAACCGCTTCGTGATGGTGCTGCCCCAGCCCGACGCCACGATCTACGTCGGGCTGACCGACGAGCCCGCGCCCGGCCCGGTGCCCGACGTGCCGCAGCCGACCGAGCCCGAGATCGGCTTCCTGCTCGACGTGGTCGCGGCGACCTTCGCGACGCCGCTGCGCCGCGACGACGTCGTGGGTGCGTACGCCGGGCTGCGGCCGCTGCTCGACGTCACCGGCTCCGACGGGTCCCAGGGCTCCGGCCAGACCGCCGACCTGTCGCGCCGGCACGCGGTGCTGACCGGGCGCAGCGGCGTGGTCACCGTGGTGGGCGGCAAGCTCACCACCTACCGGCGGATGGCCCAGGACGCCGTCGACGCCGCCGTGGAGGTGGGCGGGCTGGCGGCCGGGCCGTGCACGACCGCGACCCTGCCGCTGCTCGGTGCCGCGCCACGGCCGGTGCTCGACGCCCTCGAGGAGCCCGCCCGGCTGGTACGCCGCTTCGGCACCGACGCCGCCCTGGTGCTGGCCACCGCTCGCGAGGTCGCGGCCCGGGCCGGCGAGCCGCTCGACGACGAGGAGCTGCTGGCCCCCGCGGCCGAGCAGGTGCCGGTGACGCTGGCCGAGCTGCTCTTCGCGGTGAGCGACGAGGGCGCGCACGACGTCGACGACCTGCTCGAGCGGCGTACGAGGGTCGGACTGGTGGCCTCCGACCGGGCGCTCGCCGAGCCGCTCGCCGAGCGGGCCCTCGCCCTGATGGGGCGAGCGATGAGTTCCTGAGCCTGGCCGGGTCGGAGCAGTGAGGCGCACACTGTGAGGAGCACACCCGATGACAGCACCGGCGACGGAGACCCCGCGCATGACCTCTCGCACCACACCCACCCCGGCACCGAGCACGGCGCAGGCCGAGCTGGGCGACTTCCCGGCGCTCACCGCGCGCTACTCGCGCGAGCTGCTGGCGCACTGCTACCGGATGAGCGGCTCGGTGCACGAGGCCGAGGACCTGGTGCAGGAGACGTTCCTGCGTGCCTGGAAGGCCTCGGCGGCCTTCGAGGGCCGCTCGTCGGTGCGGACCTGGCTCTATCGCATCGCGACGAACGTGTGCCTCTCGAGCTTGGAGGGGCGCCCGCGGCGGCCGCTGCCCACCGGCCTGGGCACCAGCGACCAGCCCGCCGGCGACGCCCTCGAGCAGGACCACGAGATCGCCTGGCTCGAGCCGGTGCCCGACGCCTCGGTGGTGGTGGAGGAGCGCGACTCGATCCGGCTGGCCTTCATCGCGGCCCTGCAGCACCTGCCCGCGCGGCAGCGGGCGGTGCTGATCATGCGCGACGTGCTGCGCTGGAGCGCCGCCGAGGTCGCCGAGGCGCTCGAGACCACCAGTGCCGCGGTCAACTCGGCCCTGCAGCGCGCGCACGCCCAGATGAGCGCGCGGGCGCTGACCCAGGACACCGTCGAGCCCGACCTGAGCCCCGAGCAGCAGCACCTGCTCGAGCGCTACGTCGACGCGTTCTGGCGCAAGGACGTCGACCAGATCGTCTCCATGCTCACCGCCGAGGCCGTGTGGGAGATGCCGCCCTTCACCAGCTGGTTCCGGGGGCGTGCCAACATCGCCTGGCTGATCGGCAACGAGTGCCCCGGCGGCACCCGCGACATGCCGATGCTCGCCACCCGCGCCAACGGCCAGCCCGCCTTCGGGATGTACATGCGCGGGCCGGGCGGCGACTTCACGCCGTTCCAGCTGCACGTGCTCGAGATGACGGGCCCGTCCGCGGCCCCGGAGATCCGCCAGGTCGCCGCGTTCTTCGACCCTCGCCTCTTCGCCGCCTTCGGCCTGCCCGCGAGCCTGCCGGCCGACCACGTGCCGCAGGGCACCGACACCCGTCCCGGCGCCCCGGGATGAGCACGCGGCTCGACCACGCGGTCGGGCTGCTGGAGCGCTCGCTGGTCGGCACCCGGGCGGTGCTGGGCCGGGTCGGTCCCCGCGACCTGGGGCGCCCCACGCCGTGCGCCGCCTGGGACCTGGCAGCCCTCCTGGGCCACATGGACGACTCGCTGGGGGCCTACCTCGAGGCCAGCCACGGGGTGCTGCGGCTGCCGCCGGCGCACCCGCCCGCGGCTGCGGCGTACGACGACCCCGCCGCGCGGCTGCGCGCCCGGGCCTGCACACTGCTCGGCGCCTGGGCCGCCGCCGCCGAGCAGGACCTCGACGACGTCGAGCTGGCGGGTGCCGGCGGCCCGCCCGTGGGTCTGGCCGCCGACCTGCTGGTCTCGACGGCCGCGCTCGAGGTCGCCGTGCACGGCTGGGACGTGGCACGCAGCCTCGGCGAGCCCGACGACGGAGACCGGGTGGTCGGCGCGCTGCCGCCCGACCTGGCCGCGGCGCTGCTGCCGGTGGCGCGCTGCACGGTCGCGTCCGGGCGCGCCGAGGGGCACTTCGCCGACGCCGGCACCAGCCGGCCGGGCGCCGGACCGGTCGCGGCCCTGCTCGCGCTGGTCGGCCGGGCCGCAGCGACCGGGTGACTGGACCGGGCCGGGCGTTCCCCGGGAAAAAGCGCGGGCGAAGTTTTACCTTCCTACGCTGCTCGCATGCCGCACTCCCGATCGGGGGGCCCGACCACCCGCCTCGCGCCCGCCACCCCGCTCCAGCACGCCGGGGCCCTGCTGCGGGCCGGCCGGGTGCGCGAGGCGGCCTCGGCGCTGGCCGTGCTCACGGCGGACCCACCCGGCGGCCACATCGAGGGGGCCGGCCTGCTGGCCGCGCGGGCCGAGGTCCTCGTCGGGCGGGGCGACCTCACCACCGCCGCCACCCTCGTCGGGCCGCTGCTCGGCCTGGTCACGGTGCCCGGACCCGGCGCACACGCGGGCGCAGCGGTGGCCCACCACGCGCTCGGAGAGCTCGCGGCGGCCGCCGGCGACGTCGACTCCTCGGTCGAGCACCACGCCCGGGTCGGCGTGCTGGCGCCCGGGGCCGACCCCGAGCAGCTGCCCTGGCGCGCCAACCAGGCCCTGGCGCTCGCCCGGGCCCGCCGCCGCGACGACGCCGCCCGCCAGGCCCGGGCCCACCTGCGGGTCGGCCGGGCCGTGGGGTCGGCGTACGCCGTCGCGCACGGTCTGCGCGCCCTGGCCACGGTCAGCCCGACCGTCGACGGGGTCGGGCTGCTCGAGGAGGCGCGCGAGGCGCTGGGCACCGTCGGCGCCGCCCGGCTCGGGGCGCAGGTCGACACCGACCTGGCCGGGCTGCTGGTGCTCTCCGGCAGCGGGTCGTCGCTGCGGGTGCTGCGTCTGCTGCGCGACGCCGAGACGTACGCCGCCACGGAGGGCCTGTGGCCGCTGCGCCAGCGGGCCCGGCGCCTGCTCGACCTCGTCGGCGCCGGCGCCGAGGGACGCAGCGAGGCGCTGGCGGCGCTGACCGTGGCCGAGCGCCGGGTCGCCGAGCTGGCCGTGCAGGGGCTGAGCAACCGCGAGATCGCCACCACGCTGGTGGTGACGGTCAAGGCCGTCGAGTGGCACCTGTCGCGGGTCTACCGCAAGGTGCGGATCACCTCGCGCCGCGAGCTCGCCGGCGCCCTCATGGGCTGAGGTCGGTCCAGGTCAGGGTGCGGCCGTGCCCGTGGGTCCAGGCCACGGCCCGCCCGTCGAGGCCGAGCACGAAGGAACCCGGCGGCGGGGCCGGCCCGGTGCCGGTGACGGCGGGCAGCACGTCGGGTCCCTCGTTGCTGACCCAGTGGCACGACCCGTCGGCGACCAGCCCCCGCAGCAGCGCCTCGGCCTCGCGCCGGGCCGGCTCGGGCAGGTAGCTCAGCACCGCGCTGTGCTGCACCACGACCCGCCCGTGGGCCGCGGCCCGCTCCACCAGCGCGGGCAGCTCCTCGACCAGGTCGCCGGCCACGAGGTGCGGCGGGTCGCTGCGCGCCACGTCGACCGCGCTGACCAGCACCCGGCGACGGTCGTCGTGCTCGGGCCAGACCAGCGTCTCGAGCCACGCCGCCGCGTCGGGGTCGGTCACGTCGAGGGGGTGCAGGTCGACGCCGCCGCGCCAGGCGAGCGCAGGCAGCTCCCGGGGCAGCGGGGCCCGGGCACCGTCGTGGCCCCCGACCCGGCACTCCAGCACCGGCCGGGACGCGTCGGTGCCGACCTCGTGCACGACCCGACCGTCGGGGTCGAGGTAGCGGTGGCCCCAGCGGTCCGGGTAGAGGCACAGCCCCGCGCTCGCCCCGACCTCGACCAGCGCCAGCGGGCCGGGGCCGAGGGTGGCCAGCGCCGGCAGCAGCGTGGCCATCCGGCCGGCCTCGTTGGTCTGGGTGCGCCGCGAGAGGATCGTGGCCCGGATCGCCCCGTCGTCGCCCAGCAGCGCGGCACGCAGGGCGGCGTACGGCGCAGGGGCCGCGACGCCGTGCCAGCGCGCGGCCGCGAAGACCAGGTTGGGCTGGCGGCGCGGCGCCGGGAGGGTCTCGAGCCAGGCCCGCACCTCCGCGTCGCCGACCACCCCGAGCGCCCACTCGGTGAAGCACGGCGAGTCGTCGGTGTACCTGGCGAAGTCCTCGTAGACCGCGACCACGTCACCCTCCACCAGCATGCGCCCCAGTATCCGACCCGGCCCGGATCTCCCGCTGACCCGGCCCGGACTTCGCCCCGACCCGGCCCGAACCACCCTGGGTGAAGACCGGTGCTGCGCCGGCCGTCCGAGTGAGGGAGGCTGGGCACGTGACGACGTACCTCATCATCGGTGTGCTCGGCCGTCGGCCCGGATCTCTGCCTGAGCCGGCCCGGAACTCCACCGCAGGACGGGCATCGGTGGCTCGCGCAGGTCTGAGCGTGCAGCGCCTGGCCGAGGCCGGCGCCGAGCTCGCCGACGAGGAGGGGTTCGCGGCGCTCACGCCCTCCGAGCTGGCCCGCCGGGTGGGGGTGCGCACCGCGAGCATCTACTCCCACGTGCGCAGCGCCCAGGACCTGCGCGAGCAGGTGGCGCTGCTCGCGCTCGCGGAGATGGCCGACCGGCTCGGGGACGCCCTCGCCGGGCGCTCGGGCAGGGACGCGCTGGTCGCGCTGGCCGGCGTCTACCGGGACTACGCGCGTGCCCACCCGGGCCGCTACGAGGCCAGCCGCCTGCGGCTGGAACCGGCCGCGGCCGCTGCCAGCGCGGGGCCCCGGCACGCGGCGATGACGCGGGCCGTGCTGCACGGGTACGGCGTCGAGGGGGCCGACCAGACCCACGCCGTGCGGCTGGTCGGCAGTACCGTGCACGGCTTCGTGAGCCTCGAGCTCGCCGGCGGGTTCGAGCACAGCGAGCCTGCGGCGCAGGAGAGCTGGGACCGGATGCTCGACGGGATCGACACGGTGCTGCGCGCATGGGGTGGCCGATACATGAATTAGGCATTTGCCTAATTGTCATAGTTTCATGGTGGTCGAGACCGCCCACCTCCGGGAGCACCCATGACCATCACCCCCGTCAGCGCTGAGCTCGTGCGCGGTGCGCTCGAGCTCGAGCCGACCTCGGCAGGACTCGTCCCACACCGACTGCCCGCACGCGCCCGAGCGCAGGTCACCGACCCACAGCTGACGATGGCCGAGGCGCAGCCCGCCGGGGTCCGCGTCGCGCTGCGCACGGCGTCGACGTACGTCGAGCTCGTCACGGTGCCGACCAAGCGGGTCTACGCCGGCATGCCGGCCCGGCCCGACGGCGTCTACGAGCTGGTCGTCGACGGTGCGGTCGTGGGCAGCGGCTCGGTCACCGGCGGCACCACGCTGACCATCGACGTTGCGGCCGGCACCTTCGAGCAGACCCCGGGCGAACCCGGCCTGGTGCGCTTCGACGGGCTCGCGCCCGCGACCAAGGACCTGGAGATCTGGTTGCCGCACGACGAGGCGACCGTGCTGGTCGAGCTGCGGACCGACGCGCCCGTCGAACCGGTCCCCGACCGTGGCCGACGGCGCTGGGTGCACCACGGCAGCTCGATCAGCCAGGGCTCCAACGCCGCCGCACCGACCGGGACCTGGCCGGCGGTGGCGGCGCGGGCCGCCGGCGTCGAGCTGGTGAACCTCGGCTTCGGGGGCGGCGCGCTGCTGGACCCCTTCACCGCGCGGGCGATCCGGGACACCCCCGCCGACCTGGTCAGCCTCAAGGTCGGCATCAACCTGGTCAACCTCGACCTGCTGCGCCGCCGCGCCCTCGGCCCGGCGGTCCACGGCTTCCTGGACACCGTCCGGGAGGGGCACCCCGACGTACCGCTGCTGGTGGTCACGCCGCTGCACTGCGCGATCCACGAGCAGACACCCGGGCCGGCCGCCATCGACCCTGCGGCCTTCGCGCAGGGCAGGACGTCGTTCCGGGCGACCGGCTCCCCCGAGGACGTCGCCTGCGGTCGGCTCAGCCTCGAGGTGGTCCGCGCCGAGCTCGCCGCCGTCGTCGCCGCACGCGCCGGCAGCGACCCGCACCTGCACCTGCTCGACGGCTTGGAGCTCTACGGCGCCGAGGACGAGCGTGCCCACCCGCTTCCCGACGCCCTGCACCCCGACGCCGCCACGCACCGCCTGGTCGGCGAGCGCTTCCACGACCTGGTCCTCGGCGGTGCCGGGCCCTTCACGAGGTGAGGTCCGGGCCGGGTCGCGGCTGGGTGGGTCAGGTGGCGGGGAGGGCGACGTACGTCGTCTCGAGGTACTCCTCGATGCCCTCGAAGCCACCCTCGCGACCGAAGCCCGAGGCCTTCACACCGCCGAACGGCGCCGCGGGGTTGGAGATCAGGCCGGTGTTGACGCCGACCATGCCGAACTCCAGCGCCTCGGCCATCCGGATCGTGCGGGACAGGTCGCGGGTGTAGACGTAGGAGGCCAGGCCGTACTCCGTGGCGTTGGCCGCCGCGACGGCCTCCTCCTCGGTGCTGAACGTCGTGATCGGCGCGACCGGACCGAAGATCTCCTCGGTGTTGATCGCCGACTCGGCGGGCACGTCGAGCAGCACGGTCGGCTGGTAGAACCACCCGGCGCCGTCAGGACGCGCGCCGCCGGTGACCACCCGGGCCCCGTCGTGCACGGCGTCGGTGACCAGCCGGTCGACCGAGTCGACGGCGTCCTCGTCGATGAGCGGGCCGACGTCGACGCCCTCGTCCTGGCCGCGACCCAGCGACAGCGCGCCCATCCGGGCCGCGAGCTTCTCGGCGAACTCGGCGGCGACGTCCTGGTGCACCAGGAAGCGGTTGGCCGCTGTGCAGGCCTCGCCCATGTTGCGCATCTTGGCCACCATCGCGCCGTCGACCGCGGCGTCGAGGTCGGCGTCGGCGAAGACCAGGAACGGCGCGTTGCCACCGAGCTCCATGCTCACCCGCTGCAGCTGGTCGGCGGACTGGCGCACCAGGGTGCGGCCCACGCCGGTCGAGCCGGTGAAGGAGACCTTGCGCAGCCGGTCGTCGCCCTGCAGCGCCTGGCTCATCTCCTTCGCGTGCGTCGAGGGCAGCACGTTGAGGACCCCGTCGGGCAGCCCGGCCTCGCCGAGGATCGCGGCCAGCGCCAGCATCGTGAGAGGCGTCTGGGCGGCGGGCTTGACCACCATCGTGCAGCCGGCCGCGACCGCCGGGCCGATCTTGCGGGTGCCCATGGCCAGCGGGAAGTTCCACGGCGTGACGAAGAAGCACGGCCCGACCGGCTTCTTGATCGTCAGCAGGCGGCTGCCGCCCGCGGGCGCGTGCATCCACCGGCCGTGGATGCGCACGGCCTCCTCGGAGTACCAGCGGAAGAACTCGTTGCCGTAGCCGACCTCGCCCTTGGCCTCGGCGAGGGTCTTGCCCATCTCGAGGCTCATCAGCCGGGCCAGGTCGTCGGCGCGGTCGGCGATCATCTCGAAGGCGCGGCGCAGGATCTCGCCGCGCTCACGGGGAGGCGTCGCGGCCCAGCCGGCCTGCGCGGCGACCGCGGCGTCGAGCGCCTCGGCGGCGTCGTCCACCGAGGCGTCGGCGACCCGGGTCAGCACCGACCCGTCGGCCGGGTCGTGCACGGTGAAGGTGGCGCCGTCCTCGGCGTCGCGCCACCGGCCCCCCACGAGGAGTCGGCGGTGCTCGTCGGGCAGCAGGGCGGCGAGGTCGGGGGTCAGGTCGGGACCGGTCATGACGCGATCCTCGCACCACGATCCGCTCCACCCAACGCCTTCACCCGCCTGGCGGGTCGTGGCATACTCGGAGATGTCGACTTCGGAGGGAGCACTCAGGAGACGGCTGTGGACCCCTCGCCGACCCCATGCGGCGGGGGGTTCATCTCTTCCTGATCAACGTTCACCCTGCCCCCAGCAGCGCCTCGACGAGCGGACCGGCGGTGCGCGAGCCCGACTCGCCCACCTCGACGTACGCCGCGACCGCCAGGTCGCCCTGCGCAGCCACCATCCAGGCGTGGGTGAGGAGCTTCCCGTCACGCTCGAACTCGGCGGTGCCGGTCTTGGCCAGCACGGCCGGACCGGGCACGTCGGCCAGCCCGCGCCCGCTGCCGGAGACCACCACCTCCCGCAGCATCGAGCGCAGCGCCTCGGCCTCGCCCCTCGTCAGCGGCGCGGCGCCCTCGGGCGGGTCGTCGGTGTAGCCCTCGACCAGCGTCGGCACCACGGTCGCGCCCTCCTGGACGCTGGCGACCACGGCCGCCATCGCCATCGGCGAGGCCAGCACCCGGCCCTGGCCGATCAACGAGGCGGCGGCCTCGGTGTCGGTCTCGGGCTGGGGCACGCTGCCGAAGTACGCCGGGAAGCCGAGGTCGTGGTCGATGCCCAGGCCCAGCGTGGCGGCGGCGTCGTAGAGGTCGGTGCCGCCGATCCGCTCGCCCTCGGCGATCAGGGCGGTGTTGCACGAGCTGGCGATCGCCCGGCGCAGCGGGATCGGGCCCAGGTCGGCCGCGGGGTAGTCGGAGTAGTTGGTGAAGCGGCGCCCGTCGACGACCACGCCGGGGGTGCAGCGCACGGTCGAGGCGGGGCTGAGCCCGGCGCGCAGCAGGGCCAGGCTGGTGACGATCTTGAAGGTGCTGCCCGGCGCAGCCTGGCCGAAGGTGGCGACGTTGGTCGCACCGACCCCGGGCCCGTTGGCCGCGGCCAGCACCTCGCCGGTGCTGGGTCGCAGGGCGACCAGCGCGCTGGCGGGGCCGACCCCGGCCAGCAGCTGCTCGGCGGTGCGCTGGAGGTCGACGTCGAGGCTCAGCACCAGGTCGTCGCCGTCGGTGGCCGGCATCGCCACCAGCTCGCGCTCGCCCCCGCTCGCGCCCGGGGCGTCGTCGACGGCACGCACCAGCACGCCCGGGCTGCCGCGCAGCTCCTCGTCGTAGCGCGCCTGCAGCCCCGAGAGTCCGGCCCGGTCACCGACCCGGTAGACCCCGGGCTGGTCGGCCATCATCTCGGCGGTCACCTCGCCGACGCTGCCGAGCAGCTCGGCGGCGAAGTCGCGGGTCGGGGCCAGGGGCTGCTCGTCGGCGATCGCGACCACGCCCGCGGTGGACTCGACCACCTGGGCCACCGGGCCCGGCACCTCGTCGGCCCGGTAGACGATCGCCTCGACGAAGGCCTGCTCGCCCGCGCCCTCGACGCGGTCGCGGTACGCCGCCACGTCGAGGTCGGCGAGCCCGGCCAGGCGCTCGGCGGCGCGCAGCGCCTGCTTCGTCGCCACCACCGAGCGGTCGACCCCGAAGCGCACGACCGGCCGCTCGGTCACGATCGGCTTCCCGCCGGCGCCGACCACGTCGCCCCGCGACGCAGCCAGGGTGGAGGCGTCGAGCACCTCGCCCTCGACCAGGCTGGGCTCGACCACCGACGGCTGCCACACGGCGCGCCACCCGTCGTCGACCAGGCGCAGGCTCGTGGTCGACTCGTAGGCCCACTCGCCAGCCGGCAGCGGCCAGGTCCAGCCCAGGTCGACCTCGGCGACGTCGCCGCTGTGGCTGACGTCGAGCACCTCGACCCGGGGCTCGACGCCACCGAAGGCCGGTTCCAGCCCCGCGACCAGCTCGGCGTGGGCCTCGTCGGCGGCAGCCGCGGCCGGCTCGGCCAGCGGCACCGAGCCGGGCACACCCGCCGCGAGGGCGGCGGCGTACGCCTCGGCGGCCGGGCGCGGGTCGGGCCCGCTCACCGTGTCGGCGACCTGGTCGCAGCCGGCGAGGCTGGCCGAGGCCAGCGCCCCCGCACCGAGGAGGGCCAGGGTCCCGAGTCGTCGCATGCGACGTTCCTACCAGCACCCGCCCCCGGTCCCGGTCAGGGACGGGCCCGGGGCGGGCGCTCGAGGGATCAGGGCTTCTTGTGGCGCGGCTTCTTGCGGTCGAAGTCGCCGGCGGGCTTGTCGCCGCGCGGCGGGCGCGAGCCTGCGCTGCGGGGGCCGTTGTCGGCGCGCAGCTCGATCAGCTTGCCGGAGATGCGGGTGTCGGCCAGCGCCGAGAACACCTCGGGGCCCAGGTCGGCCGGCAGCTCGACGAGCGAGAAGTCGGGCCGGATCTGGATCTTGCCGAAGTCGCTGCGCGAGAGGCCGCCCTCGTTGGCGAGCGCGCCGACGATCTGGCGGGGCTCGACCTTGTGGCGCTTGCCCACGTTGATGCGGTACGTCGCCAGGTTGGTCTCGCCACCGCGGCGCGGGGCCCGCTCGGCGCGGGCCTGGCCGGAGCGCTCGTCGCGTCCGCCCGGCGCGGAGCGGCGCTCCTCGCGCTGGACGCGCGCCCGGTCGGCCTCGGGGTCGATCAGCAGCGGCGTCTCGCCCTGCGAGAGCACCGCGAGGGCAGCGGCCACGTCGACCTCGGGCACGTCGTGCTCACGCACGTAGTGGGCCACGATGTCGCGGAAGCGGTCGATGCGCGCGGTGTTGGCCAGCGCCTCGGTGATCTGCGTCGTCGAAGCGCGCCAGGCGGGTGGTGTTGACGTCCTCGGCGCGTGGGCAGCTGCATCTGGGTCAGCGGCTGCTTGGTGGCCTTCTCGATGTGCTTGAGCAGGTAGCGCTCGCGCGGGGTGATGAACGAGATCGCGTCACCGGTGCGCCCGGCCCGTCCGGTGCGGCCGATGCGGTGCACGTAGGACTCGGTGTCGGTGGGGATGTCGTAGTTGACGACGTGGCTGATCCGCTCGACGTCGAGGCCGCGGGCGGCGACGTCGGTGGCGACCAGGATGTCGAGCTTGCCGGCCTTGAGCTGGTTGACGGTGCGCTCGCGCTGGGCCTGGGCGACGTCGCCGTTGATGGCGGCCGCCGAGTAGCCGCGCGCCCGCAGCTTCTCGGCCAGGGTCTCGGTCTCGTTCTTGGTGCGGACGAAGACGATCATCCCCTCGAAGTTCTCGACCTCGAGGATGCGGGTCAGCGCGTCGACCTTCTGCGGGTAGGAGACCGTCAGGTAGCGCTGGGTGATGTTGGCCGCGGTCGTCGCGCTGCGCTTGACGGTGATCTCGGCCGGGTTGCGCAGGTACTGCTTGGAGAGCCGGCGGATCTGCGCGGGCATGGTGGCCGAGAACAGCGCCACCTGCTTCTCGTCGGGGGTGTCGGCCAGGATCGTCTCGACGTCCTCGGCGAAGCCCATGTTGAGCATCTCGTCGGCCTCGTCGAGCACCAGGAACGCGCAGCTCGCGACAGGTCGAGCGTGCCCTTCTCGAGGTGGTCCATGATCCGGCCGGGGGTGCCGACGACCACGTGCACGCCGCGGCGCAGCGCCGAGAGCTGCACGCCGTACGCCTGGCCGCCGTAGACCGGCAGCACGTGCACGCCGCGCATGTGGCGCGGCGTACTTCTCGAAGGCCTCGCAGACCTGCAGCGCGAGCTCGCGGGTGGGGGCGAGCACGAGCGCCTGCGGGCTCTTCTGCGAGACGTCGAGGTTGGAGAGGATCGGCAGCGCGAACGCGGCGGTCTTGCCGGTGCCGGTCTGCGCGAGGCCGACGACGTCGCGGCCCTCGAGGAGGGTCGGGATGGTGGCGGCCTGGATGGCCGACGGGGTCTCGTAGCCCACGTCGGACAGCGCCTTGAGCACCGGCTCGGACAGACCGAGGTCGACGAAGGTCGGCACCTGCTCGTCGACGGTCGTGGGGTCGGTGTCAGGGGAAGTCACTGCCATAAGGTAGTGGGTCGCGGCCGTCGGCCTCGATTCCTGCGCGCGGTGGCCTGGATCACCCCCGTCGCTCGCCGGGTCACTCGACCGTCACGGACTTGGCCAGGTTGCGCGGCTTGTCGGCGTCGAGGCCCAGGTGCTTGCGCGGCGTGGTAGGCCAGCACCTGCAGCGGGATGGTCAGCAGGATGGGTCGAGCTCGCGCTCGTTGCGGGGCACGTCGATGCGGTGGGTGCCGGCGCCGAGCGCGAGAGGTCGCCGAGGTCGACGCCCTCGTGGGTGACGACCACCAGCGGGCCGCCGTCGCGCGGCGATCTCGTGCAGCGCCGCGACGTTGCGCTCGACCAGCTCGTCGTCGGGCACCAGCGCGACGGTCGGCACGTCCTCGCTGATCAGCGCGAGCGGGCCGTGCTTGAGCTCGGAGGTCTGGTACGCCTCGGCGTGGCGGTAGGTGATCTCCTTGAACTTCTGCGCGCCCTCGCGGGCCACCGGGAAGCCGCGCACGCGGCCGATGAAGAAGAGGCTCTCGCTGGCCGCGAGCCGCTCGCGCGACCTCCGCGAGCTCGTCGTCGCGGTCGAGGACCGACTGGATCTGCTCGGGCAGGCTGCTGCAGGCCCGCGATCAGCCGCTTGCCGTCGGCGATCGACAGGTCGCGCACCCGGCCCAGCTGCAGCGCGAGCAGCGAGAAGCCAGGAACATCGTGGTCAGCGCCTTGGTGCTGGCCACGGCCACCTCGGGACCGGCGTGCAGGTAGATGCCGCCGTCGCACTCGCGGGCGATCGCGCTGCCCACCACGTTGACCAGGCCGACGACGCGCCCGCCCTTGCGGCGGATCTCCTGCACGGCGAGCAGGGTGTCGATGGTCTCGCCCGACTGGCTGACCGCCACGTAGAGCGTGTCGGGCTCGATGACCGGGTCGCGGTAGCGGAACTCGCTGGCGGCCTCGGCGTCGGCGGGGATGCGGGCCAGCTCCTCGATCGATCGAGGCGCCCATCTGCGCCGACGTAGTAGGCCGAGCCGCAGCCCAGGATCTTGACCCGCCGGATGGCGCGCAGCTCGCGGGCGTCGAGGTTGAGCCCGCCGAGGTGGGAGGTGCCGAAGCGCTCGTCGAGCCGGCCGCGCAGCACCCGCTCGGCCGCGCGCGGCTGCTCGAGCATCTCGGCGTGCATGAACGACTCGTGCTCGCCGATCTCGTAGGCCGCCGGGTCGACGTCGACACGCGGCGGCGTCGCGGTGGGTGCGGTGCAGCTGGGCGGTGTCGTGGCGGTAGGTGGTGAAGCCCTGCGCGGTCACCGTGGCCATCTCGCCGTCGTCGAGGTAGGCGACGGTGGTGGTGTAGCGCACCAGGGCGGCCAGGTCGCTGGCCACGTGCATCTCCTTGTCGCCGACCCCGACGATCAGCGGGCTGCCGTTGCGGGCCACCACGATCCGGTCGGGGAAGTCGGCGTGCACGACGGCCAGGCCGTAGGTGCCCTCGACGGCGCTCAGCGCGTCGGCCACCCGGCCCTCGAGGGTCTCCGCGCCCGAGCGCGCCACCAGGTGGGCGAGCACCTCGGTGTCGGTGTCGGAGGTCAGCTCGACGCCCTCGTCGGTGAGCCTCGCGCGCAGCGAGGAGGCGTTGTCGAGGATGCCGTTGTGCACCACCGCGACGCGGCCGGCGACGTCGGTGTGCGGGTGCGCGTTGTGGTCGGTGGCCGGGCCGTGGGTGGCCCAGCGGGTGTGCCCGATGCCGGCCTTGCCGCCGAAGCGGGCGGGCACGTCCTCGGCCAGGTCGCGCACCCGTCCCGAGCGCTTGGCCACCCGCAGCGCGCCGCCGGTGGCCGAGCACGGCCATCCCGGCCGAGTCGTAGCCGCGGTGCTCGAGGCGTCCGAGGCCCTCCAGCAGCAGCGGGGCTGCCTGCTGGGTGCCGATGTAGCCGACGATTCCGCACATGGTGGTGACTCCTGGGTGTGGGGAAGTGGGGGACGGCTCAGCCGTAGACGATCCGGCGCAGCTGGCGCTCGGAGAGGGTGGGTGGGGCCACCACGCGCTCGGCCAGCTCGGCCGCGACGCGGGTGAAGATCTCGGGGTTGCGCAGCCCGCGCGCCTGCAGCGCGGCGTGGCGGCGGCGTACGTAGTCGTCGACGCCTTCGCGGTGGAAGGCCACGACGTCGCCGACGACCCGGCGCGCCTCGGCCTCGTCGAGGCCGGTGGTGGCGACGAGGTGCTGGACCAGCGGCGCCACCGGGTCGGGGGCGCCGGCCGTTCGCCGTGGGACCGTCACCAGCGACAATCTGCTGGATCGACCGGCAATGATGCAACATCCTGCCCGATTCCGGGCAGGAACCGATCTGCGCCGCCCGTTCCCTCACCTCCGGCGGATCCGGTCACGTCCGGCGTGCTACTTTACGTGAACAGAAGGTGAACAGGAGGTGTCCGATGACGGACTCGCAGATGACTGGTGGCCCGACCCGGAGCTGGGTGCTGGTGACCGACGCGGACGGACGTTCGCACCTGGAGTCGCGCTGGACGACGCCCGAGACCGCCCCGGCGGCCGCTCCGGCCCCGGCCGCGCAGGCGGCCCAGGCCGCCTGAGGCGTCCCGCGCCGCATCCAGCACACGACGAGCCGCGCCCCCGACCGGGGCGCGGCTCGTCGTGCGTGCGCAAGATGTCCACCGACCCGGGAATGGATCGACGACGTTCGCGCCTTGAGGTAGTTGAAGATTCACTCACCAAGCCTCAGGAGACCACCATGGCCATCTTCCGCAAGAACACCCCCACCAGCACCGAGACCTCCACCGCCACCACCTCGCCGGCTGCCGGCTTCGACGCCCCCACCAGCGTCCTCGAGGACATCTCGGGCGACTACACGATCGACGCCAGCCACAGCCGCCTGGGCTTCAGCGCCCGGCACGCGATGGTCACCACCGTGCGCGGGCACTTCAGCCGACTGGTCGGGCACCGCCCACGTCGACACCGCCGAACCCGGCCGCCTCCTGGGTCCGCCTCACCATCACGGCCGCCTCCATCGACACGGGCAGCGCCGACCGCGACGGACACCTCGTCTCGGCCGACTTCTTCGACGCCGAGACCACCCCGAGATCACCTTCGTCTCCACCGCCGTGGCCCGCGACGGCGCCGACTGGACCATCACCGGCGACCTGACCATCAAGGGCACCGCCCGCCCGGTCACCATCGAGTTCGAGCCCACCGGCTCGGCCCAGGACCCGTTCGGCAACGTGCGCATCGGCTTCGAGGGCGGCACCGCCATCAACCGCAAGGACTGGGGCCTGACCTGGAACGCCGCGCTCGAGACCGGTGGCGTGCTCGTCTCCGAGAAGATCAAGCTCGACTTCGACGTCTCCGCGATCCGCCACGCCTGAGCCGTGCCCGGCCGGCCGACCGGCCGGCCGACACGCACAACCAGGTGCCGGGGCGGCGGAGCGGGGGCATCATCAGCAGGTGAGCACCCGCACCGCCGCCCCGGTCCTGCCTCCGGGCCTGCGCACCCGGCCCCTCGTCCTCGACGACGCCGAAGCCGTCACGGCGCTGGTGCGGGCCGAGGAGGTCGTCGACCTCGGCTCTCCCGAGGTCGACGTCGAGGACATCCGTTCGGAGTGGCTGCGGCCCAGCTACGACATCACCGCCAGCACCATCGGGGTCGAGGAGCCCGGCGGCCGCCTGGTCGGGTACGTCGACCACGCGGGCCACGACGTCGCCTACGCCGCGGTCGACCCGGCCCACCAGGGCCGTGGCATCGGCACCTGGCTCGCGCACTGGGTGCAGCAGCGGGCCCGCGAGCGCGGCGCCACCCGCGTCGGCGGCCAGGTGCCGCAGGGCAGCGCTGCGGACCGGCTGATGGCCGACCTCGGCTACCGGGAGCGCTGGACGGCCTGGGACCTCGAGCTGCCCGACGACGTCTCGATGCCCGCCGCTCCGCTGCCGGCCGGACACACGCTGCGCGACGCCACCCCCGACGACCACGAGACGGCCTGGACGCTGCTCGAGGACTGCTTCCTGGAGTGGGCGGAGCGGCCCCGCCAGCCGCTGGCCGACTTCGGGGCCCGGATCTGGGGCCGGGAGGGCCACCAGCCCTGGAACCTGCGCCTGGTCCACGACGCCACGGGCGAGCTCGTCGGCGCCACCCACGTGCACCTGTCGGGTGCGGGCGGCTACGTCGCCAAGGTCGGCGTACGCCGCGAGCGGCGGGGGCAGGGCCTGGCCGCGGCCATGCTGGTCGACGCCTTCGCGCTGGCCCGTCGCCACGGCGCGACCCGCTGCTACCTCTCCACCGACTCGCGCACCGGCGCGCTGGGGCTCTACGAGCACGTCGGCATGGTGGTCTCGTCGACCTGGGTGAACCGCGCCATCGACCTCTGAGCTGCGCCCGCCCGGGGTCTGGGACGCTGTCTCGGTGAGCAGCCCGGCGAGCACCACCGGCCCCGACCTGCGCGGGGCCGGTCTCCAACGCTCGCTGGTGGCGCTGATCCAGGTGCTCGGGCTGGCGGTGTGGTTCTCGGCCACCGCGATCGCGCCGACGCTGCGCGGCGAGTGGGGCCTCGGCGACACCTCGGTGGTGTGGCTGACCGGGGCGGTGCAGATCGGCTTCGTGGTCGGCGCGCTGACCTCGAGCGTGCTCAACCTGCCTGACCGGATGCCGCCGCAGCGGCTGGTGGCGCTGTGCGCCTTCGGCGCGGCGGCCTCGACCGCCCTGCTGGCCGCGGCCGCCGACGGGCTGTGGCTCGCGCTGCCGCTGCGCTTGCTGACCGGGGCGTTCCTGGCCGGGGTCTACCCGGTCGGGATGAAGCTGATGGCGTCGTGGTCGCTGCCGGTCGACCGTGGCCGTGCCTTCGGCGTGCTGGTCGGTGCACTGACCCTCGGCTCGGCGCTGCCGCACCTGATCAGCGCGTCGGGGCCGCTGCCGTGGCGAGCGGTGATGCTGACCGCCTCGGCGTCCACGCTCGCCGCGGGCATCGTGGCGCTCACGGTGCTGCGCCCCGGGCCGCTGCTGGCGCCCGGGCAGCGTCCGCGGGCCCGGCACGCCCTCGCCGGGCTGCGCACCCGGGCCCCGCTGCTGGCCAACCTGGGCTACTTCGGGCACATGTGGGAGCTCTACGCCCTCTGGACCTGGCTGCCCGCCTTCCTGGTGCACCAGCCCGCCTGGGCGCTCTCGGGCGCCGGAGTGAGCGCCCTGACCTTCCTGACCGTCGGGGTCGCCGGGCTGGTGGGCGCGCTGCTGGGCGGGTGGGGCGCCGACCGGTACGGCCGCTCCCCCGCCGCCGTGGCCGCCATGGCCACCAGTGCGACCTGCTGCCTGCTGGCCCCGCTGCTGTGGTCCAGCGGGCCGGCGCTGCTGGTGGTCTTCCTGCTGGTGTGGGGCGCGTCGGTGATCGCCGACTCGGGCGTCTTCTCCACGGCGCTGAGCGAGAGCACCGACCAGCGCTACGTCGGCACCGCGCTGAGCGTGCAGACCGCGATCGGCTTCACGCTCTCGGTGGTGACGATCCAGCTGCTGCCGCTGCTGGCCGACGAGGTCGGGTGGCGCTGGGCGTTCTGGCTGCTGGCCCCCGGCCCCGCGCTGGGCGCGTTGGCGATGCTGCGGCTGGGCCGGCTCACCGGGCAGGACCGGGTCACGGCACCTCGACGGTGGTGACCACCGAGGTCACCGACGCACGACGCGGGGTCGAGGAGAAGCCGAAGTCGGGCGGCGGGTGCACGTCGGCGAGGGCCCCGAGGTCGCGGCCCTCGAGGCGCCCGACGAGCGAGGTGACGGCGTGGTGGTCGGTGGCGCCGTACCACTCACGTCGCCCGTGGCCGGCCGAGCCGCGGGTGCGCACCCCCCGCACGACCACCCGGGCGAGCGGGTCGACGGCCGCGCAGAAGGCCGGTGCCGTCGCGACCGCGTCGGGCACCAGCCCCAGCAGCCGACCCAGCGGCGTGCGCGCCCCGACCGCCAGGTCGAGGTCGAGCGAGCTCGAGCGCACCGACCACGCACCCGGCGGCCCGGTCGTCTCGAACGCCTCGACCCGCACCTCGTCGAAGGTGTAGGTCGAGGCGATGAAGTCGGCGACCCGCTCGGTCGGGGCCAGCAGGAGCCGGTGGCCCGAGGGCAGTGCCACCATCGCGTCGGAGAACGCGCCCCAGGGGGTGCGGTCCCAGCGCCCGACCACCACCCGCACGCCCGAGGCCGAGCCGACGCCGGCGATCCGGCCGTGGAAGCGCTGGCGCTGGGCCACCGGGGCCGCCGGGGTCACCGGATCGTCGCGCCCGAGATCGCCCGGGCGATGACCAGGCGCTGGATCTCGGAGGTGCCCTCGAAGATCGTGTAGATCTTGGCGTCGCGCGCCATCCGCTCCACGGGGTACTCGCGGGTGAAGCCGTTGCCGCCGAGGATCTGCATGGCCTGACCGGTCACCGCCACCGCGGTCTCCCCGGCCACCAGCTTCGACATCGACCCCTCGGCCGCGTCGAAGGGGCGGCGGGAGGCCGCCATCCACGCGGCGCGCCACACCAGCAGCCGAGCGGCGTCGATGCGCGAGCGCATGTCGGCGAGGGCGAAGGCGATGGCCTGGTTCTCGATGATCGGGCGGCCGAACTGCTCGCGGGTGCGCGCGTAGTCGAGCGCCACCTCGTAGGCCGCCCGGGCGATCCCCACGGCCTGCGCCCCGACAGCGGGCCGGGTGCGCTCGAAGGTGGCCATGCTGGCGTTGCCCTGCTCGGCGCGGGAGCCGTCGCGGGCGCGGCCCAGCCGCTCCTCGAGACGGTCCTTGCCACCGAGCAGGCAGCGCCCCGGCACCCGCACCGCGTCGAGCACGACCTCGGCGGTGTGGGAGGCGCGGATGCCGTGCTTGGCGAACTTCTGGCCCTGGCTCAGGCCCTTGGTGCCAGGCGGCACCACGAAGCTGGCCTGACCGCGGGCCCGGAGCTCGGGGTCGACCACGGCGGTGACGACGTGCACGTCGGCGAGGCCACCGTTGGTGGCCCAGGTCTTGGTGCCGGTCAGCACCCACTCGTCGCTCGCCTCGTCGTACGTCGCTCGGGTGCGCATCGCGCCGACGTCGCTGCCGGCGTCGGGCTCGGAGGAGCAGAACGCGGCCAGCCGCAGGTCGCCCGGCTCCCCGAACATCTGCGGCACCCACTCGACCACCTGCTCGTCGGTGCCTCCCGCGCGCACCCCGGCCGCGGCCAGGGCGGTGCCGACGATCGAGAGCCCGATCCCGGCGTCGCCCCAGAAGATCTCCTCCATCGCCACCGGGATGCCCAGGCCCGAGCGGTCCATCGACTGGGTGGCGAAGAAGTCCACCGAGTAGAGCCCGATGCGAGCCGCCTCCTCGAGCACCGGCCAGGGGAACTCCTCGCGCTCGTCCCACTCGTGGGCCGCGGGGCGGATCACCTCGGCGGCGAAGTCGTGCAACCACGAACGCAGCTCGAGGTGGTCGGGGCCGAGGTCGAAGTAGGGGGTCGCTGCGTCGCTCACGAGCCGACCGTAGGCCCCCGGGGGCCTAGTTGTGGCCCAACCGGTCGAAGGCGCGGGTGGCGGCGTCGACGATGTCGTCGGGCTCGGCGTCGATCGAGCCCTCGAGCCACGCCGAGACCAGCTTCTCCACTCCCCCGATGAACATCAGCCCGGCGAGCTCGCCGTCGCGGCCCTGCAGCGCGTCGGTGCCGTAGAGCGCGGCGGCCTCGGAGGCGGCGTACGCGCCGAAGCCGCGCAGCATCGCGCTGCGCGGGGCGCTGAGGGTCGGGCGGGCGGCACCGCGCAGGATCGCCACCCGGCCCTTGCGCGGGTCGTCGGTGATGACGTGCACGAAGGCGGCGACGGCGGCGCGCACCCGCTCGGCCGGGCCGCCCTCGGTGCCGCTGATGGCCTCGTCGACCACGGTGCGGATCTCGTCGGTGATCTCGGCGAGCACCGCCAGCAGCGCCTCGTCGAGGTGGGCGAACTGCTCGTAGAAGTAGCGCTCGGTCAGGCCGGCCTCGTGGCAGATGCGGGTCATCGTCACCGGGGGTCCGTCGACGCGCGCCCAGACCTCGAGCGTGGCGGCCACGAGCCGCTCGCGGCGCGCTGCCACCCGTTCCTGGGCGCTCTGCCCGCGGTAGCGACCCGCCTTGACGGCCATGGGGGCATGGTGCCACGAGCCGCGGGCCGCCCTCGTCACCCGCCCGGCTGTCCGGACCAGACATTGACAGGATGTCCTGCCTGAATCAGGATCGGCGGGTGCCCACCTCCTCCGCCCGCCGCCCCGACCTCCCCTCGGTCCGCGACCGGGTCGTCGTCGTCACCGGTGCCGGGCGCGGCATCGGCCGCGCCACCGCCGCCGGCTTCGCCGAGGCCGGCGCCCGGGTGCTCGTGGGCGACCTCGACACCGCGGCGGCACGCGAGGCCGCACAGGCGATCGGCGCTGCCGTCGGCGACCCCGCGCGGGTGCGGGGCGTGCACGTCGACGTCACCGACCGGGCGTCGTACGCCGCCCTGGTCGCCGAGGCCGAGGCGTGGGGACCGATCGAGGTGCTGGTCAACAACGCCGGGATCATGCCGCTGGGCCCGCTGCTCGAGCAGGGCGAGGCCAGCATCGACACCACGCTCGCGGTCAACCTGCGCGCCGTCGTGACCGGCACCCGCCTGGTGGCGCCCGGCATGGTCGCGCGCGGGCACGGCCACGTCGTCAACGTCGCGTCGGCGGTCGGGCGGGTCGCGCTGGCCGGCGGCGCGGTCTACTCGGCGTCCAAGTTCGGGGTGGTCGGCTTCTCGGAGGCCGCGCTGGGCGAGCTGGCCCCGCACGGCGTGCACGTCTCCTGCGTGCTGCCGACCGTGGTGGCCACCGAGCTCGCCGCCGGCGTGCACGCCACCCGGGGGATGCGCCCCTGCACCCCCGAGGAGGTCGCCGACACGGTGCTCGACGTCGTGCGCCGGCCGCGCTTCGAGACCTGGGTGCCGGGCTACGCCAAGGCGCTGTTCCACACCTCCAACGCGCTGCCCCGGCGCGCCCGCGACCTGCTGAGCCACGTCCTGGGCGCCGACACCAGCCTCACCCACGTCGACGCGGGCGCCCGGGCCGCCTACGAGCGCCGCGCCGGTCGCTGACCCGGCCCAGATCTCGCACCCAGTCGGCCCGAACCGCCCACCCGGGCGGCTCTTCCTCCGTAACCTCGACCCGTGGCCCCCCTCCGCTCCCGGCTCGTCGCGCTGCTCGCCGTCGCCGGGCTGGCCCCCGTGCTGGCACCGGTCCTGGCCCTGGGCGCGGCCCCCGCCGGTGCCGACGCCGGTGCGCCCACACCGGCCGAGCGCGACCCGCGCCGCACCCAGGGGCTCTTCGTCGACCCGCTGATGCCCGCCGCCCAGCAGGGCCCGGCGTACGCCGCGATCGCGAAGCGGCCCCAGGCGCTGTGGCTCTCGAACGAGCACTACCCCCGCGACCAGGTCGCCGACGTGGTGCGCGCCTACACCTCACGCGCCGCCGCAGCCGGCAAGACCCCGGTGCTGGTGGTCTACGCCATCCCCGACCGCGACTGCGGCCTGCACTCCTCGGGCGGGCTGCCCGGTGGCGACGCCTACGAGGACTGGGTCGCGCAGGTGGCGGCGGGGGTGCGCGGCAGCAAGGCGCTGGTCGTCGTCGAGCCCGACGCGATCGGCTTCTACGGCCACGACGAGTGCGCCAACGGCCGCCAGCGCCTCACGCTGCTGCGCACCGCGATGCGCCGGCTGAGCCGGGCGGGCGCCTGGGCCTACCTCGACGCCGCCCACTCCGGGTGGACGCCGTACGCCGACCGCGCACGGTTGCTGCGCAGGGCCGGGGTCGCCCTGGGCCGGGGCATCAGCACCAACGTGGCCAACTACCGGCGCCTGCCGCGGGAGAAGGCCTACGCCGAGACCCTGCTGCGCGAGCTGCGGCGCGACGGCGTCACGGGTCTGCGCTACGTGGTGGACACCTCGCGCAACGGGGCCCGCAGGCCGGTCGACGGCGACGTCACCAACCCGACCTGGGCACGCCTGGGCAAGGCGCCGAGGCTGCGCTTCGACGCTCGCTTCGACGGCACCCTGTGGATCAAGCACCCCGGCGAGTCGGACGGCCCGGTCAACGGCGGGCCGACCTCGGGCCAGTGGTGCGACCTGCTGGCCGACCGGTTGCTGGGCCGCTCCGACCCGGGCCCCGGCTGCTGAGGCTCACCAGCCCCAGGAGCCCGGGATCCCCTTGAAGGGCCCGACCACGCGGCTGGTGATCCAGCCGCCGTAGAAGCCGCCCTCCTGCGCGACCACCAGCTCGCCGTCGACCCGGCAGGCATCCACGGCCAGCGGGGTCACCGCGACGGCGTCGGCCAGCGCCGCGAAGGCCGGGGTCGGCGTCGGGTAGGTCCACGCGGCACGCTCGGCCACGACCGGCCGGCCGTCGGGGCCGGGGCCGCCGACCAGGTCGAAGTAGGCGGCGCGGCCCTTCCACTCGCACGTCGAGGAGCCCTCGGTCGGGCGCAGGACACCCTCGGCGAAGGCCTCGCGCGGCAGGTAGTAGGTCGGCGGGTGGCTGGTCTCCAGCACCCGCCAGGACCGGGTGGTGCGGGCCACGACCACGCCGCCCACCTCGACCTCGACGCTCTCGGAGGACTCGTCGAGGGCCGGCGGGCGAGGGTAGTCCCACACCGACTCCTGGCCGGGGCTCGGCTTCTCCGGTCGGGGGCGCACCCGGCGGCTCAGTGGTCGGCGCCGGGGCGCAGGTGCATCAGGTCGAGCGCGGCGGTGAGGTCCTCGGCGCTCTCGTACGCCTCCGGCGCCTGGTCGATGAGCACACCGACCCAGGTCGGCTCGTCGATCAGCACGTCGCTGCCGAAGTACTCCTCGATGGCCACCGCCACCTGTCGTGTGTCGAGCGTCATGTGCCCATCGTGCCAGGCCAGAAGGGGTGAGGGGAGTCGCGAGGCCGATCCTTGACCCACGTCCCCACCCTTGGGGATGGACGGGGCCCACCGGCGACCCGGTAGGCAGGGTGGGTGACCAACTCCAGCAGCACGACCACCGAGGACCTCGCCCCGCACGTCCTGGTGCTCTTCGGCGCCACCGGCGACCTGGCGGCCCGCAAGCTCTTCCCGGGCCTCTACCGGTTGGCCGCCCAGGGCCGGCTGCCCGAGCAGTACGCCGTCATCGGCAGCGGGCGGCACTCCCCCGGCAGCGACGACGACTTCCGCCAGCAGGTGCGCGACGCGCTGCAGGAGGGCGTCGACGACCTCGACGACGCCGTGGCGGACGACCTGCTCGAGCGGGTCTCCTTCTGCACCTCCGACGCCGAGGACGGCGCCGACCTCGCGGCGGCCGTGCGCGAGGCCGAGGAGCGCCTGGGCGGTGACGACGCGAGCGGGGTCCGCCGGCTCGTCTACCTGTCGGTGCCCCCGGCGGTGATGACCTCGATGATCGCGATGCTCGGCCGCGAGGGCCTGCACGAGCGCGCCCGGCTGGTGGTCGAGAAGCCCTTCGGCCTCGACCTCGACTCCGCCCGGGAGCTCGACGCGGCGCTCAAGGAGGTCGTCGAGGAGGAGCAGGTCTTCCGCATCGACCACTTCCTGGGCAAGGAGGCGGCGCAGAACATCCTCGCGCTGCGCTTCGCCAACGGGCTCTTCGAGCCGGCGTGGAACGCCCGGCACATCGAGTCGGTGCAGATCGACGTGCCCGAGGACCTCGGGCTCGAGGGCCGCGGCAGCTTCTACGAGTCCACCGGCGCGCTGCGCGACATGATCTCGACCCACCTGGCCCAGCTGCTCGGACTGGTGGCGCTCGAGGAGGCCTGCCGCTTCGACGCCGACGAGCTGCGCGACGCGAAGTCGGCGGTCTTCGCCGCGATGCGACCGCTCGACCCCGAGCGGGTGGTGCTGGGCCAGTTCGAGGGCTACCGCGACGACGAGGACGTCGACGACGACTCCGACGTGGAGACCTTCGTGGCGCTCGAGGCGTGGATCGACAACGACCGCTGGCGCGACGTGCCGTTCTACCTGCGCACCGGCAAGGCGCTGGCCCAGGGTCGGCGCACGATCACGCTGCGCCTGCGCACCCCGCACACCGAGATCTTCAACGGCTCCGTGGCCAGCAACGAGCTGGTGCTCGAGCTGACCGACGACCCGCGGGTGCACGTCGAGCTGCAGGCCAAGAAGCCCGGGCCCGACATGGACCTGGTCAAGGCCACGATGAGCCTCGACTTCGCCGACGACGTCGACGCGGGCGACCCGCTGGAGGCCTACGAGCGGCTGCTGCTCGACGTGCTGCGCGACGACCGCACCCTGTTCACCCGCTCCGACGAGGTCGAGCGGATCTGGGAGGTCTGCCAACCGGTGCTCGACGCCGCCCCCGAGGTGCACTCCTACGAGCAGGGGTCGTGGGGCCCGCAGGCCGCCCTCGACCTGCCCAGCGGCGGCTGGTACCTGGGTCGCTGAGCCGCCCGGCTCAGCGAGCGCTCTCGCGCAGCGTCGCGCCCCGTGCCCCGCGCACGGTCAGCACCGCGCTGGTCACCGCCACCGCCCCGAAGAGCACCGCGGTCACCAGCGCCAGCAGCGCCAGGCGCGCCGGGTCGATGCCCGCGACCAGCTCGGGGGTCGACAGCGTCTCGGCGTAGCCCAGGGTCACGGTGCGCAGCACGACGTACTGCGCCAGCGCGCCCGCGGCCAGCCCCGCCACGGCGGTGCTGCCGAGCACCACGCCCAGCTCGAGCAGCACCGCGCGCATTACCTCGCGACGCGAGACACCCACGACCCGCAGCGAGGCGGCGTCGCTGCGCCGCGCGGGCAGCTGCACCGCGGTGCTGACACCGAGGGCGGCGACCGCCATCACCAGCACCAGGACGGCCACCACGGCGTAGAGCCGCAGCGCGAGGGCGTAGGCCTCGCCGTCGAGGCCCTCGCGCACCTCGGCGTAGGTGCGGTCGACCACCAGGCCGGCGGCGCGCAGCTCGTCGACGACCGGTTCGGGGGTGTCGGCGCGGGCGAGCACCACCACCTCGGAGGAGTCCTGGTCGTAGACCTCGCGGTCGATGCTGACCGTCTCGTAGTCGATGAGCAGCCCGCGCGGACCGAGCAGCGGCACGCTGGCGGCCTCCACGACCGGGTCGACCGGGAAGCTCAGCGGCGAGCTGGTCGAGAAGGCGTTGGGGTCCGGCTCGGTGCGCGCGTCGAGACCCTTGACGACCGGCAGGGCCGCGGGCAGGTCGCCCGCGGTGAGCTGGAGGATGGCGGGCTCCTCGGCGGCGGCCTCGATGCGCAGCACGCCGCCCTCGTCGCTGAGCCGCGTCACCGCCTCGGGCGCGGAGGCGTCGGGCGAGACCCCCCACCCGGCGCCGGTGACGGCGCCCTCGACCGGTTCGCCGTCGACGAGCACCTCGCGGACCTCGACGGCGCCCACGACCGTGGTCCGCAGCGCCGCGGGTCCGCCGACGGTCAGGCCCTCGAGGCGGCAGCCGTCGCGGCAGGCACCGACCCGGGTCTCGGTGGTGCCGGTGCCCGACGGCAACGGGAGGAACGCGAAGCGGACCTCGCCCTCGGCGGTGACCAGCCGCAGCCGCAGCACCAGGTCGTCACCCGAGCGGGCCCGGTTGTCGACCTCGACCCCGATCCGCGCACCTTCCAGCACCGGTACGACGCCGCGCGGGCGCAACCGGTCGGCGATCTCGCCCGGCGAGGTGCCCGGCGTCCACTGGTCCGACCACTGCGCGACCCGCTCGAGCCGGGAGGTGTCGGCGACGGTGAAGACCGGGCCGGTGCTCGACAGGGTGCCGGCCGCCATCAGCCACCGGCCCTCGGGGTCGGCGGCGCGGCTCAGCGCGACGGTGCGGTCCAGCGACAGGTCGGAGGCCCAGACGACCGCCGCGGGCGCCCGGGTGGCGGCCACGCTGGCGCGCCACTGCCCGGCCGAGTCGTAGACGCCGGCCCCGAAGACGCAGATCGCGATGGCGGCGGTGACGGGCAGGATGACCAGGGTGCCCTCGCGGCGCCGGCTCAGCGCACGGGAGGCCACGAAGGTCGACAGCGACGTGTCGCGGGGCCCGCGCCGGGTCCACCAGCCGGCGAGCGCCGCGGTGCCCCGGGCGCCGCCCAGGCCGGCGACCACCGCCAGCAGCACCGGCAGCACCAGGTCGGTGACGTCGGGCTCGCCCGGGCCGGTGCTCGACAGCTTGCTCAGCAGCACCACCAGGGCCGCGGCCACCAGCGCGAGCTGGGCCAGCACCGCTCCGCGGCGCGCCCGCACGGGGCGGCGTACGCCGCTGAGCTGGTCGGCGAGGTCGACGCGCAGCACCAGCCCGACCGCCACCACCGCGACCAGGGCGGCGCCGAGCCCGACGCCGAGACCGGCCACGGCCGAGCTCCACGGCAGCGGCAGCGGCAGCCCCGGCACCAGCCACGCCTGCACCAGCAGCCACGAGACGCCCAGCCCGAGGACGGCGCCCGCGGGCACGGCGACGCCCAGCAGCACCAGGGGCTCCGAGAGGCCCAGCGACCACATGCGGCGGCGCGGGAGACCGCGCAGCGAGGCCAGCGCCAGCTCGGGCAGCCGCAGGTCGGCGGCCGCGGTGAGCAGGCGCAGCAGCAGCGCGAGCGCGACCAGCACGAGCGAGAGCACAGCGGGCGCCACGGAGCTGCGGGCGGTCTCCTGCTGGGCGCGCACCTCGGCGGCCACCCCGTCGACGTCGTTGATCGACCGGGTCTCGAAGGTGCCCCGCCCGACCTCGAGGTCGAGCGCGGCGAGGTCGTCCTGGGCGGCGGCGACCGCCCGGACCTCGTCGAGCCCCTCGAGGTCGAGGTCGGCGGGCGGCTCGAGCCGGCGGTCGACGAGCACCTCGAACCCGACCCCCGACAGCTGCTCGAAGGTCTCGGGGCCGGTCAGCAGCGGCGCCGGCCGGTAGGGCTGGTTGCTCGGCGGCGGTGTGGGCGTGCGGGAGGAGAAGCGCGAGAGGTCGAACCACCAGTCGGCCTCCTCGGGGCCGGGCACCCGGTAGAGGCCGACCACCTCGAGGGTCCCGGCACCCTCCACGTCGAAGGTGGAGCCGACCGAGAAGTCGGTGAGCGTGGCGTCGCCGGCGAGCATCAGCACCTCGCGCGGGCCCGCCGGGCAGCGGCCCTCGACCTCGAGGTGCTCGCAGTAGCCGTCCTTGGTGGCCAGCCGCACCAGCCCGCCCAGGCCCGGCGTCTCGTCGGTCCGCACGAAGGTCTGGGGCGCGACGTAGGCCCCGCCCGCGCCGGCGCCGGCCCGCTCGGCGAGCGCGACGGCGTCAGCGGCCGCCGCGACCGGGCCGGTCCCCGGAGCAGGGACGTGGACCCAGCTGAGCCCGGTGAGCGCGTTGGGCGCCTCGGCGAGCCGGGTGACCAGGTAGGAGTTGGTCACCGCCACCTGGAAGACCGGGCCGAGCACGGCCGAGCCGACGGCCAGGGCGATCAGCAGCACCGAGCCGACCGAGAGCAGCAGCCGGGCACGCAGGCCGCGCACCACCGTGGCCACCAGGGTCCTCATCGCGCCGCCTCCTCGCGCAGCACGGCCGGCCGCGAGCGCTCCGGGGAGGGCCGGCGTCCGCGACCGACCACCAGCGCCACCACGGCGGCCACGACGACGGCCGAGCAGCAGCACCGGCAGCGGGTCGAGGCAGGTGCGCAGCGCGACGGCGTGCGTCGGGCACCTCGACCAGGGCCAGGTCGCCGAGCAGCCAGCAGCACGCCGGCCGCGGTGCCGAGCAGCGCGGCGGCCACCGAGACCGCGACCAGGCCGGCGCACCTCGAGCCGGCCGGCGCCGCGGACCCGGCCTACGTCGAGGCCCACCACGCGCAGCGCGGCGACGTCGCGCAGCCAGGCCGGCCGCTCGCGGGCCACGGCGGTGGCCAGCACCAGCAGCGCGACGAGCAGCCCGAAGCCGGCGACCAGCAGGTAGACGCGGGCCTGGGCCGCCCCGGTCTCGTCGCTGAGCGTCGCGCGCACCTGCTCGAGGGTGCGCAGCTCGCCCCCGGTCTCGTCGAGCACCTCGTCGAGCAGCGTCGCAGGGGTGTCGGCACGGGCCAGCACCACCACCTCGGCGACCGGCACGGTCGGCGGCGAGCCGACCAGCGCGCGCGGCAGGTCGGCCAGCACCCCGTCGGCCTGCACCAGCGGCAGCGCCGGCACCCGAGCCACGACCTGCGCGGGAAGGTCGACGCCCGCCGGGCGAGTCGAGCACCGGGTCGCCGTCCCAGGTGGCGCTGCGGGTGGCCAGCACCGGCACGGCGACGGAGCCGGTGGCTGGGCGCGGCGACCAGCGGGGTCGACGAGGTCACCGCGAGCAGGCCGCCCGCGACCGGCACGGGCCCGCCAGGGCGCTCGCCCCGGGTCTCCTGCGCCGGCGACCAGTCCCGATCGATCAGGTCCCGGTCGCCGAGGACCAGCGAGTCGAGGGTCCAGGGCAGCTGGCTGTCGCCGGGGCGGCGCTGCCAGGGTCACCGCCACCGGCTCGCACCCCTCGGCGCAGCGCACCTCGGTCGAGGCGCTGGCGGGCGCGCCGTCGAGACCGACCTCGAGCCGCAGCCGCACCTGCCGGGAGTCGCCGGTGACGTCGCGCAGGGTGAGCAGGACCTCCGGGCGCATCCGCCCGCTCGAGCCGGCGGCTCACACCGCTGACGGTGGCCACGACCTCGGTGCCGGCGACCGGCCCGACGGTGCCGGCCGCGGACTCGTCGTCGACCAGCTCGTCGACCACCGTGGCCAGGCCGGCGGCGGGGGTGCCTCGAGGAAGCCGTCCAGCACCGCGCTCGTAGCGCGACAGGTCGAGGAAGGCGCGGCGGGCGGGCACGCTGCCCTCGCCGGGCACCAGCACCCCCGCCATCAGCCAGCGGCCGTCGGGGTCGAGGCGACGGGTCAGCTCGAGCGCGGGCTCGGCGTCGGTCGTCGAGGTCGATGCGCAGCGGGGCGCCGGCCGCCAGCCGGGCGCTGCCCTCGGTCCACCGCTCGACCTGGATCGCGGCGGTGAGCGCGACGCCCGCCACGACGGCCGCGGCCACCAGCACCTGCACCGCACGCCGCGGCGCCGGCGACCCGGTCGAGGCGGCGGGCGGCCAGGAAGCCGGCCAGCCCGGCGCGCGAGCCACGGTGGCGCACCCACCGCCGAGCCAGCAGCCGCAGCAGCCACAGCGCAGCGGCGCCGACGGCCAGCCCGACCAGCGCCGGGCCGGCGAGCACGACGAGGTCGGGCCCGTCCGCGTCGTCGGCCGGGGTCACCGAGCTGCGGTAGACCGCGACCACAGCGCCGACGACGACCAGCACCTGGGCGAAGGCCGACGCGAGAGTCGTGCGCCGCGGCCTCGCGACCGCGGCGACCTGGTCGGCCAGCGGCTCGCGCAGGGACGCCGGCCATGCCCGCCAGCACGCGCGACGAGCCCGACCAGCGACGACCAGGACGGCCGGCGGTCAGGGCGTCCGCGCCGACGACGGCCGCGGGCTCGCGTGAGCCAGGCGGCGGCGCTGAGGTGCGCGACCAGCAACCCGAGGCCGCCGCCCAGCAGCCCGCCGAGGAGCAGCACGAGCAGCGGCTCGAGGGCGAGCAGCACGTAGAGCTCGCCGCCCTCGAGGCCGCGCAGCCGGGCCAGCGCGATCTCGCCACGGCGCGCCGAGGCCAGCTCGCGCCCGGTGGCCGGCACGCGCGACGAGCGCCAGCAGCAGCAGCGGCACCGCCAGCGCGCCGGAGGTGCCGGCGGCCGCGGCGAAGCCCGAGCACCGCCACCACGCCGGCGACCACGACCGTGGTCAGCGCAGCAGGGGCAGCAGGGTGCCGCGGCGCGACCAGGCCCCGCGCAGGGTCCGGGTCATGCCGCTGGTCAGGACGCGGGTCACCGGCCGGCCGGCGGGCGCCGGAAGGCGCGAGTGGTCGCCGTGGCCGGCGGCTGGTGCGGCTGCGGGTCGGGCTCCGGGGCCCCGGCCCGGTCGGCTGCGGTGGTCGGCTCGACGGGCGGCTCGACGGCTCGCGCTCGACGGGCGGCTCGACGGGCGGCTCGGGGTGGCCGCGGCAGGTGCACCGGCTCGGTGTGGTCGACCAGCCGGCCGTCGTCGAGGGCGTGGTGGGCGTCGCAGGCGTCGACGACCGCCGGGTCGTGGGTGGCCACGACCACCACCGCGCCGCGCTCGGCCTCGCGCGCGCAGCTCGGCCAGCACCAGGCCACGGTTGCCCTCGTCGAGCTCGCTGGTGGGCTCGTCGGCGAGCAGCACCCCCGCGCCGACGCACAGCCCGCGGGCCAGCGCCACGCGCTGCATCTGGCCGCCGGAGAGCTCCTCGACCTGGCGGTCGGCGAGGTCGGCGATGTGGAAGCGGGCCAGCGCCGCGAGCGCCTGCTCGTCGGCCTCGGCCGGCGTCGACGCCGCGGGCGCGCAGCGCGACCGAGACGTTCTCGCGCGCGGACAGGATCGGCACCAGGCCGTAGACCTGGAGCACGAAGGCGACCTCGGGCCGCGGGTCGCCGGTGCCGCGCCAGGTGGGCGCGCCGTCGTACGTCGCCTCGCCGGCTGGTCGGCTCGAGCAGCCCGCCGACGATCGAGAGCAGGGTGGTCTTGCCCGAGCCGCTGGGCCCGGACAGCGCGGTCATCTCGCCCGCGCGGAGCACCAGGTCGATGTCGTCCAGCAGCGGCCGGTCGAGCTCGTAGCGCACCCCGCGCACCTGCACGTCGCTCACGCCCGGTCCCCCGGCTCCTCGGGAGGCCGCGAGACGACCAGGCGCTCGTCGTCGTCGTGGGTCTCGGGCTCGATGCGCACCAGGGTGCCCTGCGGCCACTGCTCGGCCAGGTGGCTGGGCAGGTGGACGACGCCCTCGGCGCCGATCACGACGTACTCCGCGCCGTCGCGGCCCTCGAGCGCCCACGCGGCCGCCCTTCATGGTCACCGTGCGCGGGAAGGTCGCGGCGACCTCGGGCTGGTGGGTGACCACCACGATCGTGGTGCCGAGCTCGTCGCCGAGCTCGTGGACCAGCCCGATGACGGCGTCGCGGTCCTCGTGGGAGAGCTGGCTGGTCGGCTCGTCGGCGAGCAGCAGCTGCGGGCGAGGTGGAGACCGCGCAGGCCAGGGCCAGGCGCTGGCGCTGGCCGCCCGACATCGTGGAGACGACCTGGTCGGCCACGCCCTCGAGGCCCACCCGGGCCAGCAGGTCGGTCTCGGGGACGGCCGCGCTGCGCTCGGGCCGGCCAGCGCGAGCCGGGCGAAGGCGATGTTCTGGCGGGCGGTGGCGTAGGGCAGCAGGTTGCGGGTCGCGCCCTGCAGCATCGTGCTGACCCGGCGCGAGCGCAGCCGGGCCAGCTGCGGCTCGGGCAGCCGGGAGATCTCGTGCTCGCCGAGGAAGATCCGCCCGGCGCTGGGCTTCTGGATGCCGCCGAGCAGCGTCAGCAGCGTCGACTTGCCCGAGCCGCGACGGGCCGAGGAAGGCGACCCGCTCGCCGGGCGCGGATCGCGAGGTCGACGCCCTGCAGGGCCACGACGTCGTGGCCCTCGAAGGTGCGGTAGAGGTGCACCACCCCGGAGCAGCGCACCCCGATGCCGCCGGGGTGGTCCAGCTCGCCGATGTCGACCCCCGGCTCGAGCACTGCCACGTCTGCGCCTCCCTTGTCCGCGGCACAGCAGACCCCACCGGTCACCGGCGGCGCAACACCGGGGCCGCTTCGTTAAGGACCTGTGACTCCCGGGGCCCCTCGCGGTGCGGCGGCCAGCCCGGCTCGGCAGGAACGCTCGAGGTCGCGGTGGCGGCGCCAGCGGCTCAGCAGGCCCGGCACCGGGGGCAGCCCGGTGGACTCCGGGGCCTGCTCGACCTGCAGCGTCGCGCCGTCCCAGCGGCCCTGCCAGCTCCAGCGGCCCCAGCGCTCGAGGTCGGGCCACGACAGCTCCTGGCCCAGCAGCACCGCGGGCCCGGGTGCGGGGGCCGGGCCGCGTACCGCGCCGCTCGGGCCGGTCGCCGCGGCCTCGGGTGGGTCGCCCGCGCCAGCCCCGGCCACCACCAGCAGGTGGTCCTCGCGACTCTCCCGGGCGGCGAGCGGACGCTCCTCGAGCACCTCCAGGTGCACCAGCAGCCGGGGCAGCCACCACCAGTGCTCGCGGCGCAGCAGCACCGAGTCGGCCAGCAGCCGCGACGGCGGCCAGCGCAGCAGCTCCTGCTCGAGCAGGGTGGCGGTGAAGACCTCGCCGCCGGGGTCCTCCTGCAGCCGGGTCCGGGCCTGCACCGCCAGCGGTCGCCAGGCGCGCCCGACACCCTGCGGCTCGCTGAGGCAGACCAGCACCCGGCCCGCCGCGGCCAGCGACCGGGCCGTCGCGAGCTGCGAGTAGGGCAGCGCCAGCACCGGCCCGTCCGGGCCGACCAGGGGCAGCACCCCGTGCACCCGGGGCCGGCCCTCGACCGTCCAGGCCGCGTCGGCGACCACCGCGGCGCGCAGGGCGGCCTCGACGTCGGGGCGGCGGCGTACGGGGTCGGGGGGCACGGCGTCACTGTAGGCAGCAGCCCTCGCCCGGACAGGGGGTGACAGCGCTCACAGGTCAAGCGCATGATGGCGACCGGCCCGCCACTCGGGTGGCCGCCGGCGCAGCACCCCTCGACGACCACCCACCGCACCACCTCGTCCACCCGGGCGGGCCGTGAGGAGTCGTCGTGCCCGCCATCGTCGTCGCAGCCGCTGTGGGCGTGCTGTTCTTCCTGGCCTACCGCCACTACTCGAGCTACCTGGCCCGCCGGGTCTACGGCACCGACGCGGCCTTCGTGACCCCGGCGCACCAGTTCTCCGACGGCATCGACTTCGTGCCGACCAACAAGCACGTCGTCTTCGGCCACCACTTCACCTCGGTGGCCGGCGCGGCCCCGATCGTGGGCCCGGCGATCGCGGCGTTCTGGGGCTGGGGCCCGGCCCTGGCCTGGATCGTGGTGGGCACCGTCTTCGCCGCCGGCGTGCACGACATGGGTTCACTGGCGGTCTCGGTGCGCCACGGCGCCCGCAACATCGGCAGCATCGCCCACGACGTCATCAGCAAGCGGGCCCGCACCCTGTTCCTGCTGATCATCTTCTTCCTGCTGACCCTGGTGAACGCGGTCTTCGCCGTGGTCATCGGCAACCTGCTGGTGGCCAACCCGGGCGCGGTGATCCCGATCTTCGTGGAGATCCCGCTGGCGATCGGGATCGGGCAGTACATCTACCGCTCCCGGTCGGCGGCGCTGGTGCCCTCGCTCATCGGTGTCGTGGTGCTCTACGCCCTGATCTGGGTGGGCCTGCAGGTGCCGATCGAGATCACCGGGCTGGCCGACGCGCTGGGCGTCGAGAACCCGCGCAACGTGTGGGTGGTCATCCTGTTCGCCTACGCCTTCATCGCCTCGCGGCTGCCGGTGTGGGTGCTGCTGCAGCCGCGCGACTACATCAACTCCCACCAGCTCTTCATCGCCCTCGGCGTGATCGTCGCCGGCATCGCCGTCGGCTGGAACACCATCGCGGCGCCGCTGGTCAACGACGTGCCCGACGGCTCGCCGTCGATCTTCCCGTTCCTCTTCATCACCATCGCGTGCGGCGCGATCTCGGGCTTCCACTCGCTGGTGGCCTCCGGCACCACCGCCAAGCAGATCGACAACGAGGCCGACGTGCGCCACGTCGGCTACCTCGGTGCGGTCGGCGAGGGCGCGCTGGCCGTGGGTGCCCTGCTGGCCGTGACGGCCGGTGTCGCAGCGACCCGGGCCGACTGGTCGGCGCTCTACCCCGACTTCGACACCGCCTCGGGCGGGGCCGTGGGCAACTTCGTCAACGGTGTCGGCGTCTTCGCCAACAACCTGGGCGTGCCGCTCGACCTCGCGGTGATCTTCGCCGCGGTCGTCGTCATCTCGTTCGCCGCCACCACGATGGACACCGGCGTGCGGCTGCAGCGCTACGTGGTCCAGGAGATCGCCGAGGTGCTCGGCTGGCAGCGCCTGGCCCGCAACCTGACCCTGGCCGGCGTCGTGGCCGTGGTGGTGCCGCTGGCGATGGCGCTGCTGCCCGGCGGCGGCGAGGCTGGTTACACCTTCGGGGTGCTCTGGCAGCTCTTCGGCACCACCAACCAGCTCACCGCCGGCCTCGCGCTCGCGGTGGTCGCGGTCTGGGTGGTCCAGCGCGGGCGCAACCCGGTCGCCGTGCTGGTGCCGCTGGGGTTCCTGCTGGTGATGACGTCGTGGGCGCTGGTCGTCAACCTGCGCAACTTCATCGACGACGGGCAGTGGGTGCTCGCCCCGCTCGACGCGATCATCTTCGTGCTGGCGGTGTGGTTGGTCGTCGAGGCCGCCCTCGCCCTGCGCCGGGCCAGCGGCTCGGGCGCCGGCGACGAGCACGAGCCGGTGCCCGACGACAGCCCGCAACGGCGATGAGCGGCCCCCCGGGAACCGCAGGCCCCGCCGGCGCCGTGGGGCGGGTCGTGCTGGTGCGGCCCTGGACCGACGCGCGCGCCGGGGGCGGCTGCTGCGCCGGGCCGGTGCCCTCGCGCCACGAGCACGACCCGTCGAGCGACCCGACGACCGACCCCGTGGGGGCGGCGTACCGGGCGCTGCGAGGCGGGCTGCCCGATCTCGACGTGCAGGTCGTCGACGTCGCCAACACCGCCTGGCTGCTGCCGGCGGTGCTGCGGCGTGCCCGCGCGCGCGTCGGCACCCTGGGCGCGGTGCGCTGCGCGCTGGGCGCCACCCGCGCCGGCTCGGTGCTCGTCGACGGGCAGCGGGTCGGCGACCTCGAGGACCTCGCACCCGCCGAGCTGGTCGCCGTCGTGAGGCGGGCGGCCACGGCGTAGGTTCTGCGCCCGTGGGGGAGCGGATGGGGGGCCTGGTGGCCGACACCAGGCCGCTGCGCAACGACCACTTCCGGCGCCTGTGGGTGGCCAACATCATCACCGTCGTCGGCGCCCAGCTGACGGTGGTGGCGGTGCCGGCGCAGATCTACGCCGACACCGGCAGCTCGGCGTACGTCGGGCTGACCGGACTCTTCGGCCTGGTGCCGCTGGTCGTCTTCGGGCTGTACGGCGGGGCGCTGGCCGACGTGTTCGACCGGCGCAGCATCTTGCGGGTCACCACCGTCGGCCTGATCGTGACCAGCGGCCTCTTCGCCGTGCAGGCGTTCGCGGGCTCCACGAACGTGTGGCTGCTGCTGAGCCTCTTCGCGGTGCAGCAGGCGTTCTTCGCGGTCAACCAGCCCACCCGCAGCGCGGTGCTGCCCAGGCTGTTGCCCGCCGACCTGCTGCCGGCGGCCAACTCGCTCAACATGACCGTCTTCCAGGCCGGGGCGATCGCCGGGCCGCTGGTGGCCGGCATCGCGATCCCCTTCACCGGCTTCGCCTGGCTCTACGCGATCGACACCCTGACCCTCTTCGCGACCCTGGCGGCGGTGCTGCGGCTGCCGCCGCTGGCCGTGGAGGGCGCGGTGGCCCAGGTGCCCGGGGTGCGGGCGGTGGTCGACGGCTTCGCCTACCTGCGCGCCCAGCCGGTGCTGCTGATGTCCTTCGTCGTCGACCTGGTCGCGATGGTCTTCGGGATGCCGCGGGCGCTGTTCCCCGAGATCGCCGCGGTCGACTTCGGCGGGCCCGACGAGGGCGGGATGGTCTTCGCCCTGCTCTTCGCCGCCATCCCGGCCGGCGCGGTCCTGGGCGGGGTGCTGAGCGGCTGGGTCTCGCGGGTCTCGCGCCAGGGCCTGGCGGTGGTGGTGTGCGTCCTGGTCTGGGGCGTGGCGATGACCGGCTTCGGGCTCGCCGTGCTGCTCGCCGGGCAGTGGCGCACCCCGATGCTGGTCGCGGCGCTGCTGATGCTGGTCGTCGGAGGCGCGGCCGACATGGCCTCGGCGGCCTTCCGCACCTCGATGCTGCAGAGCGCGGCCACCGACGCGATGCGCGGTCGCCTGCAGGGCGTCTTCATCGTCGTGGTCGCCGGCGGGCCCCGGGTCGCCGACGTGCTGCACGGTGCCACGGCTGCCGGCGTGGGAGCGGGTGCGGCTGCCGCGGGCGGGGGCGTGCTGGTCGTCGTCGGCACCGTGGTGGCCGCCCTGGTGGTGCCCTCCTTCGTGCGCTACCGGATCACCCGCACCCCTCCCGCTCCCCTGGTGCATGAGGGATGATGGGCACGTGAACCCGGTCGGCGACTCCCCCCTGCTCGAGCACGGCGAGACGGACGAGCTGGCGGCGTACCTGCGCTCCCTGGCCTTCCGGCTGCTCGGCTCGCTGGGTGCCGCCGACGAGGTCCTGGCGCTGACGCTGCGCCGGCTCGCCGAGGCCGAGCCCGGCTCCGTCATCGACGAGCGCACCTGGGCCTGCACGACCCTGGCCCGGCTCAGCCTGGTCCGGTTGCGCGAGCGGCGCCCGGCCGCGAGCGCAGGCGAGCCGGTGACGGTGGACCTCGAGGAGCCGTTCGACCCCGTCGACCCCGCCGGCGAGGCCGACCCGGCGGGCCTGCGCGAGGGGGTCGGCGCCGACCTGCTGGCCGCGCTCGAGCGCCTGGCCCCGGCCGAGCGCGTCGCGTTCGTGCTGCACGACCTCTACGACTGGCACTTCGAGGACGTCGCCGGGGCGTTGGGTCGCACCCCCGTCGCGGCGCGCGAGCTGGCGATCCGCGGCCGGTACGCCGTGCGCGCCGGCAGCGACCACGAGGCGGCCGACGGCGGGTCGGGGGCCCGGGCACGTCAGCTCGCGGTCGTCGGCCGGGTCGTCGCGGCCGCCGGGGCCCACGACCTCGCGGCGCTGCGGGAGACCCTGCACCCCGACGTCCGCCTGCGCGCCGACGGCGCCGCGATCGACCTGGGCGCCGAGGCCATCGTCGAGGGGCCCGAGGCGGTCGCCGCCCACCTCGCCGAGCACGTGCACGACCTGCGGGCCACCCTGCTCGACGGCTACGCCGGTGCGGTGTGGCGCGAGGACGAGGCGGAGCGGATGGTCGTCGGGTTCACCGTGGAGGACGCGCTGGTCCACGAGATCGACCTGGTCGCCGATCCCGCCGTGCTGCCGCTGCTGGACCTGTCGCCCTCCTCCTCGCCGAACACGGTGCGATGAATTCGGTTGTCGGCGCCGGTCCCTAGGCTGCAAGGTCGAGGGGCGAGGCCCAGGAGAGGACGACTGATGGTGGACATGATCCAGGCCCACGGCCTGGTCAAGCGGTACAAGGAGGTCACAGCGCTCGACGGTCTCGACCTGGCGGTGCCGGAGGGCCAGGTGCTGGCCCTGCTGGGGCCCAACGGTGCCGGGAAGACCACGGCCGTGCGGGTGCTGACCACGCTGCTCAAGCCCGACGAGGGCACCGCCCACGTGGCCGGCGTCGACGTGCGCGCCGACCCCGACGGGGTGCGCGCGCGCATCGGCCTGTCGGGGCAGTACGCCGCGGTCGACGAGCACCTGACCGGCTTCGAGAACCTCGAGATGGTCGGGCGGCTCTACGGCCTGGGCCGCAGCCGCTCGCGCGAGCGGGCCCGCGAGCTGCTGGAGCGCTTCGACCTCGTCGACGCCGGCGACCGGCCCTCCAAGACCTACTCCGGCGGCATGCGCCGGCGCCTCGACCTGGCCGGGTCGCTGGTGGCCGCGCCACCGGTGCTGATCCTCGACGAGCCCACCACCGGGCTCGACCCACGCAGCCGGGTCGGCATGTGGGACGTCATCCGCGAGCTGGTCCGCGACGGCGCCACGCTGCTGCTGACCACGCAGTACCTCGAGGAGGCCGACCGGCTCGCCGACGACATCGTGGTCATCGACCACGGTCGCGCCATCGCGCGCGGCACCGCCGACGAGCTGAAGTCGCAGACCGGCGGCGAGCGGGTCGAGGTGGTCCTGGCCCACTCCTCCGACCGTGACGCGGCCACCCGGCTGCTGGGTGCCGTGGCCGTCGGCGAGGTCGGTGTCGCGGAGAACGGCCGCGAGCTGACCGCCGCCGTCGACGGCGGCGTCCGCGCGCTGCGCCACGTGCTCGAGGGTCTCGAGGTCGAGGGTCTCGAGGTGCTCGACATCGGCCTGCGCCGCCCCACCCTCGACGACGTGTTCCTGAGCCTGACCGGCCACGGCGCCGAGAAGGACCCCGACGAGCACACCGACGCGGCCGAGGAGGCCCTGCGATGAGCACCACCACCACTCCCGGCGCCGAGACCGGCCGCCTGCCCGAGCCCACCCCCGTCCCGCAGCGTCCGCACGGGGTCGTGCGCGCGCTGACCGACGGCTGGATCGTCGCCAAGCGCAACCTGGTCAAGGTCAAGCGCGTGCCCGAGGTGCTGGTCTTCGTGCTGATCAGCCCGATCATGTTCGTGCTGCTGTTCGCCTTCGTCTTCGGCGGCGCCATCGACCCCGAGGGCGCGGTGAGCTACCGCGAGTTCCTCATCGGGGGCATCTTCGCCCAGACGGTCGTCTTCGGCGCCACGTTCACCGGCGCCGGACTGGCCGAGGACATGCAGAAGGGCATCATCGACCGGTTCCGCTCGCTGCCGATGTCGCACGCGGCGGTCCTGGTGGGGCGCACCACCTCCGACGTGGTCTACAACGTGCTGTCGCTGATCATCATGGCGCTGACCGGACTGCTGGTCGGCTGGCGGATCCGCGAGGGCGCCCTCGACGCGCTGCTGGGCTTCGTGCTGCTGCTGGTCTTCGCCTACGCGATCAGCTGGGTGATGGCCTACGTCGGCCTGCTGGTGCCCTCGGTCGAGGTGATCAACAACGCCTCGTTCATCGTGATCATGCCGCTGACCTTCGTCTCCAACGCGTTCGTGCCGCTGAGCTCCTTCGACGGCGTGCTGCGCCAGTTCGTGCTGTGGAACCCGGTCTCGGCGCTGACCCAGGCCAGTCGAGAGCTCTTCGGCAACGTCGACCCCTCGACCCCGGTGCCCGACGCCTGGTCGATGCAGCACCCCGCTCTCTACACGCTGGGCTGGGTGGTGCTGATCCTCGCGGTCTTCGTGCCGCTCTCCACCCGGCAGTTCGCCCGCGCCTCCTCCTGAGGAGGCTCAGCGGGTCAGGAGCAGGGCGCGGTCGTCGCCGTCGCGGACCTCGCCGCGCCCATCGGTGTTGGAGGTGACCAGCAGCAGGCCGTCGGCCTGGGGCAGTGCCAGGACGCTGCGCAGCCGGCCGAGCTCACCGGCGAGGTGGCCGACGGGCTGCTCGACCGGCTGGGCGCCGTCGGCGAGCGGGATCTCCCAGAGCCGCTCCCCGCGCAGCGCCGCCATCCACAGCGAGCCGTCCCAGTGGGCCAGGCCCGAGGGCGAGGCGTCCTCGGTGCGCCAGACGACCACCGGGTCGGTGAGGCCCTCCCCGCCGCCGCTGCCCTCGACCTGCGGCCAGCCGTAGTTGGCCCCGGCCTCGACGAGGTTCAGCTCGTCCCAGGCGTTGGCACCGAACTCCGAGGCCCACAACCGGCCCTCGTCGTCGAAGGCGAGGCCCTGCACGTTGCGGTGGCCGACGCTGTAGACCTCGTCGTCGAAGGGGTTGCCGGGGGCCGGTTGTCCGTCGAGGGTCAGCCGCAGCACCTTGCCCGACAGCGACCCCCGGTCCTGCGCCGACTCCGGCACGCCGTTGTCGCCGGTGCCGACGTAGAGGAGGTCGTCGGGGCCGACCAGGAGCGCCCCGCCCTGGTGGTAGCCCGCACCCCCGGGGATCCCCTCGAGCAGCACCTCGGGCTCGCCGAGGCTCACCCCGTCCCAGGGCATCGAGACGATCCGGCTGGACTCCTCGACGGTGTAGTAGGCCAGCAGTGCCGACTCGTCGGGAGTCAGGGCCAGGCCGAGCAGGCCCGCCTCACCGCCGGGGACGACGTCGGGCAGGGTGCGCAGCTCCTCGCGCTCGCCCGACTCGGGGTCCAGGCGCAGGATCCGTCCGGTGTCGCGCTCGCTGAGCAGCACCGCCTCCTCCGAGGTCGCACTCAGCCCCCAGGGGCTGGTCAGCCCGGTGGTCACCGTGCGGCTCTCCAGCTCCGCGCGGGCCGCCGGGGTCGACGTCGTCGTCGGGGCCGGCGGTGCGCGTCGTCTCGCTGGGTGCGTTGGCACGCTCACCCGGCTCGGGGTCGTCCCCGCACCCGGCCAGACCGAGGGCCAGGACGAGCACCAGGGCGGCGCGGGAGCGGCGTACGCGGCGAGTCATCCGTCCAGCCTGACAGGCCGCGCCACCCTCGTGGGGTGAGCCGGGCCCCGGGCTGGGAGGATCGACGCTGAGCTCAGGAGGGACCCCATGGAGGACATGACGGCGATCCTGGTCGTGGCGCTGCTGGGCGGCATGGCCGCCGCCCTGGTGCGCCTGCCACCGTTGATGGGCTTCCTCGTCGCGGGGTTCGTCCTCAACGTCGCCGGGGTCGAGTCGGTGCCCGCGCTCGACGTGGTGGCCGACCTGGGCGTGACGCTGCTGCTCTTCGGGGTCGGGCTCAAGATCGACCTGCGCCAGCTGGCGCAGCGCCAGGTCTGGGCCACCGCCACCGTGCACATGGTCGGCTCAGACGCTGGTCGGCGCGGGCGTCGTGGGGCTGGTGGCCCTGGCCGGGGTGGCACTGCTGGAGGGCAGCGACTGGCGCACGTGGGTGCTGGTCGGCTTCGCCCTGTCCTTCTCGAGCACGGTCTTCGTGGTCAAGACGCTCGAGGAGCGCAGCGGCGCACGCTCCCTGGGCGGACGCACCGCGATCGGGGTGCTGATCGTGCAGGACCTCGCCGCGGTGGTCTACCTCGGCGCGTCGGCCGGCGAGCCGCCCAGCCCGTACGCCGCGCTGGTGCTGCTGCTGCTGCCCGGCGCCTGGGTGCTGCGCACCGTGCTGGCCCGGCTGGGCCACGACGAGCTGCGCCCGCTCTTCGGCCTGGTGCTGGCCCTGGTGCCGGGCTACGCGCTCTTCGACGCCGTCGGTCTCAAGGGCGACCTCGGCGCCCTGGTGGTCGGGATGCTGCTGGCCGGGCGGCCCGGGTCGGACGGCCTGGCCAAGAGCCTCTTCACGCTCAAGGACCTGCTGCTGGTGGGCTTCTTCGTCTCCATCGGCATCGGCGCGCTGCCCGCCCCCGAGCACCTGCTGGTCGCCCTGCTGCTGGTGCTGGTGCTGCTGCCGCTCAAGGCGGTCGGCTTCGCGGTGCTGCTCGGCCTGACGGGGCTGCGGCGGCGTACGGCGGTGCTGGCCGGGTCGAGCCTGGCGAACTTCTCGGAGTTCGGGCTGATCGTCGGCCGTCGCCTCCTCCGCCGAGGTGATGGGCGAGGAGTGGGTGGTCACGCTGGCGACCGCCATCGCGGTCAGCTTCGTGGTCGGCACGGCGGTGGGCCGCCGCCCGGAGTACCTCGTCGGGCTGGTCTCGCACCTGGTGCCGCGAGCGCCCCGAGCACCGGCTGCACCCCGAGGACCGCCCCCTCGACGTGGGGCACGCCGAGGCCGTCGTGCTCGGCATGGGCCGCGTGGGACGTTCGGCGTACGAGCGGCTCGAGCAGCTCCACGGCCTGCCCGTCGTCGGGGTCGAGACCACCGGCGAACGCGTGGCGCCGGCTGGTCGAGGAGGGCGTCGACGTGGTCGAGGGCGATGCCACCGACCCGGAGTTCTACGAGCGCCTGCGCACCGGCGACGTCCGGATCGTGCTGCTGGCGATGCCGTTCCACGGCAACAACCTCGACGCGCTGCGGCTGCTGCGCTCGAGCGGTTTCGTCGGCACCGTCGCGATCGTCACGCAGTACGACGCGGACCTGCGCCAGGCGCGGGCGCTCGGTGCCTCGGCCGGCTTCCAGCTCTACGACGGCGCCGGCACCGAGCTGGCCGACCGCGCCGCGCATGCCGCCGGGCTGCGGTTCGACGACGACTGAACCCCGGCGCCCCCTCCGGGATCTGCGAGGCTGGAGGGGTGCCCGAGAGCGTGCCCGCCCCCCAGCTGTCCCTGCCCGACGACGAGGCGCGCGTCCGGGTCGCGGCGTTCGCCGACGACCTGGCCCGCCGGCGCACGGTGCGCGACTTCTCCTCGCGCCCGGTCGCCGCGGGGATCCTCGAGGACGCCGTGCGGGCCGCGGCCAGCGCGCCGAGCGGTGCGCACGTGCAGCCGTGGCGCTTCGTGCTGGTCACCGATCCCGACGTACGCCGGCGGCTGCGCGAGGCGGCCGAGGCCGAGGAGCGGGAGTTCTACGAGCGCCGGGCCTCCGAGGAGTGGCTCGGCGCGCTCGCCCCGCTGGGCACCGACGCCAGCAAGCCGTTCCTGACCGACGCCGCCGCGCTCGTCGTGGTCTTCGAGGTGCACGCCGGGCCCACCTCCCCCAAGCCCTACTACGTCAAGGAGTCCGTCGGCATCGCCGTCGGCTTCCTGCTCGCCGCCCTGCACCAGGCCGGGCTGGCCACCCTCACCCACACACCCAGCCCGATGCGCTTCCTCGGCGAGGTGCTGGGCCGCCCGCCCGAGGAGCGCGGCTTCGTCGTCGTGGCGGTGGGTCACCCGGCCCAGGACGCGCGGGTGCCGGCGCTCGAGCGCAAGCCGCTCGACGAGGTGCTGGTGCGGGTCTGAGGGTGCTGGCCCCGCCCCTTCAGCCGGTGAGCTTGGCCAGCCGGGCCCGCAGCAGGTCGACGCGGTGCGCGTTGCCGTGCAGGTCGACGTAGGCCTCGGCGTACGACGCCAGCAGCGCGTCGTCGAGCCGGCGCACCGCGCCCGGCGGGTAGCGGTAGTCCATCCGGGCGTTGATCTCGGTCTCGTCGACGGCCACCAGCACCTCGGAGAGCTCGCCGAGGCTGGTGATGCCCAGCTCGAGCAGCAGCCCGGAGATCCAGGCGTAGTGGTCGGTGCGCGACCAGCCGGCGTCGGCGTACTGCCCGGCGAGGAAGGCCGCGAGCTCGCGCGGGTCGAGGCGGGGGTCGGCGTCGGGTCGACGGCCGGCTCGGGCGGTGCGCGGGTCGGTGGCCTGCAGCCGGTCGCGGATGGTGGCGAACTCGCGGTCGGCGAGCTCGAGGAGCCCGGCGGCGAGGGTGAAGCGGCGGTCGAAGTCGCGCGCGTGCTCGTCGGGCACCACGCCCTTGTAGCGGATGTCGTGCTCGAACTCGGCCCACGCGTGCTGCAGCACGGTGCGGATCTGCACCGAGGCGACGAGGCCGCGCAGCGGCGCCCACGCGGGGTCGCCCTCGCGGGCGGCGTCGATGCCGATGACCTGGTGGCGGCTGGCGTAGCCGAAGCGGCCCTCGCTCGCCGTCTCGCGGCCCATGTCGCGGTCGTCGTGGACGACCAGCTGGTCGCCGAGCAGGTCGGCGACGGTCTCGACGTCGCGCTGCACGTAGGTGACGACGCGCACGCCCAGCTGGTCGGTGACCTCGACCAGCGGGTCGCGGTAGAGCGGGCTTGCCGCCGGGTCGGCCGTCGACGGTGCGCGCCGACTTGGCGGCGAAGGAGGCGACCGACTTGGTGCGACCGGTCCACCGAGAGGTAGTTGATGCCGGCCTCGTCGAGGATCGAGCTGCACCAGGCGCACGTAGCGCTCCCCGGCGTCGCGCAGCTGCGGGAGCCGGGCGGCGTACGCCTGGGTGGCGGCCTGCACCGGGTCGGCGCGCGGGCGGCTGCGGCGCGGGCTGGGCTCGAGGTCGCGGGCAGGGTGGGCACGACGACGTAGCCGTCCTCCCAGCCGCCGTCGGGGCCGAGGTACGTCGTGGTGCCTCGGGGTGGGCGTCGGAGAAGTAGCCCGACGTAGGCGCACACGACGGCGTCGACCTGGTCCTCGACCACCCGCAGCTCGCTCTTGCGGGTCGCGCTCTCGACGGCGTCGCGCAGCCGGGCCCACGGCTCGCCCGCGGTGACCACCACGGTCTCGAGGTAGCCCATCAGCGCCAGCAGCTCGCTGCGCAGGCTCTCGAGGTCACGGCCGGGCTTGTTCTTGTACTTCAGGGTGCGGCCCAGGCGGAAGAGCGAGACCGTCGCCGGGTGCGGGTAGACCTCGATCGCCCGGCGCTGGCGCCCCGATCGGGGGTTGAGGTCGAGCCCGAGCAGGCCAGCGACGCGGGCACCCCGCGGCGTCTCGGCGAACTCGGGCTTGCCGGTGTTGGCCGGGTGCGCGCCGGCGTCGAAGCGCGCGAAGTCCTTGTTGAGCGCCGCCTCGCAACCCCGGTTGCCGCTGGCGTTGCGCACGATGAGGGGTGCGTCGATGGAGACCAGGCAGGCCCCGCCCGCCACGACGCCCTCGACCGCGGCGACGACCTCCTCGTCGCTGCGCTGCGCCGAGACGTGCACCAGCCGCGCCTCGGGGTCGAGCACGGCGATGCCCGTGGGGGCGCGATCGCCCCAGGCGAGGTCGACGCCGACGTAGTGCATGGCCCCCAGCCTCTCCTACCCGGGCTCAGGCCTCGTGGATGGGCTCGGCGGGGAGCTTCTTGACCTTGCGGGTGCGCCGGCGACGGCCCGGGATCATCGAGCGCATCTCCTCGAGCTTGCCGAAGCACAGCAGCCGGTCGCCGGCCTCGAGCACGTGGCGGCTGTGCGGGTTGGGGATCACGCTGGTGCCGCGCTGCAGGGTCAGCGCGGAGATGTCGCGCTCGCGCAGCCCCGACTCGCCCAGGGTCTTGCCGACCAGGTCGGAGGCGGCCTGCACCGCGATCTCGGCGACGCCGTACCCGGTCGAGACGGTCAGGCGCTGGCGCACGTCGATCTCGGGGAAGGCGACCTGGTTGTCGATGTGGTCGATGATCGAGCCGGCGACGTCGAGGTCGGTGGCGCGCTCGATGCCCTCGAGGCCCGGGGAGGAGTTGACCTCCATCACCAGCGGCCCCTCGTTGCCCTCGAGCATGTCGACGCCGGCGACCCGCAGGCCCATGATCTGGGCGGCCCGCACCGCGGCGCGCTCGTAGTCCTCGTCGAGGGTCACCGCCTCGACGGTGCCGCCGCGGTGCACGTTGGAGCGGAACTCGTCGCCCTGCGCGACCCGGCGCATCGCGGCCACCACCCGGTCGCCGACGACCAGCGCCCGGATGTCGCGGCCCTTGCTCTCGCTGACGAAGCGCTGGATGAGCACGTTCTGGCGGGTGCTGTGCAGCGTCTCGATGATCGCCTCGGCGACCTTGATGGTCGGCGCCAGGATCACGCCGATGCCCTGGGTGCCCTCCAGCAGCTTGATCACCACCGGCGCGCCGCCGACCCGCTCGATGGCCGCGATCACGTCGGCGCGGTCGCGCACGAAGGTCGTGGCCGGCATCCCGATGTGGTGGCGCGAGAGGATCTGGGTGGCGCGCAGCTTGTCGCGCGAGTTGGTGATCCCCCACGACGTGTTGGGCGTGTAGACGTCCATCTGCTCGAACTGGCGCACCACCGCGGTGCCGAAGTAGGTGATCGAGTTGCCGATGCGCGGCAGGACCGCGTCGTAGTGGGAGAGCCGCTTGCCCCGGAACTGCAGGTCGGGCTCGTCGCCCGACAGGTCGATGCCGAAGCGCAGCGTGTTGAGGACCTTGACCTCGTGACCCCGGTCGAGAGCGGCGGTGCGCAGCCGCTGCGTACTGTACGACCGGGGCGCGCGGGACAGGATCGCGAGTTTCATGGGTACCCAGACTGAGAGGCGACGGTGGAGACGGACCTTTCCTACACCCTCGCAGGCTGGCGCGAGTGGGTGAGCCTGCCCGACGCCGGCGTCGAGTGGATCAAGGCCAAGCTCGACACGGGCGCGCGGACCTCCGCGATCCACGCCTTCGACCTCGAGGGCTTCGAGCGCGACGGCGTGGCCATGGTGCGCTACTCGGTGCACCCCTGGCAGGCCACCGACGAGGACGCCGTGGTCGTCGAGAGCACGGTGCTGGACAAGCGCGAGGTGCGCTCGTCGTCGGGGCACGTCGAGGAGCGCTTCGTGGTGCCGATGGCGATCACCCTCGTCGGGCGCACGGTGAGCGTCGAGATGAGCCTGAGCCGCCGCGACGAGATGGGCTTCCGGATGCTGGTGGGCCGCGAGGCGCTGCGCCAGGGCTTCGTGGTCGACCCGGGTCGCTCCTACCTCGGCACCCGCCCGCCCGTGGACACCCGTCGCCGCAACCGGGGCCGCTGACGTGGCCCGCCCCTCCTTCGAGATCGGACCCGTCCGGGTGCGACCCGGCCGGGTCCAGTCGCTGTCGCTGCCGATCACCCGCCTGGTCACCGGCGCCGAGGTCGACCTGCCCGTACGGGTGGTGCACGGGCGCGAGGACGGCCCCACCGTGTGGATCGACGCCGCCATCCACGGCGACGAGGCCGTCGGCGTCGAGGTGGTGCGCCAGGTGCTCGCCGACCTCGACCCCCGCACCCTGCGCGGCACCCTGATCGCGGTCCCGATCGTCAACGTCCTCGGTTTCATGACCGGCAGCCGCTACCTGCCCGACCGCCGCGACCTCAACCGCTCGTTCCCCGGCTCGGCCCGTGGCTCGCTGGCCGGGCGGATCGCGCACCTGATGATGACCGAGGTGGTGGCCAAGTGCTCGGTGGGCATCGACCTGCACACCGGCTCCGACCGGCGCACCAACCTGCCCCAGATCCGCACCGACCTCGAGGACCCCGAGACGCGCCGGCTCGCCGAGGCGTTCGCCGCGCCGGTGATGATGCACGCGCGGCTGCGCGACGGCTCGTTGCGCCACGCGGCCCGCGAGGAGGGCGCCAAGGTGCTGCTCTACGAGGCCGGCGAGGCCTGGCGGATGGACCCGTGGGCGATCGAGGCCGGGGTGCGCGGCGTACGACGCGTGCTCGCGGCGCTGGAGATGACCGAGCCGGTCGAGGAGGAGCCGCCGCCGCCCAGCCTGCAGAGCTGGCGCAGCGGCTGGGTGCGGGCCCGGGGGACCGGGATGCTGCACCTCGAGGCCGACCTGGGCCAGCGGGTGGAGAAGGGCGAGCGCCTGGGCGGCCTGTTCGACTCCTTCGGCAAGCGGGTGCGGCTGGTGCACGCCGACCGTGCCGGCGTGGTCGTCGGGCGCACCGAGGCCCCGCTGGTGAGCTCGGGCGACGCCGTGGTGCACCTGGCCGAGGTCGAGCACTGACCCTCCGGGTGGCACACGACTGACCGATCGGCGGAGGCGCCCCGACGCCGGCGACGGTCAGACTGCGGTCTCCCCCCACCCCCTGGAGACCGCTCGTGCGTCCTTCGCCCGCAGCGTCGCGTCCCCGCGCGACGCACCGCCTCGCCGCCGCCGTCGTCGGTGCCGGTCTGCTCGCGGCCGGGCTGCCCGCCACGGCCGCCCCCGCCCCCGTGTCCCCCGTATCCACCACGGCCGCCGCCGGCGTGCCCACCAGCCCCACGACGGCGTCGTACGACGCCCAGCAGCGTCGGCGCACCGCCCGCGGCCCCGCCGTGGGCGCGCAGTTCCACGGCCTGTGGGGCTCCTACACCGACGCCGACCGGGCCCGGGTGCTCGACCGGCTGGTCGACATGGGCGCCGGCTGGGTCCGTCTGGACATGTCGTGGGCGATGATCCAGCCCACCGCCGGTCGCATCGACCCGCAGGGCTGGGGCGTGCGCTTCGTGGACCGCGTCGTGGACATGGCCTCCGACCGCGGGCTCAAGGTGCTGGCCACCCTCTGGCTGACCCCCCGGTGGGCCGGCCCCGAGGCCGGTGAGCGCTCGCTGCCCGCCGACCCCCGCGACTACGGTGAGGCGCTGGCCTGGGCCGCGGAGCGCTGGCGCGGCCAGGTGCGCGCCTGGGAGGTCTGGAACGAGCCCAACAGCGCGGACTTCCTCGCCGGCGCCGACCCGGCTGCGTACGCCGACCTGCTGTGCGCCGCGCACGACGCGGTGCGCGCCTCGACCGCGAGCAGCACCGACGTCGTCTTCGGCGGCACCATGCACAACGACTCGGACTGGATCGAGGCCGCCTACGACGCCGGGGCCGGCGGCTGCTTCGACGTGATGGCCACCCACCCCTACCAGTCGCCGTCCGACACCGGGCCGCTCTCGGGCTCCGGCGACGCCGAGTGGGAGTTCTCCCACCTGGCACAGGTGCGCGAGCTGATGCGCCGCCACGGCGACCGGCGCCCCGTGTGGGTCACGGAGTTCGGCTGGTCCTCGCACCGCGACCGCGGCGACGAGCAGCCCTGGGAGCGCGGGGTCAGCAAGCGCCAGCAGGCCACCTTCACGGTCGCCGCGCTCGAGGCGCTGCGCACCCGCTTCCCCTTCGTGCGCAAGGCGTTCCTCTACAACGAGCGCGCCCGCACCGACGCGGGCCGGCACATGAAGGGCTACGGGCTGATGACCCACGGGCTGAAGCCCAAGCCGGTCTACCGCGCCGTGCAGGAGTGGGCACGCCGCTGAGGCGGTGCCGCCAGCTCCACTCAGTCGCCGGCGGCCTCGAGCATCCGCAGCAGCTCGGCGCCCATCTCCTCGATGACGGCGTGCAGGCCCTGCAGCGGGCGCACCATCACGGTGAAGTCGACGATCCGGCCGGACTCGTCCCAGGTGATCATGTCGACGCCCTGCACCTGCTTGCCGCCCACCAGGGTGCTGAACTCCAGCACCGCGGAGTCCTCGCCGACCCACTGGCGGTGGTAGCGCAGCCCGGGCCCGAGCACCGTGAAGGCCGCGCTGAGGTAGCCGACGACCTTGTCGCGGCCCTCCTGGGGCGTGTGCACGGCCGGGGAGCGGAAGACGGCGTCGGCGGCGACGAGGCCGGGCAGGGCGGTGACGTCGCCGGCCTCGGCGACGGCGTGCCAGCGGGCGAGGGCTGCGGTGGCGTCCATGCCCCCATCCCACCACCGATTCACGGGGCTGGCGCCGCAGGCGGCATCCTGCCCGGGTGGAGACCCCCATCCCGGACTACCTCGCCGAGGTCGTCGACGCGTGTGCCGCTGACTCGAGCGGTGCCGTCGCCGACTACATCCCCGAGCTCGCCCAGGTCGAGCCCGAGCAGCTCGGTGTGGCCCTGGCGACCGTCGACGGTGCGGTCTACGAGGCCGGTGACTGCGCGGCCGGGTTCACGATCCAGTCGATCTCCAAGCCGTTCGTCTACGCCCTGGCGCTGCAGCAGCGCGGGCTCGAGGCGGTGCTCGACCAGGTCGACGTCGAGCCCTCGGGCGAGGCCTTCAACGAGCTGTCCCTCGAGAAGGGCTCGGGGCGCCCGCTCAACCCGATGATCAACGCCGGCGCGATCGTGGTGCACACGATGCTCGGCGAGGCCGGCGACCCGCAGGGGCGCTGCGAGCAGGTGCTGGCCGGGCTCTCCGCCTTCGCCGGGCGGCCCTTGGGCGTCGACGAGGCGGCGTACGCCTCGGAGAGCGAGACGGCCTTCCGCAACTACGCGATCGCCAACATGCTGCGCAGCCGCGACTCGATCGTCGAGGACCCCGAGGACGTGGTGGCCGCCTACACGCGGCAGTGCTCGGTGCGGGTCACCACCCGCGACCTGGCCCTGATGGCCGCGACCCTGGCCAACGGCGGGGTGCACCCGTTGAGCGAGGAGCGGGTCGTCGAGGAGTGGGTGGCGCGACAGGTGATGAGCGTGATGGCCACCTGTGGCATGTACGACTCGGCCGGCGACTGGATCTCCACCGTCGGCTTCCCCGCCAAGAGCGGCGTCTCCGGCGGCATCATCGGCGCCCTGCCCGGACAGCTGGGCATCGCGGCGTTCTCCCCGCGCCTCGACCCGCACGGCTCCAGCGTCCGTGGCGTCGAGGTCTGCCGACGGCTCTCGGCCGACATGGGCCTGCACATGATGGACCCGCCCCAGCCGGCGCGCTCGACGATCCGTCGCACCCACACCGTGCAGTACGTCGACGGCAGCGCCGCGATGGTCTTCGCCCTGCACGGCTCCCTGCAGTTCGCGGGCGCCGAACGGCTGGTGCGCGACCTCGCCGAGGCCGACACCGACGGCGCGCTCTCCGACGCGGTGGTGCTCGACCTGAGCCGCGTGCACTCGATCAACGACGCAGCGCGTCGGATGCTGCTGGAGACCGTGCGGCGCCTGCACCTGGAGGGCTGCCGGGTCACGCTCGTCGACCCCGAGTCGACGCTGCCCGACCCCGAGTGCGGCGACGGGGTCCGACCCGCCGTGGTCGGCACCGTGGCCGAGGCCGCGGCTCTCGGCAACGGCTGAGGACCGGTCCCCGGACCCGCCCCGTCCCGCCTCAGACCTCGGGCAGGCGCAGGGCAGCGACCACGTCGGCGTACATGCGCTGCTTGATGGTGCCCAGCGTGGTGCGGTCCTTGCCGGCGAGGTGCTGCACCCGCGCGGCGGCCGCCTGCGGCAGGGCCTCGAGGCTCGCGGTGGCGTCGACGATCCCGGCCGCGAGCGCCTCGTCGGCGGGGAAGCGGTGCCCGGTCGTCATCGAGTCGACCGCGGCGCGGGGGCTGAGCTTCGACATGACCAGGGCGTTCATGCCGGGGCTGAAGGGGATCTGGATGTCGACCTCGGGCAGGCAGACGTAGCCGCGGTCCTCGCGCATCACCCGGTGGTCGTGGGCCAGCGCCAGCATCGCGCCGGCCCCGAAGGCGTGGCCGTTGACAGCGGCCACGGTCGGCACCGGCAGGGTCAGCACCCGCTCGAAGAGCTGCTGCACGCGCGCGACGTACTCACCCAGGCACTCGGGATGGGCGCCGAGCCACTCCAGGTCCAGGCCGTTGGAGTAGAACCTGCCCCCGCCGGTGGTGACCAGCGCGGCCGGCTCGCTCGAGGAGGCCAGGTCGGCCAGGAAGCCGTCCGCCTCGTCGAGGAAGACGGGGGTGAAGCGGTTCTCGTCGTCGCCCAGGTGCAGCGTCCACAGCGCACCGTCCTGGCTCATCGTCGGCATCGGCGCTCCTCTCGTCGCTGGCTCATCAGAGCACACGCGGCGTGTGCCCGGACCCGGGGCACGTGCGGGTGTGCTGGCGGCGCGCCCGGCTCGGAACAATCGAGGGCGGGCCCGTGGTTGGGCCTTGTGTCGGGTCGCGGGACCGCGGCCCGTCCCCCACGATCGTCGAGGAGGACGCATGACGCGCATCATCATCATCGGAGGACACGGCAAGGTGGCCCGCAAGGCGACGCCGCTGCTGGTCGAGGACGGTCACGAGGTCACGTCGGTGATCCGCGACCCCGACCAGTCCAAGGACATCACCAAGCTGGGCGCCGAGCCGACGGTCGCCGACGTCGCCTCGATGCAGAAGAACGAGATCGAGGAGCTGCTGCGCGGCCACGACATGGTCGTCTGGGCCGCGGGCGCCGGCGGCGGCTCTCCCGAGAAGACCTACGCGGTCGACCGCGACGCGGCGATCCGCTCGATGGACGCCGCCGCCGCAGCGGGCGCCGAGCGTTACGTGATGGTGTCGTACTTCGGCGCCGGGCCCGACCACGGCGTCCCGCCCGACAACGACTTCTACGCCTACGCCGAGGCCAAGACCCAGGCCGACGCCCACCTCGAGGAGTCGGCCCTGAAGTGGACGATCCTGCAGCCCAGCGGCCTCACCGAGGGCCCGACCACCGGCAGGATCGACGTCCACGCCAACGACGCCGGCCAGGCATCGCGCGGCAACGTGGCCGAGGTGATCCGTGCCGTCGCGAGCGCCGACCCGTCCGCGGTGGCGGGGCTGAAGATCCCGTTCAACGACGGTGACTCCCCCATCGAGGAGGCCCTGCGCCACGTTCGCTGAGCGGGGCTACCGCTTGTCGCGCCAGGAGAGGACGGCGCGCCACAGCCGCAACGCCCACGAGAGGTCGCCCCCGCCGCGCAGCGACGAGGTGCCCAGGAACGAGCCCTGCACCGAGCTGCGCGCGCGGGCGCGTCCCTCGAACTCCTCGTTGGACTGACCCGGGCGTCGGTTCTCGGGGCTCATCGGGTCTCCTCACGCTCGACGATCGCGAACACACGCGCGGGGAAGCCCGACCCCTCGCGCGGCTTGGGCCAGGTCGCCACCACCAGGGCGCCGGTGGCCGGCACCCGGTCGAGGTCTGCGAGCAGCTCGACCTGCCACTTGTCGGCGGCCAGGATGTAGGTCTCGGCGGGGGCGGAGCCACCGGCGACCACGGCGCCGGGGTCGGTGTCGGTGGTGTCGTGGCCGACGGCAGCGACCTCGCGCTCCTCGACGAGGAAGCGCAGCGCGTCGACCCCCCAGCCGGGGTAGTGAGCGACCCCGTCGGCGTCGCGGTTGGCCATCGCCTCGCCGTCGGGCCACCGGGTGGCCCACCCGGTCAGCAGGGCCACGAACGACCCCGGGCCGATGCGCCCGTGCTGCTGCTCGTGGGCCTCGATGTCGGCCGGGGTGACGAGGTGGTCGACGTCGGCGGCCACCTGCGCGCGTACGTCGACGACGACCAGCGGCAGGATCATCTCGGTGACCGGCAGCTCGTCGAGGGTGCGTCCCCCGCGGGCGAAGTGCGCCGGCGGGTCGACGTGGGTGCCCCACTGGCCGATGTGGGTGTAGCGGTGGGCCAGGAAGCCGGTGCCCACCGACCCGACCCCCTCGTCGAAGTGGAAGAGCGTCTCGCGCTCCTCGTCGGGGAAGGCGAAGTAGTGCGGGATGCCCGGCCCGAACGCGTGGGTCAGGTCGATCCACTCGCAGGCTCGCAGGCGGGTCAGGACGTCGAGCAGCGAGTCGGCCATGTCGCGGATGCTAGCCGCGCCCGCGTCAGCTCGCCTCGAACCTGATGCTGCCGCCGGCCGCCCGGTCGCACTCGTAGACGACGCTGGGCAGCTGGCCGACGGTGCCGCCGGGCTCGCACCGGAAGCCGGGGCCCGACCGGTAGGCCTCGCCGCCGGCCTCCTCCGCGCCGCGGGCCACCTGGCGTGCGACGTCGCACCCGACCCCGCGCGCGGTGATGTCGAAGGCACCGGCGTCGGTGTTCGGCTCGAAGGCGACGTCACCGCAGTCGCGGGAGGTCCCGCCGCCGGTGTCCGGGGTCTCGGTGACCGTCGCCGTCGCCGTCGCCGTCGCGGTGACGGTGGCCGTCGCCGTGGCGGTGGCCGTCACGGTCGTGGTCGGGGCGGGAGCGGTGTCCGGATCCTCCTCGCTCGCACACCCGGCGGCGGCCACGAGCGTGGCCGCCGGCAGCGCCAGGAGCCTGGTGGCGGGACGGGTCGTCGATGTCGGGAGCATGCTCACCTCCAGTCGTCGACGTCGTACGCCCCACGGTGCCGCAGTCCGGTGGGCCTGCTCAACCCCGCTCACCCGCCCTGACGAACCTCACCGCGACACGCCGTGCCTGCGTGCGGGTCGTCAGGACCGTGGTCGCACCCGCACCTTCTGGCCGGCCTCGATGTCCACCCGCCCCTTGGCCGGCCAGCCGTTCCAGCGACGGATCCTGGCGCCGGGCCGGTCGAACCAGCGGGAGACCCGGGCGATCGTCTCGCCCTCCTGGGCGCGGTAGATGCCGCGGTGGTTCGCGACGGGGCGGCGCAGCGGGGTCGGGCAGGGCGAGAGCGTGGGCTCGGTCCAGGCGGGGGCGAGCTCGCCGACCCACCTCGCGCAGGGCCCGTGGTCGAGGGCGCGCGGCGAGCCGGTCCACCACGAGGTGCGCTTGGTGGCGCCGTTCCAGGTGAAGGACAGGTGGATGTGGTCGGTGTGCGGGTCCTCGCCGCCGTAGGGCTGCCACCCGGCGGCGGCGTCGTACCCGCGCCAGATCCTGCGGTTCCAGATCATGTACATCACGCCGAGGCGCCGGGCGCGTGCCGCCGCCTCGCCCTTGATGCCGCGGGTCAGCCACGTGGTCGCGCGTCGGGCGATGCGCCGGTCCTCGGCCTTCGAGGCGCGCAGCGACCAGTCCCAGGCCCGCCCCTCCTTGTGCTCCGAGAGCCCGCCGCTGCTGCAGGCCCGCGTGATCCCACCGCTGCCGCCCCCGAACTTGGCCAGCAGCAGCCGGCGCGCCGCCAGCACCCCGGGCTTGGCGACCGGGTCGCACGAGACCTGCCCCTGGTACGTCGGGAAGGCGTCGACCTCCTTGGCGTGCGCGGAGGGCGCGGCGAGCAGCACCGAGCTCGCGAGAGCGGCGGCGAGGACGAGCGCGAGTGGGCGCGCCGGACTGACGAGGGGCATGGGGGTGCTCCGGGGGGTGAGCGACAGGGGGGCGAACGCCCCTGAGAGTATCCGCGTTCGGTCCGCGGGAGTGTGGAGTCGCGGATGAACGTGGTGGATCACGCCCGCGCAGAGCGACATGATCGGGCGCTTCGCCCCGGCGGCGGCGTAGTTGGGCACTTCCGCGGTCTCTTCAACTTGCGACAGCCGCTGGAACTCGATGGAACCGAATGGCCCTACTGGGGCATCTTTACCAATGTGACACCTGAGGAGACCGCCGACTTCGAGGCGTTCATGGCTGCTCGCTGGCCGGGCCTGGTGCGTGCAGCGGTGTTGATGGGGGCGGACCTCCATGCTGCTGAGGACCTCGCCCAGGCGGCGTTGGTGGACTGTCACCGTCGTTGGAGTCGCGTGCAGCTCGCCCAGGACTCCACGGCGTACGTGCACCGCATCCTGATCAACAGGATGCGTGCGAGCCGCCGTCGCCGGTGGAGCTACGAGGTGCCGACCGACCCCACGACCCAGCAAGGGCTGCAGGCGGCGCCGTGCGCGGGCGGTGACGTCGCAGAGTCCGTGTCTGTCTCTCACGGGGTCCGCGAAGCGCTGGTTGGGTTGCCGCTCATTCAGCGTCAGGTGGTCGTGCTGCGCCACTTCTGCGACCTCTCGGAGCAGCAGACCGCTGATGTTCTCGACGTCGCCCCGGGCACGGTCAAGAGCCGGCTGTCGAGGGCCATGACCGCACTGGCCGCCGACCCCCGCTTGATCCCGCTACGAACGGACGCAGAGCGATGAGCAACAACCTGACCGAGCTGGTCGCCCGTGCAGGCGATGACATCCCCGTCGCCGCCCCACCGGTCGACCGCGTCCTCGCCGAATCCCGTCGCCGACGACGCCGGACACGCATCTGCCTAGGAGCAGCCGTCGCCGGGCTCGGCGTGGCCACGGTCGCGTCGGCGTTCCTCATCGGGGCCAGCGTCGACGACACGGCACTGGACCCCGCTGCAGGCCCCCGCCAGCACCAGGACGCCACCACCCCGTTCGCACCCGAAGCCAGCAAGAGGCTGGACCCAAGCCTTCGCACGGAGCCGGAGGTCGACGGTGGATGGATGAGCGAGGGTTGGGACGGGGAGACGTCGCCGGCCGGCACGTTCCCCGTCGTCGCCGACAACGGCGCCCAGGGGTACGTGTCCGTCGCCGACATGAGCGACAGCGACTACCACTGCTCGACCCGGCCTGCATGTGACCGCTTGGTCGACGACCTCACCGCGGCCGGCTACCTGTCCTCGACCGGCGCCCTGACCGTTCCCGTCTACGACACCGACGGCACCCGCGTCGGGGTCCTGACCCGCGGGGTCGTCTACCGACCCGGCGAACCACTCGGCAAGCGCAAGAACCCGGCCGAGGGGTACCCCCTCAACGACAACGGCCAGACCTACGGCGCCAACACTGGCACCCGCGAGCCCGACCTGGTGGCCACGGGCGGCGACCACGGCCTGCGGGGCTACACGCTCACCGCCGAGCAGTCTCCGGCTACTCCCGACCAAGCCATCGAGTGGCAGAATCGCTGGGCGGCCCTGGGCCACGGACCGATACACAACGTCTACGCCGAAGACGGCACCACGCTTCTCGACACCTTCACCCTGCAGCTGGGAAACAGCGTCGCACGCTGATCCGGGACCGCAACAGGCCGCGAAGGCGGGCAACGGATCACGAGCCGTTGGCCCCAGAGCGGCATAGGAGACGTTGAGCGAACTTAGTATGGCCTCGGAAGACCCCGTCGTCCTCGACGGCATCAGCGAAATCAGGGAAGTCCATGTTCGCGATCGACAGGTTGGCTTCGATTGAGGCGACTTCGCTGGCCATGCACCTGAACGCCTGGTCGACGGCCCACCCGAACTCCTCCTCATCTTCCTCGTCAGCGCTCAGGTCTACGAATACCACCGTCAACTCGCCGCCGGATGTCGCCTCTCGCATCGAGCGGTGATCCGCGAGGATGACGTAGCCGTGGTGCTCCCTCGGCCAAGCGCTCGCGAGGATCTCAGCAGCGATGGAGTCGAAGCCAGCGTCTGAAATCGCCTCCAAGCTTGGGGTGTACGAATCACCGTCACCGGCGAAGTCGACTTCCCGAGATACCTCTTCGACCACTCGATGCCACGCAGCGTCCGCAGAAAAGTCGGTGCGGATGAGCGGTATCGGGCCGTCGACAAAGAGTCGAGCAATGCGTTCGAGGCCCATGCCCGAACTCTTGCTGATCCTCTGTTTCAGCGCGCAGCCCGCCCCGAGATCCATCCAGCCGCAACGGCTGGTCGAGATGTCGCCAAGGATCACGTGCATAACAAGCATGAGCGGGCGCTTCGGGCGTCTCGTAGCCAGAAGGACCGAAGGGTCCAATGACGCATGGGGCCCCGGGGAGCGGATGCCGGTCAAGGGCCCTTCGGTCCTTCCGGCTACGCCGCGACCACATCAGCCGACCATCCGAGGCTCGGCACGAGCGGGCGCCCCGTCCAGGGCCGTGGGTACAGCCAATCTGCAACGGATCACAGATTCGGTGAACGTCGGCAACAGCCCGGAGGAGGTCAGTGCGCCATGTCGACGAACCGCGAGTAGTGGCCCTGGAAGGCGACGGTGATGTCGCGAGTCGGGCCGTTGCGGTGCTTGACCACGAGCAGGTCGGCCTCGCCGGGACGGGTCGACTCCTTCTCGTAGGCGTCCTCGCGGTGCAGCAGGATCACCATGTCGGCATCCTGCTCGATCGAGCCCGATTCGCGAAGGTCGCTCATCGCCGGTCGCTTGTCGGCGCGCTGCTCGGAACCACGGTTGAGCTGCGAGAGCGCGATGATCGGGACCTCGAGCTCCTTGGCCAGCAGCTTGATCTGGCGCGAGAACTCCGAGACCTCCAGCTGGCGCGACTCGACCTTCTTGCCCGAGCTCATCAGCTGCAGGTAGTCGATGACGATCAGCTGCAGGTCGTGCTTCTGCTTGAGCCGCCGCGCCTTGGCGCGGATCTCCATCATCGTCATGTTGGGGCTGTCGTCGATGAAGACCGGCGCCGAGGAGACCTCGCCCATCTTGCGGGCCAGCTTGGTCCAGTCGTCGTCGCCCATCGCGCCGTTGCGGATGTGGTTGAGCGGCACCTTCGCCTCGGCCGAGAGCAGGCGCATCGTGATCTCGGAGCGCGTCATCTCGAGGCTGAAGAAGACGCTGGTCAGGTTGTTGTGGATCGACGCCGCACGGCAGAAGTCCAGAGCCAGCGTGGAGTTGTGGGTGGGGATCATCGAGCGACCCGCGAGGTAGAGGTGGTCCTCGTTGTCCACCTGCACGCAGCGCACCGCCACCGACTCGACCAGCCGCACCGCCGTCACGTAGCGACGACCGATCCTCACGGTCGAGGCGGGGCGTTCCTCCTTGTGCAGGATGCGCTTGCGCTCAAGACGAAAGACGTCGTCGGTCGTGGAGAAGTTCAAGATGAAACAGGTGGACGAGTCCTCCGAGCGACCGGCGACCCGCCTGGTCGTGCGACCGCAGCGATAGCCCAGGCTCACCACCAGCTCATGCACATCGTCAGCCAAACGCTGGCTGGTGACGGCAAACTGACACGAGCCCACTCCCTTGACCACAGTCCCGTCCGTGTCCATCAGACCCGCGAGCAGCTCGCGCCGGGCTGCCTCGGGCGCACGCAGGTAGTCCATCGGAATGTGCTTGTTCCCTAGTACACCGAGGGTCCGGAGCTGGGCCTGGAAACTGCCGTGGTCAGCTCGGCAGTCACGACACATCACACCCCCGGCGAAGGACCCGCCACAGTCGGGGCACGTCCGAGCTGCCGTGTCTGCGTCGCGCTCAGGCAGGCGGATCGTGTACGACATGTTCCCGTGCGGCTCCACCCGCAGACCGCATCCCTCCAAGAACATCGGGATCTCATCGGTCTCGCAGGTGATGCGAGCGCTGGCGGTGTGGCCATCGCCCAACCAAGCGCCCAGGGCGTAAGGGGCGACCGGTAGGGCGGCTTGGGAGCCCGACAGGGGGGCTGTGTTCAGCACTGCGTGGTTGGCCCGCAATTCCCCGCCGACCCTGACCGTGGCCGCCATCTCGTGGGTGGTGACGACCTGGGAGTGGATTCGCTGGTTGCGAGCGCGGTTGTACTGGTTCTCTGCGGCCCATCGCGACTTGCGCGCCGCCCGCGTCTCGGTCAACCACTGGTGCTCGGCGTCGGCGACGATCCGTGAACCGTCAGAGAACTCCACCTCGTAGCAGGGACGCCCGGTCATCACGTCGGTGGCCGCGACGACCCTGGTGGGGCGGCCCTCGGCGTCGTACAGGAGGTCGCCGACCGCGACGTCGCCCATGGTCGTCCACCCGGTCGGGGTCGGCAGCGGGGTGTCGAGCGCCAGCGCCTTGCCCATGGCGGGGCGCGCCGCCACGATGATCATCTGGCCCTTGTGCAGGCCGTTGGTCAGCTCGTCGAGGTCGGCGAAGCCGGTGGGCACGCCGTAGATGCCCGACTCGCGGTTGCCGATCGCCTCGATCTCGTCGAGGACGCCGTCCATGATGTCGGACAGCGGCGCGTAGTCCTCGCCGGAGCGCTTCTCGGCGAGCTTGAAGACCTCGGCCTGGGCCTGGTCGACGATGTCGTCGACCTCGCCCTCGCCGGCGTAGCCGATCTGCACGATCTTGGTGCCGGCGTCGACGAGGCGGCGCAGCACCGACTTCTCGCGCACGATCTCGGCGTAGTAGCCGGCGTTGGCCGCGATCGGGACGTTGGCCGAGAGCGTGTGCAGGTAGGGCGCGCCGCCGACCTTCTGCAGCTCGCCACGGCGCTGCAGCTCGGCGGCGACGGTGACCATGTCGACGGGCTCGCTGCGCCCGTAGAGGTCGATGATCGCGTCGTGGATCGTCTCGTGGGAGGGGCGGTAGAAGTCGGCGCCGCGGACCCGCTCGGTGACCTCGGAGATCGCGTCCTTGCTGATCAGCATCGAGCCCAGCACCGACTGCTCGGCCGCCATGTCCTGCGGCGGCGTGCGGTCGTTGGGGCCGCTGCGCGGACGCTCGCCGGGCGCGTAGGAGACGGGGCCGTCGCCCCAGTCCTCGTACGGCGGCTCCTCGGCCGTGCGACCGCTCTGCTCGGTGATGCTCAACGTGTTCTCCCTGGCTGGTCCCGGACCGACCCGCGCCGGCTGGAGCCGGTGCGCACGCACGCTAGGTCCGGCCACCGACAGCGGTGCCGGACCGCGTGGAGACCGGTCCCGGACGACGTCTCGAGGACGCCGTCCGCGTGACCGTACGTGCCGATCGGCCCCAGCGGAAAGCCGGTTGTCCACAGGCCCTGGGGATAACTGTGCATCGCCCGTGGACGACACGCGGTGGCGTGTGCACTGCCTGGGGACGCGCCTGTGGAAAAACCGACCAAACCGCCCGAGACATAGGCTCTGACCTGCGGCGATGGTTGTCCCCACCTGTGGACGGAAATTTGTGGTGAGGTCGATCTGTTCACCGGACCGTCACCCCTGCGTCAGCCTGGAGGTTTGTCGACAATGCCTCCGCTAGCGCACTTTCCACAACTTGTCCCCAATTCGGGACAGAGACTGCCGGCCGGTCTGGTCCGCCCGGCGCCTACGATCCGCAGGTGAGCCTGAGACCCGGTCGATCCGAGCACCGGGCCACCGACCGCGAGATCTGGCGGCTGGCCGTGCCGGCCTTCCTCGCCCTGGTCGCCGAGCCGCTGTTCCTCCTCGGCGACGCGGCCGTCGTGGGCCGGCTCGGCACGACCGAGCTGGCCGGTCTGGGCATCGCCGCGGTCGTCCTGCAGACCGCCGTGGGCCTGTGCGTCTTCCTCGCCTACGGCACCACCGCCAGCGTCGCGCGACGTCTGGGTGCCGGCGACCTGCGCGGCGCGCTGGCCCAGGGCGTCGACGGGCTCTGGCTCGCGGTGGGCATCGGCGCGGTCACCACCGTGGCCGGCGTCGCGCTGACCGGCCCGCTCGTGGCGGCGTTCGGCGCGGGGGCCGAGATCAGCGAGCAGGCCACGACGTACCTGCGCATCGCCTTCCTCGGCACCACCCCGCTGCTGCTGATGCTCGCGGCCACCGGCGTGCTGCGCGGGATGCTGGACACCCGGACCCCGCTCTACGTCGCCGTCGGCGGCAACGTGCTCAACATCGTGCTCAACGTCGTGCTGGTCTACCCGGTCGGCCTGGGCATCGCCGGCTCGGCGATCGGCTCGGTCGTGGCCCAGGTGCTCAGCGCTGCGGTGCTCTGCGCCGTGGTGGTGCGCGGCGCTCGCGCCCAGGGCGCGCCGCTGGGCCCCGACCTGCCCGGCATCCGGCTCGCCGCCCGGGCCGGGGTGCCGCTGGTGGTGCGCACCCTGACCCTGCGCGCGGCCATCCTCGCCACGACGTACGCCGTCACCCTCGGGGCCGCGCCCGGCGCCGGGCTCGACGTCGACCTGGCCACCCACCAGCTGGCGATGACGCTGTGGGGCTTCCTGGCCTTCGTGCTCGACGCCATCGCCATCGCCGCCCAGGCCCTGACCGGGCGCACCCTGGGCGCCGGCGACGTCGAGGCCACCCGGCGCCTGACGCGGCGGATGCTGCGCTGGGGCGTGGTCAGCGGGGTGGTCACCGGCGTCCTGCTGGCCGCGGCCAGCCCACTGCTGGGCCCGCTCTTCAGCCGCGACGACGCCGTGCACGAGGCGTTGGTGCCGGTGCTGCTGGTCGCCGCCCTGGGCCAGCCGGTGGCCGGCATCGTCTTCGTGCTCGACGGGGTGCTGATCGGCGCCGGCGACGGGCGCTACCTGGCCCTCGGCGGCCTGGTCACCCTGCTGGTCTACCTGCCCGTCGCGCTGCTCGCCGCCTCGTGGGGCGGGCTGATCGCGCTGTGGGTGGCCTACACGACGGTCTTCATGGGCTCCCGGATGGTGGTGCTGGTGCTGCGCGAGCGGGGTGACGCCTGGGTCGTCACCGGCGCCGGCACGCCCGGACCGGCCCGGCCCCGGTCGAGCACGGAGTCGTAGGCTCCCCGCCATGGCCCCGCTCTCCCTGGTCGCCTCGGGCCTGCTCCTGGTCGCGCTGGTCGCCCCCGTCGGCGGGTACGACGTGCTGGCCGACTGGGCGGGGTGGGCCCTGGTCGTCGCGGCCCTGCTCCGCCTGCCCGCCGCGACCGCGAGCCGGCAGCGACCGCTCCTGGTCGGGCTGGCGGTGGCCGCCGGCCTGCTCGCGGCGGTGCTGTGGTTCCCGGTGCTGCACGAGCCGCTGGCCGACGTCGACCCCGCCATCGCCTGGGCGCTGAGCCTGCCGGCCCTGCTGGTGACCGTGCTGCTGGCCCACGAGCTGGCTGCGGCCGCCGCGGCCGCCCGCGACCGGCCGTCGCGGCGGCGCTGGCAGCTGGCACGCACCGTCGCCGTGCTGGTGGCCGTGCTGCCGGTGCTCGTCTACGGCGCTGGTCTGGACCGGCTGGAGCCCCTCGCGTTCGTGCTCGCCGACCTGCTGATCCTCGCCGTGATCGTGATGCTGCTGGTCGATGCGCGGCGTCCGTGGGCCGGCGGCACCCCCCGCGACTTCGGCCGAAGCACCGCGGGAGCGGCCGGGGATTCGTAGCCTCAGGCGCAGCGGGGCGTTGAAGCATCGACCCCGCCAGCCCCCGGAGGAACCTCGATGACCGTCCCCTCGTCCGTGCGTCGCGCCGCGACGCTGTCCGCGGCCGTGCTCGTGGGCACCCTGCTGCCGGTGCTCGCCCTGCCCGCCGCCCAGGCCGATGCCGGCTGCACCAGCGAGGCGGCCCCTCCCGGCGAGCTGCCGCTGCCGATCCCGCTGCCGTCCCCCCTCGGCCCCGGGGACCGCTGCGACGACAGCGCGGCACCGGTGACCTCGTCGGTGAGCGCCGCCCCCGCCGCCAACGCGGCCGGCTTCATCGCCCGGGACTCGGTGACCTTCGCCTTCACCGGCGCCCACACCGACGCCGACGCCGACCCGATCGCCTTCGAGTGCCAGTTCTTCAACACCCCCGAGGCACCGGCCGACGACGACTGGGCCCCGTGCACGAGTCCGCAGACCTACACCGACCTCGAGGACACCCGCCGCCAGCTGGGCGGGATCGAGACGCCCTACACCTTCCGGGTCCGCGCGTACGACGCCGCTGACCGCGGCATCGACGCCACCTCGCCGACCAACCCGCTGCTCGGCACCGGGGGCGCCGAGACCGACCTGTCCGACACCGACCAGACGCCCGCGGAGACCACGTTCAAGGTCGACACCCGGCGTCCGGTGGCGAGCATCTTCAACACGCCCTTCGACCGCGAGACCCCTGAGCGGCCGATGGTCACCACCGACAGCCCCACGCTGCGCATCAACGGCAACGAGCCGGGCCTGGTCTTCGACTGCGACATCGACGGGCGCGCCGTGCCCTGCCGCGACGACAACGTCACCTTCGCCGACCTCGGCCCCGGCACCCAGACCCTCTCCGTCTCGGTCACCGACCGGGCCGGCAACACCTCCGCCGAGCCGGCCACCACGAGCTTCACCGTGCCCGAGGACCTGGTCGCGCCGGGGCGGCGCTGGAAGACCCGGGCCTCGCGCCGGGCGTTCGGGGGCGACTACCTCGAGGCGTCGGCGTACAAGACCAAGATCACCGTCGCCGGCGTCGACGTCCGCGAGGTGCGCCTGCTGGCCACCACGGGCCCGGCGAGCGGCAAGCTGAAGTACAGGACGCCCGGCGGTGCCTGGCGCAAGGTGAAGCTCGGCGGCAAGGCGACCAGACCCGGCCAGGTCGTCATCGTGCGCAACGAGCAGAGCGCGGCGTTCACCGGCAGGATCGCCTTCCGCGTGATGAGCCGCGGCAGGCCGGTGCAGCTCGACGCGATCATGCTGCGCTGAGCGACGCCGGCCGACGCACGACGGGCCCGGACCTCCAGTGGAGGTCCGGGCCCGTCGCGGTGGAGCGGGTGCTGCTGGGTCTCAGGCCTTGACGACGTTGAGGGCCACCGTGGCGGACACCTCGTCGTGCAGTCGCACCGAGACCTCGTGGGCGCCGAGCGTGCGGATCGGGTTCTTGACCGCGATCGTGCGCTTGTCGACGGCCTCGCCGGTCGTCTCGGTCAGCGCCGAGGCGATGTCGGCGGGGGTGACGGCGCCGAAGAGACGCCCGCCCTCGCCGGCCTTGACAGCGACGTTGACCGACGCGGCCTCGAGCTTCGCCTTGATCTCGGCGGCGTGCTCGATGCCGCGGACCGCGCGGCTGGTGCGCGCGGCCTTGATCGACTCGACGGTCTTCTCGCCGCCGCGGGTCCAACGGATGGCCACGCCACGGGGCACGAGGTAGTTGCGGCCGTAGCCGTCCTTGACCTCGACCACGTCGCCCGGGCCACCGAGACCGGTGACCTCCTGGGTCAGGATGAGCTTCATCGTCCGTGCTCCTCTCAGCGACCGGTGGAGGTGTAGGGCAGCAGGGCCACCTCGCGGGCGTTCTTGACGGCGATGGCCACGTCGCGCTGGTGCTGGACGCAGTTGCCGGTCACCCGACGCGCGCGGATCTTGCCGCGGTCGGAGATGAACTTGCGGAGCAGGGTGGCGTCCTTGTAGTCGACGCCGGTCGCCTTCTCCTTGCAGAACTGGCAAACCTTCTTCTTGGGCTTGCGAATCACTGCCTTGGCCATTGTGGTGCTTCCTTTCTAGAAGCCCGCCCCGGAGTGGGTACCGGGTCGGAATGGGTCAGGTTGATCTGGACAGGTGCTGCTGGACCGAGGGGTCCGGGATCAGAACGGGGGCTCCTCGCCCACGCCCGGGGCGCCCCAGGGGTCGTTGCCCTGGGCCGGTGCCGGCCGGGACTGGCCCCCGCCGTACCCGCCGCCCTGCTGGCCCCCCTGCTGGGGAGCCGGCGAGGCCCACGGGTCGTTGGCCGGGGCAGCGCCCTGGCCACCCTGGCCGCCGCCCTGGGCGCCGCCGGAGTAGCCTCCGCCGCCGCCCTGGCCACCGCCGGAGTAGCCCCCGCCGCCGCCCTGTCGGGTGGTGCGGGCGACCTTGGCGGTGGCGTAGCGCAGGGAGGGGCCGACCTCGTCGACCTCGAGCTCCATCACGGTGCGCTTCTCGCCCTCGCGGGTCTCGTAGGACCGGGCCTTGAGCCGGCCCTGGACCACGACGCGCATCCCCTTCTGGAGGGACTCGGCGACGTTCTCCGCGGCCTGGCGCCAGATCGAGCAGGACAGGAACAGCGCTTCGCCGTCCTCCCACTCGTTGGTCTGGCGGTTGAGGGTGCGCGGCGTCGACGCGATCCGGAAGTTGGCCACGGCCGCCCCCGAGGGGGTGAAGCGCAGCTCCGGGTCGTCGACGAGGTTGCCGACCACCGTGATGACGGTCTCGCCTGCCATGAGGTCTCCCTAGCGGTGTGCTGATCCTGGTGCTGTTCGGTCGTCCGAGACAGCGTTCGCGACCATGGTGGCCGCTCGCGCCGACATCGGACAGGGGTCATCCACAGGTGGACGACCCGAGGCGTCGAGCCGGGGGCTCAGTGCGCGTCGGGCCGGATGACCTTCGTGCGCAGGATCGCCTCGTTGAGGCCGAGCTGACGGTCGAACTCCTTGACCGTGTCGGGCTCGGCGTTCAGCGAGATGACGGCGTAGATGCCCTCGGCGTTCTTCTTCACCTCGTAGGCGAGCCGGCGACGTCCCCAGACGTCGACGGACTCGACGGAGCCACCGTCCTTGGTGATCACGTTGAGGTACTTCTCGAGCGACGGCTGGATCGTCCGCTCTTCGAGGCTGGGGTCGAGGATGACCATCACTTCGTAGGCACGCATAGCGGTCTCCACCTCCTCTGGACTCGGCGGCCACGGTCTCTCCGTGGCAGGAGGGCTGTGCGTTCCCGCACCCGGCCCGCCGCGGAGCGGCGCACTGGTGGGAGCGGGGACCGAGGACACGGACCCGTCGGTGGGTCGTGCGATCTCGGACACGGCAAGATAGCAGCGCGGCGGCGTACCGGCCCAAACCCGGGCTGTGGACGCGCGCGCACGGGCCGGCCCGGGAACGGGTAGACAGCACCTGATGAGCCGCAGCCAGCTCCCCGACCCGCCGCGTCCCCCACCGCCGGTGGGGCCGCCGGCACGCCTGGCCGGTCGCTACGAGCTCGCCGACCGCATCGGCGTGGGCGCCATGGGGTCGGTCTGGCGGGCCTGGGACCACCAGGCCGGTCGCTGGGTGGGCGCCAAGGTGCTCGACCAGACCACCGTGGGGGGCGACGCCGGGATGCTGCTGCGCTTCGTGCGCGAGCAGTCGGTGCGCATCGCGCACCCGCACGTCGTGGCCCCCACCGGCTGGGCCGCCGAGGACCACCTGGTCGTCCTCACCATGGACCTGGTGCGCGGCGGGTCGCTGGACGACCTGCTCACCGAGCACGGCCCGGTGCCCGAGAGCTACGTGCGGGTGCTGCTGGCCCAGCTGCTGCGCGCCCTGGCCGCCGTGCACGAGGCCGGTGTCGTGCACCGCGACGTCAAGCCGGCCAACCTGCTGCTCGAACCCACCGGGAGCGCCCGGCCGCACCTGCGCCTGGGCGACTTCGGGGTCGCCACGCTGCTCCACGAGCCGCGCCTGACCCGGCACCCGGGGGCGGTCGGCACCGACGGCTACATGGCCCCCGAGCAGCGCCGCGCGGCGCTGCCCGATCCGCGCCAGGACCTGTACGCCGCCGGTGTCGTCGCCCTCCAGCTCCTCACCGGCCGTACGCCGACGCCCCAGGGCCCGCCGGCCCCGCCGCCCGGGGAGCTCGCCGGCCTGCTCGGGGCGCTGACCAGCCCCGACGCGGCCCACCGGCCGCCCACGGCCCTGGCCGCCCTGGAGCGGCTGCACCGGCTCGGCGTGCCACCGGGCACTCCCTGGGACGAGCTGCCCCACCCGCCGCACGTGCCGGACCGGCTCGGCGAGCCCGCCCCGCCGCGGCGCCCCTGCGCCGGGCAGCCCCGCGCCCGGACCGCGCTCGCGACGCTGTGCCTGGTCGGCGCCTCGGCACTGTGCCTGGTGGCGCTGGGGCTCCTGCTGGCCGGCTGAGCGCAGGACCGACCCGACGTCAGCGGCGGCGCAGCAGCAGCAGGCCCGCGACGAGCAGCACGAGCGCAGCGAGCAGCAGCACGCTGGCGACGCCCAGCCGCTGCTCGGCCAGCGCCGGCACGAGGCGAGCCGCTGAGGGGTGCACGGGTGCAGGATGCCCGGGACCACCCGCGACAAACCCGGCACCCCGGGGGCCGGGACGCGTGGTCGGTGCCCGCTCCTAGGCTGGGGACATGTCGCCGCAGTCCCAGCAGATCGCCATCGGTGCCCACGTCGACCAGGCCGACCCGGTCGGCGAGGCACGCGAGCGCGGGGTGCCCCTGGTCCAGATGTTCCTCGGCGACCCGCAGGGCTACCGGGGCCCCGAGATCCAGCACCCGGGCGGCGCGGCCGGGCTGCGCGAGGAGGCCGCGGAGGCGGGCGTCGAGCTCTACGTGCACGCGCCGTACATCGTCAACGTCGCCACGACCAACAACCGCATCCGGATCCCCAGCCGCAAGCTGCTGCAGCAGCACGTCGACGCCGCGGCCGAGATCGGTGCCAAGGCCCTGATCGTGCACGGCGGCCACGTCAACAAGGCCGACGACCCGGCCGTCGGCTTCGACAACTGGCGCAAGGCCGTCGAGGCGACCGACCTCAAGGTCCCGCTGCTGATCGAGAACACCGCCGGCGGCGACAACGCGATGACGCGCTACCTCGAGCGGATCGCCGGCGTGTGGGCCGCGATCGAGGGCACCGACGGCGCCGACATGGTCGGCTTCTGCCTCGACACCTGCCACGCCCACGCCGGCGGCAACGACCTGGGGACGGTGGTCGCCGACGTGCTGGCCATCACCGGCCGCATCGACCTGGTGCATGCCAACGACAGCCGCGACGAGTTCGGCTCGGGCGCCGACCGGCACGCCAACTTCGGCGTCGGGCGCATCGACCCCGACCTGCTGGCCGCGGTGGTGCGCGATGCCGACGCGCCGGTCGTCATGGAGACCCCGGGCCCCGCCGAGGCCCACGTCGCCGACGCGGCCTGGCTCCGCGATCGGCTGTAACGTCGCCGTCGTGACCCGCAGCGCGCCCCGAGCCGAGACCTCCGCCCCGATCCGGGTGCGGGAGATCACGCCTGCCGAGCACCTGGGGTTCCTCGAGACCCGCGAGTCGGCCAGCTTCCTGCAGACCCCCGCGTGGGGCCGGGTGAAGGCGGAGTGGCGCCGCGAGTCCCTGGGCTTCTTCGACGGCGACGAGCTCGTCGGCGCGGCGCTGGTGCTCTACCGCCAGCTGCCCCGTCTCAAGCGCTACCTGGCCTACGTGCCCGAGGGCCCGGTCGTCGACTGGGCCGACGACGACCTGGCCCGGTGGCTGCAGCCGCTGGCCGAGCACTGCCGGGCCCGCGGCGCCTTCGGGGTGCGGATGGGCCCTCCGGTGGTCACCGCCCGCTGGAGCGCCCAGCAGGTCAAGGACGGCATCGCCGACGACGGCGTACGGCGCCTCGGCGACCTCGCGCCCCTCGAGCGCGACCACGTCGGCGCCCGGGTGCTCTCCCAGCTCGAGTCGCTGGGCTGGCGCCACCAGGGCGTGGAGGGTGGCTTCGCCGCGGGGCAGCCGCAGTTCGTCTTCCAGGTCCCGCTCGTCGACACCGACGGCGCCGCCCTCGACGAGGACGCCGTGCTCAGGGCGATGAACCAGCAGTGGCGGCGCAACATCAAGAAGGCCGCCAAGGCCGGTGTCGAGGTGCAGTCGACCTCGGGCGTGGCCGAGGCGCTGGCGGCGCTGCCGGCCTTCCACGAGCTCTACGTGCACACCGCGGAACGCGACCACTTCACCCCGCGCCCGCTCTCCTACTTCCGCACCATGGTCGAGGCGCTGGCCGGCGAGGGCGAGGAGCTCGGCCAGCCAGACCGGATGCGTCTGCACCTGGCCCGCCACGAGGGCGACCTGGTCGCGGCCACCATCGCGATCCGCGTCGGCACCCACGCCTGGTACTCCTACGGGGCCTCCTCGACCGAGAAGCGCGACGTGCGCGGCTCCAACGCCGCCCAGTGGGCGATGATGCGCGACGCGCTCGCCGCCGGCGCCCACGTCTACGACCTGCGCGGCATCACCGACACCCTCGAGGCCGACGACAGCCACGTCGGGCTGATCCAGTTCAAGGTCGGCACCGGCGGCCAGGCCGTCGAGCTGGCCGGCGAGTGGGACCTGCCCCTCCACAAGGTGCTCTACCGCGCCTTCAGCCTCTACATGGCGCGGAGATGATCGTGCGATGAGCCTGGTCCTGACCGTCGACGGCCCGCGCTGGCGCGAGCACCTGCGCCGCACCGCCGCGGCCCACCCCGGGCTGGTGCCCGTCGTCAAGGGCAACGGCTACGGGTTCGGGCGCGGCCGGCTCGCGCGGCGTACGCAGTGGCTGGCCGAGCAGGACCTGGGCCACGACGCCGCGGCGGGCACCTGCGACACCCTGGCGGTCGGCATGTACGACGAGATCGGTGAGGTCGCGCAGCGCTTCGGGGGCAGCATCGTCGTGCTGACGCCGTGGCGACCCTTCGGCACCGCGCTCGAGGCCACCGCCGACGACGCGCTGGCCGACCGGCTGGTGCACACGGTGGGCCGCCTCGACGACCTGCGCGAGCTGCTCGAGCGCCGCCCCCGAGCCCGGTTCGTGCTGGAGCGGATGACCTCCATGCAGCGCCACGGGTTCAGCGCCCGCGGCCTGTGGTCGGTCGCTGAGGTGCTGCGCGCCCACCCCGGCGCCCGGCTGGAGGGCGTCGCGATGCACTTCCCGCTGGCCCACGGCTCGCACACCTCCGAGGCCTCGCGCCTGCTCACCGACGTCGTCGGCGCCGACCTGCCCGAGGGCCCCGGCGCGCGCACGGTGTGGGTCTCGCACCTCAGCGACGCCGAGCTGGCCGGGCTGGGTGCCCGGTGGCCCGAGTACCGCTTCCGCCCCCGGATGGGGACCGGGCTGTGGCTCGGCGAGCGCAGCGCGCTCACCGTGACCTCGACCGTCCTCGACGTGCACCCCCTCGAGCGCGGCGACGTCTTCGGCTACCGCGGCCGCACCGCCCCCAAGTCGGGCCACCTGCTCATCGTCGCCGGCGGCACCGCCCACGGCATCGGGCTCGAGGCGCCGACCGGCGACCTCGGCCTGCGCGGGCGCGCCGCGACGATCGCCCGCGGCGGGCTCGACGCCGTGGGGTTCGTGCGCTCCCCGTTCTCCATCGACGCCAAGCAGCGTCTCTTCGCCGAGCCGCCCCACATGCAGGCCTCGATGCTCTTCCTGCCCGCCGGCGCCCGGGTGCCCGCCGTGGGCGACACCGTCGACGTCAGGGTGCGCTACACCGCCACCACCTTCGACCGGGTCGTGGTCACCTGAGGGTGCGCCGGACCGGGTCGTGGCGGGGCCGCCAGACGTCGCGGGCGACCAGGGCCACGAGGTAGAGCTCGGCGGCCACCCGGAGGACGATGGCGACCCAGTAGAAGCCGGCGTCACCGCCCCCGCCGGCGTCGAGGAGCCCGCCGAGGTACCACCAGACCGCAGCGAAGTAGAGGACCTCGCCGGCCTGCCACACGAGCTGGTCGCGCAGCCGCGGCCGGGCGAGCACGGCGAGCGGCAGCAGCCACAGGACGTACTGCGGCGAGTAGACCTTGTTGACCAGCAGGAAGCCCGCGACCAGCAGGAAGCCGAGCTGGGCCAGGCGCGGGGTCTCGGGGGCCAGCATGCCGAGCACGAAGACCCCGGCGCACCAGGCGGCGAAGAACACCAGCGAGGTGGTGTTGATGGTGGAGGGGGCGATGTCGAGGTCGGCGGCCTGCGCGGCGACCAGCCACAGCGAGCCGAGGTCGGCACCGCGCTCGGAGTTGAAGGACCAGAAGACCCGCCACTGCTCGAGGCCGGTCACCATCGCCGGCAGGTTGGCCAGCACCCACGCGACGCCCGCGCCGAGCCAGGCCAGCCCCAGCTCGCGCCAGCGGCGACCGCGCAGGCAGATCACCAGGAGCGCGCCGAGCAGGAAGAGCGGGTAGAGCTTGGTGGCGGTGCCGAGCCCGACCAGCACCCCGGTCAGCAGCGGCCGCCCGGTCGCCCAGGCCCACGTCGCACCGGCGACCAGCACCACGGCCAGCAGGTCCCAGTTGACCAGCCCGGTCAGCAGCAGCGCCGGCGAGAGCGCGAACCACAGCGCGTCCCACGGCCGCCGGGGGTGGGTGCGGGCCAGCAGCCACACCGCGAGGAGGCTCAGCACGGCGAAACCGAGCGCGTTGACGATGACGAAGGCGCGGATCTCGCGCTGCACCTCGACGTCGCCGAACAGCGAGCCGGGCTCGGCGCTGCGTCGCTCGTCGAGGTCGGGCCAGCCGGTGAGGTCCTCGGTGAGCCACTGCGCCACCAGCGCGGTGCCCCAGGCCCAGTAGGAGATCCCGACCGGGTACTCCATCACCTCGGGGTAGCGCTCGCGCAGGCTCTCGTCGCCCGAGTAGGGCCACGCCCGCTCGACCAGCCCCCGGCCGGTGTAGAGGTAGGGCAGGTCGGAGTAGCACATCTGGCTGAACCGGGCGTCGCTGTCGCTCCAGGTCTCGGAGTAGCAGGGCGCCTTCTGCAGCATCCCCAGCGCGACCACCACCGCGGCCAGCGCCAGCAGCACCCGCACCGGCGTCCACCAGGGGTGCCGCCCGGCGCGCTCACCCAGGGGCCCGCCGAGACCCTCGCTGAGGGTCGCGGCGAGCGGGTCCTCTCGGGTGGGCGCCGCGTGGGTCACTGGCCGCGGCGACGCTCGGCGTACGCCGGCGTCGTCACGGCCCCCGCCCTGACCGGGCGTGGGGGACCCGCCCCCGGCCGCCGGCGAGGAGGTCGACGACGGCTGCGACGGACGGGGAGGGGCTGCTCGACGGCGACGGGCTGCTGCTCGGGCCGCAGAGGACCCCCTCGCAGTCGTCGGTCGGGCTCGGGCTCGGGGTCGGCGTCGGCGTCGGCGCCTCGGTGGTCGGCTCCTGGGTGGGGCTCGGCTCCTGGGTCGGCGAGGGCTGCCTCGTGGGCGACTGCTGGGTCGGCTGCGGGCTCGACGGCGCCGGCGGGGCGGTCGTCGGTGCGTAGCCGGCGGGCGCCTCGCCGTCGACGAAGACCGGCTCGGGGAACTCCTCGACCTCCAGGCCCTCCATCAGGTCGCTCATCACCGCCAGCCAGGTGTCGGCGGGGTAGGCGCCACCGAAGTACTCCGGCAACCAGCCCTGCAGCTCCTCGTTGCCCTTGCCGCGCACGTACATGACCGCGGTCGACATCTGAGGGGTGTAGCCGGCGAACCAGGCCGACGAGACCTCGCCCTTGCCGTTGGTGGCGGTGCCGGTCTTGCCGGCCGCAGGGCGGCCCAGGGCGAGCGCGGCGGTGCCGGAGCCACCGGTGACGTTCTGCTGCAGCGCGTAGGAGACGTCGGCGGCGATGTCGGCGCCCACGGCACGCTCGGTGCTGTCCTCGTGGGAGTACTCGACCGCCCCGTCGGCACCCACGACCTCCTCGACGACGTAGGGCTCGGAGTAGACGCCCTCGTTGGCGATCGTCGCGTAGGCGTTGGCCATGTTGATCGGGCTGACGGTCGCGTTGCCCAGGGCGATGCCGGTGATCGGCTCGAGGCCGGGCGAGGTCGGCGGGATGCCGACGGCGTTCTTGCCCGCCTCGCCCGGCGGGATGCCCATCGCGTTGGCCATGTCGAGGATCTTCTGGGGACCCTTATCCATGGCCAGCGTCATGTCGATGAACGCGGAGTTCGCGGACTTCTGGGTCGCGTAGACCATGTCGATGGCCGAGCCGTAGCTCGAGTCGCCCTGGTTCTCGATCTCGGTGCCGTCGGGCAGCTCGTAGGGCGAGTTGCCGTCGAAGGTGTCGCGCAGCGAGAAGCCGTCCTTGATGGCCGCCGCCAGGGCGAAGGCCTTCAGGGTCGAGCCGGCCTGGCCGCCGGTGACGGCCCAGTTGTACTGCGACTGCACGTAGTCCTGGCCGCCGTAGAAGCCGCGGACCGCACCCGTGCCGGGCTCGACGCTGGCCACGCCGACGTGCAGCTGCTTGTCGCCGAAGCCCTCGGGGCGCGCCTCGAGCACGCCCTCCTCGGCGGCGGTCATCGCGTCCTCGGTGAAGGTCGTGGTCACCCGCAGGCCGCCACCGTCGATCTCGTCGTCGCTGAAGCCGAGGCGGTTGAGCTCGTCGCGCACCATCTCGAGCACGTGGCCCTTCTGGCCGCCGTACGTGCTCTCGGCCGCGACCTCGGGGAACTTCGGCAGCCGCTTGGCGGCCTTCTCGGCCTCCTCGGGCGTGATGCTCTCGAGCTTCTCCATCTGCTCGAGCACGTAGTCGTAGCGTTCCTCGAGCTCCTGCTTGGCGTCCTTGCCGCCGGCGGGGTCGAAGCGCGAGGGGTTGTTGAGCACCGCGGCCAGCACGGCCGACTGGCGCAGGTTCATGTCGGCGGCGTCCTTGTCGAAGTACGCCTGGGCGGCCGCCTGCACGCCGTACGCGCCGCGGCCGAAGTAGATGGTGTTGAGGTAGCCCTGCAGGATCTCGGTCTTGGACTGCTGGCGGTGCAGCTTCAGCGCCAGGATGGCCTCCTTGACCTTGCGCTCGTAGGAGCGCTCCTGGGTCAGGTAGAGCACCTTGACGTACTGCTGGGTGATCGTGGAGGCGCCCTGGGTGTCCTCGCCCGAGGCGTTGTTGAAGAAGGCCCGCGCGATGCCCTTCGGGTCCAGGCCCGAGTCGCTCCAGAAGGACTGGTTCTCGGCCGCCACCACGGCGTCCTTGATGGAGTCGGGCATCTCGTCGTAGGAGATGGAGGTGCGGTCCTGGGTCGCGAAGCGGCCCGCCTCGGTCTTCCCGTCGGCGTAGTAGACGAAGGTCGTCTCGGTCTCGAACTCCGCGTTGGGGTCGGGGATGTCGGTGCTCTGGTAGAGGTAGAAGAAGCCCGCCTGCCGCGAGCAGGAGCCCCACGAGCGCGACGACGGAGCCCCACTTCAGGACGCTGGTCGAACGCTGCTTCCAGGTCCGCGGCGCCGCCTTCTTCGCGGGCGACTTCTTCACGGCCGGGCCGTCGGCCCTGCGCTTGGCTGTCACGTCGGTGCTGCTCCAGGGGAAGGGGGCGCGGGGGGCGCCCGGTGGTTCGGACCGTCCATCAGGGTACGCATCCCCGGCCAGGACGCCCGTTGCCGGCGCCACGCGGCCGGACCACGGACTTTTCTCATCGCGGGGATATATCGCTACGATAGGTCGCATGGCACGTCGTGGAGAGACCATCGAGCTGGCAGTCCTCGGACTGCTGCACGAGGGACCCATGCACGGCTACGAGCTGCGCAAGCGGCTGAACCTGATGCTCGGCTGGGGCCGGGTGCTGTCCTACGGATCGCTCTACCCGACGCTGAAGAAGATGCTGCGCGCCGGGCTGATCGAGGAGTCGGCACCCACCCGCACACCGGTGAGCCGCCGGCCCCGCATCACCTACGAGGTCACCGAGGCCGGCAACCACGAGTTCGAGCGGCTGATGTCGGAGGTCGGTCCCACCGCGTGGGAGGACGACAACTTCGACATCCGCTTCGCCTTCTTCTCCTCCACCGACATGGAGATCCGGCTGCGCGTGCTCGAGGGGCGACGCACCCGCCTCCAGGAGCGTCTCGAGCGGGTCCAGGGCCAGCTCTCGATGACGCAGAAGGAGGTCGACCGCTACGCGGCGGAGCTGCAGCGCCACGGCGTGGAGTCGGTCGAGCGCGAGGTGCGCTGGCTCTCCGACCTCATCAACGCCGAGCGTGAGCGGCGGCGCACCCGGGTCGCCGGACGCGGCCCGGGCGCCGCCCCGGCCGAGCCTCCAGAGCGTCCGCAGGAGCGGACACCGACGAGAACGACCAGCACGTCCGACCGGAGACCTCGCCGAGGTGCCGGCGACCACAGCTCGACGACCCGGCCCCGCGGCCGGGGAGTCGTGAGACAAGGAAGGAACGACCCGATGGGTTCGGTTCGAGTAGCAATCGTGGGAGTCGGCAACTGCGCCACCTCCCTGGTCCAGGGTGTCGAGTACTACAAGGACGCCGACCCCGCGGGCAGCGTCCCCGGTCTGATGCACGTCATGTTCGGCGAGTACCACGTCAAGGACGTCGAGTTCGTCGCCGCCTTCGACGTCGACGACATGAAGGTCGGCAAGGACCTCTCCGAGGCCATCCACGCCTCCCAGAACAACACGATCAAGATCGCCGACGTCCCCACGCTCGGTGTCGAGGTCCAGCGTGGCCCGACCCTCGACGGTCTCGGCAAGTACTACCGCGAGACGATCGAGGAGTCCGGCGCCGAGCCGGTCGACGTCGTGCAGGTGCTGCGCGACCGCGAGGTCGACGTGATGGTCTCCTACCTGCCCGTGGGCTCGGAGGAGGCGGACAAGTTCTACGCCCAGTGCGCCATCGACGCGGGCGTGGCCTTCGTCAACGCCCTGCCCGTCTTCATCGCCTCCGACCCCGAGTGGGCCAAGAAGTTCGAGGACGCCGGCGTCCCGATCGTGGGCGACGACATCAAGAGCCAGGTCGGTGCCACCATCACCCACCGGGTGATGGCCCGCCTGTTCGAGGACCGCGGCGTGACGCTGGACCGCACCTACCAGCTCAACGTCGGCGGCAACATGGACTTCAAGAACATGCTCGAGCGCGAGCGCCTGGAGTCCAAGAAGGTCTCCAAGACCCAGGCCGTCACCTCGAACCTGACCGGCGAGCTCAAGGGCAAGATCTCCGACCGCAACGTCCACATCGGCCCCTCCGACCACGTCGAGTGGCTCGACGACCGCAAGTGGGCCTACGTGCGCCTCGAGGGCCGCGCCTTCGGCGACGTGCCGCTGAACCTCGAGTACAAGCTCGAGGTCTGGGACTCCCCCAACTCGGCCGGCATCATCATCGACGCCCTGCGCGCCGCGAAGATCGCCAAGGACCGCGGCATCGGCGGCCCGATCATCTCGGCGTCGTCGTACCTGATGAAGTCCCCGCCGGTGCAGCTGCCCGACGACGAGGGCCGCCGCCGCGTCGAGGCGTTCATCGCCGGCGACGAGTAGGCAGCAAGCAGCAGGACCGACGAACGGCGCGGACCCACCCGGGTCCGCGCCGTTCGTCGTCGCTGGGCCGACCGCCTAGGAGGCGAGGGCGTCGCGGATCCGCCCGAGGGTGCGCCGCATGCCCGCGCGCAGCTCGTCGGTGAAGGCGGGGACGCCGCCGAAGGCGACCTTGGTCAGCCCCAGCGAGAGAGGGGAGACGCCGTCGGGGGACTCGCGCCTGTGCACGATGCGGGTGCGCGTGCCACCGTCGAGCGGCTCGAGGGTGAAGGACCACACGGTGCGGTTCTCGACGACCCGGAAGGCCACCTCGCGGTGCGGCTCGAAGCGCACCACCCTGGCCTGGGTGGGCCAGTGCATCCAGCCGCGGTGGTTGAGGTTGACCATCCGGCTGCCCAGCCGCACCGCTCCGCCGGGCACGAAGGTGCGCCGCACCTGCGGGCTCCACTCCGGCATCCGGCGCACGTCGCTGACCAGCGCCCAGGTCTGGGCCGGGGTCGCGTCGACCTCGATCTCGACGTGCAGGTCGGTGCTGGACTCGGTGCTGGACTCGGGGCTGGGCTCGGGGCTGGACTCGGGGCTGGACTCGGGGCTGGCTGCGGTCGTCATGGCCGTGACCGTACCGCCGGTATGCCGCACCCGGCTAGCGCTGTGCCCACCAGGCGAGCAGCTCCTCGCGGGCCCGCTCCGCGCCCAGCGGCCCCTCGTCCATCCGCAGCTCGAGCAGGTGCCGGTAGGCCTCGCCGACCTCACGGCCGGGGCCGACGCCCAGGATCTCCATGATCTGGTTGCCGTCGAGGTCGGGGCGCATCGCACCCAGCTCCTCGGCCTCGGCCAGGCGCTCGATGCGCGCCTCGAGGTCGTCGTAGGTGCGCGCCAGCCGCTCGGCCTTGCGCCGGTTGCGGGTGGTGGAGTCGGCGCGGGTCAACACGTGCAGGCGGGCCAGCTGGTCACCGGCGTCGCGGACGTAGCGGCGCACCGCGGAGTCGGTCCACTCCCCGCTGCCGTAGCCGTGGAAGCGCAGGTGCAGCTCGACCAGGGCGCTGACCGCGTCGATGTCGTCGTTGGAGAAGCGCAGCGCCTTCATCCGCTTGCGGGTCAGCTTGGCGCCGACCACGTCGTGGTGGTGGAAGGTGACCGTGCCGTCGTCGAGGAACCGTCGGGTGCGGGGCTTGCCGACGTCGTGCATCAGCGCCGCCAGGCGCGAGACGAGGTCGGGTCCACCGAAGCGCTCCTCCTCCTGGTCGATGGCCTGCTCGAGCACCGTCAGGGTGTGCTCGTAGACGTCCTTGTGCCGGTGGTGCTCGTCCCGCTCGAGCGCGAGGGCCGGCAGCTCGGGCAGCACCAGCTCGGCGAGGCCGGTGTCGACCAGCAGCGTGAGCCCGCGCCGTGGGTAGGGACCCATCACCAGCTTGACCAGCTCGTCGCGCACCCGCTCGGCGGAGATGATGTCGATGCGCCCGGCCATCGCGGTCATCGCCGCCACCACCGACGGGTCGACCTCGAAGCCGAGCTGGGCTGCGAAGCGCGCGGCGCGCATCATCCGCAGCGGGTCGTCGGAGAAGGAGTCCTCGGGGGTGCCGGGCGTGCGCAGCACCCGGTGGGCCAGGTCGAGCACGCCGCCGTACGGGTCCTCGACCTCGCGGCCGGGCAGGCGCACCGCCATCGCGTTGACGGTGAAGTCGCGCCGGCCCAGGTCGCCGGCCAGGGTGTCGCCGAAGGCCACATCGGGGTGGCGCGAGGACGGGTCGTAGGACTCCGAGCGGTAGGTCGTGATCTCGACCTGCCACTCGCCCCTGCGGCAGCCGATGGTGCCGAAGTCGCGGCCCATGTCCCACATCGCGTCCGCCCAGCCCTTGAGCAACCGCTCGGTCTGCTCCGGGCGCGCCGAGGTCGTCAGGTCGAGGTCGTTGTGGTGGCGACCCAGCATCGCGTCGCGGACCGGACCGCCGACCAGCGCGATCTCGTGGCCGGCGTCGGTGAAGCGTCGACCGAGCTCGTCGATGACGGGAGCGATCCGGTCGAGCTCGGCGGCGACCGATCGCTGCACCTCGACCATGCTGAGGGGGGCGGGCTCGTCGTGGGGCACGGGCCGACAGTCTAGGTGCCGCCCCCCACTACAGTCGGGGCGTGGTCCTCCCCCGCTCGCTGCGTCCTGCCCCCGGGGCCCGGCACGGTCGACGCGGGCGTCCCGGACGGCTGGTGGCCGGGGGCGTCGCCGGCATCGTGGTGGCGATGAGCGCGGTCGGCGGCCTCGTCACGCCGACCGGGGCGGCGTACGCCGCGGCCGCGGAGGACGACCAGGAGCCGCTCCGGGTCACCATCGAGTCGTTGAGCCCCGGCGAGCTGCCCCGCTCGGGCCCCATCGAGGTCAGCGGCACCGTCACCAACGTCGACGACGAGACCTGGACCACGGTCAACCTCTACCCGTTCCTCGGCGACACCGCGCTGACGACGCCCGCCGACCTGAGCCAGGCGCGTCGGACCCCGGTGCGCGACTTCGTCGGCGCCCGGGTCACCGACCCGGGCCCCTATGCGACGATCGAGACCCTCGAGCCCGGCGAGTCGGCCGACTACTCCTTCACCGTGGCCCGGTCGCGCCTCGACGTCGACGAGCGCGGGGTCTACTGGTTCGGGGTGCACGCGCTGGGCCAGGACGCCGCCGGCCGTGACCTCAACGCCGACGGCCGGGCCCGCACCTTCCTGCCGTGGGTCGGCGGCGAGGAGCGCAGCCTGCCCGTCTCGGTGGTGCTGCCGCTGCGCAAGCGGGTGCTCCACGACGCACAGGGCCGCGTCGCCGGCCTCGCGTCGTGGGCCCGGACACTGGCTCCGGGCGGGACCCTCGCCGAGCTCGTCGATCTCGGGGCCTCCGCCGACGACGCCTCCCTGACCTGGCTGGTCGACCCCGCCGTGGTCGACGCGGCCGGTCGCCTGGCGGCCGGGAACCCGCCGCGCTCCATCGAGCCGACGATCGACCCGGCCGACCCCGAGGCACCCGACGGCGACCAGGCGTCGGGCGCGAGCGGCTCGCCGGGCTCGGACGCCTCCTCGGGCGCGCCCGGGACCGGTGCCCCTTCCGAGGACGCCGAGGACCCCCGCCCGCCCGAGCCCGGTCCGACCGGCAGCAGCACCGTGCCCCCGCGCCTCGACGAGGACGCCCTCTCCGAGCTCGACCCCGCGGCCGAGCAGCTGGCCCGCGACGCCGCCGACTGGCTCGACGCCCTCGCCGCGGCGGTGGGGCCGGGCTCGCAGGTGCTCGCGCTGCCGTACGGCGACCTCGACGTCGCCGCCGCCGCCCGTCTCTCCCCCGAGCTCTACCGCTCGGCCCGCCGACGCGCAGGCTCGGAGCTGGAGGGCGTCGAGCTCAGCACCAGCCCGGCGCTCTCCTCCCCCCTGGGCTTCCTGCCCCCGGAGACGCTGGCCGAGGCCCGTGCGGACGAGACGATCCTGCTCACCGACCGGATGCTGGACGGCCAGCAGGCCGTCGACCCGCTGCCCACCGTGGTCTCGGTGGCGAACCGCACCGTGGTGCTGTCGTCCTCGGGCGCCGTCGACGGCGGGCCGGGCCCCGGCGAACGGCTCTCGACGCTGGCACTGCGCCAGCGGGCGCTCAGCGAGGCCGCCGTGCGGCTCCTCGACACCGGCCGGCGCTCCCCGCTGGTGCTGACCCTCCCGCTGGGCTGGGTGCCCGACGGCGACGGCACCGCCTTCTTCGAGGGGCTCGGCACCTCCTGGGTCGACCTCGACACGATCGCCGAGGCGACGGCCGGGCGCCGCCCCCAGCCGGTCGACCCCGGTGAGCTGAGCTATCCCGACAGCCAGCTCGAGGCCGAGCTCGGGCCCGTCGACCTCGCCGCCGTCACCGAGCTCGTCGAGGCCGGCCAGCACCTGCAGGACCTGCTCACCTTCAACGACCGCGTGGGCTCGGTGGTCTCGGCCACCGCCTACCCCACCGCCTCGTTCCTGACCCGGCCGGCGCGGGCCGCGGCCCTGCGCTCGGCCGCCGCCGCGACCGAGGACGTGCGCGACCTGCTCGGCGCGGTCGAGGTCAGCGCGCCCCCGGGCGTGACCCTGTCGAGCGCCAGCGGGCGGCTGCCGGCGACCATCACCAACAACCTCGACCAGACCGTGACGGTGCGCCTCGACGCCCGCTCCGACCAGCCGATGACGCTGCGGGTCCCCGAGAGCATCGAGATCGGCGCCGAGAGCTCGACCACCGTGCTGCTCAACGCCACCACCGAGCAGCAGGGCGTGCACAACGTGACCCTGGTGCTCACCGACGTCAACGACGTCCCGCTCGGCGACGTCGACGTGGTGCCGATCCGCGCGGCCCAGGTGAGCCGGGTGATCTGGCTGATCATGGGTGCCGGGGCGGCGCTGCTGCTGGGCGCCATCGTGGTCCGGCTCGTACGCCGCGTGCGTGCGGCCCGCGCGGAGCACTCCCCCGACGTCACCCAGGAGCAGGCGTGAGCACCAGCACCGACGAGGAGCGCTCCAGCATCCTCGGCTCCTCGGCCGTGATGGCCGCCGGCACCACCTTCTCGCGCCTCAGCGGCTTCATCCGGGCCTCGCTGCTGGCCGCAGCGCTGGGCAACCTGCTGCACGCCGACGCGTTCAACATCGCCAACACGATCCCGAACATGCTCTACATCCTGCTCGCCGGCGGCGTGTTCAACGCGGTGCTGGTGCCCCAGCTGGTGCGGGCGCTGCAGCACGACGACGACGGCGGCGAGGCCTACACCAACCGGATCGTCACGCTGGCCGGGCTCTTCCTGGCCGCGGTGACGGTGCTGCTGGTCGTGGCGGCCCCCCTGGTGGTGGGCCTCTACACCACCGACTGGCCTCCCGAGGTGCGCGAGTCGACGGTCGACTTCGCCCGCTACTGCCTGCCGCAGGTCTTCTTCTACGGCATGTTCGTGCTCCTCGGGCAGATCCTCAACGCCCGCGGCACGTTCGGCCCGATGATGTGGGCCCCGATCGCCAACAACGTCGTGGCCGTGGCCACCCTCGTGGTCTACCTGCTGGTCTTCGGCGCCGCCCGCGAGTCCGAGCGCTTCGCGGGGTTCAGCACCTCCGAGGAGCTGCTGCTGGGCCTGGGCTCGACCGCGGGCATCGTGCTGCAGCTGCTGGTGCTGCTGCCCTACCTGCGCCGCGCCGGCTTCCGGTTCACGCCGCGCTTCGACTTCCGCGGCACCGGGCTGGGCCACACCCTGCGCCTGGGCGGCTGGACGGTCGGCTTCGTGGTCGTCAACCAGGCGGCCTACACCGTCGTGATCAACCTGGCCTCGACGGGCACGGCCGGCGGCGACCCCGACGGGACCGGAGCGACCATCTACTCGGCCGCGTTCCTGATCGTGATGGTGCCGCACTCGATCATCACGGTCTCGCTGGCCACCGCGATCCTGCCGCGGCTCTCGGCGCGCGCCGCCGGCAACGACCTGAGGGCGCTGGGCGAGACGCTGTCGTCGACGCTGCGCACCGCGCTGGCGGTGATCGTGCCGTTCGCGGCCCTGCTGCCGCTGCTGGCCCCCGACCTGCCGCGCATCCTGTTCGGGTACGGCGCGGCGGCCGACACGGTCGGCAACTACGTGCCGACGCTGGCGCTCTTCGGACCGGGCCTGGTGTTCTTCACCGTCCACTACGTGGTGCTGCGCGGCTTCTACTCCCTCGAGCAGACCCGCACCGTCTTCCTCGTCCAGTGCGCCGTGGGGCTGACCAACGTCGGGGTCGCCCTGGCCCTGGTGCTCAACACCGGCCCCGCCGCGACCGCGCCCTCGCTCGTGCTGGCCTACGCGGCGGCGTACGCCGTCGGCGCGTTCGTCTCGTGGACCGTGCTGTCGCGCCGAGTCGGTGGCCTCGGCGGCCGGGCACTGCTGCGCTTCGCGGTGCGCACGCTGCTGGTGGTCGCCGTGAGCACCGCGGCGGCCGGGCTGGTCGCCTGGGGGCTGCACCAGGTCGGCCCCCAGGAGAGCCGGGTGCTGGCCGGCCTGCGGGTGGCGGTCGTCGGTGCCGTCGACGTGGCGCTCTTCCTGGTGCTCGCCCGGCTGGTGCGCCTGAGCGAGGTCACCGACGTGCTGCGCACGCTCACCCGACGCGCCCCCGCCCCGCAGCGCGACTGACCCCCCTACGATGGCCGGAAGCCCGTCCACCTGCCGAGCCCCCGCGAAGGAGCGCAGTGCCCCACTCGATCCGGCCCGGTGACCTCCTCGCCGGCCGGTACCGCCTCGTCGACCTGCTCAGCGAGAGCGGGAGCGGGCGGTTCTGGCGTGCCCACGACCGGATCCTCGAACGGCACGTGGCGCTGCACGTGATCGCCGCCGACGACCCGCGCTCGGAGGGGCTGTTGCGGGCCGCCCGCCGCTCGGCGACCGTGCTCGACCCGCACATCCTGCGGGTCCTCGACGCCGAGGAGGTCGACGGCCTCTGCTACGTCGTCAACGAGTGGGGCACCGGCACCTCCCTCGACATCATGCTCGGCGCCGGCGGCGTGCTCGCGCCGCGCCGCGCGGCCTGGATGGTGGCCGAGGTCGGGGCGGCCGCGACCGTCGCGCACGGCGCCGGCGTCGCCCACGGGCGGCTCAACCCCGAGAACGTCCTGGTCGACCTGCACGGCTCGGTCCGGGTCATCGGCTGGTGCGTCGACGCCGCCCTGCACGGCAACCCCGACCCGCGCGTCGAGGACGACGTGGACGACCTGGCCGGCCTGCTCTACGCCGCCCTGACCGGCCGTTGGGCCGGATCCTCCGACTCCGCGGTGCCCTCCGCGCCGCGCGAGCACGGGCGGGTGCTGCGCCCGCGCCAGGTGCGTGCCGGCATCCCGCGGCCCCTCGACGTGCTCTGCGACGAGGTCCTCGACCTGTCCGGGCGCGGTCGCGGACTGCGGGCCCCCGAGTCGGCGCGCGGCCTGACCGCGGCGCTCGAGGACTTCGTCGGCGACCCGGCGGGCATCCCCGAGTCCCTCGTCGAGCGGCTGGTCTCGCGCGGCAGCGGGCCGGTGCGGTTCAGCGCCGTGCCCGAGCTCGGGCTGCGCCCGGCCGACGAGCCCGAGGTCGAGCCGACCCGCGTCGTGCGCGCCGAGGACCTCCCCCGCGACGAGCCGACGACCGCGGTGCCCGACGACCCGACCGTCGCGGTGCCGCTGGACGAGACGCCCGAACCGGAGCCCGAACCGGAACCGGACGAGCCGACCCAGGTGACTGGCCTCGACGCGGACGCGGACACGGGGGCCGATCCCGAGGCCGACCCGCCCGGCTCCGGCGACCTGCCCACCGAGGCCGCGCTGCCGTCGTTCGGCGACGACGAGCACCGGGACGGCCGCGGCCAGCGGCCGGTGCCCGGGCCCCCGCCGCCTCCGCTGGAGGAGCCCGCCGCTCGCCCTCTCTTCGCTCCCGAGCCCGCCGACGGGGCTCCGGTGCGGCGATCCCGGCCCGGCGTCTCGTCCTCCACCGGCGCGGGCGACTACTGGCCGTGGGACACCGGCACCGGCGTGGGCGCCCTCGGGTCGATGACCCACACCGACAGTGGCGTCCTCGACGAGGGCGCAGGGGGCGACGACGAGCAGGTGCCGGGCCGCAGCACCTTCCGGCTGGCCGCGCTGCTGCTGGCCGGCGTCCTGCTGGTGGTCGCGGTGGCCGTGGCCTTCAACCTCGGGCGCGGGCGCACCCCGCTGGGCAGCGTCCCCGAGGAGGAGGCGTCCTCGACGCCCGGCTCGTCGGCCACCACCTCGGCGACCCCGGAGCCCCTGACGGGCCTCAGCGTCACCGACCTCGATCCGCAGGCCGACCCGCCCGAGGAGAATCCCGAGCTCACCGTCGACACCGTCGACGGCGACCCCTCCACCAGCTGGCGCACCTCCACCTACAACCAGGACCTCGGACCCGCCGGCCTCAAGACCGGTGTCGGTCTCGTCGTCGACCTCGGGAGCGCCGCCGAGGTCCGCTCGGTCGAGCTCGACCTGGTCGGCGAGGGCTCCCAGGTCGAGCTCTACGTCACCGAGGAGGCGCCCACCGCGGTGGCCGACCTCGACCCGGTCGCCGACGTCACGGCCGGCACCACCGCGAGCATCGAGCTCGAGGAGGCCGTGGCAGGGCGCTACGTGACGGTCTGGTTCACCTCGCTGCCCGACGTCGGCGACGGCTTCCGCGGCGAGGTCGCGGAGATCCGGGTGCTCGGGTGAGCGCGCGATGAGGGGTCATCGTCAGGACGGGCGCCCGCTGGCCGAGCTCGACGACCGCGCCCTGCTGGCCGCCCACGTCGCCGGGCGCGACGGTGCGTTCGGCGAGCTGTTCGGCCGGCACCGTGACCGGCTGTGGGCGGTGGCGCTGCGCACGACGGGTCAGCCGGAGGACGCCGCCGACGGCCTGCAGGACGCCATGGTCGCGGCCTACCGACGCGCCGGCTCCTTCCGCGGCGACGCCGCGGTCACGACGTGGTTGCACCGCATCGTCGTCAACGCCTGCCTCGACCGGCTGCGGGCCGCCCGCGTGCGTCGTACCGACCGGCTGCCCGAGGACCTCGAGGAGTACGGCGACCGCGGCGACGCTCGCAACGCCACCACCGAGACCGAGGACCCGGCCGAGCGGTCGGTGCGCGCCGAGCGGCGCCGGGCCGTCCTCGACGCGCTGGGCCGGCTCAGCGCCGAGCAGCGCGCCGCGATCGTGCTGGTCGACATGGAGGGCTACCCCGTCGCCGAGGCGGCGCGCATCCTCGACGTAGCCGTGGGCACCGTGAAGTCCCGCTGCTCGCGCGGGCGGGCCCGGCTCGCGGAGCACCTCGCCCACCTCCTCGTCGACGACGACACGGCCCCGGGTGAGGCGCACCACCCGCCGGCAGGGAACCACGACGGGCCGGCGCACGTCAGACCGGACGACCCGCGCGGACCGCCCGCGTCACCCTCCCGCCCCTGACCGCCCACCGAGTGAGGTGGCCGACCCCGGCCACCGGCAGCCGGAGGCCACGGGCGAGGATGGTTCGTCGGGCCCGTCAGGGCTCCCGACCCCCGCACCGCACGCACCCAGCTACATCCACGACGTCGAAGGAGGCGAGATGTCCGGGCACCCAGCGCCCTCCCCCGAGGAGGAGGCCCGCCTGCGCCGCCTCCTCGCCGACGCCCGCCACGAGGCCCCGGTGCCCGCCGACGTCGCCACCCGCCTCGACGAGGTCCTGGGCCGGCTCGAGGCCGGAGAGGACGTGCCCAGCGGCATCAGCGGCACCGGCGTGCTCGAGCTGGCCGCGGCCCGCCGGCGCCGAGCCGCGTCGATGCTGGTGGCCGCCGCGGCCGTGATCGCGGTCGGCATCGGCCTGGGCCAGGTCGTCGACCTCTCCGGGGGTGGTTCCGGCTCCGACACCAGCGGGGCAGCCGAGAGCGCGGTGACGGCCGACCGCGACCAGGAGCGCGAGCGCTCGGCCGCCCCCGACCGCGGCGACACCGGCGAGGGCGACTCGAGCCCCGGCGCCGGGGCCGCCGACGACCGGAGTCCGGGCGCCGCGATGTCGCGCGAGGAGACCCCGCGCGCCGTCGTGGTCGTCGACCGCCGCCTGGCCCGGGTCGGCGACGACTCCTTCAGCGACGACGCCGCCGTCGTGCAGCGTCGCGCCATCCGCACGGGCGGTGGACCCTCCGCCCGTGTCGCGCGGCTGCGGGCGGCCCCGCGACCGGTCGCGCGGCGGTGGCAGGACTGCGCCCCCGCCGAGTGGGGCCAGGGCATCCCGGTGGCGGTCCTCTACGACGGTGAGCCGGCCGTGCTCGCGTTCCGCGCACCCGCCGGCGACAGCCAGGTCGTCGACCTGCTGCAGTGCGGCACCGGCGGCGTGCTGCGCAGCACCACGCTGCCCCGCCCCTGACCGGTCACCGCCCGGCCGCCCGCGCAGGGCGCGCTCGGGAATGCCTCTCACCTAGGATCGGTTGGAGCCGACGGACCAGGAACCGGTCCACCCCCTGACCGAGGAGCAGCTGGACGCATGGCCGAGAACGACATCCGCAACGTGATCATCATCGGCTCGGGCCCCGCCGGGTACACCGCGGCGGTCTACGCCGCCCGTGCCAACCTCCACCCGTTGGTGTTCGAGGGCTCCGTCACCGCCGGTGGCGCGCTGATGAACACCACCGAGGTCGAGAACTTCCCCGGCTTCCGCGACGGCATCATGGGCCCGGCCCTGATGGACGAGATGCGCGGGCAGGCCGAGCGCTTCGGGGCCGAGCTCGTGGCCGACGACGTCGTCGAGGTCGAGCTGACCGGCGACGTCAAGACGGTCCGCACCGCCACCGACACCCACCGCGCGCACGCCGTGATCCTGGCGACCGGCTCGGGCTACCGCGAGCTGGGCCTGCCCAACGAGAAGGCCCTCTCGGGGCGGGGCGTGTCCTGGTGCGCCACCTGCGACGGCTTCTTCTTCCGCGACCAGCACATCGCCGTGGTCGGCGGCGGTGACTCCGCGATCGAGGAGGCCACCTTCCTGACCCGCTTCGGTTCCAAGGTCTCCCTGATCGTGCGCCGCGACGAGCTGCGCGCCTCCAAGATCATGCAGGAGCGCGCCTTCGCCGACCCCAAGCTCGAGATCCTCTGGAACAGCAAGGTCGCCGAGATCAACGGCACCGACAAGCTGGAGTCCGTCACCCTCGAGGACACCACCACCGGCGAGCAGCGCACCCTGGACGCCACCGGGCTGTTCATCGCGATCGGCCACGACCCGCGCTCCGAGCTGCTGGTGGGCCAGGTCGACCTCGACGACAACGGCTACGTGCTCGCCGAGCACCCCAGCACCGGCACCAACCAGCCCGGTGTCTTCGCCTGCGGCGACCTGGTCGACCACCAGTACCGCCAGGCGATCACCGCCGCCGGCACCGGCTGCGCGGCCGCGCTCGACGCCGAGCGCTTCCTGGCCGAGCTCGAGCACGTCGCGTCCACCCCCGCCGAGGCGCAGGAGCGCGCCGACGCCGAGGTCGTCGGCGCCTGAGCCACCCGCGCCGGCCCGCGGAACATCGCGACCGTCCGCAGCGTTCCCCCCGCAGCTCCCCCGTCCAACCACAGCCACCACCACAGATCCCGAAAGGTCCCACCATGGGCAACATCTCCGCCGTGACCGACGCCGAGTTCGACCAGACGGTCCTGATGGCCGACAAGCCGGTCCTCGTGGACTTCTGGGCCGAGTGGTGCGGGCCGTGCCGCCAGGTCGCCCCGATCCTCGACGAGCTCGCCGGTGCGCACGGCGACAAGATCACCTTCTTGAAGATGAACGTCGACGAGAACCCCGTGACCCCCTCGTCGTACCGGGTCACCGGCATCCCGACGATCAACGTCTACCAGGGCGGCCAGGTCGTCAAGACCATCGTCGGCGCCCGCCCGAAGGCTGCGCTGCTCAAGGAGCTCGCCGACTTCATCTGAGCTCCGCCCGCTTCGCCGCACCGAGCCCCCGGCGCCTCAAGGCGCCGGGGGTTCGCTGCGCCTGGCGGCCGGGACCGCCGCGGGGCGCACCGCCCCGCGAAGGCGCTCGATGGCCGCCTCCACCTCGTCGCGCCAGCTCAGGGCCGAGCGCAGGTCCATCCGCATCCGGGGCGTCAGCGGGTGCGGGCGCTGAGTCCCGAAGCCCACGCCGCCCAGGAACCCGACCGGCAGGGCGCAGCGGGCCACCTGGGAGCCCGGCCACGTCCCCAGGGCGGTTCCGGGCGGGGCGGCCAGCCCGAAGGCCTCCACGGCCCGGTAGCCGCCCCGGCCGAGCAGGTCGCGCGCCATCGCCTGCACCAGCACGCGGCCCAGCCCCCCGCCGGCGTGCACCGGGGCGACGTACCCGCTGACCAGCAGCACCGCGTCGGGCGAGACCGGCGACGTCGCGAACGTGTCGGCGCCCGGCACGAACGCCGGCGGCGCGTAGAGCAGATGCCCCGTCGCGCGACCGTCGACCAGCACCACCCTTCCGCAGGAGCCCCACTCGCGCAGCACCCGGGAGACCCAGGCAGCGCGCTCGTCGGCGGCCTCCTGCGGGGAGCCGGCGCGGGCGCGGCGCACCGGGTCGAGCTGCCAGGCCGCGCACGTGCGGCACGGCGCGTCGATCTCCTCGAGCAGGTCCAGCGTCAGCCGGACGACCTTGCGTGCCACCTGCCACACCCGCCTCACCGTGGACTGTGAGCCGATCGACCCGCCCACCACGCGATCTGCGCGTGCGCGCGAGCCCGGCATCCCTCATGCTAGACCTGTCATGGATTCCACACCCGCGCGCTCGCACACCCGCCTCGACTCCTTCGTCGACCTCTACGCCGCGCGCACGGCCGGCATGACCGCCTCGGAGATCCGGGCCCTCTTCGCCGTCGCCTCGCGACCCGAGGTCGTCTCCCTCGCGGGCGGGATGCCCAACATCTCCGGTCTGCCGCTCGACGTCGTCGGCGGCGCGATCGGCGAGCTCGTCGAGCGCCACGGCACCGTGGCCATGCAGTACGGCTCCGGCCAGGGCGTGCCCGAGCTGCGCGAGCAGATCACCGACGTGATGCGTCTCGAGGGCATCGAGGCCCACCCCGACGACGTCGTGGTCACCGTCGGCTCCCAGCAGGCCGTCGACCTGGTCACCCGGGTCTTCTGCGACCCAGGCGACGTGGTGATCTGCGAGGCGCCGTCGTACGTCGGCGCGCTGGGGGTCTTCCGCGCCTACCAGGCCGAGGTCGTGCACGCCGAGATGGACGCCCACGGACTGGTGCCCGAGGCGCTGCGCCAGGCGATCGCGTCGGTCAAGGCCGCGGGCAAGACGATCAAGTTCCTCTACACGATCCCGAACTTCCACAACCCCGCCGGCGTCACCATGTCGGCGCAACGACGCACCGAGGTGCTCGAGATCTGCCGTGCGGAGGGCGTGCTGATCCTGGAGGACAACCCCTACGGACTGCTGGGCTTCGAGCGGGAGCCGCTGCGGGCGCTGCGCGCCGACGAGGCCGACACCGTGATCTACCTCGGGTCGTTCTCCAAGACCTTCGCGCCCGGCTTCCGCGTCGGCTGGGCGCTGGCGCCGCACCCGGTGCGCGAGAAGCTGGTGCTGGCCCAGGAGTCCGCGACCCTGTGCCCGCCGCAGTTCTCGCAGATGGCGGTCTCGGCCTACCTGGCCAACCACGACTGGGTCGGGCAGATCAAGGAGTTCCGCGAGATGTACCGCGAGCGCCGCGACGCCATGGTCTCCGCGCTCGACGACCTGATGCCTGCCGGGTGCACGTGGAACGTCCCCGAGGGGGGCTTCTACGTGTGGCTGAGCCTGCCCCCGGGCATCGACGCCAAGGCGATGCTGCCGCGAGCCGTGACGGCGCGGGTGGCCTACGTGCCCGGCACCGCCTTCTACGCCGACGGCTTCGGATCCAGCGCCATGCGGCTGTCGTTCTGCTATCCCACCCCGGAGCGGATCCGCGAGGGCGTGCGGCGCCTGGCCGGCGTCCTCGAGGCCGAGATCGAGCTGCGGGCGACCTTCGGTGCCACGCTTCCCGAGCGGGGCCTGCCGGCCGGCTACGACGCGCCCGGCAGCGACGTCAGCTGAGCAACGCCCCGCCGGTGCTCGCGCACGTGGCAGGATCAGTCCTGTGCTGGACCTGACCTATCCCCCGATCATCCTCGCCGCCAAGACCGGATTCCGGCTGCTGGGCCAGCGCATCACGATGACGGGCACCGAGCACGTGCCACGCGAGGGCGGGGTGCTCATCGCCTGCAACCACATCGGGTACGTCGACTTCGTCTACGGCGGCCTGGCCGCCAACCCCTCGGGGCGCCTGGTGCGGTTCATGGCCAAGCGGGAGATCTTCGACCACCGCCTGGGCGGCCCGCTGATGCGCTCCCTGCACCACATCGAGGTCGACCGGGGCGAGGGCCTGGCCTCCTTCCGCACCGCCGTCGACTTCCTGCAGCAGGGCGAGGCCGTGGGCATCTTCCCCGAGGCCACCATCTCGCGCTCCATGGACCTCAAGGAGTTCAAGACCGGTGCGGTGCGGATCGCGGCCGAGGCCGGGGTCCCGATCGTGCCGGTGGTCCTGTGGGGCACCCAGCGAATGATGACCAAGGACCACCCCCGCGACTTCTCCCGCGGCAAGACCATCTCGTTGAGCGTCGGCGAGCCGATGCACCCCGACGGCAGCGACCCCACGGGCCAGACCGCCCAGCTGCGTGCGCAGATGTCGTCGATGCTCGACGACGCCATCGCGGCCTACCCCGCCGACGAGCAGCCGCCGGGCTCCTGGTGGGTGCCGGCGAGGCACGGGGGCTCGGCCCCCACGCCGGAGGAGGCCGCCCGGCTCGACGCCGAGGAGAAGCGTGCCCGGGCGGCCAGGCGGACCGCCAAGCGCGCCCAGGGCTGACCCCGCTGCTGCTGCGTCGCTCACCTGAGTCACTTTGTCGACAAAGCGACAAGTCGATTGATCTACTTAGTGACTAGATGGGCCGGTCTCGACGGTTGCGGGGATCGATGACGTCGATGATGCGCTGGAGGTCCTCCAAGGTGGCGAACTCGACGCTGATCCTGCCCTTGCTGCGCCCCATGTCGACCTTGACCCGGGTCTCCAGTCGGTCCGAGAGCCGCTCGGCGACCTCACCCAGGCCAGGGGCCGCCGGCTTCTGGCGGCGGGTGCGCGGCCCAGGACGGTCGTGGTCGCCGATCGCCACGATCTCCTCGAGCCCACGCACGCTGATCCCCTCCGAGACCACGCGCTGGGCCAGCCGGTCCTGCAGGTCGCCGTCGTCGACGGCCAGCAGGCTGCGCGCGTGCCCCGCGGAGAGGACGCCGGCCGCGACCCGTCGCTGAACGGCGGGGCTCAGGCGCAGCAGGCGCAGGGTGTTGGAGATCTGCGGTCGCGACCGCCCGATCCGCTGCGCCAGCTCGTCGTGCGTGCAGCCGAAGTCCTCGAGCAGCTGGGCGTAGGCAGAAGCCTCCTCGAGCGGGTTGAGCTCAGAGCGGTGCAGGTTCTCCAGCAGGGCGTCGCGCAGCATGTCGGTGTCGTCGGTCTCCCGCACGATCGCCGGGATCGCCGCCAGTCCGGCCTGCTGGGCGGCCCGCCAGCGGCGCTCACCCATCACCAGCTCGAAGCTGGCCGGCGCGGTGCGCCGCACCACGATCGGCTGGAGCAGACCCACCTCGCGGATGGAGTGCACGAGCTCGGCCATCGCGTCCTCGTCGAAGACCTGGCGCGGCTGCACCCGGTTGGGCACGATCTGGCCGACCGGGATCTCGCTGAACCACGCTCCGTGCACGGGCGCCAGCGCGGCATCCGTCGACCCCGCGTCCTCGGCGAGCGCTGGTCCGTCGTCGGCAGGGCGGTCACGTCGCTCGTGCCCGCTGGGCAGAGAGGTCGTGGAGGCGTGCTCCGAGCCGCCGGGCTCCCCGCTGGTGTCGGACGGGACAGCAACGGGGGCGGTGGGGATCAGCGAGCCCAGGCCCCGACCGAGGCCGCGCCGGGTGGCAGGACGTGGTGCGTTCACGAGCTGACTCCTCGGGTGGTGATCTCGCGTGCCGCCTCCAGGTAGGACAGCGCGCCGGGCGAACCCGGATCGTAGGTCATCACGGTCTGGGCGTACGACGGCGCCTCGGACACCCGCACCGAGCGGGGGATCGCGGTGCGCAGCACCTGCTCCCCGAAGTGCTCCCGGACCTCCCCGGCGACCCCCGCCGCCAGCCGGGTGCGGCCGTCGTACATGGTGACCAGGATCGTGGAGACCGCGAGTGCCGGGTTGAGATGCGCGCGGACCATGTCGACCGTCTCGAGCAGCTGGCCCAGCCCCTCGAGGGCGTAGTACTCGGCCTGGATCGGGATCATCATCTCCTCGCCGGCGACCAGGGCGTTGAGCGTGAGCAGCCCCAGCGACGGTGGGCAGTCGACGATCACGTAGTCGAAGCGGTCCGCACCGGCCTCGGCGGCCGTGCCGACGCCCGGGTGCCCGTGGATGGCCTTGCGCAGCCGGCCCTCCCGGGCGACCACGCTCACGAGCTCGATCTCGGCGCCGGCCAGGTCGATGGTCGCCGGGACCACCCACAGGTTGTCCACCTCGGGACAGGGGCTGATCACGTCGACGAGTGGTGCGCCGTCGACCAGGGCGTCGTAGGTGCTGGGCACTCCGCGGTGGTGGTCGACGTTGAGCGCGGTCGAGGCGTTGCCCTGCGGGTCCAGGTCGATGACCAGCACCCGCTGCCCCAGCTGGGCCAGCGCCGCGGCCACGTTGACGGTGGTGGTGGTCTTGCCGACGCCGCCCTTCTGGTTGGCGACCACGAAGACGCGCGTGGCGTCCGGCCGTGGGGCCGGGGGCAGGGATCGCGACCGGACCCGCACCGAGAGGCTGTGCTCGGCGGCGCGCGCCAGGGGAGTGGCCTCGTCGCCGAGGCCCTCGGGCTGCTCTGCCAGGTCGGCGGCGGTCCGGACCTTGTAGGCCGTCACCGGCGTCGGGTCGGTTTCACGTGGAACATCGGCGTCGTGATCTCCAGTTTCACGTGAAACATCCTCGGGGGCGGCCATCGGTTCTCCTGTGGATAAACTGTTGAAACTGTGGACAATCGCGCTCAGACCGCGCCGATCAGCGGTGGATAACCCTGGGGACAGTACGCGGCGACAACGCGCTCGAGCGTTGGTCCCGCGTCATGCCCATCTGGTCACCCGCGTCCCTGGGGCCGCCGTCGGCGGCGACCACGTGTGGACGTGCGTGCGCGATCCCTTGCTGCCGGAACGGATCGCTGCGGCGGCCACGATACCGACGACGGGTCGCCCCAGGCCACTCGCAGGACCCATGTCGCCTCCTCGAGCACCGCCTCACCCAGACGGCCGATCTCCGGCTCGCCGCAACGCCATGCCGCCAGCTCAGACCGGGTGCGCTCGACCTCGTCGACCACGGAGGACCCCTTCATCGCCAGCAGTGCACCACTGGCGGCGACCAGGGGCATGGACCAGCCCAGCAGTCGCGGCAGGGGAGCCACAGCGCGCGACGTGACCACGTCGAAGCTCCGGCGGCCGTGCAGCTCTTCGGCCCGCGCCCGGACCACCTCCACCTGATCGCCCAGCCCCAGCTCTTCGACGACCTCGACGAGGAACGTGGTGCGACGCAGCAAGGGCTCGACCAGCGTCACCTGGACGTCGGGCCGGGCCAGCGCCAGCACCAAGCCGGGCAGGCCGGCGCCGGAGCCGATGTCGCACACACCGACACCCTGCGGCACCCACTCCGCGAGCACGGCGCTGTTCAGCACGTGCCGGTCCCAGAGCCGGGGAACCTCGCGTGGCCCGATGAGGCCGCGCTGGACACCGGCGTCGGCGAGCAGCGCGGCGTACCGCTCGACCAGCGGCAGCCGGTCGGACGGGAACACCCCCCGGGCCACCTCGGGCACGGGGGGTGTTTCACGTGAAACGGGGCCCGGGGGCCGGTCCTCACTCAGGGAGGATCACCACGAACCGACGCGGCTCCACGCCCTCGGACTCCGAGGCCAGGCCGGCAGCAGCGACGGCGTCGTGCACGACCTTGCGCTCGAAGGGGCTCATCGGCTCCAGGTCGACCCGCTGGGCGGACTCGCGGACCTCGGCGCACTTCTCGGCCGCCAGTGCCTCGAGCTGGCTGCGCTTGTCGGCCCGGAAGCCCGAGATGTCGAGCATCAGTCGCGAGCGCTCACCGGTCTCGCGGTAGACCGCGAGTCGGGTCAGCTCCTGCAGGGCGTCGAGCACCTCGCCGCGCGTGCCGACGAGCTGCGACAGGTCGGCGCCCACGATCGAGACGGCCGCCCGGTCACCCTCGACGTCCATGTCGAGGTCCCCGTCGAGGTCGGCGATGTCGAGGAGCTCCTCGAGGTAGTCGGCCGCGATGTCGCCCTCGTTCTCGAGGCGCTCGACGCGCGAGCTGTCGCTCTCCCCGGCGGCGGCCGGGTCGGCCTGCTCCTGGTCGGGGGTGACGTCCTGGGTCACGTCCTGGGTCACGAGGAACCTCCGTTGGTCGAGTCCGGCTTGGGGTGGCCGGACTGCCGGCGCTGCTGCCGGGTCTGCTTCTTGGGCTGCTGGCGCTGCGCGGGGCGGCGCTCGGTCGGGGGAGCCACCGGCTCGTCGACGGTGACCACGTCACCGTGCTTGGTCGCCTTGGCCTGGTCGCGCTGGGCCTTGGCCTCGAAGGCCGGCGTGCCGGGCGCGGGGTTGTTGCGGATCACGTAGAACTGCTGGCCCATGGTCCACAGGTTCGACGTGGTCCAGTAGAGGAGCACGCCGATCGGGAAGGCCACGCCACCGAGGCCGAACGCCACGGGCAGCACGTAGAGGAGCAGCTTCTGCTGCTGGGCGTACGGGCCGGACAGGGCGTCGGCGGGCATGTTCTTGCTCATCAGCTGGCGCTGCGTGAAGAAGGTGGTGGCGGTCATCGCCAGCACCAGGAGCAGCGCCAGGAACATCACGCCCGGGTCGCCGCCGTCCTCGCGCCAGATGCCGGCGTTCCAGAAGCTCTCGGCGATCGGGATCGTGCCGAAGAGCTCGGCCTCACCGAACTGGCGGGCCAGCTCCTCGGTGAGGAAGCCGTGCGCGGTCTGGTTCTTGGCCGCCTGGTCGAGCAGCCGGAAGAGGGTGAAGAAGATCGGCATCTGCAGCAGCAGCGGCAGGCAGGACGCGAACGGGTTGGTGCCCGGAGTCCTTGTAGAGCTTCATCGTCTCCTGGGCGAGACGCTCCCGGTCGTGGCCGTACTTCTTCTGCAGCTCCTTGACCTTCGGCTGGATCAGCTGCATGTTGCGGCTGGCCTTGATCTGCTTGACGAACAGCGGGATCAGCAGGGCGCGGATCACCACGGTCAGCCCGATGATGGACAGCACCCACGACGCGCCACCGGCGGCGTCGAGGCCCAGCTCCGTGAACAGCTGGTGCCACAGGACCAGGATCCCGGAGATCGCGTAATAGAGCGGCGTCGCGATGAAGCCGAAGATGTCGCCGATGATGCCCACCGATCAGGCTCCTTGCTGGGTCGAGTGCGGGGAGGGTGCGGGGCTGCTGGGTGCGGGTGCAGGGTCGTCGGGCGGTGGCGCGCCCCTGGCCGGTGGCACCGGGTCGTAGCCGCCGGCGGCCCACGGGTGGCAGCGTCCGACCCGTCGGGCCGACATCCACGTGCCTCTCAGACTGCCATGCACCTGCACGGCCTCCAGCGCGTACGCCGAGCAGGAGGGGTGGTAGCGGCACACCTGGCCGTAGAGCGGGCTGACCACGGCACGGTAGACGCGCAGCAGGGCGACGAGCACGTGCTTCACGGCCGCACCCGGCCCAGGCAGCGGTCCAGGTCGGCCCCCAGCTCGGCGTACGACGCCCCGGCCGCGGCCGGCAACGCCCGGACCACGAGCACAGCAGAGCCCGGGAGCGTCGAGACGTGCTCCCGGGCCAGGTGTCGCAGGCGGCGCTTCACGCGGTTGCGGGCCACGGCGTTGCCCACGGCCTTGCTCACCACGAAGCCGATGCGCACCTCGCTGTGGTCGTCTCCGACCAGCAGGTGCGTCACCAGCGTCCGTGACCCGGCGCGCCGACCCCGGCGTGAGGCGGCTCGGAAGTCCGAGCCGTCACGCAGACGGTGGGCGGCGGGGAGCAACGGCCGAGGGGGCCGTGGCTCAGACCGAGATGCTCTTGCGGCCCTTGCGGCGCCGCTGGTTGAGGATCGCGCGGCCGGCACGGGTGCGCATGCGCAGGCGGAAGCCGTGCACCTTGTGGCGGCGGCGGTTGTTCGGCTGGTACGTACGCTTGCTCACGGCTGATGTTCTCTTTCGCTGGACGTCTGTGCAGTGTCGACCCGGCTCGGGCGAGGGGGTCTCCCCGCCTGCAGCGCAGGTTGTGCCCGTGCACGGATGCACGGTCGGTGTCGCCCTTCGGCTGGCACCGCCCACCCACGACGCAGGCCCCGCGGGTGCGGGGTTCGGCGTGGACATGCGGCACCAGTCGACATCGAGTGACCGGCCAACGGTACGCGCGCGACGAGACCAGGGTCAAACCCTCACTGCCCGCCTGTGCACCCACCGCGCATACCTGTGGACAACGTCTTGCTGGTCACTGTCGCCGGGGGTTAGGTTCGAGGACGTCGAGGAGCCGCTCGACAGATGGCAGCCGGGCCCGGGAGACGCCCTCGCCGGCGCGGTCATCGCTTGCTCGCAAGCGCCGCTGACCTGCAGCGATGCTACTCCGCTCAGTGTCAGCGTGCACACCGCCACCCGGGGCCGCACCGCCCCGGACGCCCCGCTCACAGCCTGTGGAAAAGCCTGTGGATCGAGGTGGCCCCAGATCGGACCAGGCAGGAGATCCACTCGTGGAGGACAGCAGCTCGCAGCTCGGGGACGCGTGGGCCAGCGTGCTCGCGGACCTGCAACCCAACCAGCGGGCCTGGCTGCGCGCCAGCGAGCCGGTGACCCTGCACGGCAACACCGCGATCGTGGCCGTGCCCAACGACTTCACCCGCAACCAGCTCGAGGGCCGGCTGCGCGCACAGCTCGAGGACGCCCTCACGGTGCGGTTCGGGCGGGAGCTCCGGATCGCGGTGACGGTGAACCCCGAGCTGGAGGAGAACGTCGCCGTCGACCCCGGCCCGGGGCCGGGTGACGAGCAAGGCCGATATGTCGACATGTCGCCCTCGGTGGCGTCCGAGCCCGTCGAGGCTCCTCGTCCGCACGTGCCTGACGAGCGGGTGGCCCCCGCGCCGGCGCAGGCACCCAGCGCCCTGGAGACCCGGCTCAACCCCAAGTACACGTTCGAGACGTTCGTCATCGGCTCCTCGAACCGCTTCCCCCACGCCGCCGCCGTGGCCGTGGCCGAGGCGCCGGGCAAGGCCTACAACCCGCTGCTGGTCTACGGCGACTCCGGGCTGGGCAAGACCCACCTGCTGCACGCCATCGGGCACTACGTCCGCTCGCTCTACAACGGCGCCAAGGTGCGCTACGTCTCGAGCGAGGAGTTCACCAACGAGTTCATCAACGCGATCCGCGACGACCGGCAGGACCGCTTCAAGCGCCGCTACCGCGACGTCGACGTGCTGCTCATCGACGACATCCAGTTCCTGGAGGGCAAGACCCAGACCCAGGAGGAGTTCTTCCACACCTTCAACACGCTGCACAACGCCAACAAGCAGATCGTGCTGACCTCCGACCGTCCCCCCAAGCGTCTCGAGGCGCTCGAGGACCGGTTGCGCAACCGCTTCGAGTGGGGGCTGATCACCGACGTCCAGCCCCCGGACCTCGAGACCCGCATCGCCATCCTGCGCAAGAAGGCCGCCATGGACCGGCTCACCGCGCCGCCCGACGTCCTCGAGTTCATCGCCTCCAAGATCCAGACCAACATCCGTGAGCTGGAGGGGGCGCTGATCCGGGTCACCGCCTTCGCGAACCTCAACCGCCAGGAGGTCGACATGACCCTGGCCGAGATCGTGCTCAAGGACCTGATCCCCGAGGGGGGCGAGCCCGAGATCACCGCCGGGCTGATCATCGCCCAGACGGCCGCCTACTTCGGGCTGGCCATCGACGAGCTCACCGGACCCAGCCGCGGGCGGCACCTGGTGATGGCGCGCCAGATCGCGATGTACCTGTGCCGCGAGCTGACCGAGCTGTCGCTGCCCAAGATCGGGGCGCAGTTCGGCAACCGGGACCACACGACCGTGATGTACGCCGACCGCAAGATCAACCAGCTGCTCGCCGAGCGCCGCGCGGTCTTCAACCAGGTCAGCGAGCTCACCAACCGGGTCAAGCTGCAGGCCCGCCAGGGCTGAACCGGCCTCGTGCTCGCGCCGCGACGCCTGTGGAGCAACCACCCCCAGGAGTACGAACTACACGGGGAGGATCTGTGGAGGCGCAGCGCCCGACCCGGCACGACCACTGCGTGGTGCACACCTCGACGCGGCTCGTCCAGGTCCTCCTCCACATCCCCTGTGCACAAGGATCGAGCGTGCTGACCTGCACGTATCCACCTCCTCCACAGATTCCACCGTTGCTATGACTCCTACGGACCTCCATCAAGGTCACGAGACCCGTCAACTCCTCCCAGGCCCCCTCCCTGGGGAAAATGCCCCGGGCCTCCCGACGGCGCCGCCCTCGTGGCAGGATTCGTCTCCCATCGCCCGCTGACCGCGCCCGCCTCGAAGAAGGACTCCCCACCGTGAAGTTCCGCGTCGAACGTGACGTGCTCGCCGACGCCGTCGCGTGGGCAGCCCGCAGCCTCCCGGTCCGACCCAGCGTGCCCGTGCTCGCCGGTCTGCTGGTCGAGGCCACGGACCAGGGCCTGGTCCTGTCGACCTTCGACTACGAGACCTCGGCACGCGCCACACTGCCCGCGGAGGTCTCCGGCGAGGGCCGCGCGCTGGTCAGCGGCCGGCTCCTGGCCGACATCTGCCGCAGCCTGCCCGCCAAGCCGGTCGAGATGGTGCTGGATGGCGCCCGGGTCTCGCTCACCTGCGGATCCGCGCGGTTCAGCCTGCAGACCATGCCGGTCGACGACTACCCGTCCCTGCCCGAGATGCCGGCCGCGACCGGCACCGTGCAGAGCGACCTCTTCGCCCATGCCGTCGCCCAGGCCGTCACCGCGGCCGGTCGCGACGACATGCTCCCGGTGCTGACCGGCGTGCGCGTCGAGATCGACGGCTCGTCGATCTCGCTGCTGGCCACCGACCGCTTCCGGCTCTCCCAGCGCGAGCTCGGCTGGGATCCGCGCACCCCCGACGAGTCGATGGCCGCACTGGTGCCGGCCAAGGTGCTCGGCGAGACCGCCAAGTCCCTGACCGCCGGCAGCGAGGTCACGATCGCGCTGGCCGCCAGCGGCTCGGGTGAAGGCATCATCGGCTTCGAGGGCGCGGCCGGCGGAGGGATCCGGCGTACGACGACGCGGTTGCTCGACGGCGAGTTCCCCAAGGTCCGCAGCCTCTTCCCCAGCGAGCACCTGACGGTCGCGAAGGTCGACAAGGCAGCGCTGATCGAGTCGGTCAAGCGCGTCTCGCTGGTCGCCGAGCGCAACACCGCGGTCCAGCTCGCCTTCAGCGAGGGCGTGCTGACCCTCGACGCCGGCTCGGGCGACGAGGCACAGGCCTCGGAGTCGATCGAGGCCGACGTCGACGGCGAGGCACTCACCACCGGGTTCAACCCCCAGTTCCTGCTCGACGGCCTGACCGCGATCGACGAGTCGGTCGTGGAGCTGGCCTTCACCCAGGCCTCCAAGCCCGTGGTGATCAGCGGCTCGCCCGCCGAGGGCGACACCGACCCCGGCTTCCGCTACCTGCTGATGCCGCGGCGCCTGCTCTCCTAGGCGGGCCGCGCACCACGCAGACCGACCACCCGCAGACCGGCCCCCACAGCAAGGAGCGCACCATGGACATCGGAATCGTCGGACTCGGCAAGATGGGCGGCAACATGCGCACCCGTCTGCGCAACGCCGGCCACACCGTCACCGGCTTCGACCTCGATCCCGAGCGACGCGACGTCGACAGCCTCGAGGCGATGGTCGAGGCGCTGCCCTCGCCCAAGGTCGTGTGGGTGATGGTCCCCTCCGGCAAGGTCACCCAGGACACCGTCGACGCCCTCGGCGAGCTGCTCGACGAGGGCGACCTGGTCATCGACGGCGGCAACTCCCGCTGGACCGACGACCAGGCGCACGCCGCCCAGCTCGGCGAGAAGGGCATCGGCTTCGTCGACTGCGGCGTCTCCGGCGGGGTCTGGGGCCTCGAGAACGGCTACGCACTGATGTACGGCGGCAGCGAGGAGGACGTCGCGACCGCCCAGCCGATCTTCGACGCGCTCAAGCCCGAGGGCGAGTTCGGCGCGGTGCACGCCGGCAAGGTCGGGGCCGGGCACTTCTCCAAGATGGTCCACAACGGCATCGAGTACGCCGTGATGCAGTCCTACGCCGAGGGCTGGGAGCTGCTGCAGGCCGTCGACGTCGTCGACAACACCACCGAGGTCTTCCGCTCCTGGCGCGAGGGCACCGTGATCCGCTCGTGGCTGCTCGACCTGCTGGTCGGCGCCCTCGACGACGACCCGGGCCTGGCCTCGATCGCGGGGTACGCCGACGACTCGGGGGAGGGTCGCTGGACCGTCGAGGCCGGCATCGAGAACGCTGTGGCCACCCCGGCCATCACGGCCGCCCTCTACGCCCGCTTCGTCTCGCGCCAGGACGACTCGCCGGCGATGAAGGCGGTGGCCGCCATGCGCAACCAGTTCGGTGGCCACGCGGTCAAGGGTGCGGAGAAGTCCGGCGGCGAGCCCGGCCCGGAACCCGACCTGGCATGACGTGCACGTCTCGCACCTGACCCTGCACGACTTCCGCTCCTACGCCTCGGCCGAGGTGGCGCTGGAGCCGGGTGCCACGGCGTTCATCGGCCGCAACGGCCAGGGGAAGACCAACCTGGTCGAGGCCATCGACTACCTCTCGCGGCTCTCCTCGCACCGGGTGGCCTCCGACGCGCCGCTGGTGCGTGCGGGCGCCGACCAGGCCGTGGTCCGCGCGGCGGTGGTCCGGGACGGCCGCACGGCAGTGCTCGAGGTCGAGCTCAACCCCGGGCGCAGCAACCGGGCTCGGGTCAACCGCTCGCCCCTGCCCCGGGCCCGCGAGATCATCGGCCTGGTGCGCACGGTCGTCTTCTCGCCGGAGGACCTGGTGCTGGTCAAGGGAGACCCCTCCGACCGCCGGCGCTTCCTCGACGACCTGCTGGTGCTGCGCGCACCCCGGCTGGCGGGGGTGCGCGCCGACTACGACCGGGTGCTGCGCCAGCGCAACTCGCTGCTCAAGACCGCGGGCCAGGCGCGTCGCGGATCCTCCTCGCAGGAGGGGGCGCTGGCCACCTTGTCGGTGTGGGACGACCACCTGACCCGCGTCGGGGGCGAGCTGCTCGCCGAGCGCATCGCGCTGGTCGACGCGCTGCGGCCCTACCTGGCCCGCGCCTACCAGAGCGTGGCGCGCGGCGCCGGCCGCGACGACGCGGCGCTGGAGTACCGCCCCAGCCTCGAGATCGACGGGGCCCGCTCGCCCGGAGAGCTCGCCGCGGCGCTGCTGGCCGAGGTGGAGCGCCGTCGCGGCGACGAGCTCGACCGCGGGGTCTCGCTCGTGGGTCCGCACCGCGACGACCTGCTGCTCAGCCTGGGCCACGGCGCTGGCCCCGACGCCGAGGGGTCGGCCCCTCCGCGGCTGCCGGTGAAGGGCTACGCCTCCCACGGCGAGTCCTGGTCCTTCGCGCTGGCGCTGAGGCTGGCGTCGTACGACCTGCTGCGCGACGACGGCGACGACCCGATCCTGATCCTCGACGACGTCTTCGCCGAGCTCGACACCGAGCGCCGCGAGCAGCTCGCCGACCTGGTGGCCGGCGCCGAGCAGGTGCTGGTGACCGCGGCGGTGGCCGCCGACGTGCCCACGGCGCTGGCCGGGGTGCGCTACCTCGTGGGCGGCGGGGAGGTGCGTCGTGAGCCCTGAGCCTCCGCAGGGATCCGCGGGCGAGGAGCAGGCGCGGCAGGAGGACGACTCGGCGCCGACCGAGGAGACGGAGCACCGGGCCGACGGGCTCGACCTGGCCCGCCGCATCGCCCGTGCCACCGCGGGCGCGGGCGGATCCCCGGCCCGGCGCCGCAAGCCGCGACGTGCGGGTGCAGACCCTCCTGGCAACAGGGGCTCCGGCTCGCACCCCGACGACCGTGACCCGCAGACGCTCGACGCCACGCTCGGCCGGCTGGTGGCCGACCACGGCTGGGAGCTCGACCTGCGGGTCCACGGCGTCTTCGGCCGCTGGGTCGAGATCGTGGGCGCCGAGGTGGCCGGGCACTGCACGCCCGAGTCGTTCGCCGACGGCCGGCTGGTGGTGCGCACCGACTCCACCGCCTGGGCCACCCAGCTGCGGCTGCTGGCCCCCTCGCTCGTACGTCGCCTCAACGAGGAGCTGGGTCACGGCACGGTGATCGTGATCGAGGTGCTCGGCCCGCACCTGCCCACCTGGCGCAAGGGCCCGCGCTCGGTGCGTGACGGCCGGGGGCCGCGCGACACCTACGGCTGAGAGCCGGTCCCGTCGTCGAGCCGCGGGGGCAGCTCCCGCACAGGCGATCTGGGGCCCTCTCGGTGGTACCCGTACCCGTCGGCACCCCTGGCAGGCGCTCCCAGCCACCTCCCTGCGGCCGTGACGGAGTCTTTTCGGTGCCGCGAGACCTGACACCTGGGGACGAAGCGTGTCCTGGGGCCCGCAGGGCGGTAGCATGGCCCCTGGGTCGCCTCTGGCGACCCGACCCATGTCCTGGCTCGTCACACGAGCCTGCAACGAAGAGGTGGACGTGTCCGACGAGACCCCGACCCCGGACGACCTGCAGGACCCCACGGCGACACCCCCCGCACCCCCCGCACCCCCTGTCGCGCCGGCGGACCTGCGCCCCAACGGCGTCGACTACGACGCCTCCGCGATCCAGGTGCTGGAGGGTCTCGAGGCGGTTCGCAAGCGCCCCGGCATGTACATCGGCTCCACCGGTGAGCGCGGCCTGCACCACCTGATCTGGGAGATCGTCGACAACGCGGTCGACGAGTCGCTGGCCGGCTACTGCGACCGGATCGTGCTGACCCTGCTCGGTGACGGCGGCGTGCGGGTCGAGGACAACGGGCGCGGCATCCCCACCGACACCGCGCCGGGCCAGGAGCTGCCGGCGCTCACGCTCGCCCTGACCGTGCTCCACGCGGGCGGCAAGTTCGGCGGCGGCGGCTACAAGGTCTCCGGTGGTCTGCACGGCGTCGGCGTCTCGGTCGTCAACGCGCTGTCCTCGCACGTCGTGGCCGAGGTCAAGAACCGCGGCCACCTGTGGCGACAGTCCTTCACGATCGGGGTGCCCGACGCCGACCTCGAGCAGGTGCGCCCGCTGCGCGACGACGAGGGCACCGGCACCACGATCACCTACTACCCCTCGCCCGACATCTTCGAGACGATCACGCACTCGCTCGAGACGATCACCTCGCGGGTGCGTGAGTACGCCTTCCTCAACAAGGGCCTCGAGATCGTCGTGCGCGACGAGCGGCCCGCCGCCGACGCGGTGATGGACGCGGTCGAGGACGACACGGCCGGCGACGACGCCGACCGCAGCGGCCCCGACGCGATGCAGCGCGGCGCCGAGGGCGGCTCCGAGCAGGTCTTCCGCTACGACCGCGGCCTCGTCGACTTCGTCGAGCACCTCAACCGCACCAAGACCGTCGCCAACCCCTCGGTCATCTCGTTCGAGGCCGACACCCCCGAGTCGGTCGAGAACCACATGAGCCTCGAGGTGGCGATGCAGTGGAACACCTCGTACGCCGAGTCGGTGCACACCTTCGCCAACACCATCAACACCCACGAGGGCGGCACCCACGAGGAGGGCTTCCGCTCCGCGCTCACCTCGTTGATGAACAACGCCGGCTTCGACTGGGGGTTGATGAAGAAGCAGGAGGACCGGATCACCGGTGACGACATCCGCGAGGGCCTGACCGCGATCATCTCGCTCAAGCTCGGTGAGCCGCAGTTCGAGGGCCAGACCAAGACCAAGCTCGGCAACACCGAGGCCAAGGGCTTCGTGCAGCGCGTCGTCAACGACCAGCTCGGGGCCTGGCTGGAGCAGAACCCGCAGGAGGGTCGCGAGATCATCCGCAAGGCCCAGGCCGCGGCGCAGGCCCGGGTGGCCGCGCGCAAGGCCCGTGACCTGGCCCGCTCGCGCAAGGGTCTGCTCGGCGGCGGCGGCCTGCCCGGCAAGCTGTCGGACTGCCAGTCGACCAACCCCGCCGAGTGCGAGGTCTTCATCGTCGAGGGCGACTCGGCCGGCGGCTCGGCCCGCCAGGGCCGCGACCCGCGCATCCAGGCGATCCTCCCGATCCGCGGCAAGATCCTCAACGTCGAGAAGGCGCGCATCGACAAGGTGCTCGGCAACGCCGAGGTGCAGTCGATCATCTCCGCCCTGGGCACCGGCATCCAGGAGGAGTTCGACGGCGACAAGCTGCGCTACCACAAGGTGGTGCTGATGGCCGACGCCGACGTCGACGGCCACCACATCAACACCCTGCTGCTGACGCTGCTGTTCCGCTTCATGCGGCCGCTGATCGAGCACGGCTACGTCTACATGGCCCAGCCGCCGCTCTACCGGCTGCGCTGGAACAAGCCGCACGAGCACGAGTTCGTCTTCTCCGACGCCGAGCGCGACGCGCTGCTGCTCGAGGGCCAGGCCCAGGGCAAGAAGCTGCCCAAGGAGAACGCGGTCCAGCGCTACAAGGGGCTGGGCGAGATGAACGCCAAGGAGCTGTGGGAGACCACGATGAACCCCGACCAGCGGCTGATGCTGCAGGTCACGCTCGATGACGCCGCGCACGCCGACGAGATCTTCTCGATCCTGATGGGCGAGGACGTCGAGCAGCGCCGTTCCTTCATCCAGCGCAACGCCAAGGACGTCCGATTCCTCGATATCTAGGTATCTAGTCCAGATCTTAGACATTCGTAGAAGCGACGAGAGAGACACAGAGACGTGACTGAGACCCCCACCGACGGCGGCGGCCCGATCGTTCCCGGACCGGGAGGCCGCATCGAGCCGGTCGAGCTGCAGACCTCCATGCAGCGCGCCTACATCGACTACGCGATGGCCGTCATCGTCGGGCGCGCCCTGCCCGACGTGCGCGACGGGCTCAAGCCCGTGCACCGTCGGGTGCTCTACGCGATGTTCGACGGCGGCTACCGGCCCGACCGGGGCTTCTCCAAGTGCAGCCGCGTGGTGGGTGACGTGATGGGTCAGTACCACCCGCACGGCGACACCGCGATCTACGACACCCTGGTGCGTCTGGCGCAGCCGTGGGTGATGCGCGCGCCCCTGGTCAACGGCCAGGGCAACTTCGGCTCACCGGGCAACGACTCCGCCGCGGCGATGCGGTACACCGAGTGCCGGATGGCCCCGCTCGCGCTCGAGATGGTGCGCGACATCGAGCAGGACACCGTCGACTTCCAGCCCAACTACGACGGCCGCTCCTCCGAGCCCGTCGTGCTGCCGTCGCGCTTCCCCAACCTGCTGGTCAACGGATTCCGCCGGCATCGCGGTCGGCATGGCCACCAACATCCCGCCGCACAACCTGCGCGAGGTCGCGGCGGGTGCCCGCTGGGCCCTGGACAACCCCGACGCCTCCAAGGAGGAGCTGCTCGACGCGCTGCTGGAGCGGATCAAGGGCCCCGACTTCCCCAACGGCGCGACCATCGTGGGTCGCGAGGGCATCGAGCAGGCCTACCGCACCGGTCGCGGCTCGATCACCCAGCGCGCGGTCATCCAGGTCGACGAGGACACCAACGGGCGCACCTGCCTGGTGATCACCGAGCTGCCCTACATGGTCAACCCCGACAACCTCGCCCTCAAGATCGCCGAGCTCGCCGACTCGGGCAAGGTGCAGGGCATCTCCGACGTGCGCGACGACACCTCCGACCGCACCGGCCAGCGCCTGGTGGTCGTGCTGCGCCGTGACGCCGTGGCCCGGGTGGTGCTCAACAACCTGCTCAAGCACACCGAGCTGCAGAGCAACTTCAGCGCCAACATGCTGGCGCTGGTCGACGGGGTGCCGCGCACCCTGTCGATCGACGCGTTCATCAGCAACTGGGTCGCCCACCAGATCGACGTGATCCAGCGGCGCACCCGCTTCCGCCTCGCCGAGGCCGAGCGCAACGCCCACGTCTACCGCGGACTGGTCAAGGCGCTCGACGCCCTCGACGAGGTCATCGCGCTGATCCGTCGCTCGCCCGACGCCGACCAGGCCCGCACCGGGCTGATCGAGCTGCTCGACATCGACGACGTGCAGGCCGAGGCGATCCTGGCGATGCAGCTGCGGCGTCTGGCCGCGCTGGAGCGCCAGAAGATCATGGACCGCCTGGCCGAGCTCGAGCTGATCATCGCCGACCTCGAGGACATCCTGGCCAACGAGGCCCGCCAGCGCCGGATCATCTCCGACGAGCTCGGCGAGATCGAGGAGAAGTACGGCGACGACCGGCGCTCGCAGATCATCGCCGCCGACGGCGACCTCTCGATGGAGGACCTGATCCCCGACGAGGAGCTCGTCGTCTCCATCACCCGCGGCGGCTACGCCAAGCGGACCCTGCGCCACCAGTACCGGCTGCAGAAGCGCGGCGGCAAGGGGGTGCGGGGGGCGACCCTGCGCGGCGACGACGTCGTCGAGCACTTCATCGCCACCACCAACCACCACTGGCTGCTGTTCTTCACCACGGCCGGGCGGGTCTACCGCACCAAGGCCTACAACCTGCCCGAGGCCTCGCGCGACGCCAAGGGCGGCCACGTGGCCGGCCTGCTGTCCTTCCAGCCCGACGAGTCGATCGCGCAGGTGCTGGCGATCCGCGACTACGACCAGGCGCCGTACCTCGTGCTCGGCACCCGCAGCGGACTGGTGAAGAAGACCCGCCTGGGTGACTACAACTCCCCGCGCCAGGCCGGCGTCATCGCCATCAACTTCCGCGAGGACGACGACGAGCTGATCGGCGCCGAGCTGGTCGGGCCCGACGACGACATCCTGCTGGTCTCGCGCAAGGGACAGGCGGTGCGCTTCCGCGCCGACGACGCCCAGCTGCGCCCGATGGGTCGGGCCACCTCCGGCGTGTCGGGCATGAAGTTCCGCGAGGGCGACTCGCTGCTGTCGATGTCGGTGATCCGGGCCTCCCAGGTGGCCGCGGAGGTCGCCGCAGGGCTCAGCGAGACCAACGAGGACACCCCCGACGTCGACCCGGCCTCGGCCGGGCTGGTCGAGCCGGTCGAGCCCGCCGAGGTCAAGGCGCAGTACGTCTTCACGATCACCGACGGCGGCTACGCCAAGCGCACCCGCATCAACGACTACCGGCTCACCAACCGCGGCGGCCTCGGGGTCAAGGCGATGGGACTGGCCAACGAGGACCGCGGCGGCCTGGTCGGCGCCTTCATCGTCGAGGAGGGCGACGAGGTCCTCTCGATCACCGCCTCCGGACAGGTCGTGCGCAGCCCCGTCAACGCGGAGTTCCGGCCCACCGGTCGCTCGGCGATGGGGGTGAAGTTCGTGACGCCCAAGAAGAACGACTCCGTGGTGGTCGTGGCCCGCTCGGTGGAGGCCAAGGTCGACGCCGAGGACGGGGTCGACGAGGAGACCGAGGAGGGCGTCGAGGACGCTGCCCGGCCGGTCGAGAACACCGACGACTCGACCACGGGTGCAACAATCGGTGCCGACGACGCGTCCGAGACGGTGGGGCAGAGCTCCGAGGACGTGCCTGCCGACGACACCGAGGATGAGAGCTGATGACCGAGCGATCCACCGAGTCCCGCTCGACCTCCGGGTCGAAGCCGGCCTCCCAGGCCGGCTCGAAGCCCGCCAAGCAGCCCGCCAAGAAGCCGGCCGCGGGGGCGGGCCCGACGGGCTCCTCGGGGGCGAAGGGCTCGACGGGCTCCTCCTCCGACGACACCCCGGCCCGCGCGCCGCTCGCCGAGCGGATCCAGGGGCGCGTCTCCAAGGCGACCGAGGAGCACAAGGCGAACCGGGAGGCCAAGAAGCAGGCCGCCAGTGCCGGCAGCGCCAGGCCCGCAGCGTCGTCGGGCGCGAAGGGCACGCCTCGTGGCCCGCGCCGGGCCCGGCTGCGCCTGACCCGGGTCGACCCCTGGTCGGTGATGAAGACCGCCTTCCTGCTCTCCGTGGCCTTCGGCATCGTCACGGTGGTCTCCGTGCTGATGGTGTGGACCGTGCTCGACGGCGCCGGGGTGTGGGAGTCGATCAACCGCACCGTGACCGACGTCGTGGGCCAGGAGAGCGCCTCCGACTTCGACGTGGAGAACTACATCGGCACCTCGCGGGTCATCGGCTTCACGATGCTGATCGCGGCCGTCGACGTGGTGCTGCTGACCGCGATGGCGACGCTGGGCGCCTTCCTCTACAACATGGCCGCGGCGCTGCTGGGCGGCATCGAGGTCACCCTCGCCGAGGACAACTGAGGCCACCGGGCCCTCGCCCGCACCGCGTTTTGTCCGCGCGCGAGGGCGTCGGGTAGTCTCCCCTCTCGGTCGACCGGGTCCCTGACCCGTGCCGATCCCGCCGGCGGCTGCCGGTGTGGGGCCTATAGCTCAGACGGTTAGAGCGCTTCCCTGATAAGGAAGAGGTCACAGGTTCAAGTCCTGTTAGGCCCACCACCACCCACGTCCCACCAGCGTGATCCGATCCGTGCCGGGAGGCCGCCGTGAAGAAGATCCTGATGCTCCTGCTCGCCGCCGGTGGCGCTCTCGCGGCGAAGAAGAAGTACGACGAGTCGCAGGCCGAGCAGGCCCTGTGGGCCGAGGCGACCGACCCGGTCGCGAAGGGCTGAGCCCGACCCGATCCAGGGGCCTTGGCGCAATTGGTAGCGCACCTGCTTTGCAAGCAGGGGGTTAGGGGTTCGAGTCCCCTAGGCTCCACCAGCGCGCCGACCGGCCCGGGTGCTTGACTGGGTGTCGTGACGACACCGCCCGATGCCCAGCGCCTCGTAGAGCAGCTGATGGCCGACCCCGGCTCCGCGGAGAGCCGGGCGCTCCTCGAAGGCCTGCTGGACGGCCGGGTGAGCAGCCTGCTCGAGAGGCTGCGGGCCGTCGAGGCCCCGAGGCTGCTGCCGGTCCCCGCCGAGGTCCGCGGGTTCCGGGTGCGCCTGGACCTGCACGGCGTCAAGCCGCCGGTCTGGCGCCGGCTCGAGCTTCCGGGCGACCTCGACCTGCCCGCGCTGCACGACGTCATCCAGGCAGCCATGGGGTGGTACGACTGCCACCTGCACCGGTTCCGCACCGGCAGCGACCCACGTGCGCCCGGGTTCGTCACCCGCTTCGACGTCGAGGAGGGCGAGGAGGGCACGCTCGAGGACGGCGTGCGCCTCGACCAGCTGGTCGCGCAGCAGGGCGATCAGCTCTGGTACGAGTACGACTTCGGCGACGGCTGGGAGCACCGGCTGGTCGTCGAGGCGGTGTTCGACGAACCGCCCGCGGCGCCGCGCTGCACGGGCGGGCGGATGGCCTGCCCGCCCGAGGACTGCGGCGGGGTCGACAGCTACCAAGAGCTGGCGGCCTGGGTGCGCAGCGGGTACCACGCGGCACCCCTGCCCGCCGCCTTCGACGGGCCCGCCCACGCGCACGCCTGGCTGCCCGACGACTGGGACCCCGACGCCTTCGACCCGGCCCAGGTGGACCTCGCGCTCGCCGCGGCGGCAGCCGAGCCGGCCACCGTCACCGGCGAGCTGGCATCGCTGGCCGAGGAGCTCGAGCGCCACGGCTCCCGCCAGCTCAGGGAGGTGCTGGCCCGGCCGCTGTCGCACGGTCCCACCGACGTCGGCGACGAGCAGGCGGCACGGCTCACCGGGACCTACCGCACCTTCCTCGACGTCATCGGTGACGGCGTGACGCTGACCGCGGCCGGCTACCTGCCGCCGGCGGTGGTCGAGCAGCTGGCGGACCGGCTGGGGGTGAGCGGGTGGTGGCTCGGCCGGGCCAACCGGGAGGACATGACCTTCCCCGTCGCCCACGTCCGCACCGCCGCCCGGGCCCTGGGCCTGGTCAGCCTGCGCAAGGGCCGGCTGGCCCCGACCGCTGCCGCCCGGCGCCTGGGCGCCGACCCGCAGTCCCTCCTGCGCCACGTGGCGGGCCGGCTCCCGCTCGGCACCAGCGACGCGGACCGGCAGGCCGGCTGGATGGCCCTGGCCGTGGCCGGCAGCGGCGTACCGGCCGGGCAGTGGCGCGGCGAGATCACCCTGCTGCTGTACGCCCTCGGGTGGCGCGACGGTGACGACCGGGTCTCCCCGCCGCCGGCGCACAGCCCGACCCTCGACGTCCTCGAGCACCTGGCCGGGGGACCGGGTGTGCGCACCCACCAGCTGCAGGAGGTGGACCCGGCGGTCGCCGCCGCCGCCCGCGCGGTCACCGCACCGAGGTAAGAGGAACTGGCGCCGGCTCGCGGACCCGGCAGCATCCAGGGGATCCGCGCGTGGCCCCGGGTGAGCGGTGGCACACTTCAGCCGTGCTCTCTCGACCGGTCCTGGCGCTCGCGGCTGCCCTCGTGGTGCTGAGCGGCTGCAGCAGCCCGATCGAGGCGCCCGACGCGAACGAGCCGGCCGTGCCGCTGGCCACGGCGGCCGTCGCCGAGCAACGGCCCCCGGCAGCCCGGGTCGTGCTCGACTACGTGCCCGAGGGCGTCGCCCGCGTCACGGTCACCGACTACGAGCAGGTGGCCCTGCAGCTGGGCCTGGCCGGCGACCTGGGCGCGGGCGAGCGGGCCGACTTCTGGCGCCGGGCCGAGACCGAGACGGTGCTGCTGGCCGACGGGCTGCTGCGCCCGGTGCAGGAACGGCTGCAGCGCGACTTCTCCCTCGGCCAGGAGGACGTGCGGTGGGAGGCGCGCCTCTTCGACGACGCCGGTCGCGAGGTCGGCTTCGTGCAGTCGTGGGCCGCGGTCATCGATCCCCAGGTGCTGCGACGCGCCGTCGAGGCCGGGGTCGGGCCCCTGCGCGGCGCCACCGTGCTGGCCGAGGAGAGCCTCGTGCTCTCGGGCGTGGCGGCGCAGGTCGAGGAGCCCTGGGGCGGCGACCTGGTCGACCCGCTGGTGGAGGGCCCGGCGACCTCGACGTACCTCGAGCTGGGGTGCGTCGACGAGCAGGGGCCCGACAGCCTCGACGCGCTCGAGGCCTACACCGTCTCCTTCGGCAGCGTCCTGGCCACCGTCCGCCTCGGCGGCGGCCGCAGCGATCTCTTCGACCGGCTCGAGACCGCGGCGAGCGACGACACCTTCTCCGAGGTGTTCACCGGTGGTGCGGCCGACCCCTCCACCGGCCGGCTGGGCTACGAGATCGTCTCGCCGCCCCGTGCGGCCGCCCTGACGCTGCGCCGGTCGCTGCCCTTCGCGGCCTGCGCCGGCTGAGGACCTCGCGGGACCCGAGTGCCCGCCGCCCTCCTATCCTGGGAGGGTGATGACGGCCCTGGCACCGCGCTACTGGGGCGCGCACCTGCTCGCGCTGGTGCTGGTGGCGGCGGCCTCCGGCCTGGGCTGGTGGCAGTACGCCGCCTACCAGGCGCAGCAGGAGGCCGAGGCCCGCGACCTGACCCGGGCCGAGCCGGTGGCGCTGGGTGACGTGATGGGTCCCGACGACCCGTTCCCCGCCCCCTCCGTCGGCCAGCCGGTCAGCGTCGAGGGCACCTGGGTGCCCGGCGGCACCGTCTACGTCGAGGGCCGCGAGCACGACGGCGCCGACGGCTACTGGGTGCTCACGCCGCTCGCGGTCGGCGGCCCCGATGCTCCGGCGCTGCCGGTGGTGCGTGGCTGGGTGGCCTCCCCCGACGACGCCACCGCCCCGCCCGAGGGACCCGGCTCCATCCAGGGCTGGCTGCAGCCCGCCGAGGGCACCGGTGTCGCCGACGACGACCGCAGCGACGACGTCGTGCCCCAGGTGCGCACCGCCGACCTGATCCAGCACGTCGAGCAGGACCTCTACGGCGCCTACGCCGTCGTCGACCACGACGCGGCGCCCAACGCCGCCCTGGTCGACGCCGACGCCCTCGAGCCGGCCGACCTGGCGGCGCTGCCCCGGGCCGCAGGCTCGACCGGCCTGCGCAACCTGCTCTACGCCCTGGAGTGGGTGGTCTTCGGCGCGTTCGCCGGGTTCGTGTGGTGGCGCTACGTGCGCGACCTCACCCGGGCGCCGGCCGAGCCGGCACCGAGCGCGGAGGAGCCCGACGACCGCCCGGTAGCGTCGAGCCCGTGAACGACGAGCTGCGCGCCCCGCTGGCGGCGTACCGGGTGATGGCCACGATCGTGGGAGTGCTCCTGGTGGTGCTGGTCCTCATCGGCCTGCCCCTCCACTACGGATACCTGGTCTCCGACGCCGCGTGGCTCGCCGAGGGCAGCGGCGGCGGCTGGCAGCTGGGCTCCGACATCTCCGCCTACCTCGGGGTCGCCCACGGCTGGCTCTACATGATCTTCCTCTTCTGCGCCTTCTGGCTCTCGCGTCGCGCCGAGTGGGAGATCGGCTTCACCGCGGTGACCCTGGCCTCCGGTACGGTGCCGCTGCTCAGCTTCTGGGCCGAGCACCGGGCCACCCGTCGGGTGCGGGCGCTGCAGCGCAGCGACGGCGCGGCCACGACCCGCTGACGAGCACGTCGAGGAGAAGCAGATGACCACCGCGTTCGTCCTCGGCGGCGGCGGCGCCCTGGGTGCCGTCGAGGTGGGCATGCTGGCCGCCCTCCTCGAGCGCGGTGTGCGCCCCGACCTGGTGCTCGGCACGTCGGTCGGCGCCATCAACGGCGCGTTCCTGGCCCAGGACCCCCGCCCCGACGTCGTCGAGCGGCTCACCGGGCTGTGGCGTGCGGTCGCCGCCAACCGGCACGAGGTGTACGGCGACCGCCCGCTGCGCAGCGTGCGCCGCGCGGTCGCGACCGGCACCCACCTCTACTCGGCCCGGCCGCTGACCACCCGGCTGCGCGAGGAGATCGGTGACGTCGACTTCGCCGACCTCGCCGTGCCGCTGCAGGTGTGCGCGGCCAGCATCGAGCGGGCCGCCGAGCACTGGTTCGACACCGGCCCCGTCGTCGACGCCGTGGTCGCCAGCGCCGCGGTGCCGGGGCTGCTGCCGCCCGCCCGCGTCGGTGACGAGCACTTCCTCGACGGGGGCATCGTCAACTCGGTGCCGGTGGCCCGTGCCCACCAGCTCGGCGCGACCCGGATCTTCGTGCTCCAGGTCGGTCGCGTCGACCGGCCGCTGCAGCCGCCCCGACGACCGTGGGAGGTGGCCCGCGTGTCGTTCGAGGTCGCCCGCCGGCACCGGATGAACCGCGAGCTCGCCGAGCTGCCCTCCGAGGTGGAGGCCCACCTGCTGCCCGCGCGCGGCACCTCGGCGCGCGACGACTCGGTGCGGGCCGGCACCGACTTCCGCGACGTCGAGCGGCGCATCGAGCTGACCCGCGTGGCCAGCGGCGACTACCTCGACGCGCTGGGTCTGGACGGTCCGGGCTGAGCGACTGACATGATCGCGGCGTGAGCATCCTGCGCCGCGCCGTCACGGCCCCCCTGGTGGTGCTCCTGACCGTGCTGGTCTGGGTCAGCCTGCCGCTGTGGCTGGTCGGGGCCGCCGCGCTCTCGCCGTTCGTGCCCGGACGCTGGCGGGCGCTGCGCCTGACCTGGCTGCTGGTGGTCGCGCTCACCGCCGAGACGCTGCTGCTGGCGGTGCTGCTGGGCATGTGGCTGGCCAGCGGCTTCGGGGCCCGGCTGCGGTCGGCGTACTGGGAGGGCGTGCACTACGACCTGGTGCAGGGCACGATGTGGGTGCTCTTCAGCGAGGCCCGGCGGGTGCTGCGGCTGCGCATCGAGACCCAGGGCCCCGCCCCCGACGCCCACCCCGGCGTGCCGCTGCTGGTCTGCTGCCGCCACGCCGGGCCGGGCGACTCCTTCACGCTCGTGCACGCGCTGATGGACTGGTACGACCGCGAGCCGCGGGTGGTGCTCAAGGACACCCTGGCCTGGGACCCGGTGGTCGGCACCCTGCTGCGTCGCCTGCCTGCACGGGCGATCAGCCCGGGCTCCGGGGAGGACCTCGAGGCCCAGATCGCCGAGCTGGCCACCGGGCTCGACCGCGACGACGCGTTCGTGATCTTCCCCGAGGGCGGCAACTTCACCCAGGCCCGCCGCGACCGGGCCATCGAGCGGCTCGACGGCCTCGGGCTGCACGCGATGGCGCGCCGGGCCGAGACGATGATCCACGTGCTGGCCCCGCGCCCCGGCGGGGTGCTGGCCGCGCTCGACGCCGCCCCGGAGGCCGACGTGGTGATGGTGGCCCACACCGGGCTCGACCACCTGCTGACCGTCGGCGACCTGTGGCGCGAGCTGCCGATGGACAAGCGCCTGGTGATGCGCTGGTGGCAGGTGCCGCGCGAGGAGATCCCCGCGGGGCGCGAGGAGCGGATCGCGTGGCTCTACGACTGGTGGCAGCGCATCGACGACTGGGTCGAGCAGCACCGACCGGAGGATCTGTCCCCCGGCCGGGCCGCCCGCCGCTGATCGTCCGGCCGGCTCAGCCGTCCTTCTTGTCGTCCTCGATGTCGACGACCTCGGCCGGCTCGTCGGGAGTGGTGACCGGGTGCACGGTCTCCGTCTCGTCGGCCAGCGCCTCGTCGGGCGAGGAGCCGCCGGTGTCGTCGCTGGCGCCGGCCATCGGTGCGGCCGGCGTGGGCGCAGCGCCCGCACCGGTCGACGTCGTCGCCGCTCCCGCGCCGCTCGCCGGCGGGCTCGGCACGTAGGAGGACTGCCAGTTCTGCGACTCCGAGCCGCCCTGCAGCTTCTTGGCCACGACCCCGACCACGGCGGCCAGACCGCCGACCAGGACGAGCTTCTTGAGCTTGGAGCCCTTCTTCTTCGGCTCCTCGCCCTTGAGCTCGGCGACCTTGACCGAGGCCCTGTCGCCCAGCTCGCCGGCTCGGGTCGCCGCCAGGTCGTTGAGGTCGGAGGCCTTGGCGCCGGCGTAGGCCGCACCCGAGGCGACCAACGGGGCCGCCTTCTCCCGGGCCTCCTGGCCCAGCACGACCGCGCGGTCGCGGGCGTCCAGGACGTACGGCGTGGCCCGGGTGCGAGCGTCGGTCAGCGCCGGGCCCGCCTTGGCGCGGGCGTCGGCGAGCGCCGGGCCGGCCTTCTCCTTGGCGTCGGCCACCAGGTGGCGCGCCTCGTCGCGGGCGGTGCTGACCGCCGACTCGACCTGGGGACGCACGGAGTCGACGACCTGCTCCACGTAGTCACCGGCCTGCTCGATGAGGGACTTCTTCCTGCGCAGACGCATCCGCGTCACTTCCTCTCGTCGGTTTGTGATCCATTCGACCACGACTGCCTCGGGCCCATCCAGGCGCCCTGTGCCCCGGGCGGGGTCGCACCGCCTGGTGCGAGGTCACCTGCAGGAGGGCCTTTTGCGCCTCCGTGCGAGGATCGTCCCGCACGCACCACGCGTCGTCGTACACCCTGAAGTACCCCCTCTCGCGAAAGGCAGTCATGGCGGACCCGCAGGCCATCCTCAAGACCAACCGGGGCGACATCGTCCTGAACCTCTTCCCGAACCACGCGCCCGAGACGGTCGCGAACTTCACCGGCCTCGCGACCGGCGAGAAGAAGTACGACGCCGGCAACGGCAAGACCGGCCCGTTCTACGACGGCCTCGGCTTCCACCGCGTCATCGCGGGCTTCATGATCCAGGGCGGCTGCCCCCTGGGCACCGGCACCGGCGGCCCCGGCTACACGTTCAAGGACGAGCCGCACCCCGAGCTGGTCTTCGACAAGCCCTACCTGCTCGCGATGGCCAACGCTGGCCCCGGCACCAACGGCTCGCAGTTCTTCATCACCCTGGGCGCCACCACGTGGCTCAACCACAAGCACACCATCTTCGGCGAGGTCGCCGACCAGGCCTCGCGCGACGTCGTCGACGCCATCGGCAGCACCGCGACCGGCGCGGGGGACCGCCCCGTCGAGCCCGTGGTCATGGAGTCCGTGGAGATCGTGGAGGCCTGAGGCACCCGCCTCACGCCGCCACCGAACCGCACAGCTCGAGCTCGTGAACCAGTCGCCCTCGTCCGAGCCGGCGCCTGGGGTCGGGGTGCCGGTCTGCTACCGGCACCCCGACCGCGAGACCTACATCCGCTGCCAGCGCTGCAGCCGCCCGATCTGCCCGGACTGCATGCACGACGCCTCCGTGGGCTTCCAGTGCCCCGACTGCATCGCGGCCGGGACGCGCCAGACCCGCCAGAACCGCACGGCGTACGGCGGTCTGCGGCCCACCGACGCGACCCGCACCTCGATCGCGCTGATCTCGCTCAACGTCGGCGTCTGGCTGGCCATCGCGTTGACCGGTGGCTCCGGCAGCCGCCTGGTCGACCTGCTGGCGCTGCGCACCAACGGCGTGTGCCTGACCGGCGAGGGCGGCTTCGACGTGACCCGCGCGGTGTGCGAGGGCAACGGCACCTGGCTGCCGGGCTTCGTGGACGGAGCGCTGTGGCAGGTCCTCAGCTCGGGCTTCACCCACGTGCAGCTGATGCACCTGGGCTTCAACATGCTCGCGCTCTACATCATCGGCCCGCAGCTCGAGGCCGTGCTCGGGCGCGCCCGCTTCCTCGCGCTCTACCTGATCTCCCTGCTGGCGGGCTCGGTCGTGGTGCTCTGGGCCGCCGACCAGTACGGCGCCACCGTGGGCGCCTCGGGCGCCATCTACGGTCTCTTCGCCGCGCTGCTGGTCGTGGCCCGCAAGATCGGCGCCGACATGCGCCAGCTGGTGATCCTGGTCGGCATCAACGTCGTGATCACCTTCGCCGTGCCCAACATCTCCTGGCAGGGCCACCTCGGCGGCTTCCTCGGCGGTGCCCTCGTGGCTGCGCTGCTCGTGCACGCCCCCAGCGGCCCACGCCGCTCGGCCTTCCAGCTCGTCGGCCTCGTGCTGGTCACCCTGTCGCTCCTGGCCGCGGCCGTCCTGCGCATCGCCGCCCTCAGCTGACCCGGCCCATATCTCGCGCCCACCCGGCCCATCTCTCACGCCCACCCGGCGGGCCCCTGCTCGAGCCACCAGCGTGCAGGTCTGGGCCGACTCGATGCGAGATCCGGGCCGGGTCAGCGGGAGATCCGGGCCGGGTGGCGTTTGGTGGGGGAGGGCGTGGGGGAGGTTCTCCACAGATGGATCCACAGCTGTGGAGAACTACACGGGTGTGATTCGTCCACAGTGTTGTCCCCAGGTGTGCAGAACCGCCCGCCACCTGACGGTGACGGGCGGTCCGGAGGAGGCTGCGTGCCAGGCCCCGCGGCGGGGCCCGGGACTCACTCCCAGCGGGTGGCGAAGACGAAGCCGACGCCCATGAAGGCGATGCCCACGAAGAGGTTCGACTGCAGCAGGTCGTTGAAGACCGGGATCTGGTCGAGCTTGTCGTTGGCGAAGACGTAGTAGACGCAGATCCACACCAGGCCGATGAGGAAGCAGCCCAGCATGCCCGTGACCACGCCCCGGCCACGGCCCATCGGGGTGCTCGGGTGGGCGCTGAGGGCCAGGCCGAGGAACAGCAGCCCGAAGCCGATCACGTAGTTCCACCGGACCAGGTCGGCCATCCAGGCGGGACTGCCCGGCTCGGCCTCGAGGTCGGTGGGGTCGGCGCGCACGCCGAAGTAGTAGTAGAGGACCCACGCGATGCCGGCCACGACCAGCACCAGCGCCACCACCGAGCGGGGAGTCACGATCGGGCCCCGGGGCTCGGCCAGCTCGTCCTTGACCTTCTGTCTCACGTCTACTCCTGCAGGTGTGGGCCACGACGTGCTCTCGCAGCCTGCGGCCCCGTGGGCTGGGTGCGCCCGCGGGTCGCGGGCTACCTTAGTGGTCATGACGCCGGGTTCCCACGCGAGGCCGACCTCGGGGCACCAGCCCCCGGGGTGGTGGTCGCGCGTGCGTGCGCGTGCGGGCGTCGTGGCCGGCGGCTCCCCCGAGCGCCGTCGACCAGGCGCGTGGCGGCTGCTGACCCCCACGGTCGTGCTGCTGAGCGGCAGCCTCTTCGCCGTCAGCGCCGTCAGCTCCGACGGCACCGACCTGCGCCCGGGCATCACCGACCTGACGACCCTGGTCAGCTCCGAGGCCGAGCAGTACGAGCAGCTGCGCAGCCGGGTCGAGTCGTTGACCGAGGAGGTCAACGAGCTGACCGACCGGCTCGCCGATCGCGACGTCGCTCGCGTGCAGGGCCGGATCGAGGACTACTCCGACCCCGCGGGGCTGGTGCCGGTCGAGGGCGAGGGCGTCACCGTCACGCTCACCGACAGTCCGCTCGGCATCGACGAGACCGACCAGCCCGAGCGGTTCCTGGTCGTGCACCAGCAGGACATCCAGGCGGTGGTCAACGCGATGTGGCGCGCGGGCGCCGAGGCCGTGACCATCCAGGGCCAGCGGGTGGTCTCGACCACCGGCATCAAGTGCGAGGGGCCCTCGGTGACGCTGCACGGCGTGCCCTATCCGCCGCCGTACGTGATCTCGGCCGTCGGGGACCCCGAGGAGATCGCCGACTCGGTCGAGGGCGACCGCTACCTCTCGCTCTACCGCCAGCAGTCGGCGCAGGAGGACATCCAGATCGGCTGGGAGGCCTCCTTCGAGGAGGAGGTCGAGGCGCCGGCCTACTCCGGACTGCTCGACCTGTCGTACGCCGAACCCATCGTCTGACCCGGCGCGAGGCTGGTGGGTAGCGGCCCGGCTCGGCCCCGCTCAGGCAGTGGGCCGGCGGCGTCCCTGCCGCCCGGTGCCGCTGCGGCCGTTCCCGTTGTTGTTCCCGTTGTTGTTGCCGTTGCCGTTGAGCAGCCCGTCGGACTCGCTCGGCTCCGGCGACGGCGACCCGCTCGGCTCCTGCGACGGCTCCTGCGACGGCTCCTCGCTGGGCTGCTCGGACGGCGTCTCGCTGGGCTCCTCGGGCTCCTGGGCCACGAAGAGGTTGACGTCCTGACCCTGGCTGAGCCGCTCGCCGGCGGCCGGGATCTGCTCGGTGACGGTGCCGGGCTCGGCGTCGGGGTCGGAGTCCTCGCGGATCACCGGGTTGAAGCCGGCGTCGCGGACCTTCTGCTCGGCGACCTGCTGGGCGTCGCCGACGACGTCGGGCACCTTCTCGGGTCCTTCGGAGGTGATGATCGTGACGGTGGAGCCGTCCTCGACCTGGGTGCCGGCGGGGGGCTGCTGCTCGAGCACGAGGTTGCGGTCCTCGTCGGAGGAGCGGCGCTGCACGTCGACCTCGAAGCCCTGGCCCTCCAGGGTGGTCACCGCCTGGTCGCGGAAGAAGCCGGTGACCTGGGGGACGGCCACCTCGGGCAGGCCCGCCGAGACGGTGAGCAGCACGGTCGTGCCCGGGTCGACGAAGCTGTCGCCGGAGGGGTCCTGGCCGATGACCCGCCCTGCAGGGCGTTCGGAGGTCTCGAACTCGGTGTCGACTCCGAAGCCCTCCTCGCCCAGGATCCGGCTGGCGGCGGCCTCCTGGCGTCCCACGACGTCGGGCACGGCGATCTCGTCGGGCGCGGCCGGGAAGAGGCGGGGCCACAGCAGCACCCCGGCCACCACGAGCCCGATCACCAGCAGACCGAGCGCGACGAGCCACCCCACGGGACGGCGCTCCTCCTCGGCGGCAGGCAGCGGGGCCGGCTGGTCGGCGGGCACCGGCCGGGCGGCCACCGCGGTGGCCGGCGCCGGCGGGGGCGGGGGCGCCGTGGCCTGCACCGGGCGCCCGGCCAGGTAGCGCTCGATGTCGGTGCGCATCGCCGCCGCCGACTGGTAGCGGTCCTCGACCCGCTTGGCCAGGGCCTTCATCACGATGGCGTCGACCTCGCGCGGCAGGTCGGTGTCGTGGTCGGAGGGCGGTTGGGCCGGCTCACGGACGTGCTGGTAGGCCACCGCGACCGGTGAGTCGCCGACGAACGGCGGGCGACCGGTGAGGAGCTCGTAGAGCAGGCAGCCCGCGGAGTAGACGTCGGAGCGGGAGTCGACGGTCTCGCCGCGCGCCTGCTCGGGGGAGAGGTACTGCGCGGTGCCCACCACCGCGGCGGTCTGGGTCATGGTGGAGGAGGCGTCGCTGATGGCGCGCGCGATCCCGAAGTCCATCACCTTGACGTCGCCGGTGGGCGTGAGCATCACGTTGCCGGGCTTGATGTCGCGGTGGATGATGCCGGCCCGGTGGCTGTAGTCGAGGGCGGCCAGCACGCCGCTGGTGATCTCGAGGGCCCGCTCGGGCAGGATCTTGCGGCCCTCGCGCAGGACGTCGCGCAGCGTGCGGCCGGCGACGTACTCCATCACGATGTAGGGCTGCTGGACCCCCGAGCCGTCGGTGGCCTCCTCCTCCCCGGTGTCGTAGACGGCGACGATGGCGGGGTGGTTGAGCGAGGCCGACGACTGCGCCTCGCGGCGGAAGCGGGCCTGGAACGTCGCGTCGCTGGCCAGGTCGGTGCGCAGCCGCTTGACCGCCACCACCCGCCCGAGCCGCTCGTCGGTGCCCTTGCGGACCTCGGCCATGCCCCCGCGCCCGAGCAGCTCGCCGAGCTGGTAGCGCCCGCCGACGGTGGGAGGGGTGCCGCTCATCCGGTGGCTCCGTCCGTGGGGGTCGCCTCGGTGGGTGTCGCGGTGGGCTCCTGGGTCGGGGTGGGCTCCTGGGTCGGGGTGGGCTCGGGAGCCGGCGCCTGTCCCCAGTAGCGGACGGTGACGGTGTCGCCCTCCTGCAGGGTGCCGGTCGGGTTGACCGACTCCACCACTCCCTCCTGCTGGGTGCCGTCGTTGTCGAGCTCGTCGAGGGTCACCGACAGGCCCTGGCCACGCAGGTCGGCCTCGACGTCGCCCACCGGTCGTCCCACGTAGTCGGAGGCGACGACCTCGACGGTGGCCGGCTCGGTCGCCGTCGGGGTCGGCGGGGTCGGGGTCGGCTCGGCGGACGACGACGTCGGCGACGGCTCTCGGGTGGGCTCCTCGACCGGCTCCTCGTCGTCGCCGCCGGTCACCAGCAGCACGATGATCAGCGCACCGACGGCCGCGAGCAGGAGCACCATCAGCACCACGGCCCACGGTCCGCGCCCGGCGCGGCCGTCGCCGCCCTTGCTCTCGCCGGGAGTCCCGGTCGTGGTCGTCGTGGTGGCCGGGTCGCTCGCGGGGGTGCCGTGCACCGGGGTGTCCGAGCCCGACCCGGCCGCGCCAGCGAGCCCCGCGGCGGCGCCGGCCCCGGCGCCGGCGGCCGGCAGCACCTGGGTGGCGTCGGGGGAGGGCTGGTCGACGACGGCGGTCGGGGCGTCGCCGGCGGCCGCGGCGCTGTGCCCGCTGGGGTCGCGCAGGGCCGCGGCCATGGCGGTCGCGTCGGGCCAGCGGTCGGCCGGGGCCTTCGCCAGCGCGCGGCGTACGACGGCGGCGAGCGGCGCCGGCACCTCGTCGGGCAGCTCGGGGACGGGCTGGTTGAGGTGCGCCAGGGCGGTGGTGACCGGCGAGTCGGTCTGGAAGGGTCGGCGCCCCGCGAGGCACTCGAAGGCGACCACCCCGAGCGCGTAGACGTCGGAGGCGGCGGTCGCGGTCTGGCCGCGGGCCTGCTCGGGGGACAGGTACTGGGGCGTGCCCATCACCTGGCCGGTCTGGGTGACGCCGACCGCCTCGGCGGCGCGTGCGATGCCGAAGTCGGTGACCTTGACCCGGCGGTCGGGCGTGACCAGCAGGTTGGCGGGCTTGACGTCGCGGTGCACGATGCCGGCGGCGTGGGCGGCGGCCAGCGCGGTCGCGGTCTGGGCCATCAGGTCGGAGGCGACCTCGGGGTCCATCGGCTGTCCGGGGCGCAGCAGCGCCGAGAGCGGCTGGCCCTCGACCAGCTCCATCACCAGGTAGGGCCGGGCCATCGTCGCGCCGGAGCCCGGCCCGTCACCCGAGGCGGCCTCCCCGAAGTCGTAGACCGCCGCGATGCCCGGGTGGTGCAGGGAGGCGGCGTGCTGGGCCTCGGTCTCGAAGCGCCGACGGAACTCGAGGTCCTCGGCGTACTCGGGCTTGAGCAGCTTGACGGCCACCGAGCGCCCCAGCGTGGTGTCGGTGCCGCGCCACACGGTGCCCATGCCGCCGGTGGCCAGCAACGAGTCGAGGCGGTAGCGGCGTGCGTCGTCGGCGAAGCGCTCGTCGTCGCCGCCGGTGGGCAGGACGCCGGTGGGGGTGTCGTCGCTCATCGGTTGACCACCGCCTCCATGACAGCCTTCGCGATCGGGCCGCCCAGCAGGCCGCCGGCGATCTCGCCGCGGGCCCGGCCGGGGGCGTCCTGGATCATCACCGCGACCGCGACCTCGGGGTCGTCGGCGGGCGCGAACGAGACGAACCAGGCGTAGGGCGCCACGTCGTCCTGACCGCTCTGGGCGGTGCCGGTCTTGCCGGCGACCTGGATGCCCGGGATCGCGGCGGGGTTGGCGGTGCCGACATCGACGGTGGAGACCATCAGCTCGGTGAGCTGGTCGGCCGTGGTGGCCGAGACCGCCTCGGAGAGCTCCTCCTCGTCGGTGGCGTCGATCTGGTCGAACTCGGGGCTCTGCACCTCGTCGACGAGGTACGGCTTCATCACCGAGCCGTCGTTGGCGATGCCGGCCACGACCATGGCCATCTGCAGCGGGGTCGCGGCGACCTCGAACTGCCCGATGCCGCTCTGGCCGGTCTGCGGCTCGTTCATGTCCTCGGGAAAGCGCGAGGTGGCCTGCGGCAGCAGGTCCTCGAAGTACTGCTGGTTGAAGCCGAACGCCTCGGCCTGCTCCTGCATCGCGTCGGCACCCAGGTCGACGGCCAGCCGCGCGAACGTGGTGTTGCAGGAGTTCTCCATCGCCTGGGCGAAGGGGATCCGGTCGGAGCCGCAGTCGCGGCCCTCGTTGTCGATGAGCCCCGAGTCGTCGCTGGTCAGTGGCAGCTGGTAGCTCGGACCGCCCGGGACGAGGTCGTCGGCCTCGTAGTCGCCGCTCTCGATCGCGGCGGCGGCGGTGACGATCTTGAAGGTCGAGCCCGGGGGCAGGGTGGTCTGGATCGAGCGGTTCAGCAGCGGCTCGTCGTCGTCGGCCTCGAGCCGCTCGGCGGCCGCGTTGACCTCGCTGAGGTCGTGGGAGGCCAGGGCGTTGGGGTCGAAGGTGGGCAGCGAGACCATCGCCAGGACCTTGCCCGAGCGTGGCTCGATCGCCACGACCGAGCCCTCGCCCTCGGGGCCCACCACGGCGCGCAGGCCGTCGTACGCCGCCTGCTGGGCCGCCGGGTCGATGGTGAGCTGCACGTTGCCGCCCTGGCTCTCCTTGTTGCTGAGCAGGTCGACCAGGCGGGTCACGAAGAGCCGGTCGTCCTCGCCGGAGAGCAGCTCGTTGTAGGTCTGCTCGACGCGCTGCTGGCAGCCGGCGCAGGTGGCCGGCTGGGCGTTGTAGAAGTTGAACCAGCCGGTCAGGTGGCTGTAGAGCAGCGGCTTGAGGTAGGTGCGCTGGTAGTCGTAGCGGTCGTCGACCGGCTCGCTGCGCGCGATCGGGTCGCTGCCCACCAGGATCGCGCCGCGCTGCTGGGAGAAGCGCTCGTCGAGGGCGCGCCGGTTGTTGGGGTCGTCGTTGAGCCCGTCGGCGCGCCAGAACTGCAGGTAGGTCACGTTGGCGAGCAGTGCCACGAAGAGCAGCAGGCAGAAGACCGAGATCGTGCGGATCGGCTTGTTCATCGCTGGACCCTCACCACCTGGGTGTCGTCGTCGGAGCCCTGGTCGGCGCCGCCCGAGAGGTCGGGCAGCGGGCGCCGGGCGAGGTCGGAGACGCGCAGCAGCAGCGCCACGATGACCCAGTTGGCCACCAGCGAGCTGCCGCCGTAGGACAGGAACGGCGTGGTCAGGCCGGTCAGCGGGATCAGCCCGGTGACACCGCCGACCACGACGAAGACCTGCAGCGCCAGGACCGCGCCGAGACCGGCGGCCAGCAGCTTGCCGAAACCGTCGCGCGAGATCAGCGCGGCGCGCAGGGCACGCTCCACGATGATGCCGTAGAGCAGCAGCACGGCCATCAGCCCGGTCAGCCCGAGCTCCTCGCCGATGGCGGCGATGATGAAGTCGGACTCCGCGAACGGCACCCGACCCGGGTCGCCGTCACCGAACCCGCGACCGATCAGCCCGCCCCAGGCCATCCCGAAGAGCGCCTCGAGGGGCTGCTCGCCGCGCCCGTCGGTGCCGGCGCCGTAGTGGGAGAACGGGTCGAGCCAGATGTCGACGCGGGTCTGCACGTGGCCGAAGATCCGCCACGCGGCCAGGGCGCCGCCGAGGAACAGCGCGCCGCCGACCACGAGCCATCCCGGGCGCTCGGTGGCGACGTAGAGCATCACCAGGAAGAGGCCGAAGAAGAGCAGGCTGGAGCCGAGGTCCTTCTGGAAGACCAGGATGCCCAGGCTGATCAGCCACATGCCCAGCACCGGCCCCAGGTCGCGCCCGCGGGGCAGGTCGACGAAGAGCACCCGTCGCCCGGCCAGCGCCAACGCGTCGCGGTGCTGCACCAGGTAGCCGGCGAAGGCGACCACGAGCAGCACCTTGGCGACCTCGCCGGGCTGCAGGCTGAAGGGGCCGAGCTGGATCCAGATCCGCGCGCCACGGACCTCGTTGCCGATCAGGGGCATCATCGGGGTCAGCAGCAGCACGATCGCGCCCAGCCCACTGGTGTAGGTGAAGCGGGTCAGCACCCGGTGGTCGCGCAGCAGCAGCAGGGTGGCGATGAACAGGCCCACCCCGACGCTCATCCAGGTCAGCTGGCGCGAGGCGAAGCCGCTGCCCTGGTCGAGGTCGATGCGGTGGATGACGGCCAGCCCGAGACCGTTGAGCGCGGCCACGACCGGCAGCAGCACCGGGTCGGCGTACGGCGCCACCAGGCGGACCACGACGTGGCAGGTGATGATCAGCGCGGCCAGCCAGCCGCCGTAGCCGACCAGGTCGGCGGGCACGCTCTCCTCGACGCCGATGCCGACGGCGGCGTACGCGCCGATGCCGACCAGCAGGGCCAGGACCAGCAGGAAGAGCTCGGCGCCGCGGCGGCGCCGGTGCACGAAGGCCAGGGGGCCGGAGGGTGCGGGGGAGGTGGTCGTCACGAGGCGTCCTCGCTGGGCACGCCGAGCTCCGGGGACATCTCGGCGGCCAGGTTGTCGACGATGGCCTCGGCATCGGCGAAGTCGTCGGCCGCGATGCCGTCGCGCACGCCCTCGGAGACGAAGGCCGGCAGCCGGTCGAGCTCGACGTTGGTGGTCGCGAACGGCTCGGAGAGCTCGATGCCGGGCAGGCTGGTGTTGACGCCGCGGAAGATGACCACGGTGCCGTCCTGCTCGCCGACGTAGTACTGAGCCTGGCTCCACGACCACGCGGCCGCGGCGACCATCCACACCGCGCCCACCACGATCAGCAGGCCCAGCAGGCGGCGCAGCCAGAGGAACCGGGCGGGCTCACGCGGCGCGTAGCGGGCGGCCTCCGGGTCGATGGGATCGCTGGGGATGGCGTGCACGTCGTCGGGCAGGTCGGGCAGGTCGGCCTGCACCGGCTCGAGCTCACCGGTGTCGCCGGAGCGGTGGCCGCGGAAGATGCCCGTGGGTCGGGGGCCCTTGGGTGCGCGGCGACGCAGCTCGGCGGCGGCGCCGACCAGCATCGGCTGCAGGTCGTCGAGGTCGTCGGCGCGCGCGGTGGCGGCCTCCTCGTCGAGCACGTCGGCGACCACGCAGGTGACGTTGTCGGAGGAGCCGGCCTCGAGGCTGGCGCGCACGAGCTCGACGGCGGCGTAGTCGGGGGTGCCGGTGGAGAGCACGTCGGCGAGGCGGGCGTCGTCGAGGACGCCGCTGGCGCCGTCGGAGCAGACCAGCAGCCGGTCGCCGGTCTGCAGGTCGGCCAGGAAGAGGTCGGGCTCGGCCTCGTGGACGCCGTCGAGGGCCTTGAGGATCAGGTTGCGGTGCGGGTGCACCCGCGACTCGGCCTCGCTGATGCGGCCCTCGTCGATGAGGCTCTGCACGAAGGTGTGGTCGTGGGTGAGCTGGCTGATCTCACCGCCCCGGTAGAGGTAGGCGCGGCTGTCGCCGATGTGGCCCACCCCTACGCGCTTCCCGTCGAAGTACAGGACGGTGGCGGTGGTGCTGGTGCCGTTGAGGGCGGGGTCGTCGTCGACGATCTCGCCGATCCGGTCGTGCGCGCGGTGCAGAGCGCCCGCCACGCGACCCAGCAGGTCGTCGGGGCTCAGCTCCCCCGGCGGGTCCTCGTCGAGGCGGCGCAGCTGCTGCACGGCGGTGCCGCTGGCGATGTCGCCGCGCGCGGCCCCGCCCACGCCGTCGCAGACCGTGAGCAGCCACGGACCGGCGTACCCCGAGTCCTGGTTGTCCTTGCGGACCCGCCCGACGTCGGAGATCGCGGAGTAGTGGAGCCGGAGGAGGCCGCTCACTTGCGCAGCTCCAGGATCGTCTTGCCGATGCGCACCTGGGTGCCCATCGTGATCGTGGTGGGCTGGGTGATGCGGACGGTGCCGATGTAGGTGCCGTTGGTGGAGCCGAGGTCCTCGACGAACCACTGGTCGCCGGAGGCCGCGACCCGGGCGTGGCGGGTGGAGACGTAGTCGTCGTCGAGGCGGATCGCGGCGTCGGAGCCGCGTCCGATGAGCAGCGGGGCGTCGGCGAGGTCGGCGCGCTCACCGGCGTTGCCGCCCTCGACGACCAGCAGGTGGGTGGGGGCCCCGCGGCGCTTGCCCGGGGGCTTGGCCGCCCTGCCCTTCTTGTCCTTCTTGGCCGGCGGCACCTGGCCACCACGGGCGGTCTCGGGGACGCGGGCGCCGAACATGTCCGAGCGGATGACCGAGATGGCGGAGAGCACGAAGATCCACAGCACCGCCAGGTAGGCGATGCGGATCAGCAGCAGGGTCAGCTCAGACATCGGCGTGCTCCTGCTCGATCCGCACGGTCATGGTGGTGTTGCCGATCTTGACCTCGGTGCCGTCGCCCGCGACCGAGCTGGTCATCTTCTGCCCGTCGACCAGCATGCCGTTGGTCGAGCCGAGGTCGCGCACGTCGACGCGCGGGTGCTCCCCGGCGGCGTCGACACGGAACTCGATGTGGCGCCGGCTGACCCCCGGGTCGTTGATGCGCACGTCGGCGTCGGTGCCGCGCCCGACCACGACGCTGCCGCCGAGCAGCGGGTGGCGGGTGCCGTTGACCTCCAGGAGCGCCTTGGCCCGCCCGACCTGGGTGTGGGTGCTGTTGCCGGTGACGCGCGCCTGGGCCTGGCTGCGGATCCGGAACCGGCCCGTGGTCAGGTCGTCGGCGCCCTCGAACTCGATGGTGATGGGCCCGGGGAAGGAGTAGGCGTTGGCCTGCGCGTGCTCCTCGAGCTGGCGGACCAGCTCGTCGGCCATCGCGGTGTCGTACGGCGCCAGCCGGTCCAGGTCGGTGCCGGAGAGCTCGACGTGGAAGTCGTTGGGCACCAGGCGCCGCTGGCGGGAGAGGATCTGCGCGTTGTTGTCGCACTCGCGCTGCAGCGCGGCCGCGATCTCGACCGGCTGCACCGCCGAGCGGAACGCCCGGGCGAATGCTCCGGAGATCATCTGCTCGAGCCGCTGCTCGAACCGCTGCAAGGCGCTCACTCGGCCTCCTTCCGTCCTCGGCGACGCGGGGAGCCGGCTCCTCGTGCAGGCCGACCGGCCCGGCGGGGGTGCCGGGTCGCACCCGATCGTAACGGGGTCGAGCGGGGGGAGTGGGCACCCCCGACCCTCGACGGCGGCCCGGTTTGGGGAACGGAGAGCCGCTGGGCTAATCTCATCACGCTTCAAGCGCGAGTGGCGGAATAGGCAGACGCGCACGGTTCAGGTCCGTGTGTCCGAAAGGACGTGGGGGTTCAACTCCCCCCTCGCGCACCACCACAGGAACCCGGCCCAGAGATCTCTGGGCCGGGTTCCTGCGTTGGTGGGGGTCCGTGCGGGCTCAGACGCCCGGCACGATCCGCGTGTCGCGCACGGCGCCGTCGTCCAGCGCGGCCAGGGCGGTGTACGCCGCGACCTCGGCCTCGTCGCGGACCTCTCGGCAGATGCTGATCCAGCACCTCAGCGTGTTGCTGCCGGCACCGGACATGCCGACCCCCCGGGAGCTGCGCTCCCGGGGGGTGGCGTCCCGAGGGGTCAGAGGCGGCACTGACCGTCGCGAGTGACCAGACGCTTGATCATCACGTCCTCGTCGTCGTAGAGCTTCGTGACGACCTTGGCCCGGAAGAGGTCGTCGAACCCGGCCACACTCACCGAGAGGGTGGGCTGGGCGCTACCGCCCCACGTGAACGACGAGTAGTTCGTCGTGCCGTTGGAGTAAGCCGGACCGAGCTGACCGGGGACGAACCCGGTCCGCGCCACGTTCTTCCAGCTGCCGTTGTAGGTCTTCTCCTGCGCCACCAGGCGGGTCTTCAGGCGCCACGTCCGGAAGTGCTTGTCGGACGGACGGGTCTCCATGCCTGCCACCGTGACGCTCAGCGTGCCGCCGTCACCATCGTCCTGGACCTGCCCGGTGCATGTCAGGTTCGACGTGGTCTGGCTGTACGCGCCGGACGAGGTCGAGTCCGCCATGGCAGGCGCGGCGAGCGCGAGCGAGCCGACCACAGCGCTGGCGATGCCCACAGCGAATGTCTTCGTCTTGTTCATGATGCTTACCCCTCGGTTGTCGAGGCCCCCTCTCTTCGTGGGCCGTCTGTGAACCCGAGGGTGCTCCTCGTCGCCCGACCCGGGCATCACCGGAATCAGGTAAAGGCTGGGAGCGCGACCGCAGTCCGCATCCTCCGTTCCCAGGGGGGTCCAGCAGAGTGGTCCACGACGACCTGAGCCCTGGTCCACCGGTGGTGTCCGCTCTGGTGCGCGTGGCGTGGAACGAGAGTGCCTTTCCCGCCCGCTGGGCACCGTCCTGCGCTCGATCACCCACGGGCACGTCCAGCAGCCGGCCACGAGCCCCACTGCGACCGCGGCACCGGTGATCGCGCGCGGACCCGGCCGACGACGGGCACCCGTTCGTGGGTACCGCGATCCGGCACCGGGTCCGGTCCAGCACCGTCGAGCCCGGAGGGCTCGGGCGACGCTCGCCTCGGCTCAGGCCCCCGCACGCTCCCGCGTGCGATCGGCGAGCGCGGCCAGCGCCTGGGGGAAGATCTCCGCGGGCGGGGTGACCAGGCCGGCGCCGACCTGGCCCACCCCGGCCCGGTTGCCGGCCATGCCCGTGTTGATCTGCGGGAGCACCTGCGTGCGGCAGACCAGGCTCACGTCGATCCCCGTCGGGGCTCCAGCGAACTCCAGGACCGGGATGCTCCAGCGCGGGTTCTCCGCGAGCGTGATCTCCCGCATCCGGCGGGTGGTCGCCAGGGCGTCGGGCACGGTCCCGCCCACGAGCCGCACGATCGCCGGCGCGGTGGCCATCGAGAAGCCACCGATGCCGGCGGTCTCGGTGATCGCGGAGTCGCCGATGTCGGGGTTGGCGTCCTCGGGGCCGTAGCCGCCCAGGAACAGGCCGTCGGCGACCTGGGCAGGGCCGGTGAACCACTGGTCGCCGGTGCCGGCGACCTGGATGCCGAACTCGGTGCCGTTGCGGGCCATCGCCACCACCATCGTGGAGCCCTCGATCCCGCGGGCGGCGTCGAGGGCGAGCTTGCACGCCGGCATCGCCAGGTTGAGGAAGAAGTGGTCGTTGCCGCCGATGAAGCGCAGCGTGTCGGCGACGTCCTTGGCGTCGGCCGACGACTCCGCGAGCGCCGGGGCGAGGTCACGCAGGAGCATCAGGGTGCCCGCGCGGTTGCGGTTGTGGGCCTCGTCGCCCATCTGCAGCATCTGGGTCAGGATGCCGGTGACGTCGACCGGGCCGGTGGCCCTGACCGCCTGGGCCAGCAGCGGTCCGAGCACCGCGGACATCCAGCGCAGCCGCTCGAGCACCTCGGGGCCGTAGGCGCCGTAGCGCAGCACCTTGCCGAGCCCCTCGTTGAGCGAGCAGTAGGTACGGCGGCCCGAGGCCGGGTCCTCGAGCACGAACATCCACATCGAGGGCGAGACCACGCCGGCCATCGGCCCGACGGCACCGCGGTGGTGGCACGGCTCCAGGGAGACCGCGTCGCCCCGCTCGAAGAGAGCGACCGCGTCCTCCGGGTCGTCGACCAGGCCCTCGAGCGCGGCGGCGGCCATCAGCCCGCCGCGCAGCGGGCCGGTGGCCGCCTCCCACGCGATGGGCGGCCCGGCGTGCAGGAACTGGCCGGCCTCGAGGCCGAGCACCTCGGAGGCGGGGGCCACGTCGACGAGCACGGCCTGCACGTCGAGCATCGCCTGGACCGCCCGTGCGTTGGCGTCGCGGCGCAGCGGGTCGGCCGCCACGACCGCGAGGTCGTCGGCGGTGCCGTCCATCGGGGGGCGCCAGTCGACCCGGGAGACCGGGACCGCCTGCAGGTCGACGGCGTCGGCGAAGAGGTCGACGCCGGAGGCGGCCACGCCCTCGGGTGCGGTGGTGGGGCGGGGGGCGGGCGTCGTACGGGCGGTCATCGGGTGCCTCCGGTCAGGGTGATGGCCCGGCGCGTGGCCAGGGCGTTGGACAGGTGGACCTCGGCGCCGGCCTCGGCCAGGGTGCGGGCCTGGCGGGACAGCTGCTGCGGGTCGGACTCGGTGCCGACGCAGGCGACCACCACCGGGAGCTCCCGGCCGGCGGCGCGAGCGGTCTCGATGGCGGCGCTGATGGCGGGGGCGAGCGCGCCGGCCGGGTCGGGCTCGGCGCCGTGGCCGAGCACCACGTCCATGAGGATGCAGGCCGTCGCGGGGTCGGCCGCAGCCCGGCCCAGGTGCTCCAGGCGCAGCGTCGGGTCGATCATCGGGTGCGCGCGCCCGGCGGTGAGGGCGTCGTCGCCGAAGTCGATCATCGTGTGCGCCTGGGCGGTGAGGGAAGAGTCGAGGGCCAGCTCGGGTGAGAGCGGGATGTTGCTGCGGATGCCGCCCAGCTCGGCGGCGGCGATCAGCATCGACTCGTCGCACAGCGTGCCGCCGACGAAGAGGCCGCGCAGGTGGGTGCCGCCGGTGCCCTCCGCGGTGCTGCCCCACGAGGGCCAGTCCGGGGCCGTGCTCCCGAGGGTGTCGAGGACGGCCCCGGCCGCCTCGGTGAGGTCGGGCTGGCCCGCGCCGAGCAGCGCGAGGTGGACGGGGGTCGACAGGGTCGAGGCGAACGTGCGCAGCTCGGCGGCCACCTCCTCTGCCGGGGGCTTGGAGACCACCACGACCAGCTCGATGGTCGGGTCCGCGTCGAGGCGGCGCAGCGCCTCGCGGGTGGAGCGGCCCGCGACCCGGCTGCCGAGGTCACGGCCGCCGACGCCGAGCGCGGCGCCCACGCCGACGCCGGCCGCGTCGAGCAGGCACATCAGCTGCTGGCAGCCGGTGCCCGACGCCGCGACGATCCCGACGGGACCCGGCCGGGTGGTGTTGGCGAAGCCGAGGCCGAGTCCGCCGACCATGGCGGTACCGCAGTCGGGGCCCATCACCAGCAGTCCGCGCTCGGTGGCGACGTCCTTGAGCGCGATCTCCTGCTCCACCGGCATGTTGTCGCTGAAGATCATCACGTCGCGGCCGGCGTCGAGGGCGTCCATGGCCTCGACCATCGCGTGCTGACCGGGCACCGAGATCAGCGCCAGGTCGGCTCCCGACTCGGCGAGCGCGCGACCGGTGGTCCGGGTCGGCGCCTCCTCGACGCTGCCGGAGCGCCGGCGGCTGGAGGCGGCCAGCGCGGCGTCCACCGCGACCAGCGCGCTCTCCACGTCACCGTCCGCGTCCAGCATCAGGGCCACGACCATGTCGTTGGGCGTCGTCGCGGGCAGGTCGAAGCCCATCGACTCGAGGACCTCGAGGTTGAGCGGCGTCGCCATCGCCACCTGGGCGCTGCTCACGCCGGGGGTCGCGGCGACGTCCTTGCTGACCTGGAGCAGGGCGACGGAGTCGGCGTACGCGCCGGAGCGCACCTCCACGTGCTGGCGGTGCGCGCTGAGCGGGGGACTGGTCATGGTGTGAGGCTCCTTGACGCGAGGTGGTGCAGGGCGATGGAGGCGCCGAGCAGGAGCCCGGCGCCGGAGGTGTGGCCGACCCGCAGCAGCGCGTCGACGTCGACGGCGACACGGGTGTCGAGGTCGGCGGCGGGGTCGGCGAGGTCCAGGACGAGCCGCCGGAACTGGGGCAGCACCTCGCCGCGCGCCGCGCAGGCGAGCAGGGTGGCGGACAGCGCGGTGGTCGCAGCGGGCGCGTGGCGGCGTACGGCGTCGGCGACGGGACGGGCCGCGTGGGGGCGGGCCGCGACCATCGTGGCCAGCCAGCCGCAGAGCACGTCGTCGCCGACCGGGGTCAGGCCGCTGCCGCGGCCGAGCAGCGCGGGCACGCCGTCGCCCGCGCCGGCCGCGAGCGAGGCCAGCGCGGTCGGAGGGAGCTCGGCGCGCACCCCTGCCGACCGGTCGCCGACGAGGGAGTCGAGCACGCGGGCGGCCGGCTCGAGGGCCGCGTCCGGGAGTCGGGGCACGGTGGCGTCGACGGTGCGGGTCACGACGGCCGCGGTGTCGCCGAGGAGCACCCGCCCGCCGCCGAGCAGCGCCTGCGACGCGCCGGCGACGTCGGCCGGCAGCCGGGGCAGGCTGGTCCGCAGGGCGCAGGGCACCGCGGTCGCTGTCGCCGACAGCACTCCGAGGACCGCGATCTCCGGGGCCGTGGTGGGTGCTGTGGGCCCGCGCAGGTCGAGGTAGACCGCGTCCGCGCCGCGGTGGAGCACCGGCACCGTCCGGGCGGGTCCGGCCAGCAGCTCGCCCACCAGGGCGGGAGCCGCAGCCACGACGCGACGGTGGGTCCTCATGCGTCCTTCCGGGTCCGGTGACCCCGGACTTCGGGGGCCGCCCTCGACGCTAGTGCGCTGACGTACAGTCTGCCGATGGTAGGTATTGCCAAGTCTGGGCCGCGAAGGGTGCAACCGTTGATAAGTCCCACGTACGGCGTCGCGCTGCGGGACCTGCTCCGCCTGGAGGGGATGAAGGGCGTCACCGTGCTCGCCGGCCACGGTGGCCTCGACCGGATGGTCCTCGGGGTCAACGTGATGGAGGTCCCCGACATCGCCGACTGGGTCAAGCCGCACGACCTGCTCGTCACCACCGGCTTCCCGCTGGCGTCGGGCGCCGACCAGCGCGGCGGCGCGGTGCCCTTCGCCCGGCTGGTGCGCGACCTGCACACCCGCGGGCTCGCCGGCCTCGGGGTCAAGCTCGGCCGCTACGTCGACTCCCTGGATCCCGAGGCCCTCGCCCTCGCCGACGAGCTCGACTTCCCGGTGCTGGGGCTGCCGATGGCGCTGGCCTTCGACGAGCTGCTGCGCCAGGCCTACGGCCGGCTCAACGAGCTCACGGCGGGGGTGCTGGAGCGCATCGACGCCCTGCACCGGGCGCTGACCCTGCTGGTGCTCGAGGGCGGCGACCTCGACCAGATCGCGGCCGAGGTGGCCCGGGTGCTCGACCTGGGCGTGCTGGTCACCTCGACCGACGGGCGCGAGCGCGCCGCCGCGCTGCCCGACCCGCTGCGCAGGCGGCTCGAGCAGGCCGACCTGCTCGAGCCGGGCGGCCGGTTCCGCGTGGAGCGGGCCAGCACCCGCCCGGTGCCCGTCGGGGACGGCGAGGTCCGGCTGCAGCCGATCGTGGCGGGCGGGACCGACCTGGCGCGGCTGGTGTGCTTCAGCCCCCACCGGGCCCTCTCCCACGACGACGTCGTCGCCATGGAGCGCGCCGCGACCGTCGCCGCGCTGCTGGTGACCCGGCAGGAGGCGGTGGCCGCGGTCGAGAACAAGTACCGCGGCGACTTCCTGCGCGACGTGTTCCTGGGTCGGGCAGGTGACAGCACCTACGTCACCGAGCACGCCGCCAGCCTGGGCTGGGACCTCGAGGGACACATGCACGTCGTCTCCGCCGAGCTCGACCCGATGGCACCCGACGAGCCGCCGGTCTCGGGCCGGGTGCGTCGCAGCTGGCAGGAGCGCTTCGCGACCGCGTGGCGCCAGGTCTGCGAGAGCCGTCGACCGGTCGTGCCGACCGTGGACTTCACCGCCGAGGTCGTGGCCCTGGTGCCCGTGGGCGAGCCGGGGCCCGACGGGGCCGGCCCGGTGGAGCGGCTGGTCGCCGCGGTGCAGGGCGACCGGGGCGGCGGTCGGCGTCCGTTCTCGGTCGGGGTCAGCCGCCTGGTCACCTCGCCCGAGCAGCTCCCGGAGGCCTACCTCCAAGCGCGGCGGGCCACCGAGGTGGGCCGCCGGGTCAAGGGGGGCGGCAGCACCACCCGCTTCGACGACCTGGGGGTGCACCGGCTGATCGCCCTGGTCCCGGACCCGGCGGAGGCCCGGTCCTTCGCGGTCGACGTGCTGGGCGAGCTCGCTCGCGACACCGAGGACGCGGCCGACCTCCGCACCACCCTCCAGATCCTGCTCGACCACAACCTCAACGTGGCCGAGGCGGCGCGCCGGCAGTTCTTCCACTACAACACGATGCGCTACCGGGTCAGCAAGCTGGAGCGGATGCTGGGCCCGTTCACGACCGACCCGCACCTGCGCCTCGACATCGCGGTGGCCCTGCAGGTCCTCCAGCTGCGCGCCTGAGGTCGTCTCACAAGGAGTGCCATCCTTGCCCGGACGTACTTGGCAACACTCGCCCGTGCTCGGGTGTGAGCCGCGACACTAGCGTCTCCTGAACGGTCTCGGACGAGCGCAAGGAGCCTGAAGTGAGCATGTTCAAGTGGGAGGTCGTCCACGGCGGCAAGACACCACCTCCCGGTGAGGCGGTCGGACCGCTGCAGCGACTGAGCTGGCCGCGCACAGCCGGACTGGGGGCGCAGCACGTGGTCGCCATGTTCGGTGCGACCTTCGTGTTCCCGATCATCATGGGCCTGGATCCCAACCTCGCGATCCTGTTCTCGGGCATCTGCACGATCCTGTTCCTGCTGATCGTCAAGAACCGGGTCCCCAGCTACCTGGGCACCAGCGCCGCGTTCGTCTCCGGGGTCGTGGTCATCCGCGACCAGGGCGGCGACTCCGCCGACGTCACCGGCGCGATCATGGTCTCGGGGTTGCTGCTGGCCGCGGTGGGTGTGGCCGTCCACTTCGTCGGCGCCCGCTGGCTCAAGGCCATCCTGCCGCCGGCGGTCACAGGTGCCGTGGTCATGCTCATCGGCTTCAACCTGGCGCCCGTCGTCGCGAACGTCTACTGGCCCCAGGACCAGTGGATCGCCCTGGCGACCGCCTCCTTCATGGTCCTCGCGGCCGTCCTCTTCCCCGGGTTCTGGTCGAGGATCGCGGTCTTCCTCGCGCTGATCTTCGGGTACGCCGTGTCGTGGCTCGCCGACCGCGTCGTCGGCCCGGTCACCTCGGTCACCGGCGACGGCTCGGGCGAGCTGGTCACCCGCGACCGCGTCGACTGGAGCGCCGTGGGTGCCGCCGACTGGCTCGGCCTGCCCGGCGGGCAGCTGCCCGACGGCGTGGACGTCGTCCACGGTCCGAGCTTCTCGCTCACCTTCGCCCTGCTGGTCCTGCCGGGCGTGATCGCCCTGATCGCCGAGAACACCGGGCACGTGCGAGCGGTCGCGGAGATGACGGGCGACGACCTCGACCCCTACATGGGCCGCGCCATCGGCGCCGACGGCCTCGCCACCGCGCTCGCCAGCTCCTTCGGCGGCTCGCCGACCACGACGTACGCCGAGAACATCGGTGTCATGTCGGCCACCAGGGTCTACTCCACGGCCGCCTACTACGTCGCGGCCGCCGTCGCGATCGTGCTCGGCCTGAGCCCCAAGTTCGGCGCGGTCGTCAACGCGATCCCCGGCGGCGTCCTCGGCGGGATCACCGTGGTCCTCTACGGGATGATCGGTCTCATCGGCGCCAAGATCTGGGTCGAGAACAACGTCGACTTCGGCAACCCGGTCAACCTCATCGGCCTGTCGGCCGGCCTGATCGCCGGCATCGGCGGCGTGACCCTGCAGGTGACCGACGACTTCGAGCTCGGGGGCATCGCCCTGGGCACGATCCTGGTCCTCGTCTACTTCCACCTCGTGAAGGGACGCAGGGCAGAGCTCGGCTCGGGAGAGGTGACCAAGGTCCTGTGAAGCCCGCCCCCTTCTCGTACTCCAGACCCACCACCCTCGACGAGGCGCTGGCGAGCCTGGCCGCCGACCCCGACGCCAAGGTCCTCGCCGGCGGGCAGAGCCTGGTGCCCCTGCTCTCGATGCGGCTCGCCGCGCCGAGCGCGCTGGTCGACATCAACGCCGTGCCCGGCCTCGACCAGGTGCGCACGGACGAGAAGGGGGTGCGGGTGGGGGCCCTGGCCCGGCACGCCACCGTGATGGCCGACCCCGCCGCCCGGCGGGTCCAGCCGCTGATCTCGCTGGCCCTGCAGCGGGTGGCGCACCCGACCATCCGCAACCGGGGCACCACGGTCGGTTCGCTGGTGCACGCCGACGCCTCCGCCGAGATGCCGGTGGTGCTGGTGCTCCTCGAGGGCAGCATCACCGCCGCCTCCGCGGGCGGCACCCGCACCATCGAGGCGGCCGACCTCTACGTCGGCCCGCTCGAGAGCACCCTTCGACATGACGAGATCGCCACGGAGGCGTTCTTCCCGGCGCTGCCCGGCGACGCCGGGGTGGCCTTCGACGAGATCGCCCGTCGCCACGGCGACTACGCGCTGTGCGGCGTCGCCGCGGTGGTGCGTGCCGACGAGGCCGGGTCGATCACCTCGGTCCGGGCCGGCTACCTCTCGGTGAGCGACCTCCCGACGGTGGTGGACCTCTCCGAGGCCTTCGTCGCCGGCACCCTCGACGAGGCGAGCCTCGACGCGGCCGCCGACCTGGCGCTGGCGTCGCTGGAGCCCGAGGCAGACATCCACGCCACCGCCGACTACCGGGCCCACCTGGCTCGGGTGCTGACGAAGCGGGTGGTCCGACAGGCCCACGACGACTGCATCGCGCGACGCGAGGGAGACGCATGAGCACGAACGCCCCGACCCAGACCGACCCGGACACCGGGGAGGAGCTCCACGACGTACGCCTGCACGTCAACGGGATGGTGCACCAGGTGCGGATCCCCGGACGACGGCTGCTCTCCGACGCGCTGCGCCACGACCTCGGCCTGACCGGCACCCACGTCGGCTGCGAGCACGGCGTCTGTGGCGCCTGCACCGTGCTGCTGGAGGGACAGCCGGTGCGCGCCTGTCTGATGTTCGCCGTCTCGGCGGCGGGCCAGGAGCTGACCACCGTCGAGGGGCTCGCCGAGCCCGACGGCCGGCTCGGTCCCGTGCAGCAGGCCTTCAAGGAGTGCCACGGACTGCAGTGCGGCTTCTGCACTCCTGGGTTCCTGACCACCATCACCGCCGGTCTCCGAGAGAATCCCGACCCCACCGAGGACGAGGCCCGCGAGATGATCGGCGGCAACCTGTGCCGCTGCACGGGATACCAGAACATCGTCTCCGCGGTGTGCCGGGCCGCGGAGATCGCCCGGCTCGAGCCCAGGAGCAGCGAGCCCAGCGAGGGGGAGCAGGCGTGACCACCAAGCTCTTCGGGCAGGCCGTCCAGCGCGTCGAGGACGACCGGCTGCTGCGCGGGCAGGGCCAGTACACCGACGACCTGATGCCCGGCGCGCTGCACGCCGCCCTCCTGCGCAGTCCGCACGCCCACGCCCGGATCCTGGCGATCGACGTCGACGCCGTGCTCGACGTGGAGGGGGTGGTGGCCGTCTACACCCACGAGGACCTCGCCGGGGCGATGGCCGAGCCGCTTCCGCTGCTGATCCCGCACCCCACGCTCACCCACGGTCGCACCCAGTACGCCCTGGCCCGCGACGAGATCAACTACGTCGGCGAGGCGATCGCGATGGTCGTGGCCGTCGACCGCTACGTCGCCGAGGACGCCGTCGCCCGGATCCGTGTCGACTACGAGGTGCTGCCGCCCGTGGTGGGCATCGAGAACGCCCGCGACGGCGACCTGCTGGTCCACGACGACGTGCCGGGCAACCGCGCCGCGCGCATGGAGCAGCAGGTCGGTGACGCCGAGGCTGCGATCGCGGCCGCCCCGCACCGGCTCAGCCTCGACCTCCAGGTCGAGCGCAGCGCCTGCATGCCGATGGAGGGCCGGGCCACCCTGGCCCGGTGGGACACCGACTCGCACCGGATGCAGGTGTGGACCTCGACCCAGACCTCGACCGGGGTCCGGGCCGCGGTCGCCTCGAAGCTGGGCCTCGACCTGGGCCAGGTCGACGTGATCACCCCCGACGTCGGCGGCGGTTTCGGGGTCAAGATCGTGCACCCGTGGCCCGAGGAGCTGCTGGTGCCGATGGCGGCCCGCGCCCTGCGCCGGCCGGTGAAGTTCATCGAGGACCGGCGCGAGCACTTCATCTCCTCGGCCCACGAGCGGGGACAGCTCCAGCACGTCGACGTCGGCTTCGACGACGACGGCCGCCTGCTCGGTCTCTCGGTGCAGTTCTGGCACGACAACGGCGCCTACACGCCGTACGGCCTGATCGTCCCCATCATCACCTCGACCCAGCTGCTGGGCCCCTACAAGCCCGACAACTACAAGGTCGTCTTCGACAGCCTCTACACCAACACCGTCATCGTCACCCCGTACCGCGGGGCCGGGCGCCCGCAGGGCGTCTACGCGATGGAGCGGACGATGGACGCGATCGCGGCCTACCTGGGCAAGGACCGCACCGAGGTGCGGGCAGCGAACTTCATCCAGCCCGACGAGTTCCCCTACGACCACGGCCTGCTCTTCCAGGACGGCCGCCCGCTGGTCTACGACTCCGGCGACTTCCCGGCCTCGCTGGAGAAGCTCAAGGCCCTCGTGGACTGGGACGACTTCGCACGGATCCGCGACGAGGCACGCGCAGAGGGTCGCAAGGTCGGCATCGGCATCGCCTGCTACGTCGAGGGCACCGGCGTCGGTCCCTACGAGGGTGGCCACGTGCACGTGGAGACGTCGGGCAAGGTGAAGGTCTCCACCGGACTGACCAGCCAGGGACAGGGCCACCAGACCGCCTTCGCCCAGATCGTGGCCGACGAGCTCGGGGTGCCCTTCGAGGACGTCGAGGTCGTCACGGGCGACACCCGGCGCTCGCCGTACTCGGTGGGCACCTTCGCCTCGCGTGCCGCGGTCATGAGCGGCTCGGCGATCGCCCTGGCAGCGCGCAAGACCCGCGAGAAGGTGCTGCGGATCGCCGCGGACGCCCTGGAGACCACGCCCGAGGACCTCGAGATCGTCAACGGGGTCGTCCAGGTGAAGGGCGCCCCGGGCAGCCGCATCGAGCTCGGCACCATCGCGGTCCTGTCCAACCCGCTGCGCTACGCCTTCGACGAGGCGTCGAAGGCCGCGACCCAGTTCGTGGTCGGCGACCCGAGCAAGCCGCCGGTGGCCGAGGACGACGAACCGGGCCTGGAGGGCAAGGACTTCTACTCCCCGCCGCGCTCCACGTTCGCCAACGGCATGCACGCCGTCGTGGTCGAGACGGACCCGGACACCGCCGAGATCACGATCCTGCGCTACGCGGTCGTGCACGACTGCGGCAACCTGATCAACCCGCTCATCGTCGAGGGCCAGGTCCACGGCGGCGTCGCCCAGGGTGTGGGCGGGGCGCTCTACGAGCGGATGGCCTACAACGAGCACGGCCAGCTCGAGAACGCCTCGTTCATGGACTTCCTGATGCCCTATGCCAGCGAGGTCCCGAAGCGGATCGAGATCGACCACCTGGAGACGCCCTCGCCGCTGAACCCCCTGGGGCTCAAGGGCGCCGGCGAGGCCGGCGTCATCCCGTCGGCGGCCGTCTTCGCCTCGGCCATCGAGGACGCCGAGGGATTCCCGATCACCTCGATGCCGATCTCCCCGTCGGAGCTCTTCGCGCTCCGGCTCCACCACGAGCAGAAGCTCCAGGAAGGACCCCACGCATGAGAATCTCCGGAGAAGCCGTCCTCGAGGCCCCGGTCGAGCAGGCCTGGGACGCGGTGCTCGACCCGGCCGTGCTGGTGCGCACCATCCCCGGCTGCGAGCAGCTGCAGGTCACCGGCGAGAACACGTACGACATGGTCGTCACCGCCGGCGTGGCCGCGATCCGCGGCACCTACACCGGCACCTGCCAGCTGCGCGACCTGCAGCCGCACGAGTCGCTGGTCCTCAAGGCCGCGGGGGCCGGGGCTCCCGGCACCATCTCCGCGGACGTGAAGGTGACCCTCGCCGACACCGGCGAGGGCACGACCCTGCTGACCTACGAGGCCGTGGCCGTCGTCGGCGGCATGATCGGTGGGGTGGGCCAGCGGATGCTGTCCTCGGTCAGCAAGCGGCTCGCCGGTGAGTTCTTCTCCTCCATCAACCGGGTGCTCAGCGGGGCCGAGCCCCAGGAGGTCGCGGTCGCAGGTGCCCCGGCACCCCCGGCGGCCCCGGCCGCTGCCGGGGAGCCGGCCGCCGCGCCCGCCGCGGGAGCCACCTTCAGCGCGCCGCCGCGCGGAGGTGGTGGCACCGCCGGGCTGCCCGGGGGCGACTTCGTCCAGGGCGCGCTGGTCGGTGGCGCTCTCGTGCTGGCCGGTGTGCTGGCCGGCGCCCTGGCCGCGCGTCGGCGGGGCTGAGCGGGGTGAGCGGGATCGACCACTTCAGCACCGCTCGCGAGATGGCCGCGGCCCTGCGTGCTCGCGAGATCTCCGCCCGTGAGCTCCTCGAGCTGCACCTGGCCCGGATCGAGGAGGTCAACCCGCAGGTCAACGCGCTGGTCAGCCTCGATCCCGACCGGGCCCGGGCCCAGGCGGCGGACGCCGACGAGCGACTGGCGCGGGGCGAGGAGGTCGGTGCCCTGCACGGGCTGCCGTACGCGGTCAAGGACACCCACGCGACGGGCGGCTGGCGCACGACGTACGGCTCGCCGCTGATGGCCGACCACGTGCCCGAGGCCGACGAGCTGGTCGTCGAACGGGTCCGGGCCGCGGGTGCCGTGGTGGTCGCCAAGAGCAACGTGCCCGAGTTCGCGGCCGGCTCGCACACCTTCAACACGGTCTTCGGGACCACGCTCAACCCCTACGACCCGGGCCGGTCCGCGGGCGGGTCGAGCGGGGGGTCCGCCGTCGCGCTCGCCACCGGCATGGTGGCCCTGGCCGACGGCAGCGACATGGGCGGCTCGCTGCGCAACCCCGCCTCCTTCAACAACGTGGTGGGGCTGCGCCCCGGCCTCGGGCGGGTGCCCGAGTGGCCCCAGCGCAACGCCTGGGAGACCACCTCGGTGAGCGGCCCGATGGCACGCACGGTCGAGGACCTGGCGCTGCTCCTCTCGGTGCAGGCCGGCCCCACCCCTCGGGTGCCGATGGCCCTGGAGACCCCGGGCGCGGTCTTCGCCGAGCCGCTCGGGCGAGCGGGCGGCTCGCCGCTGGCGGGCCTGCGGGTGGCGCTCTCCGCCGACCTGGGAGGAGCCTTCGAGGTCGACCACGAGGTCGCCCGCGTGCTCGCGGACCAGGTCGCGGTGCTGGAGGACGCCGGGAGCACCGTCGTGGACGCCCACCCCGACCTGCGCGAGGCGGAGGACACCTTCCGCACGCTGCGGGCCTGGCACTTCCAGGCGAAGTTCGCCGACCTGCTGGCGGCCCACCCCGACGACTTCAAGGCGTCCCTGGCCGACAACATCCGTGCCGGCGCCTCGCTCAGCGGCGCCGACGTGGCCCGCGCCTACGCGCAGCGCACCACGCTCGGTGAGCGGATGCGCGTCTTCTTCGAGTCCCACGACGTGCTGGTGATGCCGGTCAGCCAGGTCCCGCCGTTCCCGGCGGACCAGGAGTACCCGCAGACGATCAACGGTCGGTCCCAGGAGACCTACCTGGACTGGATGCGCTCGGCCTACCTCATCACCGTCACCGGTTGCCCGGCGATCTCGGTACCGGCCGGGTTCACCGCCGACGGGCTGCCCGTAGGGATCCAGATCGTCGCGCCGCACTCGGGTGAGCGTCGGCTGCTGGAGATCGCCCACGCCTTCGAGCAGCGCACCCGCGTGGGAGAGCGTCGCCCCGGGCTCGGCAAGGGTTGACAGACGGTGCTGCACCGCGACGCGGGGCTTGGCGAATCGTGACAACGAATACCTGATCCGACGGCGAGAGTTGCCCTGTCGCGCTGCGCCTGGGCTGGATGGAATGGTCCCGTGAACGGCGAAGAGCTTTCCCGAGGACAGGAGCAGCCCGTGGCGCAGGACCGGCGCATCAGGATCGGCATCGACACCGGTGGCACCTTCACCGACGTCGTCGCCTTCGACGAGGACAGCGGCGACCTCGTCTCGACCAAGACGCCCTCGACGCCGGGCAACCCGGCCGACGGCTTCCTGGCCGGGGTGGAGAAGGTGCTGGGGCTGCTCGGTCTGCCCACCGACCACGGCGACGCGATCGCCGCGGTCAGCCACGGCACCACGGTGGCCACCAACCAGCTCCTCGAGGGCAAGGTCGACGAGCTCGGCTTCATCACCACCGAGGGCTACGAGGCGATGCTGGAGATCGCGCGCCAGTCGGTGCCCGACGGCTACGGCAACTCCTACTTCTGGGTGAAGCCCGACCGGATCGTCCCCCGCCACCTGGTCAAGGGGGTCGGCGGCCGCCTCGACCACACCGGTGCGGAGGTGCGCCCCTTCGACGAGGAGGGCGCGCGTGCCGCCGCTCGCTGGTTCCGCGACCGGGGCGTGGACACCCTCGGGGTCTGCCTGCTGCACGCCTACGCCGACTCCACGCACGAGGAGCGGATGCGCCAGATCCTGCGCGAGGAGCACCCCGACGCCGTCGTCAGCGTCTCCTCCGAGGTGCTGCGCGAGTACCGCGAGTACGAGCGGGCGATGACCACGCTCGTCGACGCGGCGGTCAAGCCCAAGCTCTCGCGCTACGTCACCAACATCAAGACCCGGCTCGACGCCTTCGCCAGCAACGTGGCCGTCGGGGGGGACACGGGGGGCGGAGCCCCCCGTGCGGTGCCGTTCTACGTGATGAAGTCCAACGGCGGTGTGCTCTCGGCCGAGGAGGTCGTGCACCAGCCGATCACGACCGTCCTCTCGGGCCCGGCCGCCGGTGCCCTCGGCGCCGCGCTCATCGCCCAGGTGGCCGGCTTCGACAAGGTCCTGACCTGCGACGGCGGCGGCACCTCCACCGACGTCTCGGTGGTCATCGACGGCCAGCCCACCCTGACGACCGAGGGCAGCGTCGGCGCCTTCCCGAGCAAGATCCCGATGATCGACGTCGTCACCGTCGGCGCCGGCGGCGGCTCGGTGGCCTGGCTCTCCCCCGAGGGCACGCTCAAGGTCGGTCCGCACTCGGCCGGGGCCGACCCGGGCCCGCTCTGCTACGCCAAGGGCGGCGCCGACGTCACCATCACCGACGCCCACGTCACCCTGGGCCGGATCCCTCCCCACCTGCTCGGTGGCGAGATCCCCCTGGACGTCGAGGCCGCCCGCACCGGCGTGGTCGCGCTGGCCGGCAAGCTCGGGATCACGCCCGAGGAGTGCGCCGACGGCATCCTCGAGATCTCGGCCTGGAACCAGGCCAACGCGCTGCGCCAGATCACCGTCAAGCGCGGGCTCGACGTCCGCGACTTCACCCTGACCACCTTCGGCGGCTCCGGCTCGCTGCTGCTGTGCCGGCTGATGGACGTGCTCGGTCTGCGCACCGTCCTGGTGCCACCCAACCCCGGCAACGTCTCGGCGTTCGGCCTGCTGACCGTCGACGTGAAGAACGACTACGTGCAGACCCACGTGGCGCTGCACGACGACCTCGCGGCCGCGACCGTCGCCGGCGTCCTCGACGAGCTCACCACCAAGGCCGCCCGCGCCCTCGACGGGGAGGGCTTCGCCGCCGACCAGCACCGCTTCGCCCGCACCGCCGACGTGCGCTACTTCGGTCAGGCCTACGAGGTGCGCGTGCCCGTCCCCGACGGGCCCGTCGACCAGGACACCCTCGACGAGGTCGCCCGACGCTTCCACGCCGAGCACCGGGGCCTCTACGGCTACGACTTCTCCGCCGACGACAGCCAGCAGGTCGAGTGGGTCAACATCCGGGTCTCGGGGATCGGCCCGATCCAGCGTCCCGACATCGCCTCCGAGGCGGTCGCGGCCGAGCCGGGGACCCCGGAGCCGGCCAGTCGCCGTCCGGTCTGCTTCCAGCCGAGCGTCGGGTACGTCGACACCCCGGTCTACTGGCGCACCGACCTGGCCCCGGGCCAGCAGGTCGCCGGACCCGCCGTGATCGAGGAGTTCGGCTCGACCGTGCCGCTGCACCCGGGCTTCCTGGCCCGCATCGACACCCACCGCAACGTGATCGTGACCCGAGAGGACGTGACGGCATGACCGCCGCCCCCGCCACCGAGCCCGCCGTCGAGCCTCGCGCGGCGGTGCCGTCGGCCAAGGCCCCGACCCAGTTCCCCTTCGCCAGCCTGACCGACGACGCCGGCGCGGCTGCCGACCCGGTGCTCGTCGAGATCGTCCAGGGCAGCCTGGCCTCGGTGGAGATGGAGGTCGAGACCGCCATCGGGCGCACCTCGCGCTCCCCGATGATCCGCGACGCCCACGACTTCCGCGCCGGCATCCACGACCGGTTGCTGCGCAAGCTCACCGGCCGCTCCTACAGCGCGCTGGTGCACCCGATCGCGCGCGACTTCCCCCTGGAGGAGATGCGTCCCGGCGACGTGTTCTTCCACAACGACGTCTACGAGTCCGAGGGCGGCATCGGCCACCTTCCCGACCTCTGCGTCACGGTGCCGGTCTTCCACGACTCCGGGGACGGCCCCGAGGTCGTCGCCTTCGTCCAGGCCTTCGGCCACCACGACGACATCGGCGGCGCGGTGCCCGGGTCGATGCCCAGCCACGCCACCTCGGTCTTCGAGGAGGGGCTGATGGTGCCGCCGATCAAGCTCTGGGACCAGGGCGTCCCCGTCCGCTCCGCCCTGCGGATCATGACCCGCAACTCCCGGATGCCCGAGTCGCTGGCCGCCGACCTCGACGCCGAGTGCTCGGCCTGCCTGATGGGCGCCCAGCGCCTCGGTGAGCTCTTCGACCGCTACGGGCGCGAGACCGTCGAGGCCTGCTTCGACGCGATCATCGACCGCACCACCCAGACGTACCGGCGCGAGATCCTCTCCAAGATCCCGGTCGGCAGCTGGGTCTGGGAGGACTACGCCGAGCACGACGGTGTCGACGAGCCGCAGCTGCACACGCAGCGCATCACGCTGACCCGGACGCCGGCCGAGGACCCCGACGGCGAGCGGATCGTCATCGACTTCGCCGGCACGTCACCGCAGGCCAAGGGACCGATCAACCACTGCGGTGACTACTCCGACGGCGTCTTCCTCAAGAAGTGGCTCGCCCCGATCCTGCGCAACCTCGCCGACACCCCGGAGCGGATGGCCGAGCTCGACGTCAACGAGGGCATCATCCCCCTGATCGAGATGCGCTTCCCGCCCAAGGGCACCCTGCTCACCCCGGAGTTCCCGGCCCCGACCAACGCCCGCACGTTCGTGATCCTGCGACTGCTCGGCGTGCTGGCCGGCGTCGTGGCGAAGGCGGTCGACGGGCGGATGCCCGCCGACCAGGAGACGATCCGCTACACCGGCGTCTACGGCGACGACCTGGACGGCCGGCCCTACCTGATGCGCGAGGTGCTCGGCGGCGGCTCCGGCGGGCGCTACTACGCCGACGGCGAGGACACGATCCACGTGGTGCCCGACTCGCGGAACCTGCCCAGCGAGTTCACCGAGTCGCGGTTCCCGTTCCTGGTCGAGAGCTCGGTCTGGCCATGGACTCCGGCGGCGCCGGGCAGTTCCGCGGCGGCCTGGGCTACGAGAAGCACATCCGGATGCTCAAGGACGGCCACTTCATGTCGATCGCCGACCGGTCGATCCTGGCCTGCTGGGGCGTCAAGGGCGGCCAGGCCGGCCGGCCCTTCGAGGTCGTCATCGACCCGGGCGGCCCGAACGAGCGGGTCGTCGAGGCGCTCGCCGACGACGAGCCGGTCAAGGCCGGAGAGGTGATCCGGATCCGGACCACCGGCGGCGGCGGCTGGGGCGACCCGCTGGCGCGCGACCCCGCAGATGGTCGTGCGCGACGTCGTGTGGCGCAAGGTCTCGCCCGAGGCGGCGCTCGCCGACTACGGCGTCGTGCTGACCGGGTCGCTCGACGACGACACGCTCGGCGTACGACGCGGCCGCGACCGAGCAGCGGCGCGCCCAGCTGCGGCGGCGACCGCGCCCGAGCAGGCCTTCTTCCACCGGGGGCCGGGCTACGCCCAGCTCAGCGGTGGCGCCGAGGTCGCCGACGTCGACTGGCTGTGAGCCGAGCACGGAGGTGGGCGTCCTGGCCGGTCGCGGCAAGACCGGCCGGGCGCTCGCCCGCGCCCTCGACGCGGCGGGGTGCGCCGGGCCCGCCCGCTCGGCCGCGCCGACTCGGCCGGCCTGGAGGAGGCCCTGTCCGGGTGCGCTGCGCTGCACCTGATGGCGCCCAACCTGCACCCCGCCGAGCCCGCCCTGGTCGCCGAGGTGCTGGCGGCGGCGCGGCGCGGCCGGGGTGCGAGCGGGTGGTCTACCACTCCGTGGCGGCGCCCTACGCGCCCGTCCATGCCGCACCACCTGGGCAAGGCCCGCAGCGAGGACCTGGTCCGGCGCAGCGGGCTGGACTGGACGATCCTGCAGCCGTGCGCCTACGTGCAGAACCTGCTGCCGGGGCTGCGGGAGGACGAGCCCGCTGTCCGGGTGCCCTACGACCCCGAGCGGCTCTTCGGGCTGGTCGACCTCGACGACGTCGCCGAGGCGGCTGCCCGGGTGCTGCTCGACGACGGGCACACGGGGGCGACGTACGAGCTCGGCGGACCGAGGCTGGTCTCGGCGCGTGACGTGGCGCAGGCTGCGGGCGCGGTCCTGGGCCGGTCGGTGCCGGTGCTGCGGGTGACGCCGGACGAGGCCTCGGCGGCCGCGCCGGGGCACGAGCAGGCGTGGCTGCGTGCCATGTTCGAGCACTACGACCGGCACGGGCTGCCGGCCGGTGGGCTGGTGCTGCAGGCACTGCTGGGGCGCACCAGCACGACGCTGGAGGAGAGCGTGGCCCGCGAGATCGGGAGCCCGTCGTCACCGAGCCCGTCACCTGGCAATTGATGACCACATCCGCGGCTTCTGTTGGGTGATGATGCCCGTGCCAAGCCGGGACGACGGACCCTAGGTTCGACACCATGCGGATCGTGATCGCCCTCGGCGGCAACGCCATGACCTCCTCCGACGGCAGCGCCCGTCCCGAGGACCAGGCGCGGGCGGTCGCGGAGGCGGCCGAGCCCGTGGCCGACCTCGTGCTGGCCGGCCACGACGTGCTGCTGACCCACGGCAACGGCCCGCAGGTGGGCAACCTCCTGCTCAAGAACGAGCTGTCGGCCTCGGTGGTGCCGCCCGTGCCGCTGGACTGGTGCGGCGCGCAGACCCAGGCCACCATCGGCGCCCTGATGCTCAGCGCCCTGGACGGCGCACTGGCGCGGCGCGGCAGCGGACGCCGCTCGGCAGCGTTGGTCTCGCGCACGCTGGTCGACGCCGCCGACCCCGGCTTCACCGCCCCGACCAAGCCGATCGGGCGCTACCTCCCCGAGGACGAGGCGCGGGTGCTGATCGAGCACGGCCAGCACTTCGTCGAGGTCCCCGACCGCGGCTGGCGCCGTGTGGTGGCCTCGCCGGAGCCGCTCGAGTGCCTCGACGGCCCCGCTGCCGACACGCTGCTGGCCCAGGGCTACCTCGTGGTCTGCTCCGGCGGTGGGGGCATCCCCACCGTGCGTCGCAGCGACGGCACCCTGGCCGGGATCGAGGCCGTGATCGACAAGGACCTCACGGCCTCCCTCATCGCCCGGCAGACCTCGGCCGACGTCCTGGTCATCGCCACCGACGTCGACTCCGCGGTCACCGACTGGGGCACCCCCCACGCCCGACCGATCGGCGAGGTGAGCGTGGCCGAGATGCGCGCCATCTCGCGCGACCAGGGCTTCGCGGCCGGCTCCATGGGCCCGAAGATCGAGGCCGTGACGCGCTTCGCCGAGCAGGGCGGCGGCACCGGCATCATCACCTCGCTCTCCCGCATCGCCCAGGCGATCGAGGGACACCTCGGGACCCGGGTGGTGCCGGGCCTTCCGGCGCCACGCTGATCCACCCAGCCACCTCCACACCCAGCTCCACGCCAGCAACAGCCCAGCAACAGCCCAGCAACAGCCCAATGGAAGGAAGCGGACGTGCCCGCAGCAATCGAAGTACGCAAGGTGCCGATCCACTCCGTCGCCGACGCGAGCGAGCTCGCGAAGCTCATCGACGACGGCGTGATGGAGGCCGACCGAGTCATCGCCATCATCGGCAAGACCGAGGGCAACGGCGGGGTGAACGACTACACCCGGATCATCGCCGACCGGGCCTTCCGCGAGGTCATCGCGGCCAAGGGCACCCGCTCGGCCGAGGCCGTGCGTGAGATCCCGATCGTGTGGTCGGGCGGCACCGACGGCGTGATCAGCCCGCACGCGACCATCTTCGCCACCCTGCCCGACGACCAGGTCGAGAAGACCGACGAGCCGCGGCTCTCGGTCGGCTTCGCGATGAGCGAGCAGCTGCTCCCCGAGGAGATCGGGCGCACCCCGATGATCGAGAAGGTCGCCGACGCGGTCAAGGTCGCCATGGAGCGCGCCGGCATCACCGACCCGGCCGACGTGCACTACGTGCAGACCAAGACCCCGCTGCTGACGATCAACACCATCCGCGACGCCAAGAGCCGTGGCAAGACGGTGTGGACCGAGCACACCCACGAGTCGATGGACCTCTCCAACGGCGTCACCGCCCTGGGGATCGCAGTGGCGCTCGGCGAGATCGAGATGCCCACCGACGCGGACGTCATGCACAGCCGCGAGCTCTACTCCGCGGTGGCCTCCTGCTCCTCGGGCGTCGAGCTCGACCAGGCGCAGGTCGTCGTGGTCGGCAACGTCCGCGGCGTCGGCGGTCGCTACCGCATCGGCCACTCGGTGATGGACGACGCGCTCGACCAGGACGGCATCTGGGACGCGATCAAGGACGCCGGTCTGGAGCTCCCCGAGCGCCCGCGCACCGCCGACCTCGACGGCCGCCTGGTCAACGTGTTCCTCAAGTGCGAGGCCAGCCAGGACGGCGAGGTCCGCGGACGTCGCAACGCCATGCTCGACGACTCCGACGTGCACTGGCACCGTCAGATCAAGGCCTGCGTCGGTGGCGTGACCGCTGCGGTCACCGGCGACCCGGCGGTCTTCGTCTCGGTCTCCGCGGCCCACCAGGGCCCCGAGGGTGGCGGCCCCGTGGCCGCGATCGTCGACATGGGCTGATCCACTCCCACGCGCACGACGAAGGGGCGCCCCCCGCGGGGGGCGCCCCTTCTGTGCTGTCGGTGCCTCAGCCGGCGTAGCGCTGGCGCCGGCGGGCCAGCACGGTGGGCGTGCTCAGCTCGGCGAGGCAGCCGAGCTCGTGGCGCAGCACGCTGCCCAGGCGCCGGCAGAACTCCTCCGGCTCCTGCGCGGCGTCCGGCCGCTCGGGGACGATCCTGTCCACGATCCCGGCGGCCTGCAGGTCGCTGGCCCGCACGCCCTGCTGACGAGCCATCTCCGGGGCCCGGTCCGGTGTGCGGTGCATGATCGCGGACGCGCCCTCCGGCGGCAGCGGGGAGAGCCAGGCGTGCTGGGCGGCGATGACCCGGTCGGCGGGCAGCAGCGCGAGCGCGCCGCCCCCGCACCCCTGCCCGAGCAGCACGGTGAGCGAGGGCGACTGGAGGGTGACGAGGTCGGCCAGGCAACGGGCGATCTCGCCGGCCAGCCCGCCCTCCTCGGCCTCCGGCGACAACGCGGCCCCCGGGGTGTCGATGACGGTGACCAGCGGCAGCCGCAGCTCGGCCGCCAGCCGCATGCCACGCCGGGCGGCGCGCAGGGCGCCGGGGCCGAGGGGAGCCAGCTCGGTCTGGGTCGAGCGGTCCTGCCCCAGCAGCACGCAGGGGGCGCCCTCGAAGCGGGCCAGCGCCAGCAGCATGCCCGGGTCGCTCTCGCCCTCGCCGGTGCCGTTGAGCGGGATCACCTCGGAGGCCGCGAGGCGCAGCAGCTGGCGCACGCCCGGGCGGTCCTCGTCACGCGAGCGCGTGATCGACTCCCAGGCGTCGACGTCGCCGTCGGGAGCCGGGGTGCCGGCCAGCGGGTCGGGCACCGGCCCGGGCGCAGGTGCGGTCAGCACGGCCAGGGCCCGCTCGACGATGGCAGGCAGCTCCTCGGGGGGCACGACGCCGTCGATCAGGCCGTGGGCGTAGAGGTTCTCCGCGGTCTGGACGTCGGGCGGGAAGCTCGCGCCGTAGAGCGCCTCGTAGACGCGCGGGCCGAGGAAGCCGAGGAGGGCGCCGGGCTCGGCCACCGTGATGTGGCCCAGCGATCCCCACGAGGCCATCACGCCGCCGGTCGTGGGGTGGCGCAGGTAGACCAGGTAGGGCAGACCCGCGTCCTTGTGCCGGGCCACGGCGGCGGAGATCCGCGCCATCTCCACGAAGGCGACGGTGCCCTCCTGCATCCGGGTGCCGCCCGAGGTGGGGGAGGCCAGGAGAGGCAGCCCCTCGGCGGTGGCCCGCTCGACCGCGGCGATGAGACGCCGCGACGCCGCGACCCCGATGGAACCGGCGAGGAAGGCGAACTCGCCGGCGACCAGGGCGACCCGGCGTCCGCGGACCAGGGCCTCGCCGGTGATCAGGGCCTCGTCCTCGCCGGACCTCTCGGCCGCCGCCGCGAGCTGGGCGGCGTACTCGGGCGAGATGTCGCCGCGTTCGGGCGGGGTGTCCCAGCACACGAACGAGCCCGGCTCGACCACCCGGTCGATCAGCTCGCGGGCGGTCGTGGCGACGCGCTTCACCGCTGCGGCTCGCGGGCCCAGGCGCGGATCGCCGCGTCGTGCTGGCCCAGGGTGGGGGGCGCCTCGTGGGTCGCCCGGCCGCCCGAGAACGAGTTGTCGTCGAAGCGGATGGGCGAGCCGGGCAGCTGCAGGGCCCCCTGGGTCGCGTGGTCGACGTCGAGCAGGAGCCCCTGGGAGCGGGTCTGCTCCCAGGCGTAGACGTCGTCGATGGAGCGCACCTTGCCGGAGGGGATGCCGGCCCCGCCGAACAGGGCGAGCCAGTGCTCGGCCGGCTGCTGGCCGAGGACCTGCTCGATGACGGCCGTCAGCTCGTCCCGGTGCCCGACCCGGTCGCCGTTGGTGGCGAAGCGCGGGTCGTCGACGTCGATCCCGGTCGCCGCGGCGAAGGAGCGCCACAGCGTCTCGGAGCCGCAGGCCACCTGGACCGGTGAGGTCGCGGTGTGGAAGAGCCCGTACGGCGCGATCGAGGGGTGGTGCGGCCCGGACATCCCGGGGACCTCCTTGGCGACCGTCCAGCGGGTGCCCTGGAAGGCGTGCACGCCGACCACGCTGGCCAGCAGCGAGGTGCGCACGACCCGGCCGCGGCCGGTGCGGGAGCGCTCGTGCAGGGCGGCCAGGACGCCGTACGCGCCGTTCATGCCCGCCAGCAGGTCCGCGATCGGCACGCCCACCTTGGTGGGCTGCTCCGGGTCGCTGCCGGTGATGCTCATCAGCCCGCCCTCGCCCTGCGCGATCTGGTCGTAGCCCGCGCGGCTGGCCTCGGGGCCGTCGTGGCCGAAGCCGGTGATCGACAGGACGATCAGGCGCGGGTTGAGCTCGTGCAGCTGCTCGATGCCGAAGCCGAGCCGCTCCAGCACGCCGACGCGGAAGTTCTCCATCAGCACGTCGCTGCGGCGCACCAGGCCGGCGAGGACCTCGCGGTCCTCCTCGGTCTTGAGGTCGAGGACGACCGACTCCTTGTTGCGGTTGGCGGCCAGGAAGTAGGTCGACTCGCGCTCGTCGCCCTCGCCGACGAAGGGAGGACCCCAGCCCCGGGTGTCGTCGCCCGCCGGGCTCTCCACCTTGATCACCCGGGCGCCCATGTCGCCCAGCATCATCGCGGCGTGCGGTCCGGCCAGGGCCCGGGTCAGGTCGAGCACGACGAGGTCGTCAAGGGGTGCTGAATGCGGGGACATGGCCGCACGCTAGCCCCGCGCCGGGCCGGTCTGTATGGCACCACCTGCCAACGACAGCGGGGGAGTGTTGTGCAGGTGGGCCTGGGCGTGGCGACGGGCGAGGAGATCGTCAGGGGTCGTGGACCCAGCGCAGGACGTCGACGGGATGGGCCAGCAGCAGCGCGGCCGGGTGCGGGGCCGGGAGCGCGACCCCGCTCAGGTAGTCCAGCGCGGCACGCCGCACCGGCGGGGTCAGGCGGACCTGGGTGGTGAAGTCGAGGACGTCGGGTGCGGCGTCGGTGAGGTCGAGGACGGCTTCGACCCGCTCGGTGGTCCCCGGGCGCAGGCCGGTCGCTGCGAGGGCCAGCGCGACGTCCTCGCTGAACCACTGCGGGCGCCCGTCGACCGGCGGTGCCAGGGCGCTGGCGAGCCGGTTGAGCGCGCCCTGCGGCGCGCTGAGGACGAGCAGCTCGCCGCCCGGGCGCAGCCGCCGGTGGGCCGCCTGCAGTGTCTGGGCCACGTCGGGCACGTAGTACATGGAGTGCACGAAGAGCACCACGTCGAAGGCCTCGTCCCCCAGGGGTGCGTCGGCGAAGGTGGCCGCGTGCACCTCGAGCTCGAGCCCCGGCCCGAGGGCGCGCATCCGCTCGCCGAAGGCCCGCGCGCTGCCGGCGTACGGCTCGACGCCGACGTAGCGGACCTTCCCGGGCTGCGCGAGCAGCGTCGCGGCCACCACGGCGTCGACCGCGCCGTCGCCGCACCCCACCGACAGCACGGAGACCGAGGCGGTGGCACGCGGTCCGAGGAGTGCTCGCAGGTGCTCCTGGATCAGCCGGCGCTGGTCGGAGCGGTCCTCGAAGGCCGCGTGGGCACGGGCGTAGCCCTCCGGCTCGAGCCCTGCCAGGGCAGGTCCCCGGCTCACCGCCCGCTGGACGCGGTGCAGGAGCTGCTCAGCGGTGAGGGTGGTCGGCACGGGGCTCCCGGTGCGAGGTGGCGAGGACTACGGTGGTCCTCGACGCTCAGTCAAGCACGGTCCCGCAGCACTGGGCCGCGGTCGTGTGGTGAGGAGTCCGGCGTGAGGACAGGTGGGCGGGGGAGCACCGCGCAGCGCAGCCTCGAGCACTGGAGCGAGGCGGGACGCGCCGGCATGGAGGCGTTCTACGAGCTCGCCACCGAGGACTATCGCCAGCTCGCCCTGGCCGCGGACTGGGCGGGTCTGCTGGCGCGACGGGCCCGGGAGGGTTGGTCGCTGCTCGACGTGGCGTGCGGCAGCGGCAAGTGGCCCAGCGCGCTGTTGCGCCACGCCGACCTGGGCGATCTGCCCCGGCTGGCCTACGACCTGCTCGACCCCTCGGCCTTCTCCGTCGCCGAGGCGCGTGGGGTGCTCGACGCGCCCTTCGGTCCGCGCCGCGACCTGGTCGTGACCCTGCAGGAGCTCCCGGAGGAGTGCCGCGGGTACGACGTCGTCTGGGCCACCCACGCTCTGTACGCCCTGCCGCCCGACGAGCTCGACGCTGCAGCAGCGCGGTTCGTGGGCGCACTGGCCCCTGGCGGCCTGGGCTTCGTGGCCCAGGCGACCGCGACCTCGCACTACCTCGCGTTCGACCAGGCGTTTCGCGCCGGGGTCCGCGACGCGACGCCGTACACGAGCGGGGAGCAGGTGCGCGACGCGCTGCGGCGGGCCGGGGCCGACGTGCGCGACCAGCGCATCACCTACCGCACCGCCAGCAGCGACCGGGCCGTGGTCGAGGGCTTCCTGCAGCGCTGCGCCTTCGACGACTCCCTGGGCCTCGAGCAGATGGAGGCGGCGCCGGTGCTCGGCGACTACCTCGCGACCTGCCGGGGGCCCGACGGCACCTACACCTTCGAGCACGAGGCGGCGCTGCTGTGGCTGTGAGCGAGAACGCGCGCCTGCCCGAGGCCAACCGCGACGGCGGCATCGACCAGGACTGGGCGGGCGACGACCAGGACTGGTGGGACTGGTACGTCACGCTCGCCGCCAACGACGACGACCCCACCGACCTGGTCGAGGGGCCCGGTCTGCCCGACGCGGCGCCTGCCTCCGACGAGCAGCTGCGGGCCGAGCTGGCCGAGCCCTACCCCCTCGACGACGCGGCGGTCGCGGCGTTCGCCCGCGAGGCGTTCGTCAAGCTTCCCGGGGTGCTCTCGCCGGCCGTCGTACGACGTCTCGCCGAGCGGCTGGAGGGGCTGCTGCGCGCCGAGCACGGCGACGACGTGGCGGGGCGCTTCACCGCCCTGGAGCAGATGTGGCTCCACGACGACCTGATGCGCGAGGTCGCCCTGTCGCCGCGGCTCGGCGGGCTGGCGGCCACGCTGCTCGGGGAGGCCGGGGTGCGGATCTACCACGACAACGCGCTCTCGAAGGAGCCCGGTTGCGGGCGCACCCCGTGGCACCACGACGCCGAGCACTTCCCGCTCGACACCGTCCAGGCGGTCACCGCGTGGATCCCGATGTCGGCGATCCCCGGCCGGATGGGCCCGTTGTCGTTCGCCCGTGGCCGCGAGGTGCGGGCCCTCGTCGAGGACCTCGCCTTCGACAAGGTCGGCACGTCGTACGACGCCGCGGTCGCCGCCCGGTTCGCCGAGCAGGAGGTGGCCGTGGAGGCCGGACCGTTCGACGTCGGCGACGTCTCCTTCCACTCGGCCCTGTGCTTCCACACCGCCGGCCCCAACCGCACCACCCAGCCGCGGCGGGCGCTGGCCACCACCTACTACGCCGACGGGGCGCGGGTGGTCGGTGCGCCGACGCTCGTGAGCGGCACCTGGCGCGACTTCCTGCCCGGCGTCGAGCCCGGCGCGGTGGCGGCCTCCCCGCTCAACCCCGTCGTCGGGGGTGAGCGGCGGGGCTGAGGCGCCTGCCTAGGCTCGAGGCATGGACTCGAACGCGTTGCTCGCCCGTGCCGTGGACACCGTGCTGGACCGCTCGGTGGTGCTGGGCTACACCTCGATCGGCTCCGGCGTACGCCGGAAGTTCTGGCCGGCCGACCCCGAGCCCGGCTCGCTGGCGGGCAAGCGGGTGCTGGTCACCGGCGCCACGTCGGGCATCGGGGAGGCGATGGCGCGCTCGTTCCTCGACCTGGGCGCGACGGTGCACCTGCTGGGCCGCAACCCCGACAAGGTGTCCGACTACGCGCGCGAGCTGCGCCTCGAGGTGCCCAACGCCGACATCGTCGAGGAGGTCTGCGACATCAGCGACCTCGACGCGGTGCGGGCCTTCGCCACCGACCTCGCCGGGCGCATCGAGGCCCTGCACGGGCTGGTGCACAACGCGGGGCTGATGCCGCCCGAGCGCACCGAGAGCGCGCAGGGTCACGAGATGTCGCTGGCCGCCCACGTGCTGGGTCCGCACCTGATGACCCACCTGCTGCGCGAACGGCTCGCGGCCGGCCCCGGCTCGGTGGTGTGGATGAGCTCGGGCGGGATGTACGGCTCGGGCCTGGCCACCCGCGACGACGACGCGATCGAGTACCGCCGTGGCGAGTACAAGGGCGTGCAGGCCTACGCCCGCACGAAGCGGATGCAGGTCGTGCTCGCCGACGCCTGGGCCACCGAGCTGGCCGGCACCGGCGTCGAGGTCGAGAGCATGCACCCGGGCTGGGTGCGCACGCCCGGGGTCACCGAGAGCCTGCCCACGTTCGACAAGGTGGTCAGCCGGCTGCTGCGCGAGCCCGAGGACGGCGCCGACACCGCCGTCTGGCTGGTCGCGACCCGTCCGGCCTCCGACGGCGAGCACTTCTGGCACGACCGGGCCCAGCGGCCCACCACCTTCGGCTGGCAGCGCCAGCAGGACCCCGACCTGCGCGCGCGCCTGCTCGAGTACGTCGCCACGGTCACCGGGACGCCTCGGCTGGGCTGAGCGGCGCAACCTCTCGGCCCGACGCCCTGGCCGACCCTCGACCCGGGAGCCACCCGCGGCTACGTTGACGCGATGGGGTCTCGGGCATCGTCCGCTGCCACGGCGCGCGCCGCCGTCGCGGCGGTCGTCGCCTGCACCCTGGTGGTGCTCCTGCTGGCGGTGTGGGCGGCCTCCGCCGGCCCGCAGGAGGTCCTGCGCGGCGACGGCCCCGACCGGCTGACGCTGCCCACGTCGACGTCGACCACGCCCCCGGGCGAGCTCGGGCCCCTGGCCGAGCGGCCGCCGCCACCCACCGACGAGCCGGCGTCGCTGCTCGGGCTGCTCGTGACGGTGCTCGTGACGGTCCTGGGCGGCGCCCTGGCCGTGGTCCTGGTGGCCGGAGCGGTCCTGGCCGCCCGCTACCTGTGGCGACTGCGACCCGCCCCGGGCGAGCCGGGGGAGCACGTCGACTTCGACGTGCTGGACGGCTCCTCCGCAGAGGCGGTGCGGCAGGCGCTGCTCGCCGACGCCGCCGAGCAGCGCCGAGCCCTCACCAGCGGCACGCCCCGCAACGCGATCGTGGCGACGTGGCAGCGCGTCGAGGCGCTGGCCGCCGCGGCCGGGGTGGAGCCCCGGGACTCGGAGACCTCCACCGAGCTCGCCCTGAGGGTGCTGGACCGCGTCGGCGCCGACGCCGGCGCCGTCACGGCGCTGGCCGAGGAGTTCCGGGCCGCCCGCTTCAGCCGCCGCGAGGTCGGCGAGGACGCGCGCCACCGCGCCCTCGCGCTGCTGGACGACGTGCACGCCGGACTCGGTGCCCGACCGGGGGCCCGACCGTGAGGCGGCGCTGGACGGCCCGGTGCGCGGCCGCCCTGGGCCTGCTCGCGGTGGTGCTGCTCGTGCTCCAGGTCGCGGGGTTCGCGCCCGAGCCGGCCCGGGTGGTCCTGATCGGTGCGGCATGCGCCGCCGCCACCTGGGTCGCCCTCGACGTGCTCGTCGACGCCGGACCCGGCTGGGACGTCGACGTCGCTCCCGCGGTCGTCGCGCCGAGCGCCGACACCCGCCTGGGGGCGTACCGGCGGATGCTCGAGAGCCACCGTCAGGGCGCCGCCGCCGACCCGGCCGTGCGCGACGCCCTGGCCCGGTTGGCGCGCCAGCGGCTGGCCCGACGCCACCAGCTGGCGTGGGACGACCCCGGCGCCCGGGCCCATGTCCATGCCGAGCTGCTCGCGGTGCTCCGCGCGCAGCCACGACGCCTGAGCCCCACCGAGATCGAGCGCTGCCTCCACCACATCGAGGAGATCTGAATGCCGTCACCCCTGTCCGTCGTCGAGGCCGGACGCCTCGCCGGCGACGTCCTCGCCGAGGTCGAGCGTGTCGTGATCGGCAAGCACGAGCAGCTCGAGATCGTGCTGGCCGGGCTGCTGGCCAAGGGCCACGTCCTGCTCGAGGACGTGCCCGGCCTCGGCAAGACCCTGGCGGCCCGCTGCCTGGCCCAGGCGCTGGGTCTCGACTTCGCACGGGCCCAGTTCACGCCCGACCTGCTGCCGGCCGACCTGACCGGCTCCTTCATCTACGACCAGCGCAGCAGGGAGTTCGAGTTCCGCCGGGGCCCGGTCTTCACGGGGCTGCTGCTGGCCGACGAGGTCAACCGGACCCCGCCCAAGACCCAGGCGGCGCTGCTGGAGGCGATGCAGGAGCGCCAGGTGACCGTGGAGGGACGCACCTTCGTGCTGCCCGAGCCGTTCCACGTCGTGGCGACCGCCAACCCGGTCGAGCACGAGGGGACCTACCCGTTGCCGGAGGCCCAGCTCGACCGCTTCCTGCTGCGCGTCTCCTTCGGCTACCCGACCGCGGACCAGGAGCACGCCGTCCTCCTCGGCAGGCTCGACCGCCGCCGCGAGGAGGTCGTGGTCGACCGGGTCACCGACGCCGCGGGTCTGCTGGCCATGCAGGCGGCCGTGGAGAGCGTCGAGGTCGACGAGAGCGTCGCGCGCTACTGCGTCGCCCTGGCCACGGCCACCCGGTCGCACCCGCAGGTGCTGACCGGCGCCTCGCCACGAGGCTCCCTGGCGCTGGTGCTGGTCGCCCGGGCGCTGGCGGTACTGCGCGGACGTGACTACGTGGTGCCCGAGGACGTGAAGGCCGTGGCCGCGCCGGTGCTGGCCCACCGGATCACGCTGCGACCCGAGCTGTGGATGTCGGACGCCTCGGCCGAGCAGGTCGTCGAGACGGTGCTGTCGTCGGTGGCGGCGCCGGCGACCCTCGAGCCCGCATGACCCGGTGGCGGGCCACGGCGTCGGTGGGGCGGGCCGGCCTCGTCGCGGTGGTGGCGAGCACCCTGGCGGTGCTCCTCGGCGACCCGGTGCTGGTGGTGCTGGTCGCCCCCATGGCGCTCTGCGCGGCGCTGGGGCTGCTGCACGTCACGGACACCACGCCCCGCCTCGACGTGCGCCTCGACCACTCCGTCCTGCACGAGGGCCAGGGCACGACGTCACGGTTGTGGCTGCGCGACGCCGCGGCGGCCGAGCACGTGGCCAGGATCAGCGGCCGCGCGCCGTACCTGGCGCTGCACCCTGCCGACGGGGTCGTCGGGGCGCTGCTCCCGGACCCCGAGCGGGGCCCGGACCTCGAGGTCGGCGCGCGCCGGTGGGGCGTACGACGACCGGCCGGGGAGAAGGTCGCGCTCACCACCGCCTGGGGCGGCTGGCGCTGGGGGCCGGTGCCGGTGACGGCGCCGTCGCTGCGGGTCCTCCCCGGACGCGCGCCCTTCGACTCGCGCGCCGAGATGCCCCAGCCCGTCGGGCTCGTCGGGGCGCACCGGGCGCAGCGCACGGGGACCGGCTCGGAGTTCGCGGGGATCCGCGGCTTCCGCGTCGGGGACCGGTTGCAGCGGGTCAGCTGGCGGGTCTCCCTGCGCACCGACGAGCTCCACGTCGTCTCCACCCGCAGCGAGGAGGACAGCGCGGTGCTGCTGGTGGTCGACGCCCTGGCCGATCACGGCCGGTCGGGCGGCATCGACGCCGACGAGAGCAGCCTCGACCTGGCCGTGCGTGCCGCGGCCGCCGTGGCCCGCCACGTCGGCCGCACCGGCGACCGGGTCGGCCTGCGCGTGGTCGGGCCCGGCGCGGGCGTCGTGGGCTACGGGTCGGGCGCGCGGCACCAGCAGCGGATCCTGGCCACGCTGGCCGGGGTGCGACCCGGTCGCGCCGCCGAGGTCGCCGCCGAACGGATCCGGCTGCCCGTCGCGCCCGGCACGGTCGTCGTGGTGTTCTCGCCGATGCTCGACGACCTGGTCTCGACGCTCACCGCCACCCTGACCCGCAAGGGGCTGCCGACGCTGGTGGTCGACACGCTGCCCGGGTCCCCGCCCGACTCCCCACCCGGCACGAGCGTCGACGAGCTCGCCTGGCGGATGCGTCGCATCGAGCGGGACCTGCTGCTGGCCGAGGTCGCGGCGCACGGGTGCCCCGTGGTGCCCTGGCGCGGGCCCGGCACCCTCGACCAGGTGCTGCGGGGCTTCTCCGGGTCGGCCCGCGCGCCGAGGACGGGAGTGCGATGAGCCGCTGGCTGGGCCCGGTCGGCACGGGGCAGTGGGTGGTGCGGGCACTCGTGGCGCTGATGCCGGTGGCCGCCCTGCTGTGCACCTGGGGCGCCGGACAGGCGCCCGCGGTCTGGCTCGTGGGACTCGTGCTGCTGCTGGGCGTGGGCTGGGCCTGCTTCCCGGAGTCGGCCGCCGGAGCCACGGTGCTGGTCCTGGTGGTGGCCTGGTGGGGGCTCGGGCTGCGCGACGGGCTGCACCCCTGGTCGCTGCCCGCGGCCCTGGCCCTGGTGACCGCGCACATCGCAGCGACCCTCGCGGCGTACGGGCCGCTGGCCATGCCCGTCGACCCCGCCCTGACCCGTCTCTGGGTGCGCCGCGGCCTGCTGGTCTACCTGGCGACGCCGGTGACCTACGCGCTGGCGGTGGGCGTGCGCGGCACCGTGCCCCCGGCCGCGATCTGGCTCGCCGGCCTGGCCGCCGTCGCGGCGGCCGGTACTGCGGCGTCGGTGGTGCTGAGCAGGCCCGAGTAGGCGTCAGGGGCAGCACCGCCCGGATACTGGGGCCGTGAGCCGACGACTGAAGACCCTCCTGCTCGTGGGCGTGCTGGTCACGATGATCAACCTGCCGCTGCTGAGCAGCCTGCTCCAGGACCGCGACCTGCGCACCAACGGCACCCGGGTCGAGGTGGCGGCCGAGCCGGTCGAGGTCGCGGACGCCGACCGGGGCGACGTGGTCGAGCGCCTGGTCGCGGTGGCGCTGCCCGGCACGGTCGTCGAGGCCGTGGTGGGCGAGCAGCAGGAGGAGGGCGCCGCCCCGGCGCAGGACGAGCGGATCGTGGTGCCGCTCGAGGAGGCGGCGTACGACGACGCGGTGGCGAGCGGGCGCGCCGAGGTGGTCTACCTGCCCGACAACCCCAAGGTCTACCGCGTCACGGGGCGGGAGTCGGGCAACGAGGCGCTGGTCACCACGCTGGCGGCCGACGCGGCGCTGGTGGTGGTGGTCGGGCTGTTCCTGCTGCTGCGTCACCGCCTGCGCCCCGAGCTGCGGCTCGTGGCCACCGGCGACCTGGTGGCCACGAGCGAGACCGAGGCGCTGCTGGAACGGCTGGAGGCCCAGTCCTACCGGGTCCGTGGCTCGGTCGCGCTCGTCGAGGGCGACGAGGTGGTGCTCGAGGTCGGTGACCGCCGGGTCCGGGTGCAGCTCGACGGGCACCGCAACCCGGCCGGGCACAGCGAGAGCGTCGAGGTCCGCGGCACCATGGTGGGGTGAGTCCCCTTTGCAGAAGGGCACACGTGTGCCCCTCTGCAAAGCGCACGGGACGGCCCACGGGTGGGTGGGGCGAGGACGCCCGACCGGCTGCCAGACTTCCGGCATGACCGCACTGGACGACTTCAGCGCCCGCAGCATCGACGGCCGGGAGGTGGACCTCGCCGACTACCGCGGCCAGGTCGTGCTCGTGGTCAACACCGCATCGCAGTGCGGCTTCACCCCGCAGTACCAGGGCCTGCAGCAGCTGCACGACACCTACGAGGAGCGGGGGTTCAGCGTGCTGGGCTTCCCCTGCGACCAGTTCGGCGGCCAGGAGCCCGGCGCCGACGACGAGATCGCCGGCTTCTGCGAGCGCAACTTCGGGGTCACCTTCCCGCTGTTCTCCAAGATCGAGGTGAACGGCGACGACGCCCACCCGCTCTACCAGTGGCTCCGCTCGGAGAAGGGCGGGGTGCTGGGCAGCAAGATCAAGTGGAACTTCACCAAGTACCTGGTCGGGCGCGACGGGTCGGTCGTCGACCGCTACGCGCCCACCACCAAGCCCGAGAAGATCGCCGCCGACATCGAGAAGGAGCTCGCCCGATGACCCGCTTCTCCGCCAGCACCGAGGCCACCGCCGTCGTGAAGGCCACCCGCCAGGAGATCTGGGACCTCCTCGTCGATCCCGACGCGATCGCCGAGATGACCCCGTTCGTCAAGCGCATCACCGCCGACGGCGAGCACTGGCGCTGGGAGATGAGCGGCCTGGAGGTGCTGGGCAAGAACGTCTCGCCCGCCTTCACCGAGAAGATGACCTTCACCGACCTCGAGCGCATCGAGTTCCGCCACGACCCGCCCGCCGGCACGACCGAGCGCTCGGCCGTCGAGGGCTGGTACCAGCTCTCCGACGCCGACGAGGGCACGCACCTCGCGACCAACCTGACCATCACCCTCGACCTGCCGCTGCCCAAGGTCTCCTCCAAGGCCGTGACCGCGACGATGAGCGGGGTCATCGAGAAGATGGGCGACCGGTTCTCCAAGAACCTGCTCGACCGCCTGGGCACCACCGAGGTCTGAGCGGGGCCGGTACGGGCCGGCTCAGCGCGACATCCGGGCCGACTCGGCGCGAAGTTCGGGCCGGGTCGGCACCAGCCCCGGCGCACGACGACAACAGCCCCCGGCCGGTGTGGCCGGGGGCTGCTGCGTCGTACGCCGGTGCGGCGCGGTGCTCGGCGCGAGCGGGTCAGACCCGCTGGCTCTGCTCGTCGCTGAGCTCGTCGAGCTCGTCGTCGAGGTCGGACTCCTCGGCGTGGTAGCCGGGGCCCCGGTCGAGCTTCTCGCCCTCGACGTCGACGTCGGGCAGCACCTTGTCGAGCCAGGCCGGCAGCCACCAGGACCTGTCGCCCATCAGGTAGAGCAGCGCCGGGATCAGGACCATCCGCACCACGAAGGCGTCGAAGACGATCGCGATGGCCAGCGCGAAGCCCATCGACTTGATGATCGCGTCGTCCTGGAGGATGAAGGCGGAGAAGACCGCCGTCATGATCGCGGCCGCCGCGGTGACCACCCGCGCCGAGTTGCGGAAGCCGTCGACGATCGCCTCAGGGGTCGACATGCCGTGCACCCGGGCCTCGCGGATGCGGGTCACCAGGAAGACCTGGTAGTCCATCGCGAGACCGAACACGACGCCGATCAGGAACAGCGGGATGAAGCTGACCAGCGGCTGGCCCTCGACGAGGCCGCCCCAGCCGAGCTGGAAGACCGCCACGGTGGCACCGAGCGTGGCCAGCACCGAGAGCAGGAAGCCCAGGGTGGCGGTGAGCGGCACCAGGATCGAGCGGAAGACGATCATCAGCAGGATGAAGGCCAGACCCACGATGATGCTCAGGTAGACCGGCAGCGCGTCGGCGAGGCGGTCGGAGACGTCGGTGGTGATGGCGGTCAGGCCGGTCACGCCGAGGTCGGTGCCGGTGGAGTCCTCGATGTCGGACTCGCCCTCGCGCAGCTCGGTCAGCAGGTCCTGGGCCTCGGCGTCGGCCGGCCCGAACTCGGGCAGCACCTGCACCAGCGCGCCGGTGGCCGCGGCCCCCGGCGTGCCGGGCTCGGCGGTCGGGTCGGCGTTGGTGGCCACGACCTGGGCGTTCTCGACGCCCTCGAGACCGGCGGCCCACTCGACGACGGTGCCGAACGCGGCGCCCTGCTCGCCGTCGGCGACCTCGCGGGCGTCGACGACGACCAGCAGCGGGGCCTCGCGGCCCGGGCCGAACTCCGCGGAGATGATGTCGGAGGCCTGGCGCTGGGTGGTGTCGCTGGCGGCGGTGGAGTCGGTCGGGAAGGCCAGCTGCAGCTCCTTGAGCGGGATGGCCAGGGCGCCGAGCGCGACCACGACCGCCAGCACCAGCGCGACCGGGCGCTTGCCGACCCAGCGGGCCCAGCGCACGCCGTTGTTGACGACCAGGCCCTGCTCGTCGCGCGCGGGGGCGTAGCGGCGCACCTGCCCGCCGAAGGCCTTGCGGCCCAGCATGCCCAGCACCGCGGGCAGCAGGGTCAGCGAGATCAGCACCGCGACGAAGACGGTCGCGGCGGCGGCCAGGCCCATGGCGCTCAGGAACGGGATGCCGACCACCGAGAGCGCCGAGAGGGCGATCAGGACGGTGAGGCCGGCGAAGACCACCGCCGAGCCCGCGGTGCCCACGGCGATGCCGACGGCGCGGGCCCGGTCGTCGGTGTGGTGCAGCTCGGTGCGGTAGCGAGCCAGGATGAAGAGCGTGTAGTCGATGCCGACCGCCAGGCCGATCATCGTGGCCAGGATCGAGGTGCTGCTGGAGATGTCGACCACGGCGGTCATGGCGGTGACCCCGGTCAGCCCGATGGCCACGCCGATGAGGGCGGTGATGATCGGCAGCCCGGCGGCCACCAGGGAGCCGAAGGTCAGGATCAGCACCAGCAGGGCCACCCCGATGCCGAGGGCCTCGGAGGCCAGGCCCGGCGTGGTGAACCCGGTCGCGCCGGAGCCGTTGGCCTCGACGACCAGGCCCTGGTCGCGGGCGTCGTCCATGACGTCGTCGAGCGCGTCGAGGGTCGTCATCTCGACCTCGGCGGGGCTGTCGACGTCCCAGGTGTAGGTGATCAGGCCGGTGCGGCCGTCCTCGGTCAGCGGTGAGAGGGCCGCGGCGTTGGCCCGGGCCTGCTCCACCGAGCCGCCGGAGGCCTTGGCCTGGTCGACCAGCTGCTGCTCCTGGCCGGCTGCGACCTCACCCGGGGGCAGGATCTCGACGTCGTCGGGCTGCTGCGGCAGCGCCTCGAGATCGGCGATGAGGTCCTCGACGACCGCGGCGTTGTCGGGGTCGGCCAGGGTCTCGCCCTCGGGTGCCTGGACCACGACGTTGACGTCGGCCTGGTCGAAGGCGCTGGTCGCGCCGGGGAAGAGCTCGGCCTGGAGGTCCGCGGCCTGCTCCGAGGGGATGCCCGGGATGGTGAAGTTGTCCGACATCGGCTTGGAGAAGGCGGCGGCGAGGCCGATGATCACGGCCAGCACGGCCACCCACGCGGCGATGAAGAACGGCCAGCGTCGGTAGGCGGTGGTCCCGAGTCGGGCTAGCAGGGTGGCCATGGTGTCTCTCTCCTGTGGTGGCGCGGGGTGGGAACGCAGGTGGGTACGGCGGGGGGTCGCCCTCAGCGGGCCAGCAGCTCGCCGGCGGCGTGCAGCTGGTCGACGAAGATGTCCACGAGATCGGCGTGGGTCGGGTCCTCGGTGGCGAGGTAGACGCGCATGGCGGAGTCGAAGACAGCCACGAGCAGACGCACCATCAGGTGCGCCCGGTCCTCGCCGAAGCCGTCGCCCTCACGCTGGAGGATCAGGGAGACGATGTCGTCGGCGGTCTGCTCGAAGTGCTCGTGCACCGCCTCGATCAGGCGGTTGGAGCAGGTCAGCACGCTGCGACGGAGCACGACGTTCTGCGGGTCGAAGTCCTCGCCGGCCAGCACCGGACGGGCCAGGACTGCGAGGTCGTCGACGAGGTCGCCGGTGGGGCCGCCGGCCACGAACGCGGCGAAGGCACCGGTGGCGACCGCGTCGCGGCGCCGGACGGGGGAGCCGACCGCGCCGAGCACGGCGTCGACCTTGGAGCTGAAGTAGTTGAACAGGGTGCGGCGCGACACCTCGGCGGCCCCGGCGAGATCCTCCATGGTCCAGCCGTCGAGGCCGCGACCCTGGGTCAGCTGCAGCGCGCACCGGTGGATCCGGGCTCGCGTCAGCGCCTGCTTGGTGGGCGGGACACCGACGGTCGTGGTTGCACTCTCGGACACGTAGTGCATTCTGCACTATCGATCCAAAAGTGCAGAACTTTGTGCCGTCCGTCACAAGCGTCCGGCTCGCGCGTCCGACTTGCCGGTAACCACCCGGTGGGCAGAGGCTGAGCACGTGTCCAGGTCAGCCACCACGTCGTCGTACTCGATCACCATGCGCCTGCACACGGCGCCCGACCACGGGGTGGTGGGCGCGGTCGCGACCGCCATCAGCAGCGCAGGCGGCATCGTCACCGCCATCGACGTGGCCGAGTCGAGCCACGAGCGCCTCGTCGTCGACGTCACCTGCTCGGCCGGCGACGCCGACCACGCCCAGGAGCTGCAGGACGTCGCGGCGGCCGTGCCCGGCGTCGAGGTCTACCGCACCAGCGACCGGGTCTTCCTGCTGCACATCGGCGGCAAGATCGAGGTCAGCTCCAAGGTGCCGCTGAAGAACCGCGACGACCTCTCGATGGCCTACACCCCCGGCGTGGGCCGGGTCAGCATGGCGCTCTACGAGAATCCCGAGGACGTGCGCCGCCTGACCATCAAGGGCAACTCGGTCGCGGTCGTCACCGACGGCTCGGCGGTGCTGGGCCTCGGCAACATCGGCCCTGGCGCGGCGCTGCCGGTGATGGAGGGCAAGGCCGCGCTCTTCAAGCGCTTCGCCGACATCGACGCCTGGCCGATCTGCCTCGACACCCAGGACACCGACGAGATCGTGCGCGCCGTCGAGCTGATCGCCCCCGGCTTCGGCGGCATCAACCTCGAGGACATCGCGGCCCCGCGCTGCTTCGAGATCGAGCGGCGCCTGCGCGAGAGCCTCGACATCCCCGTCTTCCACGACGACCAGCACGGCACTGCCATCGTGGTCCTCGCCGCGCTGACCAACGCGCTGCGCGTGGTCGGCAAGCAGCTCGACCAGGCGCGGGTCGTGGTGGCCGGGGCCGGTGCGGCCGGCACCGCGATCGTGACCCTGATGCTCGCCGCCGGCGTCGGCGACGTGGTGGTCTGCGACAAGGACGGCGCGCTCTCGGGCGACGACGAGACGCTGTCGCCGGCGATGGCCGAGCTGGCCTCGCGCACCAACCACGAGCGCCGCCGCGGCGACCTGCACACGGTGCTGCACGGAGCCGACGTGTTCATCGGCGTCTCGGCCCCCGGGGTGCTGCAGGCCGAGTGGATCGCCGACATGGCCGACGACGCGGTCGTCTTCGCGCTGGCCAACCCCGACCCGGAGGTCGACCCGGCGCAGGCTGCCAGGTACGCCGCCGTGGTGGCCTCGGGCCGCTCGGACTACCCCAACCAGATCAACAACGTGCTGGCCTTCCCCGGCGTCTTCCGGGGACTGCTCGACGCGCGCGCCTCCAACGTGACCATCGAGATGATGCTGCGTGCCGCGGAGGCGATCGCGCACGTGGTCCACGACGACGAGCTGAACCCCAGCTTCATCATCCCCACCGTCTTCCACCCCGACGTGCCCGGCGCGGTGGCCTCGGCGATCAAGGGCTGAGCGGCCCGGCCCCAGCCCTTCGGCTGCTCAGCCCTGGGCGGAGGAGTCGGGCGCCGCCAGGCGCAGCTCCTCGACCGGGCGCATCTGCACCCGGCGGTCCAGCGCCCGGCCGACGTCGGCGCGGCGCTGGGCGGCGACGGTGACGGCGTACGGTGCGCCGCGCACCAGCACGCTGCCCGACCACAGGCGCGGGTTCTTGGAGCCCTTGACCTGGGAGGCGCGCCACCGGTCGCGCCGCACCCCGCTGGAGGAGCGGTCCCGGACCGCCTCGACCCCGTGCAGCTTGTCGAAGTAGCGTCGGGCCGCCTTCTGCCCGCTGACCTGGCTGTAGGTGATGGAGACCGGTCCGGCCAGCTCCACGTCGCAGGTCCACATCGTCGGCCTCGTGTACTGCGGGTTCTCCTCCAGCTCGTCGCGGCAGTCCTGCTGCCCGGGGTCGAAGGAGGGGAAGACGTGCTGGAGCCCGGCACGGCCCCTGGGCAGCACGCACGAGCGCTCGTCGGTCTTCTCGGCACCGTTCCAGCAGGTCACACCGGTGGTGTCGGTGCCGGTGGTGCTGCTGGCGGCCGGCTCGTCCTCGCCGGGCCACACCAGCGTGCTGCCGACGTACGCCGCCACCGCCAGCCCGGCCAGCAGCGGCACCACGACGAGCGCGGTGCGGGCCCGACTGGGGCGTGAGTAGAGCGCCTCGAGCATCCCCGCGGGCAGCCCGGGGGCGGCGTCGGGATCGCTGTCGGTCTCGGGTCCGTCGGGGCGACGAGGAGCACTCACGTCCGCCTCCTCGTGGTCGGGGGCACGGCGGCGGGGCCCATTGTGCCCGCTGCCGCACCTGGTCGGCTTCACCTGTGTGGGGCCGTCAGCGGTTTACAACTAGGACCCTCTTGTCAATCTGCTTGACATTCCCTACGGTGTTGTCAAGCAGATGTCGTGACCCCCGTCACCGCCAGGAGGCTCCCCGTGGCCAGCAGCAGCACCACACCGTCCCCGCAGGTCCCACGTTCGACCGTCCCCGAGGGCTCCACCGAGGCCTGGCGCGACCACAAGCGTTTCCTGTGGCTCATCGGTCTCGTCGTGCCCTCACTGGCCTTCGTCGCCGGCGGCGGCTGGGCCCTCACCGGTTGGGGCGTGTGGTTCTGGATCGGCCCGATCGTGGTGCTGGGGGTCGTGCCCGCCATCGACCTGGTCGCCGGGCTCGACCGTGCCAACCCGCCCGACGACGCGATCGAGGCGCTCGAGAGCGACAAGTACTACCGCTGGATCACCTACGCCTTCCTGCCGATCCAGTACGCCGGCTTCGTCGGCGCGCTCTACGTCATCGCCAACGGGGCGCCCTTCGGCCTGGGCGAGCTGAGCACCGTCGACAGGATCGGGCTGGCCCTGTCGATCGGCGTGATCGGCGGCATCGGCATCAACACCGCCCACGAGCTGGGCCACAAGCGCGAGGCCAACGAGCGCTGGCTCTCGAAGATCGCGCTGGCGCAGAGCTTCTACGGCCACTTCTACATCGAGCACAACCGCGGCCACCACGTGCGGGTGGCCACCCCCGAGGACCCCGCCTCCAGCCGCTTCGGCGAGAGCTTCTACCGGTTCTGGCCGCGCACCGTGCTGGGCTCGCTGCGCAGCGCCTGGCACCTGGAGAAGAAGCGCTACGCCCGCAAGCACACCCACCCCTTCCACCTCGGCAACGACGTGCTCAACGCCTGGCTGATGTCGGCGGTGCTGTGGGGCGCGCTGACGGTGTGGCTGGGCCCGGTCGTGCTGCCCTTCCTGGTGCTCCAGGCCGTGGTCGGCTTCTCGCTGCTCGAGGTCGTCAACTACATGGAGCACTACGGGATGCGCCGCCAGAAGGTCGGCGCGGGCACCCGGCAGCGCTACGAGCGTGTCGACCCCTCGCACTCGTGGAACTCCAACAACATCGCCACCAACGTGCTGCTCTACCACCTGCAGCGCCACAGCGACCACCACGCCAACCCCACCCGTCGCTACCAGACTCTGCGCGACTTCGAGGAGAGCCCGGTGCTGCCCACCGGGTACGCCGGCATGATCGTGCTGGCGCTCGTGCCGCCGCTGTGGCGCCGCGTGATGGACCCCCGGGTGCTCGCCCACTTCGACGGCGACCTGACCCGCGCCAACCTCGACCCCCGCAAGCGCGAGCGGATCCTGGCCGCGCACCCCGTCCCGGGCGCGGCGGGGGCTCCGACCGTCGAGCCGGCTGCGGCACCGAGCGTGCCCGTCGGCGTACCGGCCCCGGCGGCCGAGGCGGTCCCGGAGGACGACGAGGTGCTGGCCGCGCGCTGCCCCGGCTGCGGGCACACCTACGAGGTCGCGGTCGGCAACGAGCTCGAGGGCTTCGCCGCCGGCACCGCGTGGGCCGACATCCCCGACGACTGGTGCTGCCCCGACTGCGGGGTGCGCGAGAAGGTCGACTTCGTCGCGCTGAGCAACGCCGAGGCCCGCTGATGCGCATCGAGGTCGACCGCGACCGGTGCGAGGGCCTGGGCATGTGCGAGGCGATGGCCAGCGACGTCTTCGAGATCGACGACGACGAGGTGATGCACGTGCTGGTGGAGGAGCCCGCCGAGTCGCAGCGCGCCCACGTGCACGCCGCGGTGCAGGCCTGCCCGGTGCTCGCGCTGAGCCTCCACGGCTGACCCGGGCTGTCCTGGCCCGGCGATGCCCGCGGGGGAGGCGGTGCTTCCTACACTCGACGACGTGAGCACCGGCCCCGTCCCCAGCATGCGCGACCGCGTCGTCGACGCCGCCGTGCGGCTGACCACCGAGGTCGGCTGGGCCAAGGTGACGATGGCGCGCCTGGCCGACGAGGTGGGCGTCTCGCGCCAGACCGTCTACAACGAGGTCGGCACCAAGGCCGGCCTGGCCGAGGCGATGATCCTGCGCGAGCTCGACCGCTTCCTGGCCAGCGTGAGCGTCGCCTTCGACGAGCACCCCGACGACCTGGTCGAGGCGATCCGGGCCTCGGCGCGCTCGGTCCTCGAGGTCGCCCCCAGCAACCCCCTGCTGCACGCGGTCGTCTCGGCGACCCACGGCGCCGACACCGAGCTGCTGCCGCTGCTGACCACCCACGCGGGCTCGCTGCTGGCTGCGGCCAAGGACGTCATCGCGGCGCGGATCGCGCCGTACGACGTCGACCTGCCCGCCGCCGAGCTCGACGCGGCCACCGACATGGTGGTGCGGATCGTGCTCAGCCACGTCATGCAGCCCTCCGGCCCCGCCGACGCCACCGCCGACCAGATCGCCTGGATCGCCGCGCGGGTGCTGGGCGCCTAGGTCGGCCCGACCCGGGGGAGTTTCATCGGCCGGCCGATGAGACTCCTGGGTGGACGACAAAGCTTCATCGGCCACCCGCCAGGTTCATCGGCCGACCGACAAAACTCCGGCGGCGCGGGCCAGGGAGAGCTCGCGGGCCTCGCGGAAGGCGCGGGTGACGTACGCCGGCACCGGCAGTCCCTTGTCGCGCGCCCACAGCAGCTCCATCTCGACGCGGGCGATCTGGGCGGTGAAGTCGGAGTCGCCGTCGATGCCGAGGGTGGCCATCAGGTCGCCGAAGTCGGCCTTCTGCTCGTCGTCGTTGGCGCCGACGGGGGAGAAGGAGAGCCGGCGCAGGTGGCGCACCAACCACTTCTGCCAGGCCGCCAGCTCGGCCCACAGCAGCCGCGCGGAGAGCTGGTAGAAGGCGTAGTGGCCCGGCTCCTGGCGCCGGATCGGGGCGATGATCGTCTGGGCCACCGCCGCCTCACCCATCTCGAGCACGCCGTCGTGCAGCAGGTTGTAGGCCAGCACCGCCGAACGCTCGGTGGCCATGCCGGTGAGGTAGTAGAGCATCCGCGAGACGTCCTGGAAGGCGCCGAGGTGGCCCAGCGCCCCGAGCACCTGGAGCTTGGTGCCGATCGAGTCGAGGTCGGCGTCGGCGGCGTCGCGGCCCAGGCGCACCTGGAGCTCGTCGAGGATCCGGCCGTGCTGGATCTCCTGGGGCTGCCACACGTCGCGGTAGAAGTGCACGTCGACCTCGGGCGGGTCGGGCAGCATCGTCATCAGCTCGAGCACGTTGCGGTCGACCTCGAGCTCGACGCGGGCCATGTAGTCGAGCACGTGGCCGAAGCGGGCCTCGAGAGCCACCGGGTCGACGACGGTGAAGTCGACGGAGTCGAGGGCGATGGGCGGGTGCTCGCCACCGAGCCGGTCGACGTGGTCGACCAGGCGCTGGGCTGACGGGCGAGGCTGGGACACCCTCGGATCCTAGGGTGGTCAGGTGTCCACGTCCGCATCATCCGATGACGCGGCCGGCGACGCGCCCCACGCCGGTCTGGTGCGCACCGGGTCGCCCACCGGGCGGGCAGTGGTGGCAGCCGCGACCCTGGGCTCGGCGATGTCGCTCTTCGACGGCACGGTGGTCAACGTCGCGCTGCGCACCATCGGCGCGGACCTCGACGCCTCGATCAACGACCTGCAGTGGATCACCAACGCCTACCTGCTGGCCCTGGCCTCGCTGATCCTGCTCGGCGGCTCGCTGGGCGACCGGCTCGGCCGGCGACGGGTCTTCGTGGCCGGCACGCTCGGCTTCGGGGTGGCCTCGGCGCTGTGCGGGCTGGCGCCGAGCGCCGAGGTGCTGGTGGCCGCCCGGGCGCTGCAGGGCATCGCCGCCGCGCTGATGGTGCCCGGCTCGCTGGCGATGATCCAGGGCGCCTTCCACCCCGACGACCGGGCGCGTGCGATCGGCACCTGGACCGGTCTGGGCGCGATCGCGGCCGCCGCCGGCCCCCTGGTGGGCGGGGCACTGGTCGAGCACGCCGACTGGCGGCTGATCTTCTGGATCAACCTGCCGGTCGCGGCGCTGACGCTGTGGCTGGCCCGCGGCGTGCCCGAGACCCGCGACCCGGGCGCGGCCCAGCACCTCGACCTGCCCGGTGCCGTGCTCGGCGCGCTCGCGCTCGGCGGCGTCACCTACGCGCTGGTGCAGTGGGGCGACCCCGCCGCCTGGCCGGCGCTGGTGGTCGGTCTGCTCGCCGGGCTGGCCTTCGTCGTCGTGGAGTCGCGGGTCGCCGAGCCGATGCTGGCGCTGGGGATCTTCGCCGACCGCACCTTCTCGGCCACCAACGCGATGACCCTCCTGGTCTACGGCGCCCTGTCGGTGCTGCTCTTCATGCTGCCGCTGCAGCTGCAGGTGGTCGGCGGCGACGGTCCGCTCGCGGCCGGGCTGGCCACGCTGCCGCTGCCGCTGGTGATGCTCCTGCTCGCCGGTCGCGGCGGGGCGCTCGGCGCGCGCATCGGGCCCCGGCTCCCGCTGACGCTCGGCCCGCTGGTGATGGCGACCGGCGTGCTGCTGCTGCTCGGCGCCGGGGAGGCGGCCTACGTCGTCGCGGTGCTGCCGGGCGTGGTCGTCTTCGCGCTCGGCCTCGCGCTGCTGGTGGCCACCCTGACCGCGACCGTGCTGGCCGCGGCCCCCGACGAGCACGCCGGCATCGCCAGCGGCGTCAACAACGCGGTCTCGCGGGCCGGTGGCCTGCTGGCGGTCGCGGCGGTGCCGAGCCTGGTCGGGCTCAGCGGGGAGGAGTACGCCGACCCCGCGTCGCTGGACCCCGCCTGGACCCTGGTGGTCCTCAGCTGCGCCGGGCTGCTGGTGGTCGGTGGGGCGATGTCGTGGGTGGCGCTCCCGCACACCGCCTACGCTGGTGGCCGGGGCCGCGTGGGGTGAGCCCGGAGAGGGGTGCGCCGTGACGCGAGCGGGGCTGCGGGCGGCACTCCCGCCACAGCGCGCGAAGCTGGGTGCCGCGCTCGCGCTGGTGCTCCTGGCAGCCGCCTGCGGCGGCACCGACGGCGACCGGGGCGCGACCGGTGCCGAGCCTCCCGAGGTCGCGGGCGCCCCGACCGCCGTTGCGGACGGTCCGGCCCAGGACTCCGAGGACGGCGACGGCTCCCGCGACGGTGAGCAGCCCATGGTCGGTCTCGACCCGGCGTTCGCGGTCGACCCGCCCGGCCGGCTCACGGACCTGCCGCGCACCGCCGACATCCTGGTGCAGACCGAGCGCGGCATCCCCGACGAGACGCTCGAGGAGATCCGGGCGCTGCCGGGCGTCCAGGACGTCGAGCAGTTCGCGATGCTCCAGGTCGGCATCGAGAACCGGGTGCTCAACCTGGCCGCCGTCGACCCCGCCACCTTCCGTCGCTTCACCCCGGGCCAGGTGCCGCAGAGCCGCGAGGTCTGGGACCGCGTCGCCGGCGGCGAGCTGGCCATCAGCCCCGAGCTGCAGCAGGAGCTGCCCATCGACGAGCAGGGCTTCGTCACCCTCGACCAGGGCAGCCCCGAGGTGCACCTGGGCGCGCTGGCACCGCAGATCGAGAACGCCGTCGACGCCGTCGTCAACGACAAGTGGGGCGCCGAGCTCGGCGCCGAGCCCGGCAACGCGCTGCTGGTCTCCACCGGTATCACCGCGCCCGACAAGGTGGTCAAGCCCCTGACGCGGCTGCTGCCGAAGCGGACCTCGGTGCAGCGCCTCGACTCGGTCGCCCGCTTCGGCCTCGACATCAACGCCAAGCAGACGGCCTTCGTCGTCGGCTCGGTCTCCTCGGCCGTCGGCGTCTTCAACTACACGGTGCTGGGGGGCGGCCGGATCGCGCCCGAGCCGGCCTGGGAGCGCGCCAACATCACCACCGCCCAAGTGCCCATCCTCGGGTCGGTGCGCTGCAACGAGGCGATCATCCCGCAGCTCACCGCGGCGCTGCGCGAGGTCGTCGAGACGGGGCTGGCCGACGAGATCAACCCCGCCGAGTACGCCGGCTGCTACTACCCACGCTTCATCGCCGGCTCCACGACGCTCTCGAACCACTCCTTCGGTCTCGCCCTCGACCTGAACACCCCGGGCAACCAGCGCGGCACCGTCGGCGAGATGGACCGCACCGTGGTGGCCATCTTCAAGAAGTGGGGCTTCGGCTGGGGCGGTGACTGGCGCTTCACCGACCCGATGCACTTCGAGGCCGTGCGGATCGTCGACGTCCGCTGAGGCAGCGGCAAAGATCTGCGTGAATCGGCCCGGAGCGGCGGCCGGCACCTCCACCATGGTCCCGCCCGACCGGCCCCCGCCGGTCCCCTGACCCGAGGAGCCCCCCGTGCCCGTCTCCCGTCTCACCACCCCGCTCGCCGGCCTCGCCGTCGCCGCCCTGCTCGCGGTCGGCCCCGTCCCGGGCGCCCAGGCCGCACCCCCCGCCGAGGGCGACTGCGCCAAGCAGCAGGCCCAGGTCGACCGCGCGGCTGCCAAGCTCGAGCGCCTGCAGGACGTCTTCACCAAGGCCAAGCGCGAGGTGCGCAAGACCAAGAAGGCTGTCGACCAGGCGGAGACCGAGGAGGAGCAGGCCGAGATCGAGGAGGACCTCGACGAGGCCAAGGAGGACCGCACCAAGGCGAAGAAGGCGAAGAAGGCGCAGGTCCAGCGGCTCGCCAAGGCCGAGCAGCGGCTGGCGAAGTGCCAGGGGGCCTCCGAGCCGACCGAGCCGACCGAGCCCACCGAGCCCACCGAGCCCACCGAGCCCACCGAGCCCACCGAGCCCTGAGTCGGCAGCTGAGCCCTCAGGCCAGCGCTGCGGCGACCTCGGCCGCGACCCGCGCCATCGTGACGCGGGCGCGGTCGGGGTCCTCGGTCAGGAAGTAGTGGTCGACCCCCGGCGTGACGTCGTGCCACACCTCGACCCCGGCCTCGCGCAGCCGCAGCGCGTAGTCGTCGCCGTCGCGGCGCAGCGTGTCGCGCTCGGCGGTCAGCACCAGCGCCCGCGGCAGCCCGGCCAGCGAGGCCGCCAGCAACGGTGAGGCGTAGGCCTCGGTGCGCCTCGCCGGGTCCGGGAAGTACGCCGCACGCACGAGCGCCCGCATCGACGGCGAGATGGTGCCCGGGCCGCCGCGGGGCACCTCGGTGGCCAGGTCGAGCGCCGGCACCCCCAGCACCTGCAGCCGCGGGGTGAACGAGGCGGCGTCGCGCGCCATCAGGCACACCGCCGCGGCCATCCCGCCGCCGGAGGAGAAGCCGCCGACCGACACCGGCGCCGAGGCGGCGACCTGGGCCGCGACGTCGTGGGACTGCTCCTGGGCGCGCGGGTAGACGGCGTACGGCGCGGCGGTGAAGTCGACGTTGAGCACCCGCACGCCCGCGGTGGCCGCGAGGTAGCGGCACCACCAGTCGTCCATGGACGGGTGCCGCATCAGCCAGGCCCCGCCGTGCAGGTGCACGTGGGCCGGCGCGTCGTCACGACCGCGCAGCCCGGGCGGGGCGTACTCCCACACGGGCACCGGCCCGTGCCGGGTGGGCACCCGCAGCCGGCGGGGCCGGGGCAGGTCGGAGCCGGCGAAGCGCAGGCCCTCGCCGTAGCGCACCGCGAAGCGCGCGCCGGCGTGGATGAGCATCGCCTGGAGACGTTGGGCGGGTCGCACAACGGACCTTCGGACCCGCGGCCCGACCGGATGGTTACGGTGGCCACATGCGAGCAGTCCAGGTCATCGACACCACCGGTCCCGAGCACCTCCAGGTCAACGACGTCGCCGAGCCGACCCCCGGCGCCGACGACGTCCTGGTGGAGGTGCATGCCGTCGGCACGTCCTTCCCGGACCTGCTGCTGAGCCGCGGCGAGTACCAGATGCGACCCGAGCCGCCCTTCACCCTCGGCGTCGACTTCGCCGGCGTCGTGGTGCGAGGCCCCGAGGGCCGCGCCGACCTCGCGCCCGGCACCCGCGTCGCCGGGGTGGCGCCGTACGGTGCCGCCGCCGAGCTGGTCGTCAACCCGGCCGTGTCCACCTTCGCGCTGCCCGACCAGCTGAGCCTCGACGAGGGCGCGGCGCTGCCGATGAACTACCTGACCGCCCAGTTCGCGCTCGCCGAGCGCGGCGGCCTCAGGAAGGGCGAGACCGTGCTGGTGCACGGTGCCGCCGGCGGCGTCGGCACCGCCACGATCCAGGTCGCCAAGGGGTACGGCGCGCGCACCATCGCGGTCTGTTCCACCGAGGAGAAGTGCCAGGTCGCCCGCGACGCCGGCGCCGACGAGGCCGTGCTGATCGACGGGTTCAAGGACGCCGCCAAGGAGCTCACCGGCGGTGTCGGCGTCGACATCGTCATGGACGTCGTGGGCGGCGACGTCTTCACCGACTCGCTGCGCGTGCTGGCCCCGCAGGGCCGGCTGCTCGTGGTCGGCTTCGCCGCCGGCCAGGGCATCCCCGAGGTCAAGGTCAACCGGCTGCTGCTCAACAACATCGACGTGCGCGGCGTGGGCTGGGGCGCCTACGCGATGGTGCGACCCGGCTTCATGGAGCAGCAGTGGGCCGAGCTGGTGCCGATGATGGAGGCGGGCACGATCCGCCCGCCCGTGGGTGCGACGTACGGCATCGAGGACTTCGGGCGGGCGCTGCTCGACCTCGACCAGCGCCGCACGCTCGGCAAGGGCGTGGTGCGGATCCGCTGAGGCGGACTCAGCCCAGGGGGCGCAGCGGGTGGATGGCCACGTCGCCGGCCAGCGCGGGGCCGAGGACCTTGAAGACCTCGGCCATGTGCGGGGCCTTCATGTGGGCGTCCATGGCCTCCTGGCTGGCCCACTCCTCGATCATCACGAAGGTGCCCGGGGCAGCGTCGGACTCGAAGCAGTCGTAGGCCACGCAGCCCTCCTCCTGCTGGGTCGCGGCGACCAGGTCACGCAGGCCCGCGCGCACCGCCTCGGCGTGCTCGGGGGCGGTGGGGATGGTCGCGACGACGCGCAGGTGCTGGCTCATGCGGCGAACCTAGCGGGCGGCGGGTGCGCGGCGACAGGGGGTGACCGGGGATGATGGGGGCGTGGACGAGCCCCTGCTGGACCCCGAGGAGCGGCTGCGCCGCGCCGGCCACGTCATCCTCGACGGCGTGGTCGCCGCCGAGGCCGACCCCGACGTGCTGCCCGGCGGGCCCAACCCCGTCGAGCTGGCCTTCGGCCACCTGCTCGAGATCGGCGCCGTCGAGCTGAAGATGGACGAGGACGGTGACGAGCTCGAGCTCGACATCTCGCCGCTGATGGGCGGTGTCATGCTCGTCGTACGCCGCCTGGTCGCCGAGCTCGCCGCACGCGACCAGGTCGACCCCGAGAGCGTGGTGATGTCGGTGCGCGCCGCCATCGACCAGGCCGCCGGCTGAGCCCACCCGGTCGACCCGGCCACCCGGGCAGGGGAGGGTGCGGCGGTTAGGCTCGTGGGGTGAGCATCCTCGACGACGCCCGCCCGGGCATGGACCCCGACACCCGCCCCCAGGACGACCTCTTCGGCCACGTCAACGGGCGTTGGCTGGAGGAGGTCGAGATCCCCTCCGACCGTTCGAGCTGGGGCCCGTTCGTGCAGCTGGCCGACGCGGCCGAGGCGCAGGTGCGTGACATCATCACCGACCTCGCCGCCCTGGCCACCGCGCCCGACCAGGAGGCGCCCGACGAGGACGCCCGCAAGATCGGCGACCTCTTCGCCTCCTTCATGGACACCGAGGCGATCGCCGCCAAGGGCATCGAGCCGGTGCGGCCGCTGCTCGACGCGGCCGCCGGGCTGCGCGACGTGCGCGACCTGGCGGCGTTCCTCGGCGAGTTCGAGCGGATCGGCGGCCACGGGCTCTTCGGCTCCTACGTCGACACCGACGACAAGCAGTCCGACCGCTACCTCTTCCACCTGGTCCAGGGCGGGCTCGGGCTGCCCGACGAGTCCTACTACCGCGACGACAAGCACGCCGAGACCCGCGAGAAGTACGTCGCCTACCTGACCCGGCTGCTGGGCCTGGCCGACCACGCCGACCCGGAGGGCGCGGCGCGCACCATCCTGGCCATCGACACCCGTCTGGCCGCCGGCCACTGGGAGCGCGCGGCGACCCGCGACGTGCAGAAGACCTACAACCTGCGCACGCTGGCCGAGCTGCAGGAGATGTGCCCCGGCTTCGACTTCGACGTCTACGTCACCAACCTGACCGCCTCGACCCGCACCGCGGCCGACGTGCTGGGCGAGGTGTGCGTGCGCCAGCCGTCGTACTTCGAGCACCTCTCGACGGTGCTGGAGGAGGTGCCGGTCGAGCAGTGGCGCGACTGGCTGGCCTCCCACGTGCTGCGCGCCACCGCGGCGTACCTGCCCGACGACTTCGTCGAGACCAACTTCGACTTCTACGGCCGCACCCTGTCGGGCACCCCCGAGCTGCGGGCGCGCTGGAAGCGCGGCGTGGCGCTGGTCGAGGGCGCGTTGGGCGAGGCGGTGGGTCGGGTCTACGTCGAACGGCACTTCGGTCCGCGCTCGAAGCAGATGATGGACGACCTGGTCGCCCACCTGCTGGCCGCCTACCGGGTCTCGATCTCGCGCCTGGACTGGATGACCCAGGAGACCAAGGAGCGCGCCTACGAGAAGCTGGCGACCTTCCGGCCCAAGATCGGCTACCCCGAGACGTTCCGCGACTACTCCGCGCTGCAGGTGCGCCAGGACGACCTGATGGGCAACGTCGCCGCCGCCTCGGCCTTCGAGACCGACCGCCAGATCACCAAGATCGGCTCGCCCGTCGACCGCGACGAGTGGTTCATGCTGCCCCAGACGGTCAACGCCTACTACAACCCCGGCACCAACGAGATCTGCTTCCCCGCCGGCATCCTGCAGGCGCCGTTCTTCAGCCCCGAGGCCCACCCGGCCGAGAACTACGGCGGCATCGGCGCGGTCATCGGCCACGAGATCGGGCACGGCTTCGACGACCAGGGCGCCCAGTACGACGGCGCCGGCAACCTCAACGACTGGTGGACCGCCGACGACAAGGCCGCCTTCGAGGTGAAGTCGAAGGCCCTGATCACCCAGTACGACGAGTTCGAGCCGCGCGCGCTGCCCGGCGAGAAGGTCAACGGCGCGCTGACCGTCGGCGAGAACATCGGCGACCTCGGCGGGCTGACCATCGCCCACGAGGCCTACCTGATCTCCACCGACGGGCAGGCCTCGGTCGAGGAGCGGCGCACGCTGTTCACCAACTGGGCCTACGTGTGGCGCACCAAGCGCCGCAAGGAGCAGGAGGCGCAGTACCTCACCATCGACCCGCACTCCCCGCCGGAGTTCCGCGCCAACATCGTGCGCAACCTCGACGAGTTCCACGAGGTCTTCGAGACCCGCGAGGGCGACGGGCTGTGGCTCGACCCGAGCCAGCGGGTGCGCATCTGGTAGCCCGTGCTCGACCGCCGGCGGCCGCTTGGCCGCGTGTAATCAGTGGGCCGGGACGACATGCTGGCCCGGGCCACCCGCATCTCGCTGGTTCGACGGCCGGGTGCTGGCGGCGTGGCGCGCCACGGCGGCGCGCGTACCGTGGACGGGCGAGATCAGGTCCTGCTGACCGCCCCGAGTCAGTGGAGCCGGGCGCCGAGGCTACGACATGCCTGGCCAGGTCGCTGGCCGGGCGGCTCCCGCCCCGGTGAGCAGCACCGCGCCCAGCACCGAGATGCCGCGAGCGCCGAGACCGCTCGACCAAGGTCCGGTGGGCGCGGCTGGTCGGTGCGCCCAGCGGCTCCAGGGCCAGGGCGTGCCCCGGGAGCCGGCTGCACCAGCCCCAGCCGCCAGCGGGACGAAGACCCGAGCGCCGCCGGCAGGTCGTCGTGCGCGGCGAGCGGACGAAGCCCGGCCTGGGCGAGCGAGGCGTGGGCCAGCACGAGGGGGCTGCTGCGTCGGACTTCGGTGGGCGGCATCGGTCGACGGACGGCGGCGCCTAGGAGACCGAGGCGCAGCGTAACCAGCGGTCCCGCTGTCGGGGCGGGACGCTGACCGGCTCTCCACAGGACGGGCCCGGCCGCGGTCGCGAGCCGTCGGTGCGCGCTGGTAGACAGGCGCCATGACCTCGCAGCGAGCCAGCAGCGACCCCGCCCCGCCGTCGACCGCGCCGTGGCCGCGGGCGCGGCCGAGGCGCACCTGCGGGCGCTGGTGGGGCGTGACGACGCGGTGCTGCGCGAGGACCAGTGGTCGGCCATCGAGGCGCTGGCAGTCGATCGCCGCCGCGCCCTGGTCGTGCAGCGCACCGGCTGGGGCAAGTCGGCGGTCTACTTCGTGGCCACCCTGCTGTTGCGCGAGCGCGGCGCCGGCCCGACGGTCATCGTCAGCCCGCTGCTGGCGCTGATGCGCAACCAGATCCAGGCCGCCGAGCGCGCCGGCATCCGCGCGGTGACCATCAACTCCACCAACATCGGCGACTGGGAGCCGATCCACGAGGCCATCCAGGCCGGCGAGGTCGACGTGCTGCTGGTCAGCCCCGAGCGGCTCAACAACCCCGGCTTCCGCGACGAGGTGCTCCCGCGCCTGGCGGCCACCTGCGGGCTGCTGGTGGTCGACGAGGCGCACTGCATCTCCGACTGGGGCCACGACTTCCGCCCCGACTACCGGCGCATCCGCACCCTGCTCGACGACCTCACCGAGGGCATCCCGGTGCTGGCCACCACCGCCACCGCCAACCAGCGCGTCACCGAGGACGTCCAGCAGCAGCTGGGCCGCGACGTGCTGGTGCTGCGCGGCTCGCTGGACCGCGAGTCGCTGCGGCTGGGGGTGGTGCACCTCACCACCCCCGACCAGCGCCTGGCCTGGCTCGCCGACCACCTGGCCGAGCAGCCCGGGTCGGGCATCGTCTACTGCCTCACCGTCGCCGCCACCCAGGAGGTCGCCGACTACCTGCGCAGCCGCGGCCACGAGGTGGCGGCGTACTCGGGCCAGACCGAGACCACCGAGCGCCAGGCGCTCGAGGGCGACCTGGCCGCCGGCCGGGTCAAGGCGCTGGTGGCGACCTCGGCCCTCGGGATGGGCTTCGACGCCAGCCTCGGGTTCGTGGTCAACCTGGGCGCCCCCAGCTCGCCGGTGGCCTACTACCAGCAGGTGGGGCGTGCCGGGCGTGGCCTCGACGCGCGCAGCGAGTCGGCCACCGTGGTGCTGCTGCCGGCGGTCGAGGACCGCGACATCTGGGCCTACTTCGCCTCCCTGGCCTTCCCGCGCGAGGAGCAGGTGCGCGAGACGCTGGCGGTGCTCGCCGAGGAGGGTCGTCCGGTGAGCACCGCCGCGCTGGAGACCCGCGTCGAGCTCAACCGCACCCGCCTCGAGACGATGCTCAAGGTCCTCGACGTCGACGGCGCCGTACGCCGCGTGCGTGGCGGCTGGGAGTCCACCGGCCAGGAGTGGACCTACGACGAGCCGCGCTACCGCCGAGTCAGCGAGGCGCGTCAGCGCGAGCAGGACGCGATGCTGGAGTACCTGCGCACCGACGAGTGCCGGATGCTCTACCTGCGCGACCAGCTCGACGACCCCGAGGCGCAGGCCTGCGGGCGCTGCGACAACTGCGGCGGGCTGCAGCTCTCGACCGACGTCTCCGCGGCCGCCATCGAGGAGGCGCAGGCCCGCCTGGCCCGCCCCGGCGTCCCGGTGGCCCCGCGCAAGATGTGGCCGACCGGCATGGACCGCCTCGGCGTCCAGCTCAAGGGCAAGATCTCCGACGGCGCCGCCGAGGAGGGCCGGGCCGTGGCGCGCCTGACCGACCTGGGCTACGGCCAGGCGCTGCGCGAGCTCTTCCGCGAGGGCCCCGACGGCGTGGCCGACGTGCCGGTGCCGGTGCCGCTGGTGCAGGCCGTGATCGAGGTGCTCAACGACTGGCGCCCGCAGGTCGACGCGATCGTCTCGGTCGAGTCGGTGCGCCGCGGTGAGCTCGTCGACAGCCTGGCCGACGGGCTCTCCCGCTACCTCCAGGTGCCGCTGCTGGGCCGGTGGGCGGTGGTCGATCCCGACGTCGCGCCCGGCCAGGGGTCGATGAACTCCGCCCAGCGCGTGGCCGCGGTCGGCCGCCGCTTCGACCTGCACGCCGACCCCGGCTCGCTGGAGGGCCGCTCGGTGCTGCTGGTCGACGACCTCACCGACACCGGCTGGACCCTCACCATGGCCGCGCGGGCCATCCGCCGCGCCGGCGCCGTCGCCGTACGCCCGCTGGTGCTCGGCGTCTCCGGCTGAGCCGCGGGGCGGGCGGGGACCTAGGGTCGACCCATGCGCTTCGGGCTGACGATCCTGACCGACCTGCCGTGGGCGGAGGCCGGGCCGCGGTGGCGCGCGGCGGAAGCCATGGGTTTCGACCACGCCTGGACCTACGACCACCTGGTGTGGGGCGGGCTGCCGGAGAGCCCGTGGACGGGCGCGGTGCCGACCCTGGCCGCGGCCGCGGCCACGACGCAGCGGATCGGGCTCGGCACCCTGGTGACCGCGCCGAACTTCCGGCACCCCTACCCGTTCCTGCGCGACGTGCAGGCCCTCGAGGGCATCGCCGACGGGCGGGTGCTGCTGGGCCTCGGCGTCGGCGGCGACCGCGACTCCGAGGTGCTCGGCGGCGAGGCGCTGAGCACCCGCGAGCGGGTCGACCGGTTCCAGGAGTTCGTCGCCCTGCTGGCGCGACTGCGCGACGAGGACCACGTCGACGCCGACGGCAGCTGGTTCGCCACCCGCGACGCGCGCACCCTGCCACCGCTGCGGCGTACGCCGTTCCTGGTCGCGGCCAACGGCCCCCGATCGCTGCGCTTCTCGGCGCGCGCCGGCGACGGGTGGGTGACCACCGGGCCGCACGCCGAGACCACGCTCGAGGGCTGGTACGCCGGCCTGGCGCGCGCCCGCGACACCTACGAGGAGGCGCTGGTCGCCGTCGGGCGCGAGCCGTCCGACCTGCCCCGCTACCTGCTCGCCGACACCGGCAGGGTGGGGCCGGCCGGCTTCGCGCTCGCGAGCCTCGGCGCCTTCGAGGACATGGCCGGCCGCGCCGCCGAGCTCGGGTTCACCGACCTCGTCACGCACTGGCCGCGCGCCGCGCAGCCCTACGCCGGCGACGAGCGGGTCCTCGAGCAGGTCGCCGAGGCGCTGCCGCGGCTGCGCGGCTGACTGATCGGCGGGGACGTGGCGCCGGCTCGCGGGCTCAGCCCTCGCCGGCGACCAGCACCTCGAGGGCCCGGGACCGGCCGAGGCGCTCGCGCACGTCGACGGGCACGTCCTCCAGCATCCGGTAGGCGGTGAAGAAGGCGTCGAGCTCGTCGAGGAAGGCGGGCGGCAGGTCGTCGAGGTCGTGCAGGTGGTCGGCGTGGTGGTCGGTCTCGGGCACCACGATCAGCTTGGTCTCGGCGATGTCGCCGACCTGCAGCGCGAAGGCGCCGATGACCCGGCAGCGCATGTGCACGCCGGGGAAGGTCGCCTCCTCCAGCAGCACCAGCGCGTCGAGGGCGTCGCCGTCCTCGCCCTCGGAGCCGATGACGTAGCCGTAGTCGCCGGGGAAGCCGGCCGGGCCGCCGAGGCGGCGGTCGAACCAGATCTCGCCGTCCTCGGAGGCCTCGTACTTGTTGCGGCTGCCGCGGGGGATCTCCACCACCACGTCGCAGCGGCCGTCTCGGTGGAGCTGGTCGCGGTCCTGGTCAGTGCTCATCTCGTCGACGGTAGTCGGGCCCGGCGGCGCCGGCCCCACCCCCGGCGTACGCCGACGAAGCAAGGTGAAGAGCGCTCTTCAACTACCCTCGCGCGTCGTGAGAGCCGGACGTCGCCCCAGCCCCCGCACCCGCCTCGTCCTCGGCGGGCTGCTCACCGCCGCACTGGTGGCGCTGCCACTGGTCGTCGAGCCGGTCGCCGACCCCGCGAGCGCCGACGACGGCACGCCACCGGTCGCGGCCGAGGGCATCCGTCCGCTGCCGCAGGTGCGCAAGACGGCGGCGCCCGACGCGCCCAACATCATCCTGATCACCACCGACGACCAGACGCTCGCCGACCTGCGCCACATGCCGCAGACCCGCAAGAAGCTGGGCACCCACGGCGCGGTCTTCACGGACATGATCTCGCCGCACCCGCTGTGCTGCCCCGCGCGGGCCGAGATCGTGAGCGGCCAGTACGCCCAGAACAACGGCGTGCACTCCAACGGTGGCGAGTGGGGCGGCTACATGGCGCTGCGCGAGCCGGACAACACCCTGCAGCGCTGGGTCTACGAGGCCGGCTACCACACCGCGATCGTCGGCAAGTTCATCAACTACTGGTACCCCGAGACCCAGGCCGTGCCGCTGGGCTGGGAGTGGTTCGACGCCTCGGCGAGGAACTCCTTCGGCTACCACGACTTCGACATGTTCACCAACGGTGAGCGCACCCGCTACGACGACGGCGAGTCCTACTCCACGACCTACACCACCGAGCGCACGGTGCAGCTCGTCGAGGACTGGAGCGCCGGGCGCGACCCGCTGCGCGACGGCGCGCCCGGCGAGGACAAGCCGTTCTTCATCTGGACCTCCTACTACGCCCCCCACGGCGAGTGCGGCGAGGGCACCTGCAAGGTCGGGCCCGCCCCCGAGCGGCGCTACCGCGACCTCTACCCCGGCGCGGTGCCGCCCAGCTTCGCCAAGGCGTCCTACGACGCCCGCCTCGACGACCCCAACCCGCTCATCAAGGGCAAGGCGGTGCTCGACCGCGCTCGGATCGCGCAGTTCCACCGCCAGCGCATCCAGTCGCTGCGCAGCGTCGACGACGGCGTGACCGCGATCGTGCGCGCCCTGCGCGCCGCGGGCGAGCTCGACGACACGGTCGTCATGTTCACCTCCGACAACGGTTACCTGCTCGGCGAGCACCGCTACCTGGGCAAGACGCTGGCCTACGAGGAGGCGCTGCGGGTGCCGCTGCTGGTGCGCGGCCCGGGCATCGCACGGCGGACCAGGGTCGAGGCGACGGTCACCACCGTCGACCTGGCCTCGACCGTGGTCGACCTGGCCGGCGCGACCCCGGGCCGCACCCTCGACGGCCGCAGCCTCGCCGGGGCCGCCCGCGGCGGGGCCCGGCTGCGCGCCGACACGGTGCTGGTGCAGGCCGGGGCGCGTTCGGCCCGCGCCGGCACCGGACGCTGGATGTTCCGTGGCGTGCGCACCGACCGCTACACGCTCACGAAGTGGCGCACGCGCTCGGGCCGCCTCCACCTCGACCTCTTCGACCGCCTGCGCGACCCCGAGCAGGTCGACAACCTGGCCGGCACCCGGCGCTACCGCCCGGTGCGACAGGAGCTGAAGAAGCGGCTGCGTGCCCTCGACGGCTGCGCGGGCAGCGACTGCTTCCAGCGCTTCGGGCCGGTGCCCGCCCCGCGCCGAGGCTGAGAGCCGGACTCAGCCCGGCCGGGCCCCGCTCGTCGACCGGGCCCGGGCCTGGCCCGGTGTCTCGCCGCGCCAGCGCCGGAAGGCCCGGGCGAAGGCGGTCTCGTCGGAGTAGCCCAGGTGCAGCGCCACGTCGGAGACCCGTTCGCCCCGCTCGAGGGCCCGCACCGCGAGCTGCTCGAGGGTGCGCTCGCGCACGGCCGAGAAGCTCAGCCCGTCCTCGGCGAGCAGCCGGTTGAGGTGCCGCCCGCTGTGGGCGAGGTGCTCGGCGACCCGCTCGCGGCCCCAGTCGGGGTGGGCCAGCACCACTTCGCGCACCCGCACCGCCAGGTCCTGCTCGCCGAGCCGGGCCAGGGTGCGGTCGGCCAGCTCGCGCAGGTGGTCGCGCAGCGCCGCGTTGGCCTGCACCAGCGGCAGGTCGAGCTGGGCGGCCTCGAGCACCAGCGCGTGTCCGGCGGCGTCGAAGCGCACCGGCAGGCCCAGCACCGCCGCGTGCGCCGGGTCGGGGCCGGGGGCCGCGTGCGCCAGCTCGAGCGCGACCGGCGCGACGTGCCCGCCCGTGGCCCAGCGCGCCAGGTGCAGCAGCGTGGTCAGCGCCGCCTCGGTGCGCTCCAACGGGCGGACGCCGAAGTCGTGCTCGAACTCGACCCGCACCAGCGGCCCGTCCCGGTGCAGGGTGAACGCCCCCGGGCCGATCACCGGCGCGTAGGCCGTCAGCTCCTCCAGCGCCTCGCCCAGCGTCGCGCAGGTCACCAGCAGCATGCCGGCGCTGTCGAGGTGCCCGACCTGCATCCGCAGCCCCAGGCGCAGCCCGGCCAGCGGGTCGCCGGCGCCTGCGCAGTACTCCTCCCACAGCTCGTCCTGCCAGGCCAGCGGCACCCGCTCGGCGGCGCGCAGCCGAGCGACCAGCGAGTCGTCGAGGGCGATGCCGGTCTCCTGCGCGGCCTGCAGCAGCGCGTGCGCGTACTGCGCGGTCACCTCGCGCCCGGGCCTGGGGTCCATGGCCCGATCATCTCCTGCGCGTCCCGGATTGCCGACCGGGCCGTCCCGAAGGGCCGGGTGCCGGGGTGACCGGTGCTTCTAGGGTGACGTGGGTCACGGCACCGTCGCGGTGTCGGGGAGGAGAGGGTGATGCAGACGCACGGGTACGCCGTGGTGGGTGCCGGACCGATGGGGCTGGCCTGCGTGCGGGCGCTGACCAGGGCCGGGCTGCCGGTGACCGGCCTCGAGCTGCACACCGACGTCGGCGGGCTGTGGGACATCGAGAACCCGCACTCCACGATGTACGACAGCGCGCACCTGATCTCCTCGCGGCACATGACCGAGTTCGCCGAGCACCCGATGGACCCCGCGGGGGCGGCGTACCCCCACCACAGCGAGGTGCGCGACTACCTGGCCTCCTACGCCGAGCGCTTCGACCTGCGCCCGCACTACGAGCTGGGCACCCGGGTGGTCTCGGCCCGCCCGCACGAGGCCGGCTGGGAGCTGGTCACCGAGCACGACGGCGAGCAGCGCACCCGCGTGTTCGAGGGCCTCCTGGTCGCCTCGGGCACCCTGCACACGCCCCGGCTGCCGCAGCTGCCCGGCGAGTTCAGCGGCACCGTGCTGCACTCCTCGCAGTACCGCTCGCCGTCGGTGTTCACCGGTCAGCGGGTGCTGGTCGTGGGCTGCGGCAACTCCGGCGCCGACATCGCCGTCGACGCGGTGCACCACGCCGCGAGCGTCGACCTGAGCGTGCGGCGCGGCTACCACTTCCTGCCCAAGTTCGTCGCCGGCCGGCCCATCGACACCCTCGGCGGCCGGCTGCGGCTGCCGCGGGCGGTCAAGCAGCGCGTCGACGGGGCGCTGATCCGCGGCCTCGTCGGCCGGCCCAGCGACTACGGCCTGCCCGACCCCGACTACCGGCTCTACGAGTCGCACCCGGTCGTGAACTCGCTGGTGCTGCACCACCTCGGGCACGGCGACATCACCGCGCGGCGCGACATCGCCGCGATCGAGGGCCGCCGGGTCACCTTCGGCGACGGCGAGAGCGCGGAGTACGACGTGCTGCTGCTGGCCACCGGCTACGAGCTCGACTACCCCTTCCTCGACCGCGGCGACCTGGCCTGGCCAGCGGGGGTGGACGCGCCGCAGCTCTACCTCAACGTCTTCCACCCCGAGCGCGACGACCTCTTCGTGATGGGGATGGTCGAGGCCACCGGGCTGGGCTGGGAGGGCCGGCACCAGCAGGCGCTGCTGGTCGCGCGCTACCTGGCGCACCGCCGGGCCGGCACCGGCGCCACCGACGCCCTCGACCGGGCCCGGTGCGAGCGCTCGACCCAGCGCGAGGACGGCGGCTACGACTACCTGCCGCTGGCGCGGATGGCCTACTACGTCGACAAGCAGACCTATCTCGACGCGCTGTCGGCGCACCTCGCCGAGCTGCCCGAGCTGCCCGAGCTGCCCGAGCTCCCCGCTGCCTCCGCGCGGCGCGCCGGCGAGCGGGTGCGCGCATGACCGAGATCGCGCTGCCCGACCTGACCCTGCTCAACATCCTGCTCGGGCTGATGATGTTCGGGGTGGCGCTCACGCTGCGGCCTGCCGACTTCGTGCGCATCGTCAAGGCGCCCAAGGCGCCGGCGGCCGGGCTGGTGGCGCAGTTCGTGCTGCTGCCGGCCGGCACCTGCCTGGCCGCCTGGCTGCTGCCGGTCAGCGCCGAGGTGGCGCTGGGGATGATGCTGGTGGCGGCCTGCCCCGGCGGGTCGTTCTCCAACATCCTGACCTGGCTGGCGCGCGGCAACGTGGCGGTCTCGGTCTCGATGACGGCCGTCTCGAGCCTGGCCGCGACCGTGCTGACGCCCTTCAACTTCGCGCTCTACGGCACCCTCAACCCGCGCACCCGCGACCTGATGACCGACATCTCGCTCGACCGGGTCGACCTGCTGCTGCTCGTGCTGCTGGTGCTCGCGCTGCCGATGGCCCTGGGCATGCTGGTCGGGGGGCGGTTCCCGGTCTTCGCCGCGCGCAGCGAGAAGCCCTGGCGGATCGCCTCCATGCTGGTCTTCCTGGCCTTCGTGGCGATCGCCTTCGGCAACAACCTCGAGCTGTTCCTCGACCAGATCGGCACCTTCTTCTGGGTCGTGGTCGGCCACAACGCGCTGGCGCTGCTGCTGGGCCAGCTCATCGGCCGCGGCCTGCGGATGCCGGTCAGCGACCGTCGCGCGGTCACGCTCGAGGTCGGCATCCAGAACTCCGGGCTGGGCCTGGTCATCGCCTTCACGTTCTTCCCCGAGCTCGGCGGGGTGCTGCTGGTCGCCGCGTTCTGGGGCGTGTGGCACCTGGTCTCCGGGCTCACCCTGGCCCAGGTCTGGTCGCGGCGCCCGCTGCCGGCCGACGACCCGGCGCGCCGCGACCCGGTGGGTGCGCGATGAGCCGCCGCGTGGTCGTCACGGGGGCGGCAGGCTACCTGGGCCGCCAGCTGGCGCGGCGTCTCGCGGCGTCGTACGACGTGCTGGGGCTCGACGTGCGCGACCCCGCCGAGGTGGGTGACCCGGACGAGCTGGGCTTCGAGCTGCGCCGCGGCGACGTGCGCGACCCGGCGCTGGTCGAGACGCTGCGCGGCTTCGGCGCCACCCACGTGGTGCACCTGGCCTCGGTGCTCGTCGCCTCGCGCGACCGGGCCCGCGACTTCGACATCGACGTCAACGGCACCCGCAACGTCGTGGAGGCCTGCCTGGGCGCCGGCGTGGAGCACCTCACGGTCACCAGCTCGGGGGCGGCCTACGGCTACCACCCCGACAACCCGACGTGGATCGACGAGCACGACCCGCTGCGGGGCAACCCCGAGTTCGCCTACAGCGACCACAAGCGCCAGGTCGAGGAGCTGCTCGCCGGCTACCGCGAGAGCCACCCGTGGCTGCGCCAGCTCGTGCTGCGTCCCGGCACCGTGCTCGGAGACAGCACCGACAACCAGATCACCGGGCTGTTCACGGGCTCGCGCGTGGTGGCGCTGCGCGGCTGCCCCTCGCCGTTCGTGCTGATCTGGGACCAGGACGTGCTCGGGGTGCTCGAGCAGGGCATCGCCACGGACCACGCCGGCATCTACAACCTCGCCGGCGACGGCGCGCTGACCATGCCCGAGATCGCCGAGCGGCTCGGCAAGCCGCTGCTGGCGCTGCCGGTGCCGCTGGTGCGCGCCGGGCTGCAGGTCCAGCGCTGGCGCGGCCGGCCGGTCGGTCCCGAGCAGGTGGCTTTCCTGCGCTACCGCCCGGTGCTCTCGAACCGGCGGCTGAAGGAGGAGATGGGCTACGTGCCGCAGCGCAGCACGCTCGAGGTGCTCGAGGGCTTCGCCCACGCCCGCGGGATGGCGCTGGCGTGAGCGTCATCCTGGTGACCGGGGCGGCCTCCGGGCTGGGCTGGGCGATGACCCGACTGTGGCACGAGGCCGGGCACCTTCTGGTGCTCGCCGACGTCGACGCCGCCGGGCTGGCCGCCCGGACGGCGGGGCTGGATCCCGACCGGGTCCTGGGCGTGGTCACCGACGTCACCGCCCCGGACGACCTGGCGGCGCTGGTCGAGGCGACCCGGGAGCGCTTCGGGCGCCTCGACGTGCTGGTCAACAACGCCGGCATCACCCACCGCAGCCCCGCGCACCGCACCGACCCCGCGGTCTTCCGCACCGTGATGGCCGTCGACTGGCAGGGACCCGTCGAGCTGACCATGGCGGCGCTCCCGCTGCTGCGCGAGAGCGGTGGCACGGTCGTGTGCATCTCGTCGATGGCCGGGTGGATGCCGGTGCCGGGCCGGGCGGCGTACGGCGCGGCCAAGGCGGCGCTCACCCAGTTCTTCGAGGTGCTGCGCCTCGAGCTGGAGCCCGACGGGCGTGCGGGTGCTGATGGTGCACCCCTCGTTCCTGGACACCCCGATCGAGCAGCACGCCCTCGGCGAGGACGGGCGTCCCACCGGCCGGGCCCGCTCGACCGTGGGGCGGCTGCGCTCGGCCGACGACACCGCCGCGCGCATCGACGAGGCGCTGCGGGCCGGGCGGCCGCCGGCTCTTCCCCGACCGCGGCACGGTCGCTGGCCAGCCTGCTGTGGCGCCTGGCGCCGGCGCTCTACCAGGCACAGGTGCGCCGGCGCTTCGCCGACGACCTGGGATAGGCGCCCCGGCGGCCGCACGACCGCCCGCGCCGGGAGCGAACTCTTGGCCGTAGGTTCCGGGCGGAACGGTCTCTGCTCCCGGGGATCTCGACAGCCGAAGGTGGGTCTCAGGTCAAGCCAACTGCCGAAGAGTTCTCGCGACGACTCACGTACGGGACCCTGCTCCTCACGCCCATGTTCGTGCTGGGAGTCTGGCTGACCATCCGGTCTCCCCTTTCTCACTGTCGGGGTCCCTGGTCACGCTGGCTGTCAGCCTGATGACCGCGGCTTGGGCGGGCTGGCTGCTGAGATCAAGGGTTCTCACCCTGACGGACGAGCCCGGCAGGACGAGGAAGTCATCTGCGCCTGGCGCGGAGCTGGCGCTGGCGCTCTTCTACGTGGTGATGACCTTCGGTCAGGAGTTCTTGCTGTTCCTGGCTTGCTGTTCTCTTGTTGGTCGGGATCAACAGGGATCGCGCGGCCGGTCAGCGGTGACCCAGCAACCATCGGTCGCTGCCGCCCGGTTGCCGGCTCACCGCCGGCCCGAGGGGGCGGAGCCCAGCGGTGCGCTGGGAACCGTTCCGGTAGCCGGAACGGTTGCTGACGCACCGCCGCGGCGGCGTCGGCTCGGGTCAGTGCACCAGGGCGCCGGGCTCCACCTGGCGGGCCGGCTTGCGGCGCGGCAGGAAGAACGCCGGCACGAGCACCAGCGCCACCAGGACCGCGGCCACGGCGAAGGAGCCGCCGAAGGCCTCGGACATGGCGGAGAGGCCCTGGGCCAGCACGCCGGGCTCGACCGGGGCGCCCTCGCGCATCGCGGCCTGGGTCTGGGCCACGGCGGGGGAGTCCTTGAAGCCGTTGGTCAGCAGCACCGAGAAGACGGCCGTGCCGATCGAGGCCGCCACCTGCTGGGTGATGTTCATCAGCGTCGAGCCGCGGGCGATCTCGTGGTCGCTGAGCGTCTGCAGCGCCGAGGTCATGATCGGCATCATCGTGCCGCCCATCCCCAGGCCCATCACGAACAGCGCGCCCAGCAGGTAGGCGTAGGACGGGTCGCCGACCCTGGCGAAGGTCTCGCCCAGCTCGACCGCGCCCGGGCCGACCGAGACCTGGGTGAACATCACCATCGCGACCACGATCAGGCTGATGCCGGTCATCACGATCTTGCCGGGGCCGATGCGGTCGGTCAGCACGCCGGCGATCGGCATCGTCAGCATCGCGCCGATGCCCTGCGGGGCCAGCAGCAGACCGGCGCCCAGGGTGGTCTCGTCGCGCAGGAAGAGGAAGTACTGCGGGAAGAGCAGGCTGGCGCCGAAGAAGGCGATCGCGAAGAGCGACATGGCGATCACCGCGGTGGTCAGGGTGCGGTTGCGGAAGAGGTGCAGGTCCATCAGCGGGTGCTCGGGCGGCGCCTTGAGGGTGCGCAGCACGAACGCCGCGACCAGCGCCAGGCCCAGGGCGGCGGTGACCAGCACCTTGCCGGCCAGCACGGTGCCCTCCTCGGGGATCGAGGAGACGCCGTAGAGGAACAGCGCCAGGCCGGGCGAGAGCAGCAGCATGCCGACGAAGTCGAAGCGCTCGGAGGGCGTGGGCGCGTCGGCGGGCAGCACCTTGGCGGCGTACGCGAGCGCGAGGATGCCGATCGGCAGGTTGATCAGGAAGATCCAGTGCCACGAGGCGATGTCGATCAGCCAGCCGCCGAGGATGGGCCCGAAGATCGGCCCGAGCAGCATCGGCACGCCCAGCACCGCCATCACGCGGCCGATCCGGTGCGGGCCGGCGGCACGGGTCATGATCGTCATGCCCAGCGGCATCAGCATGCCGCCGCCCAGGCCCTGGAGCACCCGGAACAGGGTCAGCATCTCCACGGTGGTGGCCGCCGCGCACAGCAGCGAGCCGGCGGTGAAGAGGATGACCGCGAGCATGTAGAGCCGCTTGGTGCCGAAGCGGTCGGCGGCCCAGCCGGTCAGCGGGATGACGGTGGCCAGGGCCAGGGTGTAGCCGGTCATCGTCCACGCGGTCTGCGCCGGCGTCGCGTCGAAGTCGGCCTGGAAGGTCGGCTGCGCGACGCTGACGACGGTGATGTCGAGGATCGACATGATCGCGCCCAGCACGACCACGCCGGCCACGAGCAGCACGTTCTTGTCGAGCTTGTCGTCGTCGGGTCGCGGGGCGGGCGCCGGGGTCGGCGCGGTGTCGGTGCTCACCGACCAAGGCTAGGTAGGGAGCCCTCTCAGCGCGAGCGGGTATCGGGCTGCCCGGACGTGTGCTCGCTCACGTCGCCGCGCGCGGTCCCGGCCGGCCGGTCAGCTGCAGGCGGCCTCGACCGCGGTGACCAGGCGCGGGTCGTGCGGCTCCACGGCGGGGCCGAACCGGGCCAGCACCGCGCCGTCGGGGGCGACCAGGAACTTCTCGAAGTTCCAGCTCACGTCGCCGGCCTCGCCGTCCTGGTCGGGGGTGCGGGTCAGCTCGTCGTAGACGGGGTGCCGCGAGGGCCCGTTGACCTCGACCTTCTCGCTCAGCGGGAAGGTGACGCCGTACGTCGCGGAGCAGAAGGTGGCGATCTCGTCGGCGTCGCCGGGCTCCTGCCCCCCGAACTGGTTGCACGGCACGCCGACCACGGTGAACCCGCGTCCGGCGTAGGTCTCGTGCAGCTGCTCGAGGCCGGTGTACTGCGGGGTCAGCCCGCAGCGGCTGGCGACGTTGACCAGCAGCGCGGCGCGGCCCCCGGTCAGGTCGCGCAGGGTGCCCTCGGTGCCGTCGAGGCGGGCCAGTGGTGCGTCGAGGATGCTCATGGCGCCCGAGCCTAGGGCGACCGTCCGCCGCCGCTGGTCACGTGGTCGGTGGCGGGGGCTAGCGTCACCGAGGTGAGCTTCGTCCCGGTCACCGGCACCGCGACGTTCCTGCCGGCCGACCCGCCGCGCGAGGGCGTCGTGGAGTTCGTCGACTCCCGGCGCACGGTGGCGCTGCCGGTGCGCGCGGCCCTGCCGGTGCTGACCAAGGCCCACGCCCGCGACGACCTGCACCCCAGCGTCGGGCTGCTCTCGGGCGCGGTGCTGCTCGCCATGCGCCTGGTCGCGGCCGGTGCGTTCGAGCCGGCCCCCGCCGACGGCCGTCCACCGCAGTGGCGGGTGGCGCCGCTCGGCGACGACGACGAGGACCGGGTGCGGATGCTGGCCCGGGCCCGCGCCCATGACGGCTGCGACGAGGCCGAGGCCGAGCAGGTCGTACGCCGCGTGCTCGACGCCGTGGTCGACGCGATGCCGCGCGGGGCCCCGGTCGCGCCGGACCGGCCGGCGCGGCCGCGACCGGGGCCGGTCGCCGGTCCCGGGGCGCCGACCACGGCGGAGGGTGGCCCGCAGCCCTCGGCCGACTTCCGCGACCGGCTGCAGCGCCGGATCGCCCGGCACCGCCACGCCGGGCAGCTGCCGCACCTGGTGACGGTGAGCCTGCGGGTCGAGGCCGACGAGGAGGAGCTGCTCGGCGGCACCGTGCGGGTGGTCCTGCAGGTGCACGACGAGCGCGACCCGCTGCACGTCACCGACGCCGCCTCGCTGTGGCTCGACGAGCCCGAGGTGCACGGCTTCGGCGAGCGGGCCCGCACCCACGCCACCATCGCGCTGCGCGCCGCGGCCGAGGCGTGGCCGGTGCTCGAGCGGCTGCTCGACCTGCGGGTGCCCGACCAGCTGACCCTCGACTCCGACGAGCTGGTCAGCCTGCTCGACGACGGGGTCGCCGCTCTCGGCACGGTCGGCGTCGACGTGCTGTGGCCCAAGAGCCTGGGCCGCGAGCTGACCACCCGCGCGGTGCTCGACCGGGCGCCCCGCAGCACCGGCCCCCGCGAGGAGCCCCTGCAGACCGGGCTGCTGACCCCCGAGAGCATGTTCGCCTTCCAGTGGCAGGTGGCCCTGCACGGCGACCCGCTCACGCCCGAGGAGATGGACCAGCTCGCCGAGGCCGCCTCGCCGGTGATGAAGCTGCGCGGGTCGTGGACCGTGGTCGACCCCGCCGTGGCCCGCCGGGCCCGCCGGCGGCTGGTGCGCGAGGTACGCCCCGCCGAGGCCCTGGCCGGCGCGCTGAGCGGCGTGGCGACCGTCGAGCGCGGCGCCGAGACCCAGGAGAGCGTCGTGGTGGGCGCCAGCCTGCTGCAGGTGCGCGACCGGCTCACCAGCGCCGCCACCCGCGACCCGGTGCAGCCGCCCGCGGGCCTGGCCGCCACCCTGCGCGACTACCAGCGGCACGGCCTGACCTGGCTGGCCGACCTCACGTCGTACGGGCTGGGGGCCTGCCTGGCCGACGACATGGGCCTGGGCAAGACCGTGCAGGTCATCGCCCTGCACCTGCACCGGGTCGAGGCCGCGCGCGTCGAGGGCCGCGAGCCGCTGCCGTCGCTGCCAACACTGGTCGTCTGCCCCACCAGCCTGCTCGGCAACTGGGAGGCCGAGGTGCGGCGCTTCGCGCCGGGCGTGCCGGTGCGGCGCTTCCACGGCTCGGCCCGCAGCCTCGGCGACCTCGAGGCCGGGCTCGACGGCGACCCCGGCTTCGTGCTGACCACCTACGGCACGATGCGCAGCGACGCCAAGGACCCCGAGACCTCGCTGCTGCGGCCGGTGCCGTGGGGGGTGGTGGTCGCCGACGAGGCCCAGCACGTGAAGAACCCCCGCGCCGCGACCGCGCGGATGCTGCGCACCCTGACCAGCCAGGCCCGGGTCGCGCTGACCGGCACCCCCGTCGAGAACGACCTCACCGAGCTGTGGGCGATCCTCGACTGGGCGATCCCCGGGCTGCTCGGCAGCCGCAACGCCTTCCGCCGGGTCTGGGCCGCGCCGATCGAGTCGGGCCAGGAGCCGACGAAGGCGCGCCAGTTCGCCGACCTGATCGCGCCGTTCCTGCTGCGCCGGCGCAAGTCCGACCCCGGCATCGCCCCCGAGCTGCCGCCCAAGACCGAGACCGACCACCCGCTGAGCCTGACGCGCGAGCAGGTGGTGCTCTACGAGGCGTTCGTGCGCGACACGATGGAGCGCATCGAGCGCGCCGACCCCGAGTCGCGCCGCGGGCTGGTGCTGATGCTGCTGACCGGCCTCAAGCAGATCTGCAACCACCCCGCCCACTTCCTCAAGCAGGCCGGGGGCCGGCTGGGCGGGCGCTCCGAGAAGCTCGACCTGCTCGACGAGCTGGTCGGCACGGTGCTCGCCGAGGACGGTGCCGTGCTCGTCTTCACCCAGTACGTCGCCATGGCGCGGCTGCTCGAGCGGCACCTGGCCGTCAGCGGGGTGCCCACCCAGCTGCTGCACGGCGGCACCCCGGTGCGCGAGCGCGAGGCGATGGTGGGCCGCTTCCAGGACGCCCCGCCCGGCGAGGCGCCGGTCTTCCTGCTCTCGCTCAAGGCCGGCGGCACCGGGCTCAACCTGACCCGCGCCGACCACGTCGTGCACTTCGACCGGTGGTGGAACCCGGCGGTGGAGGAGCAGGCCACCGACCGCGCCTACCGGATCGGGCAGACCCGGCCCGTGCAGGTGCACCGCCCGGTGGTGCGCGGCACCATCGAGGAGAAGGTCGCCGAGCTGCTCACCCGCAAGCGTGCGCTGGCCGACGCGGTGCTCGGCAACGGGGAGGCCGCGCTGACCGAGCTCAGCGACGACGAGCTGCGCGACCTGGTCACCCTGCGCCGGGAGGACTGAGCCGTGCCCGGGGCGGGGTCGGGCGCCGCGACCGTGGTGCACCCGCGGCTGCCCCCGCGACGGCGCACCACCCGCGCCGACCAGTGGTGGGGCAAGGCGTGGGTGCGCGCGGTCGAGGAGTCGGCGTACGCCGAGGCCGACCTGGTCGCCGGGCGCTCGCTGGCGCGCTCGGGTCGGGTGGGGGCCATCGAGGTCGGGCCCGGCTCGGCCGTCGCGGTCGTCGAGGACCGCGACCGTCTCTGGCGCGCCGAGGTCGCGGTGCCGGTGCTCGACGACGCCGGCGCCGACGCGCTGGTCGAGACCGTGGCCGCCCGGGCCGGCCGGGTCACCGCCCTGCTGGCCGGCGACCTGCCCCACGAGCTGGTCGAGCACGCCGAGGAGGCCGGCGTCGAGCTGCTGCCCTACGGCGGCGAGCTGGCCACCAGCTGCGCCTGCGCGGCCTGGGTCGACCCCTGCGCGCACGCCCTGGCGCTGCTGCACCAGCTGACCTGGCTGCTCGAGGCCGACCCGTTCGTGCTGCTGCACCTGCGCGGCACCGGCCGCGAGGAGCTGCTCGCGCGGCTGCACGCCCGCGCACCAGCGGTCGGCGGCGCGGTCGAGGCCGAGCCCGACGACGACGACCTGACCACGGCCTACGACGCCGCCGCTCGTGCGGCCCGGTTGCTCGAGGTGCTGCAGGGCGACGGGCCACCCGACATCGACCACCTGCTGTGACCGGCTGAGCTGGCCCTGCGGCGTAGCGTGGTGGACATGAGCGTGAGCACCTCCGACGACCTGCGGCTGGGCACCCGCTTCGCCGACGTGCTGCCCGAGCTGGCGGTGCGCTGGCAGGCCGAGGAGGCCCCCGAGCCGCGGCTGGTGGTGCTCAACGAGCCGCTGGCGCACGAGCTCGGCCTGGACCCGACCTGGCTGCGCAGCGAAGCGGGGGTGCGGCTGCTGATCGGCGCCGACGTGCCCGAGGGCGCCACCCCGGTGGCGCAGGGCTACGCCGGGCACCAGTTCGGCGGCTACTCGCCCCGGCTCGGCGACGGTCGGGCGCTGCTGCTCGGCGAGCTGGTCGGCCCCGACGGCGAGCTGCGCGACCTGCACCTCAAGGGTTCCGGGCGCACCCCCTGGGCCCGCGGTGGCGACGGGCTCGCGGCGCTCGGGCCGATGCTGCGCGAGCACGTCATCAGCGAGGCGATGCACGCGCTGGGCATCCCCACCACCCGGTCGCTGGCGGTGGTGGCCACCGGCCGCGCGGTGCAGCGCGACCAGGTGCTGCCCGGCGCCGTGCTCGCCCGGGTCGCGGCCAGCCACCTGCGGGTCGGCAGCTTCCAGTACGCCCGCGCCAGCGGCGACCTCGACCTGCTGCGGCGCCTGGCCGACCACGCCATCGAGCGCCACCATCCTGCCGCGCGTGAGGCCGGCCCCGGGGGTGCGGCGTACCTCGCGCTGCTGGAGGGCGTGGTCGACGTGCAGGCCCGGCTGGTCGCGCAGTGGGTGCTGGTCGGCTTCGTGCACGGCGTGATGAACACCGACAACATGACGATCTCGGGCGAGAGCATCGACTACGGCCCGTGCGCGTTCCTCGACGCCTACGACCCGACCACGGTCTTCAGCTCCATCGACACCGGCGGGCGCTACGCCTTCCGCAACCAGCCCGCCGCGGCGCAGTGGAACCTCGCGCGGCTCGCCGAGGCCCTGCTGCCGCTGATCGACGACGACGAGGAGCGGGCGATCGCGGCGGCGACCGCCTCGCTCGAGCGCTTCGCGACGGCGTACGCCGACGCCTTCACCGACGGCGCGGCCGCCAAGCTGGGCCTGCCCGCGGGGCTCGAGCGGGCGCTCGTCGCGCCGCTCGTCGAGGACCTGCTCGCGCTGATGGCCGCCGCCCGGGTCGACCACACGTCGTTCTGGCGCTCGCTGGGCGAGGCCGCCCGGGGCGAGGCCGAGGGCGTGCGCGGGGTGGTGCTCGACCTGCCCGGCCTCGACGCCTGGCTCGAGCGCTGGCGCGCCCTCGACCCCGACGCCGACGCGATGGACCGGGTCAACCCGGTCTACGTGCCGCGCAACCACCTCGTCGAGGAGGCCCTCGACGCCGCCACCGCGGGCGACCCGGCACCGCTGCACCGGCTGCTCGAGGCCGTCACCGCGCCCTACGACGAGCGGCCGGGGCTCGAGGCCCACGCCCGGCCGGGCCCGGAGGGCGCCGGGCCCTACGTGACCTTCTGCGGCACCTGAGCCGGGCCCGCCGGCTCCAGGCCCAGGGCCCCCAACGCCATCCGGTGCAGCAGCTCGCCCATCGCCGGGTCGGGCAGCAGCGCGCTGTGCGGCGTGGAGTTGATCAGCCCGAAGGCGGCGTGCGCCATCGACCGGGCCTGCTCGAGGCCGAGCCCGGGGTGCACCGACTGCAGCTCGGCGGCCCACACGTCGACGTACGCGCGCTGCAGCGCCCGCACCTGCTGGCGGGCCTGCTCGGGCAGCGACTCCCAGTCGCGGTCCTGCACGACGATGAGCGGGCGGTGGCGCAGCGCGAAGTCGACGTGCCAGTCGACCAGCGCCACCACCGCGGCCCGGGCGTCGGGCGCCGCGGCCACCCGCTCGCGACCCACCTCGAGCAGCTGCTCGCTGATCGAGACCAGCATCGCGGCCAGCACGGCGTCCTTGGAGGCGAAGTGCTTGTAGAGCGCCGGCCCCGAGACCCCGCAGGCCGCGCCCAGGTCGGCCACCGAGACCCCGTGGAAGCCGCGCTTGGCGAAGAGCTCCGCCGCGGTGGCCAGGATCTGCTCGCGCCGGGACATGCCCCGAGGTTAGCGCCCGTTAACCGCGACCCGGCCCGAATCTCGCCTCCACCCGGCCCGAACCTCCCTCCGGGGTGTCGGTTCGGGCCGACTCGGCGCGAGATTCGGGCCGGGTCACGGTGGTGGGGCAGGTTAATGATCGCTAACCTGAGCGCGTGAGCGAACTGAGGGACCTCGTCGTCGACCTGCGCGAGCGGCTGGCGACGGCACGGACGGGCGGCAGCGAGGCGGCGCGGGCCAAGCACACCGGGCGCGGCAAGATGCTGGCGCGCGAGCGGGTCGACCGACTGCTCGACACCGGCAGCCCGTTCCTCGAGCTGAGCCCGCTCGCGGCCACCGAGATGTACGGCGCCCCGGGGGAGACGCCGGTGCCCAGCGCCGGCATCGTCACCGGCATCGGCCGGATCCACGGGCGCGAGTGCGTCGTCGTCGCCAACGACGCCACCGTCAAGGGCGGCACCTACTACCCGATGACGGTCAAGAAGCACCTGCGCGCACAGACCGTCGCCGCCGAGAACCACCTGCCGTGCGTCTACCTCGTCGACTCGGGCGGGGCGTTCCTGCCCATGCAGGACGAGGTCTTCCCCGACCGCGAGCACTTCGGCCGGATCTTCTTCAACCAGGCGAACATGTCGGCCGCCGGCATCCCGCAGATCGCCAGCGTGATGGGCTCGTGCACCGCCGGCGGCGCCTACGTGCCGGCGATGAGCGACGAGACCGTCATCGTCAAGGAGCAGGGCACGATCTTCCTGGGCGGCCCGCCGCTGGTGAAGGCCGCGACCGGCGAGGTCGTCACCGCCGAGGAGCTCGGGGGCGGCGACGTGCACGCGCGCACCTCCGGCGTGGTCGACCACCTCGCCGACGACGACGCCCACGCGCTCGCGATCGTGCGCAGCGTGATCGGCACCCTGCCGCCGGCGCGCCCGCACCGCACCCCGGCCGCCGAGGTCGAGGAGCCGCACGAGCCGCCCGAGTCGCTCTACGACGTGGTGCCCACCGACACCCGCACGCCGTACGACGTGCGCGAGGTGGTCCGCCGCGTCGTCGACGGCAGCCGGTTCCACGAGTTCAAGAAGCTCTACGGCGAGACCCTGGTCTGCGGGTTCGCCCGGATCTGGGGCCACGAGGTCGGCATCGTGGCCAACAACGGCATCCTCTTCAGCGAGTCGGCCCTCAAGGGCGCGCACTTCATCGAGCTGTGCAACCAGCGCGGCATCCCGCTGGTCTTCCTGCAGAACATCTCCGGCTTCATGGTCGGGCGCGAGTACGAGAACAACGGGATCGCCCGCGACGGCGCCAAGCTCGTCACGGCCGTGGCCTGCAGCGTGGTCCCGAAGTTCACCGTCGTCATCGGCGGCTCCTACGGCGCCGGCAACTACGGCATGTGCGGGCGCGCCTACGACCCCCGCTTCCTGTGGACGTGGCCCAACGCGCGGATCTCGGTGATGGGTGGCGAGCAGGCCGCCGGGGTGCTCTCGACCGTGCGACGCGACGGCATCGAGGCCCGCGGCGAGGAGTGGAGCGCCGAGGCCGAGGAGCAGTTCAAGGCCCCGATCCGCGAGCAGTACGAGACCCAGGGCTCGCCCTACTACGCCACCGCGCGGCTGTGGGACGACGGCGTCATCGACCCCGCCGACACCCGCCGGGTGCTCGGGATGGGCCTGGCGGCCACGGCGTACACGCCGATCCCCGAGCCCCGCTACGGCATCTTCCGGATGTGATGGAGAACAGATGAACACCCTCCTGGTCGCCAACCGCGGCGAGATCGCCCGTCGGGTGCTGGCCACCGCGCGCCGCCTCGGCTGGCGCACGGTGGCCCTGCACACCGACCTCGACGCCGGTGCGCTGCACGTCACCGAGGCCGACGTCGCGGTGCGGGTCGGCTCCTACCTCGACATCGACGAGGTGGTCGCCGCCGCGCGCGAGAGCGGCGCCGGCTTCGTGCACCCCGGCTACGGCTTCCTCTCCGAGCGCGCGCCCTTCGCCCGGGCGCTGGCCGAGGCCGGCATCACCCTGGTCGGCCCGACCGCCGAGGTGATGGACGCGATGGGCCGCAAGGACGCCGCCCGTGACATCGCGGTCGAGGCGGGCGTGCCCGTGGTGCCGTCGTACGACCTGGCCGACGACCCGGCCTCCTTCGCCTACCCGGTGCTGGTCAAGGCCGCGGCCGGCGGCGGCGGCAAGGGCATGCGGGTGGTCCGCTCGGCCGGTGAGTACGCCGAGGCGCTGGGCGCGGCGCGCCGCGAGGCCAGCTCGTCGTTCGGCGACGACACCATGCTGATCGAGAAGTACGTCGAGTCGGGCCGCCACGTCGAGGTGCAGGTGATGGGCGACACCCACGGCCAGGTGGTGCACCTCTTCGAGCGCGACTGCTCCACCCAGCGCCGCCACCAGAAGGTGCTCGAGGAGGCACCGGCCCCGACCATCGGCGCGGAGCAGCGGGAGGCGATCACCGCCGCGGCCGTCGCGCTGGCCGCACAGGTCGGCTACACCGGCGCCGGCACGGTCGAGTTCCTGCTCGACAACGCCTCGGGCGAGTTCTACTTCCTCGAGATGAACACCCGCCTGCAGGTCGAGCACCCGGTCACCGAGGAGGTGGCCCGGGTGCGCGGCGAGCGCGTCGACCTCGTGGCGCTGCAGCTGCAGGTCGCCACCGGTGAGCCGCTGGGCTTCACCCAGGACGACGTCACCCTCGAGGGCCACGCGATCGAGGCGCGCGTCTACGCCGAGGACTCCTTCGGCGGGTTCCTGCCCCAGGCCGGCACCGCCACGCTGGTGCGCTGGCCGGCGAGCGTCGGGCGCGAGGGCGCCCGGGTGCGCGTCGACCACGCGCTGGTCTCGGGCCAGGAGGTCTCCACCGCCTACGACCCGATGCTCGGCAAGGTCGTCGTGTGGGGCGTCGACCGGGAGGCCGCCCGCACCGGCCTCGTCGCCGCTCTCGACGACACCGCCGTGCTCGGGCTCACCACCAACACCGGCTTCCTGCGCGCCCTGGCCGCGGGGGAGGGCTTCCGCGACGCCACCATCGACACCGCGTGGCTCGACCGGCACGAGGTGCCCGCACCCGACGGCGACCTGGCCCGGGTCTTCGCGGCCTGGACCCAGGTGCTGCTCGACACCCAGTGCGCCGCGGGTGCCGGGGACGCGGCCGGCCCGTGGCACGCCGACGGCTGGCGGATGGGCGCCGACCCGGCGCCCGACACCGTGACCCTGGACGGCACCACCCTCGTCGTCGACCGGCACCACGGCCGGGTCGACGACCACCGGGTCCGCACCGTCTCGGTCGCCGACCACACGGTGCACCTGATCGTCGACGGCCACGCCGAGCACGCGGTGCTGCACGTGCGCTCCGGCGACGTGGAGGTGGCCCACCGCGGCCAGCGCTGGGCCTGGCAGCGACCCGACCCGTTCGCCGACCACGGCCCCGAGGTCGGCGACGGCTCCCTGGTCGCACCGATGCCCGGCACCGTCCTCGACGTCCGCGTCGAGCAGGGCCAGCTGGTCGCCGAGGGCGACGTCCTCGGCGTGCTCGAGGCGATGAAGATGGAGCTCGCCCTGACCGCGCCCTTCGACGGCACCGTCACCGCGGTCGACGCCGAGACCGGGCGGCAGGTGCCGCTGGGCCACGTGTTGTTCCACGTGGAACCAGCCGCACAGGAGGAGGAGCAGGCATGAACGACCGCGAGCCCGCCATCGGCGCGCTGCCCATGCGGGTGCCCGTGCCCGGCCTGCCCGAGCGGGTCACGATCTACGAGGTCGGCCCCCGCGACGGCCTGCAGAACGAGCAGGCGCTGGTGCCGCTGGAGACCAAGGCGACGTTCGTGCGCCGCCTGGTCGCCGCCGGCCTGCCGATCGTGGAGGCCACCAGCTTCGTGCACCCGCGCTGGGTGCCGCAGCTGGCCGACGCCGCCGACCTGGTGGCGCTGCTCGAGACCGACGACCAGCTCGGCGAGCGGGCCCGCGACCTGCCGGTGCTGGTGCCCAACGAGCGCGGCCTCGACCGGGCGCTCGAGCTGGGCATGCGCCACGTGGCGATCTTCGGCTCGGCGACCGAGACCTTCGCCGCCAAGAACCTCAACCGCACCCTGGCCACCCAGATGGAGATGTTCGAGCCGACCGTGGCCCGTGCCCGCGAGGCCGGCCTCGACGTGCGCGCCTACGTCTCGATGTGCTTCGGCGACCCCTGGGAGGGCCCGGTGCCGGTCGAGCAGGTCGTCACGGCCGGGCGCCAGCTGCTCGACCTCGGTGCCTCCCAGCTCAGCCTCGGCGACACCATCGGCGTCGGCACCGCCGGCCACGTCACCGCCCTGGTCGAGGCCTTCGCCGAGGCCGGGGTCGGCCCCGAGCGGCTCGCGCTGCACTTCCACGACACCTACGGCCAGGCGCTGAGCAACGTCCAGGCCGGGCTGCGTGCCGGCGTGACGACGTACGACGCCTCGGCCGGCGGGCTGGGCGGCTGCCCGTACGCCGTCAGCGCCACCGGCAACCTGGCGACCGAGGACCTCGTCTGGCTGCTCGACGGCCTGGGCATCGAGCACGGCGTCGACCTCGGGGCCCTCGTGGCCACCAGCGCGTGGATGGCCGGCGAGCTCGGGCGCCCCAGCCCGTCGGCCGTCGTTCGGGCCCTCGGCGCCGATCGGGCACAATCACCCGCGTGAGCAACCGACGCGTCTACCTGCACATCGGCGCGCCGAAGACCGGCACGACGTACCTGCAGGACCGGCTGGCCCGCAACACCAGGTCGCTGTCGGCGCACGGCGTCACGCTGCCGACCCGCAGCCCGGTGGTCAGCCCGGGGCTCTTCCACTTCCGCGCCGCGCTCGACCTGCTCGGCCAGGACTGGGGCGGCGAGCCCGGCCACGCCGAGGGCAGCTGGGACGCCCTGGTGCGCCGGGTCCGGCGCTCCAGCGGCACCGTCATCGTCAGCCACGAGATCCTGGCCCCCGCCCCGGCCGACGCGGTGGCCCGCGCCAAGCGCGAGCTGGGCGGCGACGACGTGCACGTCGTCTACTCCGCGCGCGACCTGGGCCGCCAGCTGCCCGCGGCCTGGCAGGAGAGCATCAAGCAGGGCCGCAAGTGGACCTACCGGCAGTTCCTGAAGAAGGTGCGCCAGCGCCAGCCGTGGTTCTACCGCTCCTTCGACCTGCCCTCGGTGCTCGGCACCTGGAGCGCGGGCCTGCCGCCCGAGAACGTGCACGTCGTCACGGTGCCCCAGCGCGGTGGCGCCGCCGCGCCCGACGAGCTGTGGCAGCGCTTCTGCGCCGCCTTCGACATCGACCCGGCCTGGGCGCCCGAGGAGTCCGAGCGGCGCAACCCCTCGCTGGGGGCCGCCGAGACCGTGCTGCTGCGCCGGCTCAACAAGCGGCTGGGGCGTCGTACCCGTCGCGAGATCACCTACGACACGCTGGTGCGCGACCTGCTCGCCGAGCAGGAGCTGGCCGGCCGCGCGGGTTCCGCGCCGCTGGGCCTGCCGCCCAAGATGTACGACTGGGCCGAGGGCGAGGCCGAGCGTTGGATCGAGTACGTCGAGGGCTCGGGCGTCCACGTGCTGGGCGAGGTGGCCGACCTGCGCCCCCAGCGCCCCGCCGACGGGGCCTGGGTCGATCCTGACAAGATCTCGGCGCGCGAGGAGCTCGCCGTGGCCGTCGACGCGCTGGCGGCGATGACCCGCGAGGCGGCGCGGCGCGGGGACCCCGACCAGCAGCTGGTCAACCGGGTGCGCACCCAGGCCCGCCGCCTGCGCGACCAGTGAGGTGCCGGTGAGCGGCCGGTGAGCGCCCAGTGAGCGCCCAGAGCGCCCGGCACGACGAGGGCGAGCGCCGCGCGTGGGCGTGGTCGGCCCACCTGCTCGACGGCGGTACGACGCCCTGGTCGCGCTGGGCGGGCACGGGCGGGCGTGCAGGGCGGGTGCTGCCCGGCGCCCAGCAGCTCGAGCTGCTGCGTCGGCTCAACCTGGCCGCGCACGACCTGGGTGTGCGCCCGGAGCCCGCGCTGGCGCGCCGCGTGCTCGAGGCCAGCGCCCCCGGCCGCGGGCGCCCCGACCTCGAGCTGCTCGGCGCCGCCCCGCTCTCGCGGTTCGGCCCCGACCCGGTCGACCCGGCGGTGCTGCCCGCCGACGAGCTGATCCGGGTGGCGATCAACCTGCTGGCCGAGGACCTGACGGGCGCGCCGCTGCCCGGCCCGGGCCCGCTGGCCCGGCTGCGGGTGGCGCCCCGGCCGTGGTCGCGGCCCTGGCGCCCGCGCTACCGCCTGGTCGGCGACCCGTGGCGCGCCGACGCCGCGCGGCGCCACCTCGCCGCGCACGGCCGCCCGCCGGGCGGCCCCGACCCGACCGTGCTGGTCCTCGGCGGTCCCCTGTCGAGGATGCTGGTCGACCTGTGGACCGACCGTGCCTTCTCCACCGGTGGCCCGGTGCCGTCGTGGCGCACCTGGGTCGACACGGTCGTCGAGACCGGACGGCTGGGCCGTGGCGCCGACCCGGTCGCCTCGGCGCGCCGCTGGACGGGCCGGGTGGGCGCCGACCGGGTGCGGGTGGTCCTCGACCCGGGCGCACTGCCGGGCCAGGTCGGCGTACGCCGCGTGCCGCCGGCGCCGCAGCTGTCGGCCGACGCGACCGACCTGGCGCGCCGGGTCGGCGGCGTGCTGGGCCTGCTGGTCACCCCGGCCCGGGGCCGGCAGGTGCTGCGCCGGGTCCTGCTGCCGCGCCTGCTCGACTCGCCGGAGCCGCTGCGGGGCCCGCCGCTGGGGGTCCCCCCCGAGCACCACCGCTGGGTGGTGCGCCGATCGCGCCGGATGCGCCACGAGCTGCTCGCGGCGCCGTACCCTGTCGTCGGCACGGTGCTGGGCCCCGCCGACGCGCTGCTCGACCACCCGCGCCGCCTGGCCGGCGCCGAGCCGGGGGAGCCGCACGACCACCGGGTGCTCGACCTGGCCGTGCGGATGCTGCTCGAGCACCCCGACCGACACACGAGGCAGGAGGACCGACGGTGAGCCAGCGGGTCCTGCTGCACGTCGGCACCCCCAAGACCGGCACCTCGCACCTCCAGGACGTGCTGTTCCGCAACCGGGAGCGGCTGCTCGAGGCCGGGGTGCTCTACCCGGCGGACCGCTTCGACGCGCACTTCCTGGCCGCGCTCGACCTGATGCGGCTGCCCTGGGGCGGCCTGGAGACCGAGGCCATCGGGGCCTGGGACGCCCTCGCGGCGCAGGTGCGGGCCCACGACGGCACCGCGATCATCAGCCACGAGATCCTGGCCACCGCCTCGCGCAGCCAGATCGGGCGCGCGTTGGCCTCCCTCGGCCACGACGACGGCACCGAGGTGCACGTGGTGGTCTCGGTGCGCGACCTGGTGCGCCAGATCCCCGCGGAGTGGCAGGAGAACGTCAAGCACCGCAGCACCATCACCTTCGAGCGCTTCCTGGCCGAGCTGCGCGCCCCCGAGCGCTCGACCCGCATCGCCACCTGGTTCTGGGGGGTCCAGGAGATCCCCGAGATCCTCGACCGCTGGGGCCACGCCCTGCCGCCCGAGCAGGTGCACGTGGTCACCGTGCCGCCGCCCGGCGGTCCGCGCGACCTGCTGTGGCAGCGCTTCTCCCACACCTTCGGCCTCGACGAGCTGGGCGAGGTCGAGCTCGACCTCGAGGCCGAGCGGGCCAACCCGTCGCTGGGGGTGCCGGAGACAGCGCTGCTGCGACGTGTCAACAAGGCCGTCAACCCGGTGCTCGACCCGCCCGAGTACCGCCCGCTGGTCCGCGAGCTGCTGGCCCACCAGACCCTGTCGGCGCGCACCCGGTCGGCGCGGCTGGGCCTGCCGGCCGACGTGCACCCGTGGGCCGAGGAGCTGGGCCACGCCTGGGTCGAGGAGCTGCGCCGCCGCGGCTACGACGTGGTCGGCGACCTCGACGACCTCACCGGCGCCCCGGCCGCGCCGCACTGGGCCGACCCCGACTCACCGCGCGAGAGCCAGGTGGCCGCGGCGGCCGTCGACGCGATCCGGGCGCTGCTGCTCGACAACGCACGGCTGCGCCACGAGGAGGCGCGGCTGCACGGCGAGGTCGAGCACCTGCGCCGCGAGCTCGATGCCGCGCGGCCGGTGCAACGGGCCAAGGAGCGCGCGCTGCGCGTCGTACGCCGCTCAGCCGCGGGCCGCGGGCTGCACCGGGCCTACCGGGCGGTCAGGGGCCGCAGCTCCCGGTCGGCGTAGCGCCCGATGCGCCACGTGGCGTAGCCGTCGGCGCCCATGCCCACGACGCCGCCCACCACCGGCACCCGGCGCGCGACGGAGACCGCCAGGCGCCGGCCCACGATGCGGGACACGATGTCCTCGGCGACCGCCGAGGTGATCGCCCGGTCCAGGGCCTGGTCGGGGGCCGGTCCGGTGGCCAGGGCAGCGGGGTGGTCGGGGAGGGTGCCGGCCTTGACCAGGCGGCTCACGCTGTCCTCGCCCAGGATGCAGGCCAGGATGGCGTTGCGCACCCGGGGGTCGGCGAGGTCGTAGCCGCGCAGGTGAGCGATGCCGGCGACCATCCGGCACTGCACGAGCGCCAGCCCGGTGATGTTGGCCGGGATGGTCACGGCGGCTGCGACGACGCCTCCGATGTTGGTCAGGAAGCCCTGCGCGCCGGCGTAGCGCACGTGGTTCTCGATCACCTCGTGCACGCCCTTGTCGACGTCGCCGTGCTGCTCGCGCAGCTGCTCGTCGGCGGCGGCCGCGGCGGGTGGCAGCGGCCCGGCGCCGCGGATGGCGCGGTTGAGCGCCTCGCGCACGAAGGACGACGTCAGCCCCGGCGCCAGCCCGGTCGCCCGTGGCGCCAGGTGACGGCCGATCTGCCCGGTCAGGAGTCCTCGCTTGCTCATGTCCCCGATCGTAGGCAGCCCGGGTCGACGACAAACCCCCCTCCGGGTCTGTGCTGCGAGCCGCATGGTCGTTACCGTCGCGCGAGTGATCGAACCCCCCGCCTCCCCGTGGTCGTTCGGCGACCCGTCGCGCTTCGACGCGCGCGACGACCTGGTGGGGGTGGGTGCCGACCTCGAGCCCGGCACGCTGCTCTCGGCGTACCGCCAGGGGCTCTTCCCGATGCCCTCGGGCCACCCCGGCGACCCGATGTACTGGTTCTGCCCGGTGCGGCGCGGCGTGCTGCCCCTCGACGGGCTGCACGTCTCGCGCTCGCTGCGCCGCTCGGTGCGCACCTTCGAGACCCGCGTCGACACCGCCTTCGAGCAGGTCCTCGACGCCTGCGCCGACTCGCGCAGGCCCTCGGGCTGGATCGACGACGACATCCGCGAGGCCTACCTGTGCCTGCACGACCTCGGCTGGGCGCACAGCGTGGAGACCTGGCGCGACGGCCGGCTGGTCGGCGGCCTGTACGGCGTCGCGTCGGGCGGGCTGTTCGCCGGCGAGTCGATGTTCCACCACGAGACCGACGCCTCGAAGGTCGCCCTGGTGGCCCTCGTCGGCCTGCTCGACGACGAGCACGCGGCCGACCGTCTGCTCGACGTGCAGTGGAGCACCGCCCACCTGGCCAGCCTCGGGGTCGTCGAGATCGGCCGCGAGGAGTACCTCCGACGCCTCGCGGTGGCGGTGGCACTGCCGCTCCCCGCGGCGTTCGCCTGACCCCGATCCACGTCCCCGACCCCGAGGAGAACCCGTGCGAACCTCCACCCGCCCGACCCGGTCCCGGCGCCGCCCGAGCCTGGGCGTCGCCGCGCTGGCGCTCGTGCTCGGCGGCGCGACGGCCTGTGGCAGCGACGAGCCCTCGGCGGCCCCCGACGACGCCTCTGCCGAGGACTTCTGCGGTGTCTACGCCGACATCGAGGACAGCGGGGGCGACGACCTCGAGGCCGCCCAGGACGCCGTCGACCGGCTCGTCGAGGTCGGCACCCCCGAGGACATCCCCGACGATGCGCGCGCCGGCTTCGAGACCCTCGGCGAGCTGGTGCGCCAGGCCGACGACCAGGACGACCTCGAGACCCTGGGCGAGGACCTCGGCGAGCAGGTGCAGAGCGACTTCCTGGCCTTCATCGGCTACGTCACCCAGACCTGCGCCGACGAGCTCGACCTGCCCACCGAGGAGGACCTGGGCGAGCTCGACCCGCAGCAGTAGGCCGCACGAGCAGTCACTTTCGCACCATCGAGCAGTCAGTTCTGCACCCGGTCGAGGTGCAGAACTGACCGGTCGGTGGTGCGGAGCTGACTGCTCGTGCAGCGCCGTTCAGGTTCCTCTCGGGATCCTGTGGCACCGTCGTGGGCTGCGTCGGGGCAGCTGCCCCGTGCGCCCACGAACGGAAGGACCCCCCGTGAAGCACGCTCTCGCCCCCCTCGCGGTGCTCGTCGCCCTGACGGCCAGCGCCTGCGGCTCCGACGACGAGACGTCCGACGCGGCGAGCGACCCGGCGACCTCGTCGTCGAGCTCCCCCTCGGCTGCCGGTGAGCCCGGCAGCGACGACGCGTTCTGCACCGCCCTGGTCGGCAACGGCGCGCTCGAGGACGGCTCCGACGTCGAGGCCCTCAAGGAGGGCCTGTCCGCCAGCGGCATCCCCGACGACGCTCCGCAGGACGCCTCGAAGGGGCTCGACGTCTACCTCGAGATCCTCGCCGAGATCGACACCGACGCGACCGCCGAGGACCTCGCGGCCATGGACGACTTCGACCTGTCGAAGGCCGAGCAGGACCAGATGAACGCGCTGGTGCAGTACGCCGGCGCCACCTGCGCCGAGGCCGCCGCCCCCGAGGGCGGCACCGAGACCGACCACCGAGACCGACCCCGAGGGCGGCACCGAGGGCGGCTCCGACGGGGACACCGGCGAGCAGTGAGCCGGCCCTAGACGACCTGGGGCGCCCGGCCGGTCTCGCTGACCATCGGCCGGCCGGCCGCCTGCCAGTCGAGCATCCCGCCGCCGAGGTTCACCGCGTCGTGGCCCCGCTGGCCCAGCCAGGCCACGGCCTGGGCCGAGCGACCGCCGATGCGGCACACCACGAGCACCTGGCCCTCGGGCACCTCGCCGACGCGGGCGCCGAGCTCGCCGAGGGGGATGTGCTGCGCCCCGTCGATGTGGCCGTGCTCCCACTCGGCCGGTTCGCGGACGTCGAGCACCGCGAGGCCCGGCGGCACCGGGTCGGGCACTCCCTCGACGTGGACGGTCGGGATCGTGGTCATGGGTTCCTCACGTGGGCGACCCGGCCATCCTAGGACGGCCGGCCGGTCGGCGCGCCCGTAGTCTCCTCGCGTGAGTCGACCCGCTGGCGACGTGATCGCGCTGCGCGCCGCGGCGCGGGTGTGGTTCGCGATCTCGCTGCAGACCTTCGGCGGCCCGGCGGGCCAGATCGCGGTGATGCAGCGGGTGCTGGTCGAGGAGACCCGCTGGATCGGCCAGCAGCGCTTCCTCTTCGCGCTCTCCTACTGCACCCTGCTGCCCGGGCCCGAGGCGCAGCAGCTGGCGACGTACGTCGGCTGGTTGCTCAACGGGGTGCGTGGCGCGCTGGTGGCCGGCGTGCTCTTCGTCCTCCCTGGCGTCGTGGCGCTGCTGGTGCTCTCGGGCGTCTACGTCACCTACGGCGAGTCGACCGTGGTGCAGGCGCTCTTCCTGGGGCTCGCGCCCGCGGTCATCGCGATCGTGGCGCAGGCCGTCGTGCGGGTCGCCCGTCGCGCGCTGCTGCACCCGGCGCTGGTCGGCCTGGCCGTGGCGTCGTTCGGCGCGCTGGCCCTCGTCGGGGTCCCGTTCCCGCTCGTGGTCGCCGGTGCGGCCGCCGTCGGGTGGGTGCTGGGCCGGGTGCTGCCCGGGGTGGGCGAGCCGCCCGCCCGGCCGGCCGAGGCGGGTGCGGCGCCGCTGATCGCCGACGACGCGCTGCACAGCGAGCCTCCCGGTGCCCGGCGTTCGGCCACGGTGCTGGGCGTGGGGCTGGTGCTGTGGGCGGCGCCGGTCGCGGCGGCGGCGCTGCTGCTGGGCCCCTCGAGCATCCTGGTCGACCAGGGGCTGTTCTTCTCCGGGGCGGCCCTGGTCACCTTCGGGGGCGCCTACGCCGTGCTGGCCTACGTGGCCCAGCAGGCGGTCGAGGTCTACGGCTGGCTGGCCCCCGGCGAGATGGTGCGCGGCCTCGCCCTCGCCGAGACCACTCCCGGGCCGCTGGTGATGGTGGTCCAGTTCGTCGCCTTCGTGGGCGCCTACCGTGCGCCGGGCTCGCTGGACCCCTGGGTGGCGGCGGTGCTGGCCGCGCTGCTGACCACCTGGGTCACCTTCGTGCCCTGCTTCCTGTTCATCCTGCTCGGGGCGCCGTACGTCGAGCGGTTGCGCGGCAACCGCGCGCTCGCCAGCGCGCTGGCCGGGATCACCGCGGCGGTGGTGGGCGTGATCGCCCACCTGGGCCTCTACTTCGCGCTGCACACGCTCTTCGCCGCGACCGACGTCGTCGAACGGGGTCCGCTGTCGCTGGAGGTCCCGGTGCTCGACTCGGTGCGCTGGCCCGCGGTGGTCGTCGCGCTGCTGGCCGCCGGGCTGGTCTTCCGGCTCGGTTGGTCGGTGCTGCGCGTGCTGGGCGTGTGCGCGGTCGTGGGGCTGGTGCTGGGGCTCACCGTGGGAGTGGGCTGACCGGCGTCGTCGTTCGCCGCTATCATCGGTGAATGACGATGACGAGCCCTGCTCCGCCCGCCTCGTTCGACGCGGCGGCCTGCCTCTTCCGCGGGTTCTCCGACCCCTCGCGCGTCGCCATCCTGCGCCACCTCGTGCACGGCGAGCACCGGGTCGCCGACCTGGTCACCCACCTGGGCCTGGCGCAGTCGACCGTCTCCCAGCACCTGGCCTGCCTGCGCGACTGCGGTCTCGTGCAGTCGCGGCCCCAGGGGCGGGCGTCGATGTGGTCGCTGCGCCACGCCGAGGAGCTCGACGACCTCTGGGCCGCGGCTGAGCGGCTGCTGGCCGCGACCGGCGAGGCCCTGGCGCTGTGCCCCGCCTCCGCGCCTGTCCCGGGCGTCGTCCCGTGAGCGCCACCCACCACCACGCGACGACTCGCAGCCCCGAGGAGCGGGCCCGCCTGGGGCGCCGCGCGCAGCTGCTGGCAGCCGTCTCGGTGGCCTACAACTGCGTCGAGGCGGTCGTCGCGATCACGGCCGGCCTGGTGGCCGGCTCGGTGGCGCTCGTCGGCTTCGGCCTCGACTCGGTCGTCGAGGTGTCGTCGGGGCTGATCATCCTGTGGCAGTTCCGCCACGCCCTGCCGGAGTCACGCGAGCGGGTGGCGCTGCGCCTGATGGCGCTGTCCTTCTTCGCGCTCGCCGGCTACGTGACGTGGGAGTCGCTGCGCGCGCTGCTGGGCTCCCACGAGCCCGACGCGTCGACGGTCGGGATCGTGCTGGCTGCCCTGTCGCTGGCCGTGATGCCGTTCCTGTCGTGGGCACAGCGGCGTACCGGACGGGCGCTGGGCTCGAGCGCCGTGGTCGCCGACTCCACCCAGACCCTGCTGTGCACCTACCTCTCCGCCGTGCTGCTGCTCGGGCTGGTGCTCAACGCCACCGTGGGCTGGTCGTGGGCCGACCCCGTCGCCGCCCTGGTCATCGCCGCCGTGGCCGTGCGCGAGGGTCTCGAGGCCTGGCGCGGCGAGGCCTGCGGCTGCGGGGTGGCGCCGGGGGAGCCGACCTGCTCCTGAGCCGTGCCGCGCGCGGCTCACTTGAGCAGCTTGCTCATCCGGCGGTCGGCCAACGGCTTGCCGCCGGTCTGGCAGGTGGGGCAGTACTGCAGGCTCGAGTCGGCGAAGGAGACCTCGCGCACCGTGTCGCCGCAGACGGGGCAGGCCTGGCCGGTGCGCCCGTGCACCGCGAGGTTCGTCTTCTTCTCGCTCTTCAGCTCGCTGGCCGCCAGCCCCCGCGAGCGGTCGACGGCGGCACCGAGGGTGTCGCGCAGGGCGTCGTAGAGCACCGTGAGCTCGTCGTCGTCGAGCGAGGAGGCGGGCTTGTACGGCGACATCCGCGCCGCGTGCAGGATCTCGTCGGAGTAGGCGTTGCCGATCCCGGCGATGGTGCCCTGGTGGCGCAGCACCCCCTTGAGCTGCTTGCGGCCCTCGGCCTGCAGGATCTCGCCGAGCCGCTCGCGGGTGAAGTCGTCGGTGAGCGGGTCGGGGCCCAGGCTGGCGATGCCGGGCACCTCCTGCGGGTCCCGCACGACGTACATCGCCAGGCTCTTGCGGGTGCCGGCCTCGGTGACGTCGAGGCCGGTCTCGTCGTCGAGCACGATGCGGGCGGCGATCGTCGACTTCGGGCTGGGCTTGGGCGGGGTGGCCGGCACCTCGTCGCGCCAGCGCACCCAGCCGGCCCGAGCCAGGTGCATCACCAGGTGGGTGCCCGACAGGTCGATGTCGAGGAACTTGCCGTGGCGGGTCACGCCGTCGACCAGCACGCCCTCGAGCGCGCCCAGCGGCGGGTCGAAGGTCTTCAGTGCGCTGAACTGCGCGAGATGGACCTTGGTGAAGGCACGTCCGGCCAGCCGGCCCCCCAGGTCGAGGGCCAGCGCCTCCACCTCGGGCAGCTCCGGCATCCGGGCAGTGTAGGCAGCCCGAGGGTGGATCGGGGAGGGTCCGGAGGGACGAGACCCTGACAACGCGCCGTCGGCGGGGCATCATGGGTCGATGGCGAAGCCTCGCACGTTCTCCGGAACGGGGTCGATCTTCCTCGACCGCCGCGGGGACGCCCGCGCGCTGCGGGTCTCCTGGCACCACGACGACGGGCTCGTCGTGCTGTCACTGTGGCGCGGCAACGCGTGCACCGGCTCCTTCCGCCTGCACGTCGACGAGGTCCCCGGGCTGATCGCGCTGCTGCGCGAGGGCCTCGATGCGGAGTACGTGGCCGCCCGTGACCGGGTGGAGCGCGCCGGCTGAGCCGCGCCACGATGCGGCTCGCTAGCCGGTTATCCGATTTCTGCTAGAGAAGCCGATACCGTCCGATCGTGGACCCCGTGCGCAACCCCTACGCCCCCGGCGCCGGCCAGCGCCCGCCCGAGCTGGCCGGGCGCGACGAGCAGCTGCGCGCCTTCGACGTCGTGCTCGAGAGGGTCGCGCGCGGGCGCCCCGAGCGCTCGCTGGTGCTGACGGGGCTGCGCGGGGTCGGCAAGACGGTGCTGCTCAACGCGCTGCGCTCGGCGGCCGTACGCCGCGGCTGGGGCACCGGCAAGCTCGAGGCGCGCCCCGACCAGGGGCTGCGGCGCCCGCTGTCGAGCGCGCTGCACCAGGCGATCCGCGAGCTGGGCCACCCCGAGCAGGACGAGGTCGACCAGGTGCTCGGGGTGCTGCGGGCCTTCGCCCAGCGCGAGGCGGGCGCCGACGCCAGGCTCAAGGACCGGTGGAGTCCCGGCATCGACGTGCCCGCCGCCCGCGGACGCGCCGACTCCGGCGACATCGAGATCGACCTCGTCGAGCTGCTCACCGACGTGGGCGGGCTGGCCTCCGACGTCGGCAAGGGCGTGGGCGTCTTCCTCGACGAGATGCAGGACCTCGGGCCCGCCGACGTCTCGGCGCTCTGCGCGGCCTGCCACGAGATCAGCCAGTCGGGGCTGCCGGTGATCGTCGTCGGTGCGGGCCTGCCGCACCTGCCCGCGGTGCTCAGCGCCAGCAAGTCGTACTCCGAGCGGCTCTTCAGCTACCAGCGCATCGACCGGCTCTCCCGCGACGCCGCCGACCGGGCGCTGTGCGCGCCGGCCGCCGAGGAGGACGCCGAGTTCACCGACGACGGCCTGGCCGCGATGTACGCCGCCACCGGCGGCTACCCCTACTTCATCCAGGCCTACGGCAAGGCGGTGTGGGACCACGCCCCCCGCTCGCCGATCAGTGCCGACGACGTCGCCGTGGCCGCTCCCGAGGCCGAGCGCGAGCTGGCGGTCGGCTTCTTCGGCTCCCGCTACGAACGGGCCACGCCGGGGGAGCGCGACTACCTCTGCGCGATGGCCGACGCCGCCGCCGACCTCGGCGAGGACCCGGTCGGCGCGGTGGCCACCGCCGACGTCGCCGCCGTGCTCGGCAAGAAGCCCCAGTCGCTCTCCCCGGCCCGTGACGCCCTGCTCAAGAAGGGCCTCATCTACTCCGGCGAGCGCGGCCGGATCGCCTTCACCGTCCCCCACTTCGGCCGCTACCTGCGCGACCACGCCGACCCGGCCTGAATCTCCCAGGTCGTGGCCGCACCCCTCCGGGGGAGTGGGCGCCCGAGGTGTCGTGGCAGCGTCGAGGCATGACCTCCCACGATCCTGCCGCCCACTCCATGGGCCCCACCGACGACGCGCGGCGCCACGAGCCCGACCGGGGTACGGGGCTCGCCGACCAGGAGGCCGAGCCGACCGTGGCGCTGCAGCGGGTGCTGCGCAGCGTCGGGGCCGAGCTGTCCGGGCGACCCGAGGACGAGGTGCTCGCCGAGCTGCACCGACGCCTGCCCGAGGGCTCGCGCCCGCCGGAGGCCAACCTGCGCGCCGCGGCCACCGCGATCAGCGAGGGCCGGCACGAGGACGGCAGCCGCTGACCGGTGCTCGCCCGAACGGGCGAGGTGCGCCATGATCGGCCCATGAGGCCGCAGGTCCTTGCCCACCGTGGATCCAGCCACGACCACGCCGAGCACACGCTGGGGGCCTACATCGCCGCGCTCGACGACGGCGCCCAGGGCCTCGAGTGCGACGTGCGGCTGACCGCCGACGGGCACCTGGTGTGCGTGCACGACCGCGACCTGCGGCGTACGGCGGCCACCCGCGGCACCGTGTCGACGATGGACCTCGCCGACCTCTCCGACCTCGACTTCGCGACCTGGAAGCACCCGTGGGCCGAGCTCGACGACGAACGCCCCGACGTCGACGAGGAGCTCGGCAGGGTCCTGACCCTGCGCAAGCTCTTCGAGGTCGCCGCCGACTACGACCGTCGCGTCGAGCTCGCGGTCGAGACCAAGCACCCCACCCGGTACGGCGGGCTCGTGGAGCAGCGGGTCGTGGAGCTGCTCGCCGACTTCGGCTGGACCGCTCCCGGCAGCCCGGCGCGGGTGATGAGCTTCTCGTGGCAGGCCCTGCGTCGCGTACGCCGCCGCGCCCCCGACGTGCAGGTGGTCCAGCTGGTCGACCACATGGGCGCGTGGCCGCTGGTGCGCCGCAGCGTGGGCCGCGACTGGATCCTGGGTCCGGGCATCCAGGAGCTGCGCGAGCACCCGCGCACCGCGCGCCGCATCGCCGACAGCGGCCACGAGGTGCACGTGTGGACCGTCAACACCCGCAGCGACCTCCAGCTGTGCCTCGAGCTGGGGGTCAGTGCCGTGATCAGCGACCGGCCGGCGTACATGCTCGAGCTGCTCGACGACTTCGGGGTCCACTGAACGCTGGGCGAGGGGCCCCCACGCAGCCGCCGTACAGCCGCGACGTGGGCGCGACCCGGGTCTGCCGGTAGGTTCACGCCCATGGCGAAGAAGTCCCGCACCAAGGCCCGCGACCAGCGCTCGACCGAGTCCACCCCCGGCGAGGTCGGCCCCCGCCAGCCCTGCCCCTGCGGCTCCGGCAAGCGCTACAAGGCCTGCCACGGCGCGCCCGGCGGCGGCGCCGACGCGTTCGTGAACCGCCCCTTCGAGGGCCTGCCCTCGGAGTGCGACGTGATCGCGCTGCGTGAGCTGGTGCCGGCCGGCACCGCCCCGCTGACCCTCGACCCGTCGGTGGAGGGCTCGGAGCGCAAGGTCACCCTCTGCTCGCTGCTGCCGATGGCGGCGCCGGCGATGGTGCGCGAGAGCGGCGAGATCTGGCTGGGCCTGCAGGTCCAGCACTCCTTCGGCGACCCCGCCCGCGACCTGGGTGCCGTGCTGACCAAGGCGCTGGCCGCCGCGGAGGCCGGCGAGACCGGCGTGGTGGGCCTCACCGACGCCCCCGGCGCCGGCCCCCGGCTGCAGGACCTGGTGACCGGCGACGAGCTCGACGTCACCGTCCACGAGGGCTTCGACTACTGGATCGCCGACGTCGAGGACAAGGACTCGATGGCCGGCGCGCTCGACCAGGCCAACGAGGCGGCCTACCCCACGGCCCGGCTGACCCAGGTGGAAGCGGCGTACTGGACCAACGTCGGCACCAAGGAGCACCTGCGCTGGGTGATGCCCGAGCCCGAGGACCAGCTGCTCGACGCCCTGGCCCGCCTGCACGCCGCCGGCAAGGACGACATCGCCCCCGGCTCGCGCCTGGTCGGCATGTTCCGCGCCCACGGCCTGCTGGCCCCGGTGTGGGACCTGCCGGTCGGCACCGGCCCCGAGGCGCTCGAGGACCCGGCCGCGCAGTTCGCGGCCGACCTGGGCGCCGCGCTGGCCGACGAGTCGCCGCTGAGCGCCGAGGAGCGCGCCGCCCGCTCCGGGCTGGCGAACCGTCAGGTCACCATCCGCTGACCTGTCAGGCCCGGCGCAGCACCCACGGCTGCAGCCGCGAGTAGCCCTTGACCGACGCCCGCTGCGGGCGCCGGAACCTGTACGCCGCCTGGTCGCCCTGCGCGTCGAGCGCGGCCAGGCGCTCGTGCGCGCGCTCGTCGACCAGCACCGTGCCGGGCCTGGCCAGCGAGGTCAGCCGGGCTGCGATGTTGACGGTGGGGCCCAGCACGTCGCCCAGGCGCAGCACCACGTCGCCGTACGCGACGCCGGCGCGCACCGCGGGGAACCCGTCGTCGGGGTCGTCGCCGCGGCGCAGCATCTCGAGGGCGACCTCGGCGGCGGTGGCGACGTCGTCGGCGACCAGGAGCACCTCGTCACCGATGTTCTTGATGACCCGGCCGCCGCGCTCGACCACCACGCTGCTCGAGACGTGCTCGAACTCCTCGATCCAGGCCACCAGCTCGGCCTCGCGCAGCGACTTGGAGCGCGAGGTGAAGCCGACGATGTCGACGAAGCAGACGGCCTGCGGCAGCACCGTCTCCCCGGGGGCGCCGGCGCCGGCCGCCTGGTCGCTGAGCGCCAGCAGCCGGCTCGAGGCGCCGGCCAGGTGCCGCTTCCACGCGTAGGTCTGCAGCTGCTCGACGCGCGGCAGCACCTCGCCGACGAGCGCCGCCATCGCCTCCACGGTGGCGGCGGGGTCGTCGGCGCCGTCGTCACCCACCTCGCCCGCGGCGTGCTCGGCCGCGACCCGGGCCAGCAGCGTGGTCTGCCACTCGGCCAACCGGGCGAAGGAACGCCCCCAGGTGCGCACCAGCGCGGCCTGCGAGTCCTGGCCCAGGACCCCCAGCCCGGTCAGCTCGGCGCTCAGGCGCAGTGCCTCGACGTCGGCCTCGGTGAACGCGACGTCCTCGTCGGCGGTCTCGGCGAAGCCCAGCAGCCGCCACAGCTCGCGGGCCAGCTCGAGGGGCACGCCCGCCCGGTCGCTGACCTCGATGCGGGTCAGGTGCGGGGCGTGGCCCAGCAGCAGCTCCTCGACGCGGTCGGCCGAGACCCCGGCTGCCGGCGTCCCGACCTGCGGGGCCGGTCCGGACCCGGGGTCAGGCACCGGGCTCGACCACCGGCTCAGGGGTGCTTCGCGCGGTCGGCCTCGAACCGCTCCCTGGCGACGTTCTCGAGGGCCTCGCCGAAGCTGGGCAGCTCGACGGCGAGCTTGTTGAGCGCCTCGGCGGTGAAGTGGATCAGCTCGAGCGGGCTGAGGGCCACGATGCTGGCGGTGCGCAGCGAGTGGTTGACGATCGCGGCCTCGCCCACGATGTCGCCGGGGCCGAGCCGGGCGATCTCCTCGCCGTGCTGGCGCACCGAGACGGTGCCCGACAAGAGGATGTAGGCCTTGTCGGCGCCGGTGCGCTCCGAGATGGGCGCCCAGCCCTCGGGCAGGGTCACACGGGTTCCTGCGGAGGAGATCTTGGCGATCTCCTCGGGGGTGAAGGCGCTGAAGAACGAGCCGGCCACGGGCACAACCTTTCGGGGGTTCGGGGTCCCTCCCGCCGTGATCCTCGCGGACCCGCTGCGGGCTGGCAACCACCCGTCGCGCGCGTCACAACCCCCGCGGCTCGAGGAGCTGGCGCCGGCTCGCGCGGAACTGGCGCCGGCTCGCGGTCAGAGGGGGTCGCGCACGATCGGGCAGCTCATGCAGCGCGGGCCGCCCCGGCCCGACCCGAGCTCGGAGCCGGCGATGCGCACCACCTCGATGCCCGCCTCCTCGAGGCGGTCGTTGGTCTCGTCGTTGCGCTCGTAGGCCACCGCCACCCGCGGCGCGAGGGCCAGGGTGTTGTTGCCGTCGTCCCACTGCTCGCGCTCGGCCGTGACCGGGTCGAGGCCGGTGTCGATGTGGTGCAGCTCGTCGATGCCCATCGCCTTGGCGGCGGCGACCAGGAACGGCTCGGCGCCCGAGACGTCGAGGCGCAGGGTGGACTCGTCGTCGGTGTCCTCGGCCAGGGTGACGGTGTAGGCCTGCAGCGAGTCGGCGACGTTGGGGTACATCACGACCTTGTCGACGTCGACCAGCGTGCAGATCGTGTCGAGGTGCATGGTGGCCCGCTCCTGGGTGATCGGCACCGCCAGCACGGCGCGCGCCAGCCCGGCGTGGAAGACCTGGCGGGCGAAGCGCTCCACGCCGGCGGGCGTGGTGCGCTCGCCGACGCCGACGGCGATGACCCCGGGGGCCAGCAGCAGCACGTCGCCGCCCTCGACGTGCTCGGAGTGCCAGCCGTGGATCTTGCGGGTGCCGCGGAAGCGCGGGTGCTCGGTGTAGATCAGCTCGGTCAGCTGGGTCTCGCGGGTGCGCGCCGGCATCGCCAGCGACGTCACCGCCACCCGGTCGCGCACCCACACGCTGGAGTCGCGGGTGAACAGGAGGTTGGGCAGCGGGTCGACCAGGAAGTCGTAGGGCGAGAGCAGCGAGGTGACCAGGCCGTGGCCGCCGCGCACCTCGTCGTTGCGGATGCCGGCGGTCAGGTACGACGTGAGCTCCTCGGGGCCGGCCTCGTGCAGGAAGCGGCCCAGGTAGCTGCGCAGCGTGTCGCCCAGGTGCAGGTTCGACAGCGCGGCGGTGATCGCATGGTTGCGCGCCATCTCGTCCTGCAGCGTCTCGGTGAGCAGCTGGGTCAGGTAGAGCACCTCGACGTCGCGGGCGCGCAGCGCCTCGGCGAAGGCGTCGTGCTCCTCCTGGGCGCGGGCCACCCACGGGATGCCGTCGAAGAGCAGGCGGTCGTTGTTGCGCGGGGTCAGCCGCTTCAGCTCGTTGCCGGGCCGGTGCAGCATGACGGTGCGCAGCCGGCCGACCTCGCTGTCGGCGCCGTGCGTGGGCTGGTCGGCGCTCGGGTGCGGGCTCGCAGTCATGGGCTCACCCTAGTGCCGTGGCCACGCGAGGCGTCAGGCCAGGAGCTCGTACGCCGTCAGGGCCGCCAGTGCCAGACAGACGGTCGCCCCGCCCCACATCAGCACGTGCACCGGCACCCGCCGGGTCAGCGCCCGGCCGACCAGCACGGCCAGGGCGCTGACCGTCAGCAGCGCGGCCAGGGCGCCCACGAAGACCGGCAGCACGGCGTCGAAGCGCGCGACCAGGGTGATGGTGAGCAGCTGGGACAGGTCGCCCCACTCGGCGGCGAAGAGCACCAGGAACGAGGCCAGCACCGCGCGCCAGCCGGTGGCCGGCGCGGCGCGCTCGAGGATCTCGGCGCCTTCGGCCGCCTCGGCGTCCGCCTGGCCGGCGCGGGCCTGCCGGGCCTCGCGTGACAGCAGCACGGCGCCGACCAGGAACATCACGGCGGCCAGCCCGCGCACCAGGTCGTCGGGCAGGAAGGAGACCGCCCGGCCCAGCAGCACCGCCACCCCGGTCTGCACGGTGAAGGCCAGGCCGACGCCGAGCCAGACCAGCAGCGGCCGGTAGCGGGTGCTGAGCACCAGCGTCGCCAGGAACGTCTTGTCGGGCAGCTCGACCAGGAAGATGGTGCCGAACGTGATGAGCAGGGCGCTCAGTTCCACCTGGGGTCCTCCTCGACCGGTCTCTCAGCCTGGGCCCGTCACTCGACCAGCGACCGGGCCGCCGCCTGGGCCTCGGCGAGCACGTCGCGCGCGGGGCGGCCGGTGGCCTGCGCCACCGCCGCCACATCGTCCCACTCGGGCTGGGCGGTCACGACGCGGCCCCGGTGCCGCGAGACCTTGACCCGCACCTGCACCCCGTCCACCGCGACCGCCGCGACCTCGCGCTCGAGCGGCCGCTTGGTCACGGCGTGCTCGCGCAGCCCGATCGTGGAGGTCTGGGCGAAGACGACCGCCCGCACCCGCTCGGCCAGCCCCGCTCGCACCAGCACCGACAGGGTGTGGGCCGGGCGGCCCTTCTTCATCGTGATTTGGCTCAGCCACGCGTCGGCGGCGCCGGCGGCCAGCAGCGACTCCAGCACCCCGGGCCACAGCCGCGGGTCGAGGTCGTCGACGTTGGCCTCGAGCACCAGCTCCTGCTCGGCGTCCTCGCCGGCAGGACCGCCCGGGACGAGCGCCGCGCCGGCCAGCACCCGCACCACGTTGGCGTGCGTCGCGGGGTCGCGCCCGCCCGCGCCGACGCCGACCGCCGTCACGCCCATCGCCGGCTGCGGGCCCCAGTCGTCGGCCAGGGCGACCAGCAGCGCCGCGCCGGTGGGAGTGCACAGCTCGGCCGGCGGCGCACCGGCCGGGCCGGCGTACGACGGGACGCCGAGCAGCAGCTCGACCACGGCCGGCACCGGCACCGGCAGCGAGCCGTGCGCGGCGCCGACCCGCCCCGCGCCGACCGCCACGGTGCTGACCACCACCGGGCCGCCGTGCACGCCGAGCAGGTGGGTCAGACCCGCGCACACCCCCACGACGTCGGCGATCGCGTCGAGGGCGCCGACCTCGTGGAAGGCCACGTCGTCGGGGGAGTGGTCGTGCACCGCGCCCTCGGCGGCGGCCAGCCGCGCGAAGACCGCGGTGGCCCGCTCGCGCACCGCCTCGTCGAGGTCGGCGGCCCCGAGCAGGCGGCGTACGTCGTGCCAGGTGCGGTGGGTGGCGCTGTCGGCGACCTCGACGTGGCAGCGGGTCGCCGCCAGGCCGGACCGGTGGACGCGCTCGGCCCGCAGCGTCACGGGCTCGGGCGAGACCGCGTCGACGGCACCCTGCAGCACCTCGACCGGCACGCCCGCGCCGAGCAGGGCGCCCAACAGCATGTCGCCGCTGGCGCCGGCGGTGGCGTCGACCCAGAGGCTCACGGCTGCTCCCGGGGCGGCCCGCCGCTGTCGCGTGGCGTGCTCTGCCGAGCGATCCGCGCGGCGAGCACCCCGGCGCCGTAGCCGTTGTCGATGTTGACCACGCCGATGCCGGGCGCGCAGCTGTTGAGCATCCCCAGCAGCGCCGAGACCCCGCCCAGGGAGGCGCCGTACCCGATGCTCGTCGGCACCGCGACCAGCGGCACGCCGACCAGTCCGCCGACCACCGACGGCAGTGCGCCCTCCATGCCGGCCACCACCACCAGCGCGTCGGCGGCCGAGAGCTGGTCGCGCACCGCGAGCAGGCGGTGCAGCCCCGCGACGCCGACGTCGTCGACGCGGCGGACCCCGGCGCCGTGCGCGGCCACGCTCAGGGCGGCCTCGGCGGCGACCGGGGCGTCGGAGGTGCCGGCCGCCACGACCAGCACCAGGCCGCGCGGGGCCGGCAGCGGGCCCAGCGTCGCGGCCCGGGCGACCGGGTCGAGCGTGGCCTCCGGCAGCTCGCGGGCCAGCAGGTCGAGGGCCTCGGGGGCCAGCCTGGTCGCCAGCACCGCCCGGTGGGGGTGCTCGTGGTGCAGCGTCCGGAGCAGCGTGACCACCTGCTCGGGCCGCTTGCCCTGGCCCAGCACCACCTCCGGGTCGCCGGTGCGGGCGGCGCGGTCGACGTCGAGGCGGGCGAAGCCGAGGTCCTGGGTGCGGGGCTCGGTGGGGTCCACGGCGCCGAACCTACTCGCCCCGGCGTTGATGCACGTTTCACGCTGCGAGGTTTCCACTGACGGGCCCGGGGTAGGGAGACCAGAACCGCCGTCGGCGGTCCACGGAGGACATGGGGGTCTGCTGGTGGAGCTCGACATCGCACACGAGGTACGCCGGGTCTCGGGGAGCCTGCTCGCCTTCGACCGGTCGGCCCAGACGCTGACCTTCCGCCCCGTGGGCGCCACGCCCGTCGGCATCCGGTCCGACGAGCAGACGCTGCGCAACTGGCTGCAGGGCGCCCTGCTCAGCGTCGAGGCGCCGCCGAGCAGCGCCCAGCCGCTCGAGCGCGCCATCGGGGTGCTGCTGCGCCGTCTGCAGGAGCAGCACGAGCGCGGGCACGACCCGTTCGCCGACTACCGGCAGCGGCCGCGGGCGGCCCTGACGCCCTCGCTGCACGAGCCGACCCTGCCGGTGCTGGTCTCCTGAACCGCTCGGCCCGGTTCAGCCAGGGCTACTCGGCGCGGAAGGCGTCGGCCGGGTAGGTGCCGATCAGCTTCACCTCGGTGGTGAAGAACGCCAGCTCCTCCAGCGCGCGCCGCAGCGGCGGGTCGTCGGGGTGGCCCTCGACCTCGGCCAGGAACTGGGTGGCGGTGAAGTGCCCGTCGACCATGTAGCTCTCGAGCTTGGTCATGTTGACGCCGTTGGTGGCGAAGCCGCCCAGCGCCTTGTAGAGCGCGGCCGGCAGGTTGCGCACGTTGAAGACGAACGTCGTGACCAGCGGCCCCGAGCCCTGCTCGGCGGGCTTCGCGTCGCGCGAGAGCACGACGAAGCGGGTGGTGTTGTGCTCCTCGTCCTCGACGTCCTCGGCGAGCACCTCGAGGCCGTAGATCCCCGCGGCCAGCGGCGGCGAGATCGCGGCCTGGGTCGGGTCCCCGGCCTCGGCGACCTCACGGGCCGCCCCGGCGGTGTCGCCCGAGATCTGCGGCGACAGGCCGTGCTCGCGGATGATCCGGCGGCACTGGCCCAGCGCGTGCACGTGGCTGTGCACGGTGCGGATCGTGGTCAGGTCGGCGCCGGGCACCGCCATCAGGTGGAAGCGGATGCGCAGGAAGTGCTCGCCCACGATGTGCAGCGGCGAGGCGGGCAGGAAGTGGTGGATGTCGGCGACCCGGCCCGCGATCGAGTTGTCGATCGGGATCATCGCCAGGTCGGCCTCGCCGCCCTCGACGGCGGCGAACACGTCCTCGAAGGAGGCGCAGGCCATCGCCTCCCACTCGGGGTAGTGCTCCTGGCACACGATGTGGGAGTTCGCTCCGGGTTCGCCCTGGTAGGCGATGCGTCGCACGGTCGGCACGCGGTGAGTCTAGGGTCGGCCGCGTGCTCGCCCTCACCGTCGTCTCCCTGGTGGTCTCCCTGGCCGCCCTCGCCCTCGTCGCCCACGTGCTGCGGCGTACGCCGACCGGCTCGTCGGGGGGCGCCGACGCGTTGCCCGAGGACGTGGTCGGGCTGCGCCAGGAGGTCGCGGCGCTGCGCACCGAGGCCCGCGACGCGCTGCGCCACCTCGCGGTGGTGCGCTACGACGCCTTCGGCGACATGGGCGGGCACCTGTCGTGGTCGGTGGCGCTGCTCGACGACGCCGGCAACGGGATCGTGCTGACCTCCATCCACGGGCGCAGCGAGGCCCGCACCTACGCCAAGTCGGTCGCCGGCTGGACCTGCGACCAGCAGCTCTCCCCCGAGGAGGAGGAGGCGGTCTCCGCGGCCCGGGGCTGACCTCGGGCCCGGCGCACCCGGGGCCCCGCGGCGCGCACGACCCTCAGCGCGGGACGCGCACCAGCAACCGGCCGTGGATGCACTCCATCCGCAGCTCCCGGCCCGGGCCGATCGAGTCGCCGTCGAGCTGGCGGGGGGTCTCCTCCTTGGTGCGCACCACCACCGTGGCGCCGGTCTTGCGGTCGACGAGCTCGTCGGTGTGCTTGCGCTTGAGCAGCACCCGCCAGGCCAGCGGGATCCAGGCGAAGAAGTTGCGCGGGTGCAGGATCACCACGTCGAGCTGGCCGTCGTCGATGGTCGCGTCGGGCAGCAGCGGCATCCCGGCCTGGAGGAAGCCGACGTTGCCGACGACCACGGTGCGCGCGCGGTGGGTGGTGAACTCAGCCCCGTCGATCGAGACCTCCACCTTCATGGCCGGGAACATCAGCGACTTCAGGCCGCTGAGCACGTAGGCCAGCCAGCCGACCCGCTTCTTGATGTCCTCGTTGACGCCCTCCATGATCGCGGCGTCGAAGCCCATCCCGGCCATCACCATGAAGTGCGTGGCCTCGATGCCGTCGCCCTCGACGGCGACCATGTCGATGGCCCGGTCCTGCCCGGTCAGCGCCACGTCGATCGCGGCGCGCAGGTAGAGCGGGATGCCGAGGTTGCGGGCCAGCAGGTTGCCGGTGCCGGCCGGCACGATCCCGACCGGGATGCCGGTGCCGGCGAGCTCGGCGCACACCTCGCGCACGGTGCCGTCGCCGCCGCAGACCAGCACCATGTCGGCGCCCTCGACCGCGGCCTCGGCGGCCATCCCGGTGCCGGGGTCCTCGATGGTGGTCAGGTGCCACGTCGGCTCCGACCAGCCGGCCTCGGCCGCCATCGCCGAGACGGTGTGGCGGAAGGCGCCCTCGTCCTCGACCTTGATCGGGTTCAGCACCACCGCCAGGCACCGCTGGGTCGGCAGCGCCTCGGGCAGCGGCTCGGCCTTCACCGCGTGGCTGCGCGGCAGCGGCGAGTAGAGCGCCAGCACCAGCAGGCCCACCCCGATCCCGAGCAGCGCGCCGGCGACCACGTCGGTCGCGTAGTGGCGCCCCAGCAGCACCCGGTGCAGCGCGCCCACGACGACCAGCGTCGCGGCGGCGGCGTACACGATCCGGCGGGTGCCCAGGCGGCGCACGAGCATGATCGCCAGCACCACGCAGACCGTGGCGTAGGCGGCCGTCGACGAGGCGTGCCCGGACGGGAAGGCGTAGCTCGTCAGCGAGCCGGCGTCGATCTGGTAGGCGGGCCGCTCCCGCGCGATCAGCATCTTCAGCCCGGTGGTGGCCAGCGCGGTCACCGACATCACCACGACGGCGTACACCGCCGCACGGCGGTGCCCGCGCACGAACATCGCCACCGCCAGCACGATCGTCAGCGCGGTCATCGCGATCGTGCCGAGCGCGGCCTCGACCACGCGCAGCGGACCCTCGAGCCAGTCGACGTCGAGGGCCCAGGCCCGGAGCGGCTCGCCGCGGTCGTCGAGGCCCGAGAGCGGTCCCCAGCCGCCGGAGACGGCGAGGGCGAGCAGGGCGAAGACCACGAAGCAGGCAGCAGCCCAGCTCAGCAGCACGTATCGGGAGCGGTCCAGCACGCCGACCAGTATGGGTGACGCGGTTGTCCACAACGGGGGTGAGGCGCTGCGGGGCCCGGCGATAGCCTGCACCCCATGATCGATCCCCGCATCCTGCGCGACGACCCCGACCGCGTCCGAGCCTCGCTCGCCAAGCGTGGCCTGTCCGCCGAGGTGGTCGACCGCGCTCTGGCCGCCGACACCGCTCGCCGCGCCGCCATCGCGGCGTACGAGACGAAGCGGGCCGAGCAGAAGCAGCTCGGCAAGCAGATCCCGCAGGCCCAGGGCGAGGAGAAGCAGGCGCTGCTGGCGCAGACCAAGACCCTGGCCGCCGACGTGAAGGCCGCGGAGGCCGCGCAGGGCGAGGCCGAGGCGACCTGGCAGGAGGCGCTGGCCTCGATGCCGAACCTGACCTCCGAGGAGACCCCGCCGGGCGGCGAGGACGACTTCGTGGTGCTGGAGACCGTCGGCACGCCCCGCGACTTCGCCGCCGAGGGCTTCGAGCCGCGCGACCACGTCGAGCTGGGCCGGATGCTCGGCGCCATCGACATCGAGCGCGGCGCCAAGGTCTCGGGCAGCCGCTTCTACTTCCTCACCGGCGTCGGCGCCCAGCTCGAGCTGGCGCTGGTCAACCTGGCCATGGAGCAGGCCCGCGAGGCCGGCTTCACCCAGGTGGTGCCGCCGTCGCTGGTGCGCCCGCGGGCGATGGAGGGCACCGGCTTCCTGGGCCAGGCCGCCGACGACGTCTACCGCATCGAGGGCGAGGACCTCTACCTGGTCGGCACCTCGGAGGTGCCGATGGCGGCGTACCACTCCGACGAGATCCTCGAGGGCGACGACCTGCCGCTGCGCTACGCCGCCTTCAGCCCCTGCTTCCGCAAGGAGGCCGGCTCGCACGGCAAGGACACCAAGGGCATCATCCGGGTGCACTGGTTCGACAAGGTCGAGATGTTCGTCTACACCACGCTCGAGGACGCCGAGGCCGAGCACCAGCGGCTGCTGGGCTGGGAGAAGGCGTTCCTCGACAAGCTCGAGCTGGCCTACCAGGTCATCGACGTCGCCGCCGGCGACCTGGGGCTCTCGGCGATGCGCAAGTTCGACTGCGAGGCCTGGATCCCCACCCAGGGCAAGTACCGCGAGCTGACCTCGACCTCGAACTGCACCGACTTCCAGACCCGCCGCCTCGACACCCGCGGGCGCTTCGCCACCGACAAGGGCACCGAGATGCGCCCCGTGGCCACCCTCAACGGCACGCTGTGCGCGATGACCCGCACCATCGTGGCGATCCTCGAGACCCACCAGCAGGCCGACGGCTCGGTGCGGGTGCCCGAGGCGCTGCAGCCGCACATGGGCGGCCTGAAGGTCCTCGAGCCGGTCGCCCGATGACCTCCTGGACCCCGCGGCTGGTCGCCCTCGACATCGACGGCACCCTGCTGCGCTGGATCGACGGCACCGGCACCTCCCACGAGGAGATCACCCCCGCGGTCCACGACGCCGTACGCCGCGCGCAGGAGGCCGGCGCGCACGTCGTGCTCGCCTCGGGCCGCTCGCCCGACGGGATGACCGGGGTCGCCGACCTGCTCGGCCTGGCCACCGAGGACTCCCCGGTGTGGGTGGTGGCCTCCAACGGGGCCGTGGTCTTCCGCTACCCGCCGATGCAGGTGGTGCACGAGGAGACCTTCGACGCCCGGGCCGCGGTCGCCGGGGTGCTGACCGAGCACCCGCAGGCGCTGGTCGCGGTCGAGGAGCGGGGCCGGGGCTACCGGGTCAACCGGCACTTCCCGATGGGCGAGCTGTCGGGCGAGATGATCCTCAGCGAGGTCGAGGCGATGGTCGCCGAGCCGGTCAGCCGCGTGATCATCCGCGACCCCGACGCCACCGTCGAGGAGTTCGTCGCGCTGGCCGGGCGGCTGGGCCTGCACGGCACCGACTACGTCGTGGGCTGGACGGCCTGGCTGGACCTGGCGCCGGTCGGGGTCTCGAAGGCCTCCGGCCTCGAGGTCGTGTGCCGCGAGCTGGGGGTGGTCGCGCGCGACGTGCTGGCCATCGGCGACGGTCGCAACGACGTCGAGATGCTCACCTGGGCCGGACGCGGGGTGGCCATGGGCCAGGCCGTCGAGGAGGTCCGCGCGGTCGCCGACGCCGTGACCGCGACCGTCGACGACGACGGCGCGGCGGTCGAGATGTCGCGCTGGTGGCCGGCGTGAGCGGCGCGGTGCCGCCGCTGGAGGTCCGCACCGACCGGCTGCTGCTGGTGGTGTGGAGCCCCGGCGAGGCCGCCGACATCGCCGCCGGGCGTCGGCGCCCCGAGTGGCACGCCGACTACCCGCAGCCCGACGACCGGGACGCCGCGACGCTCTACGAGCCGCACAGCCCCTGGAGCCCGCGCCACGTGGTGCGCGGACGCACCGTGCTGGGCTCGATCGGCTGCTTCGGCCCGCCGACGGCCGCCGACGACGGGGTGCCCGAGGTCGAGGTCGGCTTCGGACTGGTGCCCGAGGCGCGTGGCTGGGGCTTCGCCAGCGAGGCGCTCGCCGGGCTGGTGGCGGCCCTCGAGGGCGTCGGGGTCCGGGTGCGCGCCGCCGCCGAGCCCGACAACCGGGCCAGCCTGCGGGTGCTGGCCCGCTGCGGCTTCACCGGTCTGCGCGGCTCCGACGAGGACGGGCGCCTGGTGATGGTGCGCCCGCTGCCGGTGGCCGCGCCGTGAGCGGGGCCGAGCCGCCCAGCCGGCCGGCCCGGCCGCCCCGGCTCGTGGCGACCGACCTGGACGGCACGCTGGTGCGCAGCGACGGCACCGTGTCGGCGTACACCCGCGAGGTGCTGCTCGAGCTCGACCGCCGCGACGTGCCCGTCGTCTTCGTCACCGGCCGCCCGCTGCGCTGGGCCGCCGACGTCTTCGAGCACGTCGGCGCCCACGGGCTGGCGATCATCTCCAACGGCGCGCTGGTCTGGGACGTGACCGGCGACCGCGCCGTGCTCGAGCGCCCGATCGAGCCGCGGCTGGGTCTGGAGGTCTGCACGGCGCTGCGCACGGCCGTGCCCGGCACGGTGTACGCCGTCGAGACCATGCGCGGGATCGAGCTCGAACCCGGTTTCGTGGAGCGCTACCGGGTGCCCGACGCGGCCCGGCGCGCCCCGATCGAGGAGCTCTTCGACGGGCCGGCCCTCAAGCTGCTCGCGCGCCACGAGGAGCTGGCGCCCCAGGAGTTCTGGGACGTCGCCGAGGAGGTCACCGGCGGCCGGCTGGTGACCACCTGGTCGTCGTCGACCACGCTGCTGGAGATCAGCGGGCCGCAGGTCACCAAGGCCTCCACGCTCGAGCTGCTCTGCGACGAGCGCGGCATCGCCGCCGACGAGGTGATCGCCTTCGGCGACATGCCCAACGACCTGCCGATGCTCCGGTGGGCCGGCACGTCGTACGCCATGGCCGACGCGCACCCCACGGTCACGGACGTCGCCGACCACGTCGCCCCCGGTCACGACGACGACGGCGTGGCGCGGGTCCTGGCTGGTGTGTTCGACCTGTGATCTGGTCTCATGTCACCGTGCCGAGCCCTCGACGACTGACCGCGCGCCCCTCCGGGCCGTTCGCGGTGGTGGGCAGCCTCGTGCTCGCGGTGCTCCTCGGATCGGGCCTGCTGCTCGGCGCTGGCGCGCTCCTGGCGCCCGCCGGCGCCACCGGGGAGCGGTGCGACAGCGACACCTCGGTGAGCTCGCAGGCCCGCCAGGCCCAGGCCGTCTTCTCGGGCTCGGTCGTCTCGAGCAGCGCAGAGCAGCGTCCCGGTGGCCAGCGCGGTGTCGAGCTGACCCACCAGGTCGCGGTCGACCTGGTCTACAAGGGCGCGAGCCGCATCGACGACATCGAGGTCGAGGTGGTGACCACCCGCAGCTCGGGCGGCTGCGACCTCGGACGCCTGCAGGACGACACCTACGTGTTCTTCGTCAGCGCCGACCCCGACACCGAGGGGCGTTTCGTCGCCACCGGCGACAGCGGCACGGCCCTGCGCGACGCGGCCCTGGTGCGCGACGTCGGGGAGATCTTCCCCAACCCCAGGCCCCCCGTGGCCGCCGAGCCCCCCAGCGCCGAGTTCGAGCGTCTCGATCTCGACGCGCCCACCGCGCTGCCCCGCGTCCTGGCCCCCGGCGCCGCGCTGGTCCTCATCGGCGCCCTGGGCCTGGTGCTGGCCCGCCGCCTCGCCCGCCCCTGACCCGGCCCGGACTTCCCGCCGACCCGGCCCAGACTTCCTCCCGACCCGGCCCAGACTTCCCGCCGACCCGGGCAGAGCCGGGTCAGAGGTACATGCCGCCGGAGGCGCCCTGGTCGGGGCCCGGGGCCTGTCCGGGCTGACCGGGCTGGCCGGGCTGGCCCGGGTGGGCGCTGGACCCCGCGGGCAGGCTGCGCCGCATCTGCTCGAACTGCGCCTTGGCGGCCATCTGTTGGGCGTAGATCGCGGTCTGGATGCCGTGGAAGAGACCCTCGAGCCACCCGACCAGCTGAGCCTGGGCGATGCGGAGCTCGCCCTCGCTGGGCGTGCCCTCCTCGGTGAAGGGCAGGGAGAGCCGGTCGAGCTCCTCGACCAGCTCGGGCGCCAGCCCGTCCTCGAGCTCGGTGATCGAGGCCTGGTGGATGCTCTTGAGACGCTGACGGCTCGCCTCGTCGAGCGGAGCCGCCTTCACCTCCTCCAGCAGCTGCTTGATCATGCTGCCGATGCGCATCACCTTGGCCGGCTGCTCGACCAGCTCGGTGATCGAGCGCTCGCCCGCGTCGTCGTCCTGCTGGGCCTGGGCGAGCGCCGAGGCCGGCAGGGTCCCCAGCGGCTGGCCGTCGGGGCCGACGATGACGACGTGCTGGTCCTGCTCCCCGGCGGGGGAGCCCTGGTCACCGGGCTGGTCGCCGGGCTGGCCGTCGGGCTGGCCGTCAGACCGGGCGTCGGACTGGGACTGCTCGTCGGGGTGCTGGCTCATGTGCCCCAGCCTAGGAGGCGGCGCCGCGGCCCTACAGGGTGAGCAGGATCTTGCCGGTGTGCGCGCCCGAGCCCATCAGCTCGTGCGCCTCGCGCACCTGCTCCAGCGCCATCGTGCCGTGCACCACCGGGCGCACCGACCCGTCGGCCACCAGCGGCCACACGTGCTCCACGACAGCCGCGCAGATGGCGGACTTCTCGCTCACCGGACGCGAGCGCAACGAGGTCGCGATGACCGCCGCACGCTTGCGCAGCAGCACGCTCAGGTCGAGCTCGGCCTTCGTGCCGCCCTGCATCCCGATCACGACCAGCCGTCCCTCGGTGGCGAGCGCCTCGACGTTGCGGGCTAGGTACTTGGCGCCCATGTTGTCGAGCACGACGTCGACCCCGCCGTCGGTGCTCTCGCGCACCACCTCGACGAAGTCCTGCTCGCGGTAGTCGATGGCCACGTCGGCCCCGAGCTCGCGGCAGAACGCCAGCTTCTCGGGTGTGCCGCCCGTGGTCAGCACCCGCGCGCCCAGCGCGTGCGCCAGCTGGATCGCGAAGGTCCCGATCCCACCGGCCCCGCCGTGCACCAGCAGCGTCTCGTCGGGGCGCAGCCCGGCAACCATGAAGACGTTCGACCACACCGTCGCCGCCACCTCGGGCAGCGCGGCGGCCGTGACCAGGTCGACCCCGTCGGGCACCGGCATCACCTGGCCGGCCGGCACGACGACGTACGACGCGTAGCCGCCGCCGGCGAGCAGGCAGCAGACTGCGTCACCCACCGCGAAGCCCTCGACACCCTCACCGAGCCCGGCGACGGTGCCCGAGCACTCCATGCCGATCACCTCGGAGGCGCCCGGCGGGGGCGGGTAGAACCCCTGGCGCTGCAGCAGGTCGGCGCGGTTGAGGCCCGCCGCCGCCACCTCGACCAGCACCTCTCCGGGCCCGGGGGTGGGGTCGGGCAACTCGGCCACGGACAGGATCTCGGGTCCGCCGGACCCGTCGGCGACGACAGCACGCATGGCCCCACCCTAGGGCCCGCGCCTACTCCTCCTCCGTGGCCTCGTGGTCGGGCTCGGGGTCGCGGCCCAGGCGGTCGTCGAGGTCCTCGATCTCGGTCAGCGGGTCGGTCGCTCCGTCGAGGTCGTCCTGGGCCGCGTCGGCCGGCTGGTCCCAGCCGTCGGCCAGCGAGCGCACCCGCCCGGCGAGCTCCTCGACCACCGCGGGGTCACCACCCTTGGCGCCGGCGGCGAGACCGAGGAGGTACGTCGACAGGGGCGCGGCCGGCCGGGCCACGGCGTGCGCCACGTCGCGGGCCAGGTCGAGCAGCAGCGTCTCGTCCACCTCCGCGTCGAGGTCGAGGGCGTCGCAGAGCTCGTCGATCCAGTCGGGCAGGTTCACGGGCCCAGCCTCGCGACCCCGCTCGTCCGGCGCAACACCGGCGCCCGGGTCGTGGTCCCAGTCGTGGTTCCAGTCGTGGTCTGCGTCGTGGTTCGGGTCGTGTGCCTGGGGACGCGCCATGACGCGCCAGGGGGCCACGACCCGGACCACGACCCGGACCACGACCCGGACCACGACCCGGGCGGATGGGGGCTCAGTCGTCGGCGAGGTCGCGCAGGTCGGCCCAGGTGTCGACGTCGCGGTGCTCACGGCCCACGGCAGGGACCTCGGCGAGGTCCAGGCGGGCCAGGAGGCGCCGCAGTGCCATGCCGTGCTGCTCCTCGTGCGTGGGGCGTACGCCGTCGAGCCGGTCGGTGCGCAGCACCAGCGCCAACGCGTGCCGCCCGTCGGGGGCCACCAGCACCGCCCCGTCGCACTGGCCCGCCCCGGCCACCCCGCCGGCGACCGCCCGCCGCAGCCGGGCGAAGGTCCCCGGACCCACGTGCGGCATGTCGACGGCGAGCACCCCGAGCAGGCGAGCGGGGCGCAGCAGGGCGTCCCGCCCGGTCAGCAGGGCCGCGACCGGACCGCCGTGGCGCGGGTCCTCGCGGGTGAAGGTGACCGGCCGGTGGGTGGGCACCGGGTCGCCCACCACGACCACCTCCCTGGCGTCGAGGCAGGCGTCGAGGGCGTGGGTCAGCAGGGTGCGCCCGTGCAGCTCCACGGAGGCCTTGTCGGCCCCGTCGAGGCGCACGGCGGTGCCCCCGGCCAGCACCACGGCGCTGAAGGACGGGTCCGCGAGATCGCTGAGGTCGTCTGGCTCCACGCCCAGCAGGATGGCAGCAGCGCCCATGACTGGCAGGCTGGTGTCCATGACCACGCTGCGCGTCGCCCTGGTCCAGGAGGCCTCCGACACCGATCCCGCCGTCAACCGCGCCCGCCTGGCGCAGGTGGTGCCCGAGGGCCACGACCTGGTCGTGCTGCCCGAGGCGTTCGCCCGCGACTTCGGCCCGGCCGGTTCCGACGTCAGCGCCGACGCCGAGGCGGTCGAGGGTCCCTTCGGCGCCGAGCTGGCCCGCGTGGCCCGCGAGCGGCGTACGACGGTCGTGGCCGGCATGTTCGAGACCGGCCCCGACCCGCAGCGGCCCTGGAACACGCTGCTGGTGCGCGGGGCGGCGAACGCGGAGTACCGCAAGATCCACCTCTACGACTCCTTCGGCTACCGCGAGTCCGACCGGCTCAGCGCCGGCGAGCCGACCCCGGCGCTGGTCGACGTCGGCGGGGTCCGGGTGGGCCTGATGACCTGCTACGACCTGCGTTTCCCCGAGCTGGCCCGGCTGCTGGTCGACCAGGGCGCCGAGCTGCTGCTCGTGCCGGCGGCCTGGGTGGCCGGCGAGCGCAAGGTCGAGCACTGGCGCACCCTGCTGCGCGCCCGCGCCATCGAGAACACCGTGTACGTCGCAGCCGCGGCGCAGCCCGCGCCGCGCTACAGCGGCCACTCCATGCTGGTCGACCCGCTGGGCGAGGTGCTCGCCGAGGCCGGCCCCGACGCGGGGCTGGTCCACGGTGTGGTGGACCTCGCTCGGCTGGCCGAGGCGCGACGCACCAACCCGTCGCTGGCCAACCGCCGGTTGTAGCCTTCGTCGACGTGTCGTCAGCCGTCTCCGTCCGCCTCGCGCAGGTCAGCAGCTCGGTCGACCGCCTGGCCGGCTCGCGCTGGCCGCTGGTGGCCTGGTCGGTGACCGTGGCCGTGGGGCTGGCGGTGCTGGTGCTCGGCGTGCTCGAGCTGGGCCCCGCGTGGTTGCCGGGCGCCGGGTCGGTGGCCGTGGCCGGTGCGTTCGCCTGGGCGCTGGCGGCCCGCACCGGCGGGCGTCCGGTGGTCTTCGGCACCCTCGCGGTGGCCATCGGGGTCGCGGTGCTGGTCCTCGACGACGACCGGCTGCGCACCGGGGCCGCGGCCTGGACCTGCGTGGTGGCCGCGGTGCTGGCGGTGATGGGCACGGTGCCGGCGCGCCGGTTGCGCCATGCGGCCCGCGAGGCGCTGCTGGCCACCCTGGTGGCCTCGGTGGGGGCGCTCGCGGTGGTGGGCTTCGAGCCGGTCAGCAGCGTGGTGAGCTTCGAGTACGCCACCCTGGGCCTGGCGCTGCTGGGCGTCTTCGCCCTGGTCTTCCGGCTCGGCGCCGGCTTCCACGGCCTGGGCCGGCGCGGACTGCTGATCGTGCTGGTCGGCGGCGCGCTGCTGCTGCTGACCCTGGCCTACGCCGAGCTGTTGCGACGCTACGGACCCGGCGCCATGGTCACCGACCTGCTCGACGTGGTCCGCTGGTCGCGGGAGAACCTGGGCGCCTTCCCGCGCCCGATCGCCACGCTGCTGGGCGTCCCGGCGATCGTGTGGGGCTGCCACATGCGGGCCCGGCGCCGGCAGGGCTGGTGGGTCAGCGCCTTCGGCGTGGCCGCCACCGCGTCGGTCGCCAGCTCGATGATGAACCCGTCGGTGGCGCTGCTCGAGGTGGGCCTGTCGATCGGCTACGGCCTGGTCATCGGCGTGGTGATCGGTGCCGCGCTGATCCGGCTCGACCTGCGCCTGACCGGCCCCCGGGGGCGCCGGGCGCGCCGCGCGGAGGAGAAGGCGGCCGGGCGGCCCGAGCCGGCCCGCGGCCAGGCGCTGCTCTGACCGCTCCCGGCACCGCCGCCCGACGGATCCGGCGTACCTGCCGGTAACGGCTAGGTTCGAGACGTGGCTCGTGAACAGGTGCAGCAGATCGCGGCGGAGATGGTCGCCAACGTGCTCGAGGTGGCGGTCGCCGCCGGGGAGCACGTCGAGGTCGGCGACACGGTCGTGCTGCTCGAGTCGATGAAGATGGAGATCCCGGTCATCGCCGAGCGCGCCGGCACGGTCGTGGCGATCAAGGTCGCCCCCGGCGACGTCGTCCAGGAGGGCGACCTGCTGCTCACCCTGACCCGCTGAGGGACAGCGTCGGCGAGCCTGGCAGAGGGGGCGGGATTCGAACCCGCGGTAGGTCTCCCTACGACCGCTTTCAAGGCGGTTCCGATAGGCCACTCCGGCACCCCTCCGTGCCCGCGCCGATCCCGGCGCGTGCCAGGTCACTCTAGAAGACCGCGCCCGGGCGCCCGGGTGGCGCCCCGCGAGAGCGGTGGTGTGGAATCGGGGCATGGCCGGAACCACGCTCCCCACGCCGCACGACTACCGTTTCGCGCCGGCGTTCACGGTGCGTCTGGTCGGGCTCAGCCTGGTCGTGCTGGCGCTGCTGATGTTCGCCGGCACCGCCGTCGTGGCCCTGGCGGGCATCAACGCCGACGTGCTGGTCGTGCTGCTGGGCGCGGGCGTCGCGGGCGTCTTCTGGCTGGGCTGGTGGCTGCGCAACCGCGCCTTCGTGCTGCGCGCGCAGGACGACGGGTACGTCGTCGGGCCGGTGCGCGGCGCCGGCGTGAAGCGGGCCCGCTGGAGCGAGGTGAACCGGGCCGCGACCACGACCGTGCACGACATCGACTGCCTGGTGCTGCACCTGGAGGACGGGCGCAGCACCACGATCCCGGTCGAGGCGCTGGCGGTCGACCGCGAGCAGTTCGTGCGCGAGATGCAGCGGCGGCTGCGGGCCGGCCAGGGTCACCGGCCTCTCGGCTGAGCCCCGCGGCCGCCCTGATTGGTGGCCGGCGGCCCCGGCCTTGTAGCCTGTCGGCGCTGCCGGGAGGCGTCGCCTAGTCCGGTCTATGGCGCCCGCCTGCTAAGCGGGTTTGGGGCTACAACCCCATCGAGGGTTCAAATCCCTCCGCCTCCGCCAGCGCACGACCCCCGCAGGTCCTCGACCCGCGGGGGTCGTGCCATGCCCGGGTCGCGCGGGTCCTGCGAGGCGGCGTGGCCGTCTTGCAGGTTTGTGCATTGCACGAACCTGTGGCAAAGACATCCGGGTCCCCGCAGCGCTCCTGGGGCACACTTGGCCTCCACGGGCCACGACCTGGTCCGACCAGAGTTGCGAGGAAGGTTCCCCATGAAGATCGTCCGCAAGGCCGGCGTCGTCGTCGCCTCCGCCGCCGTCACCGTCAGCCTGCTCGGTCTCATGTCCCCGGCTGAGGCTCGCGACAGCAGCTGGGGTTGTGGCGGGTACTGCCGCCAGGCCCCGTGACCGGCGTCCCCCGGTCCACCTGACCTGAGTCCCCCGCTGCGGCGTCGCCGCGCACGAGAGGCCCCATCCGTCCCGGTGGGGCCTCTCGAGCGTCCTCAGCCCTCTCGGTCGGCTGCGCCGTCGCCCTGGCTGCGCTCGGCGTCCGACTCGGTGCCGGAGAGACCGAGTCGCCCCATCGTGTAGCCGAGCTGGAAGCGGGTCTCGGCCTCGTACTCGTCCTTGAGGTCGGCGACGTAGCCGGCGTAGGTGCGCGGGCTGACGCCCAGGCGCTTGGCGCTGACCGGGTCGGCGTGGCCCTCCACGAGCATCCGGATGGTCATCTGCCGCTGCTCGACGGCGATGTCCTTGAGGATCGAGGTGTCCTTGTTGGTGAAGGCCCGGCCCCGCTCCCAGGCCCGCTCGAAGACGTCGACGAGATAGGCCACCACCGACGGCTCGCGCACCGCGATCGCCACCCGCAGGTCGTCGCCGCCGGGGATCACCGCGACGCGGCGGTCGACGACGATCATCCGGTTGAAGAACTCGTCGAGGGTGCGGACCTCGGCGCCCCGCTCGGTCACCGACGCGACGTAGCGGTGCGTGACGGTGCTGCGCCGGGCGCTGTGCTGGTAGAGCGTGCGGATCCGCACGCCCCGCTCGAGGGCGGCGACGTCGCGACGGGCCGCGGCCTCGAGAGTCGCGGCGTCGCGGCCGGCCTGCGGCTGCGCGGTGAGCATCTCCTCCTCGACCTCGGCCACGAGGCCTTCGAGGTAGGTGCTGATCGCGTGGTCGCGCAGGTAGGTGAACGGGCCGCCGCGATCGCTGTGCGGCGCCCGGCGCCAGGTCTGCGCCAGGCCGCCGAAGGCCCTGGCCCACTGCGAGGACTCCTCGAGCAGCCGGCCGGCGTCCTGGCTCAGCGGCGAGACGACCCGCGACTGCACGCTGGTCGGGTCCTCGGGCAGGTACGACGCGCCCTCGGGGTCCAGGTGCAGCAGCCCCAGCTCGACCAGCAGGTCGAACGCGGGGCGGGTCTCGGCGTCCTCGGCGAGACGGGGGTCGTCGGCGGGCAGCCCGCCCTCGGCGACGGCGGCCTCGTACAGGGGCGCCGCCTGCGACTCCAGGAGCGCTCGGTGCTCGGGGCCGTAGCTCGACACAGGTTCCTCCTGAGGGCGTGGGGGCTGCCGGGGCTGTGGTCTCCGAGGGGCCGATCCTGTCACACGGCAGTACTGCGTGGAGCGGATCAGAATGCACGGACCCCGCTCCCGGTGGGGGAGCGGGGTCCGGACGTGGGCGCGCGGCGCGCCGCGGGGCTCACACGCCCAGGCGGGCCTTGAGACCGTCGAGCTCGCTCCACAGCACGCCCGGCAGGTCGTCGCCGAACTTCTCGAACCACTCCTGGATCTGCGGGATCTCGGCCTTCCACTCCTCGGCGTCGACCTCGAGAGCGGCGACCAGCGCGTCGTCGCTCATGTCGAGACCGTCGGTGTCGAGCGACTCCGGGGTCGGGACGTGGCCGATGGGGGTCTCCACGGCGGCGGCCTGGCCGTCGATGCGCTCCACGACCCACTTCAGCACGCGGCTGTTCTCGCCGAAGCCGGGCCACAGGAAGCCGCCCTCGTCGTCTCGACGGAACCAGTTGACGTAGAAGATCCGCGGCAGCTTGGAGGCGTCGTTGTCCTTGCCGATGTTGATCCAGTGGCTGAAGTAGTCACCGGCGTTGTAGCCGATGAACGGCAGCATCGCCATCGGGTCGCGGCGCACCACGCCGACCGCGCCGGTCGCGGCGGCGGTGGTCTCCGACGACAGGGTCGCGCCGAGGAAGGTGCCGTGGGTCCAGTCGCGGGCCTCGAAGACCAGCGGGACGGTGGTCTTGCGGCGACCACCGAAGAGGATGGCGTCGATCGGGACGCCGCGCGGGTCGTCGTACTCGGCGGCCAGGATGTCGCACTGCTTGATGGGGGTGCAGTAGCGGCTGTTGGGGTGGCTGGAGAGCTCGTCGGACTCGGGGGTCCAGGGCTCACCCTTCCACGAGGTGGCGCGCGCCGGCGGGTTCTCCAGGCCCTCCCACCACACGTCGCCGTCCTCGGTGAGCGCGACGTTGGTGAAGACCGAGTTGCCCTTGTTGATGGTGCGCATGGCGTTGGGGTTGGTGTGCTCGTTGGTGCCCGGCGCCACGCCGAAGAAGCCGTACTCGGGGTTGACCGCCCACAGGCGGCCGTCCTCGCCGATGCGCATCCAGGCGATGTCGTCGCCCAGGGTCTCGACCTTCCAACCCGGGATGGTCGGCTGCAGCATCGCCAGGTTGGTCTTGCCGCAGGCGCTGGGGAAGGCCGCGGCGACGAACTTGGTCACGCCCTGGGGGCTGGTGAGCTTGAGGATCAGCATGTGCTCGGCCAGCCAGCCCTCGTCGCGCGCCATCACCGAGGCGATGCGCAGCGCGTAGCACTTCTTGCCCAGCAGCGCGTTGCCGCCGTAGCCGGAGCCGTAGGACCAGATCGCGCGCTCCTCGGGGAACTGCACGATGTACTTGGTGTCGTTGCAGGGCCACTTCACGTCGGCCTGGCCCTCGGCGAGCGGGTGGCCCACGGAGTGCACGGCCTGCACGAAGTCGGCGTCGAGCTCGGTCATCCGGTCCAGGACCTTGGCGCCCATCCGGGCCATGACGCGCATCGAGGCGGTGACGTAGGCGGAGTCGGTCAGCTCGATGCCGAACATCGGCTTCTCGGCCTCGAGGTGACCCATCACGAAGGGGATGACGTACATGGTGCGACCGGTCATGCAGCCGTCGTAGAGACCGCGCATGATCGACTTCATCTCGTCGGGCGCCATCCAGTTGTTGGTGGGCCCGCAGTCCTTCTCGTCGACCGAGCAGATGTAGGTGCGGTCCTCGACGCGCGCCACGTCGATGGGGTCGGAGGCCGCGTAGTACGAGTTCGGCTTGATGCTCGGGTCGAGCTGGGTGAACGTGCCGGTGCCGACGAGTGCGTCGGTCAGCTTCGTCCACTCCTCGTCGGAGCCGGTGCACCAGTAGATCTCGTCGGGCTTGGTCATCGCCGCGACCTCCGCGACGAAGTCCAGGATGCCCTGGTGGGTCGTGGGAGCGTCGGTGAGTGCCTGGTCGGCGGTCATCTGCCTCTTACCTCTCGCGCATTCGCGGGGACCTGGCCTCGCGTAGCGGGGACGGCGCCCCGGCCGTCGAGCGTATCGACGGTGTGTCGTGGAGCTGGTGTGGATCGCGTGGCGTCGTTGCCGGCGACTTTTGTAGGGTCCTGGTGCGGTGCCGATGAGGGTCTCCGCCTGGGACTTCGGCGAATGTACCGCCGCTCTTTAACCCCGCCTATTGGATCGTTCAACGCTGTGTGCCGGCGGTCACACGCGCGCGGGCGGGTCTCGCGCGTGGGGGTGAGGTCGCTTCGAGCCGGGTCCGGTCACATGAGGGTATGCACGTCGAGGTGCTCGTCGTCCTGGTCGCGGTGCTCGGCCTGAGCGTCGCTGCCCTGTCCTCGCGCATCGACCGGCTGCCGGTCTCCGAGCCGCTGCTGGCGGTGGTGGTCGGGGTGCTGGCCGGCCCGCAGGTGCTCGGCTGGGTGGTGCTGCCCGAGCTGGGCGGGGGCTCCCACGAGCTCCGCGAGGTGGCGGTGGTGCTGCTCGCGGTCTCGATGATGGCGATCGCGTTGCGCTACCCGATGGCCGACGTACGCCGCCGGGCGCGCTCGGTGGGGCTCCTGCTGGGGGTGCTGATGCCGGTGATGGCGCTGGCGTCGGCCGGCGTGGCCTGGGCGGTGCTGGGGCCGGCCGCCGGGCTGGGCGCCGGGGCGGCCCTGCTGCTCGGGGTGGCGGTCTGCCCCACCGACCCGGTGCTGAGCTCGAGCGTGGTGACCGGCGGGCCGGCCGAGCGCGACATCGCGGAGCGCACCCGTCAGCTGCTGTCGCTGGAGTCGGGCGCCAACGACGGCCTGGCCCTGCCGCTGGTGGTGGTGGCCGTGGCGGTCGCCGGCCCCCTCGCTGCGGGCGAGGCGTCGGTGGAGGTGCTGCGCAGCGTGGTGGGAGGCCTGGTGCTGGGCGGCGCTGCCGGCTGGGGCGCGGGGCGGGCGGTGCGACTGGGGGAGGAGCACGAGGACACCAGCCCGGCGCCGGCGGTGGTCTTCACCCTGGTGCTGGCCCTGGGGGTGCTCGCCTCGGCCCGGCTGCTCGAGGTGGGTGCCGTGCTGGCCGTCTTCGTGGCGGGGCTGGCCCTCAATGCGACCTGGAGCAGGGACGACCGGGTGCGGGCCCTGACCGTCGACGAGGCGCTCAACAAGTACGCCGTGCTGCCGGTCTTCGTGCTGCTCGGCGTCGTCCTGCCGTGGTCGGCCTGGGCCGAGACCGACTGGTGGGCACTGGTCCTGCTCGTCGTCGGCGTGCTCCTGCTGCGTCGTCTGCCCTGGCTGCTCGCCCTGTCCCCGGTGCTGCGGCTGCCGCGTCGCGACGCCCTGTTCCTGGGCTGGTTCGGCCCGATCGGGGTCTCGGCGCTGTACTACCTCGTCGAGGTGGGGGAGCGGGTGCCCGGCAGCGCGCTCGTCGTCACCTCCGGTGCCGCGGTCGTGCTCGGCAGCACTCTCGTGCACGGGCTGACCGGCAGCCCCGGCCGAGCGGCGTACGCCCGGTCCGGGGGGACCTGAGCCCGCTGTCCGGGCCCGATTTCGGCTCGGGCTGCCTCTGCGCTAATCTCCTTGGGTCGCACGGCATGCCGCGCGACGGGCGCCTGTAGCTCAACGGATAGAGCATCTGACTACGGATCAGAAGGTTTGGGGTTCGAATCCCTACAGGCGCGCAAGACACGAACAGCCGCTGACCTGGCAAGACACAGGTCAGCGGCTGTTGTGGTTCTGCGAGACGGCGGATCTGCGCAGAGCGCGGACACACCAGGGACACACTGCGTCTTCCGGCGGGGCGTGGGCCACCACCAGAGCGGTCGCACCGCTACCGAGGTCCAGCCGCTGTAGCGCCGCTCGAGCGCGTCGGGGAAATGTCCCTCACGCGGTCGGTTTCCCTGCCCATCGTCGGCGGGCGAGGCGGACGTTGACCAGCTTTGGGTCGGCATTGGCGGGAGGCTGAGGATGAGGTGTCCATCAACCCAAGGAAGGAGAGCGGAGCCTGCCTGATCCTTCAGGGTTCACCGCTCCCGGCGCGCAGGGCAGCGACCCGAACCGAGACCCCGGGTCTTCGCTGGTGCTTGAGGGGGAGGCGGGCGGGAGCGGGGTCGAACGCCTTCGCGATCTCGAGGAGGTCGCTGCGTGCTCCTGCAGGCAGGTGACCCGGCCTCGGGGCCGATACCGTGGCCGGGTAGCCGAAGGACCCGACGTCGAGCACCGCGTCGATACCGCGACGATCGAGAGCGGCGACCAGCGCCATCCCGTGTCGAGCATCGGTGAGTCCGAGGAGCATCTCGCGCGTCACGGGGGCGGTCGCCGAACAGCCAAGCCCATCAGGAGAACAAGGGCCCGGAGTCCGAGCGGACTGACCTCGAGACCCATCAGTCGAACGTCACCAGCTGACGAACGGCGTTTCCGGCCGCGAGTTCATCGAGGCCGTGGTTCAGGTCGTTCAGGGCGATGCGACTGGACACGAGCGACTCGACCGGCAGGCGACCGCTGCGCCAGCGATCCACGAACATGGGGATGTCGCGTTCCGGAAGTGCGGACCCCAGGTAGCTGCCCACGATCGACCGGCCCTGACCCACGAGGTCCAGCGGCGCGATCGAGGCGTGGGCGTCGGGCGCAGGCAGACCGACGGTGACCACAGTCCCGCCTGGGCCGGTCAACGCGACCGACAGCTCGAGCGCACGCGGCACTCCTGCCGCCTCGATGACCAGTGAGCCACGGACCCCTGAATGGAGGGCCGCCTCCGGTTCCCACACCTGGTGGGCGCCGAGCGCGAGAGCACGATCTCGCTTGGCCTCGACCGGGTCGACGGCGATGACCTCCACCCCCGGCTCGCCCAGCGCCGTCAGGAGGGCCGCCATGCCCACTCCGCCCAGCCCTACGACCACGACGGTCTGTCCAGGCGTGGGCCGGGCCACGTTGAGGACCGCGCCGCCGCCGGTGAGGACCGCACAGCCCAGCAGTGCAGCCACCTCGGGGGGGACGTCGCCAGGCACTGCTACGACGGAGCGGCGGTCGACGACGGCATGGCTCGCGAACGCTGAGACACCCAAGTGGTGGTGTATCCGCTGGCCGCCGCGACTCAGGCGTGTCTCGCCGCTCAGCAGGGTGCCTGCCGCGTTCGCTGCCGTGCCGGGCTCGCACGGAGCGCGGCCGCCGGCTGCACATCCTCGACACCGGCCGCATCGAGGGAGGAACGTCAGCACGAGGCGTTGCCCGATCTCGAGGTCAGTGACGTTCCGACCGAGTTGTCGCACCCGTCCGGCCGCCTCGTGCCCCAACAGCATCGGCACCGGGCGAGGACGAGTCCCGTCGACGACGGACAGGTCGGAGTGGCAGAGCCCGGCGGCCTCGACCTGGACCAGGACCTCGTCGTCGCCCGGCCCTTCGAGATCCAGCTCCTTGACGTCGAGCGGTCGGGACCTGACGTAGGGCCGGGTGCGACCACCTTGCTCCAGTACGGCACCAAGGACTCTCATGCCATGAGTCTGGATGGTGGCCAAGCCGGTCACTTGCCCCAATCCGACAGTTGCTTGACGTTGCGCGACACTTGCTCGTTTTGACTCGACTTGGGCCGGCCCTCACTGTTGGCGACATGTCCGTGGTGCGCTCGGCTGCTCTGCGTGGCCTGCACTCGTTGGTGCTCGAGCTGGGAGGGGATCCCGACAGGCTGGCTTCGGATGCGGGCATGGACCCGGCAGCTCTCCTCTCCGATGAGCTCCTCGTTCCAGGTCGGGCTGCGGCGGCCGCCCTGGAGATCGCGGCACGGCGCTTGAACTGCCCCGACCTAGGTCTGCGCGTCGCGAGCCGACAGGACCTGTCGATGCTCGGCGGGCTCGCGTTGGCGATCCAGTCCTCGTCGACGGTGGGGGAAGCGCTCGAGTGTTCGTCGCGCTATCTCTCGGTGCACGCGCAGTCCGCGGGCCTCTCGCTGGAGCCGGACCCGTACGGCGACCAGGGTCTGGTCGGCCTGCGCTGGACCATCCTGACGCAGGGGGGCCCGGTCCCCGCCCAGGTCGCCGATCTCGGATTGGCATTCGCACACGGCACACTCATGGCCTTGACTGCAGGCGGCTATGGATTGCGCACCGTCGACCTGCCTCACGCGCCGCTCGCCGAGCCCCAGGTGTACCGGGACTTCTTCGGGACCGAGGTCCGTTTCCGACGCCCTGCTGGCTTGCTCCGCATGCCGGCGTCGCTGCTTCACCAACCCGTGGAGGGGCGAGACGAGTTCTTGCGCCAGTTGGCTGTTGCCTATCTGGACCATCGCACGCCGACCCTGACCGCGGCGATCTCCGCGCGGGTCCGAGTCGCCGTGGCGGAAGCGCTGGGCACCAGCGACGTCAGCATCGGAGCGATCGCCCATCTCCTCGGCATGCATCCACGCACGCTGCAACGCCACCTTCGCAGGGAGGACACCAGTTTCGTACACATCGTCGACCAGGTCAGAAAGGAAGCCGCGTCGCGGTATCTGCGGAGGACGGACTTGCCTTTCACGCAGATCGCCGCCCTCCTCAGCCTGTCCGAACAGTCCGCACTGACACGTTGTTGTCGCCGATGGTGGGATCAGACCCCGTCACAGGTCCGCCAGACGCCACAAGTGCGGCCCTCGCGCGAATAGCCTTGCGCGCCTGGGACAGCGACGCAGTACGGGTGTGGCGCAACAGCGCGGCGACATCCTGGGTCAAGAACTCGTCGCGCCAGGTCAAGAACAAGTGACCGGGTGCGAGCACCATCGAGTCCGTGACCACACGACCTCAAGCCGTCGCTCCCCGTCACGTCGACCAGGACGCAGACCCGACCGACGGGTGTGTGATCGAGGACGAGGCGATGCGCGTGCGGATGCCAGAACCAGGATGCACCTCAGCGCGGTAGCGATGATGGGGCTTGCCTGGGGCGGCGCGGCGCCTGGTCGCTGACCCACGCCTGGTGATGGGCGGTGCGGTCGTGGTGCCGCCGGCGCTGGTCAGCTGGTCAAGGACGCACGAGGACGCGGACAGGACTGCCCTCGCCTTCCTTGAGCATCCGGATTCCTGCGGCGATGTCGTCGAGGCGAACGATCTTGCTGATCGAGGCGGTCAAGTCCAATCGCCCAGCAGAGACCAGTCGGGCGAGCACGCCGATGTCCGTGACGTCGTACCCAGGTGCCCGAGCACCTTCTTGTGGCTGAGGTTGAACATCATGCTCATGCCTACGTTCAACTCCGGCGCTCATGCCGAGGCCGACCAGGCGCCCCCCGTTGCAGAGGGAGACGAGCGCCTGGTCGAAGGTGACCTGGCGGTCCTTTGCAGCGCCCTGACCCTCGCCGTCAACGGCGGTCGCTCGATTGTTAGCGGGAGCCGGCGTTCGAGACCCGGCGGCCGGAGGCTCCCTGCGAGGCACGTCCCAGCAGTGTGTCCCACGTCTGAAGGACATGAGCGGGCATGTCGATCGAACGGTCGCAGAGCCACTGGAAGCGGATGCCGTCGGCGGCGCCGATGATCGCCGTAGCGATGTAGTCCGGGTCCAACTCAGCATCGACCTCGCCGGTCGACTGCAACATCCGCACGTGATCTGCGAAGACACTGCGCATGCGCTCGTACCGCTGAGCAAAGTAGGCAGCAGCCGGATGCCCGGGCCGGATGGCTGCGGTCGAGAGCATCAGGTGCAGCACCCCGAACACCGGTCGCTCCACGTTCGCGCGCATCGCTGCAGCCAGCAGCATCCCCGGGTCTTCGGAAGGGAAGCCAGCGAAGTAGGTCTGGGTCGCACGCTGGTCGAGCTCGTGCTGCAGCTCGGTGAACAAGATGTCGCGCGTCGGGAAGTGGTGAACGAGACCGGCCAAGCTGATGCCGGCCTCCTTCGCGATCGTGCGCAACGACGCGCCGTTCTCGCCTTCCCGCTCGAGCACGTCCAAGGCGGCCTCGAGGATCGCGGCTCGCTTCGCGACCCCCTTGGGGTAGCGGCGCACCTCAGCATTCACAGCCGCAATGGTACCGGCCGATGGTCGCAAGGGATGGCCCCACGCGATCGCGCTCACCCGCGAAGGCGAACGGCTGTCGACACGGCGAGACGCGTGGTCAGCGCGGGCCCCACCGCGCCTTCGCAGCCGCTGAAGCCCCCACGAGAGCCCGACGCCCACGTGGGCTCAGGACGGCTCAGGTGCACGCCAGCCGCCGGGCTGTGCAGGCCACCGTCGTGAGCAGAAGCGTTCTTTCAAAGACCTCAACCAAGCCTATTGACCACCAAAACCAAACAACGTACGGTTTGTGACGACCAGCACAGCCGACTGACTGAGACGTAGGTCTGGGCGGTCGCCAATCCCGAGCGCGCCGCGCCGCCCTTCCTGGAGACGTCATGAAGAAGATCTACGTCCTGCTCGGCCTTGGGTCGATGCTGCTCACCGCGGGGGTGCTGGCGCGGGTTTACGCCTACCCGGCGCTGGCTGTCGTCCCGGAGGACACCGAGGCCACTGTGGTCGCCCGCTCGATCGAAGGTGCGCCGGCGACCTACTTCAGCATCGCGGAGATGGCTGAGATGACCGGCTCCCTGACCAACGTCACCCGCGTGCGAGCCAGCAGCGAACGCACCGCGGCGGCGCGCGAGGAGACCGGCAGGGACGTCGTGGCGTTCGAGACCTACGTGTGCACCGACCCCACCAACCCCTCCGGGGCTGCTGGCCCCGCGGGCGGCGAGGACTGCCGCACGAACCGGCTGCCGTTGTCCGGGGAACTCAGCCGCTACGCCATCGACGAGCAGACCGGCGAGCTCGTGGCGTGGAGCGAGAGCAGCAAGGAGAGCGGTGGAGAAGTGGTCGAAGACGTCCCCTTCGCCGGCTACATCATCAAGCTGCCGTTCAACGCCCGGAAGGCGTCCTACGCGATGTGGAACGGGACTCTGCAGGAGACCGTGACGGCGGAGTACGTCGGCGAGACCGAGGTCGCCGGTGTCCGCGCGTTCGAGTACGAGATGACCGTCCCGCCGACCATGGTCGGCGAGCTGGACCTGCCCGGGTCCCTGGTCGGGAGCGAGGAGCCCTCAGTCACAGCCGACCGCGTCTACTCCTCCTCTGGAACGATGCTCGTCGAACCCGAGACGGGTCTGATCATCGGCGGCACGTCCTCCCAGGACACCTACGCCGAGCTCGACGGCGAGCGCGTCTTGACCATCACCCAGGGCGAGTTCGCCGTCTCCGACGACGACATTGCTGCGGGCGCGAAGGACGCGCAAGCGACCGCCGCCAGCCTGCACCTGCTGCGCGTCACCATCCCGTTGGCAGGGACGGGGACGGGGGCGCTGCTGCTCGTGGCGGCAGGCGTACTGCTGTGGCGCCGCCGGCGGAACTCACCTCGACGGGCCCCGGTCGAACGAGCCAGCCTCTCGATGCAGCCCGCCTGACGCCTCCTCCAGCCCCACCCGCCTGCCCTTGCCGGGCGCGCCGCGTCACCCCACCGAGGGCCCACCGACGGCTTTCCCGGCCGCCTACCCGATCTGCTGAGGTCACCCATGCCGCACACCCCGCCGCACACCCCGTTGTCCACGGAGTCGCTGGAGCCGTCGGGCTCGGGCGCCACCGGCCCGGCTCTCAGCCCCGAGGGCTACGACCCGCAGAGCACGGAGCGGGTCAAGGTCACCGGTCGGCTGCGCCGGCTGCTGGTCTGGTACGGACTCGCCAGCTTCGGTGTGTACGTGTGCATCGGTGCGGTGAACGCCGTGCTCCTGCCGCTGCAGATCGAGCAGCTCGACCCCGAACGGAAAGCGGCCAACCTGGCGCTGGCCGCCGCCCTGGGCGCAGTGGCCGGGATGCTGGCCCAGCCGATCGCTGGACTTCTCTCCGACCGCACCCGAAGCCAGCGAGGAAGTCGAGCGCCGTGGATCATCAGTGGGGCGATCGGTGCCGCAGTCGCGTTGATCGTGCTCGGTGGACTCAGCGGGCTGCTCGGCATCGTGATCGTCTACGTCATGCTCAACGTGGCGCTCAACCTCTATCTGGGTCCGAAGGCCGCGATCATGCCCGATCGGGTGCCGCGGGGCGTCCGGGGCCTGTTCTCCGCCGTCTCGGGGCTCGGCATCCTGTTCGGCGTCCTCGGTGGCCAAGCACTCGGCTCGGGCCTTGCAGCGGCGCCGTTCGCCGGGTACTGCACCTTGGCCGTCATGATCGTCCTCGCCGGGTTCGGCCTGGTGCGGTTCAACCCCGACCACGACAACCGCGGCGAGCCGCGTGAACCCTTGCACTGGTCGATGCTGCTGCGCACCTTCTGGGTGAACCCCCGTCAGCACCCCGACTTCGCGTACGGCTTCATCGGCCGGTTGATGACACTGATGGGGTTCTACCTGGTCAACACTTTCCAGCTGTTCCTGCTGCAGGACTACGTCGGGCTGGGTGACGACGCGGTGCGGCGTGCTTCCCCTGCTCGCGCTCACCGCATTGGCTGCCACGTTGGTCAGCACCGTCCTCGGCGGTCCGTTCAGCGACCGAATCGGCCGCCGCAAGCCGGTTGCGGTGGCCGCTGGGCTGCTGATCGCCGCATCGCTCGTCGCCCCCTGGCTGATGCCGACCGTGACTGGGTTTCTCATCTACGCCCTCGTCGCCGGCTTCGGCTTCGGGGCCTACCTCGCGGTCGACCAGGCACTGCTGACCGAGGTGCTGCCCACGACGGCTGACAATGGCCGCTACCTAGGCGTGCTCAACATCGCGGTGGCGCTTCCCTCCGCGCTCGCGGCCGCTGTCGCTGGCACCATCGTGAGCACCCTGGGCTACTCGGCGATCTTCCCGCTGGGCATCGTCATCTCCGTCATCGGCGCTGTCGCTGTATTGCCGATCAAGTCCGTCCGGTGAAGCCGGCCACGCTCCACACCCAGCACTCGAACAACACCCGCACCCTCACCCGTGCACCAAGGAGCAGCTCGATGACCCCCGTCCACGCCAGTGACCTCACCATGGCGGAGAAGGCCGCTCTGCTGTCGGGGCGCGACTTCTGGACCACCCAGCCTCTCGAGCGTGCTGAGGTGCCCTCGATCGTGCTCACTGACGGGCCGCACGGCGTTCGGCGGCAGTCGGGAACCGCTGACCATCTCGGAGTGCACGGCAGCCAGCCAGCCACCTGCTTCCCGCCCGCGGTCGCGGTCGGCGCCAGCTGGGACCCCTCGGTCGCCGAGCGGATCGGTGCGGCTGTCGGCCGGGAGGCGCGGACGCTCGGGGTCCACGTCGCCCTGGGGCCGGGGGTGAACATGAAGCGTTCGCCGCTGTGCGGACGGAACTTCGAGTACTACGCCGAGGACCCGCTGCTCTCGGGCTCTCTCGGTGCCGCGCACGTCCGCGGCCAGCAGGCGCAGGGTGTGGGCGCGTCGGTGAAGCACTTCGCGGCGAACAACCAGGAGACCGATCGGATGCGAGTCAGCGCCGAGGTCGACGAGCGCACCCTGCGTGAGATCTACCTGCCGGCCTTCGAACGGGTGGTCACCGAGGCGGCTCCCCTGACTGTGATGTGCGCCTACAACAAGATCAACGGCGTCGCCGCCGCCGAGAACCGGTGGTTGCTCACCGATCTCTTGCGCGAGGAGTGGCGCTTCGCCGGCGTCGTCGTCTCCGACTGGGGCGCTGTCGGAGACCCGGTCGCCTCGCTGCGCGCCGGAGTCGACCTGGAGATGCCAGGCACGTCCGGGAAGAGCCCGCAGCGCATCATCGACGCCGTCGACACCGGTGAGTTGGACGAAGCCGTCGTCGACGAGGCCGTCGACCGGCTCCTGGCACTGACGCGGGCCGTCGGACACGCCGATCGCAATGACGGATCGAACGGCGATGCGCAGAGCTGTGCGCCGAGCGACATGGCGAGCGGTGCGGGGAGCGGGTCCGAGGTCAAGGCGCACCACGACCTGGCTCGCGAGCTCGCTGTCCAGTGCGCGGTGCTGCTGAAGAACGACGGCGTGCTGCCGCTGCGGACCAGTGCTCGGATTGGGGTCATCGGAGAGTTCGCTCGCGCGCCTCGCTTCCAAGGCGACGGGAGCTCGCGGGTCAACGCCAGCCGAGTCGACGTCCCGTTGACCGCGATCCAGTCCCTCGGCGCCGAACGCGGCTGCGAGGTCGTGTTCACACCCGGGTTCACCATCGCAGGTGTCGCGGCCGACCCCGAAAGCACCGACTCCGAGAGCGCCGACGAGGCGCTGCTCGCCGATGCGGTCGCGGTCGCGGTCGGCGTCGACGTCGCTGTCGTCTTCGCTGGGCTGGCCGAGACCGATGAGTCCGAAGGCTTTGACCGCACCGACCTCGCCCTTCCGGCCGCGCAGGTCGACCTGATTCGGGCCGTCGCGCACACCGCCCGGCGCACCGTCGTAGTGCTCTCCAACGGCGGCACGGTCACCGTCGAGGGCTGGCACGACGACGTCGATGCGATCTTGGAAGGGTTCCTGCTCGGTCAGGGTGGCGGAAGCGCGCTTGCCGACCTGCTGTTCGGGGTCGCCAACCCGTCAGGCCGGCTTGCCGAGACCGTTCCGGTGCGGTTGGCCGACACCGCCAGCTACATCAACTTCCCCGGCGAGCAAGGTCACGTGCGCTACGGCGAAGGCGTGATGGTCGGCTACCGGTGGCACGAGACGGTCGGTGTCGCGGCCCGGTACCCGTTCGGGCACGGCCTGTCGTACACGACGTTCGAGACGACCGACCTGAGCGTCGAGGTCACTGGCGACGACACCGCCGTGGCGACGGTGACCGTCATCAACACCGGGGACCGGGCCGGTGCCCATGTCGTGCAGGTCTACGTATCGACCACGGCCGGGCCGGTGCGTCGACCGGTGCGCGAGCTGCGGGCCTTCACGAAGATCCACCTCGAGCCGGGTGCGTCCCGCACCGTGTCCTTGGCGCTGGACCGACGCGCCTTCGCCTACTACGACGTCGAGCGCTCCGGCTGGGTCGTCGCCCCCGGCACCTACACCGTCCAGGTGTGCCAGGACGCCGCGTCGGTGCTGCTTGACGAGACGGTCGACCTCGCCGGGGACACATCGGTGTGCGAGCTGACGTTGGAATCCACCGTCGAGGAGTGGCGCACCCACCCGACGGTCGGGCCGGTCCTGCTCGACCACGCTGGCCGGCAGGTACCGGCCGACCGCGGCATCCCCGCGCCGACCCCCGAGCTGCTGCGGATGATCGGCTCGATGCCGATGCAGAAGGTGGTCGACATGCTGGGTGACACCGTCGACACCGCCGTGTTCGACAAGCTCATGTCGCTGAGCCGCGCCACCGACGCGACCGGCGCCGCGAGCGGCGCGTCATGACGACACGCGGCCAGGCCGACGGCGCCGCCCACGGCCCGATGCGCGCAACCGGACCAAGTCTGCCCATGCGACTGCGTGGGCGCGCTGGCCGGCGCGCGTGCCCGGCGTCGTGAAGGTCGACCGGTCGACCTGGTAGCGAGCGACGAGCGAACAGCAGGTTCGAGCGGCTGCTGAGGGCTCCACGCGGAGTGGCCTGACCGAGGAGTCCTCCGCGGCGTGCCCGTGGTGCGGCTCTCCTCGGGCGGCGGCGCACGAGGCGCCGTGCTGTACCTCCACGGCGGCGCGTACGCGCTCGGATCGGCCCGCCAGGCCCTCACCGTGGCCCACGTCTGCGCCGCGGGTGGGCCCGACGTCGTCAGCGTCGAGTACCGGTTGGCCCCCGAGCACCCCAGGCCGGCAGCAGTCGATGATGCGATCGCCGTCTACCGGGCATTGCTCGAGTCCACCGGCCGGACCGATTGTCGTCTGCGGCGAGTCGGCCGGTGGTGGGCTGCTGCTGCTCATCCTGCAACGCGCGTCGGCGAGGGGCTGCCGTGCCTGCCGCCGCCGTTGCGGCGTTCCCGTGGGCGGACCTGTCGATGAGCGGACCGAGCGCGACGGCGAACCTGGGCAAGGACATGCTGAGCCGTCCGAGCTCGTCCAGGAAGCTGCTTGGTTTGCCGCCGGTCGCGACCTTCGTGACGCCCGTTGGTCTCTGCGTTGTACGGGTCCTTCCATGGGTTCCCCCGCACCTGGATCCCGGTCGGCACTCACGACCTGCTGCTCGACGACTCACGCCGCGTCGCGGCGGCGATGGCCGCCGACGGCGCCCGAGTGGAGCTGGATGAGTGGCCGGGCGCGATCCACGGATTCACGGCCCTGCCGGTGCCCGAGGGCCGGCGGTACCGCGCCCGCCTGCGCGTTTTCGTGGACGCCGCCCTCCCCAGGACCGCAGCGACCGGCTCAGGACCAAGCGCCGATGACATCCCGTCGTCCGAGGGGAGGCCCGCATGAGCCAGACCCCACTGGAGAAGCCGCTGCCTCCACGAGCGCGGCAGGCGAAGGTTCGCCGCAATGGGCTACGCCCTACGCGCCCTCAAGGCGCTGCCGGAGCCGCTGCGTGAGCGGCTGCTGGACGGCGCCAAGGGCGGCGTCAGCTCAGCCTGCCTCCCTTCCCCGACGTGTTGCGCCTGGTGGAAGCCGCTGGCGGTGTCCCTGACGGTCGGCTCTGGCAGGACCGGCTGCTGGCCGAGCGGCCGCACCTGCGCGCGGTGAGGATCCGCGACGTGGCAAGCGACCCCGAACGCAACCCCGAACGAAACCCCGGAAGCGACCCGGAGCACGGTCTCGAGGGCGGGCTGGCGGGTCCTGGACGGGACCAGCTCCGGGCGCGCCTGTATCTACCGCCAGCCGGTGCGCCGCCTGCGACGGCGGCGCTCGTGTGGGTCCACGGAGGCGCTTTCGTGATCGGGAGCCTGGACCTGCAAGAAGCGCACTGGCCTGCGATCGAGCTGGCCGCCTCCGGGATTCCGGTGCTGTCCGTCGACTACCGCATGTGCATCAACGGCGTGCATTACCCCGAGCCACAAGACGACGTGCTGGCCGCGTGGCGCTGGGCCACCGAGCACGCCGACGAGCTCGGTGTCGACCCCACGCGGCTCCACCTCGGCGGCGGCAGCGCTGGAGGGTGCCTTGTCGCCGGCGCCGCCCTCCGGCTGCGCGGCACCGGTCAGCCGCAACCCGCCTCCCTCTTCCTCGGATACCCGGTGCTGCAGGGCGACACTTCCGGCAGCCGCACCCGACGTCGGGGCGGAGCTCGCCGTCGTGACGTCATCGGTCTCAGACGAGTGGGTGCGCGACATGTTCGACAACTGGGCCGGCGGCGCTCCGCAGGACAGCCCGTACGTGTCCCCCGGGCTCGCCGACCCGCCGGATTGCCGCCTACCTACGTGCTGACTTGCGGCCGCGACACGCTCCGGCGGGCCAGCGAACCCTTCGCCGATCGTCTGCGCGAAGCCGGAGTCCCTGTGTGGCACGACCTCTTTGCGCCTCCGAGCATGCGCCACTGGACCGGCCAGGAACTCCGGACGGAGACGAGGCCGTGCAGCGGCTGCGCACGTGGCTCACCACAGGTGTCGAAGGCATGAGCCGGTGAGCCCCGTATCGCTGCCCGCAGCAGGCTCGGAAGCCACCCACTCACACGCACTCCGCAGGGCAGGGTCGACTGGGCGGTCGCGCGCACCACTGGCTGCGCTGACCCCCACCAGCTGGTGCAGCAGTCCCACTGGTCCGGGCGCGCCGCAAGGATCCGCTGCCGCACCGCGATGAGCAGCTCGCTTCCACATGGACCGCTCCGATCGAGCCCACCGGGGCAGTCCACGTCTGATCACCAGACGCCAATGAACCCGGGCGGGTCGACCGACCCACCGCGACACCATGAGGAGAACACCGTGCGTACGTCCAGACTTCTACCCGCACTCACAAGCTTCCTGGCTGCGGCCTGCATGAGCACGACCTGGGCCCTGATCCCGGTGTCGCCAGCGACGGCCGCCACACCGCGGCCGCTTGCCCCAGGTGGGGAGTACGTGGCCCTGGGGAGTTCCTTCGCGTCGGGGCCGGGGGTGCCGCGCACCATCGACCCGTCCTGCGCTCGATCTAGCGGGAACTACGCCCACCTCCTCGCGGCGGCACTGGAGCTCCAGCTGGAGGACGTCACGTGCGCCAGCGCGACCACCGCGAACCTCACCGATACCCCGCAGACCCTGCTGCTGGGAGGCCAGCGCCCTCCCCAGCTCGACTCCGTCACTGCCACCACCGACCTCGTGACGATCACCATCGGTGGCAACGACGTCAACTACATCGGCGACCTGTGGCGCAACTCCTGCTCAGCACCGAACAACGCACCCGTTCCTGCTGTCTTCGCGTCTCTCTGTGCTCCACCGAGCCCCGGCGCAACCCAGGAGGCGCTCGCTTCCGTGACAGCGAAACTGACCTCAACGGTGCTCGCGGTCAAGAGCAAGGCGCCTGAGGCACGTGTGGTCCTGGTCGACTACCTCACGTTGCTGCCGCAGAACGCCGAGCCGTGCGCCGCTCTCCCGCTGAGCTCGGAGCAGATCAAGTACTCGCTAGACGTAGCTCGACGGCTCCAGCTGGCCACCAAGCACGCCGCGCAGCGGGCCGGCGCTGAGCTCGTGGAGCTGTCGAAGGCGAGCCGCGGCCACGGGGTGTGTTCCGACGACCCGTGGGTCACCGGCTGGGGGTTCTCGCCGGACTTCCTGGTTGGGGGGACGGTCCCGTACCACCCGAACGCCGCCGGGATGTCGGCCGCCGCTGACCTGCTGGCGGAGCACCTGCGCTGAGGTTCTGCACGCTGAGGTCCCGGCTGTCGGGCGGGCGGCCGAGCTGGCAACCGGCGCCACGCGGGGGCAGGCGAAGCGACGGTGATTCAGGGCTGGACGAGGATGCGCACCGGGCTGCCATGCCCGTCCTTGAGCAGGCCGATGCCCTCAGCGATGTCCTCGAGCGCAACGATGTGGCTGATCGATGCGGTCAGGTCCAGGCGCCCGGTAGAGACGAGTCGGGTGAGGACGCGGACGTCGGTGACGTCGTAGCCGAGGTGACCGAAGACCTGCTTGCGGCCCAGGCTGAACAGCATGCTCGTCCCCAGCGACAGCTCGTCAGCGCTCATGCCGACGCCGACCAGGCGCCCGCCGTTGCCGAGCGCTGCCAGCGCCTGGTCGAAGGTGACCCGGCGGCCGACCGCGTCGAATGCCGCGTCGAGTCCCCTGCCACCAGTGATGGCGATTGGGGGTGGGTGGGGGGTGAGGAGGGTGGGCGAGGTCGAGGGCGCGCTGCCGGGCGGCCGGGTCAGGGTCGACGGCGCCGATGGGGGTGGCGCCGACCAGCCGGGCGATCTGCACAGCGTGCGTGCCGACCCCGCCGATGCCCCACACGTCGGCGGACTCACCGACGCGGAGCCGGGCGGTGTGCACGACCGTGGCGTAGGGAGTCGAGACGGCGTCAGCGAGGATCGCGGCGTGCTCCATCGAGACGTTCTCGGGGATCCGGGTCAGCGCTTGGGCCTGCGCGACGGTGTACTCGGCCCAGGCGCCGTCGTAGGCGAACGCCACGAGCTGCAGCGCGGTGCAGCGGCCCCGACGTCACGCGTGCCCGTAGCGCCGAGCGGTGAACTCCCGGAGCCGGGTGACGGTCTCGCGGATGTGGCCGGCCGCGTAGTGGTCGCGGTCCCAGGCGGCGTACAGGGTGACCGTGAGCGGCTCCCCGTCCACCATGATCCTCGGTGAGGACAGGTCGTAGCGCGGGTCGTCGGAGGTGACGCAGACACCCCGCCCGGCCGCGGCCAACGCCTGCCCGAGCCGAGGTGAGCGGGCCTGGGCGACGGTGTCGTAGGTCAGGCCGTCACGGGTCGCCGCCGCGTCGAACGCCCGGCGGACCGCATGGCTGGTGTCGAGGTGCACCAGGGGGTGGGTGACGAGCTCAGCGAGGTCGACGTGCTGCCTCGTGCCCAGTGCGTGGTCGCGCGGCACCTGGGCCCAGACCTCGACTCGCACCAGCACCTGCGCCTCCAGGTAGCGTCCTGGGACCGAGCTGCCCAGCCCGAAGTCGGCCCTGCCGTTCGCGACGACCTCGTACACCTCCTGCGGCGAGGTCTCCACGACGTTGGCCAGCGAGGCCGGCCCGCCGGAGGCGATGAAGGGCGCCACGATGTCGCTGATCGTCGTGGTCGGGCCGGCCACGACCAGGTCGGGCGTGGTGCTCGCGGCGATGGCGTTCACCATGGTGCTGGCGTGGGCGGCACGGGCGAGCAGGTCCCTGGCGATGGGGACGAGCTGCCTGCCTGAGTCGGTCAGCACCAGTCGGCGGTCGACCCGGGTGAAGAGCTGCAGCTGCAGCTCGGCCTCGAGTCGACGCAGCTGACGCGAGAGCGAGGGCTGCGCCACGAACAGCTCCTTCGAGGCCGCCGTCACGGAGCCGGTGTCCACGATCGCCACGAAGTAGCGCAGGAGACGTAGATCCATCATGCCTGCCAGGTATGAAGATGCGCCACGTTGAGTATTGGACGACATGTGCTGCGGCTAACACAATGGCAACACGCCGTCACCCCACGAGGAGACAAACCGATGAGAACCCGACAGCTAGCCGTAGCCCTCGCCTCCGCCGTGAGCCTCTCGATGCTCGCCGCGTGCTCCGGGCAGACCTCCGCGGGCGGCTCGGGTCCCGCCGCCGACACCAGCGTCCTGACTGTCGCCTCGTCGGCCTCGGTCACCACCTGGGACCCGGTCGCGTCGTTCTCCACCGAGGCGATGTACCTGGGCAACCTCTACGAACCCCTCCTGTGGAAGAACCCCGCGGGCAGCGAGGAGGAGTACACCCCGGCCCTCGCCACTGCCTGGGAGGTCTCCGAGGACGGCCTCACCTGGACCTTCGACATCCGCGAGGGCGTCACCTTCCACACCGGCGAACCGGTGGACGCCGCCGCCGTCAAGGCGAGCCTCGACGCCGCCCGCGAGCGCGCCGGAGCGTCATTCATCTGGGCCCCGGTCGAGAAGATCAGCACCCCCGACGACCAGACCGTCGTCTTCGAGCTGTCCTACGCCGCCCCGGTCGACCTGATCGCGTCGTCGACGTACGGCGCCTGGATCGTCGCCCCGTCGATGCTCGAGAAGGCCGAGAAGGACGACACGTTCTTCGAGTCCGGGGTCGACGGCGGCACCGGCCCCTACACCCTCGCCTCCTACACGGCCGGCGAGAAGGTGGTGCTCGAGCGCTACGACGAGTACTGGGACGAGGAGGACATGCCGGCCTACGAGACGGTCGACATCGCCATCACCTCCGACGCCGTCACCGCGCAGCAGATGCTCACCACCGGCGAGGTCTCCTACTCGACGCAGGTGCCGCTGGAGAACGTCTCGACCTTCGAGGGCGACGACGCCTACGAGGTCAAGGTCTCGAAGTCTCCGTTCAACTTCCTCGCGCTCTTCAACACCACCCGACCGCCGCTCGACGACCCGTTGGTCCGCCAGGCGCTCTCGTGGGCCATCCCCTACGAGGACATCATCGAGGTCGGGGGCCAGGGCTACGGCACGCAGTCGCACGGCCCGGTGCCCGACGGCATCTTCCCGTTCTCCGAGGAGGTCCCGCAGTACAGCCAGGACCTCGCCAAGGCCGAGGAACTCCTTGCCGAGGCCGGCCACGCCGACGGCTTCGACCTGACCCTCACCTACGCCTCTGAGAACGCCGCCGAGGACCGCTTCGTGCCCCTCATCAAGGACGCGTTCGCGCAGGTCGGGGTCGACGTGACCGTCAGGGCCCAGCTGTTCAACCAGCAGTGGGAGGAGGCCAAGGCCGACCCGGCCAAGGCCCAGGACATCTTCGTCCTCTACTACTGGCCGACCTACTCCGACGCCGGCTCCGACAACCTCTACTCGCTGTTCCGCAGCTCCGACGCACCGTTCTTCAACCTCAGCTACTGGGAGAACGACGAGTACGACGCCCTGGTCGACGAGGCCGGCACGCTGACGGCGACCGATCGCGACCAGGCGCAGGCTCTGTACGTCGAGGCGATGGAGCTGCTGCACGAGGAGGCGCCCGGTGCCTTCCTCTACGACGCCCAGGCGGTCTCCGTGGTCCCCGACGGCCTGGAGACGCAGGAGTTCAACGAGAACTACCCGTTCACCACGTTCTTCGCGGGTTTCGCCCCGCAGTGACGGCCGGTGGCGGGGTGCAGGCGGCAGGATCGTCGTCGCCCCGCCCCTCGCCCGCCCTGCCCGACGCCTGACCCGCCGGTGACTGGAAGGACCCCATGACTCGCTACGTCGCCAAGCGGATCGCCACCTCGGCGGCGGTCCTGGCCACGATCACGCTGTTGACCTTCGTGCTCTCGCGCGTCGTCCCGTCGGATCCCGCGGTCGTCTACGCCGGCCCGAAGGCGACCCCCGAGACCCTGGACCGGATCCGTGCGGAGCTCGGCCTGGAGCAGTCGTTGCCGGTGCAGTTCGTCGACTACCTCGCCTCGCTGCTCACCGGTGACCTGGGTGAGTCGCTGGCGACCAAGCAGCCGGTGCTCCCGGACATCCTGCAACGGCTGCCCTCCACCCTCGAGCTGATCTTCGCGGCGATGAGCCTCGCGGCCGTCCTGGGCGTTGCGCTCGGCGTCGTCGCCGCTCGTCGCCAGGGCCGGTTGCTGGACGGGGTCATCCGGTTCCTGTGCATCGGCGGGATCTCGATGCCGGCCTTCTGGCTGGGGCTGCTGCTCCAGGTGATCGTGGTCGGCCAGCTCGGCCTCCTGCACGCGACCGGGCAGTTCAGCACCACCATCGCCTACAGCGACCCGATCGCGACGGTCACGCACTTCCCGTTGCTCGACAGCCTGCTGACCGGCAACTGGGTGGCCTTCACCGACGGCCTCGAGCACCTCGTGCTGCCGGCCGTCACCCTGGCGGCCTACCCGCTCGGCCTGATCGCCCGGATGACGCGTGCCTCGATGCTGGAGGCGCTGGAGCCAGGACTACACGCTCACCGCCCGCGCCTACGGGCTCGGCGACCGGCTGATCACCTGGCGGCTGACGCTCAAGAACGCCGTCTCGCCCACGCTGACCGTCCTGGGCCTCTCCGTCGCCTACGCCCTGACCGGCACCTTCTTCGTGGAGGTGGTCTTCAACTGGCCCGGCATCGGCGCCTACGCCACCCAGGCCATGCTCGCTGTCGACTACCCGGTGATCATGGCGATCACGCTGCTCGGCGCCGCCGGCTACCTGGTCACCAACCTGGTCGTCGACCTCCTGCAGGCCCGGCTCGACCCCCGGATGAGGAGCTGACATGGCCGCGCAGGTCGCGATCGACACCGTCCCCGCCCCCGAGGCCCGACCCACTCGGGCCCGCACCCTGCTCCGCGCGCTGGCGCGCGACCGGCTCGCCATGCTCGGCACGCTGCTGATCCTGGTGCTCGTGGTCGTGGCGGCGCTGGCCCCGTGGCTGGCGCCCTACCCCGAGCAGGGGCGCGGTGTCACCAACGTCCCCACCGCCAACCTCGCGCCCAGCAGCGCGCACTGGTTCGGCACCGACGAGCTCGGCCGCGACATGCTGAGCCGGGTGATCATGGGCACCCGTCCGGCGTTGGTGGTCTCAGGCGCGGTGGTGCTGGTGGCCGCACTGATCGGGGTCCCGCTCGGTGCGCTCGCCGGCTATCGAGGCGGCTGGCTCGACGAGGTGCTGATGCGCGTGACCGAGGTGTTCCAGTCGTTCCCGCCGCTGCTGCTCGCGATGATCGTGGTCGCCCTGCTCGGTCCCGGCCTCCTCAACGCCGGCATCGCCCTGGCCGTGTCGTGGTGGCCCTGGTACGCCCGCCTGGTGCGGGCCGAGGCTCGATCGCTGCGCGAGCGACCGTTCGTGACGGCCGCCGAGGCCATCGGCGTGCCGGGCCGGACCATCCTGCGCCGCCACATCATCCGCAACTCGATGACGCCCGTGCTGGTGCAGGCCACCGTCGACATCGGCACCGTGGTGCTGGCCGCCGGCGCGCTGGCCTTCATCGGCCTCGGTGCCCAGCCGCCCTCCGCCGACTGGGGCCTGATGGTCGCCGACGGGCGCGGTCAGCTGTTCACGTCGTGGTGGATCTCGACCTTCGCCGGTCTGGCCATCTTCGTGACCGTGCTGGCGTTCAACCTGCTCGGCGACGCGCTGCGCGACGTCCTGGACCCCCGGAAGGTGAAGCGGTGAGCGACGAGCTGTTGCTGCAGGTCAGCGACCTCGAGGTGGAGTTCCACGACCGGGGCGCCGTCACGAACCGTCCGGTCCGCGGGATCGAGCTCGAGGTGCGGCGCGGCGAGGTGCTGGGCATCGTGGGGGAGACGGGCTGTGGCAAGTCCATCACCGCCCAGGCCATCCTCGGGGTCCTGCCGAGCGAGAGCAGCCGCACCACCGGACGGATTTCCTTCGAGGGCGTCGACCAGCTCGCGCTGCCGGAGGCCGAGCGAGCCCGCCACCGAGGCGACGCGGTGAGCATCGTCTTCCAGAACCCCGGGACGGCCTTCAACCCGCTCTTCACCCTGGGGGAGCAGATGCGGATGGTGCTCAAGCGTCACCGCGCGCTTCGTGGCGGGGCGGCACGCGAGCTGATCGCCCGCCGGTTGGCCGACGTCGGGCTCACCGACACCGAACGCGTCATCCGCGCCTACCCCCACGAGCTCTCCGGCGGGATGCTGCAACGGGCGATGATCGCGATGGCACTGCTGTGCGAGCCCCGCCTGCTCATCCTCGACGAGCCGACCACCGCGCTCGACGTGACCGTCTCGCGACAGATCCTGCTGCTCATCCTCGAGCTGCAGCGCGCGCTGGGGTTCAGCGTCCTGCTCATCACCCACGACCTCGGCGTCGTCGGCACGACCTGCGACCGGGTCGCGGTGCTGTACGCCGGCAGGGTGGTCGAGACCGGACCCACCGACGTCGTCCTCTCCCAGCCGGGGCACCCCTACACCCAGGGACTCATCGGGGCCCTGCCGACAGCGAGCGAGGAGCGGCTGCGCTCGATCCCGGGCCAGGTCCCCGGCAACCTGATGGCCCTGCAGGGCTGCGCGTTCGCTGACCGCTGCTTCGCCGTGGCCGACGTGTGCCGGCACACCGACCCGTCGCTGGCCCCGTTGCGACCCGACCACGAGACCGCGTGCCTGAGGAGCTCCGAGCTGTGACCGACGAACAGGACACCGACCCGGCCGGCCCGTCGGGCGCACTGATCTCCGCCCACGAGCTGGTCCACGAGTTCCGCACCCGTCGGGCCGCCCACACGGCACTCGACCACGTCAGCGTCAGCGTCGAGCGCGGCACCTCCCTCGGCGTGGTGGGGGAGTCGGGCTCGGGCAAGACCACGCTGGTGCGGTGCCTGCTCGGGCTGCTGCACCCGACCTCGGGGACGATCGCGTTCGACGGCACCGAGCTGGGCTCGATGTCGGGTCGGGAGCGGCGGCGGATGCGCAGCCGGATCGGCATGGTCTTCCAGAACCCGGTCCAGGCCCTGAACCCACGGATGAGCGTGGCCGACAGCATCTGCGAGCCGTTGCAGCTGCACGACCGGCTTCGCGGCGCCGAGCAGCGCCGCCGCGTCGACGAGCTGCTCGACCAGGTGGGTCTCGCCGCGTCGTACCGGGACCGGCTGCCCCACCAGCTCTCGGGGGGCCAGTGCCAACGCGTCGGCATCGCTCGTGCGCTGGCCACCTCGCCGGAGCTGCTGATCCTCGACGAACCCACCTCGGCCCTCGACGTGTCGGTGCAGGCCCAGGTGCTCAACCTCCTGCGCGACCTGCGCGCCGAGCACGGGCTCACCTTCATCATGGTCTCCCACGACCTCGACGTCGTCCGCTACCTCGCGGAGTCGGTGGTCGTGATGCTGCGCGGGCGCGTCGTCGAGCGGGGCCCGGCGGCGCAGGTGCTCAGCGAACCGCGCCACGACTACACGCGCGAGCTCGTCGCGGCCAGCCCGTCCGTCGGCAGCGAGAACCTGCGATCGCTGCTCCCCAGCCGAGAGGACTCCCTCACGTGAACAGCCGACCCGACCATGCCCTGGTCCACGTCCCGCACCCCGGCGAGGTCAACCTGACCAACTGGCAGGAGAGCCCCTGGAACGCGTGGGGGTTCAGCCACGTCACCGAGCTCGTCCCGACCGCGGTCATCTCCCGCGGCAGCAGCCGGGGTCGGCAGGCGGACGGCCTCGGCGACCTCGACCGGGTGCGCTTCGAGGACTTCGTCGAGCTCACGCACGCCCGTGCCGTCGTGGTGCTGCGGGACGGCGAACGGTTGCGCGAGTGGTACGGCGTGGACATGGCCGCCGGCACCCGGCACACCCTGATGTCGATCTCCAAGAGCCTGTGCGGCCTGCTCTACGGGCGCCTGATCGGACAGGGTGTGCTCTCCGAGGAGACGGTCATCAGCGCCGTGGTGCCCGAGCTGGCCGGGTCGGCGTTCGGCGACGCCACCGTCCGCGAGGCACTCGACATGCAGGTCTCGGTGGACTACGTCGAGACCTACCACGACCCCGCCGCTCACGTGGCGCAGCAGGACCGGGTCGCCGGGTGGCGTCCGCGGATGGCGGACGATCCGGTCGACACCTACGACTTCCTGACCACGCTGAAGCCGCTGGGCGAGCACGGGCGGCGGCTGCAGTACTGCTCGGCGACGACGGACGCGTTGGCGTGGGTGGTCGAGCGCGCGACCGGTCGCCGCTACCACCAGGTGCTCTCCGACGAGCTCTGGTCGCGGCTGCCGACCGAGAGTGATGCGGTCATCACGGTCGATCCGGGGGGGTTCGGCTTCGCCAACGGCGGCGTCGCCTGCACGGCTCGGGACCTGGCCCGCGTCGGGCAGCTCCTGCTCGACGGTGGCGCGGTGTCGGGCGACCAGGTGGTGCCGGAGTCCTGGGCGGCGGGGCTGCTCGCCGGGGGCGACGTGGCGGCCGCCGCCGGCAGCGCGTTCCAGCAGGTGCACCCGGGCGGGAGCTACCTGCGCCAGTGGTGGTCCACCGGTGACGCCCACGGCGTCGTGTACGGCGCCGGCATCCACGGCCAGTACCTGTGGGTGGACCCCACGGCGCGGGTCGTGGTCGCCAAGTTCGGCGCCCACCCGGACGCGGTCTCGACCGAGGCGTTGCAGCACAACAGCGCCTTCATGCGCTGGCTGGTCGACTCGACCGTCGGGTGAACAGCGTCGCGACCGGTCTCAGTCCGGCGCCGTCCCGGGGTAGCGCGTCCGGCAGAAGTCGCCCAACCGGCCCGCCAGTGCCGCCAGCACCGGCGCGGCATGGTGGGCGGGGTCCCAGGCGGCCACCAGCGTCAGCCGTAGTGGCTGGCCCGCAGCAGTGACCAGGGCGCGCGCCAGGTCGTAGCGCGGGTCGTCCGACACGACCGCCACCCCGCGACCGGCGGCGGCGAGCGCCTGCGCGACCTGAGGGTTGGCGCACTCCACGACGTCGCCCGGCGAGATCCCGGCCCCGACCATGGCCTCGTCGAGCAGGGTGCGCGGGCGCGACGTCCGGTCGAGGGTGAGCAGGCGGTGCTCGGCCAGGGTCGCGACGTCGACGTGCTCGGAGCCGGCGAGCGGGTGGTCGGCGCGGACGTAGGCCCACACCGGCAGCTCGGCGAGCGGAGCGGAGGCGAGCCCCCGGGGGGCGGGGACCGACAGGACCACGAGGTCGAGGTGGGCGCCCAGGCCGGCCACCGCCTGCTGCGCACTCGCCTCCTGCACCGTCATCAGCGGCTCGTCAGGTTCCAAGGTGGACAGGAACGGTGCCACCACGTCGTTGAGGGTGGTGGTGGGTGCCGCCGCACGGACGCGTTCGAGGCGGCCAGTGGACAGGGCGTCGGCGAGCAGCCTGGTCCGTTCGGCGCCGGCGAGCACCTCGCGGACCGGGCCGAGGAGCGCCCGGCCGGCGGCGGTGAGCCTCAGCCGCCGCTGGTGCCGATGGAACAGCTCGACCCCGACCTGCCGCTCGAGGCGCTGCAGCTGGCGGGAGAGCGCCGGCTGTGTCACGTGCAGCGCAGTGGCGGCCGCGCTCACGGTGCCCAGCTCGGCGACGGTGCTGAAGGTCGTCAGCTGGCGCAGGTCCATGGCGCTATTATGCCGTGTTGACATGGGAAGGCTGCGCAAACGGCATTAGACGTCATGGCTGCCGAGGTCGATGCTGGGCGTGTGACCGCGCAGACATCCCCCGCCACCCCGTCCACCCGGCCCGCGGCTGCAGGCGCTCGCCGGCTCCTGACCGCGGTGCCCGGGCCCCGCTCGCGCGAGCTGATGGCGCGCAAGTCGGCCGCCGTCGCCGCAGGGGTCGGCACCGTGATGCCCGTCTTCGCCGCCTCCGCCGGCGGCGGGCTGGTCGAGGACGTCGACGGCAACGTGCTCATCGACCTCGGCTCGGGCATCGCCGTGACCACCGTCGGCGCCAGCGCCGAGCGGGTGGTGGCCGCGGTGCGTGCGCAGGCCGAGTCCTTCACCCACACCTGCTTCATGGTGACGCCCTACGAGCAGTACGTCGCGGTGGCGGAGCGCCTCAACGCCCTGACCCCCGGCAGCCACGAGAAGCGCTCGGTCCTCTTCAACTCCGGTGCCGAGGCGGTGGAGAACGCCGTCAAGGTGGCGCGCAGGTGGACGGGCAGGCCGGGGGTCGTCGCCTTCGACCACGCCTACCACGGGCGGACCAACCTGACGATGGCGATGACCGCCAAGTCGATGCCCTACAAGGACGGCTTCGGCCCCTTCGCCGGCGACGTCTACCGCGCCCCGCTCTCCTATCCCTACCGGGACGGCGGTCTCACCGGACCCCACGCGGCGGCCCGGGCGATCGACGTGATCGAGAAGCAGGTCGGTGCCGGCAACCTCGCTGCTGTCGTGATCGAGCCCGTCCAGGGCGAGGGCGGGTTCATCGTGCCGGCCGCGGGGTTCCTGCCCGGGCTCGCCGCCTGGTGCCGCGACAACGACGTGCTGCTGGTCGCCGACGAGGTCCAGACCGGCTTCGCGCGGACCGGCCGGATGTTCGCGTGCGAGCACGAGGACGTCGTGCCCGACCTCGTCGTCACCGCCAAGGGCCTGGCTGGTGGGCTCCCGCTCTCGGCGGTCACCGGGCGGGCGGAGGTCATGGACGCAGTGCACCCCGGCGGGCTCGGGGGCACCTACGGCGGCAACCCGATCGCGTGTGCCGCTGCGCTCGCCGTCATGGACACGCTGGTCCAGGACGACCTGGTCGCCCGGGCCCGCGAGATCGAGCGCGTGGTCGTGGCCCGGTTGCAGGCGATGGCGGCGCGCGACGACCGCGTGGGAGAGGTCCGTGGTCGAGGCGCCATGGTCGCGGCCGAGCTGGTCGTGGCGGGGACCACCGACCCCGACGCCTCGTTGACGGCCGAAGTCGCCCGGCGAGCCCGGCAGGAAGGAGTCATCGTGCTGACCTGCGGCACCTACGGCAACGTCCTGCGCTTCCTGCCCCCGTTGAGCATCACCGACGCCCAGCTGCACGAGGCCTTCGACGTCGTCCAGGCCGCCCTCGCGGCGGTGCCGGGCACGGGGCGCGGGCGATGAGGACTGCGGCGGAGGCCGGCGGCGTGCTCCGCGGTGCCCTGGCCACCGAGTCCGGCGTACACATCGCGGGGGCGTGGCAGAGCGGTGAGCGGGGGACCTACGACGTCGAGGACCCCGCCGACCTCTCGGTGGTCGCGTCGGTCGCCGACGCGGGGCCACGGCAGGCCGCGACGGCGGTCGACGCTGCCGCCGCGGCCCTGGACGCATGGGCGGGCGCGAGCCCGCGGACGAGGTCCGAGGTGCTGCTCCGATCGTTCGAGCTGGTGCGTCGCGACCGCGAAGACCTGGTGGATCTGATCTGCACGGAGAACGGCAAGTCGGGCCGCGACGCGAGGGCGGAGATCGACTACGCCGCGGAGTTCTTCCGCTGGTTCTCCGAGCAGGCCGTGCGGGTGGACGGCGGATACGGCTCCTCGCCGGCGGGCGGCGTGCGCACGATCGTCACCCGCCGTCCGGTGGGCGTCGCCGCGCTGGTCACCCCGTGGAACTTCCCGGCGGCAATGGTGACCCGCAAGCTCGCCCCCGCCCTGGCAGCCGGTTGCACGGTCGTGCTCAAACCAGCAGCCGAGACGCCGCTGACCGCCATGGCGTTGACTCGTCTGCTCGTCGAGGCGGGTGTGCCCCCCGGGGTCGTGAACCTGGTGCCGACCACCGACCCGGAGGCCGTGGTCAGTGCCTGGCTGCGGGATCCGCGGGTGCGCAAGCTCTCCTTCACCGGCTCGACCCCGGTCGGTCGACATCTCCTGCGCCAGAGCGCCGACCGGGTGCTCAACACCTCGATGGAGCTCGGTGGCAACGCACCCTTCGTCGTCCTGGACGACGCCGACGTCGCGGCCGCCGTGGAGGGGGCCGTGGTGGCCAAGTTCCGCGGCGGGGGCCAGGCCTGCACCGCGGCGAACCGGTTCTACGTCCACGCGAGCGTCGCGGAGGAGTTCGCGACCCGGCTCGGCGAGCGGGTCTCGGCGCTCGTCGTGGGACGAGGTGCGGACCCGACCACCGACGTCGGCCCGCTGATCGACGCAGGAGCGGTCGGGAGGGTGCGAGACCTGGTCGACGAGGCCGTGGCCCGCGGGGCTCGCGTGGTTGCCCGGGCACCGCTGTCGACGACGCTGCCCGGCCACTTCGTCGCGCCCGTCGTGCTCGCCGACGTGGAGCCGGGTGCCCGGGTGGTCCAGGAGGAGGTCTTCGCGCCCGTCGCTCCCCTCGTGACCTGGAGCGACGAGGCCGAGCTCCTGACGATGATCAACGGGTCCGAGCTGGGCCTGGCCGCCTACGTCTACTCCCGGGACCTCCAGCGGGCCCTGCGGATGGGGGAGTCGATGGAGGTGGGGATGGTCGGGGTCAACCGTGGACTGGTCTCCGACCCCGCGGCCCCGTTCGGGGGGCTCAAGCAGAGTGGGCTGGGCCGAGAGGGTGCGGGGGTCGGCATGGAGGAGTACCTCGAGATGCAGCACCTCAGCGTCGCATGGCCGGTCCCGACGAGGTAGGCCCTCAGACGATCGCCTTGACCACCTGACCGGTCGCGACGACCTTGTCGCCGACCCGCACCTCGCCGGACAGGAACGCGTGGGTGCGTCCGAGCCGGTCGACCCGAGCGGTGCAGCGCACGACGTCGCCCGCCCGCGCCGCAGCGATGATCGAGGCCGTCGAGCTCACGGTCACGGCGTGCGACTCGTCGGGCAGCGCCTCGAGGAGCCGCAGGAAGCAGGTCACGTCGAGCAGCAGGGGCACCAGGCCGCCGTGGAGCACGGCCGACGGGTTGGTCGTGGACGCCGTCACCGCCATCTCGACACCGGCCGACGGGTCAGCGTCGACCGCCAGGCGCAGCCCGAGCGAGCGGTGCAGCGGCAGGTCGACGACGGTCTGGACGATGGCGGCTCGACGCTCGGGGTTCACGGTGTCCTCGCAGGTGCTGGGCCAGCTGTCCGGCTGGTCTGGTGGGGTCGGGCTGGTCGTCCGGCCGACCCGGCATCGGTCTGGTGGGCTGGTGGCGCACCCGGAGAGTACGGGGCTGGCGTCAGCGCGGTCGGTCTGCTCTCCGCGGCGCCCTCAGTCGCGAGGGGTGTGGGAGCCCGCCTCCCAGCCGGCACCGCCCAGCTTCTCCTGCGCCCAGGTGAAGGGCGAGTGCTCCAGCTCGGTGGCCATGGTGTCGTTCCACCGGTTCAGGAACCCGAAGTTGGCCATCACCGCCACCAGCTCGACGACCTCGGCGTCGCTGAAGTGGCGGCGCAGCTCGGCCATGTCCTCGTCGGTGACCGAGTTGGGCACGCAGCCGGCGCCGTGAGCGACCCGCAGCGCGGCCCGCTCGGCCTCGTCGAAGAGGGGGCTGGTCTCGAACTCGTACAGCGCGGCCAGCTTCTCCTGCTCGGCGCCCCGCTTCTCGGCCACGTGGGAGGTGTGGGCCTGGCAGTAGCTGCAGCCCGCGGCGGAGGACACCATGGCGGCCACCATCTGCTTGAGCACGCCGCTGACCCGCCGCTCACCCATCACCACGGCGTTGAGGCGGGCGAAGGCCTCCATGAGCTCGGGCCAGCGGGCCATCGTCAGCGTGCTGTTGGGCAGCACGCCCAGCGCCCTCTCGACCGAGGCGAACGTCGCCTCGTGCTCGGGGAGGTCGGCACGGTCCAGGGGTTCGACACGGGGCACGGCGCAGGTCTCCTTCCACCGGTGCCCACGTGGGCCGACGGTGCGTAGCGGCTGGTGGCCCGAACCTACGCAGACCCAGCACGATCGGGCACGAGCGAAGGTGACACGGCTCGGGGTGCGAGTTGGACAGATCTCGACGGTGACGCCGGACCCCATTTCTCGGGAGCGCCGACAACGACTCGTCGCGCACGTCGGTAGAGTGGGGTGATGACCTCGCACGCGCTGAAGACCCTGTCCGTGGCCGCTGCCCTCGCCCTGAGCCTGTCCGCGTGCGGCTCGGACGAGCCGGAGGCGGCCGAAGGCGAGCCGGAGCTGATCTCGTCCGGTCAGCTCACGGTCTGCACCGACGCGCCGTACAAGCCGTTCGAGTACCCCGACGACTCCTCCCCGACCGGCTACACCGGCTTCGACATGGAGATCGTCGACGCGATCGCCGCCGGGATGGACCTCGAGGTCACGGTGAAGGACGCCGGCTTCGACGGTCTGCAGAGCGGTGCGTCCCTGGCCGCCGGCCAGTGCGACATGGTGGCCAGCGCGATGACGATCACCGAGGAGCGCGAGCAGAACCTCGACTTCTCCGACCCCTACTACGACTCCAAGCAGTCCCTGCTGGCCGAGTCCGGCGGCGACATCGCCTCGATCGACGACCTCGACGGCCAGAAGGTCGGCGTGCAGCAGGGCACCACCGGCGCCCAGTACGCCCAGGACAACGTGCCCGAGGGCGCCGAGCTGGTCTCCTTCCCCAGCGATGCCGAGCTCTACGCGGCGCTCACCTCGGGCGGTGTCGCGGCGGTGCTCCAGGACCTGCCGGTCAACCTCGACCACACCGAGGACGGGGCCTACGAGATCGTCGAGGAGTACGACACCGACGAGGCCTACGGCTTCGCGGTCAAGGAGGAGGGCAGCGAGGACCTGCTCGACGCCATCAACGAGAACCTCCAGGAGCTCCGCGACAGCGGCGACTACGACACCATCTACGAGAAGTACTTCTCCGACTCCTGACGCTGCGGCGTCGACGTCCGTAGCCGCCCACCGCTGAGGAGTCCCTCGTGAAGAGGACCACGAAGACCCGTCTGACCCGCGGGTTGATGTACGCGATCTTCGTGGCCGCCGTCGCCGCGCTGGTCCTGGCGGCCGACTGGCCGGCCATCCAGAAGGCGTTCTTCAACGTCGACATCGCGCGGGAGCTCTTCCCCGACGTGGTCGTCATCGCGGCGAAGAACACGATCATCTACACCGCGATCGCCTTCGCCGGTGGCATGGTGCTGGGCCTCGCGCTGGCGCTGATGAAGCTCTCGCCGGTGGCGCCCTACCGGTGGGTCGCCACGGGCTACATCGAGTTCTTCCGCGGGTTGCCGGCCCTGCTGGTGATCTTCACGTTCGCCTTCGCGGTGCCGATCGCGTTCCAGTGGCGACCGCCCGGCGGCAGCGCCGGCGCCGGTCTGCTGGCGCTGATCATCGTCTCGGCGGCCTACATCGCCGAGACGATCCGCGCGGGCATCCAGGCGGTCCCGAAGGGGCAGGTGGAGGCGGCGCAGTCGCTGGGCATGCCCGCCGGCTGGACGATGGTCTCCGTCGTGCTGCCGCAGGCCTTCCGGATCGTGATCCCGCCGCTGACCAACGAGCTGGTGGTCCTGATCAAGGACACCTCGCTGCTGTTCATCGCGGGCATGGCGTTGTCGCAGCAGGAGCTCACGACCTTCGCCCGCGACGGGGTCTCGTCGGTCGGCAACTCGACGCCGCTGACGATCGCCGCCCTGATGTACCTGGCGGTGACCCTGCCGCTGACCCGCCTGGTGGCCTACATGGAGCGCCGCGGCGCGAGAGGACGTTGATCCAGTGACGAGCAACCCTGCCTACCAGCACGCGATCGACGTCCAGCAGCTGCACAAGTCCTTCGGCGACAACGAGGTCCTCAGGGGCATCGACTTCCACGTCGACGACGGCGAGGTGGTCTGCGTCATCGGCCCCTCCGGTTCGGGCAAGTCGACGCTGCTGCGCTGCGTCAACCGTCTCGAGGTGCCCACCAAGGGTCGGGTGCTGGTCGAAGGGGTCGACATCACCGACCCCGAGACCGACCTCAACGACGTGCGCTCGCGCATCGGGATGGTCTTCCAGTCCTTCAACCTCTTCCCGCACCTGACCGTCACCGCCAACCTGACCCTGGCCCAGCGCCGGGTCAAGAAGCGCGGCAAGGCCGAGGCCGAGAAGTGCGCGCTGGAGAACCTGGCCAGAGTGGGTCTCGAGGACAAGGCGGACGCCTACCCTGCGCATCTCTCCGGTGGCCAGCAGCAGCGCGTCGCCATCGCCCGGGCGCTGTCGATGGACCCCGACCTGATGCTCTTCGACGAGCCGACCAGCGCCCTGGACCCCGAGCTCGTCGGAGACGTGCTCGCGGTGATGAAGTCGCTGGCCTCCGAGGGCATGACCATGATGGTGGTGACCCACGAGATGGGCTTCGCCCGGGAGGTCGGCGACAAGCTGGTCTTCATGGACGAGGGCGTGATCATGGAGGAGGGCGACCCCGCCGAGGTGCTCGCCGACCCGCAGCACGCGCGTACCCAGGAGTTCCTCTCCAAGGTGCTGTGACGACCGTGCTGTGACGGGGGCTGCGAGCGGCGTACGGTCGGGGCATGACGCCTGGTGAGCTGCTGGCCGACTCCCTCGACCGCGTCGCCGAGCACGTCGAGGCGGTCCTCGACGGCCTCGACGTCGACGAGCTGACGCACCGCCCCGAGCCCGGGGCGAACACGATCGGGTGGCTGGTCTGGCACCTGACCCGCATCTACGACGACCACGTCGCCGCGGCGGCCGGGCGCGAGCAGGTGCACGTCTCGTCGGGGTACGCCGAGCGGCTGGGGCTGCCGTTCGAGGCCGGTGACACCGGCTACGGCCACGGCAGCGACGACGTGGCCGCGGTGCGGGTGCCGGCGCAGCTGCTGGGCGACTACTTCCGCGAGGTGCACCGGGAGCTGCGCCCCTGGGTGGTCGCCCTGGCCGCCCCGGACCTCGACCGGGTCGTCGACGAGCGTTGGGACCCGCCGGTCACGCTCGGGGTCCGGCTGGTCTCGGTGGTCGACGACTGCGCCCAGCACGCCGGGCAGGCGGCGTACGTGCGCGGGCTGCTGGGGCGCTGACCTCGCTGCGCGCGGCGTCGGCTGGACCGTGACCAGCCGACGTACGGGCTGCTCAGAAGGTGTCGCGCTGCCCGTCGAGCCAGCGCTTGGCGTCGGGCACGTCGAACCACAGCGAGACGGCGTCGACCACCAGCAGCACCACGAGGTACGCCGCGTAGGCGCCGCCCACGTCGTCGCCCCGGAGCAGCAGGTAGGCGATGACGCCGAGCAGCGGCACCCACAGGGCGACGTGGGGCAGCGCCATGGCCAGCGAGAAGCCCCGGTCGAGCGCCATCACCACGCCGTTGAGCGCCAGCGCCCCCACCGCCAGCGCGGCCACCAGCGGGCCCAGCGGCTGGCCCAGCGCCACCAGCGCCGCGAGGTTGACCGGCATCAGCACCAGGAAGACCCAGACCTGCACGCCCAGCGGCAGCCGCTGGAGGCTGGCCAGCACGTCGGCGACCAGGCTCGTGCGCTCGCCCATCGGGGTGGCTCCTCCGACTCTCGATGACCTCGTGGTGTGGTCGTGCCAGCATGACCCACGCGCCGGCCGGCCGGTCGGCACCACGGTGCGAGAGGTGGAGCCATGATCGACGTCCTCTGGGGAGCCGGCGGCATGCTGGTGCTGCTGGCCATCGCCGTCCTGGTCTCCAGTGACCGCCGCGCGATCCGGCCGCGCACGGTCCTGGGGGCGCTGGGGCTGCAGATCGTCTTCGGCGTCGTGGTCCTCTACTGGTCGGTGGGCCAGCGCGCCCTGGAGGCCGCGTCGAGGGCGGTGCAGGCGGTCATCGACTCCTCCAGCGAGGGCATCGCCTTCCTCTTCGGCCCGGTGCTGCCCGAGGAAGGGCAGGTCTTCGCCTTCCAGGTGCTGCCGGTCATCGTCTTCTTCGCCTCGCTGACCGCCGTGCTCTACCACCTCGGCATCCTGCAGCGGGTCGTGCGCGTGCTCGGTGGCGGGCTGGGCTGGCTGCTCGGCACCGAGAAGGCCGAGTCGACCAACGCCGCGGCCAACATCTTCGTCGGCCAGACCGAGGCGCCGCTGGTGATCCGGCCCTACGTGAAGGGCCTGTCGCGCTCGGGTCTCTTCGCCGTGATGGTGGGCGGGCTCTCGACCGTCGCGGGGTCGGTGCTCGTGGGCTACTCGCTGCTCGGGGCGCGGCTCGACTACCTGATCGCCGCCAGCTTCATGGCCGCGCCGGGGGCGCTGCTGATGGCCAAGATCATCCTTCCGGAGGAGCGTGCCGCCGACGACGAGGCCGAGACCGGCGACGACGGGTCGGACGGTGAGAGCGCTGAGGGCCGGGAGTGGGCGAGCGCCGACGAGATCCTGCGGGCCGAGAAGGAGGCCGCCGAGAGCAAGGGGCCGGCCGACGACGGGATGCGCGCGCGCAACGTCATCGACGCCGCCGCCAACGGCGCGGCCGACGGGCTCAAGCTGGCCGCCACCATCGGTGCGATGCTGCTGGCCTTCATCTCGCTGATCGCGCTGGTCAACCTGGGGATCGGGGAGATCGGCGGCTGGTTCGGCGCCGACGACCTGACCATCGAGGAGATCCTCGGCTACGTCTTCGCGCCGCTGATGTCGGCCATCGGGGTGCCGTGGGGCGAGGCGGTCGAGGCCGGCAGCTTCGTGGGCCAGAAGGTCGTGGTCAACGAGTTCGTCGCCTTCGCCAACCTCGGCGAGGTGATCGGCGGCTTCAGCGAGAAGACCGCGGCGATCGTCACCTTCGCGCTCACCGGTTTCGCCAACCTGGGCTCGCTCGGCATCCTGCTCGGCGGCCTGGGCGGGATCGCCCCCGAGCGTCGTCCCGACATCGCCTCGCTCGGGCTGCGCGCGATCCTCGCGGCGACGCTGGCCAACCTGATGAGCGCCGCGATCGCGGGCATCCTGATCGGCTGATCGGCCCGCGGGTGCACTCCTGACCGGTGGGTGGTGCGTTCCTGACCGGTCGGTGGTGCAGAAGTGACTGCTCGGCCGTGGGTCAGGGACGGTCGGCGAGCCGGGCCAGGCTCAGGACCAGCGCGAACGCGGCGACGGCGGGGATGGCGACCCAGGGGTGGGCGTCCGAGGCGACGAGGCCGAAGGAGGCGCTCAGCAGCGCCAACGTGCCCACGCCTCCGGCGACGGACAGCGTGGTGCTCCGTGCGCGGGAGAGCGCGGGGGCGTCGCGCTGCAGCTGCACGGCCAGCACCGTGCCGGCGACCAGGGTCAGCACCAGCCCTGCCTGTCCCGACGTCTCGGGCAGGGCCGGAGAGGCCACGAACGCCCCCACCAGCAGGGCGACGCCCACCTGCAGCCAGGTCCGCTCGGTGCTCCCGACCGCGGTGGGGGCGTCGCGCGCGTGCTCGTGGGTGCCCATGGTGCTTGTCCTCTCCCCGGAATGCGCGACCAGCGCGTGAGCCGCGGAGGCTACCTCCTGACTAGCGTCCGCTCCAGCGCGGCGTGCGCTTCTCGGCGTACGCCGCGACCCCCTCCTGGGCGTCGGCGGAGAGCACGACCGGGGTGGCCAGCTCGGTCTGGCGCTCGAACCCCTCCTCGGGCGACCAGCCGGGGGAGGCGTCGACGACCTGCTTGCCGACCGTGACCGAGAGCGGCGCGTTGGCGACCAGCTGCTCGGCGAGGCCGAGCGCGGTGGCGAGCGCCTGGCCGGGCTCCACGACACGGTTGACCATCCCCAGCCCGGCCATCCGCTCGGCGGGCAGCGGCTGGGCCAGCAGCGCCATCTCGAGCGCGACGGGGCGGGGCAGACGGGTGCCGATGCGCCACAGGCCGCCGGCGGCGGCCAGCAGCCCGCGCTGCGGCTCGGGCAGCCCGAACGCCGAGGCCGTGGTCGCGACCACCAGGTCGGCGCAGAGCACCAGCTCGAAGCCGCCGGCCAGCGCGGCGCCCTCGACCGCCGCGATCATCGGCTTCACCGGCGGCCGGGCCGTCAGCCCGAGCGGACCGCGACCCTCGGTCACCGGCACCTCGCCGCGGTGGGCGCCGGCGAGGTCCATGCCGGCGCAGAACGTCTCGCCGGCGCCGGTCAGCACGATCGCGCGCACGCTGTCGTCGGCCTCGGCGTCGTCGATCGCGCGCTCGAGCGCGACGGCGGTGCGCAGGTCGATCGCGTTGCGCACCTCGGGCCGGTCGAGGGTCACCACCAGCACCGCACCGTCCGGGCCGGCCCGCTCGGTGCGCACCGGGGCCCGCGGCGGCGAGGGCAGCGAGGCGACCCGCTCACCGGTCACGACCAGGGCGCCGTCGACGACCCGCACCGGGCGGTGCAGCACGTCGGTGCCCTCCAGCAGGGCCAGGGTCGCCTCGTCCTCGTGGCGCAGCAGCACCCGGTCGCCGTCGGGGCGTGAGCACGCTGAGGATGCCGGCCTCGACGGAACCGTCGCGGGCGTAGGGCCGGGTCAGCGCCTCGACGACGCCCTCGCCCTCCAGCTCGGTGCGCGCCCGGCGCGAGGGCGGGCGCGCCACCACCGGGCGCAGGTGGGCGAAGGCCCGTTCCGGCGGGGTGGCGGAGTAGATGCCCAGCGCGTGCTTGGTGGCGTACCAGCCCAGCGACGTCGACAAGCCGTACGCCGACGGGTCGGCGCGCAGCAGCGGGACCATCGTGGCGACGGCGTGGGTGCCGTAGTCGTTGCCCGGACCGCCGGCGAAGGTCAGCCCGCCGGTCACGCTCAGCGGGCGGTCGGGGTCGTCGACCGGCAGGCCCGAGCGCGGCGGCGCCGATCTGCACCGCGGCGGGGAAGCAGGAGTAGAGGTCGACCGGGCCGAGGTCGTCGGCCCGCACACCGGCATGCGCCATCGCCGCCGCGCCGGCCGTGGCGATCGCGGGCGAGGAGGTGAGGTCGGCGCGCTCGGAGACGAACCACTCGTCGACGGCCGAGGCGCCGGCGTGCACGAAGACCCAGCGCTCCTGCGGCACGCCCGGCAGCCTGCGCCGCGGCGACGCTGGTGACGACCAGGCCGGCGGCCAGGTCGACCTGCAGGTTGGCGCACATCAGCTTCGGGTACGGGTCGCTGACCGCGCGGTTGTCGGGCCTGACCGTCGCGACCTCCTCGGGCGTGCGCGCCGTCGGGTCCCAGGCGTACGGGTTGGTCGGCGGCGGTCTGCGAGAGCCGGGACCACAGCCGCGCCAGCAGGCCCGCGGTGCTCGGCCTCGTCGCGACCGGCGGCCCCGCGCAGCGCCGACTCCATCAGGGCGTAGGCGTAGATCGGTGCCCCGAGCCCCACGGCGGTCTCGGCCTCGTTGTTGGCCGGCCCGGTCGCGCCCGATCGACCCGGTCCGGGGCGCTGCCGGCGGGCTGCTGGGGCCAGTCCGGGCGTCTCGCCCCGGGCCTGCAGCGCGGCCACGGTCGCGCCGGCCTCGGCGCCGCTGACGAGCACCACGTCGGCGGCGCCGTCGACGACCTGCTGGGCGGCGTCGTTGACGGCCAGCTGGCCACCGTCGCCGCCGTACGTCGAGGTCTGCACCGTGCCCGCGCCCGCTCGGCGCCGACCAGGGCAGCGACCCGGCCGGCCTGGTCGGCGTAGGCCCAGGACGCGCTCGGCACGGCGTACACCAGGTCGGCGGCGGCGAGCAGGTCGGCGCTCGCGCCGCTGTCGGCTGAGCGCGGCGCGCAGGGCCTCGACGCTCAGCAGCGCGGGCTCGCGGGGGTCGTCGGGGTCGGGGTCGCGCTGCACGACCTGGCCGACCCCGACGACGACGGGGTGCGGGGGTCGAGGTCGCGGCCGGTGGCCTCGTGGCGCACCGGCTCGGTCGGCACCCGCAGGCGTCCGCCGCCGGCGAGCACCTCGCGCGAGCGCCGCCAGCGAGTCGCCAGCGCGGTCTCGACCGAGCGGACCGCGGTCAGCCCGACCGGCCCGCGCACCGGCGGGCCCTCCAGGCCGGCGTCGAGACGCACCGCGAGCCCCGTCGGTGCCGGCCCTCGGCGGCCAGCGTGGCCCACAGCCCCAGGGTGATGCCCATCGGTCCGGTGCCCGACAGCGCGAAGCCGGTCTCGTCGGCGCGCTCGACCCGCCAGCGGGCCTGGGCCGGGATGTCCATCAGCCGGATCTGCTGGGTGAACGGACCCGCCGGTCGTCATCCGCTCGGGCGCTCGCCGCGCCAGGCGGCGTGCAGGCGTCAGCCACTCGTGGGTGCGGGTCAGGTCGGTCAGCAGGTCGGCGACCTCGGCGGCGCCGGGGCGGTCAGGCGGGCCTGCGCCTGCACGTGGCGGGCCAGTGCGCCGGCCCCGTCGGGCGCCGGCAGGTCGGGCGCATCGGCGTCCCCGGCCGGGGCCGGGCCGTCACCGCGCCCCAGCAGCCCGCGGCGTACGCGGGGTCGGTGAGCGCCGAGCGGACCACCGGGGCGAGCGCTGCCGCGGTGGTCGCGCGCCGAGCGGAGCAGACGTCGGGCGCGAGGGCAGCGGAGGAGGGCAAGGGGTCCTCGAGACGGCTCGGCCGGCAGGGAGCGCCCATGCTGGCGCACACGGCGCGCCCTCCCGCGGCCGGTTGTCCGCGCGGGGCCCGGGCCGCTGTGCGACGTCTCAGGCGAACGCCGCGACGGCCGCCTCGCAGAACGCGTCGAGGTCGCCGGGGTTGCGGCTGGTGACCAGGGTCCACCCGTTGTGTCGGGCAGGTGATGGACTCCTCGTCGACCCAGGTGGCGCCGGCGTTGCGCAGGTCGGTCTGCAGGCTCGGGAAGCTCGTGAGGGTCTTGCCCTCGAGCCGGCCGGTCTCCACCAGCGTCCAGGGCCCGTGGCAGATCGAGGCCACGGGCTTGCCGGCGTCGACGATCTCGGTGAGGAAGGCGACCGCGTCCTCCTCGACGCGCAGCTGGTCGGCGTTGGTCGTGCCGCCCGGCAGCACCACCGCGTCGAAGGTCGCCGCGTCGGCGTCGACCGAGGGCGGTGGTCGCCTCGAAGGTGCCGCCTCGTTCACGTCGCCCTCCATCGCCTGGACGTTGCCGGTCTCGGGGGCGATGAGCACGGTCTCGGCGCCGGCGTCGTTGATCGCCTGCCAGGGCTGGGTCAGCTCGGCTGCTCGACGCCGGACTGGGCGACGAGGAATGCCACGCGCTTGCCGGTCAGGTCCTGGTGTCATGTCTGTCTCCTGGGTCGGTGGGGCCGTCGGGGCCGCGGCCGCCGGGTGCGGGGGCCCGCTCGTCCGACGTCCACCTGACCAGCCGATCGGGCGCCGTTCGACACCCGCAGGGGTGGGCGGTGGCGGGCTGGGCGGCACGGGTAGACAGGAGGCATGCAGACACGACACATCGGCAACGACACCGTCGGCCGCGTCCAGGTGGGCGCGATCGGGCTCGGCCTGATGACCTTCGACCAGTCCGGCACCCAGCCGCGCGAGCAGCTGCTCGACACCGTGCGGGCGGCGCTGGACGCGGGCGTGACGCTCTTCGACACCGCCGACGCCTACGGGCCGGGCGAGGAGCTCGGCGAGGGCGCGCAGGGCGCCAACGAGCGGCTGGTCGCGGGGCTGCTCGACGAGCTGGGGGTGCGCGACCAGGTGCTGCTGGCCACCAAGGGCGGCCACGTGCGCGCCGGCGGGGCGGCTGGGCGCGGACAGCTCGCGCGACGCACCTGCGCTCGGCCGTCGACGCCAGCCTCGAGCGGCTCGGCGTCGAGCAGATCGCGTTGTGGCAGCACCACCGCCCGGACCCCGAGGTGCCCTACGAGGACGTCGTGGGACCCATGAAGGAGATCGTCGAGTCCGGGCAAGGTCGCCCGCCTCGGGCTCTCCAACGCCGACTCCGACCAGATCCGGCTGGCCCACTCGGTGCTCGGCGAGACGCTGGTCAGCGTGCAGAACCAGTTCTCGCCCGCCTTCCGCTCCAGCCAGCCCGAGATCGACGTGTGCGAGGAGCTCGGGCTCGCCTTCCTGCCCTGGAGCCCGCTGGGCGGGTTGTCCGACGCCAAGGAGCTCGCCGAGAAGCACCCCGCGTTCGCCCGTGTCGCGCAGGACCGCGGCGTCAGCGCGCAGCAGGTCGCGCTGGCCTGGGAGCTGGCCCAGTCGCCGGTGGTCATCCCGATCCCCGGCGCCAAGCGGCCCAGTCGATCGCCGGACTCCGCCGCCGCGACCGAGATCGAGCTGACCCCCGACGAGCTGGCCGCGCTCGACGCCTCCTGAGGCGCGACCCCTGCGACATCGGCGCGGGCCGGAGCCGTAGGCTCCGCGCCGTGCGAGCCGTGCTGATGGAGACCTTCGGCGGGCCGCTGGCGGTCGTCGACCTGCCCGACCCGGTCTGCCCCGACGACGGGGTCGTGGTGCGGGTCGGGCGCGACGGGGCTGTGCCGCAGCGACTGGCACGCCTGGCAGGGCCACGACGACGGCGTACGGCTGCCGCACGTGCCCGGCCACGAGCTGGCCGGCACGGTGGTCGAGGTCGGTCCGACGGTCACCTCGGTGCGGCGTCGGCGACCGGGTCACCACGCCGTTCGTGCTGGCCTGCGGCACGTGTGCGACCTGTCGCCGCGGCGACCAGCAGGTCTGCGAGCGGCAGGAGCAGCCCGGCTTCACCGGCTGGGGCTCCTTCGCCGAGCTGGTCGCGCTGCCGCGCGCCGACACCAACCTGGTGCGGCTGCCCGACGAGGTGCCCGACGACGTCGCCGCCGGTCTCGGCTGCCGCGTGGCGACGGCGTACCGCGCGGTGGCCCAGGTGGGCGCCGTGCGTGCGGGCGAGCGGGTCGTCGTGCACGGCTGTGGCGGCGTCGGGCTCGCCGCGGTGATGGTGGCGCGTGCGCTGGGGGCCGAGGTGTACGCCGTCGACCCGGCGCCGTCCTCGCGCGACCTGGCCGCGCGGCTCGGGGCCCTGCCGGTCGACCCGGGCGCCGCACCGGTCGTCGACACGCTGCTCGACCTGACCGGTGGTGGCGCCGACGTCTCGCTCGATGCCTTCGGGGCCGCTGCGGTCGCGACCGCGTCGATGCGGTGCCTGCGCCCGCGTGGGCGGCACGTGCAGGTGGGCCTGCTCGGCGGTGCCGACGCCGACGCCGGTGCGCAGCTCGGGCTGGTGGTCGCCCGCGAGCTGCAGGTGCTGGGCAGCCACGGCCTGTCGGCCACCGGCTACCCGGCCCTGCTCGACCTGGTCGCCGGCGGCACCCTGCGCCCCGACCAGCTGCTGCGGGACCGGGTGGGGCTCGAGGAGGGCGCCCGCCGCCTGGCCGCGCTCGGCGAGCCCGGCGCCGGGGCCGGCGGCGCCACCGTGGTCCTGCCCCACCGCTGACCCGGCCCGAACTTCGCGCCGACCCGGCCCGAACTTCGCGCCGACCCGGCCCGAACCCACACCTGCCCCGGAACTGGCGCCGGCTCGCGCGGAACTGGCGCCGGCTCGCGGTCAGGTGCGGGCGCCGCTGGGCGGGTCGAGGTGGCCGGTGCGCCACAGCCCGTCGTTGGCCTCGAGCCAGCGTTGTGCGTCGCGGCGGCCCAGGGCCGCGGCCTCGTCGAAGAAGTCGGGGTCGAACATCAGGTAGGACAGCAGCTCGCCCTGCAGCGGGCTGTCGCTGCCCATCAGCCGGTGCATGACCTGCAGGTCGGGGTCACCGAGGGTGCGGCGCAGGGTGCCGTGGTTGGTGCGGAAGACGTCGAGCGCCAGCTGCGCCAGCTCCTCGCCGTGCTCGGGGGCGACGGCGGCGTAGGGCAGCACCCGCTGCGGCGGGCGGCCACGCTCGCGGCGGTGCCGGTCGAGGTGCGGGGAGAGGTCGGTGTCGGCGGCCAGCACGTTGGTGTCGGCGAGGCGGCGCAGGTCGTGGCGCAGCGGGTCGTCCATCACCGCGCCCAGCAGGGTCGCGCCCCCGTCGCCGAGGTCGACGGGCTGCCGGTCGCGCTCGGCGTCGGCCTCGGCGGGCCGGATGGCGCCGGTGCCGACCACCACCACTCGGTCGGCGCCCAGCTCGACCGCGGGCGCGATCGGCACCCGGCGCCGGGTCGCCCCGTCGACGTACCAGCCGGCGGCCTCGGCCGGCTCGTCGACCTGTACCGAGGGGAACAGCGCGGGGATGGCCGAGGAGGCCATCAGGTGCTCGACCCCGATGCGGGCGCGCACGTAGGCGCGGTGGTGCTGGGCCAGCGGCGCCGGCAGCTCGCCGTACGCCGCGGTGGCCTCGGTGAAGAGCGTGACCCGCCCGGTGCGCACGGCCGTGGCGGTCAGTGCCAGCGCCTCGACGTGGCCAGCGTCGAGGTTGTCGTGCAGCGCCTCCCAGTCGATGGCCCGCTGGAGCGTCGCGGCCAGCGGCGCGGTGCCGAAGAGTCCGCGCAGCCGGAAGCCGGTCAGGCCCAGGGTCTCGGAGGCGTAGCGGGCCAGCACGACCGGTGCCTGGCGCCACAGCGGCGCCATCACCTTCTTCTTGGTGGCCTGGGCCAGCACCTCGTGCAGCCGGACCCCCTGCTCCTCGGGGTCGAGGTGCGCCGTGGAGGTCAGGGCGGCGCTGAGCAGCGCCCCGGCGCTGGTGCCGACCAGCAGGGTGGGCCGGTGCCCGTCGGCCTCGAGCGCGGGCAGCAGCACCCCCAGCGCCCCGACCTGGTACGCCGAGCGCGCACCGCCGGCGTCGAGCACCAGGCAGGTGCGGCCGGAGGGCGCGGGGTCGGTGCGGAGTCGGTGGGAGTCAGCGGTCCCAGGCTCTCACGCGATCTGGGTGCGCCCGCCCGGGAGCCGCTGGGCGGCGCTGAGCCGGGCCTCGGCGCCGGAGCGCGCACCCGCCTCCCACGCCGCGACCCCGCCGTCGAGCCCGGTGCGGCGCCGGCCGGCCTGCCAGGAGCCCCGCGCGGTGGAGGTGCGGGTGTAGTAGTCGGCGACCTCGGCCTCCTTCTGGGCCAGCACCAGCGCGGTCGATGCCCCCGCCTGCGGCTCCTCGCTCTCGAGCCGCTCCCGCTCGGCGCGGGCCTCGGCCTCGCGCCGGGCCGCCCACAGCCGGGTGCCGATCTGCTCGACGAAGGCCTCGTAGAAGGCCAGCCGAGCCGTCTTCTTGCTGGGCGGGGCGAAGCTGCGGGTGCGCGGGTTCCACACCGCGCCGCCGACCAGGTGGGCGTCGCTGGCCAGGAACACCCCGGCGTCGTGGACCATCTGCAGCGCCAGGTGCACGTAGAGCGCCTCGGCGACCTCGAGGTCGCTGGGGAAGCCGTAGGCGTAGACGGTGGTGGAGTTGCGCGCCACGTCGGCGCGCACGTCGTTGGGCAGCGCGCAGGCCAGGAAGAGCGCGACCAGGCGCGAGTTGCCCATCGCCCGCGCCTCGCCGATGGTGATGGTGCGCTGCACCGGCTCGGCGCGCTGCTCCTGGCGCGCGGTGTGCTGGCGCGCGGTGGCCAGGTCGATCGACCAGCGGGTCGAGAGGTACTGCGCCTTGGCCAGGAACGCCTCGGCCTCCTCCGGGGTCGAGGCGGCCTCGGCCTGGGCCAGCACCTTGGCCAGCTTGTCGATGAACGCGCTCACAGCGGTGCTCCTGTCGTCACGCCGCGCTCGGCCAGGGCCACGCGCAGCAGATGGGCGGCCTCGGGGCCGATGACGTGCTCGTAGAGGTGCAGCAGGTGGGCCAGGAACGCGGGCCCGTGGGCCGGCCGCTCGGGGCCCAGGTGGTGGGCCAGCTCGTGCAGCACCGTGGTCTCGCTCAGCGCCCAGCCCCCGCCGGCGGCGTACGGCGGCACCGCGATCGTGGGCCCGGCCGCCCCCGCCGGCTCGTAGTGGGCGGCCCGGGCGCCGCGGCGCTCGCGCACCGCGACCGGCACACCGGCGCGCGGCAGCGCGGCCACCGGCGGATGAGCCAGGACCCGCCGCAGGTAGGCCGGCACGTCGGCCACGTCGCCGAACTTGCGCAGGCCCGGCAGCACCAGCGTCGAGCCGTAGTGCTCGATCGTGCCGCCCCGCTCGAGGACCCGACCCACGGCGTCCTCGGCGTCGTACACCGTGGAGCGGTGCCGGTCGCGGGGCGCGGGGGTGGTGCTCACGGCAGGTGTCCTCTCGTCGGGCGGTCGGGTCGGTCCGGGGTCGTGCGCGGGGTCCTTCCTACCCGGTCGCGCCGACGCCCGTCGTGGTCCTCCACAGCTGCAGCAGCCATGATGGGGCTGTGCGCTTCACCGAGAACGAGATGACCCAGGCCATGGCGGGTGCGGCCAAGTCCGTGCTGGCCACGCGCAAGGACGTGCGCAAGCAGAAGCTCGACGTCGACGAGGTGTGGGAGCAGATGACCCGCTGGGAGCGCTTCCAGGTGCTCGACGCCCTGGGCGACCAGGTGCTGCCGGTGCTCGTCGCGCTGCCCGACGTCGAGGTCGAGCCCGGCACCCGGCCCACGTTCACCGACGAGCAGGTGCGCGGGTGCGTCGAGGCGGGTGTCGGCGACGACGTCGGCCGGCTGCAGCGCACCGTGCTCGTGCGCACCCGGATCGCCCTGGTCAAGGCCGCCCTGGCCGCCGTGCCCCCGCGCCAGGATCCCGACGCGCTCATCGTCCCCGACCACCTCTGAGCACGACCCGGCCGGTTCGGACCGGCCGGCTCGCGGGTCAGGCAGGGTCGGTGGGCGCCGCGGCCTGCACGTCGCCGACCCGCGAGGTGCCGCCGCTGCTGCCCAGCGAGCGGGCGATGGCCTCGTCGAGGTCGAGGAAGTCGTGGCCCGGCACCAGCTCGCGGCGCACGTCGTCCTCGCCGCAGACCATGTCGTGCGAGAGGCTCTCGGCCAGCGCGACGACGGTGCCGCGGGGCATCCCGGTCAGCAGCGCGCTGACCCGGCCGACCACCCACATCGGAACCCCTGGCACCAGCGGGCGCCATCGACGCAGCCCCGCCACCTTCGCGTAGCGCCCCAGCAGGTCGGGGTAGCTCAGCACCTCGTCTGCGCCCAGGTCGTAGGCCCGGTTGCGCGGCTCGCCGTCGAGTGCCGCGGCCAGCACCGTCACGACGTCCTCGACGGCGACCGGCTGCAGCTTGCTGCGCATCCAGGCCGGCACCGGGGTGACCGGCAGCCGGTCGCTGAGGCGGCGCAGCAGCTCGAAGGAGGTCGAGCCCGAGCCGACGATCATCGCCGCGCGCAGCACCGTCGCCGGCACCTCGGCGTCGAGGAAGACCTGCTCGACCTCGGCGCGTGAGCGCAGGTGGTCGGACAGCTCGCCGGGCGGGATCAGGCCCGAGAGGTAGACGACGCGGCCCACCCCGGCGTCCGCGGCGGTGCGGGCCACCCGCTCGGCGGCCTCGCGGTCCTTGCGCACGAACTCGCCCGAAGCCATCGAGTGCACCAGGTAGACGACCGCCTCGACCCCCTCGACGGCCCGCTCGACGAGGTCCTCGTCGGTGATGTCGAAGCGGCGCGCCTCGACCTGGGCGCCCCACGGGTAGGCCTCGAGCGCCGACTCGTCGCGGGTGGCGGCGACCACCTCGTGCCCGGCCTCGAGCAGCACCGGCACCAGCCGGGAGCCGACGTACCCCGTCGACCCGGTGACCAGGACCCGGCTCATGCGCCGACGTCCTGGGGTCGCAGGAGGGGGCGGCGGGGTCTGCTGTCGGCGTACGTCGGGAGCACGCCAGCAACCTAGGGTCCGCGCACCCGCACCCGACACCCCCCCGCAAGGTGCCCGCACGGTGGTTGTGCCGCAGCTCACCCGGGGTGATGTCGCGCCGCGCGGGGCGTGCCTACCGTGGAGGGCGACCTCCCGACGCCGGGCTCCCTGCACCCCCGAGGACGCGACCGTGAACCTGCTCGACCCCTTCGGGCTGCTGGCCGGCGTGCTGCCGCTGCCCGCCCAGCCGGTCGATGACCCTCGAGTCGTCCTCGTCACCGGCGCCACCAGCGGCATCGGGCAGGCGACCGCGCTGCGAGCCGCCGCCGAGGGCCACGACGTGGTGCTCGTGGCCCGTCGCGAGGAGAGGCTGCGCGAGGTCGCCCGCGCCTGCGACGAGGCCGGCGCCGCCTCGACGCTGGTGGTGCCCACCGACCTGTCCGAGGACGACGCGGTGGCGGCGATGGTGGCCACGGTGCTCGGGCGCCACGAGCGGATCGACACGGTGCTGCACTGCGCCGGCGTGGTCTCCTACGGCCGCACCGAGGAGACGTCGGCGCAGGACTTCGCCGACGTGGTGTCGACCAACCTGCTCGGCACCGCCTGCCTCGCGCGCCACGTGCTGCCGGTGCTGCGTCGCCAGCGCCGCGGCGACCTGGTGGTCGTCGGCTCGCTGCTGGGCTACATCGCGGTGCCCGAGATGACGCCGTACGTCGTGAGCAAGTGGGGCGTGCGGGCGCTGGTGCGCCAGCTGCGCATCGAGAACGTCGACCTGCCGCAGGTGCGGATCAGCCACGTCTCGCCGGGCAGCGTCGACACCCCGATCTACGACAACGCCCTCGACTCGGCCGGGGCGGTCAACACCCCACCGCCCCCGTCGATCAGCCCCGAGCGGGTGGCGCGGGTGGTGCTGGCCCAGGTCGGGTCGCGGCGCGCGACCCGACAGACCGCGCTGAGCAACTACGGCCTGATGGCGGCCTTCACGCTGGCACCGGCAGCGGCCTACGACCGGCTGGTCGGCCCGCTCTTCCAGGTCGCCTCGCGGCGCAAGCAGCCCGGCGACGACGCCGCCACCGAGGGCGCTGCATGACCCGGGTCGTGATGGTGGTCGGCGGGACCTCGGGCATCGGGCTGGCCACCGCCCAGCGGGTCGTCGCCGAGGGCGGCACCGCGGTGGTGGTCGCCCGGGACGCCGGTCGGGTGGGAGAGGTGGCGGCCGACCTGGCCCGCGCCGGCCCCGGCACCGCCACCGGCACCGCCGCCGACGTCACCGACGAGGCGAGCGTGCAGCGCGCCGTCGCCGACTGCCTCGCCGCGCACGGCCGACTCGACGCGGTGGTGCTGACCGCCCAGGTGGTCGCCTACGGCACCGTCGAGGAGGTGCCGCCCGAGATCTTCGCGCGGATCCTCGACACCGGCGTGCTCGGCACCCAGCACGTCGCGCGCGCAGTGCTGCCCGCGCTGCGCGAGCACCGCGGCGCGCTGGTCGTGGTCAGCTCGCTGCTCGCGCAGATCGCGGTGCCCTCGATGGGCGCCTACTGCGCGGCCAAGTGGGGCCAGCTGGCGCTGGTGCGCGGGATGCAGACCGAGCTGCGCCGCGACCGGCGCGTCAGCGTCTCCCTGGTGCTGCCCGGCGCCGTCGACACCCCCGTCTACCAGCAGTCCGCGACGTACGCCGGCCGCGCCGGTCACGCCCCACCGCCGGTGGTCGGGCCCGACCGGGTCGCGCGTGCCTGCCTGCGCGCCATCGACCACCCGCGCCGACAGGTGCACGTCGGGCCCGCCAACCGGCTCACGGTGCTCGGCTTCCGCCTGCTGCCCGGTGTCTACGACCGGCTCGCACCGCTGCTGGTGCGGCGCGTGGCGCTGCGCGGCCCGCGGGTCGAGGCGCACCCCGGCAACGTCGAGCGTCCGCGTCCCGAGCTCGAGGGCCTGCGCGGCGGCTGGTCGCCGCTGGGGCGACGCCGACCCCGACGCTGACCGAGCCGGCCGGTCCGCAGAGCCGGGTCGGCGCTCAGCCGGTGTTGCGCAGGCCAGCGGCGATCCCGTTGATGGTCAGCAGCAGCGCCCGCTGCAGCTGGGCCGGCGGCTCCTGGTCCTCGGGCACCTGGCGCACCCGGGCGAGCAGCGAGACCTGCAGGGCGTGCAGCGGTGCCAGGTAGGAGTCGCGCAGCTCGAGGGTCTGGCGCAGCACCGGTGCACCCTCGAGGAGCCGTTGCTGACCGGTGACGGCGAGCACCTCGGTGACGGTGCGCTCGTGCTCCTCGCGCACCTTCTCGAAGAGCGCCGCCGTGTCGTCGTCGACGAGGGTCCGCACGTAGCGCGCCGCGATGTCGAGGTCGGTCTTGGCCAGCGTCATCTGCACGTTGGACAGGAAGGTGCGGAAGAACGGCCAGGAGGTGTACATCTCGCTCAGCACCTCCCCGCGGCCCGCCTCGCGCGCGGCCGCCAGTCCCGACCCGACGCCGTACCAGCCGGGCAGGATGATGCGCGACTGGGTCCAGCCGAAGACCCACGGGATCGCACGCAGGTCGTCGAGCCCGCCCTCGCCGCCGGGGCGCTTGGCCGGGCGCGAGCCGATGTTCATCTTGCCGAGCTCGTCGACGGGGGTGGCGGCGACGAAGAAGCCCACCAGCCCCGGGTCGCGCACCAGCGCGCGGTAGGCCGTCTGCCCGTGGCCGGCGACGACGTCCATCGTGTCGTCCCAGCCGTCGAGCACGTCGCGGGGCAGCAGCCGGTCGCGGTGCAGCACCGAGGCCTCGACGACGGCGGCGAGGGCGTTCTCGAGGTTCCAGCGGCCCAGCTGGGGCAGCAGGTACTTGTCGGAGATGACCTCGCCCTGCTCGGTCACCTTGATCGGCCCGTCGAGGCTGCCGTTGGGCTGCGACAGGATCGCCTCGGCGGTCGGGCCGCCGCCACGGCCCACCGACCCGCCGCGGCCGTGGAAGAGCCGCAGCAGCACGCCGTGGCGCTGCGCCACGTCGCGCAGTGCGCGTTGGGCGCGGTGGATCTGCCACTGCGAGGCGGCGATGCCGGCGTCCTTGGAGGAGTCGGAGTAGCCGAGCATGATCTCCTGCACGTCGCCGCGCGCGGCGACCACCCGCCGGTACGACGCGTCGCCGAGCAGGGCGTCGAGCAGCGGGCCGGCGGTCTCGAGCTCGGCGACGGTCTCGAACAGCGGCGCGAAGCCGATGCGGGCCGTCGCCGGCTCGGTCTCCGAGCCGAGGTCGACCAGACCGGCCTCACGGGCCAGCACCACCACCGCGAAGAGGTCGTCGACGTCGTGGGTCATCGAGACGATGTAGGTCTCGACCACGTCGGGGCCGTAGGTGTCCTGGGCGGTGCGCAGGGTGCGCAGCAGGCCCAACGAGGCGGCCGCGGGGCCGTCGGGCGGCACCTGCCCGGCGCCGACCAGCGGTCGGCGCCCGGCCATCTCGGCGCCGAGCACCTCGGTGCGCGCCGCGTGGTCGAGATCGCCGTAGGGCGGTTCGAGCTCGCCGAGGCGGTCGTAGAGCTCGGCCAGCGCCTCGTGGTGCTTCGCCGAGTGCTCGCGCACGTCGAGGGTGGCCATGCCGGTGCCGATCGCGGTGGCGGTGCGCAGCAGCCGCAGCACCGAGCCGTCGGCGGTGAGCCGGTCGCCGTCGGCCAGCATCGACTCCCGCACCAGGCACAGGTCGTCGACCAGCTCGCCCAGGTGCAGGTAGTCGCGGCCCGGCTCGTGGGCCGTGGCGTTCGCCAGCCGGTCGCGGGTGCGCAGCAGCCGCACCCGCACGAACGACAGCTTGAGCCGGTAGGGCTCCTCGGCGTTGAGCCGCCGGATCGTCGAGTAGGTGATCGGCAGCGCCTGCGCGTCGTCCTCCAGGGAGGCCAGCAGCTCCTCGCTGGCGCTGACCACCCGGGTCGAGGCGGAGACCTCGGTGAGGATCTCCTCCACCTGGGCGACCAGCTCGCGCAGGCCGGTGTCGTGCTGCAGCGCCAGCACCTCGAGGGTCACCTGGGGCGTGACGTTGGGGTTGCCGTCGCGGTCGCCGCCGGCCCAGCTGCCGAAGCGCAGCGGGCGCGCCGTCGCCGGCAGCTCGACCCCGATCGAGGCCAGACGCCGGTCGAGCTCCTGGAGCAGGTCGGGGACGACTCGCCGGGCGATCTGGCCCAGGTAGTAGAGCGAGGTGCGGGCCTCGTCCTTGGGGTCGGGCTTGGCGATGCGCAGCTCGTCGGTCTGCCACAGCAGGTCGACCAGCTCGGCCAGGCGACGCTCATGGCGCTCGGCGTCGCCGGGGCGGGCGCGCGGGTCCTCGGCGGCGTGCACCACGTCGGCGATCTTGCGCAGCAGCCGCAGCACCGTGCGCCGGCTGGCCTCGGTCGGGTGGGCGGTGAAGACCGGGCGGTACTCGACGCGGCGCAGCACGTCGGAGACCAGGTCGACGTCGACGCTGCCGTCGGCCAGGGCCTCGCCGATCCGCTCGACCGCCACCGCCAGGGGGCCCTCGTCCTCGGCGGTCACCTCCTGCCAGCGGTGCAGCTGCTCGGTGACGTTGACCAGCTGGAAGTAGCCGGTGAAGGCGCGCGCCAGCACCACGGCGGTGTCGTCGTCGACCCCGGCCAGCAGGTCGTGCAGGGCCCCGTCGTCGGGCTCGCGGGCCAGCGCCCGCACCTGCTCGACGAGCTCGAGGAGCTCGGGCCCCTCGTGCCGGGTCAGCGCCTCGCCCAGCAGGGCCGCCAGCTGGCGCACCGAGGCGCGCAGTGCGGCGTGGTGCTCGTCGGAGGAGACGCCGGTGGCGAAGCGGGTCACGTCGGGCTGGTCGGTGTCGGCCATGGCCTCAGTCTGGCGGGTGCCGGCCCCCGGGGGCAGGGGGTGACCGGGCGGTGGGCACACCCGGGTGGCTGGGGCCGGATGGCAGCATGCGGAGCATGGCTGCTCTCGACCTCGACCGTGTCCGCACCTGGTTCCCCGCGCTCTGGTCCGGCGCCGGCGCCGGCGAGGCCCGTTTCGACGGCCCCGGCGGCTCCCTGGTGCCGAGCCGGGTGGCCGACGCCGTGGCCGACGCGATGACCGCCGGCATGTGCCAGCGTGGCTCCCTGACCCCGCTGCAGCGGCGTACGGAGGAGACGGTGGGGGCGGCACGCGCAGCGCTGGGCGACCTCCTCGGCACCGACCCGCGCGGCGTGGTGGTCGGCCGGTCGATGACCGCGCTGACCTTCGAGATGGCGCGCACGCTCGCGCAGGGCTGGGGCCCCGGCGACGAGGTCGTCGTCAGCCGCCTCGACCACGACAGCAACATCCGGCCCTGGGTGATCGCGGCCGAGCGGGCGGGCGCGACGGTGCGCTGGCTCGACTTCGACCCGGTCACCGCCGAGCTCGACGACGTGCGCGGCGTGCTGTCGGAGCGCACCCGGCTGGTGGCCGTCACCGCCGCCTCCAACCTCTTCGGCACCCGCCCCGACGTCGCCGCCACCAGCGCGGCCGCCCACGAGGTGGGTGCGCTGGTCTACGTCGACGCCGTGCACCTGGCCGCGCACGCGCTGGTCGACCGGGTCGCGCTGGGCGCCGACCTGGTCGCCTGCTCGCCCTACAAGTTCTTCGGCCCCCACCTGGGGGCGGTGGCGGGTGACCCCGCGCTGCTCGAGACGCTGCAGCCCGACAAGCTGCTGCCCTCCACCGACGCGGTGCCCGAGCGCTTCGAGCTCGGCACCCTGCCCTACGAGCTGCTCGCCGGCGTGACCGCGAGCGTCGAGGCGCTCGCCGACCTGCTCGAGCAGCCCACCCACGAGGGCGGCGAGCTGCCGCGCCGCGAGCGGCTGGCCACGTCGATGGCGGCGGTCGAGGAGCACGAGGACGCGCTGCTGGCCCGCCTCCTCGACGGGCTCGCCGACCTGCCGGGCGTGCGCGTGCACGGCAGCCCCGCGCGGCGTACGCCGACGGTGCTGCTCTCGGTCGAGGGCCACGACCCGGTCGCGGTGCAGGAGCACCTGGTCGGCCACGGCGTGCTCGCTCCGGCCGGCAGCTTCTACGCCCTCGAGGCCTCCCGCCACGCCGGTCTCGGCGACACCGGCGGCGTGCGGGTCGGGCTCTCCCCCTACTCCACCCCCGAGGAGGTCGAGCGCCTCCTCGCCGGCCTCGCCGCCCTCTGACGAGCAGTCAGAAATGACCCACCGACCGGTCACTCCTGCACCGTCGACCGGTCAGCGGGGCAGGACCTCGCCGCGCTGGTCCAGCAGGGCAGCGGGCGCGGTGAGCCGCCAGGCCTCGAAGACCAGCTCGGCCAGCTCGTCGCGCTCCACGTGCTCGAGGTGGGCCACCACCCAGCCGAACCCGCCGGCGGTGAACTGGACCTCGAAGACGTCGGGACGCATCGCGACCAGGGCCAGCTGCTCCGCGATGGTCTGCTTGAGCCCGACGGTGACGGTGGGCTCCCACACGTAGCCGAAGGTGCGCCCGGCCACGCTGAGCTTGACGTAGCGGCCGTGGTCGGACCGAGCCGTGCCCGGCAGCTGGTCCACGAGGTCGGCGACGTCGAGGGTCCCGCTCATCGCGGTCGCGCCGCTCAGGTCAGCCGGGCCAGGGTCACCGCGAAGTCGCCGGCCGGGTCGGTCCAGGTCTCGCGCACCTCGAAGCCCGCGGCGCCGAGCTCGCGAGCGACCTGCTCGCGGCGGAACTTCGTGGAGATCTCGACCTGCACCTCCTCGCCGGCGGCGATGTCGACCACGAGCTCGGCGCCGGGCACGGTGACCCGCTGAGGCGCGGTCGAGCGCAGCCGCAGGTCCATCCGACCCATCCGCGCGTCCCACAACGGCGCGTAGTCGAACCGGTCGGGGTCGAAGTCGGCGCCCAGCTCGCGGTTGAGCACCACCAGGCAGTTGCGCACGAACGCCTCGGTGACGCCCTGCTTGTCGTCGTACGCCGCCACCAGCCGGTCGGCGTCCTTGACCAGGTCGGTGCCGAGCAGCAGCCAGTCGCCGGGGTCGAGCGAGTCGGCCAGCGCGCCCAGGAAGGCGCCGCGCTCCTCGAGGTAGAGGTTGCCGATGGTGCTGCCCAGGAACGCCACGAGCCGGCGCTGCCCCTCGGGCAGGTGACCCAGGTGCAGGGTGAAGTCGCCGACGATCCCCTCGACGGCGGTGCCCGGGTAGCGCTGGGTCAGCATCACCGCGGCGTCGCGCAGGGTCTGCTCGGAGACGTCGACCGGCACGAAGCGGTGCAGTGCGCCGGCCTCGGAGAAGGCGTCGAGCAGCAGCCGGGTCTTGTCGCTGGTGCCGCTGCCGAGCTCCACGACCGTGGTGGCGTCGCAGGCCGCGACGATGTCGGCGGCGTACGCCGCGAGGATCGAGCGCTCGGCCTCGGTCGGGTAGTACTCCGGCAGCCGGGTGATCTCGTCGAAGAGCCGCGAGCCCTCGTCGTCGTACAGCCACTTCGGCGGCAGCCGCAGCGGGCGCGAGCCCAGCCCCCGGCGCACGTCGGCGACCAGCGACCCCACCGCCCAGTCGGGGTCGAGGAGCACCTGCACGACCGGCTCCGGCGCGCTCATGCGGGCGCCCCGCCGTCGGCCAGGCGCACCCCGGACAGCGCCCAGCGGGCACCGTGCGGGAAGAAGTTGCGGTACGACGCCCGCGCGTGGCCGGCCGGGGTGAGGGCGCAGCCGCCGCGCAGCACCATCTGGTTGGACATGAACTTGCCGTTGTACTCCCCGATCGCGCCCTCGGGCGGATGGAACCCGGGGTAGGGGTGGTAGGCCGAGGAGGTCCACTCCCAGCAGTCGCCGTGCACCTGGCGCAGCCGGCTGCCGGCCGGCGCGGGCGCCGCGGGGCGGGGGTGGAACGAGCCCGTGTCGGCGAGGTTGCCGACCACCTGCTCGTCGCGGCCGTGCTGGCCGCCCTGGCCGTCGGTGACGACCGCGTGCTCCCACTCGGCCTCGGTCGGCAGTCGCTTGCCGGCCCAGGTGGCGAAGGCCTCGGCCTCGTAGAAGCTGACGTGGGCGACCGGCAGCCCGGGGTTGACCGGCCAGGTGCCGTGCAGCGTGTGCTCGAACCAGTCCCCGTCGTGCTCGCTCCAGTAGAGCGGCGCCGACCAGCCCTCGCCGCGCACCTCGGCCCAGCCTTCGGAGAGCCACAGCTCGTGGCGCTCGTAGCCGCCGTCGGCCATGAAGGCCAGCCACTCGCCGTTGGTGACCAGCCGGTCGGCCAGCCGGTAGGGCTCGAGCCACTGGCGGTGCCGCGGCAGCTCGTTGTCGAACGAGAAGCCCGGGCCCTGGTGGCCCACCTCGACGAGACCGCCCTCCACCTCGACCCAGCCGAGCCGGTCTGGCTCGCAGCGCCCGACCGGGCTGCCGGCGTACCCGGGCTGCAGGGGGTTGCGCGAGAGCACGTGCTTGATGTCCATCAGCAGCAGCTCCTGGTGCTGCTGCTCGTGGTGGAAGCCGAGCTCGATGATGGGGGTGAGCTTCTCGAGGCTGCCGCTGTCGAGGGTGTCGACGAGGTCGCGCACGCGCGCGTCGACGTTGGCGCGGTAGTCACCGACCTCGTGCGCGCCGGGGCGGGTGACCAGGCCGCGGTCGGGGCGCGCGTAGCGCGGCCCCAGGGTCTCGTAGTAGGAGTTGAAGAGGAACCAGTACTGGTCCTGGAAGGGCGCGAAGCCCTGCTCGGCCTCGGCGAGCAGGAACGTCTCGAAGAACCAGGTCACGTGGGCGCGGTGCCACTTCGTGGGCGAGACGTCGGGCATCGACTGCACCGTCTGGTCCTCGGGCGAGAGGGGTGCGGCGAGGGCCTCGGTGTGGCTCCGGACCTCCTCGAAGCGCCGGCCGAGCGAGTCGGCGTCCCACTCCCCGGTGCTGGGCTTGCCGGGGGCCTCGCTGGGGGCCTCGTTGGCGGTGGTCTGTGTCATCTGCCGGCAGTCCTCTCGGTTCCGGTGTGAGGGCACGCCCCGATGACGCGTCCGCCTCCACCTTGCCCCAGGAGTGGTGAGGCGTCGACCACCCCGACGTGCACGAGGGGTGGCGGCCGGGCCGGTCCCTGGTGCGGGTCCGGGCCGGTTCGGGGCGAGATCCTGGCCGGGTCGGCGCGAGATGTGGGCCGGGTCGCGGAAATCGGTGGCGCCGTCAGCCGGGGCGGCCGAGGCTGGGCCGGTGACGACGTACGGCGCCCCGGCCGAGCAGGACGACCTGCTCGGGTGGGTGCACGCGCGGCTCGCGGTCTTCGGACTGGGCGTGACGGGCGAGGTGACGCGCCCGCACGTGCGCCCCTGGGGGTCCGTGGTGCGGGTGCCGACCACCTGTGGCCCGGTGTGGGCCAAGGCGGTCGAGCCCTCGCTGCGCCACGAGGTCGCCGTCACCACCCTCCTGGCGCGGCACCGGCCCGACGCCGTGGCCCCTCTGCTCGGGGCCGACGTCGCCCGCGGCTGGCTGCTGCTCGCCGACGCCGGCGAGACGCTGCGCGAGGTCGCCGCCCGGGAGCGCACCCTGGCGCCGTGGCACGACGCGCTCGCGCTCTACGCCGCGGTCCAGCGCGACGTCGCGCCCGAGGCCGCCGCGCTGCTGGCCCTCGGGCTGCCCGACCTGCGCCTGCCCCGCCTCCCCGACCTGTACGCCGACCTCGTCGGTCGGCTCGCCCCCGACCTCGGCGACGTGGGTGCGGCCGCGCTGGCTGCGGTGCCGCGGGTGCGCGACCTGTGCGCCGAGCTGGCCGCCACCCGACTCCCGGACACGCTCCAGCACGACGACCTGCACGACGCCCAGGTCTTCGTGCGCGACGGGCGGGTGCGCATCCTCGACTGGGGCGACGCCTGCCTGACCCACCCGTTCCTGACGCTGGCGGTCACCCTCGACGGGGTGCTGGCCTGGGGCCTCGACGACGAGGAGGCCTCCGAGGACACCGCGCCGTACCTCGAGAGCTACCTCGCCGGGTGGGCGGGCGCCGGGAGCCCCGAGGGGCTCGTCGCCGCGAGCCGGGTGGCCCGGCGGCTGGGCTGGGCCTGTCGCGCCGTCAACGGGCACGTGCCGCAGGACCCGGACTCGCTGCGCACCACCCGCACCCGGCTGCGGATGCTCCTCGACGGCCGGGCCGACTGACCCGCGCCGCCGCGAGCGGCGCCGCTCAGGCGTCCTGCGTGGGGCTGCCGACGGGGTCGGCGTAGACGACGACGTTGCTGTCGTAGGCGGTGCCGTCCCAGTCGGCGCAGGAGACCAGCACCAGCCGGCCGTCGCCGGCGTCCTGGCCGAACACCCTGGTCGCGTTGCGGGCCAGCTGCTCCTTGTCGTAGACCTTGGTGCGGCGCACCTCGTAGCGCATCACGCCGTTGCGGGTCAGCACGTCGACGACCGCGCCGCGGCGCACGTCGGCGAGCCGGTCGAGCGAGCCGCCCCCGGTGTTGACGGTGTGCCCGGCGATCACGGTGCGACCGGTCGCCTGGCCCGGCAGCGCGCTGGCGTCCCACCAGCCGACGTCGAGCACGTCGGCCGGCGGGTCGAGCACGCGGTCGTCGCCGACCTCGATCGCGTTGACGGGGGCGCGGATGTCGAGCGAGGGCACCGAGAGCCGCACCGGCGCGGCCGGGTCGAGGGAGGTGTAGCCGTCGTCGTCCCCGCTGGGCAGGACGACGCCGAGCAGCACCATCCCCAGCGCCAGCACGCCGAGCGTCGACGTCACCGCCCGCAGCCGTGCCTCCAGGACCTCCACGACCCGCCCCCGGTCAGTCGCGCAGGCTGCGGCGCCAGCTGGCGACACCGGCGGCGCCGGCCAGGGCCAGCAGCGCGGCCAGGGACAGGTTGCCGGCGGCGCCCATGCCACCGTCGGCGGCGGTGGTCTCGACACCGGCCGGCACCGAGGTCGGCACCGGGGCCGGCGGGTCGGTCGGGTCGGGAGTCGGCTCCGGCTCGGCGGGGTTGCCGACGCGGCCGGTCGGGCCGCAGTGCGACTGGCCGATCTCGGCGCGCAGCAGGTCGACGTCGAACTCCTGGGCGGCCGGCAGCACCGAGAGGTTCAGCGCGGTCACCTCGATCTCGTCGTCGGCTACCTGGACCTGCTCGTTGAGCAGGATGTCGATGACGTTGTCCTCGAGCGGGGCGAGCTGCTCGCCGACCTGGCCCAGGGCCTCGGCCAGCACCTCGGCGCCGTCGACGACCGCCGTCAGCGGGCCGAGCGCGCCGTCGATGGCGGTGTCGAGCTGGGTGCGCACGGCGTCGAGCACCTCCTGGGTCACGGCCCCGAGGTCGGTCACGACGTGGGTGTTGGGCTCGGGGTTGACCGGCAGCGCCACCAGGTCGACGCGGGTGCCGCCCACCTCGACGTACGCCGCCGCGTCGGCGATCTGCGCGGAGCCCGCGGAGGTGCCGGGCCCGGCGGTGCACTGGCTCTGGATGACCCCGGCGTCCAGGAAGACCCCCAGGTCGCCGAGGCCGGTCAGCGCCTGCTCGAGGCCGTCGGTGAGCGCGGGCAGGAGCTGGTCGAGCACCGGCGCGAGCGCGTCCTGCAGCTGCTGGTCGAAGCCGGCGAGGAACTCGGACTCGAGGACGCGCAGTCCGGTGAGGTCGACGGTGGCGGCGTTGAGCCGCACGTTCTGGCCGGGGGTCAGGCAGCCGCCCTCGCCGACGCCGACCACGGTGGCGCCGTCACCGGCCAGGCCCGCGCACGCCTCGGCGTACCCCTGCCGCTGCTCGACCCGGGTGCGGGCGTCCTGGGCGAGGGTGCCGAGCTGCGCGAAGGACTGGCCGGTGGCCGCCGAGAGCGCCGGCTCGTTCGAGCCGGAGGTGCTCTCCCTGTCGCCGTCGTGGGTGGAGGAGAAGGACCCGGAGTCGGTCGGCGTGCTGGCCACGGTCAGGGTCAGTGCGGTCGCGTCGGCCCGGGCGACCGGGGTGGCGGCGGTGGCGGGGGCGGCCGAGAGGGCGATGAGCGCACCGGTGGCCATCAGTGCCAGTCCGCGAGCGGGCTTGTGGGTCATGTCCGTGTCCTCCGAGGCGGGCGTCACAGCGCCCTCGAGTGCAGGTCCGAGAACCCCGCGGCCGGGGGCCGGAGGGGTGATCACTGGTCCAACTGCCCACGGGCACCCGGGTTACGCCCCGGCCGGGTGGTGTCCGGCATCCGGTCGGGGTGGGCGCCCTCGCGCTAGCGTCGAGGCATGGACGCCACCGACCCGACCCCCGAGCACGCGCCCCCTCCCGGCTCCCACCCCGACTCCGACGCGGTCGCCTCGCGCGCCGAGCTGCTGCCCGAGGAGAAGGAGGCCGGCAGCGACGACCCGCAGGCCCAGGCCGAGGCCATCCTGGCCGACTCCCAGGAGCGCACCGAGGACCCGGAGGGCACTCGCGGCGACTCCACCCAGACGCCCGGCTGAGCGGTCGGCGCTACATCACCCAGCGGAAGAGCGGGCTCTCGGGCGGGACCTGCTCGACGCGCAGCGGCGAGGCGTCCATCCTGGCCAGGAGGCCCTCGAGGTCGCCGGCGGCGGCGAGCTCGACGCCGACCAGGGCCGGGCCGGTCTCGCGGTTGCTGCGCTTGACGTACTCGAAGAGCGTGATGTCGTCGTCGGGCCCGAGCACCTCGTCGAGGAAGCGGCGCAGCGCTCCCGGCTCCTGGGGGAACTCGACCAGGAAGTAGTGCTTGAGCCCCTCGTGCACCAGGGCGCGCTCGACGACCTCGGCGTAGCGGCTCACGTCGTTGTTGCCGCCGGAGACGATCGCCACCACCAGCGACCCCGGCGCCAGCACCGGGCCACCTGACTCCATGGGCAGGCGCAGCGCCGCGCTGGCCAGGGCCCCGGCGGGCTCGGCGATGATGCCGTCGGACTGGTAGAGGTCGAGCATCTCGACGCAGGCCAGCCCCTCGGGCACCGCGACCATCGGTGGCCGGTGCGCGGCGACCACGGCGTGCGTCCACGCCCCCACCCGGCGTACGGCGGCGCCGTCGACGAAGCTCTCGAGGTCGGGCAGCGTCACCGGCTCGCCGGCCTCGAGGGCCGCGGCCATGCTGGCCGCTCCCGCCGGCTCGGCGCCCACCACGCGCACGTGCGGCGCACGCTCGGCGAGGAAGGTGAGCATGCCCGCTGCCAGGCCGCCTCCGCCGACCGGCACGACGACGGCGTCGGGGGCCCGCCCGACCTGCGCGTCGAGCTGGACCAGCACCTCGCGGGCCACCGTGCCCTGGCCCGCGATCGTGCGGGGGTCGTCGAAGGCGGGCACCGGCGTCGCGCCGCTCTCGAGGGCGTACGCCGCACTGGCCGCGGCCGCCTCGTCGTAGGTGTCGCCGACGATCACGACCTCGACGAGCCCGCCGCCGAGCACCGCGACCCGCTCGCGCTTCTGGCGCGGGGTGGTGCGGGGCAGGTGCACCCGCGCCCGGACCCCGGCCCGGGCGCACGCGAAGGCGACCCCCTGCGCGTGGTTGCCGGCGCTGGCGCAGGTCACCCCCCGCTCGCGCGCCTCGGGCGGGAGCTGGTCGATGAGGGTGAAGGCGCCGCGCAGCTTGTAGGAGCGCACCGGCTGCAGGTCCTCGCGCTTGAGCCACACCTCGAGCCCGAGCAGGGTCGAGAGCCGGTCGCTGCGGTGCAGCGGCGTCGGGCTGACGATGTCGGAGAGCCGGTGCGCGGCGGCGTCGATGTCTGCGGCGGCGGGGAGGTCCACCCGCCCAGCCTCCCACCCGGCCGAGCCCCGCCCCGAGCCGGCGGGGTGGTCAGAGGTGGGTGATGGCGCCGGGGTCGGACTTGTCGAGCGAGCGGGCGACGACCATCCGCTGGATCTGGTTGGTGCCCTCGAAGATCTGCATCACCTTGGCCTCGCGCATGTAGCGCTCGACCGGGAAGTCGCGGGTGTAGCCGTAGCCACCCAGCACCTGCACGGCGTCGGTGGTGACCCGCATGGCGTTGTCGGTGGCCACCAGCTTGGCGATCGAGGCCTCGCGCCCGAAGGGCTGGCCCGCGTCCTTGAGCCTGGCCGCGTGCAGCACCGTGGCCCGGGCGCTCTGCACCGCGGCCTCCATGTCGGCCAGCACGAAGGCCAGGCCCTGGTGCTCGATGATCGGGCGGCCGAAGGTCTCGCGCTCGCGCGCATAGGCCAGCGCGTGGTCGAGCGCCCCCTGCGCCAGGCCGGTGGCGACCGCCGCGATGCCCAGGCGTCCGGCGTCGAGGCCGGCGAGGGCGATGCGCAGTCCCTCGCCCTCGGCGCCCAGCCGTCGCTCGGCGGGCACCCGCACCCCGTCGAAGCGCATCGTCGCGGTCGCCGAGCCGGTCAGGCCCATCTTGCGCTCCGGCGGGTCGGCCTCGAGGCCCGGCGTGTCGGCCGGCACCAGGAAGCAGGAGATCCCGCCGCGGTCCGCAGAGGTGCGCGCCATCACCTTGTAGAAGTCGGCGTGCCCGCCGTGGGTGGTCCAGGCCTTCGCGCCGTCGATGACGTAGTCGTCGCCGTCGCGGCGCGCCGTCGTGCGCATCGCGGCGGGGTCGGAGCCCGCGTGCGCCTCGGAGAGGCAGTAGGCGCCGAGCAGGTCGCCGCCCAGCATGGCGGGCAGCCACTGCTCGCGCTGCTGGTCGGTGCCGAACTGCGCGAGCCCGAAGCAGCTCAGTGCGTGCACCGAGACGCCCACCCCGACCGAGGACCACACCGCCGCGATCTCCTCGAGGACCTGCAGGTAGACCTCGTAGGACAGCCCGGCCCCGCCCTGCTCCTCGGGGTAGGGCAGCCCCAGCAGTCCGCTGCGCCCCAGCAGCCGGAAGACGTCACGGGGGAACCGCTCGTCGGCCTCGGCCTCGGCCGCGCGGGGGGCCAGCTCGTCGGCTGCGATGCGGCGTACGAGCGCCAGCAGCTCGGCGGACTCGTCGGTGGCCAGGACGCGGCGGGCGGGCATGGGTCCTCCTGAGGACGGGGAGACGGGTGGGTACCAGACTACGGGATCCGGTACTCATGGCCGGCCGGCGTCCTATGCTCCGGCACGTGGGCCCCACCGACTCCCTGGAGCGAGCAGACCGCCGGCGCGCCGAGCTGCTCGGCCGCCTCGCCGACCTGTTCCTGGCCGAGGGCTTCCTCGGCTTCGGGGTCGGCGACCTCGCGGCCCGGCTGCGCTGCTCCCGGTCCTCGCTCTACCTGGTCGCCGGGTCGAAGCAGGAGATCGTGCTCGCGACCCTGCGCGCGTGGTTCCGCGGGGCCGCCGAGCGCATCGAGCAGCGGGTGCTGGCCGAGCCCGACCCGGCCGCCCGGTTGCGCACCTACCTCCTCGCGGTCTCCGACGAGCTCGCGCCGGCCTCGTCGGCCTTCTACGCCGACCTCCTGGCGCACCCGCCGGCGGGCGGGGTCTACGAGGAGCACACCCGGTACGCGGCCCGCCGGGTCCGCGCGCTGGTCGATGCCGGGGTCGAGGCGGGCGTCCTGCGACCGGTGGACGCGGTCTTCGTCGGGGCCGCGGTCGCCGAGGTGATGACCGGCATCCAGGCGGGGCGGGTGGGGGCTGCGACGGGCCTCAGCGACGCCGAGGCCTACCGCTCGCTGGCCGACGTGGTCGTCGGCGGGCTGGTGCGTCCGCCCGCCTGACCGGGCCACGCCCACCCCTGCGGATGGCCTCGGGGGAGGAAGATCTTTACTCTTGCTCCCACGGCCGGCTCACAGTCGGCCCACAAGGCGGTCACGGGCGGGTCACGATCCCGCCGTGGGGCAGGGCATGGGGGTTCGAGTGGGTACGGAGCAGTCGCGTGGCGCGCCGCTGAAGCCGCTCGACGACCCGACCCCGCTCACCGGGCCGACCATCGACGTCGGCGTGCGCATCGGCTGGCTGCTGCGGATGGCGCGGCTGACCGCGCCCGACCGCCCCGCCCACCGCCTCGGCGACATGGTGACGCGGCTCGAGCGGCGGGGCCTGCGCACCAGCACCTCGTCGCTGCACCGCATCGAGACCGGAGCGGTGCGCGACGACCGGGTCGTGGCGGCGTACGAGGAGGAGCTGGCGCTGGCGCCGCACTCGCTGCGCGCCAGCATCGACATCGTCTGCCGCACCTTCCCCTACAGCCCGGTCGACCGCGCACCGGTGCAGCGCGTGGCCTCGCCCGAGGAGATGTCGCGGCTGCACGAGCCGGTGCTGGCGGGCGACGCCGTGGGCGGTGAGTGGCGCGACTGGGCGCGCGCGATGGCGCAGCCGGGCAACGTGGGGCTGCCCGTCGAGCAGGCGCGCGACCTGGTCGCGGTCCTGATGGGAGAGCTGGTGCGTGCCCACGGCACCTCGTATCCCATCCGGTACGACGCCCTGGCGACGTTGCGGCGCAGCGTGTGGGGCGGTGTGGTGCGCGAGGCCGCCGAGGCGGTGCTGGCCGACCCCGATGTGCAGCTGGTCAACGACGTGACGAGCGCCGTGGGGGAGGCCTTCGACGACGACACGAGGTCGTGGTTGGTCGACCTGCTCGGACACCCCCGCGAGCTCCTGGTCGAGGGTGCCGCGATCGGTCTGGGCGCGATGGCCGAGGCGCACGCCGCGCCGGGCTTCTGGGCGCCGGTCCTCGACCGTGTGGTCGCCCACTACAACGCCGCGGCCCCGCACCAGGGGGAGCGGTGGCGCTGGCTGTCGCACGTGCTGCGGCTGGTGCCCGCCGACGAGCTCGCGATGGTGCGCAGCGACGTGGTGCACCCTCCTGCCCGCGTCGCCGAGTCGCTGCGCCCCGCGGGGCGCGAGGCACTGGTCCGCGCCTGCCAGGTCCATGCGGAGGAGGGCTCTGCGAGCCTCGGTCTGCCCTACCAGCCGCTGCTGGCCCGGTTGCTCTTCGAGGTGGTCGGTGAGGGGCGCTCCAGCCGCTCGCACGCCAGCGCCCTGCTCCTGGGGGCGCTGCCGGGATTGCGCCGGGTCGCGGTGGACGCCGTCCTGTCTCATCGCGGAGGACCACCCCGACCCCTGGTTGCGTGATCGGGCGACGATCCGCGCCGCCTCGCTGATCGAGGACTACCTGCCACCGGCACTGCGTCGACGCCTGCAGGCTGCTCGCGAGCTGTCGACACGCGAGAGGGTCTGGATGGTGACCGCTGGTGTGCAGGTGGACGAGGACGTGCTGCGCCGGGCGATGCACACCGGCGACTGGCTGTTCGGACCGGGAGGGGTGCTCAGCCTGATCGGCCTCTCCGGCTCGCCGGTGCTGGGCGAGCTCCTGCAGGAACCCGAGTGGTCCGAGGAGGTCCGCGGCGCCGCCGCCTGGTGGGCGCGCACGGGGACCCGTCTCGTCGACCCCGTGCCGAGCCCCACCGACGGCTGAGCGGGACCCACCGCTTCCGGCGCGCCCGGAGCTCACCGCCCGGGCGACGGCGGGGCGCGCCGAGCGCGGGTCTGGCGGCGCTTGGAGGGCTCTGCGATCGTAGGTCCATGAAGTCCGCTGCCCGCCGGGTCACGCTCGAGGTCGTGGGCTGGACCCTCGTCGTCGTCGGCATCGCTGCCCTGGTGCTGCCGGGCCCCGGCCTGCTGATGCTCTTCGCCGGCATGGCGGTGCTCTCCCAGCAGTACGACTGGGCGGCCAAGCGGCTCGCCCCGGTGAAGTACCGGGCCATGCGCGGCGCCGCCGACGGCGTCGCGACGTGGCCGCGGATCCTGGGCTCCACGGCCGCCGCCCTCGTCGTGGCCGGCATGGGCGTCGTGTGGATCGCCGGCCCGGCCGCCCCCGCCTGGTGGTTCCTGGACGACTCGTGGTGGCTGCTGGGCGGTGCCGCCACCGGCATCACCCAGGTGGTCTCGGCGGCCATCGCCCTCGGCCTGATCATCTGGAGCTACCGCCGCTTCCACGACAAGCCCGAGGCGCTCGAGGACCTCGAGCGCGACATCCGCCGCAGCGTCTCCGAGCGCGAGGCGGCCTGACCTGACGCATGCCCGGCCGCGCGGCAGCGATGTCGGCGGGTCGTGCGATGCTGCGGCCGTGCCGCTCCACCTCCACCGCGCCACGCGCACCGACCGGCTCGCCGACGGCCTCGGCGGGCTGCTCGCCGCGCCGCTCGACGACCCGTTCGCCGAGGAGGTCGTGGTGGTGCCGGCCAAGGGCGTGGAGCGCTGGTTGACCCAGCGGTTGTCCCACACCCTGGGCGCGGGCCCCCGCGGCGGCGACGGCATCTGTGCCGGTGTCCGGTTCCTGACCCCGCACTCCTTGGTCTCGTTGCTGCTCGACCGCGACCGCGACGACCCGTGGCAGCCCGACCGCCTGGTCTGGCCGCTGCTGGCCACCATCGACGACTCCCTCGACGAGCCCTGGTGCGCCACGCTGGCCCACCACCTGGGCCACGGCCTGCGCGGCGACGACGCCGAGCTCCGGCGCGACCGGCGCTGGTCGGTGGCGCGCCGCCTGGCGGGCCTGCTGTCGTCGTACGCCGTGCAGCGCCCCTCGCTGGTCGGTGACTGGCGCGAGGGGCGCGACACCGACGGCGCGGGGCGGGCCCTGCCCGACGACCTGGCCTGGCAGCCCGAGCTGTGGCGCCGCCTGCTGGAGCGGGTGCCGGCCGACCCGCCCGACGTGCGGCTGGCCCGCACCGTGGCCGCGCTCGAGGCCGGCGATGACGGCCTCGACCTGCCCGGGCGGCTCTCGCTCTTCGGCCACACCCGGCTGCCCGCGAGCGAGGTCGCGCTGCTCGGTGCGCTGGCCGGGCGCCGCGACGTGCACCTGTGGCTGCCCCAGCCGTCGGCGGCGCTGTGGGAGTCGCTCGCCGAGGTCCAGGAGGTCGAGGGCCCGGTGCGGCGCCGCGACGACCGCTCGGCCGAGCAGGCCGGCCACCCGCTGCTGGCCTCGCTGGGCCGCGACACCCGCGAGCTGCGCCCGCACCCTGGCGCCCCTCGCCCCGCTCGACGAGCCGCTGGCCGAGGCCGAGCCGGCCCCGGCCACGCTGCTGGCCCGGCTCCAGCACGACCTGCGGGCCAACCGCGCCCCGGACGCCGGGCGAGCGGGCCGGCCGGCTGCACGACCCCGCCGACCGCAGCCTGCAGGTGCACGCCTGCCACGGCCCGGCCCGCCAGGTCGACGTGCTGCGCGAGGTGCTGGTCGGGCTGCTCGAGGACGACCCGAGCCTGCAGCCGCGCGACATCCTCGTGATGTGCCCCGACATCGAGACCTACGCGCCCGCTGGTCTCGGCCGGCTTCGGGCTCGCCGAGGCCGTGGAGGACAGCCCCGGCGGCGGGCACCCCGCCCACCGGCTGCGGGTGCGACTGGCCGACCGGGCCCTGAGCAGCACCAACCCGTTGCTCGCGCTGGCGGGTCGTCTGGTCGAGCTGGCGGGCGGGCGGGTCACCGCCTCCGACGTGCTCGACCTCGCCGGCTCCGAGGCCTGCCGCCTGCGCTTCGGCCTCGGCGACGACGACCTCGACCGGATCGCGCGGTGGGTCGGCCAGGCCGGCATCCGCTGGGGCCTCGACGCACCCCACCGTGCCGCCTTCTCGATGGCCCGCTTCGAGCACAACACCTGGCGCGCCGGGCTCGACCGGGTGCTGCTGGGCGTGGCGATGAGCGGCGACGACCACCGCCGGGTCGGGCGCGGGCTCCCGGTCGACGACGTCGGCAGCTCCGACATCGACCTGGTGGGCCGGCTCGCCGAGCTCGTCGACCGCCTCGACGGCTGCGTCACGGCGCTGTCGACGGCCGACGACGCGGCATCGTGGATGAGCGCGCTGACCGACGGCGTGCGCAGCCTCGGCGACGTGGCCGCCGACGACGCCTGGCAGCTGGCCCAGCTCGAGCGCGAGCTCTCCCGGGCCGCCGCCGCCGCCGCCGACGGCCCGGGCGTGCGGCTGCGCCTGGCCGACGTGCGCGCGCTGCTCGTCTCACGGCTGGGCGGACGACCCACGCGGGCCAACTTCCGCACCGGCACCCTGACGGTCTGCACGATGGTGCCGATGCGCTCGGTGCCGCACCGGGTGGTCTGCCTGGTCGGCCTCGACGACGGGGTCTTCCCGCGCAGCCTGGCCCCCGACGGCGACGACGTGCTGGCCCGCGACCCGCTCACCGGCGAGCGCGACGTGCGCAGCGAGGACCGCCAGCTGCTGCTCGACGCGGTGCTCGCCGCCACCGAGACCCTGGTGGTGACCTGCACCGGCGCCAACGAGCACTCGGGGGCGCCGCCGGCCCCCCGCGGTCCCCCTGGGCGAGGTCCTCGACGCCGCCGACCGCACCTGCGCGACCCCGGTGCGCGAGCACGTGCTCACCCACCACCCGCTGCAGCCCTACGACGCCCGCAACCTGGCCCCCGGCGGGCTGCTGGCCCACGACCCGCGACCCTTCAGCTTCGACACCGCCGCGCTGGGCGGGGCCCGGGCCGCGGTCGCCGAGCGGGTCCCGCCGCCGCCGCTGCTGGCCGGGGACCTGCTGGCGCCTCGAGCCCGGCGACGTCACCCTGGCCGAGCTGCGCTCCTTCTTCCTGCACCCGGTGCGCAGCTTCCTGCGCCAGCGCCTCGACGTGTCGGCCCCGCTGGAGCCCGACGAGGTCGGCGACGCGATCCCGGTCTCGCTCGACGCGCTGGAGGCCTGGGCGGTCGGCGACCACCTGCTGCGCGAGGTGCTGGCGGGCCAGGACCCGGTGGCGGTGATGACCGCCGAGCAGCTGCGCGGCACCCTGCCGCCGGGTGTGCTGGGCGAGCAGGCCCTGCGTGGGGTGGTCGAGGAGTGCGCAGAAGCTCTTCGAGCGCACCGCCGACCTGCGCCCGGGCGCGCCGCGCACCCTCGACGTCGACGTCGACCTGGGCGCCGGGCGACGCCTGACCGGCACCGTGACCGGCGTCCACGGCTCCAAGGTCCTGTCGTCGGGCTACTCCCGGCTCAAGCCCAAGCAGCGCCTCGCCTCGTGGATCGACCTGCTCGCGCTGTCGCGCCGCCCACCCCGACGAGGTCTTCACCGCCCACGCCGTGGGCCGCGAGCGCGCCGGCCCGCGACGCGCCCTGGCCGGGCCGCTCGACCACCGGGCCGTGGAGTGGCTGCGCCGGCTCGTCGAGCTGCGCGACCTCGGGCTGCGCCGGCCGCTGCCGCTGCCGGTGGCCACCGCGGCAGCCTGGGCCGAGGGGCACGTGCCCGCAGCCTGATGGGCGACGACGTGTCGCCCGACGACCTGGCGCGCAGGGCCTGGGAGACCGACCCGCACAACGCCTACGGCATCGAGGGCGAGGACGCCGACGCCTACCACCGGCGCGCCTTCGGCGAGCGGCGCCGACCTCGACGTGCTGCTGGACGCCGGCCTGGCGACGCACGCCTGGCAGTCTGGGAGCCGCTGCTCACCGGCGCCGAGAGGGTGGGACCGCTGTGAGCGCACCCGAGCTTCCGACGTCTGCGCCCCCGACCCTGCCCGCGCCCGGCACCACCACGCTGCTCGAGGCCAGCGCCGGCACCGGCAAGACCTGGACCATCGGGGCCCTGGTCGACCCGCTACGTCGTCGAGGGCACGGCCCGGCTCGACGACATGCTGGTGGTGACCTTCGGACGCGCCGCCAGCCAGGAGCTGCGCGAGCGGGTGCGCACCCAGCTCGTGGAGGCCGAGCGGGCGCTGGCCGGCGACCCGACGTGCCCGCCGACTCCGACCTGCTGCGCCTGCTCGTGCGGCGACGGCGACGACCGCGAGCTGCGGCACCGCCGGGTGCTCGAGGCGCTGGCGGGCTTCGACGCGCGCCACCATCGCCACCACCCACCAGTTCTGCGCGCTGGTGCTGGAGTCGCTGGGCATCGCCGGCGACACCGACACGCGGGCCCGTCTGGTGGAGGACCTCGACGACCTGATGCGCGAGGTCGTCGACGACCTCTACCTGCGCGCCTTCGCCTTCGCCGACGGCGACCCGGTCTTCACCCACGCCGAGGCGCTCGCGATCGCCCGGCGCCGCGGTCGGCGACCCGCAGGCCAGCCTCGAGCCGGCCGACGCCGACCGCCGCCACCCCGGCCGGGCGGCGGGTCGCCTTCGCCCAGGCGGTGCGCGACGAGCTCGACCTGCGCAAGCGTCGCCTCGGCGATCCTGTCCTACGACGACCTGCTGCTGCCAGCTGGCCCGCGCCCTCGAGGCGCCCGACTCCCCGGCCCGGGCCCGGATGCAGGAGCGCTGGCGGCTGGTGCTGGTCGACGAGTTCCAGGACACCGACCCGGTGCAGTGGCAGGTGCTCGACCGCGCGTTCAGCGGCGGTGGCCACGATGGTGCTGATCGGCGACCCCAAGCAGGCCATCTACGCCTTCCGCGGCGGCGACGTGACGACGTACCTCGCAGGCGGCGCGCAGCGCCGACCGGCACCGAGACCCTCGGGGTCAACTGGCGCAGCGACGCGGCCCTGCTCGAGGCCATCCAGGCGCTGCTGGCCGGCGCCGAGCTCGGCGACGAGCAGATCGTGGTGCACCCGGTCGAGCGCCCACCACCAGCAGCCACGGCTCGTGGGCGCCCCGGTCGCGGCGCCGTTGCGGCTGCGCGCGGTGCGCCGCGAGAGCCTGGGCCGCGGCCCGGGCGTCTCGCTCGCGGTCGGCCAGGTGCGCCCCCACGTGGCGCGCGACCTGGCTCTCGACGTACGCCGCCTGCTCGCCTCGGGCGCCACCTTCGAGGGCCGCGCCGCTCGAGCCCCGCGACGTCGCGGTCATCTCCTACCGCCACGCCGACCTGGCCGCCGCCCAGCGGGCGCTGGTCGAGGAGGGTGTGCCGGCGGTGATCGCCGGCGGCGGCAGCGTCTTCGCCACCCCGGCGGCCGTCGAGTGGCTGAGCCTGCTCGAGGCCCTCGAGCAGCCGCACCGCAGCGCCCGGGTGCGCGCCGCCGCGCTGACCTGCTTCGTCGGTCGCAGCGCCGCCGAGCTCGACGGCGACCCCGGCGCTGGGGGCCGCAGCCGCGACGACGTCACCGACGAGGTGGCCGACGTGCTGCGCCGCTGGGCCGACCTGGTCGCCCGCCGCGGCGTGGCGGCCGTGCTCGAGGCGGCGTCCGCGGCCGGGCTGCCCGGCCCGCGTGCTGCGCGAGGTCGGCGGCGAGCGCCGCCTCACCGACCTGCGCCACATCGGCGAGGCGCTGCACGAGACCGCGCCAGCGCGAGCACCTCGGGCTGGTCTCGCTGCTGGCCTGGCTGCGCGAGCAGGTCGCCGAGGGCCGCGCCGGCCGCGGCGCCGAGCGCACCCGCCGCCTCGACTCCGACGCGGCCGCGGTGCAGCTGGTGACCATCCACGCCAGCAAGGGCCTGCAGTACCCCGTGGTCTACCTGCCGGCGCTCGCCGACCGGTTCGTGCCCAAGCCGGTGCGCCCGCTCTTCCACGACGACGACGGACGCCGCTGCCTCGACGTCGGCGGGCCACGCGACGCCGCGGCCGACGGCTGGGGCGAGCAGCGTGCGGCGCTGGGCCGACGAGGAGGCCGGCGAGTGGCTGCGGCTGCTCTACGTCGCGATGACCCGCGCGCAGTCGCAGGTGGTGTGCTGGTGGGCGCCGACCAAGAACGCCGTCGCCTCGCCGCTGCACCGGCTGCTGTGCCGGCCGGAGGGCGATCCCGTGGTGCCGCGCACACCCCCGGTGCCGGGTGACGACGAGGTCGTCGGGATCTTCGGCGGCTGGGCCGCGCCGCGGTGGGCCGGTGCCCGAGGCAGCCCTCTGGGGCGACCCGCCACCGGCGCCCCGGAGGCCCGCGCCCGTGCCGGCTCGAGGCGCGTCGCTTCGAGCGGACGGTCGACACCGCCTGGCGGCGCACGTCGTACTCCGCGCTGACCGCCACGCCGAGCGTCGACCGCGGCGAGGGCGGCACCGCCGCCTCCTCGCCCGATGGGGCTGCGGGGGCCGGTGCGGGCGGTCTGGGCAGCGTGGGGGGCGTGGGCAGCGAGCCCGAGAGCGTCGCCGAAGGACGACGAGCCCGCCACCCGCCCCGACGCCGTCCCGGCGACGACCGACGGGCCGAGCGAGGCTCCGGTGCCCGCGGCGCTCCGGGTGCCCTCGCCGATGGCCGACCTGCCGGTCGGGCGCGACGTTCGGCTCGCTGGTGCACGCGGTGCTCGAGCACGCCGACCCCGGGCGCTGCCGACCTGCGTGCCGAGCTGCTCGGCCCACGTGCGCGAGCAGCTCGTGTGGTGGCCCGTCGACGTCGACCCCGAGGCGCTGGCCGACGCCCTGGTCGGCCGTCTGCGACTCGCCGCTGGGCGGCGCCGCGCCCGGGCTGCGGCTGCGCGACGTCGGTCTGCGCGACCGGCTGCGCGAGATGGACTTCGAGCTGCCGCTCTCCGGTGGCGACCTCGCCGCGCCGCTCGACGCCGCAGGGGTGGCCCAGGGGGTGCGCCTGGGCGACCTGGCCCCGCTGCTGCGCCGGCACCTGCCCGCGACGACCCCGTGCGGGGGTACGCCGACGGCGCTCGAGCAGCCCGCGCTGGGCGACCAGCCGCTGCGCGGCTACCTGACCGGCTCGGTCGACGTGGTGCTGCGCGTCGACGGTGACCCCGGTGGGCGCGCCGCGCGGCCGGCTCCCGCTACCTGGTGGTCGACTACAAGACCAACTGGCTCGGCCCACCCGACGAGCCGCTCACCGCCCACGCCTACCGCCCGGCGGCCCTCGACGCAGCCATGGTGCCACTCCGACTACCCGCTGCAGGCGCTGCTCTACGCGGTCGTGCTGCACCGCTTCCTGCGCTGGCGGCAGCCGGGCTACGACCCCGAGCTGCACCTGGGCGGCGTGCTCTACCTCTACCTGCGCGGCATGTGCGGCGCGGACACCCCGCTGGTCGACGGCGAGCCGTGCGGGGTCTTCCGCTGGACGCCCGCCGGTGCCGCTGCTCGAGGCGGTCTCGGACCTGCTGGACGGAGCCCGGCCATGACGACGACACCCACCACCGACGCCACGGCCGCCGCGGGTGGCATCGCGATGGTCGAGCCGCTCGGCCCGCACGACCGGCGCCGGGCGCGCTCGGCGAGCGGGCTGCTGGCCGGGTTCAACGACACCGGCCTGCTCGAGGCCGCCGACGTGCACGTCGCCCGTCGGGTCGCCGCCCTGGCCGGTGAGGCCGACGAGCAGGTGCAGCTCGCGCTCGCGCTGGCCGTGCGCGGGGTGCGCTCGGGGTCGACCTGCGTCGACCTGGCCGCGGTCCCCGAGCTGCTCGACTCTCCCAGTCTGCCCGGATGGCCCGAGCCCGGCGGCTGGGTCGAGGCGGTCGCCGGCTCGCCGCTGGTGGCCGAGGGCGTGCTGCACCTGGAGGGCGGCACCGTCTACCTCGACCGCTACCACCGTCTCGAGAGCCAGGTCTGCGACGACCTGGTCGAGCGGGTCGCGGCCCCCGCGCCCGCGGTCGACGCCGCCGCGCTCGAGGCGGCCCGGGCCCGCATCCGCGGCCACCGCCTCAGCGAGCAGCAGGAGCGGGCCGCCGTCGGTGCGGTCGGGCGCTCGACCACCGTGCTGACCGGGGGGCCCGGCACCGGCAAGACCACCACGATCGCTCGGCTGCTGGTGCTGCTCGCCGACCAGGCCGCCGCGCGCGGCGAGCGGTTCTCGGTCGCCCTGACCGCGCCGACCGGCAAGGCCGCCACCCGGCTGCAGGAGGCCGTGCTCGCCGAGCTCGCCGACCTCGACCCCGCCGACCGCGAGCGGGTCGGGCGGCCCGAGACGATGACCCTGCACCGCCTGCTCGGCTGGCGGCCCGACAACGCCACCCGCTTCCGCCACGACCGCGGCAACCGCCTCAAGCACGACCTCGTCGTCGTCGACGAGTCCTCGATGGTCGAGCTGACGATGATGGGACGACTGCTCGAGGCGGTGCGCCCGCAGGCCCGGCTCGTGCTGGTCGGCGACCCGCGCCAGCTCACCTCGGTGGGGGCCGGGGCGGTGCTGGCCGACGTGGTGCGCGGCTTCGCCGACCACTTCGGCGAGGACGCCCCGGAGTCGCCGGTGGCCTCGCTGACCGAGAACTTCCGCTCGACCGAGCACATCAAGGAGCTGGCCGAGGCGCTGCGCGCGGGCGACGCCGACGAGGTGCTGGCCACGCTGCGCCGGCCCAGCGACGAGGTCGAGCTCGTCGAGCTCCCCGCCGCCGACGCCTCGGGCGAGGGACCCGGCGCACAGGCGCTGGGACACGCGCTGGGCGAGGCGCTGCGCGAGCGCTCCCTCGACCTGGCGCTGCGGGTGCGTCGCCACGCTGTCGCCGGCGAGCACGAGGCAGGCCGTGGCCGCCCTCGACACCCACCGCCTGCTGTGCGCCCACCGCGACGGGCCCTTCGGCGTCCGCTCCTGGAACCGGCAGGTCGAGCGTTGGCTCGCCGAGGAGGTCGGGGAGCCGGTGCTGGGGGAGTGGTACGTCGGTCGCCCGCTGCTGGTGACGACCAACGACTACGCGCTCGAGGTCTACAACGGCGAGACCGGGGCCGTGGTGCGCGCGCCCGACGGCCGTCTGCGCGCCTGGATCTCCGGCTCCGAGCGGCTGCGCGACTTCGCCCCGCACGGTTGGAGGCGGTCGAGACGATGCACGCGATGACGGTGCACAAGAGCCAGGGCAGCCAGGCCGCGCACGTCACCGTGCTGCTGCCCGAGGCCGACTCGCGACTGCTGACCCGCGAGCTCTTCTACACCGCCATCACCCGCGCCCAGGAGCAGGTGCGGGTGGTGGCCTCCGAGGCGGCGGTGCGGGCCGCGGTCGCCCGGGAGGCCCAGCGCGCGTCAGGCCTGCGTCACCGGCTGGCCCGACGCTTGACCCACCGGTCGGCTGCCGCCGACCGCGCGTGAGACGCAACCGCAACACGGGCGGGCTAGGGTCGGTGCGTGTCCTACCTGCTGCGTGTCGAGCTGCGCGACGTCCCCGGCTCCCTGGGGCGGTTGGCGACCCGCATCGGTGAGGCCGGCGGCGACATCGAGGCCATCGAGATCGTCGAGAAGCGCGACGACGTGGCCGTCGACGACGTGCTGCTCGACCTGGTGCCCGGCACCATGCCCGACACGATCGTCTCGGCCTGCCACGCCACGCCTGGTGTCCGGGTGCTGTGGATCAGCCGGTACGCCGCGGGCAGCCAGCTCTTCCTCGATCTCGAGGCCGTCGAGGAGATGACCATCAACCCGGCCCAAGCCGTCAACCGCCTCGTCGACCTGCTGCCGGTGACCTTCCGTGCCGACTGGGCCGCGCGGGTGCACCGCACCGACGGCATCGTGCACGCCACCGACGCCGCGCCGGCCGACCTGCCGTTCGTGGAGGTCGTGCGCACCCAGCGGGTCGAGATCGACGGTGACGACAACAACCTCTACGTGGGTGCCCACCTCAGCAGCGACGAGGTCGTGCTGCTCGTGCCGTCGTGGCGGCCCCGAGTTCCTCGACTCCGAGCTGGCCCGGGTCGGGCACCTGGCCGCGCTCGCGGTCGGCATCGCCCGGCCCTGAGCCGGCCCCGGGCGGGCACGGGCCGCCCGCTAGCCTGCTGGCCATGAGCGCCATCGACGGGGTGTCGGAGATCTTCGACGCCGAGGCCTGGGACGTCGTGCCCGGCTTCGAGGACCTGACCGACCTGACCTACCACCGGGCCCGCGCCCACGGCACCGTCCGGGTCGCCTTCGACCGGCCCGACGTGCTCAACGCCTTCCGCCCGCACACGGTGGACGAGCTGCTGCGGGTGCTCGAGCACGCCCGCACCACCAGCGACGTCGGGTGCGTCCTGCTGACCGGCAACGGTCCGAGCGACAAGAACGGCAAGTGGGCCTTCTGCACCGGCGGCGACCAGCGCATCCGGGGCCGCGCCGGCTACCAGTACGCCGAGGGCGAGAGCGCCGAGACCGTCGACAAGGCCCGGCTCGGGCGTCTGCACATCCTCGAGGTGCAGCGGCTGATCCGCTTCATGCCCAAGATCGTGATCTGCGTGGTCCCCGGCTGGACCGCCGGTGGCGGGCACTCGCTGCACGTCGTCTGCGACCTCACGCTGGCCAGCACCGAGGAGGCCCGCTTCAAGCAGACCGACGCCGACGTCGGCTCCTTCGACGGCGGCTTCGGGTCGGCCTACCTGGCCCGCCAGGTGGGGCAGAAGAAGGCCCGCGAGATCTTCTTCCTCGGCCAGACCTACTCGGCCGAGGAGGGCGCCGCGATGGGCACCGTCAACAAGGCCGTGCCGCACGCCGAGCTCGAGGCCACCGCCCTGGAGTGGGGCCGCCTGGTCAACGGCAAGAGCCCGACCGCGCAGCGGATGCTGAAGTACTCCTTCAACGCCATCGACGACGGCCTGGTCGGCCAGCAGCTCTTCGCCGGCGAGACCACCCGTCTGGCCTACATGACCGACGAGGCGGCCGAGGGCCGTGACCAGTTCCTCGAGAAGCGCGACCCCGACTGGTCGCCCTACCCCTGGTACTACTGACCCGGCCTGTACTACTGAGTCGGCCTGCCGGGTCGCCCGCCGTCGCCAGGTGGCCGCGTCGTCCTGCAGCGGCCACCTGATCGGGCAGGAGGACCGCCTGCTCGGGGCCGTGCTCCGCAAGCCGGAGGGGCGCTCGGCAGTCCGTACCCTCAGGATTGCGTCAACACCTCGACGTGGAGCGTCAGGGAAGCGTCAAGAACGGCGGAGCGACCCGCACCCCGCCCCTAGAACAGTGTCGTGTCCGACATCCTCTTCCTCCTGCTGACCTTGGCGACGGTGCTTGCGCTGGTGGCCCTGGTCGTCCTGCTCGACCGGCGACCGCTCGACGAGCCCGTCCACGACGACGGGGCCGGCTCGTGAGCGCGGTGGGACCGGCGCTGGGCCAGGTGGCCCTGCTGCTGGTCGCCCTGGTCGCCGCCGTCCCGCTGCTGGGCGCCTACCTGGCCCGGGTCTACACCAGCGACCGGCACCTGTTGCCCGAGCGTGCGGCGTACCGCCTGCTGCGGCTCGACCCCGACGCCGACCAGCACTGGCGCACCTACGCCTTCTCGGTGCTCGGCTTCTCGCTGGGCGGCCTGCTGCTCCTCTACACGCTCGGCCGCACCCAGCAGTGGCTGCCGCTCAGCGTGGGCATGGAGGCGCTGCCGGCCGACGGTGCCTGGAACACCGCGGTCAGCTTCGTCACCAACACCAACTGGCAGTGGTACTCCGGGGAGGCTGCCCTCGGCCACCTCATGCAGGCCTCGGGGCTCACCGTGCAGAACTTCGTCTCCGCCGCCACCGGCATGTGCGTGGCCGCAGCCTTCGCCAGGGCCCTGGCGCGCTCCTCGGCTGCCGGTCGGATCGGCAGCTTCTGGGTCGACCTGGTGCGCACCGTCGTGCGAGTGCTCCTGCCGATGTCGGTGCTCGCCGCGCTGCTGCTGGCGGGCGCCGGGGTGGTGCAGAACCTCTCCGGCCCCGTCGAGGTCACGACGTTGACCGGCGGCACCCAGCAGGTGACCGGCGGCCCGGTGGCCAGCCAGGAGGCGATCAAGGAGATCGGCACCAACGGCGGCGGCTTCTACAACGCCAACTCCTCGCACCCCTTCGAGAACCCGGTGCCCTGGACCAACCTCCTGGAGATCTTCCTGCTGCTGGTCATCCCCTTCGCCATGGCCTGGGCGTTCGGCGTCATCGTCGGCGACCGTCGCCAGGGCGGGACCGTGCTGGCGGTCATGGGCGGGCTGTGGCTGACCTCCGTCAGTCTGCTCACCTGGGCCGAGATGTCAGGCCCGGGCTCGGTCCCGTCGTTGGCCGGGGCAGCGACGGAGGGCAAGGAGGTCCGCTTCGGCGAAGCGGGTTCCGCGCTGTTCGCCGCGTCCACCACCGGCACCTCGACCGGTTCGGTCAACGCCATGCACGACTCCCTCACCGCCCCCGGCGGCGGTGTCACCCTCGTCAACATGCTCCTCGGCGAGGTCGCACCCGGCGGCGTGGGCTCGGGCCTGTACGGGATGCTCGTCCTCGCCGTCGTGACCGTCTTCCTGGCGGGCCTGATGGTCGGGCGGACGCCGGAGTACCTCGGTAAGAAGATCAGCCGGCCCGAGATGGTGCTGGTCGCGGCCTACGTGCTCACGATGCCGATCCTCGTCCTGGGCGCCCTCTCCCTCGCGCTGAGCACCGACGCGGGGCTGGCGGGCCTGCAGGAGTCGGGGCCGCACGGCCTCTCCGAGGCGCTGTACGCCGTCACCTCGGCGTCGAACAACAACGGCTCCGCGTTCGCCGGCCTCAGCAGCGGCACCCCGTTCTGGAACACCCTCCTCGGACTGTGCATGCTCCTGGGCCGGTTCGCGCCCATGGTCCTCGTGCTCGCCCTGGCCGGTCGGTTCGCCGCGCAGCGCACGCTGCCGGTCGGCCCCGGCACCCTGCCCACCCACGGACCGCTGTTCGCGGTCCTCCTCACGGGCGTCACCGTGGTGCTGGTCGGCCTGACCTTCGTGCCCGTGCTCGCCCTCGGTCCTGTCGTGGAGTCCCTCGCATGAGCACCCCTACCACCACGCCCACCCCGTCCCGGACGACCTCGTCCCAGCCCGCCCCGGGCCCGACACCACTGAGCCGCCAGCTCCGGGAGAACCTCCCGGCGGCGGTGCGCAAGCTCGACCCGCGGCAGCTGGTCGCCACACCGATCATGCTCGTCGTCGAGCTCGGTGCGATCACCACCACCGTGCTGTCGATCCTCGACCCGTCGGCGCTCGGCTGGAGCGTCTCGGTGTGGCTCTGGCTCACCGTGCTCTTCGGCACCCTGGCCGAGGCCACGGCCGAGGGTCGCGGCCGTGCGCAGGCCGCGAGCCTGCGCGAGCTGCAGGCCGAGACCACCGCACGCCGGGTCCGAGGCAGCGCCGACCAGCTGCGCTACACCAGCGGCCTGGCCGACCTCCCGGTCGACGAGGTGCCCAGCACCGCCCTGCGCCCTGGCGACGTGGTCGTCGTGGACGCCGGCCAGCGCATCCCCGGCGACGGGGACGTCGTCGAGGGCGTGGCCTCGGTGGACGAGTCAGCGGTCACCGGCGAGTCCGCGCCGGTCATCCGGGAGTCCGGCGGCGACCGCAGCGCCGTCACGGGAGGCACGGTGGTGCTCTCGGACCGGATCGTGGTCCGGATCACCGCCGAGCCAGGGGCGTCCTTCGTGGACCGGATGATCGCGCTGGTCGAGGGCTCCGAGCGGCAGCGCACGCCCAACGAGCGCGCCCTCTCGGTGCTGCTCGGCTCCCTCACCGTCGTCTTCGCGGCCGTGGTGGCGTCCCTGGCACCGATCGCCGACCACTCCGGCGCCGGTCAGTCGGCGATCGTGCTCATCGCGCTGCTGGTGTGCCTGATCCCGACGACGATCGGTGCACTGCTGTCGGCGATCGGGATCGCGGGCATGGACCGGCTGGTGCAGCGCAACGTGCTCGCCATGTCCGGGCGGGCGGTCGAGGCAGCCGGGGACGTCGACGTGCTGCTGCTCGACAAGACCGGCACGATCACCTACGGCAACCGCCGCGCCAGCGAGCTGCACCCCATCGGCGACGTCAGCCAGGAGGAGCTGGCGCATGCCGCCCTGCTGGCCTCGTTGGCCGACGAGACGCCCGAGGGTCGCAGCATCGTCGACCTGGTCCGCGAGCGCGGTGTCAGCGGCGACCTGCTCGCCGGGTCGGAGCTGGTGGAGTTCTCCGCCTCGACGCGGATGAGCGGGGTGGACCTGCCCGACGGACGGCAGCTCCGCAAGGGCGCCGGCTCCGCCGTGCGCACCTGGATCCACAGCAGCGGTCTGCTCGATGCGGATCCCACCTTCGCCGAGCTCGAGGAGCACGTCGCCCGCATCAGCGCCACCGGCGGCACCCCGCTGGTCGTCGCCGAGCAGGTCGGGGAGGGCGCCGGTCGACTGCTGGGGGTCGTGCACCTCAAGGACGTGGTCAAGGACGGCATCCGGGAGCGCTTCGCCCAGATGCGCGCCATGGGCATCCGCACCGTCATGGTGACCGGCGACAACGCGATCACGGCGCGCGCGATCGCCGACGAGGCGGGCGTCGACGAGGTGCTGGCCGAGGCGACGCCGGAGGACAAGCTCGCCCTGATCCGTCGCGAGCAGGCGGGCGGGCGAATGGTGGCCATGTGCGGCGACGGCACCAACGACGCCCCCGCGCTCGCCCAGGCCGACGTGGGCGTGGCCATGAACTCCGGGACCGCCGCCGCCAAGGAGGCCGGCAACATGGTCGACCTCGACAGCGATCCCACCAAGCTCATCGACGTCGTCGAGATCGGCAAGCAGCTGCTCATCACCCGCGGCGCGCTGACGACCTTCTCCGTCGCGAACGACGTCGCGAAGTACTTCGCGATCCTGCCGGCGATGTTCGTCGTGGCCTTCCCCGCCCTGGACGTGCTGAACGTGATGCGGCTCTCCAGCCCCGGCTCGGCGATCGTCTCCGCGGTCGTCTTCAACGCCCTGGTGATCGTCGCGCTCGTGCCGCTGGCGCTGCGCGGGGTGTCCTACCGGCCCGCGAGCGCCTCGGCGCTGCTGCGTCGCAACCTCGCCCTGTACGGCGCTCGGCGGCCTGGTGGCGCCCTTCCTCGGCATCAAGCTGCTCGACCTCCTCGTCTCCCTCGTCCCCGGTCTGTGAGGCCCCTGTCATGACCCTGCTGTCCTTCCTGCGCCAGTCCCTCGCCGGGCTGCGCGTGCTCCTGCTGATGACCGTGGTCCTCGGCGTGCTCTACCCCCTCGCCATCACCGGCATCGCCCGGGTCGCCTTCCCGTGGCAGTCCGGCGGCTCGCTCGTCACCGCCACCGGCGAGCGCACCCAGGACCCCGACCGGGCCGTCGGCTCGGCGCTGCTCGGCCAGCTCGTCGACGACGACGGGCTGTTCCAGCCCCGTCCCTCGGCCGCCGGCGACGGCTACGACCCGCTGGCGAGCTCGGGCTCCAACCTCGGGCCCGAGAGCCCGGACCTGCTCGCCGCCGTCGAGGAGCGGCGTACGGCGGTGGCAGAGCGCGAGGGGGTACCGGCCGAGGAGGTGCCGGCCGACGCGGTCACGGCGAGCTCTTCCGGGCTGGACCCGCACATCTCGCCGGCCTACGCCGAGATCCAGGTCGCCCGCGTCGCCGAGGCGCAGGGGCTCACCACGTCTCAGGTGGCCGACCTGGTCGCCGAGCACACCGACGGGCGCTCGCTGGGCGTGCTCGGCGAACCGCGCGTCGCCGTGCTGGCCCTCAACACCGCTGTGCTGGCCCTCGCCGGCGACGTGTCCTGACGGCGGCGGTGAGAGGATCCACACCGTGGCAGGCCAGGAGCAGGGTGACCCACCGCGGCGCCGCGGGAAGCTGACGGTCTACCTCGGTGCGGCGCCGGGGGTGGGCAAGACCTACGCCATGCTCGGTGAGGCGCGACGCCGGCTGGAGCGCGGCACCGATGTCGTCGTGGGCTACGTGGAGACCCACGACCGCGCGAACACCGAGGCCATGCTCGAGGGCCTGGAGGTGGTGCCGCGTCGCGTGCTCGAGCACCGCGGCACCGGCTTCACCGAGATGGACACCGACGCCGTCCTCGCCCGAGAGCCGGCGGTGGTCCTGGTCGACGAGCTGGCCCACACCAACGTGCCCGGCAGCCGGCACGCCAAGCGCAGCGGGGACATCGAGGAGCTGCGCGCGGCGGGGATCGACGTCATCACGACCGTCAACGTCCAGCACCTGGAGTCGCTCAACGACGAGGTGGAGCGGATCACCGGCGTGCGACAGCGCGAGACGGTGCCCGACGAGGTGGTGCGCACCGCCGACCAGATCCACCTGGTCGACATGGCCCCCGACGCGCTGCGCCGCCGGATGGCCCACGGCAACATCTACCGACCGGAGCGGATCGACGCCTCGCTGGCCTCGTACTTCCGCGTCGGCAACCTCACCGCCTTGCGCGAGCTGGCGCTGCTGTGGCTGGCCGACCGGGTCGACGACGCGCTGGGGGACTACCGCCGGGCCCACAGCATCCGGCACAGCTGGCCGACCAAGGAGCGCATCGTCGTCGCCGTCACCGGGGGCCCGGAGTCGGGGACGCTCCTGCGTCGGGGCGCCCGGCTGGCCCAGCGGGCTGCCGGCTCGGAGCTGATGGCCGTGCACGTCATCGCCGACGACGGCCTCCGCAGCGCCGACACCTCCGGCCTGGCCGCGGTGCAGGCGCTCGCCCGCGACCTGGGCGCCAGCGTGCACCCCGTCGTCGGCGACGACGTCCCGACCGCCGTGGTCGACTTCGCGGCGGGCGCCAACGCGACCATGGTCGTGGTCGGGGTGTCGCGCCACAGCCGGTGGCGGCGTCTGGTCGCCGGCTCCACCGGGGACCGGATCGCCTCGCTGGCCGGCAGCATCGACGTGCACCTGGTCACCCACGACCAGGTCGCCGGGCCGGGGCTCCTGCATCGACGCACCTCGGGCCTGAGCCCGCGCCGCCGGCTCCTGGGGTGGGTGGCTGCGACGATCCTTCCCTTCGCGTTGACGTGGGTGGTGCGCGGCACCACGGGTCCCGAGCAGCTGGCCCTGGCCGAGACCCTGTTCCTGTCGGTGACGGTGCTGGTCGCGCTGGTCGGTGGACTGCTGCCGGCTCTGGCGAGCGCCCTGATCGGGTTCCTCCTGCTGAACTGGAACTTCACCCAGCCGCTGGACCGACTGACCATCTCCCGCCCCGTCGACGTGATCGCGCTGGCCGTGTACGTCGCGGTGGCCGTCGCGGTCGCCTCCGTGGTGGACCGTGCCGCACGCCGAGCCGCCGACGCCGTTCGAGCCCGCACCGAGGCCGCCACCATGTCCTCGCTGTCGCGCTCGGTGCTGACGGGTCAGGACACCGCCGGGGCGGTGTGCACGCGGGTGCGCGAGGTCTTCGGCCAGACGTCGGTGTCCCTGCTGGCACGGGACGGTGCAGCATGGGTGGTGACGGCATCCGACGGCGACGAGCCGGCCTCCGCACCGGAGGAGGGGGACAGTCGGGTCCGCGTCGACGACGACCACGTGCTGTGCCTGCGCGGAGACCCGCTGCGCGCGGGCGACCAGCGGGTGCTGGAAGCCTTCGCCCTGCAGGCCTCGCTGGTCCTGGAGTACCGCCGGCTGCGCGCGCGCGACGAGCGGGCCGCCGCGCTGGAAGGGGCCCAGGCCACGGCCACGGCCCTGCTGCGAGCGGTCTCCCACGACCTGCGCACCCCCTTGGCGACGATGCGCGCCTCGGTCGACGGGCTGGCGCACCCGGGTCTGGCCGAGCAGGACCGCACCTCGCTGCTCTGCTCCTTGACCGAGTCCGCCGGCCGGCTCGAACGGCTCATCGACGACCTGCTCGACCTCTCCCGCGTCCAGGCCGGCCTGCTCCTGCCCGCCCTGCGCCGGGTGAGCCTGGAGGAGGTGCTTCCGCTGGCGGCCAGCGGCCATCCGCCCGGTGCCGTCGAGCTCGAGCTCGACGAGGCCGCGCCCCTGGTGGTCACCGACCCGGGCCTGCTGGAGCGGGTCGTGGCCAACCTGGTCGGCAATGCGGTGCGGGCCTCCGCGGGCGTGCCGGTCCGGGTCATCGCGCGGGTGAGCCGAGGATGGATCGAGGTCCTGGTGGTCGATCGTGGACCTGGCGTCCCGGCCGAGCGTCGAGAGCAGATGTTCGAGCCCTTCCAGCGACTCGAGGACTCGGGCCAGGAGGGCCTCGGGCTGGGCCTGGCAGTAGCGCGGGGGCTCACCGAGGCGCTCGGCGGGACCGTGGTCGCCGACGACACCCCGGGAGGCGGCCTGACCATGATGCTGACGGTGCCGGCGGACCCGCAGGTGACGGTGGCATGAGCAGCTCCCTGAACCGGCACCGCGTCCTGGTCGTCGACGACGAACCCTCGCTGGCGCGGGCGCTGGCGATCAACCTGCGAGCCGCGGGGTGGGAGGTGACCTTGGCGGCGACCGGCGCCGCCGCGCTGGAGGCGGCCGCCTCGGCCCACCCGGAGGTGGTGCTGCTCGACCTCGGGCTGCCCGACATCGACGGCACCGAGGTCCTCTCCGGCCTGCGTGGCTGGACCGACGTACCGATCGTGGTCCTCTCGGCTCGACAGCACGGTGAGGACAAGGTCGAGGCGCTCGACCTCGGCGCCGACGACTACATCACCAAGCCCTTCGCCATGGACGAGCTCATGGCACGGCTGCGCGCCGCCGTGCGCCGCGGCGCTGCCGGACCACCCACCACCGAGCCTGTGGTGCCGGTGGGGGACCTCGAGGTCGACCTGGCCCGCAAGCGCGTCCGCCGCCGCGGGGAGGACGTACGACTCACCCCGACCGAGTGGGCCTTCCTCGAGCTGCTGGCCCGCAACCTCGGGCGAGTGGTGACCCGCGAGGAGCTCCTCCGGGAGGTCTGGGGGCCGGCGTACCTCCACGAGAGCCACTACCTGCGTGTCTACTCCGCGCAGCTGCGCCGCAAGCTCGAGGACGATCCTGCGCATCCGCGGCACCTGGTCACCTCGCCGGGTCTGGGCTACATCCTGGAGCCATGACCCGCCTCGGGCGACCGGAGCGACCGGTCGCGGTCGACACCTGCACCGGGAGGACCTCCCGCCGCCGTGGTCGACATGCTGCCCGTGGACCGGTCCCCACGCCTCACGCAGGATCTGCTCTCGGGTGACGAGCCGGCCCGGCTCACCTCGCTCCGCTGTGGGGGTGCTCGACGCGGCGCAGGGGAGGCTCCCTGGACGCGCAGGGGGGCGAAGGCCGAGGGAGGGCTCACCGTCAAGGAACCATCAAGATCATCGGTCGCGGAGCGGATTCCACCGCACGGGCCCATAGCCTGCAAGGGTGCCCTTCACACCCCGCTCGCCCGCGCCGGGACCACGGCGTGGGCGCCTCCTGGCGGGACTGGGCAACCTGACGATGCTGGCCGTGGTCCTCGTCGGGTTCTTCGTCGTGTGGGCGGTCGTCGGCCTCGTGCTGTGGCTGCTGCTCCCTGGCCGATGAACCGCCTGCACCTGGGCCATGGTCGCGCCCGACCGTGGCTGCGCCACCCCTCCCAGGTGATCGTCGTCGCCTTCGCCGCCACGATCGCGGTGGGAACAGCGCTCCTCAGCCTGCCCGTCGCTCGCGCCGACGCCGACGGGTTCTCGATGCTCACCGCCCTGTTCACCGCCACCAGTGCGGTGTGCGTGACGGGCCTGGTCACCGTCGACACCGCCGCGCACTGGTCCCAGTTCGGCGAGCTGGTGATCCTGGCCCTCATCCAGGTGGGCGGGTTCGGGATCATGACGGCGGCCTCCCTGGCCAGCATCCTCCTGGCCCGGCGGCTGGGGCTGACCTCCCGCCTGCGAGCGGTGGCGGAGACCAAGGCGCTCGGGGCCGCGGACCTGCGCTCGGTGCTGCTCGGCGTCCTCACCACCACCGTGGTCATCGAGTCGCTCACCGCCGCCGTGCTCACGCTCCGCTTCTGGACGGCGTACGACGAGACCCTCGGGCGGGCGGCGTACCTCGGCCTCTTCCACGCGGTCTCGGCGTTCAACAACGCCGGGTTCGCCCTCTGGTCCGACAGCCTGACCCGCTTCGCCACCGACCCGTGGGTCTGCGTCCCGATCGCCGTGGCCGTCATCCTCGGCGGCATCGGCTTCCCGGTCATCCTCGAGCTGCGCCGGCACCTGCTGAGGCCGCGGGCGTGGTCGCTGCACACGAAGCTGACGCTCACGATGACCGGGGTGCTGCTGGGTGCCGGCGGCGCCTTCCTCACCGCCGCCGAGTGGAGCAACCCCGCCACGCTGGGCCAGTACGACGCGCCCGGACGCCTCCTCGCGGGGGCCTTCGCCGGGGTCATGCCCAGGACCGCGGGCTTCAACAGCCTCGACGTCGGCGCGATGGGCGACGCCAGCCTGCTCGGCACGGTGATCCTGATGTTCATCGGCGGCGGCTCGGCGGGCACCGCGGGCGGGATCAAGGTCACCACCTTCGTGATCCTGCTCTTCGTCATCATCGCCGAGGTCCGCGGTGAGCGCTCCGCGCGGGCCTTCGACCGCCGCATCGACCCCCGGGTCCAGCGCCAGGCGCTCACCGTGGCGCTGCTGGGCGTCGCGGCGGTCATGGGCACCTCGCTCGCGGTGATGCTGATGAGCCCGTTCACGCTCACGGAGGTGCTGTTCGAGGTCACCTCGGCGTTCGGGACCGTCGGCCTCTCGACCGGCATCACCGCCTCGCTGCCCCCGGCCGCGCAGGCACTCCTCGCCGTGCTCATGTTCCTGGGCCGTCTCGGCCCGATCACCCTGGTCTCGGCGCTCGCGCTCCGGGACCGTCCCACCCTGTACGAGCTTCCTGAAGGGAGACCGATCATTGGCTAGGCACCACGCACGGCACCTCTCCGGCGGCGTCGTGGTCGTCGGCCTGGGGCGCTTCGGCAAGTCGCTGGCCCTCGAGCTCGTCGACCAGGGCGTCGAGGTCCTCGGCGTCGACTCGAGCTCCCGCACCGTCGAGAGCCTCGCGGGGCGCCTCACGCACGTCGTCGAGGCCGACTCCACCAACGAGGCCGCCATGCGGCAGCTCGCAGTCGGCGAGTTCCGTCGCGGCGTGATCGGCGTCGGGACCGACCTCGAGGCCAGCATCCTCTCGGCGTCGGTGCTGCTGACCTTGGGGGTCAAGGACGTGTGGGCCAAGGCGATCAGCCACTCGCACGCCCGCATCCTGACCCAGATCGGCGTGCCTCACGTGGTGCGGCCCGAGCACGACATGGGCAAGCGCGTCGCCCACCTGGTCAGCGGTCGGATGATGGACTACATCGAGTTCGACGACGGCTTCGCCATCGCCAAGACCGCCGCCGCCCGCGAGCTGCACGGCAGACCTCTCTCCGAGTCGATGCCTCGCACGCGCCACGGCGTCACCGTGGTGGGCGTCAAGCGTCCGAGCCAGGGCTTCACCCACGCTGTGCCGGGCACCGTGGTCGAACCCGGCGACCTGCTCATCGTCAGCGGCACCCGCAGCGAGGTCGAGCGGTTCTCCGAGCTGGATTGAGGCGCCTCCTGCGCGCTGACCCGTCCCGGACTTCGCGCCGACCCGGCCCGGATCTCCGTTCCTGGTCCAGACCGGCGCCGGGACCTGAGGGCGAAGACCGTGCGGCGGCGCTGCTGGCGGTGGATGCTGAGGGGTCCGGGCGCCGTCGTGCGCGCCCCGTCCCCCCGAGGTCGCCGTGCGCCTGTCCGTCCTGTCCCGGTCCCTGGTCGGCGCGCTGCTGGCGCCGGCCCTGCTGCTGAGCGGCTGCAGCGGCGAGGTCTCCGTCGGGGGGCCCGGCGCCGTCGACCGGGCCGACCTCGAGTCCGAGGTCGCGGCGAACATGAGCGGGCCCGACGTCGACCAGTTCGACGTGGCCTGCGCAGGCGACCTCGAGGCCGAGGTGGAGGCCACCCAGGACTGCCTGATCACCTTCAGCCAGGACGGGTCGACGACGGGCGTACGGCTGGACGTCACCGCGGCGGAGGGTGACGAGGTCGAGTTCGACCAGACGCTCTTCATCCCCGCCGAGGACGTCGCCGACGCGGTCGAGCGCGCCTACGCCGACCGCGGGCTCACGATCGACGAGGTCACCTGCGTCGGCGAGCTGGTCGGTGAGCAGGGCGAGACGACCACGTGCGACATCACCTCCAGCGTCGACGGGGACGTGACGGTCGAGGCGACCACCACGACGGTGGAGGGGCTCACCGTGAACTTCGATCTCACGGTGGTGTCCTGAGCCACACCCGAGGGCCGGTCGGCCTACCCTGGGCCGGTGAGCGTCGTCGTCCTGACCGGAGCCGGCATCTCCGCCGAGAGCGGGGTGCCGACCTTCCGTGACGCCGACGGGCTCTGGGAGGGCCACCACGTCGAGGACGTCGCCACGCCCGAGGCCTACGAGATGGCGCCCTCGCGGGTGCTGCGCTTCTACGACGAGCGACGCAGCGCCCTCGCCGGTGTCGAGCCGAACGCCGCCCACCACGCCCTGGCTCGTCTCGAGGAGGCCCTGGGCGACGACCTGCTGCTGGTCACCCAGAACATCGACGACCTGCACGAGCGGGCCGGCTCGCGTCGCGTCGTGCACATGCACGGCGAGCTGCTCTCGGCGCTGTGCCGCGCCTGCGAGGGCCGGGCGCGCTGGGAGCGCGAGCTGGTCGACCACCCGCCCTGTCCCGGCTGCGGGCACGCCGAGCTGCGCCCCGACGTGGTGTGGTTCGGCGAGATCCCCTACCGGATGGACCTCATCCTCGAGCGCCTCGGCCGTGCCGACATGTTCGTGTCGGTCGGCACCTCCGGCGCGGTCTACCCGGCCGCTGGCTTCGTGCAGCACGCGCGCCGCCAGGGCGCACGCACCCTCGAGCTCAACCTGGTGCCCTCGGAGGGCTCCATGTGGTTCCACGACTCACGTCACGGCCTGGCGGGGGAGCTCGTGCCGGTCTGGGTCGACGAGGTCCTCGCCGATCGAGTGCCCTGAGGCCCGGCGGACTCTCGTGTCCGCGCCCAGGGCGCCGAACGGTCGCAGGGAGCGCGGCGTGGTGTGATCGTGCTCCACGCGACGAGAGGACCATGATGACGACCTGGACACGACGAGCCGCCACCGCGGCGGCGGTGGCGACGATGAGCGCGTCGCTGGTGGCCTGCGGCGATGAGGCGGAGGAGGGTGGCAGCACCTCCCCGGAGGCCTCCGGCTTCGTCGAGCAGGAGGGTGCCGAGATCCGCGACGCCGCTGGCGAGGCGATGGGCCAGCTGGAGAGCGTGCGGGTCCGGGGTGACATCACGATGGGCGGCGACGAGATCTCGCTCGACCTGGCCACCGGCAGCGAGGGCGACTGCACCGGCACCCTGACCCTGGATGGCGCCGAGGCCGAGGTCCTCAGCGTCGGCGGCCAGGCCTGGTTCCGGCCCAGCGAGGAGTTCTGGGCTGCCCAGGCCGGACCGCAGGCCGACCAGGTCATCGAGCTGGTCGACGGTCGGTGGGTGGTGCTGGGCGAGGAGGACGGGTTCGCCGAGTTCTGCGACCTCGACCAGCTGCTCGACGAGCTCGTCGAGGACAGCGACACCGAGTCGACGTACGAGACCGGGGAGCAGAGCGAGATCGACGGGATCACGGTCGTCGCGGTCGACTCCACCGACGAGGACGGCGAGGCCTCGACCGGCTACGTCGCCGTCGAGGAGCCGCACTACCTGGTGCGGATCGAGAAGACCGAGGGTGAGGACACCGGCACGGTGACCTTCTCGGAGTTCGACGAGCCGATCGAGGTCGAGGCACCCGCCGAGGACGACACGGTCGACCTCGACTCGCTCTGACCCGACCCTGACGCGAGCCGGCTGGTCCGGGCCGGCCGGCTCGCGTCAGGCGCGTACGACGGCGCCGGCGTGGCGGGGGAGCACCAGGAGGCCCTGCGCGTCGAGCTCGGCGCCCGACGCGGTGCCGGCGAGCACGTGCCCGGGGCCGGTGTGCACCTCGAGCGGCGTCTCGCCCAGGTTGAGCACCACCTGCAGCCGGCCCCGGTGCAGCACCACGAGCCTGGCGGCCTCGTCGACGTCGCAGGTCGTGGCAGCGAACGACGGGTCCGTCAGCTCGGGCCACTCCCGGCGCAGCCGGCCCAGCACGCGGTAGAGGTCGAGCAGCCGCGCGTGCCGGCCGTCCTCGCGCTCGCTCCAGTCGAGCTTGGAGCGCTCGAAGGTGGCCGGGTCCTGCGGGTCGGGCACCACGGCGGGGTCCCAGCCCATCTGCTCGAACTCCGCGATCCGGCCCTCGGCCGTGGCGGTGCCCAGCTCGGGCTCGGGGTGGCTGGTGAAGAACTGGAACGGCGTCGAGGCCGCCCACTCCTCGCCCTGGAAGAGCATCGGGGTGAAGGGGCCCAGCAGCGTCAGCATCGCCGCGCAGCCCAGCTGGTCGTCGTCGAGATGGCCCGGTGCCGGGTCGCTGAGACGGTCGCCCACGGCCCGGTTGCCGACCTGGTCGTGGTTCTGGTTGGCGACCACCAGCCGCCAGGTGGCCGTGTGGTCGGTGTCGATCGGCACCCCGTGGTCGCGGCCCCGGAAGGAGCTGTGGGTGCCGTCGTGGAAGAACCCCTGCTCGACGACCTTCTTCAGTGCGGTCAGGGGCTCGAAGTCGGCGTAGTAGCCGGTCGTCTCGCCGCTCAGCGCCACGTGCACGGCGTGGTGGTAGTCGTCGCTCCACTGGGCGTCGAGCCCACGGCCGCCGGCCTCGCGCGGGCGGATCATCACCGGGTCGTTGAGGTCGGACTCCGCGATCAGCGTGAGTGGGCGGCCCTGGTGGGCCGACAGGGCGGCCACCTCGACGGCCATCTCCTCGAGCAGGTGCACCTCGGAGTCGTCGGCGAGCGCGTGCACGGCATCGAGGCGCAGCCCGTCGACGTGGTAGTCGGTGAGCCACATCGCGACGTTGTCGAGGATGTAGCGGCGCACCTGGGCCGACCCCTCGCCGTCGAGGTTGACCAGGTCGCCCCAGGTGTTGCGGCCGTCCTTGAGGTACGGCGCGTAGAGCGGCAGGTAGTTGCCCGAGGGGCCGAGGTGGTTGTGCACCACGTCCTGGATCACGCCCAGCCCGGCCGCGTGACAACCGTCGACGAAGCGCTGGTAGGCCGCGGGGCCGCCGTACGACTCGGCGACCGCGAACCAGGCGACCCCGTCGTAGCCCCAGTTGTGGGTGCCGTTGAAGGCGTTGACGGGCATCACCTCGACCAGGTCGACGCCGAGGTCGACGAGGTGGTCGAGCCGGCCGAGTGCGGCGTCGAGGGTGCCCTCGGGGGTGAAGGTGCCCACGTGCATCTCGTAGATCACCGAGCCGGCGAGCTGGCGACCGGTCCACGAGGTGTCGGTCCAGGCGAAGGCCGACGGGTCGTAGGTGCGCGACAGCTCGTGGACGCCGCCCGGCTGGCGCCGCGAGCGCGGGTCGGGACGCGGGGCCGGATCGTCGTCGAGCAGGTAGCCGTAGTCGACCTCGCCGTCGGGCACCGGCGCCCCGGGGGTCCACCAGCCGTCGTCGCCCCGGCTCATCGCCACGGTCTCGCCATCGACCAGCAGTCGCACGCGCCCAGGGCGCGGCGCCCACACGTCGAAGCGGCCACGGCCGTGGCGCGGTGGGGTCGTCGCGGTCATCAGTCCTCCTTCACGAGCAGGGCGACGGGGTAGGTGGCCAGCAGGGTCGCCAGGTCGCCGTCGGTCACCTCGCCGGTCAGCACGTCGCGCCAGCGCCCGGCGGGCAGGTCGAGGCGGGTCTCGCCCCAGCCGCCGCGGCCCCCGAGCCCGAGCGGCAGCCGGGTCGCGACGGTGAGCGCGCCGCCGCGGTCGAAGGCGACGACGTGGTCGGCGGCCTCGCCGCGGGCAGCCACGGGGGCGTACCCGGTGAACAGGTCGGCGCGGTCGCGCCGCAGCCGCAGCGCGGCCGCGGTGACCAGCAGCTTGGCGGCGCCGGGGTCGTCGCCGCCCGACGGCGCGGCCGGGCGCTGACCCGCGTCGATCTCGGCGAGCAGCCGGGCGCGCAGGTCGAGGTCGACGGGGCGCCGGTTGTCGGGGTCGACCAGCGACTGCTCCCACAGCTCGGAGCCCTGGTAGACGTCGGGGACACCGGGCATCGTCGTCGCGAGCAGCTTGGCGGTCAGCGCGTTCGACCAGCCCGCGTCGACGACCTCGGCCACCAGGGCCTCGAGCACGTCACGGACCTCACGGTCGTCGAAGGCGGAGTCGACGGCGGCGTGCACCGCTGCCTCGTAGGTCTCGTCGGGCTCGGTCCAGGTGGTGCGGTCGCCGGCCTCGCGCATCGCCTTCATCGCGTAGCCGTGCAGCCGCTCGCGCAGCACGTCGTCGGGGTCGGAGCCCCAGGCGCCCAGCACGGCCTGCCACAGCAGGGAGCCGAAGCCCGGGTCGGGCAGCGGCGCCAGCGCCAGCAGCCGGTCGAGTGCCTGCTCCCAGCGTTGCGGCACCTCGGCGAGCACGGTGATCCGGGCGCGCACGTCCTCGCCGCGCTTCGTGTCGTGGGTCGACAGGGTGGTCATCGCGTGCGGCCAGTCGCGCTGGCGCGCGGCCAGGTGCTCGTGCAGCCCGTCGACGGTGAGGCTGAACTCGTGCGGGTCGCCGCCGACCTCGTTGAGCGAGGTCAGGCGCGAGTAGCGGTAGAAGGCGCAGTCCTCGACGCCCTTGGCCATCACCATCCCGCTGGTCTGCTGGAAGCGGCGGCAGGCGTCGAGCGAGGGGTCGCGCAGCCACGGCTCGATGGTGTCGAGGGTGGCGGCCAGGTCGGGGCGGCGCTCGCGCGCGGCCGCGAACGCCTGGTCCACGTGCTCGGCGCCCTCGGGCAGGTAGGAGCGGTAGACGGGGAAGCAGGCCATCAGCTCGGCGACGGCGTCGGCGGTGCTCGAGGGCACCCGCTCGGGCACGTCGCGGCGCAGGTCGCGCACGATGCGCCGCACCTCGCTGTGCAGGATGCCGTCGGCGACGGCGCGCTTGAGGTCGTGCACCATTGCCGGGTAGTCGACGACCTCGCCCTCGGGCAGCCCGCGCAGTCGCGCCTCGAGGGTGTCCAGCGGCGCCTGCCCCGCGGGGTCGGTGAGCACCCGGTCGACCCAGGCCAGGGCGTCGTACCCGGTGGTGCCGTCGGTGGCCCAGCTGGTCGGCAGCGCCTCACCGGGCTCGAGGATCTTCTCCACCAGCGTGTACGCCGACCCGGTGAGCCCCGCGAGGTCGTCGAGGTAGCCCCTCGGATCGCGCAGGCCGTCGGGGTGGTCGACGCGCAGCCCGTCGACGAGTCCCTCGGTGAACCAGCGGCGGATCTCGACGTGGGTCTCGTCGAAGACCTCGGGCTCCTCCACCCGCACCGCGGCGAGGGTGTTGACGGCGAAGAAGCGGCGGTAGTTCAGGGCGTCGTCGGCGCGGTGCCAGTCGACGAGCTCGTAGTGCTGGCGCGCGTGCACGGCCTGCGGGTCGTCGTCGACGCCGTCGGCGGTACCGGCAGCGACCGGGAAGGCCTGGTCCCAGTAGTGCAGCTCGAGGCCGCGCTCGCCCTCGACGAGGCGCAGGTGGTCGACCCCGGCGTCGGGCAGCAGGTCGTCGTCACCCACGACGGGGATCCGCAGCCGCTGGTCGGCGGTGTCCCAGTCGATGTCGAAGGCGCCCGCGTGCTCGGCGTCACGGCCGTCGCGCAGCACCTCCCACCACCACGGGTCCTCGCTCGGGGTGGCGACACCGACGTGGTTGGGCACGATGTCGACGAGGACGCCCAGGCCCAGGCGCCGGGCCTCCGCGCTGACGACGGCCAGGCCCTCCTCCCCGCCGCGGGACTCGTCGAGGTGGTCGTGGGCGACCACGTCGTAGCCGTGGCTGCTGCCCGGCTCGGCGGCCAGCAGCGGCGAGAGGTAGACCCAGTCCACGCCCAGGTCGTGCACGTAGGCCAGCCGCCGTGCGACCTCCGGCAGGTCGAGGTCGGCGCTGACCTGGAAGCGGTAGGTCGACACCGGTCGTCGGGTGGGCCCGGTGGCACCCATCTCAGGCCTCCCCACCGGGCTCGCCGGTCGCGGTCTGCGCCTGGGTGCTCGAGTGCGCCGCGATCGAGGCGGCCACCGAGTGGTCGACCTCGGCCTCGGGCTCGGAGTGCTCCTGGAGCACCAGCACGCTGCGCGAGGTCATGGTCAGGGTGCTGGCCGGGTCGATCGGATCGGGGCGCTCGCCGTTGCCGGCCGTGTTGATGGCGACCTGCCAGCCGACGGCGTACTCCTCGGGCGGCAGGGTCACCTCGACGTCGAAGTCGGCGGCGTTGAAGTAGAGCAGGAAGTGGTCGTCCTCGATGACCTGGCCGCGCGGGTCGCGTCCGGCGATGCCGTGCCCGTTGAGGTACATCCCCAGGACCCGGTCCTCGCCCTCCCAGTCCTCGTCCTCCATCGGGCGGCCCTCGGGGTGCAGCCACACGATGTCGTTGAGCCGCTCGCCACCCTCCGGGCCGGTGCGCACGGTGTGGCCGGTGAAGAAGCGCTTGCGGCGGAAGGTGGGGTGCTCGGCGCGCAGCCGCGAGACCGCGGCGGTGAACTCCACCAGCGGGGTGTCGAGGCGGTCCCAGTGCATCCAGGCGATCTCGGAGTCCTGGGCGTAGGTGTTGTTGTTGCCGTCCTGGGTGCGCCCGGCCTCGTCGCCGTGCAGCAGCATCGGGACGCCCTGGCTCAGCAGCAGCGTGGTGAGGTGGTTGCGCTGGGCGCGAGCACGCAGCTCGAGGATCTCCGGGTCGTCTGTGGGCCCCTCCGTGCCGTGGTTCCAGGAGCGGTTGTGGCTCTCGCCGTCGTTGTTGTCCTCGCCGTTGGCCTCGTTGTGCTTCTCGTTGTAGGAGACCAGGTCGCGCAGGGTGAAGCCGTCGTGGGCGGTGATGAAGTTGATGCTGGCGAACGGGCGTCGCCCCGAGAGCTCGTAGAGGTCGGAGGAGCCGGACAGCCGGCTGGCGAACTCGCCCAGCGACGGCTCCCCGCGCCAGAAGTCGCGCACGGTGTCGCGGTAGGCGCCGTTCCACTCGGTCCACTGCGGCGGGAAGCCTCCCACCTGGTAGCCGCCGGGGCCCACGTCCCACGGCTCGGCGATCAGCTTGACCTGGCTGACGACCGGGTCCTGCTGGACGAGCTCGAAGAAGGTCGCCAGCCGGTCGACCTCGTAGAACTCGCGCGCCAGCGCGGAGGCCAGGTCGAAGCGGAAGCCGTCGACGTGCATCTCGGTGACCCAGTAGCGCAGCGAGTCCATGATCAGCTGCAGCGAGTGCGGGTGGCGCACGTTGAGGGTGTTCCCGGTGCCGGTGTAGTCCATGTAGTAGCGCGGGTCGTCCTCGACCAGGCGGTAGTAGGCCTGGTTGTCGATGCCCTTCATGCTCAGCGTCGGGCCCAGGTGGTTGCCCTCCGCGGTGTGGTTGTAGACCACGTCGAGGATCACCTCGATCCCGGCGGCGTGCAGCTCCTTGACCATCGCCTTGAACTCCTGGACCTGCTGGCCGCGGCCGATCCCGGCGTGCGCGGAGGCCGAGTAGTCGGCGTGCGGGGCGAAGAAGCCCAAGGTGTTGTAGCCCCAGTAGTTGCGCAGCCCCTTCTCGAGCAGCGTGTTGTCCTGGATGAACTGGTGCACCGGCATCAGCTCGACCGCGGTCACCCCGAGCTTCTTGAGGTGCTCCACGACGGCCGGGTGCGCGACGCCGGCGTACGTGCCGCGCAGCTCCTCGGGCACGTCGGGGTGCAGCTGGGTCAGGCCCTTGACGTGGGCCTCGTAGACGACCGTGTCGTTGTAGTCGACGCGTGGGCGGCGGTCGCCCTCCCAGTCGAAGAACGGGTTGATGACCACGCCCAGGGTCATGTGGGCGGCGGAGTCGTCGTCGTTGCGGGAGTCCTCGTCGCCGAAGGTGTAGGCGAACAGGCTCGGGTCCCAGTCGATCTCGCGCCAGGTGGCCTTGGCGTAGGGGTCGAGCAGCAGCTTGTTGGGGTTGCAGCGCATGCCCTGGTCGGGGTCCCACGCTCCGTGCACGCGGTAGCCGTAGCGCTGCCCGGGCTGCACGGTCGGCAGGTAGCAGTGCCAGACGTGGGCGTTGACCTCCTGCAGCTCCACGCAGGTCTCGACCAGCGGGGCGTCGGCATCCTCGGGGTCGTCGTCGAAGAGGCACAGCACCACGCTGTCGGCGACCTCGCTGAAGATCGCGAAGTTGGTGCCGCTCCCGTCGAACGTCGCGCCGAGCGGGTAGGCGGTGCCGGGCCAGGTCTCCATGCGGGTGGTGCTCCCTCGGTTGCGTGGGTGGTGCGGTGCGGGTTGGATCGATCAAAGCACGGCGGGGTGCCGTCGTTGCCCACCCGCAGGGGGGCCTTCCCCGCTCGCTGCTGTGCCACACGCCCTACCCGCCGGTAGCATGTGCGCCATGAAGCGGAGCATCTTTGACGAGGACCACGAGGCCTTCCGCGCGTCTGTGCGCGAGTTCCTGGAGCGTTCGGTGATCCCGAACGTCGAGCAGCACGCGGCCGACAAGGCCCTGCCGCGCGAGTTCTGGCTGGAGGCCGGCAAGCAGGGCTTCCTGGGCCTGGAGATCCCCGAGGAGTACGGCGGCGTCGGCGCCGGGGACTACCGGTTCAACGCGGTCGCGGCCGAGGAGCTCAACAAGGTCAACGCGGCGCTGGGCTCGTGCTGGGGCATCCACGCCGACATCACCGCGCCGTACATCGTCGAGCTCGGCACCGAGGAGCAGAAGCAGCGCTGGCTGCCCGGCGTCGCCGCTGGTGAGATCCTGCTGGCCATCGGCATGACCGAGCCCTCCGGCGGCTCCGACCTGGCCGCGCTGAAGACCACGGCCGTGCGCGACGGCGACCAGTGGGTCATCAACGGCTCCAAGACCTTCATCACCAACGGCTACTCCGCCGACCTGGTGATCACCGCGGTGCGCACCGACCCCGAGAAGGGCGCGCGCGGCATCACGCTCTTCGCGATCCCCTCCGACGCGCCGGGCTTCAGCCGCGGGCGCAAGCTCGACAAGGTCGGCCAGGACGAGTCCGACACCGCCGAGCTGTTCTTCGAGAACGTGCGCCTGGGCGACGACCACGTGATCGGTGAGCTCGGTGGCGGGTTCATCGCGATGATGCAGAAGCTCCCGCAGGAGCGTCTGGGCTGCGCGATCTCCAACGTGCACCACGCCAAGCAGATCCTCGTCGAGACGCTGCAGTACACCAAGGACCGCAAGGCGTTCGGCCAGTCGATCGGGCAGTTCCAGCACAACAAGTTCCTGCTCGCCGAGCTGTTCACCTCCATCGAGGTCACCGAGGCCTACATCGACCAGTGCGTCGTGGCGCACGACAAGGGCGAGCTGACCCCGGTCGACGCGGCCAAGGCCAAGTGGTGGAGCAGCCAGGTGCAGAACGACGTGCTCGACCACTGCGTGCAGCTGCACGGCGGCTACGGCTTCATGAACGAGTACCGCGTGGCCCGCGCCTGGCGCGACGCCCGCGTCTCGAAGATCTGGGCCGGCTCCAACGAGATCATGAAGGAGCTCATCGGGCGTGACCTGGGTCTGTGACCTGGGCCGCTGAGTAGAGCCTCACCTTCGTTGCGGGCGGTCGTGGGCACGTCGATGATGGACCCATGACCCCCGACCTCGACCATGCCTCGCCCGAGGTCGGCCAGCACGAAGACGAGCCGCACAACGGCGGCATCAACGCCCGGCTCAACTGGCTGCGCGCGGCGGTGCTCGGGGCCAACGACGGGATCGTGTCGACCGCGGGCGTGGTCGTCGGTGTCGCGGGCGCGACGACCGACCGCAACGCCATCCTGATCGCGGGCGTGGCTGCCGTCGTCGCCGGTGCGCTGAGCATGGGTGCGGGCGAGTACGTCTCGGTCAGCACCCAGAGCGACTCCGAGCAGGCCCTGCTCGACAAGGAGCGCCGCGAGCTCGAGGAGCAGCCCGAGGAGGAGCTCGCCGAACTGGCCGCCATCTACATGGACAAGGGCATCGACGAGGACCTCGCCCTCCAGGTGGCCGTCCAGCTCACCGCGCACGACGCGCTCGGCGCGCACGCCGAGGCCGAGCTCGGCATCGACCCCGACGACCTGACCAGCCCCTGGCACGCCGCCTGGGCCTCGATGCTCGCCTTCACCCTCGGCGCGCTGCTGCCGCTGCTGACCATCCTGCTGGTGGTCGCCGACCTGCGTGTCGGCGTCACCATGGGCGCGGTCGCTGTGGCCCTGGCGATCACCGGCTGGGCCAGCGCCAAGCTCGGCTACGGCCCGCCGGGCCGGGCCGTCGTGCGCAACGTCGGCGGCGGCCTACTCGCGATGGCGGTCACCTTCCTCATCGGCTCCCTGCTCGGCACCCACGTCGTCTGACCCGGCCCGGATCTCCCGCCGACCCGGCGCAGATGTCGCGCTGACCCGGCCCGGATCTCCCGCCGACCCGGCGCAATCGTCGCGCTGACCCGGCTCGGATCTCGGTGCCGTCGGGACGGGCCGACTCGGTGGAAGATCTGCGCCGGGTCACGCAGAGATATGGGCCGGCTCGGCGGGCCGCGGCTAGGTTGGCGGCGTGCGTCTGTTCGCTGCGCTGGTGCCGCCGCCCGAGGCGGTGGAGCACCTCGACGCGTTCCTGGAGGTGCGCCGTGGCGCGGCCGGCTTCCGGTGGAGCGCGGCCGAGCACCTGCACGTGACGCTCGCGTTCTACGGCGACGTCGAGGACTGGCGCCTCGACGAGCTGGTCGAGCGGCTGGGCACCGCGACCGCCCGGCGTACGCCGGTGAGCGCGCGGGTGGCCGGTGGCGGCGCGTTCCCCGACCCGGCCGCGGCGCGGGTGCTGTGGGCCGGGCTCGAGGTGGAGCCGCGCGCCGAGCTCGACCGGCTGGCCGGGGGCTGCCGCACCGCCGGCGCGGTGAGCGGGGCCCGGGTCGACGGCCAGCGGTTCCGACCGCACGTGACCGCTGGCCCGGCTGGGGCGGGCGGCCCACGTCGACGACTGGGTGCGGCTGCTCGATGAGTACCGCGGCCCGGCCTGGCGCGCCGACAGCGTCGCGCTCGTGGCCTCCCACCTCGGCGAGGGCCCGCGCCGCCGGCCCCGTCACGAGGTCCTCGAACGCATCGGCGTCGGCTCCGGCGAGTGACGCGCGGGCGTCGGCGATCTCGCCTAGGTTGACCAGGGTGAGAGTCGCAGTGGTGCGCGAGACCCGGGAGGCCGAGGCCCGGGTGGCGCTGGTGCCCGAGCTCGTCACCAAGCTGACGGCGCTGGGCCACGAGGTGGTGGTCGAGACCGGCGCCGGGCTCGGCGCCCTGGCCGACGACGCGGCGTACGCCGAGGCGGGCGCGAGCGTCGTCGACGACCCGCTCCCCGAGGCCGAGCTGGTGCTCTCGGTGCAGCCGCTGACCCGCGAGGCGGCCCGGCGCCTGCCCGGCGGCGCGGTGACGGTCTCGTTCCTGCCGACGGCGCTCGAGCCCGACCTGGTGCGCGACCTGCGCGACCTGGCCGTGACCAGCCTGGCGATGGAGCTGGTGCCGCGCATCTCACGCGCGCAGTCGATGGACGCGTTGTCGTCGCAGTCGCTGGTGGCCGGTTACCGCTGCGCGATCGTCTGCGCCGGGCTGCTGCGCCGCTTCTTCCCGCTCAACATGACCGCCGCGGGCACCGTTGCGCCGGCCGAGGTCGTCGTGCTCGGCGCCGGCGTCGCGGGCCTGCAGGCGATCGCGACCGCCAAGCGTCTCGGCGCCGTCGTCAAGGCCTACGACGTGCGCGCGGCCGCCGCCGAGGAGATCCGATCGATGGGCGCGCAGGCCATCGAGCTCGACCTGCCCACCCTCGAGGGCGCCGGCGGCTACGCCCGCGAGATGAGCGAGGAGCGCTCGCGGCTGCAGCGCGAGCTGCTGGCGCCGTACGTCGCCGCCGCCGACGGTCTGATCACCACCGCGGCCGTGCCCGGGCGCACCGCACCGGTGCTGGTGACGCGGGCGATGGTCGAGCAGATGCGACCGGGTTCGGTGGTGGTCGACCTCGCGGCCGACTCGGGCGGCAACGTCGAGGGCGTCGTCGCCGGCGAGGTGGTGCGCATCGGGCACGCCCAGGTGTGGGGCGGGCGCAACGTGCCGGCCCAGATGCCCGGCCCGGCCTCGCGGCTCTACGCCCAGAACGTCGTCAACCTGGTCACGCTGTTGGCGCCCGAGGGCGAGCTGGTGCTCGACCTCGACGACGAGATCCTGGCCGGTGCCTGCGTGACGCACGCGGGCGTGATCCGGCACGAGCCGACCCGGGTGCTCGTCGAGGGCCCGGCGCAAGGGGAGGTCCAGTGAGCGAGGGCGTGGTCTGGCTGACCATCTTCGTGCTCAGCGTCTTCGTGGGCACCGAGGTGATCTCGAAGGTCTCCTCGACGCTGCACACGCCGCTGATGTCGGGGGCCAACGCGATCCACGGGATCATCCTGCTCGGCGCGGTGATCGTCACCGGCACCACCGACTCCACCACGGCCCTGGTCGTCGGGCTGGTCGCCATCGTGCTGGCCGCGATCAACATGGTCGGCGGGTTCGTGGTCACCGACCGGATGCTGCAGATGTTCGGTCGTCGCAAGCCGCGCCCCGCGCCCGCCGAGCGGACGGAGCGCTGATGCCGACCTGGGTGCAGCTGGTCTACCTCGGCTGCGCGATCTGCTTCGTCCTGGCCCTCAAGGGCCTCTCCGGGCCGCGCACCGCGCGGCTGGGCAACCTCGTCGGCGCGGGCGCCGCGGTGGTCGCGGTGACGGTGCCGTTCCTCTACCTCGAGCTGGACCACGTGCCGCAGATGCTGGCCGCGATCGCGGTCGGCTCCGGCGTCGGGGTCGTGGGCGCCCGCAAGGTCCAGATGACCCAGATGCCGCAGATGGTGGCGCTCTTCAACGGCGTCGGCGGTGGCGCGGCGGCCCTGGTGGCGCTGCTCGAGCTGCAGCACATGGGCGCGGTCACCCCTGCCTTCGACCTCGTCGCCACGTCCTTCACGATCGTGGTCGGCTCGGTCTCCTTCGCCGGCTCTGCGGTCACCTTCGCCAAGCTGCAGGAGCTGATGACCTCGCGCCCGGTGGTCTTCCCCGGCCTGCCGGTCGCGTTCGCGGCCGCGCTGCTGGGCGGTGTCGGGCTCTCGGTGCTCGTGGTGCTCGAGGCGTCGTTGTCGCTCGGTGTCGTGCTGGCGCTGGTCGGGCTGGCGCTGGGCGTGCTGCTGGTGCTGCCGGTGGGCGGGGCCGACGTACCGATCGTGATCTCGCTGCTCAACGCCTTCACCGGCCTGACGGTCGCCGCGGGCGGCTACGTGCTCGGCAGCGTGGTGCTGCTGGTGGCCGGCACCCTGGTCGGTGCCGCCGGCACCTTCCTGACCCTGCTGATGGCGCGCGCGATGGGTCGGTCGGTGGCCAACATCCTCTTCGGGGCGCTGCGTGGCGGCTCGACGTTGGGCTCCGGCGAGGCCTCCGACCGCCCGGTGCGCTCCTCGGGCCCCGAGGACGTCGCCATCCTGCTGGCCTACGCCGACCGGGTCATCGTGGTGCCCGGCTACGGGCTCGCGGTGGCCCAGGCCCAGCACACCCTGCGCGAGCTCGTCGAGCTCCTGCTGGCCCGGGGGACGAAGGTCGACTACGCGATCCACCCCGTCGCCGGACGGATGCCGGGCCACATGAACGTGCTGCTCGCCGAGGCGCAGGTGCCCTACGAGCAGCTCGCCGAGATGGACGACATCAACGGCGAGTTCAAGCAGACCGACGTGGTGCTGGTCGTCGGGCGCCAACGACGTGGTCAACCCGGCCGCGCGCAGCACCCCGTCGGCGCCGATCTACGGGATGCCGATCCTCGACGTCGACCAGGCGCGGCAGGTGGTCTTCCTCAAGCGGTCGATGCGCCCGGGCTTCGCCGGCATCGAGAACGAGCTGCTCTTCGACCCCCGCACCACCCTGCTCTTCGGCGACGCCAAGGACTCCCTGGCCAAGCTGCTCGCGGCCGTGAAGTCGCTCTGAGGGGCGCCTGGGGGAGTTTCATCGGCCGGCCGATGAAACTCCTGGGTGGCCGACAAAGCTTCATCGTCCACCCGCCAGCTCCATCGGCCGGCCGATGAAACTCACGACCGCCGGCGCCACGGGGGTGAAACAGGTCGTCCGCGCGCCGGGTTGGGTGGAGGCATGACCAACACACCGGAGAAGATCGTCTACACCGCCCGCGCCACCGTCCACGGAGGGCGCGAGGGCCACGCCAAGTCCGACGACGGCGTCCTCGACCTGACCCTGACCGCCCCCAAGGAGACCGGCGGCCCCGGCACCGGCACCAACCCCGAGCAGCTCTTCGCCGTCGGCTACGGCGCCTGCTTCCAGGGCGCGCTCGGCATGGTCGCCAAGCAGCACGGCGTCGACGCCCGCGACTCGGTGCTCGAGGTCGCGGTCGGCTTCGGCCCCGAGGGCGACTCGTTCGCCGTCACCGTCGACATCACCGCCACCATCCCCGGCGTCGACGACGCCAAGGCGCAGGAGCTCGTCGAGGCCGCCCACCAGGTCTGCCCCTACTCCAAGGCCACCCGCGGCAACGTACCCGTGACCGTCACCGGCAAGGGCGCCTGAGCCGAACGCCCCAGCGTCGCAGCACCGCGGACGTCACCCGTATGGCGTCCGCGGTGGCTCAGCGTGCGTGCCGCAGCGCCTCGCCGAACGAGACCCTGCGGTCGGTCTGCAGCAGCGTGCGCTCGTAGACGCGGGCGGACAGGCGCACCAGCAGCACGGCGGCGAGCAGGGTGAGCCCGATCGCGAGCGCCAGCTGCCACCCCGGCACCGGGCCCTGGGCCAACCGGGCCGGCATCACCATGGTGCTGACGACCGGAAGCATCGAGAAGACGGTCTGCACACCCTCGCCAGCGGTGATCGACACGAAGTAGGGCGCCATCAGCAGCACCTGCAACGGTGCGGTGGTGCCCTGGAGGTCCTGCTGGCGCCCGGCCAGGGACCCCGCGACCGACCACAGGCTCGCCAGCGTCACGAAGCCCAGCACGAAGAAGACGACGTACCAGGCGATGGCGCCGCCGAGCACGCCCAGCGCGTCGCCCTGGCCCGTGACGAGCAGGGCGACCACGCCGATGAGCACCAGCAGCAACGTCTGGACCAGGGCGAGCACGCTGGTGCCGGCCACCTTGCCCCACAGCAGGGCCCGGATCGGTACGGCGGCGGCCAGGATCTCCACCACCCGGCTCTCCTTCTCCTGGGTCACGGTCGCGGCCATCGCCATGCCGAAGCTGATGGCGGTGACGAAGAAGAGCACGACGAGGACGAGTGCCGCGGCCTCGCGCAGCCCGGCGTCGTCGGGGCCGGGGTCGAGAAGCCGCTCGTCGACCTGCACGCCCCGGGCCAGTGCCTCGAGGTCGACGTCCTGCCGGTCGGCGTTGCGCTGGGTGAGCAGGTCGGTGGTCGCCACGGTGAGGGCCCGCGTCGTGGTGTCGGGCAGGTCGTCGTCGCCGACCAGCTCGTAGCCACCGGCAGCCGTGGGCAGCAGCGCCGCGTCGGCCTCGCCCTCGCGCACCGCCTGCTCGGCCTCGTCGGCCGAGGCCGACCTGGTGTGCTCGAGGGTCAACCCCTCGTCGAGCCCGCCAGCCAGCGCCGCGGCCTGCGTGACCGCGGCGGCGCCGAGCTCGTCGACGACCGACACCTGGCGGGTCGTCTCGCGCCCGGAGACGATGCTGAGCACGACGATCAGTGCCACCAGCCCGAGCGCCAGGAAGCCAGCGCTGAGCAGGAACGTCTTGCTGCGCGCCTGGGTGCTGACCTCCCGCACGGCCACGGCCCGCCACACGTGCCGGGTGCTGGACGTCGCGGCGGACGTCGTGCTCGAGGTCGCGGTGCTCATCGGGTGGCCTCCCGGAAGATCTCGGACAGCGACGGCCGCACCCGGGCGACCTCAAGGACGGGGCCACGGGAGACGAGGCCCGCGACCAGGTCGTCGGCCGGCATGCCGGCCAGGCTCAGCGTGGCCACGGGACCGTCGATCTCCTGCACCAGCACGCCGTCGAGCTCCTCGACCCACCCGGCGTCCGAGCCGGCGACCTCGACGCGGTAGCTCTCGGCGCCCTGCGAGCGCAGCTCCTCGACCGCCCCGGCACTCACCACCCGGCCCTCGGAGAGCACGACCAGGTCGTCGCAGATCCGTTCGACCAGGTCGAGCTGGTGGCTGGAGAAGAGCACCGGTACGTCGCCCGCCTCGCGCTGGAGCAGCTCGAGCATGGCGTCCACGGCATGCGGGTCGAGCCCGCTGAACGGCTCGTCGAGCACGAGGGCGGTGGGGCGGTGCACCAGCGCCGCCGCGATCTGGACGCGCTGCTGGTTGCCCAGCGAGAGGCTGTCGAGCAGGTCGTCGGCCCGGTCCTCGAGACCGAAGAAGCCGAGCAGCTCGAGCGCCCGGTCGCGGGCGTCGCGGCCCGAGGAGCCGTGCAGGCGGGCGAAGAAGGCGAGCTGGTCGACCAGCTTCATCCGGGGATAGAGGCCGCGCTCCTCGGGCATGTAGCCGAAGCTGCGCCGGTCCTCGGCGGTGGCGGGTCGACCGCGCCAGTGCACCTCGCCCGAGGTGGCGCCCAGCACCCCCATCAGCATCCGCATGGTGGTCGTCTTGCCGGCGCCGTTGGCGCCGACGAAGCCGGTGATGCGGCCCGGACGGACGGTCAGGTCGACCCCGTCGACGGCGCGGCGGTCACCGAAGTCGCGGGTCAGGGCGTGCGCGGAGAGCATGCCCCGAGGCTAGAGGAGAGGTGAAGAGGGGTGCTTGGCCAGGCTCAGTGGGCCACGCCGTACAACCGGTCGCCGGCGTCGCCGAGACCGGGCACGATGTAGCCCTTCTCGTTGAGCTTCTCGTCCATGGCCGCGGTGACGATCGTGACCGGCACGTCGAGGTCCTCCAGGTCGGCGGCCAGGCGCTCGCAGCCCTCGGGGGCGGCGAGCAGGCAGATGGCGGTGATGTGGTCGGCGCCGCGGTCGGTGAGGAAGCGGATCGCGGCGGCCAGGGTGCCGCCGGTGGCCAGCATCGGGTCCAGCACGTAGCACTGGCGGCCGGACAGGTCGTCGGGCAGCCGCTCGGCGTACGTCGACGCCTCGAGCGTGTCCTCGTTGCGCACCATGCCCAGGAAGCCGACCTCCGCGGTCGGCAGCAGGCGCATCATCCCGTCGAGCATGCCCAGGCCGGCGCGCAGGATCGGCACCACCAGCGGCTTCGGCGAGTCGAGCCGCACACCGGTGGCGGCCGAGACGGGCGTCTGGATCTCGACGCTGGTGACCCGCACGTCGCGGGTGGCCTCGTAGGCCAGCAGGGTGACCAGCTCGTCGGTCAGCGCCCTGAAGGTCGGCGAGTCGGTGCCCTGGTCCCGCAGCGTGGTGAGCTTGTGGGTGACGAGCGGGTGGTCCACGACGTGGGTGCGCATGGCGTCACCCTAGTGGGCCCGGCCGCGGGGGTGGAGCGCGGGAAAGGGACTGGTCGCCGGGTGCGGGCGTCTGTCACCCTAGGAGGGCCGCACGCCCGTGCAGCACGATGGTTCGTCCGTACACCGGAGGGTGGCCCCATGGCCGAGCAGATCGACGACGTCGACTTCGCGCTGGCGGCATACCGCACGGAGGGCGAGTGGGTGGTCGCCGAGCTCACCCACGACCACCTCGAGGACGTCGACGTGCTGGCCTCGGCGCTGCGCCGCTTCCCTGGCGACGCCGGCACCCTGGGCCTGGTCGCGATCGACGAGGACTTCTTCGTGCTCGTGCGGGTCTCGGGCGGCACCACCCGCCTGCTGCTCTCCGACGTCACCGCCGCCGAGGAGTGGGAGCTGGCCGCCTCGGTGCTCGACTTCCTGCAGCTGCCCGACCCCGAGGACGACGACGAGCCCGAGCCCGCCGGCGAGGTGGGGCTGCTGGCCGACCTCGGCGTCAGCGCCGCCACGATGGCCGAGCTGATCGACGACGAGGAGCTCTACCCCGACGAGCTGCTCTCCGAGGTCGCGCGCCGTCTGGGCTTCGGCGAGCTCTTCGACGACGTGGTCGGCCTGACTTCGGCGTGAGCACCACCCGGACCTGGGAGCCGTCGATGCGGGAGGCTCTCGACGAGGCGCGCTCCGCGCTGGCCACCGGCGACGTGCCGATCGGCGCGGTCGTGCTCGATGCCGACGGGGTCGTGCTGGGCCGTGGGCGCAACGTCCGCGAGGCACAGGCCGACCCGACCGGTCACGCCGAGGTCGTCGCGCTGCGTGAGGCCGCCCGGGCCCGGGGTGAGTGGCGGCTGGAGGGCTGCACGCTCGTGGTCACCCTCGAGCCCTGCACGATGTGCGCCGGTGCCGCGGTGCTGAGCCGGGTCGAGCGCGTCGTCTTCGCGGCGTACGACGACAAGGCGGGTGCCGTGGGCAGCCTCTGGGACGTCGTGCGCGACCGCCGCCTCAACCACCGCCCGGAGGTGGTCGCCGGGGTGCTGGCCGCGGAGTCGGCCGCGCTGCTGCGGGACTTCTTCGCCGCGCACCGGCCCGAGGTGGGCTCGCGGCCCTGAGCGGGGCCGCCAGTTCGTGCAGCGGGTGGGGCTGGTCTGAGGACCACGACCCAGACGGACGGGCTGGACGGACCGGACCGGGACGCCGCCGAGGCCCGGCCGGCGCGGCACTGATGACAAACAGCGTCCCCGCCCCGGAGGGTGGCCCCATGCGAGTCGCCCTGTCCGTCACGTGCGTCAACGACGCGATGTTCCCCGAGACCGGCAAGGCGGTGGTGCGGCTGCTGCGTCGGCTGGGCTGCGAGGTCGAGTTCCCGGCGGCGCAGACCTGCTGCGCCCAGCCGATGGTCAACACCGGCTACCTCGACGAGGCCGTACCGGTGGTGCGCACCTACACCGACGCCTTCGCCGGGTACGACGCGGTGGTCACGCCCAGCGGGTCGTGCGCCGGCTCGGCGCGCCACCAGCACGCGCTGGTGGGTCGTCGTGGCGCCGAGAACGGCAGCGACCCGGGGCTGGGGGCGGCGGTGGCGGGTGCGCCGCCGACGTACGAGCTGTCGGAGTTCCTGGTCGACGTGCTGGGGGTGACGGATGTGGGTGCCTACTTCCCGCACACCGTGACCTACCACCCGACCTGCCACTCGCTGCGGATGCTGGGCGTGGGTGACCGCCCGCGCCGGCTGCTGGAGGCGGTGCGCGGGCTGCGGCTGGTGGAGCTGCCAGGAGCCGAGGAGTGCTGCGGCTTCGGTGGCACCTTCGCGGTCAAGAACGCCGACACGTCGGTGGCGATGGGCGCCGACAAGGCCCGGCACGTGCGCTCCACCGGGGCCGAGATGCTGGTCGCAGGCGACAACAGCTGCCTGATGCACGTGGGCGGGGTGCTGTCGCGGCAGCGCTCGGGGGTGCGGGTGGTGCACCTGGCCGAGGTGCTGGCGGCGACCGAGGGCACGGAGGGAGGGTCGTGAGCGGGACGTTCGTGGGGATGCCCGCCTTCCCGGAGGCGGCGCGGGCGGCGTTGGGCGACACCCAGCTGCGCCACAACCTGGCGCACGCGACCGGGGTGATCCGGGGCAAGCGCGCAGCGGTGGTCGCCGAGCTCGAGGACGCCGGGGTCTGGGAGGACCTGCGCCTGGCCGGGGCCGCGGTCAAGCAGCGTGCCCTCGACGACCTGGCCACCCACCTGGAGACCCTCGAGCGGACCCTGACCGAGGCGGGCGCGGTCGTGCACTGGGCGCGCGACGCCGCGGAGGCCAACGCGATCGTGGCGCAGGTCGCCCGGGCCCACGGGGCGCAGGAGGTGGTCAAGGTCAAGTCGATGGCCACCCAGGAGATCGGGCTCAACGAGGCGCTGGAGGCGCAGGGGATCGCGGCGTGGGAGACCGACCTGGCCGAGCTGATCGTGCAGCTGGGTGAGGACCTGCCCTCGCACATCCTGGTGCCCGCGATCCACCGCAACCGTGCGGAGATCCGCGAGATCTTCCTGCGTCGCATGGGTGAGGTCGGTCGGGCGGCGCCGGCCGACCTGAGCGACGAGCCGGCGGTGCTGGCCGGGGCGGCGCGCGAGCACCTGCGTGAGAAGTTCCTGCGCGCGAAGGTCGGGGTCTCCGGCGCGAACTTCGCGGTGGCGCAGACCGGCACGCTGGTGGTGGTGGAGTCGGAGGGCAACGGGCGGATGTGCCTGACCCTGCCCGAGGTGCTCGTCAGTGTGGTGGGGATCGAGAAGGTGGTGCCGACCTGGGGCGAGCTCGACCCGCTGCTGCGGTTGTTGCCGCGCTCCTCGACGGGGGAGCGGATGAACCCCTACACCTCGACCTGGTCGGGCATCACCCCTGGTGATGGGCCGCGCGAGGTGCACGTGGTGCTCCTCGACAACGGGCGCACCCGCGCCCTGGCCGACGACGTCGGGCGCCAGGCGCTGCGCTGCATCCGCTGCTCGGCGTGCCTGAACGTCTGCCCGGTCTACGAGCGCACCGGCGGCCACGCCTACGGCTCGGTCTACCCCGGCCCGATCGGCGCGATCCTCAACCCGCTGCTGCACGGTCAGGGCGACCCGCAGACCGACTCGTTGCCCTACGCCTCGTCGTTGTGCGGGGCGTGCTTCGAGGCCTGCCCGGTGCGCATCGACATCCCCGAGGTGCTGGTGCACCTGCGCAGCAAGGTCGTCGACTCCCACCGTGGCGACCGCCTGCCCAAGGCCGAGGCGCTGGCCATGAGGGCCGCCGCCTGGGCCTTCTCCGACGCCTCGCGGCTGGGACTGGTCGAGAAGGCCTCGGGACTCTCTGGCCGGGCCCTGGCCCGTCTGTCGCGTACGACGCTGCCGGGCGGCCGTCCCGCGACCGGGCGCCTGCCCGGGCCGGGGGCCGCGGCCTGGACCGGCGCCCGCGACCTGCCCGCCCCACCCCGCGAGTCGTTCCGCGCCTGGTGGGCGCGCACCGACGGCGGCCGCACCGAGCCCGGCCCTTCCACCGGCCCCGGGGTCAGCGGTGAGCAGGCAACCGACCTGACTGCCCGTTCGGTTGCTGAGGCACCGCCGCCGGCGTCGCCCGCCGCCGAGCCAGGCCCGGCGGTGAGCCGGCAACCGGTCCCGGAACCGGAACGGTTGCCAGCTCACCGCTCCCCGAGCAGCCCGCCCCCGAGCAGCCCCGCCGCCCAGGACGCCCCCGCCGACCCGACCGGGGCCCGCGCCGACGTGCTCGACCGGGTCCGCGACGCGCTGGCCGGGGTCGTCCCGACCCCCGACCCGGTCCCGGCACCGGTCGGCCCGGCAGGCACGCCCGCCCAGGTGCTCGACCTGTTCGCCGAGCGGGTCGCCGACTACCGCGCCGTGGTCGAGCGGGTCGCGGCCGCCGACCTCGCCGCCCACGTCGCCGGCCTGTTCGCGCCGACCGACCGGGTCGTCGTACCGGACGGGATCGACGGGGCGCTGCTGGCGGCGCTGGGCGAGAAGGCGGTGCCCGACGGCGACCTGTCGGTCGGCCGACCTCGACGCCTCGACGCGGTGCTCACCACCGCGAGCGTCGGGGTCGCCGAGACCGGCACGATCGTGCTCGACCACGGCCCCGGGCAGGGACGCCGGGCGCTGAGCCTGGTGCCCGACCGGCACGTCGTCGTGGTGCGCGCCGACCAGGTCGTGCCCGACGTCCCCGACGCCGTCGACCGGCTGGCCCCCGCGGTGCGCGCGGGACGTGCGCTGACCTGGATCAGCGGCCCCTCGGCGACCAGCGACATCGAGCTCGACCGCGTCGAGGGCGTGCACGGCCCGCGTCGCCTGCACGTGCTGCTGGTCGAGGATCCGGGCGACCGCCGTCGGCGGAGGCTGATTTCGCCCGAGCACGACGCCTCCGGTACATTCACCGGCGGTGGCGTGTCCGAGAGGCCGAAGGTGCATCACTCGAAATGATGTGTGGGGCAACCCACCGTGGGTTCAAATCCCACCGCCACCGCCAGCTGGACCGAACGCCCCGGAGCACCGCTCCGGGGCGTTCGGCGTCCTGGGCAGGTAGCGCCGACCGTCGCTCAGCCGGCCCGCAGGAAGTAGCCCCCCGGTCGTGCGACGAACCTGGTGCGGGTGTTCTCGCACTCGCCGCCGCTGATGCGGTACCACCCCTTCGCCCGCTTGGCGCTCTTGAACGTCATCTCGAGCCGCAGGGTGTAGGTGTCCTCGCCCTGGTCGACGTCGACGGCGTGCCGGACGGTGCCCTTCCTGATCCGCACGGGCGCCTGGTCGGCGAGGTCCGCGGAGACCATGGTGTCCGCGCAGCGGCCACTGACGACCCGCAGATCGACCTTGCGGGCCGACGGCACGTTGAAGCCGACCAGGTGCGAGGCCCCGACGCACTCCTCCCCCTTCTCGCAGTCGACGTTCTGTGACCACTGCCACGACCCCGTGGTGGGCTTCGGGGCGGCGTCGGCGGCGCCGCCGACGCCCAGCGGCAGCAGGGCGCCGACAGTCGTGCTCAGCAGGACCAGCAGGGTGCGCATGTCTCTCCTCGGTCGGTGTGTCGTGGTCGCCCACTCGAAGCCCCAGTAGAACCAGCACGACGAGTGGCCCCGATGGAGTCGGGACATCCCGGACACTCCCGAACAGGCGCAGGGCACCTCCGGGCAGGATGTGCCCCGTGAATCTCTTCGAGCTCGACGGCAAGCGACCCTCCGTGCACCCCGAGGCCTGGGTCGCCCCCACCGCGACCCTGATCGGCGACGTGGTCGTCGAGAAGGACGCCAGCATCTGGTACGGCGTCGTGGTGCGCGCCGACGTCTGCTCGATCGTGGTCCGCGAGGGCACCAACGTGCAGGACAACTCGGTGCTGCACGCGGCCCCCGGGGAGCACCTGTCGATCGGCCCGAACGCCACGATCGGGCACGGTTGCGTCGTGCACTGCGCCGAGGTGGGCGAGCAGGCGCTGGTCGGCAACGGCTCGACGCTGCTGGACGGGGCGCGCGTCGGCGGCGGCACGCTCGTGGCCGCCGGGTCGGTGGTGACCCCCGGCACCCAGATCCCCGCCGGGGTCGTCGCGGCCGGTGTGCCGTGCAAGGTGGTCAAGCCGATCGAGGGCACCAGCTCCCAGCAGTGGGTCGAGCACAACGCCGCGGGCTACCAGGAGCTGGCCCGGCACCACGCGGCCGGCGCGAAGCGGGTCGAGACGGCCTAGACGAGCAGTCACTTTCGCACCATCCAGCGGTCAGGGATCCCCCGGACGGGCAGGCAACGACGTGCAGAGGTGACTGCTCGCCGGTGCAGAACTGACTGCTCGTGGGTCAGGGCAGGGGCGCGGCGCAGACGGCGACCAGGGTGCCCGACCCGCTGCCGTCGTACGCCGCCCAGCCGCGCTCGAAGGTGACCATCCGCAGGGCGCCGTCGGGGGAGCGCAGCACGGCCGAGCCCGGCACCACCCCGTCGTCGAGCCCGGTGGTGGAGCAGTCGTAGAGCTCCATCAGGCGCGCGAGGCGGTCGCTGCTGGGGTCCAGGGGCGAGCGCGAGGGCGTCGTCCCGCCCACGATGGTGCCGGTGACGACGGCGATGATCGCCAGCACGACACCGAGCTTCACGACTCCCAGCACACGTCGTCGGCCCGCGGGCGGGGCAGCGTGGACGGGGCCGGAGGGACTCGGAGCACTCATCATCGTCACCGTACGAGCCCGGTGGTGGCCGTCGCCGGCCCAGGAACGCTCGACGGCACGGGTGCCCAGGCAGACCGCGACCAGGGCGCCGGGCAGCAGCGCCGCGGCGGGCAGCGAGCCGTCGGCGGTGGAGGCGGGCACACGGGTCCGACGAGTCGTGGCGACCCGGGTCACGGCCGGCCCGGTCGAGGGGTGGGACAGGATGGGGCCCATGACCTGGTTCAGCTCGCCGACCGACGCCGCCGACCGCCTGGGGGCGACCGGCTACCTCACCGACGCGGCGACCGCGACGACGACGTACCTCGCGGGGGCGCTGGAGAAGCCGTTGCTGATCGAGGGCCCGGCCGGCGTCGGCAAGACCGAGCTGGCCAAGGCGGTGGCCCGGGCGAGCGGCGCCGACCTGGTGCGGCTGCAGTGCTACGAAGGTCTCGACGAGGCCCGTGCGCTCTACGAGTGGAACTACAAGAAGCAGCTGCTGCGCATCCAGGCCAACCAGGGCAGCGACGCCACCTGGGACGAGACGCACGACGACATCTTCACCGACGAGTTCCTGCTGACCCGGCCGCTGCTGACCGCGATCCGCCGCGAGGAGCCCACGGTGCTGCTCATCGACGAGGTCGACAAGACCGACGTCGAGGTCGAGGGCCTGCTGCTCGAGGTGCTCTCCGACTTCCAGGTCACCATCCCCGAGATGGGCACCGTGACCGCGGTGCGGCGCCCCTTCGTGGTGCTCACCTCCAACGCGACCCGCGAGCTGTCCGAGGCGGTCAAGCGGCGCTGCCTCTACCTGCACCTGGAGTACCCCGACGCCGACCGCGAGCGCGAGATCGTCGTCTCCCAGGTGCCCGGGCTGGAGCAGGCCGTGGCGTCCCAGCTCGTGGCGATGGTGGCCCGGCTGCGCGAGCTGGAGCTGAAGAAGGCGCCCTCGATCGCGGAGTCCGTCGACTGGGCGCGCACCCTGATCGCCCTCGAGATCAGCGACCTCGACGACGACGCCGTCAACGCCACCCTGGGCGTGGTGCTCAAGCACGTCTCCGACCAGGAGCGCGCGGTCAAGGAGCTGCGCCTCGACCGCGCCGGGCGCTGAGCCGATGTCGACCCCCGTCCCGGAGGACCAGGCCAGGTCCGGTCTGCTGGACCGGCACATCGCCTTCCTCGAGGCACTGCGGGCGGCCGGCCTGCCGGTCTCGCTGGCCGAGGACCTCGACGCCGTAGCGGTGCTGACGGCGCTGCCGTGGGACGACCGGGCCGTGGTGCGCGAGGGGTACGCCGCCGCGGTGGTCAAGCGGCACGCCCAGCGTCCGACCTTCGACGCGCTCTTCGACCTCTACTTCCCACCGTTGGTCGGCAACGGCGCCGACCGGCTCGGCGCGGACGAGGACGGCGCCGACGGCGACCAGGGCGAGGTCTCGGGTGGAGGGCAGGACGGTGGCGAGGCGCCGGTGGCGCGCGACAACGCCGAGGCGCTGCGCGACTTCCGCGAGCGGCTCGAGGCCGCCATGACCGCCGGCGACGAGCAGCAGATGGCCCGGCTCGCGGCCGAGGCCGTGGGCCGCTTCGGCGCCATGCCCGGGCGCGGGCCGGGGCTCTCGTCCTGGTCGGCCTACACAGCGCTGCAGCGCGTCGCACCCGGCGAGATCGTCGACCGGCTGGTCCAGGGCCTGCTCGCCGAGGGCCGCGGCGGCGAGGAGGCCCGCCGCGCCGCAGCGCAGCAGGTCGGCGGCTTCACCCGGCGCGTCGAGGCCGACGCCCGCCGCCGGATCGGGGAGGAGAAGGGTGCCGAGCACGTGGCCCGCACCGCCCTGCGCCCCTCCATCGACCGGCTCGACTTCCTGCAGATGCGGCGCACCGACCTGGAGCAGATGCGCCGCGAGATCTACCCGCTGGCGCGTCGGCTCGCGACCCGGTTGACCCAGGAGCACCACGCGCAGCGGCGCGGCCCGCTGGACTTCCGGCGTACGGTGCGGGCCTCGGTGTCGACCGGCGGCGTGCCGCTGACCACCCACCACAAGCCCAAGCGGCCGCACCGCAGCGAGCTGGTGGTGCTGTGCGACGTCTCGGGCAGCGTCGCGAACTTCGCGCAGTTCACGCTGCTGCTGGTCTTCGCGCTGCGCGAGCAGTTCACCAAGGTGCGCGCCTTCACCTTCATCGACCACGTGCACGAGGTGACCCACCACTTCAAGCCGGGCGCCGACGTGGTCGACGTGATGGCCGACCTGGCGGCCAGCGCCTCGCACGCCGCCCTGTGGGGGCGCACCAACTACGGCCGCGCGATCGAGAAGTTCGCCGAGCAGCACTCCGACGCGATCGGCCCGCGCACCTCCCTGCTGGTGCTGGGTGACGCCCGCTCCAACTACTCCGACCTCGCCCTCGACACCCTCGCCGACCTGGCGGGGCAGTGCCGGCACGCCTGGTGGCTCAACCCCGAGCACCGGCGGCACTGGGACACCGGCGACTCCGCCGCGAGCAGGTACGCCGACGTGGTGCCGATGGTGGAGTGCCGGAACCTGACGCAGCTCTCCGAGCTGGTCCACGACCTGCTCTGAGGCGACCGAGGTTTTCCCCGGGGACCCGGGGAAGCCACAGCGTGACCGCCCACCCCCACGGTCGTTGGACCCCCGACGCACCCGTGGAAGGACCCCTCATGCCGCTGCCCACCACCCGTCCGCCGACCTCGCACCGCCGACCGGGAGCACCCGCGCGCCGGGCCCTGGCCGCCGCGCTCGGTCTCGCGCTGGCCGCCGGTCCGGTGGCGGCCGTCGCCGGCCCCGCCCCCGACCGCGTCCGTACGACGCCCGCCGCGCTCGCGCTCGCCGACGAGGCCGGGCCCGCGGCCGGGCGTCCCGCGGCAGCCGAGCGCAGCTCGGCCCAGGCCGTGCGGGTGGGGAAGAGGAAGCGACGGGTGGTCTTCGTCGGCAACAACTGGGCCGGCACCGCCGACCTGCTGCGCCCCGGGTCCTTCAAGCGCATCGCCCGCATCGACGTGGTCCCCGACCGCGAGGAGCGGATGAGCGAGATCCTCTCCAACCCGGTGCGGCTGGCCTTCTACGCCGCGATCCAGCAGTTCATCGGCGAGGGCCACGACCAGCTGGTCGATGACATGTACTCCTCCAACGACGGCCGCCTCCTGGTGGTCTCGCGGCCCTCCTTCGCCGACGTCGTCGCCCTCGACCTGCGCACCCGCGAGATCGTGTGGCGCTTCGCCGTCGACGGCTACCGCTCCGACCACATGGCGCTCTCGCCCGACGGGCGCACGGTGGTCGTCTCGGCCTCGACCGGCAACGTCGTGCACGCCCTCGACGTGCGCACCGGCGAGGAGGTCGGCCGTTTCGAGTCGGGGGGCTCCCCGCACGAGAGCGTCTACATCGACGGCGGTCGGCGCATCCTGCACGCCAGCATCGGCATGGTCTACTCGCCCTTCGACCACCCCGCCCTCGACCCGACCAAGGACGAGCGGGTGCTGCAGGTCGTCGACGCCCGCACCTTCGAGGTCGAGCGCCGCTACGACCTGCGCGCCGCCCTCGACGCCGCCGGGCTCGAGGACACCTCGACGGCGGTGCGCCCGCTGACCCTCTCGCCCGACGAGGAGCAGGTCTACTTCCAGCTCTCCTTCCTGCACGGCTTCGTGCAGATGGACCGGCGCAGCGGCGAGATCACGCGGGTCAAGCGCCTGCCCGACCTGGTGCCCCAGACCCCGCGCGAGCTCTACCTGCTCGACTCCGCGCACCACGGCATCGCCATGGACCCGGCCGGGCGACGGATCTGCGTCGCGGGCACGATGTCCGACTACGTGACCGTCGTCGACGCCCGCTCCTTCAAGCGCACGCGGCTGGTGGTCCGCGAGGACGGCAAGCCCTACTGGGTGACGCCCAGCCACGACGGCAAGCACTGCTACATCTCCTGGAGCGGCACCGACGAGGTCTCCAAGGTCTCCTACCGCACCGGCGAGATCGTGCGCACCACGAGCGTGGGTGACCACCCCCAGCGGGTGCGCAACGGTGTGGTCCGCACGAGCCACCTGCCCTGAACCCCACAGGTCACGGGTCACGGGTGATCCGGTAGACGGTGTGCCGCACGCCGTCGGGTGGCTGCGCACCCAGGAAACCCGCCTCGTGCAGGCTGCGCACCTGCTCCTGCACGCCCGGGTGCGGGCTCGCGTCGGCCGCGGCCGCCCCGGCGGCGTACGCCGCGAAGCCGTGGTGGCCGGCCACGTCAGGGCCGGTGAGCGGCCCGGCCTCGAAGGTCAACGTGACCTGCTGGGGCGAGTCGGGGTTGGGCGCACCGTCGAGCAGCGGCACCACGTCGCCCTGCTGCTCCAGCGACAGCACGTGGCTGCCGTCCGGGAACGGACCCAGGTGGGCCACCGGCGCGCCCGCGGTGACCACGTGGGTCACCCGGTAGCCGTGCTGCTCGTCGAGCAGCTGGGCAGCCTGCAGCCCGCCCTGCGAGTGCCCGGCCAGCAGCACGGGCTCGTCGGGGCCGATCCCGGCGGCGGTCATCGCCTCGAGCACGCCGGCGCCGTAGGCGGTCGGGAGGTCACCGACCAGGGCCAGGTTGGTGCCCATGTCGCGCACGTCGTCGTCCTGCGTCCACGGCCAGGTGGTCATGTCGTCGGTGCCGGGCAGGTAGACCACGTGCCGCGCGACCCCGTCGGCGCCGGTGAAGCTCTGCACCTCGATGGTGCCGTTCATCTCGGGCCGGCCCGGCGCGGAGAGCTCGCTGAGCTGGGCCAGGTGCTCGACGAGGTCCTCGACGCTGCGCGGCGGCGCCGCCGAGGCCGGCACCGCGACACCGGGCAGGGCCCGGGTGCGGGGCCGGCCGTGGTCGTAGGCCCCGGCCAGCAGTCGGGCCGCCGCAGCGGTGTCGCGGGTGGGCGGCAGCAGGCCCAGCAGACCCAGCAGGCCCAGGGGCGGCAGGAGCGCCACCGGGCCCAGGGGGACTGCCGAGCCGCGCAGCCCGTCGACGAGGCCGCCACCCCCGGCGGCCAGCCGCTCGACCAGCCGCGGGTGGTCGGTCGCCCATTCCTGCAGGCCGTCATCCTCGCCGCCCAGACGTTCCACCAGGAGGTCGCGGCCGGGCTCGGGCAGCTGCGGCCAGAGCACGGTCGCGACGGTGAGGCCGCCGGCCAGCGCCGGCAGCCACAGCGGGGCACCGGCGCCCAGGGTCTGCCCGAGGGCCCGGCCCAGGGCGTGGTCGAGCACGGCGAGGGAGTGCTCGGTCAGCTCGTCGGCCTCCTGCAGCAGCCGCACCGCCAGGCGCACCGCCTCGGCGTCGAGCCACCAGCCAGCAGACTCGGCCAGCACCCCGTCGGGGCCGGTCGTCGCCGTCACCACCGCGACCTCGGCCTCGGCCAGGCTGAGCGGGGCGAGCAGCCCCGAGGCCAGGAGGTCGCCGTCGACCAGCAGCGCCGCGCCACGCGCCGCCCAGGCACGCATCCGCTCGGCCGCGGCCTCGAGCGTCGCGGCCAGCGCGAGCAGCCGCTCGTACGTCGCCGCCACCCCGGTCACCCCGCCGGTCACCGCCACCACGGCGGCGCCGTCGGACCCGGTCACCCTGCGCTCCCGGCCCGGCCGTCCAGGGCCCGGGCCAGGGCCTCGACGTCGACGCCGAGCCAGCCCGGGTCGCCGGGAGGCGGTGGCACGAAGCGCTCGACGAGGTCGGGCAGCCCGCCGGCCAGGGCACCGGCGGCGTCGAGCAGCTCGCCGACCCGGCGCTGCGTGGCGAGCAGCAGCGCCAGCCGCTCCTCCACGACCGCGGCGTGCCGCTCGAGCGCGGCCGCGGCATCGTCGTGTCGCGCGGCCGAGCGACGCAGCGCAGCGCCCTGCTGGCGCACCCGCGCCACCAGCGCCGCACCGGCCCAGCCCTGCCAGCCCACCGCCCCGGTCAGCGCGACCAGCCGGTCGGCCTCGGCCCGGACGTCGGCGCCCTGCTCGCGCAGCACGTGGGCCAGGCGGCGGATGGCGGCGGGGTCGGCGGTCACGGGGCCTCCCGAGGTCGAGGACGGTGCCCCGATGCTGGTCGCGCCCCCGAGCCGGCGGCAGCGGTGCGGCCGTGCCTGTGGACGGGCGTGCGGCGAGGCGGCCCCGTCGTGCGCGCCGGCCCCGGGCGCCCTGCCTCCGCGTCCTCCTCAGCGTGCCGAGAGGGCGGGCGCCAGCCGCGCGAGACCGGTCTCCACGTCGCTGCGCGGCCCTGCGAAGGAGAAGCGCAGCGAGCGGTGCCCGTGCACGGTGTCGAAGTCGACGCCCGGCGCGAGCGCCACCCCCGTGGTGGCCAGCAGGTGGTGGGCGAAGGCCATCGAGTCGTCGGTCAGGTGCGAGACGTCGGCGTAGACGTAGAAGGCGCCGTCGGCGGGCGCCAGCCCCGTGACGCCGAGCCCGCGCAGGCCCTCGAGCAGCACGCGGCGGTTGTCGGCGTACCGCGCGACGTGGCCGTCGAGCTCGGCGTACGACGCGTCGGTGAACGCCGCGACCCCCGCGCGCTGGGCCAGCACCGGCGGACAGATGGTGAAGTTGCCGGTCAGCACCTCGACGGCGCGGCGCAGCCGCTGCGGCACCAGCATCCAGCCGATCCGCCAGCCGGTCATCGAGAAGTACTTGCTGAAGCTGGAGAAGACGACCGCCTCGCGGCTGGTCTCCCACGCCGAGCGCGCCAGGCGTGGACCGCCGTCGAGGACGGCGTGCTCGATGCCGTGGTAGATCTCGTCGGAGATCAGCTGCACGCCCTGCTCCTCGCACCAGCGCGCCAGCGCGGCGAGCTCCTCGGGCAGCAGCATGGTGCCGGTCGGGTTGGCCGGGCTGGCCACCACCAGCCCGCGCAGCCCGCGGCCGGTGCGCGCGGCGAGGTCGGCGTGCAGCGCGGCGACCTGCTCGACGGTGGGCTGGAAGCGGGTCTCGGGCCCGGTGTCGACCTCGACGACCTCGCAGCCCAGCGCGGCCAGCACGTTGCGGTAGCAGGGGTAGCCCGGCCGGGCCATCGCGACCGCGTCGCCGGCCTCGAACGCCGCCAGGAAGGCCAGCAGGAACCCGCCGCTGCTGCCGGTGGTGACCACCACCTCGTCGGGGTCGACGTCGATGCCGTGCGCGCGGGCATGGTGGCCGGCGATCGCCTCGCGCAGCTCGAGCACCCCGGTCGCGGGGGTGTAGCCGAGCGGGTCGCCCGACCCGAGCAGCCGCACCGCCTCGGCGTTGACCGGCTCGGGCGCGCCGGTGCTGGGCTGCCCGGCCAGCAGGTTGACGACGTCGCCGTGGGTGCGCTGGCGGCGGGTCGAGGCCTCCAGCAGGTCCATCACGTGGAAGGGCGGCACGTTCGCCCGCGAGGCGACCTGCAGGCGCTGGGTGGGAGGCTGGCTCACCTGCCCGAGGCTAGGCGAGGCACCCGGGAGTTTCATCGGCCGGCCGACGAACCTCCTGGGTGGCCGATGAAGCTTCATCGGCCACCCCCCAGTTTCAGCGGCCGGCCGATGAAGCTCTCCGGGCCAGCTCCGCGGCCGCCACCCCGGCCCGACGGCCGAAGAACGAGCCCTCCCCGAGCTGGGTGCCCGAGCAGTAGCCGTTGCCGTCCTGGGCGAGGTTGGAGGCGCAGGCACCGGCGGCGTACAGCCCGGCGACCGGGGAGCCGTCGTCGCGCAGGGCGCGGCCGTCGAGGTCGGTGGCGATGCCGCCGAGGGTGAAGCCGGCATAGAGGGCCTTGCCCAGCCGCAGGTCGAAGACCGCCCAGGGACCGGCCGACTGCGGCGCCAGCCACTGCGGTGCCTTGTGGAAGTCGGGGTCCTCGCCGCGGGCGGCGTGCTCGTCGTAGCGGGCCAGGGTCGCGCGCACCGACCCGTCGGGCAGGCCCAGGGACCTCTCGAGCTCCTCGAGGGTCTCGTAGCCGTCGAGGAGCGGCGCGAGCGGGAAGGCGGGGTACTCCACGTGCTCGCTGTCGACGACGAGGTAGGCCTCGGAGCCGGGCTGGGCCAGCACGTGCTGGCTGGTGCGGGAGTGGTAGCTGTCCTCGGCCACGAAGCGCTCGCCGCGGTTGTTGATGATCACCCCGGTCAGCAGGGTGGCCGGCGGGTAGACCGGCGCGGTGATGAACGGCTCGTCCATGTGCTGCAGCGCCGCGCCGGCCGACCGGCCCAGGCGGATGCCCAGCCCGTCGTCGTACGTCGAGCCGAGGGTGAAGAGCTTCTCACCGAGCGCCGGGGTGTGCTCGGCGACCATGGCGGGGTTCATCACGAAGCCGCCGGCGGCCAGCACCACGGCCTCGGCCAGGATCACGCCGGTGTGGTCGAAGCTGCGCCACCCCACGCCACGCACCGCGCCCGCTTCGTCGAGCACCAGCGCGGCGGCGCCGGTCTCGTAGCGCACCTCGACCCCGGCCTCCTCGACCCGTTGGCGCAGCAGGTCCATCACCAGCCGGGTGCCCTCGGTGTCGCCGGCCACCGGCACCTTGTGCCCCCGCGGCGCCGGGCGCGCGAGGTCCCGGAAGGGCCAGACCTTCTCGTTGCCGGTGTACATCAGCCCCTGGGTGCCCGGCTGGATGACGGCCTTCTCGGGGTAGTAGGAGCGCTCGAACTCGAAGCCCAGCGCCTCCAGCCAGTCGAAGTGCGCCACCGAGCCCTCGCAGTAGGCGCGGATCTTGGTCTCGTCGGGAGCCTTCGACGAGGCGGTCAGGTAGGCGACCATGTCCTCGACGGTGTCGTCGTGGCCGGTCGCGCGCTGCACCGCGGTGCCGGCGCCGAGGTAGAAGTGCCCGCCCGACATCGACGACGTGCCCCCGTGCACGGCCGCGCGCTCCAGCAGCAGCACCCTGGCCCCGGCGCGGGCGGCCTCCAGCGCCGCGCAGCCGCCGGCGATGCCGAAGCCGACCACCACGACGTCGTACGCCGGGGCGTCGGGCGGGGCGCTGGCGACGGGGACGGGTGCGGGGACGGTGGTGCCGGGGCTGCTCACCCCACAAATCTAGAACATGTTTCAGTTCGAGGCGACGGTAGGCTGCGACCTCGCGGCCCGCCGTCCAGATCGGATGAGATGACCATCGACGTCCAGGCGCTCAACGAGTTCGTCCTCGTGGGCTCCGCGGTGCTGCTGCTCGCCATCTTGGCGGTACGGCTCTCGAGCCGGGCGGGCCTGCCCAGCCTGCTGGTCTACCTGCTGATGGGCGTGCTGCTGGGCGAGTCCTTCATCGGGGTGCCCTTCGAGGACGCGATGCTCGCGCAGGTCCTCGGCTTCGCGGCGCTGGCGGTCATCCTGGCCGAGGGTGGTCTGACGACGAGCTGGCGCGAGACCCGGCCGGTGCTGCGGCTGGGGCTGTCCCTGGCCACCCTCGGCACGGTCGTGTCGATCACGGTGGTGGCCGTGGGTGCCCACTACCTGCTCGGGCTCCCCTGGGAGCTCGCGGTCCTGCTGGGCGCCGTCTGCTCGCCGACCGATGCCGCTGCGGTGTTCTCCGTGCTGCGCGTGGTGCCGCTGCCGCGGCGCGTCAGCAGCGCGCTCGAGGCCGAGTCGGGCTTCAACGACGCGCCCACCGTCGTGCTGGTCACCCTCATCTCCGTCGGCACCGTCGGTGACCACCATCCCGCCGTGGTGGCGTTGATCGTGCTGGGTCAGCTCCTGCTGGGCATCGTGGTCGGCCTGGGCGCCGGCTTCGGCGGCGCTTGGCTGATGCGTCGCGTCGCGCTGCCCACCGCCGGCCTGTACCCCCTGGCGGTGCTCTCCATCGCCCTGCTCGGCTACGGCTCGGCCGCGGTGCTGCAGGGCAGCGGCTTCGCCGCGGTGTACGTCGCCGGGCTGGTGCTGGGCAACTCCGAGCTGCCGCACCGCGCCGCGACCCGCTCCTTCGCCGAGGGCGTCGCCTGGTTGAGCCAGATCGGGCTGTTCGTGGTGCTCGGGCTGCTGCTCAGCCCGGGGCGGATCACCCTCGACACGGTGGGGCTCGCGCTCGCGGCCGGGCTGCTGCTGACCCTGGTCGCGCGGCCGGTCTCGGTGGCCGTGAGCGCCCTGGTGCAGCCGATGCCGCTGCGCGAGCTGTCCTTCATGAGCTGGGCGGGTCTGCGTGGCGCGGTGCCGATCGTGCTGACCACGATCCCGCTGTCCGAGGGGGTCGAGGGCGCCGAGCGTCTCTTCGACCTGGTCTTCGTGATGGTCGTCGTCTTCACCCTCGTCACCGCCCCGAGCCTGCCGCTGGTGGCGCGGGTGCTGCGCGTCGCGCGGCGATCCGAGCCGCGCGACCTCGAGCTCGAGGCCGCGCCGCTGGAGCGGATCGCCGCCGACCTGCTGCAGATCACCATCAGCCCGGTCTCGCGCCTGCACGGCGTCGAGGTGGGCGAGCTGCGCCTGCCGCCGGGCGCGTCGGTCTCGCTGGTGATCCGCGAGGGCACCACGCTGGTGCCGGACCGCTCGACGTCGTTGCGCCACGGCGACGAGCTGCTGGTGGTCACTCCGCGCAAGGTCCGCGAGCGCACCGAGGCGCGGCTGCGCCAGGTCAGCCGCGGCGGTCGGCTGGCCCAGTGGCTGCACGAGGACGAGCCGCCCGAGCGTTGAGGGTCGCTGCTCAGCCGGCGGTCGGGGGCGGGGCCACGCAGACCTCGACCTCGTTCTTGACCTTGATCCGCTTGCGTCCCTGGGTGACCTTGTCGAAGCGGTCGCCGACCACGACCACGACGCCGGGCGCGGTCACCTCGCGGTCCACCACGGGCACCTTCTTGCCGAGCGTCGAGAGCACGAGCCGCACCTCGGGTGCGTCGCGGTCGGGTGCCCAGACCTGCACCCGTTCGACGGCGGCGTCGCCGGGCGCGTTGCCGCTGCTGCCCTCGGCGAAGCCGCGGGCGGAGAGCTGGGCCAGCACCCGGGCGGCGAAGCTGCCTCGGCTGCCGGCGTTGAGAACGCTCACCTCGACCTCGTCGGGGTAGAGCTTGTCGCCGGGGCCCAGCATCGTGGGCGTGCAGCCCTCGGAGGAGCCGGTCGACTCGGGCAGCGGCTCCGTGGCCGCCGACCAGCCCCACACGACGCCCACGACCAGCAGCACGCCGAGGACGGCGAGGGTCAGGGCGGAGCGGGCCGCGGCCGGGATCTCGGTCATCGGCCCACGGGGTCCACGCGCTCGGAGGTCACACCCGGAGTGTAACGAGCGACCCGGGTGTGCCCCCGACCGCGCGGTGGTGGGCCCGGCGCGACGGCGCGCTCAGACGGACCAGCGGACCGCGTCGTCGACCAGGTCGGCCAGGGCGTGCACGCCGCGCAGGTCGTCGCGCTCGCTCAGCAACCGGGTCAGGCCCTCGGCGTGGCGGTCGCGCAGGGCGTTGGTACGGGCCCGCTCGAGGGCCGGGTCGAGGCTCGGGTCCGCCAGGGCGGGGTCCGCGCGCCCGCCGTGGACCAGCGTGAGCGGGGCCGGCGCCTGCGTGGCGCGGGCGGGGGTGACGGGGCTCGTGCGGAGCTGCTGGGTCATCAGTTCTCCTCGGGTCGGCCATCGCTGGCGGGGTGGGGTGCACCCAGCCTCGCCCCGCCACGTCGCCAGGGCGTTGACGGGAGGTGACGCGGGGGTTTCGGGTTCCCCGGGAGCCCGTGACCTGCGCCACGTCCGTGGCATAGGTTGCGACCGTGACCGAAACTGATACGCGTTCTAGTTCCGTCGGCCGGGACCTCGCGGCCGAGCTCGACCGGCTGCACGCCCTCGAGGAGGTGCGCGCCCTCAAGCACCGCTACCTGCGCTGCCTGGACACCAAGCAGTGGCAGGAGTTCGAGGACTGCTTCGTGCCCGAGGCCACGGGCGACTACAACGGACTGGTCTTCGAGGACCGCGCCGCGCTGGTCGACTACATGCGCACCCACATGGGTCCGGGCCTGATCTCGCTGCACCAGGCGCACCACCCCGAGGTCGAGGTCGACGGCGAGCACGCGACCGGCCGCTGGTACCTGCAGGACAAGGTGATCGTCGCCGAGCACGGCTTCATGCTCGAGGGCGCCGCGATCTACGACGACCGCTACGTGCGCACGGCCCAGGGGTGGCGGATCGCGCACACCGGCTACCGCCGCACGTACGAGGCGACGTACCGCCTCGCCGACCTGCCGGGCATGCGGGTACGCGGACCCGGTGAGCACACCCACGTCTGACGACCCGTGCGGGCCGGGGCGCGCAGCCGCCCCCGGCCCGTCAGAGCGCGGGGTCGGTCCAGGCCGTCTGCACCACCTCGGTGCCCCGGTCGCGGGTCAGCAGCCGGCCTCGGCCGGGCGCCGCGGGCGCAGGGCGCAGGGTCCCGAGCAGCGGGCCCTCGTCGGGCGATCCCGACAGCAGCAGACCCGGCATCGCCAGGTCGCGCAGCGACTGCACCACGGGCTCGTAGAGCGCCCGGGACGCCCCGCCCGAGCGCCGGGCCAGCACGACGTGCAGGCCGACGTCGTGGGCCTGTGCCATCAGCGGCGCCAGCACCTGCACCGGTGCGGACTGCTGGGTGGCGACCAGGTCGTAGTCGTCGACCAGCACGAAGACCTCGGCGCCCTGCCACCACGACCGGCTCCGCAGCTGCTCGGGCGTGACGTCGGGGCCCGGCAGCCGCTGCTGCAGGTAGGTCGCCAGGTCCGTGAGCGCCGGGCCCGCCTGGGTGGCGGAGGTCAGGTAGCTGAGCAGGTAGTCCTCCGGCACCTCGCCGAGCATCGAGCGGCGGTAGTCGACGACGACCAGCTGCGCCTGCTGCGGGCTGCGGGTGCGCATCACCTCGTGGGCGTAGGTGCGCAGCAGGGCGCTCTTGCCCGAGCGGCCGTCGCCGAAGACCAGCAGGTGCGGCTCGGCGTCGGGGTCGAGCGCGACCGGGGAGAGCTCCTTCTCGTCGACGCCCAGCAGCAGCCGACCACCGGCCTTGTCGGCGTGGTCGGGCGCGGCCTCGACCTGCGCCAGCTCACGCACCCGGGACAGGTCGATGCGGGCGGGCAGCAACCGCAGCTTGGGGCCGCGGGGCCCCCTCCAGGCGTCCCGCACGCGCGCCACCAGGTCCTCGACGCCGTCACCGAGGCTCGCACCGTCGTGGTCGCCGTCGAGGCGCGGGAGCGCGCCCAGGAAGTGCAGCTTCGACTGCACCAGGCCGCGCCCCGGACGCCCGGTCGGCACGAGGGCGGCCAGCTTGCGGTCGACCTCGGAGTCGATGTGGTCACCCAGGCGCAGCTCGAGGCGGGTGCCCAGGACGTCGCGCATCGAGGCGCGGAAGTCCGACCAGCGTGCTGCGCCGGCGACCACGTGCAGGCCGAAGGTCAGGCCGCGTCCCGCCAGCTGCTGCACGGCGAGCTCGAGGTCGTCGAAGTCGGCGCGCAGGGTGCTCCAGCCGTCGACGACCAGGAACACGTCGCCGTAGCCGTCGTCGACCCGGCCGGCGGCCCGGCGCGCGCGGTAGGTCTCGATGGAGTCGATGCCCTGGGCCCGGAAGTAGGCCTCGCGGCGGTCGACGATGCCGTGCACCTCCGCGACGATGCGGCGTACGACGTCGGGCTCGGAGCGGGTGGCGACCCCGGCGACGTGCGGTAGGTCGACCAGCGGCGCGAAGGTGCCGCCGCCGAAGTCGAGCACGAAGAACTGCGACTCCTGCGGCGTGCTGACCAGCGAGGTGCTGGTCACGACGGTGCGCAGCAGGGTGCTCTTGCCGCTGCGCGGCCCGCCCACCACCGCGACGTGGCCGGCCGCGCCTGCGAGGTCGACGGTCAGGGTCTCGCGGCGCTGCTCACGGGGCCGGTCGACGGTGCCGAGCGGGATCGTGAGCCCCCCGAGTCGGCGCCACGACGGCGAGACCAGGCCCAGGGAGGGGTCCTCGACCAGGTCGGGCAGCAGGTCGTCGAGCGTGTCGGGCACGTCGAGCGGCGCCAGCCACACCTGGTGGGCGGCGGGGCCGTGGTCCCGCATCCGGGCCACGGCGACGTCGAGGAGGGAGGGCTGGTTGCCCTCCTGGTCGGGCCCCGTCGCGGAGGGGGCCTCCGGCTGCTCCGGCTGCTCGGGCTGCTCCTCGGGCGGCTCGAGCTGCTGGACCTCCGAGATGGTGAAGGGCAGGATGCCGTGCGGGTGGCCGCCCTCGTCGCGCCGCACCCGTACCCGCCCCGACGGCGGTCCCGAGACGTAGGCGGCCTTGAAGCGCAGCATGCTGGTCGGGTCGGGCTTGAGGTAGCCCAGACCGGGCACCGCCGGCAGCTCGTAGGCGTCGGGCACGCCCAGCACCGCCCGTGACTCCTGGGCGCTGAAGGTGCGCAGCCCGATCCGGTAGGACAGGTGCGACTCGAGCCCACGCAGCCGACCCTCCTCGAGCCGCTGGGAGGCCAGCAGCAGGTGCAGCCCCAGCGAGCGGCCCAGGCGTCCGATGGCGACGAAGAGGTCGATGAACTCGGGCTTGGCCGAGAGCATCTCGGAGAACTCGTCGACGACGATGAGCAGCGAGGGCAGCGGGGCCAGGTCCTCACCGGCGGCGCGCGCCTTCTCGTAGTCGCGCACCGAGGCGAAGTTCCCGGCCTCGCGCAGCAGCTCCTGGCGGCGCACCATCTCGCCCGAGAGCGCGTCCTGCATGCGGTCGACGAGGGTCAGCTCCTGCGACAGGTTGGTGATGACGGCCGAGACGTGCGGCAGCTGCGCCATCCCGGCGAAGGTCGCACCGCCCTTGAAGTCGACCAGCACCAGGTTGAGCTGTTCGGGGGAGTGGGTCAGAGCCAGTCCGAGCACCAGGGTGCGCAGGAACTCCGACTTGCCCGAGCCGGTGGCGCCGATGGCCAGCCCGTGCGGGCCCATGCCCTGCTGCGCCGACTCCTTGATGTCGAGGTGCACGAGGGCGCCGGACTCGCCCAACCCGATCGGCACCCGCAGCCGGTCGCGGGCCGGTCGGGGCCGCCAGGCCGCCTGCGGGTCGAGGGTGTGCACGTCGCCGAGGCCGAGCACCTCCATGAAGTCGGTGGGCCCGGCGATCTCGCCCGTGCCGGCGCCGGCCTCCGCCGAGCCGCCCGAACCCCGGTGCAGCGGGGTCAGTCGGCGGGCCAGGGCCTCCGCGGTGGCCAGGTCGCACTGGTCGGCGCTGGCGCGCACCGGCGCCTCGCGCAGCCGCAGAGCGACCAGCGGCAGCCGGCCGGCGGCGTCCGGGCCCGCGGCCACCTCGAGCCGCAACCGCGTGGCGTCGTCCAGCTCGTCCCACCGGGCCGGCAGGTCGAGGACGGTCACGCCGTGCAGGCCGTCGGGCGGGACGACGTGGTTGCCGGGCGGCAGCGCGGCGCCGTCGGTGACCAGCAGGACGTGGGGCGTGGCGGGTCGCTCGTCGGTGCCGAAGCGGGGCCGGTCACCGAGGTCGGGGGGAAGCAGGTCGGCCAGGTCGTCGAGCGAGGTGCTGACCATGCGCTGCGGCCCGGCGGCGTCGGAGCGCTGCGGCGACAGGCCGTGCGGCAGCCACTTCACCCAGTCCCAGTGGGCGAGGTTCTGCTCGGAGGCCAGCACCGCGACCACCAGGTGCTCGGGGGACTGGAAGGTCGCGGCCGAGCAGAGCAGCGCCCGCGCCAGGGACCGAGCCGACTCCTCGGGGCCGCAGACCTCGATCCGGTCGAAGGCGCGCAGGTCGATCGAGGCCGGCAGGTCGGGCTGGTTGCGGTGCACCACCAGCAACCGGTGCAGGGCGGAGGCCGCCACCGGGTCGACCTGGTCGATCGGGGCGCTCTCGGGCGGCACCAGCGCCAGTGCCAGCTCCTGGCTGCAGCGGCCGTAGCGCACGTGCAGGAACTCGGGGTCGCCGACGCCGTGCTCCCAGACCCGGGTGCGCTCCTCGGCCAGCGCGGGCAGCGCCGTGGGGTCCGGGTGACGCCAGGCCAGGGCCCGGCGCTGCTGGTCGGCGGCGTCGCGAGCCACCTCGCGCACGGTGCCCAGGTAGCGCAGGTACTCCGTGCGCGAGCCGGTGACGCTCTGCGCCCGCTGCCTGCGTTGCCGGTCGATCTGGACCACGATGAAGCCGAGGGTCGCGAAGAGGAACATGCCCGCGGCGATGAAGCTGCGCCCGCCGTTGCCGGACGACTGGCCCATGGTCGCGACCAGCACGATCGAGCCGAGGCTGCCCAGCATCGGGATGGCGTTCATCAGCACGCCGGCGGCGCCCTCGGACCGGTCGAGCCCGGGCGGCGCCTGGAGCTGGATCTCCCCGGAGGGCATCTGCGGCTCCTCGAGGCGCGCGCCCCGCAAGGTGGTGGTCACGGCTCTCCTCGCTGCTCGGGGCGCGCGCTGGGGTGGCCCCGTCGCCCGCGGCAAGCACTACCCTTCCTCACCACGTGCCAAACCGTCCCCCACGAGGGGCCGACCGGGGAGTCGAGGTGGTCATGACGATCGACGACGACGCCTCGAGCCGCGTGGCGCTGACGGTGCACGGGCCGGCCGGTGCCGTCGACCTGGTCGTCCCGCTCGGCGCCAGTGCCACCGACGTGGCGCGCGAGTACGCCGCGCAGGCCGGCCTCCGGGTCGTCCCCGCGCTGGGCACCGCCGCCGGCCGCCGCCTCGACCCCGATGCGCTGCTGGCGGGGGAGGGGGTCCGCAGCGGTGCGCTGCTGGTGGCGCTCGACGAGCCGGTGGCGTCGCCGTCGCTCGACCCCGCCGGTCGGCCCGGCCCGCTGTCCGATCCCGTGTCCGGCCCCGTTCCGGGCCCCGTGCCCGGCCCCGTGTCGAGCGCGACCACCTCTCCCGGCGCCGCCGCCTGGGTGGCGGTGGCCGCGGGCCTGGCCCTCCTCTCGGGGTGGTACGCCGCCCGCGTCGACGGCGCCCTGCACCAGGCCAGCGTCGGTGTGCTCGTGCTCGCCGCGGTCGTGGGGGTGCTCCCGGTGGGGCGCCTGGCGGCGTACCGGCTGGTGGTGGCGCCGGCCTTCGCGGGCGCGGCCGCGTTCGCCGTGGTGTGGGAACCCTCGGTCGTGCTGCGACCCGCCGCCGTGGGCGTGGCCGCGCTGGTCGCGGCCCTGGCCGCGGCCGTCGGGCGCGCGCTGTCCCGGGCGCAGGACGAGGCGCTGCGGGTGTGGGTGGTGACGGGCGTCGGCGTCTTCGCGGTCACCGTCGCCGGCGCGCTCGCCGGGGCGCCGACCCCGCTGGTCTGGGGCCTGCTGCTCCTGCTCGCGGTGCTCGCGCCCCGCTTCGTGCCGGGACTGGCGGTCGACGTGCCCGACCAGCTCCTGCTCGACCTCGAGCGGCTCGCGGTCACCGCCTGGTCGGCCCGCGAACGGCCGGCCGGTCGGCGGGGACGCACCCTGGTCGCACCGGAGGCCGTGGCCGCCGTGGCCGCCTCGGGCGCCCGCACGGTGACGGCCGCGTGCGCCGCCGTCCTGGTGGTGGCCGGGCTCGCCGCTACCGGCCTGCTCGGCTCCGTCACCGCCGACGTCGACGTCGTCGGGGCTCGGCTGATGGTGCTCTTCGCCGGGGCCGCCGTGGTGCTCGCCGCGCGCAGCTACCGGCACCGGGCCGCGCGGGCGCTGCTGCGCCTCGCCGGACTGCTCTGCTGGGGCGCGCTGGGCGCAGCGACCGCGCCCGGCCTGCAGGGGGCCACCGGGATGGTGCTGGCCCTGGCCGCGGTGGTGGGCGCGGCGCTGGTCGTGGTGGTGGCGGTGGCGACCGGGCGCGGCTGGCGCTCGCCCTGGTGGGCACGCCGGGCCGAGGTGGCCGAGGGTCTCTCCACGGCGCTGGCCCTCGCGGCCCTGGTCGTGGCGTCGGGTTTCTTCCGCAGCCTGTGGGAAACCATTCCCGACGTTTAGCGGGTAAAGGCGGGGGTAGAGGTCTGCGCACAGCTCCAGGACGGGTCCGCGGTGACGACACGAACCGGCCCGCAGAGCGAGCATCCAGCGCACCCGACACAGACCTCCGAGGACGGCACGGCCGCCCCGGGGGGAAGGAGCACCTCATGAGCAACGAGTACGGACAGGGCGAGAAGACCCTCAGTCGCGCGGCCGGCATGGTCGCGCAGGCGCGCGGCGAGTTCGACGCCATCAGCAAGAACCTGATGGGCAACGTCGAGGCGATGCGCTCGCAGTGGGGCGGGCAGGGGTCGGTGGCGTTCCAGACGCTGGCGATGGCCTGGGGCGAGAAGCAGCAGAAGATCGTCAGCGCGCTCAACGAGTTCGAGTCGAACCTGGTCACCACCGAGAAGGACAACACGGCCACCGACGACTCCCAGTCCACGGCCATGACGTCGTTGCAGAACAGCCTGGGCCAGCTGCCCAACGGCTGAGCCACCCCCTCGAGCACCCTCACGGACCAGGAGAAGCAACTGATGATGAACGACGGCATCCGCGTCAACCACGCCGGCCTCGACACCGGCGCCAGCGACCTCGCCACCGGCGTCAAGCAGATCGAGGACCGCATGAACCGCCTCGAGGACGACCTCAAGGAGCTCAAGGGCGCCTGGGTCGGCGACGCGAAGGACTCCTACGCGGTCGCCAAGGCCAAGTGGGACCAGGCGATCCTCGAGATGAAGGACCTGCTGCAGAAGACCAGCATGGCAGTCTCCCAGGCCAACCAGGACTACCGCTCCGCCGACCAGCGGGGCGCCTCCCTGTTCAACGGCTGAGCTCGACGGCTGAGCTCGACGGCTGAGCTACGACTAGTCACGGCTCACCACCTCCCACGGCCAGGGGGCCGGCGCCGCGAGGTGCCGGCCCCCTGGTGACGCGTCGCAGCAGCATCAGCACCACCGTCCGGTCGACCACCCCCGAGAGGGAGACGAGATGAGCCCCCAGACGAGCCCGGCGCCCGCGAGCGCCACCGCCCTGGTGCGCGTGACCGTCGCCTCCGGCAGCCGGCGCGTCGACCTGGTCCTGCCCGGAGCGGTGCCGCTGGCCGAGCTGGTCCCCGAGCTGGCCCGCAGTGTCGGGCTCCTCGACCCGATGACCGTGCACGGTGGCTACCGGGTGCTCACCGCCGAGGGCCGGCTGCTGGGCACCGACGCGGGTCTGGTGGTGCAAGGGGTCGAGGACGGCGCGCTGCTCACCGTGACGGCCGGGGTCGACGACCCGGCGCCCCGGGTCTACGACGACGTGGTCGAGGCGATGACCGACGTGGTCGAGCGCGACCTGCGTCCCTGGTCGCCCGCGTCGGGGCGGCGCACCGCGCTCGGCGCGGCCGGGCTGCTGATGGCGCTGGGGGCCGCAGCGCTGCTGGTCCAGGGCGACACGCTGCTGGCCGGCAGCGCTGCGGGCGTCGTGGCCACGGTGCTGGTGGCCGGGGCCGTGGTGCTCTCACGGGCCCAGGCCGAGCCCGAGGCCGCCGTCGCGGTCGCCTGGATGGCCACGGCGTACGCCGCCGTCGCCGGGCTGCTGCTGGCCCTCGACGTCGCGCTCCTCGGGGCCCCGGGCGGTCCGGGTGTCCTCGCCGGCGCGCCGGTCGCCGCCGCCGGACTGGGGGCCGTGCTGGCGGGCCTGGTCGCGCTGCTCGGCCTCGGTGAGGGCCGCGCGCTCGTGCTGCCGCCGGTGGTCGTCGGTGCCGCGTTCGGCCTGGTCGGGCTGGTGCTGAGCGTCAAGGCGGACGTCGACGTGGGCGTGCTGCTGGCGACCCTGCTCGTGCTCGTGGTGCTGATGGGCAGCCTCTTCCCGTGGCTGGCGCTGGGGATGACCGGGGCCCGGGTCGAGCAGGTCTACAGCACCGCCGACATCACCGCCGACCCCGACGAGGTCGACCCCGCCCAGGTGGGCCGCGATGCCCGGCTGGCCCACGAGATCCTGCTCGCGATCACCGCGACGGTCGGGCTGCTGCTGGTCCTGGTCGCCCCCGTCGCCGTGGAGCTGGGCCTCTCCGGCACCCTGCTGGCGCTGGTCTGCTGCGGCGTGGTGATGCTGCGCACCCGCCAGTACCGCACCGGCAGCGAGGTCCTCGTCGGCCTGGTCTCCGGCATCACCGGGCTGGCCTCGGTCGCGGTGGCGCTGCTGTGGCTGCAGCCGCAGTGGCGCCCCACCACCGCGCTCGTGCTCGCGGCGGTCGGGGCGGCGCTGCTGGCGCTCACGCTGCTTCCCGGCGAGCCCTCGGTGCGCCGTGGCCGGCTGGGCGACGTGGCCGAGAGCGTCTGCCTGCTCGCGCTGGTGCCGTTGGCCCTGGTCGCCACCGGCGTCTTCTCGGCGATCGCAGGCTGAGGCGTGGCCACCAAGCGCGACCTCGTCGAGGCGCACGCCTTCAGCAGGAGACGCCTGGTGACGGCGTTCGTCTCCGGGGCTCCCGGCGGTCGGGAGGTCGAGCCCGCCCGGCCGGGCCGCACCATCGTGGGCGGCATGGCGCTCGGGGTGCTGCTGGTGGCCGGGGCGGCCATCACGGGGGTCTTCACCGACAACGCGGCCACGGACTGGGACGAGCCGGGCCTGGTGATCAGCAAGGAGCAGGGCGCGGCGTACGTGATCCTCGACGAGGGCGGTGCCGGCGAGGACGACGCGGACGGCGGGCCCCTGCTGCGCCCGGTCCTCAACATCACCTCCGCGCACCTGATCCTGGGAGCCGAGGGCCTCGAGCCACGCATCGTGTCGCAGGAGACCATCGAGACGCGTCCGCTGGGCGAGGACATCGGCATCCTCGACGCGCCGGCCCGTCTCGCCGGCGTCGACTCCCTGGTCGAGACCGGCTGGAGCGCCTGCACCGGCGACCGGCTGGGGGTCAAGGTGCGGCTCGGCGAGAGCCCCGGGGTCACCGCAGCCCCCGGCACCGCGTTCCTGGTCAAGGTCGCGACCCGCAGCCCCAGCGATCCGGCGTACTGGGTCGTGGGCACTGCCGAGCGCATCGATCAGGAGACCGAGGCCTACCGCTACGCGCTCACCATGCCCGGGCGGTCGCAGCGCAACGCCTTCCTCGCGGCCCTCGACCTCCCGCTGCTCGACTCGGCGGTCAAGGTGCCTGGCGAGTGGCTGGCGCTCCTGCCGCGCGGCGCCGACCTCGACGCGGGCGGCTTCGACGTGCCCGGCCTGGGTGACCCGTTGCCCGGCGGTCGGGGACGCGTCGGCGACTACGTCGTCGACGACGGCGGGGGCGGCTACCTGGTCACCGCCGACGGTGCCGAGCTGCTCGACGAGTTCGCCCTGCAGGTGCTGGTCGCCTCCGAGCTGCCCGGCGGCCGGCTGCCGCGCGAGCTGGCCGAGCTGCCCTCGGGCAGCGACGGCTCCTCCCTGGTCGCCGCGAACCGGTGGCCCGAGGACGTGCTCGACGACGAGCCGGGGGAGCACTGCATCCTGCTGGAGACCGGACCGGGGGAGGCCCCGCGGGCCCAGGTCGCGGTCGACCCCGTCGCCGGGGTCGCGGCCGCGGGGCTCGACGCCGAGGAGCGTGAGATCGAGGTCGAGCCGGGCGGTGGCGCCTACGTGATGAGTGGCGGGTGGGGCGACGTCGAGAGCGACAGCCGCTGGGCCGTGGACCAGAAGGGCCGTGCCAACGCGCTCGTGGGCGCCGACACGCCGGTCCTGCTCGGGTTACGGCGGGTACGAGCCGGTCCTGGTCCCCGACGCCTGGCTCGAGCTCCTCGAGACCGGTGTCGCGCTGTCGCAGGAGGCGGCGCTCTGCCCGCCCGACCGCGACCCGGGCTCCGGCGAGGGCTGCGGGTGAGCCGCTCGGCCGGCCGTCGCGCCGGCTGCCGGGCCGTCGCGGCGTGCTGGGGCCTGGTCCTGCTCGCTCCTGCCACGAGCGCGGGCCGGCCCCGCCTCGACGCAGCGGGCCGCCCCCGAGACCCGGTCGTGCACCGAGGTGGCTGCCGAGGACCCGGTGGTGGGGGCCTACGCCGCCCCGAGCCGTTCGCTGGAGGTGATGGGGGTGCCTGCTGCGCAGGAGCTGCTGCGCCGCCGCGGCGTGGTCCCCGGGGAGGGCGTGACGGTCGCCGTCGTCGACAGCGGCATCGCGCCACGCGCCGGGCTGCCCGAGGCGCCCGGGGTGGCGGCGTACGGGCAGCGCAGCGCGCCGGTCGACCCGCACGGCACCATCGTCGCCGGTCTGGTCGCCGCGCCACCGCGCCCCGACGGCGAAGCGGTGGGCGTGGCCCCGGGCGCTCGTCTGGTCGACGTGCGGGTGCTCGACGCGTTCGCCCCGCAGGACGGGCAGGCCGGCCCGCTCGGCGGTGCGGGTGGCCGAAGGGCTGGAGCACGTGCTGGGCGAGGTGCGTCGGGCCGGCGGGCCCCGCCCGGTCGTCGACGTCGTCAACGTCTCCGTCGCGGTGCCGCCCGAGCCACGCATCGACGCGGCGGTCGAGGCGTTGTGGCGCGCGGGCGTGGTCGTCGTCGCCGAGTCCGGCGACCGACCCGTCGACGAGGCCGACCCGCTGCCCGACGAGCTCGCCGCGGCCACTGCCGGTGAGGACGCCGCGACGCAGGTGCACCCCGCCGGTGCGGGTGCCGGTCCGGGCGAGCACGTGCTCGCGGTCACCGCGGTCGCCGATGCCGGGTCGCCGACCGACGCGGTGCTGCGCAGCAGCGCCGTCGACGTCGCCGCCCCCACGACCGGCGGGGTGTCGACGGGGCTCAACGGCGGCACCTGCGGCGTCGACTCGGTCTCCACCTCCTGGGCTGCCGCGCAGGTCACCGGCGTCGTCGCGCTGCTGATGTCGGCCTACCCCGACGACACCCCCGAGGAGGTCCTCGACCGGCTGGTGCTCGCCGCCGACGGCCGGGCCGACGTCCGCTCGCCCACCCGCGGGGCCGGGGTGGTGCGCGTCGACGAGGCACTCGCCCGGGGCCTGGGCGGCGCCGACCCCGGCGCCCCCAGGACCGCGGGCGCCGCGGGGCCCGCGACCGCCCCGGTGCCCGAGCCCGACCTGCTCGCGACCGTGCGCGACGACGCCGTGTGGTGGGGTGTGCTCGGCGGTGGCGCGCTGCTGCTGGCGCTGGTGCTGCGCCCCGTCCTGGCCCGCCGTGATCCGGCCCGGACCTCGCGATGACCCGGGCCGGGTCAGCGGAGACAGGGGCCGGGTCAGCGGGCGATAGGGGCCGGGTCGGCAGATGCGAACGGCGCCGTCCCGGGTGGGGCGGCGCCGTTCGAGTGGCGGAGGATAGGGGATTCGAACCCCTGAGGGCGTTAACCCAACCCGCTTTCCAAGCGAGCGCCATAGGCCACTAGGCGAATCCTCCGCCGAGGAGCGTACCGGTGCCCCCGGGAGGCGGCGAAATCGCCCCGCCCGCCGCACGCCGCCGTCTCGCCCGGCCTGCGAGCGCGGGGCGTCCGCGGGCCGCGCGTCCGACAGCCGGGGCCGCCCCCGGGGTCGACCCGGCGCCGCGGGCCCCTGGTGTTGGAGGCCCCCGGCCCCCTCGCCTACACTCCAACCAACCCCCCGTGTGGCGACATCTTGCCCAACTCCCCCAGGGCCGAGAGGCAGCAAGGGTCAGCGAGCTCTGTCGGGTGCGCGGGGGGCCTTTTCTTGCCCGGGTGGTGCCGGCCGGTGCGGCGTCCTCCCCAGCTCCCCTCCTGGCGATGGCCACTGTCGGACCCGCTGGTTAGGGTCGTGGTGTGGAGTCCCCCCTCGCCCTGTACCGCCGCTACCGGCCCGAGACGTTCTCGGAGGTCATCGGGCAGGACCACGTCACCGAGCCGCTGCGTGCCGCGCTCGCCAACAACCGGGTCAACCACGCCTACCTCTTCTCCGGGCCGCGAGGCTGTGGCAAGACCACCTCCGCGCGGATCCTGGCGCGGGCGTTGAACTGCGAGCAGGCGCCGGTCGCCGACCCGTGCGGGGAGTGCGACAGCTGTCGCGACCTGGCTCGCGGCGGGCCGGGGTCGATCGACGTGATCGAGATCGACGCGGCCAGCCACGGCGGCGTCGACGACGCCCGTGACCTGCGCGAGAAGGCGTTCTTCGCGCCGGTGCGCAGCCGCTACAAGGTCTACATCATCGACGAGGCCCACATGGTGACCACGCAGGGCTTCAACGCCCTGCTCAAGCTCGTCGAGGAACCGCCGCCCCACCTGCGCTTCATCTTCGCGACCACCGAGCCCGACAAGGTGCTCCCGACCATCCGCTCGCGCACGCACCACTACCCGTTCCGGCTGATCCCGCCGCGGCTGCTGTCGTCGTACCTCTCCGAGCTCTGCGAGCTCGAGGGCGTGCCGATCGAGCAGGCCGCGCTGCCGCTGGTGGTGCGCGCCGGGGCCGGCTCGGCGCGCGACACGCTGTCGGTGCTCGACCAGCTGCTCGGTGGTGCCGGGGCAGACGGCGTCACCCACGCACTGGCGACGGGGCTGCTGGGCTACACGCCCGACTCGTTGCTCGACGAGGTGGTCGACGCGTTCGCGGCGGGTGACGGCGCCGCGGTCTTCGGGGTGGTCGACAAGGTCATCGAGACCGGTCAGGACCCGCGCCGCTTCACCGAGGACCTGCTGCGCCGGCTGCGTGACCTGGTCATCGTCGCCGCCGTGCCCGACGCCCCGGCCACCGGTCTGATCGACGTCAGCGAGGACGCCGGCGAGCGGCTGGTGGCCCAGGCCGCGCGGTTCGGCTCGGCCGAGCTGACCCGGGCCGCTGACCACGTGGCCGCCGGCCTGACCGAGATGCGGGGCGCGACGGCGCCCCGGCTGCTGCTCGAGCTGATCTGCGCGCGAGTGCTGCTGCCGGGCGCCGACCACTCCACCGACGGCTTGACCGCCCGCCTCGACCGCATCGAGAAGCGGATGTCGGTCTCGGGGCTGCCGGCCAGCGCGCCGGCGCGTCCGCAGACCCAGGTGCCGGCGCAGGACCGCCCGGCGCCGGCGTCGTCCACCCGGGCGCCCGACCAGGTCGCCGAGGCGCCTGCTGGAGCGGCGGTCGCGCCGTCCGCGACGGCCCCGCACGCCGAGCCCGCGCCCGAGCCGGTCGCCGCGCCGGCGCCGGGCGCGCGCCGGCCGCCCCCGCAGGAGCCGCCCCCGCAGGCCCCACCGGCCGCGGCTGCGCAGGCCCCCCCGGCCGCGGCTGCGCAGGCCCCGGCCCCACCGCCGGCACCCAGCCCGCAGCAGCCCGCGCCGTCGACCCCGGAGCCGGGCGCCCTCAGCCTCGTCGAGGTACGCCGGCTGTGGCCCGACATCGTCGAGGCCACCAAGGTGCGGCGCCGGGTCACCTGGATCCACCTGACCCAGAACGCCCAGGTCGTCGCCGTCGACGCCACGACGCTCACCCTCGGCTTCGCCAACGCCGGTGCGCGCGACTCCTTCGACGGCAACGGCAGCGCCGAGATCGTGCGCCAGGCCGCGATCGACGTGGTGGGCTCCGACTGGCGCATCGAGACGATCGTCGACCCCGGGGCCTCGCCCGACAGCGCGCCGGTGGTGACGCGCCAGGCCGCGGCCCCGCCGGCCGAGCCTGCGGCGCCCCCGGTGCAGCACCAGCAGCAGCCCGCCCCGCAGGAGGCATCCGGCGCCGTCGCGCCGACGCCCGTCCCGGAGACGCAGGTGCCGGCGCAGGAGCGGCCCCCGGCGTGGCTCGACGACGCCCCGCCCGACGACGACCCCGGCGAGCCGGGCCCGCCGCCCACCGACCAGGCGCCGGCAGCGCCGGCCGCGCCTCCGACCACGGCGCAGCGACCCCAGGCCGGCCCGGGCTCGATCGCCGCGGCTCGCGGCGCGATCCAGCAGACCCGGGTGGGAGGTGTCGACGTCTCGCGCTCCGACGACCTGCGGGCCGCCGACGCCGATGCGCACCCCGACGACCTCGACGCCGACGACGAGACCCTCGGCGGTGCCGCGCTGCTCGAGCGCGAGCTCGGGGCGCGCGTCATCGAGGAGATCCGACACCAGTGAGCGGCCCAGCACCCGTCGGGTGAGCGGACGCACGACACACTGGGCACGTCCCCGCACCACCCACCCAGATCGCACGACACCAGACCCACGACACCCAGAGGTGACCCCCATGAGCCAGAACCCCTTCGAGTCGCTCGGCGGCGCAGGCGGCGGCCTCGACATGAACGCGCTGCTGCAGCAGGCCCAGCAGATGCAGGAGCAGCTCCAGGAGGCGCAGGAGCGCCTGGCCGAGGCCGAGGTCGAGGGCACCGTCGCCGGCGGTGCGGTGAGCGTGCGCGTCAACGGCGTGGGCGAGCTCGTCGGCGTCGACATCAAGGCCGGCGGCTTCGACGGCAGCGACGCCGACGACCTCAGCGACCTCGGCGACATGATCGTCGCGGCCTACCGCGACGCCAAGACGCAGGCCGACACGATGGCGGGCGAGGCGCTGGGCCCGCTGGCCGGCGGCGGCATGCCCGGCGGCGGCGCTCCGGGCGGCCTGCCCGGACAGCTCGGCTTCTAGGGCGCGACCTTGTACGAAGGCGTCGTCCAGGACCTCATCGACGAGCTCGGGCGACTGCCCGGGGTCGGGCCGAAGAGCGCCCAGCGCATCGCGTTCCACCTGCTGCAGGCCGACCCGGCCGACGTACGCCGCCTGGCCGACGTGCTGCTCGAGGTCAAGGCGAAGGTGAAGTTCTGCTCGGTGTGCTTCAACGTCTCCGAGGACGAGCAGTGCCGCATCTGCCGTGACCCGCGCCGCGACCCGGCGGTGCTGTGCGTGGTCGAGGAGTACAAGGACGTCGTCGCCATCGAGCGCACCCGCGAGTACCGCGGTCGCTACCACGTGCTCGGGGGCGCGATCAGCCCGATCGACGGCATCGGCCCCGACCAGCTGCGCATCCGCGAGCTGATGACCCGCCTGGCCGACGGCGTGGTCACCGAGGTCATCCTGGCCACCGATCCCAACCTCGAGGGCGAGGCCACCGCGACCTATCTCACCCGGATGCTGAAGGTGATGGACTTGCGCGTGACCCGGTTGGCGAGTGGACTGCCCGTGGGTGGGGACCTCGAGTACGCCGACGAGGTGACCCTCGGACGGGCGTTCGCAGGAAGGCGGGCAGCGGAATGACCAGCAGCGGCAGCGGCGCGGACGACGTGCACGAGACGTCCGGCGAGCCCATCGGCGACTCCACCGGCGGGCTCGCCGAGGCCCTGGTCGAGGCCCTGGCGCTCGACGCCGAGACCGAGGAGTTCGCCCAGCAGATCGCCGACCAGGTGGCCAGCTTCCTGCTCGCGCTGCGCGCGATCGCCAAGGAGGCCGACGGCGGGCGGGCGATCTCGCTGCTGCTCCTGGAGATCAGCCAGGTGCTGCTGGCCGGCGCCCGGCTGGGTGCCCAGCAGGACTTCACGCCACACTCGCGCTACCAGCCCGACGTGGGGCCCGAGCCCGACCTCGACGAGCTGCGGATGCGTCTGGCGCGGATGCTCGACAACATCGACACCTACAGCTTCGTCTTCGACCCCTACGTGCCCGAGGTCGTCGAGAGCCAGCTCTCCGACGACCTGGCCGCGATCGCGACCGACCTCGACACGGGGCTGCGCCACTTCCGCGACGGCAACGTCGGCGAGGCGCTGTGGTGGTGGCAGTTCTCCTACGTCTCCTCGTGGGGCAACCTCGCCGGCGCCGCCCTCAACGCGCTGCTCTCGGTGGTGGCCCACGACCGGCTCGACGTCGACGTCGACCTCGACGCCGACCAGGTGGCGGCCGCCGACGCGCTGCTCACCGACCAGCCCTGACGTCCACTGAGATGGGGCCGGAGCCCGCACACCGGCCCCGGTAGACTCCGACCCCGGTCATCGTGGGCCAGCGGCCCACGCTCCTCGCATCCGGAACGGGAAGTTTGTCGTGGGCATTGTCGTCCAGAAGTACGGCGGTTCGTCGGTCGCCGACGCCGCAGCGGTCAAGCGGGTCGCGCGTCGCATCGTCGAGGCCAAGAAGGCCGGCAACGACGTCGTCGTGGCCGTCTCGGCGATGGGCGACACGACCGACGACCTGCTCGAGAAGGCGCAGGCGGTCAGCCCGCTCCCGCCGGCCCGTGAGCTCGACATGCTGCTCACCGCGGGGGAGCGGATCTCGATGGCGCTGGTGGCGATGGCCATCAGCGACCTCGGCTACAGCGCCCGCTCCTTCACCGGCTCCCAGGCCGGGGTGATCACCGACTCGGTGCACGGCAAGGCCAAGATCATCGACGTCACCCCGGGCCGCATCCGCACCGCCATCGACGAGGGCCACATCGTCATCGTCGCCGGCTTCCAGGGCGTCTCGCAGGACACCAAGGAGATCACCACCCTGGGGCGCGGAGGCACCGACACCACCGCGGTCGCGCTCGCGGCGGCCCTCGAGGCCGACGTCTGCGAGATCTACACCGACGTCGACGGCGTCTTCACCGCCGACCCGCGCATCGTCCCCAGCGCCCGCAAGCTCGACCGCGTCACCTACGAGGAGATGCTCGAGCTGGCCGCCAGCGGCGCGAAGATCCTGCACCTGCGCTGCGTGGAGTACGCGCGCCGCTTCGACATCCCGATCCACGTCCGGTCCTCGTTCAGCCAGCTCGACGGCACCATCGTCTCCGGCAGCATCGAGGACCCCGCGCCCGAGGAGGGCTCCATGGAGCAAGCGATCATCGCCGGCGTCGCGCACGACCGCAGCGAGGCCAAGATCACCGTCACCGGTGTGCCCGGACAAGGTCGGAGAGGCCGCGCGGATCTTCGCCGCGCTGGCCGAGGCCCAGATCAACCTCGACATGATCGTGCAGAACGTGTCGGCGGCCTCCACCAACCTCACCGACATCTCCTTCACGCTGCCGCGCACCGACGGCCAGACCGCGATGACCACGCTGGCGGGGCTGCAGGAGGCAGATCGGCTTCGAGACAGCTGCTCTACGACGACAGGGTCGGCAAGGTCTCGCTGATCGGCGCGGGCATGCGCAGCCACCCGGGGGTGACGGCGAAGTTCTTCTCCGCCATCGCCGAGGCGGGGGTCAACCTCGGGATGATCTCCACCTCCGAGATCCGCATCAGCGTGGTGGTCGCCGACGAGGACGTCGACGCGGCGGTGGCCGCGACGCACACGGCGTTCGACCTCGACGCCGACGAGGTCGAGGCTGTCGTGTACGGCGGGACCGGCCGATGAGGCGGGCTGCGCATCGGCGTCGGTCGGCGCCACCGGCCAGGTCGGCGTCGCCATGCGCCAGATCCTGGCCGAGCGTGACTTCCCGGTCGAGGAGATCCGCTTCTTCGCCTCGGCGCGGTCGGCCGGCAAGCGCGCTCGACTTCGCCCGGCACTGCGAGCGTGGTCGTCGAGGACTCCGAGACCGCCGACCCCACCGGTCTCGACATCGCGCTCTTCTCCGCCGGGGCCACTGCGTCGCGCGCGCTGGTGCCGCGGTTCGTGGAGGCCGGCGTCATCGTGGTCGACAACTCCAGCGCCTTTCGCAAGGCCCCCGAGATCCCGCTCGTGGTCGCCGAGGTCAACCCCGAGGCCGCCGCCGCCGTGATCGAGGCGGGGCGCGGCATCATCGCGAACCCCAACTGCACCACGATGGCTGCGATGCCGGTGCTCAAGCCGCTGCACGACGAGGCCGGGCTGGTGCGGATGATCGCGTCGACCTACCAGGCCGTCTCCGGCTCCGGTGTCGCCGGCGTCGAGGAGCTCGCCGGGCAGGTCGAGACGGCGGGCGAGAAGGCGCGCGAGCTGGCCTACGACGGCGAGGCCGTCGACTTCGGCGAGCCCGGCGTCTACCGGCGCACCATCGCCCACAACGTGCTGCCCTTCGCCGGCAACCTGGTCGACGACGGGCTCGGTGAGACCGACGAGGAGCAGAAGCTGCGCAACGAGTCGCGCAAGATCCTCGGGCTGCCCGAGCTGGCCGTCTCGGGCATCTGCGTGCGGGTGCCGGTCTTCACCGGGCACTCGTTGGCCCTGAACGTCGAGTTCGCCTCGCCGCTGGGCGTCGAGCGCGCCACCGAGCTGCTGGCCGCCGCGCCGGGTGTCGAGCTCAGCGAGATCCCGACGCCGCTGCAGGCGGCCGGCAAGGACCCGTCGTACGTCGGTCGCATCCGCGCCGACGAGGGGGTGCCCGGCGGTCGGGGGCTGGCCCTCTTCGTCTCGGGGGACAACCTGCGCAAGGGCGCCGCGCTCAACACCGTGCAGATCGCCGAGCTGGTGGCCGCGGCCCGCTGACGGCCCGGGCACAGCCCGGTCGTCGTGTCAGTCGCGGGCAGGCTCGATCACGGCGGTGGTGACCCAGTGCGAGAGCACGAACGCGCCGACGCTGACCAGCGGGATGACGATCGCCATCCACGGTGACATCAGCGCGTCGATGAGGAACAGCAGCGCCACCACGCACAGCAGGCCGACCGCGAGGAAGGCGGTGCTGGTGGGGTCGGGCGCCCCGGCCGCGCGCAGCATCGCGCCGCCCAGCACCACCATCGCCACCATGATGGCCAGGAGCAGGAAGATGCCGGGGTTGCCGCAGGAGGGGGTGCCCTGCAGCACCTCGCACAGCCGCAGCGAGAGCCAGGTCAGCGCGACCACCAGCACCCCGACGACGGCGCCGGTGACAGCGGCTGCGCTGCGTCCGTGCAGCCCGAGGAGGGCTCGAGAACGGCGAGCGGTTGCGGGCAGCGGGCTGGGCGTCGTGCTCGGCAGCGGCGGCCGGCTCGTCCGCGGCCACCTCGTCGACGAACAGGGGCGTGCCCGCCCTCCCAGCCGTCCGGGTCCGCTCGGCCGGTTGCGGGGCCGGCTGCGGGTCCGGTTGCGGGGCCGGTGTGGGGCGGCGTACGGGCTCGCGCGAGACCGGCGGGGGAGTCGGGGCCGGGGTGGGCGTGGGCTCGGGGACCGGGTCGGGCCCAGGCTCTGGTGTGGGCTCGACGTCGGGCAGCGGCTCAGGCTCGACCACCGGCACGCTCGCCGTGGCGTCGTCGGCGCTCCCAGCCGTCTCGACCGCGGTCGTGTCGGGGGTCGTCTCGTCGGCGCTCCTCTTCCTGCGGCGCCACCGGCCGAGCCCGAGCGAGGGCGCCTCCAGGGACGGGCTGTCCGCGGAGCGGTCGTCGTCTGCCATGCGCGCATTCTGGCACGCGCACCCGCGCGGGCGGGCCCGTGCACTGGTCGGACGCCTCGGCACGGACCCGACATGACAACAGCCGGGCCCACTCGCGTGGGCCCGGCTGCTCGATGCCGGGAACATCGGATCTGTCGGGCTGACAGGATTTGAACCTGCGGCCTCCTCGTCCCGAACGAGGCGCGCTACCAAGCTGCGCCACAGCCCGATCCGTGGGTCCGGCCGAGGCTGGCCCCACGAGCACCGGAGCATACCGGAGCGCCGAGGAGCACCCCAATCGGGCCCCGCACCCCGTCACCGCCCGCGCGGCACCAGGGTGAGCAGGGTGGCCTCGGGCCGGCAGGCCGTGCGCACCTGGGCGTAGGGGCTGGTCCCGAGACCGGCGCTGACGTGCAGCCACGCCGAGCCGGGGTCACCGGGGGTGGACGCGGCGGGATGGCGGTGCAGGCCTCGGGCCCGGGCCGGGTCGAGGTCGCAGTTGGTGGTCAGTGCCCGACCACCCGGCAGGCACACCTGGCCTCCGTGGGTGTGCCCGGCGAGGATCGCGTCGTGCCCGTCGGCGGCGAACCGGTCGAGCACCCGCAGGTACGGCGCGTGCGCGATCGCCACGCGCACGTCGGCGGCCGGGTCGGCCGGCCCGGCGACCGCGCCCAGGTCGTCGTACTCCAGGTGCGGGTCGTCGACGCCCACGAACGCCAGGTCGAGCCCCCCGACCTGCAGCCGCCCCCGGGTGTTGGTCAGGTCGAGCCAGCCGTGCTCGGTGAACGTCGCGCTCAGGTCGCGCCACGGCAGCTGCGGCACGTCGGTGTGGCGGGTTCCGTCGTCGGGAAGCACGTAGCGGAACGGGTTGCGCAGCCGCGGCTCGAAGTAGTCGTTGGAGCCGTGCACGAAGACGCCGGGCACGTCGAGCAGCGGCCCGAGCGAGTCGGTGACGAAGGGGACCGCGCCCTGGTGGGCGAGGTTGTCGCCGGTGTCGACCACCAGGTCGGGGCGCAGCGTGGCGAGTCCGGCCAGCCACTCCTGCTTGCGGCGCTGGCGCGGGGTCATGTGCACGTCGCTGAGGTGCAGCACCCGCAGCGGGTCGGCGCCCGGAGGCAGCAGCGGCACCTCGATGCGCCGCAGCGCGAACTGCCGCGTCTCGCGCACGGCGTACGCCGTCACGGCTGCGCCGCCGAGCGTCGCGGCCCCGAGGAGGGCGGCGCTGCCACGGGTCAGAAGCGGGGTCAGGCTCACCGGCACAGGCTGTCACAATGTCGGTCATGAGCACCCTCAAGGACCAGCTGCGCACCGACCTGACCACCGCCATGAAGGCCCGCGACCAGGTCCGCTCCTCGACCCTGCGGATGGTGCTCGCCGCGGTCGCCAACGCCGAGGTCGCCGGCAAGACCGCTCGCGAGCTCTCCGACGACGAGGTCGTCACCGTCCTGGGCGCCGAGGCCAAGAAGCGCCGCGAGGCCGCGGCCGCCTTCGACGAGGGCGGCCGCGAGGAGAGCGCGGCCAAGGAGCGGGCCGAGGCCGAGGTGATCGCGGTCTACCTGCCCGAGCAGCTCGACGACGCCGAGATCGAGCGGATCGTCGCCGCCGCCGTCGAGTCGACCGGCTCGGTCGGTGCCGGCATGAAGGCCATGGGCACGGTGATGGGCGTCGTGCAGCCGCAGGTCAAGGGCCGCGCCGACGGCGCGGCCGTGGCCGCGGAGGTGCGCCGACAGCTGGGCTGAGGCCCCGGGGGCCGGGCGGAGATTCCGGCCGGGTCAGGGCGAAGTTCGGGCCGGGTCAGCCTCGGCCGTTGCCGCCGCCGTTGCCGCCGCCGTTGCCGCCCCGCCGCCGTTGCCGCCCCGCCGCCGTTGCCGCCGCCGCCGTTGCCGCCGCCGTTGCCACCACCGCCGTTGCCGCCGCCGTTGTCGGTGGACGGGGGCGGCGGGGGCGGGGGTGCGGGGGTGCCGTTGGAGAGGTAGAGCGTGATCTGCGAGCCCGAGGGCGCGGTGCCGCTGGGCGAGGAGTAGGCGACGGTGCCCGAGGAGTAGGAGGAGTTCACGTAGCCGCCGTTGCTGACGCCGAAGCCGGCGTCCTCGAGGACCTGGGTGGCCCCGTCGAGGCTCATCCCGCTCACCGACGGCACCGAGACCGTGACGCCGTTGACGACGGTGGCGTCGGGCGCGGTGAACCCCGTGTCGGGCAGCTGGTCGTCGACCGCCTTCATCGCGTCGCCCCAGATCGGGCCGGCGTAGCCGGAGCCGGAGGCCGAGGAGATGTAGCGGCCACCGACGGTCTGGCCGGTCAGGGTGATCGGGGTGCCCGCCTGGTTGGCGCCGGCGATCATGGCCGCGGCGGCCATCTCCGGGGAGTAGCCCACGAACCAGACCGACCGGCCGTTCTGGGTGGTGCCGGTCTTGCCGGCGGCCGGGCTGTCGAGCGCCTCGGCCTGGGCGAAGCCGCCCGGCTCGATGACACCGCGCAGGATGTCGCTGACGGCGTCGGCCGTCGAGGCCTTCAGCACCTGGCGGCACTTGGCGGGGTACTGCTTGAGCACGTTGCCGTTGGCGTCCTCGATCGAGGTCACCGGGCGCGAGGCGCAGTGCTGACCGCGGGCGGCGAAGGTCGCGTACGCCTCGGCCATCTCCAGCGGGCTGACGCTGGCCACGCCGAGCGGGAAGGAGGGCACCATCTCGCTGTTCTTGTCGGTCAGCCGCACGCCCATCTTCTTGGCCAGCCGGTACGGCTGGCACAGCCCGGTGCGCTGCGCGAGCTGGATGAAGAAGGTGTTGACCGACAGCTGGGTGCCCCGGTAGAGGTCGAAGGTGCCCGAGCTGGTGGAGTTGCTGACCGGGTAGGTCTCGGTCGACTGGTAGTTCTTCCCGCCGCACACCCCGAACGAGCTCTGGGCGACCTCGATCTCCTCGGGGCTGTTGATCTGGGTGTTGAGCGGGATGCCCTGCTCGATCGCTGCGGCCAGCACGAAGGTCTTGAACGTCGAGCCGGGCTGGAAGCCGCCGGAGTCGCCGTACTTCCGGGGCACCACGTAGTTGAGGTAGGTCTGGCCCGGGCCGTCGCCGACCGGGCGCGACTGCGCGATCGCGCGCACCTGCCCGGTGCCGGGCTCGACCATCGCGAGGCCGCCGATGGCCTGGTCGGTGGGGTTCACGGCGTTGCGGACGGCGGCGTCGGCGGCGTCCTGGAAGTCCTGGTCGAGGGTGGTGCGGATGGTCAGGCCGCCCGACTCGAGCAGCGCGCGGCGCTCCTTCTTGTTCTGGCCCAGCGCCGGGTCGGTGACCAGGTAGCGCAGCACGTAGTCGCAGAAGAAGGGGGCGGCGGTGAAGACGCAGCCGTCGGAGGTCTTCTGGACCTTCAGGCCCAGCGGCTTGTCCTTGAGCCGGTCGGCGCGCTTCTGCTTCACGACGCCGAGGTCGGCGAGTCGCTCGAGCACCACGTTGCGCCGCTCGGTGGCCCGCTCGGGGTTGTCCACCGGGTCGTAGCCCACCGGGTTGCGCACCAGGCCGGCCAGCAGCGCCGACTGCTGCATGTTCAGCTTGTTGGCGTTGACGCTGAAGAAGTGCTGGGCGGCGGCCTGGATGCCGTACGCGCCGTCGCCGAAGTAGGCGATGTTGAGGTAGCGCTCGAGGATCCAGTCCTTGGAGTGGCGCTGCTCCATGGCCACGGCGTAGCGCAGCTCCTTGAGCTTGCGCGCGTACGTCGTCGCGGTCGCGGCCTCGCGCTCCTCGTCGGTCTTGGCCTGGGTCACCAGCGTCTGCTTGACCAGCTGCTGGGTGATCGACGAGCCGCCCTGGACGTCACCGCCCTCGGCCTGGTTGGTCACGAAGGCGCGCATGGTGCCGCGCACGTCGAGCGCACCGTGCTCGTAGTAGCGGGCGTCCTCGATGCCGACGATGGCCTTGACCATCTTGCGCGAGACCTGGGCCAGCGGGACCTCGACCCGGTTCTGGTCGTAGAGCGTGGCCAGGGTGTTGCCGTCGACGTCGAGGATGGTGGTCTTCTGCGCCAGCGCCTCGGTCTCGAGCTCGGCGGGCAGCTGGTCCATGGTGTCCGCGAGGTTGCGTGCGCCGATCCCCATCACGCCCGCGAAGGGGATCGCGAGACCCGCGACGACCACGCCCAGCACGGCTGAGATCGCGACCATCACGGCGAGGTGGGAGGCGACACGGCTGGCAGGGCGAGACGCAGGCATGGCGCCCAGCGTACGGGAGCACGGCACAGCGATCCCATCGCCGAGGAGCGCACTGTACCGCTGGCGAGCCCTCCAGGGGCGAGAACACGACATCGTCGGGTGGTGCCCCCCGTGAGCCTGGCCACATCGGTCTAGTCATTTCGGGCCATGTCCTTTGGGTCGAAATGACCTGTCCCTCAGCGTGTCGTGGCCCTTTACTTGGGGGCAGGGACATGAGAGCGACGTCGGCACCGGCCCCAGGGGACGCAACGGGGCCCGCCGACGCACGCTCTCGAGACAAGGATGTGGGGACTCGTCATGTGGGTTGAGGACTGGACACCGCGCGCTGCCTGCCGGGCTGCGCAGCCGGATCAGCTGTTCGTTCGTGGAGCGGAGCAGAACAAGGCCAAGCAGGTCTGCCAGGGCTGCCCGGTGCGCACGGAGTGCCTCGCCGAGGCGCTCGACAACCAGATCGAGTGGGGCGTGTGGGGCGGGATGACCGAGCGCGAGCGCCGCGCCCTGCTGCGTCGCCGTCCGGCGGCGTCGTGGCGCTCGGTGCTCGAGAACGCGCGGACCCGCGGCACGGTCGAGGCCGAGCCGCTGCGCGCTCGCTGACCTGTCGCCGGCTGGACGACCCGCCGCCGCTCACGCGGGGGCCTCAGCGCTGCCCAGCAGGTCGCCGATGCGGCGCAGCCCGTCGAGGTCGTGCACGTCGCCGGCCAGCGCCGGCACGGTCGCGGTCGGCACGTCGGGGTGCGCGGCCGCGAAGCGTGCCCGCAGCCCGGCCTCGCGCTGCACCAGCCGCACCCGGTCGGCGTGCAGCCGGAGCAGCCCGGCTCCCAGGTCGTGGCCGCCGCGGGTGCGCAGCCGCTGCGCCGCGGCCATCGCCTCGTCGGCGCCGAGCTCGTCGTAGGCCGCCGGGCTGGCGCGGTTGACCACCAGCCCGGCCAGCGGCATCCGGTCGCCGCGCAACCGCTCCACGAAGTAGGCCGCCTCGCGCAGCGCGTCGGGCTCGGGGGCGGCGACCACCACGAAGGCGGTGCCCTCGGCCTGCAGCAGCGCGTAGGTGCGCTGCGCCCGTTGGCGGAAGCCGCCGAAGACGGTGTCGAGGGCGGCCACGAAGGTCTGCAGGTCGGTGAGCACCTGCGCCCCCAGGATCTTGGTCAGCGCCCCGGTCACCAGGCCCAGCCCGGCCGTGACCAGCCGCGCCGGGCCGCGCGCCGGCGCCAGCATCAGACGGATGAACCGTCCGTCGAGGAAGCTGGAGAGCCGCTCGGGCGCGTCGAGGAAGTCCAGCGCCGAGCGTGAGGGAGGGGTGTCGACGACGATCAGGTCGTAGGTGCCGTCGCGGCGGGCGTCGGTGTCGATCTGTCCCAGCTTCTCCATCGCCATGTACTCCTGCGTCCCGGCGAACGAGCTGGACAGGGCGATGTAGAAGGGGTTCTCCAGGATCTGGCGGGCCTTCTCGGGTGTGGCCTGGCTCTCCACCACCTCGTCGAAGGTGCGCTTCATGTCGAGCATCATCGCGTCGAGCCGGCCCGGTCCCTCGACGCCGGCCACGGGCCGGGGAGTGTTGTCGAGCTCCTCGATACCCATCGACTGCGCGAGGCGGCGGGCCGGGTCGATGGTCAGCACCACCACCGAGCGTCCCCGCTCGGCGGCACGCAGCGCCAGCGCCGCCGACGTGGTGGTCTTGCCCACGCCGCCGGAGCCGGTGCAGACGATGATGCGCGTCCCCGGGTCGTCGATGAGGGCGTCGACGTCGAGGTCGGGCGCCGGTGAGGGGTGGGCGGCCAGCGGCCCGACGCGCGGTCGGGAGCGGTCGCCGCGGCGGGTGCTGGTCCCCTGGGTCATCGGAGCCCCTGTTCGTCGAGGGTGGCGGCGAGGTCGTAGAGCCCGCCCAGGTCGACACCGCCGGCCAGCCGCGGCAGCTCCACGACGGGCACGTCGAAGTCGGCGACCAACCGGCGCTGCGCGTCCTCCAGGGCGCGCCGCTCGGCGTGGTCGCGCGCCTCGGCCACCAGCCCGTCGAGCAGGGCGTCGGTGACCTCGACGCCGGCGGCCTCGAGGTCGGCGCCCAGCTGGCCGCGGTCGAGCCGGCCGGAGAGCGCGGCGGCCAGGTCGTCGGGCGCCACGTCGCGCGGGCGCACCTGGTTGACCACGACCGCACCGACCGGCAGACCCGCCTCGCGCAGCTGCGCGATGCCGTCGGCCGTCTCCTGCACCGGCATCTCCTCGAGCACCGTGACCAGGTGCACGGCGGTGCGCGGTGAGCGGAAGAGGGTCATCATCGTGTCGGACTGGGTCCGGATCGGGCCGACCTTGGCCAGCCCGGCCAGCTCGTCGCTGACGTTGAGGAACTGGGTGATCCGCCCGGTCGGCGGGGCGTCGAGCACGACGGCGTCGTACTGCAGCGCGCCCTTGTTGCGGCTGTTGCGCTGCACGGCCTCGTAGAGCTTGCCGGTGAGCAGGACGTCGCGCACGCCCGGCGCGATGGTGGTGGCGAACTCGATCACGCCGAAGCGGTCGAGCGCCCGCCCGGCGCGCCCGAGCTTGTAGTAGAGGGCGAGGTACTCCAGCAGCGCGGCCTCGGGGTCGATGTGCAGCGCGTGCACCGTGCCGGGCCTGCGGCCGGCGCCGGAGCCGGTGAGCCCGGTGGCGATGCGTCGCTCGGCGTAGGGCAGCGGGTCGACGTCGAACATCCGGGCGATGCCCTGGCGGCCCTCGACCTCGCAGAGCAGCACCTGGCGGCCCTCGGCGGCCAGCGCCAGGGCGAGCGCCGCGGCGACGGTGGACTTGCCGGTGCCGCCCTTGCCGGTGACCACGTGCAGCTGCACCTCGGACCAGTCGGTACGTCTCACGGCCCCGAGCCTAGTGCGCCCTCTCGCACCCCGCCGGGTGGTCGCGCACCACCCGCAGGTGTGACGCGGAGGGTGTGCGGACGGTAACGTGGTCGGTTGCTCCCGCGCGCCGGCCTCCAGGCCCGGCGGCCCGCCAGGGCCCCGCGGTGGGTACGCCCGACCGAGCACGACCGACTCAGAGTGATCCCGACCGAGAGGCAGTCATGACGTCCAGCCCGCCCACAGACCGACCGGCGCATCCGGACCAGCCGCCCCCCGACGCGCCGAATCGTGCCGAGGCGGCCGCGCGGCGCCGGTTCCCGATGGCCGCGCCCCGGGTATTCATCCCCGCCGCCGTGATCCTGGTGGTCTTCTCCGCAGCCGCGGCGATCTTCCCCACCGGCCTCGGTGACCTGCTGCAGAAGGCCAACAACACCGTCGTCATCGACCTCGGCTGGTGGTACGTCCTCGTGGTGACATCGTTCGTCGCCTTCTCCTTCTGGATGGCACTGTCGCCGATGGGCTCGATCGTCCTGGGCAAGGACGACGAGGAGGCCGAGTTCGGCCTCAAGTCCTGGTTCGCGATGCTCTTCGCAGCCGGCATGGGCATCGGTCTCGTCTTCTGGGGCGTCGCGGAGCCGCTGAACCACCTGGCCACCCCGCCCCCGGGCACCGACGTCGCCGGTGGGCCCGACCAGGTCGCACGCACCGCGATGGACACCACCTTCCTGCACTGGGGCCTGCACGCCTGGGCCATCTACGTGGTGGTCGGCCTGGCGATCGCGTACGCCGTGCACCGCAAGGGCCGCCCGATCTCGATCCGGTGGGCCCTCGAGCCGCTGCTCGGCAAGCGGATCCTCGGCTTCTGGGGCGACGTCGTCGACGTCGTCGCGATCGTCGGCACCCTGTTCGGTGTCGCCACCTCGCTGGGCTTCGGCGTCAGCCAGGTCGGTGCCGGCCTGAGCTTCCTCGGCGTCGTCGACGAGGCCAGCACCCCGCTGCTGGTCCTGCTGATCGCGGTCATCACCGCCATCGCCCTGGTCTCCGTGGTCACCGGCGTCGACAAGGGCATCCGCTACCTGTCGAACATCAACATGGGCGTGGCCGCCGGCCTGCTCGCCGCGGTGCTGCTGCTGGGGCCCACGGTGTTCCTGCTCAGCGACTTCGTGACCCAGATCGGGTCCTACCTGCAGAACTTCCTCAAGCTCTCCTTCGACGTGCGCCCCTTCCAGGGCGAGGCCGGGCAGAGCTGGCTCTCGGGCTGGACCACCTACTACTGGGGCTGGTGGATGAGCTGGGCCCCGTTCGTGGGTGTCTTCATCGCGCGGATCTCGCGCGGCCGCACCGTGCGCGAGTTCGTGCTCGGCGTGCTGCTGGTGCCGACCATGGTCACCTTCCTGTGGTTCTCGGTGCTCGGTGGCGCGGCCATCTGGACCGAGATGTTCGGCGGCGGCGGCCTGATCGGCGAGGACGGTGTCAGCACCGACCTGGCGCTCTTCCAGCTGCTCGACACGCTGCCCCTGGGCACCCTGCTCAGCGTGGTCGCGATCTTCCTGATCGTGGTCTTCTTCGTGACCAGCTCCGACTCCGGCTCCTTCGTGGTCGACATGCTGGCCGAGGGCGGCGACCCGAACCCGCCGGTGTGGAGCCGGGCCTTCTGGGCGACCATGGAGGGCGTCGTCGCGGCCGTGCTGCTGATGGCCGGTGCCGGTGGCCTCGCGGCGCTGCAGACCAGCGCCATCCTGGTCGCGGCCCCCTTCAGCATCATCATGGTGCTGCTGATGATCGCCACCGCACGGGCGCTGCTGGCCGAGAACCGCGTGATCCAGCGCAAGAAGCGCAAGTGGCTGGCCACGCAGATCGCCGACGAGGTGACCGAGGGGCTGCAGGACAGCGGCACGATCCCCGGGGCGCAGGACACCTCCCCCGCCACGTCGCGCCGCTGAACCCAGCGCGACCCAGCACCACCCAGACACGGCCCCGGCCGCGCCCCGTGCGCGGTCGGGGCCGTGTCGTCGTACGGCGCCTCCTCGGGGGGCGGTGACGGCGCTGCCCCGGCGAGTAGGGTGCGGCCCATGACCAAGTGGGAATACCAGGTGGCGCCGATTCCGCTCCACAACGAGGCCCTGATGCTCAACAACTTCGGCCAGGACGGCTGGGAGCTGGTGACCATCCAGACCAACGCGCAGGGCGGCCTCGTCGCCTTCCTCAAGCGTCCGGCGCAGGGCTGATGCCGACCCCCGAGGAGCGCCTCGCCGAGCTCGGCCTGGCGGTGCCCGAGGTGGCCAGGCCCGTGGCGGCGTACGTGCCTGCGGTCCGCTCGGGCGCGCACGTCTTCACCTCCGGGCAGCTGCCGATGCGCAGCGGCGAGCTGATGGCCACCGGCAAGGTCGGCGGCGAGGTCACCGCCGAAGAGGCCTACGAGTGCGCCGTGCAGTGCGCGCTCAACGCCATCGCCGCGGTGCGCGCCGAGGTCGGCGAGCTCTCCCGGGTCGCGCGTGTGGTGAAGGTCGTGTGCTTCGTGGCCTCCACCCCCGACTTCACCGGCCAGCCCGGGGTCGCCAACGGCGTCTCCGAGCTGCTCGGCAAGGTCTTCGGCGAGGCCGGGGTGCACGCCCGCTCAGCCGTCGGGGTGCCGGTGCTCCCGCTCGACTCGCCCGTCGAGGTCGAGCTGGTGGTCGAGGTGGCCGACGCCTGATGCGGATCCCGCTGCCGCCTGTGCCGCTGCCCGACAAGGTCGTGGCGCTCGCCGCGGAGTACGCCGACGGCACCCGCGAGCCGGTCGAGCCGCGCAACGCGGCGACCGTGATCGTGCTGCGCAGCGGCGACGCCGGCCCGGAGGCCTACTACCTGCGCCGCCAGGTGTCGATGGACTTCGCGGCCGGGATGGCGGTCTTCCCCGGCGGCGGCGTCGACCCGCGCGACTTCGACGCCCAGGTCGGCTGGGCCGGTCCCGACCCCGCGGCCTGGGCCGAGCGGCTCGGCTGCGACGAGGAGACCGCCCGGGCCCTGGTCTGCGCGGCGGTGCGCGAGACCTTCGAGGAGTCGGGGGTGCTGCTGGCCGGGGTCAGCGACGGCGACGTCGTCGCCGACACCACCGCCGAGGACTGGGAGGCCGACCGGGTCGCCCTGGAGACGCGCGAGCTGGCGATGACCGACTTCCTCAACCGGCGCGGGCTGGTGCTGCGCACCGACCTGCTCGGGGTCTGGGACGCCTGGCTGACCCCGGTGTTCGAGCCGAAGCGCTACCGCACCTGGTTCTTCGTCGCCGAGCTGCCCCCAGGGCAGGTGACCCGCGACGTCTCCAGCGAGTCGTCGTCGGTGCACTGGCTGCCGGCGCGGCTCGCGGCCGACCGGGCCGACGCCGGCGAGCTGGCGATGATGCCGCCGACCTACCTGACCTCGATGGAGGTCGGCACGTACGCCGACCCGGCCGCGGTGCTGGCGGCGGCCCGGGAGCGCTCGGTGCAGATGTTCACCCCGACGGTGGAGCCGCTGGGGGACGGCTGGACCCTGTCGATGCCCGACCGGCTGCGCCCGCTGGTCGGCGAGCGGAGGCAGCCGTGAGCACGCCCGTGGTGGGGCCCTCCGGCTGGGCCGGCGGGCCCTTCGGCGAGCGGGCCCGCTGCGTGCTGGCGCCCAACGCCGACCACATGACCCTCGACGGCACCAACACCTGGGTGCTGCGCGAGCCGGGGGCCCGCCGCTCGGTGGTGGTCGACCCCGGCCCCTCGATCCTGGCCCACCTCGACTCGGTGGCCCAGGCCGCCGGCGAGGTGGGCGTGGTGCTGCTGACCCACCACCACCACGACCACTCCGAGGCCGCCAAGGAGTTCGCCCAGCGGATGGGCTGCGGCGTGCGCGCGCTCGACCCCGCCCACCGCCTGGGCTCCGAGGGCCTCGGCGACGGCGACGTCGTCGAGGTCGACGGGCTCGAGGTGCGCGTCGTGGGCACCCCCGGCCACACCGCCGACTCGCTGTCCTTCGTGCTGCCCGCCGAGCGCGCGGTGCTCACCGGCGACACCGTGCTGGGCCGCGGCACCACCGTGGTCGCGCACCCCGATGGCGAGCTGGGCGCCTACCTCGGCTCCCTGGGGCGCCTGCACGCGCTGGCCGAGGCCCAGGAGGTCGCCACCATCTGGCCCGGCCACGGCCCGGTCATCGACGACGCGCTGGGCGCGATCGGCTACTACCAGGACCACCGCCGCGAGCGGCTCGAGCAGGTGCAGGCCGCGGTCGACACGCTGCGGGCCGCCCCGCACCCCGAGGGCCTCGCCGTCGACGAGCTGCCGCGCCGCGTCGTCGAGATCGTCTACGCCGACGTCGACCCCGTGCTGTGGGGCGCCGCCGAGCTGTCGGTGCGCGCGCAGCTGGCCTACCTCGCCGAGCGCCGGGCCTGAGCCCGGCGTCGTACGGCGGCACGGGCGAGCGCGACGACGACCACGAGCAGCAGCGCCCCGCCGACCCACCACCAGGTGTGCGAGCGTCGCTCCTCGGCGAAGGCGGGCAGCGGGCGCTCCACCGCGGCGGCGCGGTCGGCGAGGAGGTCGGTGGCCACGGTGATGTGGGAGGCGTCGGGGTCGCCGCTGAGCACCGGGTCGTAGCCGGCCCCGTCCTCGGTGAGCGTGACGACGCCGAGCTGCGTCTCGCTGAAGGAGTCCCCCTCGAGGATGTCGACGGCCACGACGGCGTGGTCGGCGTCGACCCACTCCAGCACCCACCAGCCGGCGCCCACGAGAGCAGCGGGGGAGGCGAGGCGCCGCGGTGCGGCCCCGGGGTCCGTGCGGCTCGCGCTGACCCAGCTGTACGAGGCCTCGCGGTCGTCGCCGGGCTGGTAGGTGTTGACGAGGGCGCTCACGGCTCGGTCGTCGATGGTGCCGCTGAGGACGACACCCTCCAGGCCGGGCAGGGTGGGGGCGGGCCCCTCGTCGGCGCCGGCCCGAAGCAGCCGCGTGGAGCCGCCGACCCGGGCGACCGTGCCCTGGTCGTCGACGCCGACGGACAGCCCGAGGTCGCGGTCCTGGCCGGGCAGCGGTGTGGAACGCCTCGCTCCGGGCGCGACCACTCCGTGGGCGGTGGCGTCGCCGAAGGACCGGCCCTGCCTGCTCGGGAGGACGGGCTGACCCGTCCAGAGCAGCCAGCGTCCGTCGGGGGAGAAGGAGACCGTCCGCACCAGGACGGGGCGGCCGTCGTCCTCCAGGGGAACCTTGCGCACCTCGCCGGTGGCCAGGTCGACGACGCCCAGGCCGGTGCGCAGCGTGCCCCCGGCGCGCCACCCGCTCGCACGCGGGTAGGCCAGTGTGGCGCCGTCCGGTGAGAGCGCCACCGGGTGGACGGTGCCGTTGAGGTCCCGGCCGGTGGCGGCGCCGAAGCCTGGCAGATCCAGGGCCAGGTACTCGCCGGTGAGGGCGTCCACGACGACGACTCCGCGGTTGCCCTGCGGGGTGTCCGGCACCATCGCGGCCGCCTGCGCCCCCACCGAGAGGTCGTCGCTCGCGGGCACGCGCTCGCCGAAGGACGGCACCGGCAGGTACGCCGGCAGCGCGCCGTCGTCGCCGTCGGCCGGGGCGACGCCGTCGCGGTCGGGCAGCCAGGTGACAGCGCCGACGACCAGGCCCACCACCACGGCCACGGCGGCCACGACGGCGAGCGTGTCGCGACGCACGCTGCGGCGCGCCCGCTCCCAGGTGTCGGTGGGCAGGTCGGCCACCGGGGCCCGCTCGGCGATCCGCTCGAGCTCCTCGCGCAGCTGCTTGCTCATCGGGTCACCTCCTCGGCCGGAGGGCGTCCGACGAGCTCGGCGAGCTCGGGGGCGAGGGTGCGGAGGCGAGCCAGCGCCTGGCGGGTCAGCGACTTGGCGGTGCCGGGGCGGATCCCCAGCGCGGCAGCGGTCTGCACCTCGGTGAGGTCCTCGAAGTAGCGCAGCACCAGGACGGTGCGCTGGCGCGGCGTCAGGCGGCGCAGCGCCTCCTCGAGGCTCAGGCGCAGCTCGGGGTCCGAGCGCTCGGCCGCCGGGGCGTCGTACGCGCCCAGCGACTGCTCGGTGAGGTGGCGCCGCGAGCGCCACCAGGAGATGTTCTGCGTGTAGAGGATGCGCCGCACGTACGGCTCCGGGTCGCCGGCGATGCGCGGCCACGCCCGGGCGGTCTTGAAGAGCGCTGTCTGCACGAGGTCCTCCGCCAGGTGGGCGTCCCCCGTCAGGAGGTACGCGGTGCGGGAGAGGGCAGGCGTGCGGGCGCGCACGAAGGACTCGAAGTCCACGTCCGGTCCCGAGATCACCTGATCACCCTTTCTCACCCAGGCATACGCTCGCCGGGTGCTGTCCGGGGGTCACCCGTCGGCGGCTTCTTCGCGTGCCCTGCGTCGACGGCGTACGGCGACCCAGGCGAGCCACCCGACCAGGAGCAGTGCGACCGCACCCAGGCCGCGCACCAGCCCTCGGCGCTCGTCCGACCACGGCCAGTCCGGCGCCGGACGGGAGACGGTTGGCCGATCGGCGGTGACCAGGTCGGTGGCGACGCTGAGCGGTCCGACCCGGCTGTACGGCTCGTCCGGCTCGCCGCCGTCGAGCACGCCCACGTCGCGAACGGGGACGTCGCCGTCGAGGTGGACCAGGCTGAGCCGCCCCTCCTCGCCACTGTCGGGCGGGGTGCGCTGCACCAGGACCGCGTCGCCCACCCAGCCGAGCGGTCGCACCGACCAGGTGCCCTCGTCGGGCTCCTCGCCCGACCGCGTCGACACCTCGTCACGGTCCAGACGCAGCGTGACCAGGTCGTAGCGCTCCTGGGTGCCCACGGCCAGGCGGGTCCCACCGGGGGCGAGCGCCCCGGCCTCGGTCACCTCGAGGATGCCGATCGGGCGGCGCGCCGACCGGGTCCCGTCCGGCCGGTGCAGCCGGACCTGGCCGCCGGTCAGGACGGCGGTGGTGCCGTCGTCGTCGACGAAGGCGCTGCCCCCGGCCGTGAGCCGCTGCTGTGTCCCGTCCGGCGCGACGGTCCCAGTCACCGCCTTGCTGCCGTTGAGACCGGACGTGGTCCAGTAGGACGTCTCGGACCCGGTCCAGGCGAGCCACGAGCCGCCCGGGGACCACGACACCTGGGTGACGACGACCCCGGCGCCGCCCTCCAGCGGGTGCTCCCGGGTCACCTCGCCGGTGACCAGGTCGACCACTCGGATGCCTGACGGCACAGCGGTGCCGTCGTCGGTGGCGGGCCAGGCGTAGGCGTAGGCGAGGCGGGTCCCGTCGGGAGAGAGCGCCAGGGGAGGGGCGTCGCCCGGGAACCAGCTGCTGGTCAGGCCGCTGGTCAGCAGGAACTGGGGCAGCTCGAGGAGGTGGTACGCGCCGTCGGTGGCGTCCACGACCACCGGCAGCCCGGCCGAGGTGACCCAGGCGGCGGCCGCGGTCCCGATGGCGAGGTCGTCGCCCACGACGTCGTCGGCCCACCCCTCGCGCGCTCCGCCGACGCCCAGGTAGGAGGGCACCTCGTGGAGGCGCTCGGGGAGCCCCGACACCGACGATCCGTCACCGGCGGGCTGGGGCAGCGAGCGGTCGGTGGCCCGGTCCAGCAGACCCGGGGTGACGGCGAGGAGCGCGGCGACCGCCACGACCGCGGCCGCCCGGGCCGCCACGGAGCGGCGGTGGCGCCGGCGGCCGCGCTGCCAGGTGTCACGGGGCACCTCGGCGGGCCGCACGGTCTCGGCGGCCTGCTCGAGCAGGTCCTTCAGCGGCGGGTGCGGGCTCATGCGGGGTCCTCCACGAGGTCGGCCAGGTCGGGGGCGAGGACCCGCAGGCGTGCGAGCGCGCGGTGGATCGTGGACTTGACCGTGCCGCGGCTGATCCCGAGGGCATCGGCCACCTGCGGCTCGGTCAGGTCCTCGAAGAAGCGCAGCACCAGCACCGTGCGCTGTCGCTCGGTGAGCCGGCGCAGTGCCTCGACCAGGCTCAGCCTCAGGTCGGGGTCGTGAGCGTGCGCGGTCGCGGCAGCGGCGTCGTACGAGCCCAGGGACTGCTCGCGCACCCCGCGACGTCGCCGCCACACCGAGACCTGCTGGGTGTAGAGCGTGCGGCGCACGTAGGCCTCGGGCGAGGTCTCGATGCGGTGCCAGTGCTCGGCGGCCTTGAGCAGCGCGGTCTGGACCAGGTCCTCGGCCAGGTGCGCGTCGCCGGTCAGCAGGTAGGCGGTGCGGGTCAGCGCAGGTGTGCGGGCGCGCACGAACTCCTCGAAGGCGGCGTGCTGCTCCTCGCGCCGCTCGTGCCGTGACCCCATGGTGTGCTCCTCGTCCTCAACTGTTCAGACGCGGAGGAGGCGGGAAAAGGGGGCAGCCCCCGGAGACTTTTTTTCGGTGCCGGCCCTCAGCGGGCGCGGCGCGACATCCGCTCCAGGTCCATGATGACCACCGAGCGGGGCTCCAGGCGCAGCCAGCCGCGCGAGGCGAAGTCGGCCAGTGCCTTGTTGACCGTCTCGCGGGAGGCGCCGACCAGCTGGGCGAGCTCCTCCTGGGTGAGGTCGTGGTGCACGTGCACGCCGTCGTCGGCGGTGCGACCGAAGCGGTCGGCGAGGTCGAGCAGCGCCTTGGCCACGCGGCCGGGCACGTCGGAGAAGACCAGGTCGGCCACGACGTCGTTGGCCTTGCGCAGGCGGCCGGCGAGCTGGGTGAGCAGGCCACGGGCCACCACGGGGCGTCCCTCGAGCCAGCGCAGCAGGTCCTCGTGGGACAACGAGGCGAAGGAGGCGTCGGTCACGGCGGTGACGGTCGCCGAGCGCGGGCCCGGGTCGAAGAGCGACAGCTCGCCGAACATCTGGCCGGGGCCGAGGATGGCCAGCAGGTTCTCGCGGCCGTCGGCGGAGGTGCGGCCGAGCTTCACCTTGCCCTCGAGCACGATGTAGAGCTTGTCGCCGGAGTCGCCCTCGCGGAACAGGACGTCACCGCGGCGCAGCCGGCTCTCGGTCATGGACGTGCGCAGCGCGGAGGCCGCCTCGTCGTCCAGGGCGCTGAAGAGTGGTGCCTGACGCAGTACGTCGTTGTCCACCGGACCTCCTGTAGTGCGTGCGGGTGCTCGAGCCTGGACCGCGCAGGGGCGCACGGATGTGGGCAATGCTATCCAGTGGACTTGGTCACAGGCACCATCGGCCCCGTCCGGCGCGGCGGGCCGGCGACCACGGGGGTGTCGGCCGCCGTCTCGTAGGCTGGGCCGGTGCCCGCCCCCGAGACCCCCACCGCGCTGGTACGCCGTGCCCGCAAGACCCACCGGGTCCTCGCCGAGACCTACCCCGAGGCCCGCTGCGAGCTCGACTTCGACGACCCCTTCCAGCTCCTCGTCGTGACCGTCCTGTCGGCCCAGACCACCGACCGTCGGGTCAACGCGGTCCGGCCCACCCTCTTCGCCGCCTACCCCGACGCCCGCGCGATGGCCGCCGCCGACCGGGCCGCGCTCGAGGAGATCGTCGGCCCGCTCGGCTTCTTCCGGGCCAAGACCGAGTCGCTGCTCAAGCTCTCGGCCCACCTGGTCGAGCACCACGACGGGCAGGTCCCGCCCCGGCTGGCCGACCTGGTCAAGCTGCCCGGCGTCGGGCGCAAGACCGCCAACGTGGTGCTCGGCAACGCCTTCGACGTGCCCGGCATCACCGTCGACACCCACTTCGGCCGGCTGGCGCGCCGGTTGGGGTGGACCGACGAGACCGACCCGGTCAAGGTCGAGCACGCCGTGGGGGCGCTGTTCCCCAAGAAGGACTGGACGATGCTGAGCCACCGGCTGATCTGGCACGGCCGCCGGCGCTGCCACGCCCAGCGCCCGGCCTGCGGTGCCTGCCCGGTGGCGCGCTGGTGCCCGTCCTACGGTGAGGGCCCGACCGACCCCGAGACCGCGGCCGCGCTGGTGAAGACCGAGGCGCGCCGGTGACCCGACGCCGCACCGCCCCCGTCCTGGCGGCGGTGGCCCTCGTGCTCAGCGCCTGCTCGGGGGAGGACGGCTCCCTCGTGTCGGCCCCCGGCCCGGCGCAGATCGACGTCGACACCCCCGCCCTGCGCGAGGCCAAGGCCGAGGCCGGGATCGAGGAGTGTCGTCCCGGCGAAGGCGAGCCGGTGGAGGGCGGGCTGCCCGAGCTCGAGCTCGCCTGCTTCGGTGGTGGCCCCGCGGTCGACCTGTCGTCGCTGCGGGGGCCGCTGGTCCTCAACGCCTGGTTCGCCACCTGCGCGCCGTGCAAGCGCGAGCTGCCGGTGCTCCAGGACTTCCACGAGCAGCACGGCGACCGGGTCGAGGTGCTGGGCGTCGACTTCGCCGACCCGATCACGGAGGGTGCCATGGAGCTGCTCGTCGACAGCGGCGTGACCTACCCCCAGGTCGCCGACACCGAGGGCGCGCTGGGGGTCGACCCGACCGTGCGAGCCGTCGCGTTCCCCACCACGGTGCTGGTCGGGGCCGACGGCGCGGTCGAGGCGGTGCTGCCGGTCGAGATCCGCAGCGTCGAGCAGCTCGAGGACCTGGTCGCCGAGCACCTGGGGGTCGAGCTGTGAGCGGCCACGGCGGCTCGTTGGCCTCGCTCCCCGAGTGGCTGCTGCCGGTGCAGGAGGGCGCGCGATCGATCACCGCCGACCACCTCACCCGCTTCACGCCACCGGCCGACGGCAGCGCGCGGCCCGGCGCCGTGCTGATGCTCTTCGCCGAGGGGCCGCAGGGGCCCGAGCTGCTGCTGACCGAGCGCGCCCACGACATGCGCTCGCATCCCGGGCAGGTCTCCTTCCCCGGCGGCTCGCTCGACCCCGGCGAGACCGCGGTGCAGGCCGCGTTGCGCGAGGCCGAGGAGGAGGTGGGTCTCGATCCGGCCGAGGTCCGGGTCTTCGCGAGCCTGCCCGACCTGTGGCTGCCGCCGAGCAACTTCGCCGTCACGCCCGTGCTCGGTTGGTGGGCGCACCCCACGGGCGTGCACATCGCGAGCCGCGCCGAGGTGCACGCCATCCACCACGTCCCGATCAGCGAGCTGCTCGACGCCGAGCACCGCGTCACCGTGCGTCACCCGCGCGGCTTCCAGAGCCCGGGCTTCATGATCGGGCCCGACAACGACGTGATCCTGTGGGGCTTCACCGGCGGCATCATCGCCAAGCTCTTCGACTTCCTGGGCTGGACCCAGCCGTGGGACGAGACGCGGGTGCGCGACCTGCCGGCGTACATGCTGGCCGCCGACCCGCGTCCCTCGCCGGGCCTCCTCGACATCGAGGACGAGCCCGACCGACCCCACGAGGACATCTGACGACATGAACCTGCTCGACTGGCTGCTGGCCCTCCTCGTCGTCGCCTACGCCCTGTCCGGCTACTGGCAGGGCTTCATCACCGGTGCCTTCGCCACCGCGGGCCTGCTGGCCGGCGGCCTCTTCGGCATCTGGCTGGCCCCGATCGCCCTGGGTGATGCCAACCCCTCGCTGCTGGTGACCCTCGGTGCGCTGTTCATCGTGATCCTGGCCGCCTCGCTCGGCCAGGCCACCCTGCAGTACGTCGGCGCCCGGCTGCGCTCGCGGATCACCTGGCAGCCGGTGCGCGCCCTCGACGCGGTCGGCGGTGCGGCGCTGAGCGCCGTCGCGGTGCTGCTGGTGGCTTGGGCGCTGGGCGTGGCCGTGTCGGGCTCGCGGATCGCGGGCGTGACCCCGATGGTGCGGGCCTCGACGGTGCTGGAGAAGGTCGACTCCGCGCTGCCGCAGTCGGCCGGTGGGCTGCTGCAGACCTTCAACACCGTCGTCGGCACCAGCTTCTTCCCGCGCTACCTCGAGCCCTTCGCCCCCGAGCGCATCGTCGAGGTCGGCCCCGGCTCGGAGAAGATGCTGCAGCGTCCCGCGGTGCAGCGCGCGGCCCCCAGCGTGCTGAAGATCCGGGGCGCCAACTCGTGCGGCAGCGGTGTCGAGGGCAGCGGCTTCGTCTACGCCCCCGACCGGCTGATGACCAACGCCCACGTCGTCGCCGGCGTCGACACACCGCAGGTGCAGACCGCCGACGGACCGGTCGAGGGCCGGGTCGTCTACTACAACCCCGACATCGACGTCGCGGTCGTCTCCTTCGACTCCGGTGGCGCTCCGGGCGCTGGAGTTCGCCGACGCCGCACCCCGCGACGCCGTCGCGGTGCTGGGCTACCCGCTCGACGGGCCCTACGACGTGCGCGCCGCGCGCATCCGCGCCGAGCAGCGGCTGCGCTCGCCCAACATCTACGGCGACGGCACCGTGATCCGCGAGGTGTTCTCGCTGCGCGGGCTGGTGCGCCCGGGCAACTCCGGCGGGCCGATCGTCTCGACGTCGGGCGACGTCGTGGGCGTCATCTTCGCCGCCTCGGTCACCGACGGTGACACCGGCTACGCGCTGACCACCGACCAGGTGGAGCAAGCCGCCGACCAGGGTCGTTCAGCCACGGGCGCGGTGTCCACCGGAGCCTGTGCGGGCTGAGTGCCTCAGGCGCTGTGCTTGCCCGTGAGCGCCGAGGGGATCTGCTTGCCCTGCGAGATGGCCTTCTCGGGCGCCCGCACCTGCTTGACCTTCTTCACGCCGACGAGCACGAGCAGCCCCGCGAGGACGGCGTACGCGCCGAAGACGATCAGGAACGCCCAGTGCAGGGCGAGCCCGGAGCCGTTCCAGTTGATGAGGTAGGCGAAGGCCACCGAGAGCATGATGATCGCGAGCACGCCGAGGAAGCCGGCGGCGGCGAAGAGCCCCACGCCGATCCCGCCGGCCTTGACGCTCACCTTGAGCTCGGACTTGGCGAGCTCGATCTCCTTCGAGATCAGGGTGGAGATGTCGCGGCTGGCGTCGGTGACAAGACGCCCGATGGTGGGATCGGTGTCCTTGACCGGCTCGATGGCCATGCGGTTGCTCCCATGTGGTGAGTGCGGTGTCGGGCTCCGACCCTACAAGCCCCGGACCCCACCCGCGCCGCCAGTGGGGGTGAGGGTCGGGCCCGCGGCGCCAGTCCTCGCCGAGCCGGCGCCACTTCCCCGGGTGCGGAGGAAGTAGCGCCGGCTCGCGGGGAAGTGGCGCCGGCTCGCGGGGAAGTGGCGCCGGCTCGGCGTTACTGGTCGCCCTTGCCGGTGGAGATGCCCGAGGAGATCAGGTCCATCACCGAGGAGTCGGCCAGGGTCGTGACGTCGCCGACCTCGCGGCGCTCGGCCACGTCGCGCAGCAGGCGACGCATGATCTTGCCCGAGCGGGTCTTGGGCAGCTCGGGGACGATCATGATCTGACGCGGCTTGGCGATCGGGCCGATCTCCTTGCGCACGTGGGCGCGCAGCTCCTCCACGATGTCCTCGCCGCCGTCACCCGCCTCGTCACGCAGGATCACGAAGGCGCAGACGGCCTGGCCGGTGTCCTCGTCCTTGGCGCCGACGACCGCGGCCTCGGCGACCTTCGGGTGCGAGACCAGGGCCGACTCGATCTCGGTGGTCGAGAGCCGGTGGCCCGAGACGTTCATGACGTCGTCGACGCGGCCCAGGACCCACAGGTCGCCGTCGTCGTCGAGCTTGGCGCCGTCGCCGGCGAAGTAGTAGCCGAGCTTCTCGAAGCGCGACCAGTAGGTCTCCTTGAACCGCTCGTCGTCGCCCCAGATGGTGCGCAGCATCGCCGGCCACGGCTTGGTCAGCACCAGGTAGCCGCCTGCGCCGTGGCCGACCGACCGGCCCTCCTCGTCGACGACGTCGGCGCTGATGCCGGGGATCGGGATCATCGCCGAGCCGGGCTTGCCGTGCGGTGACGCCGGGCAGCGGGCTGATCATGATCTGGCCGGTCTCGGTCTGCCACCAGGTGTCGACCACGGGGGTGCGGTCGCCACCGATGACGTGGCGGTACCAGACGTAGGCCTCGGGGTTGATCGGCTCGCCGACCGAGCCGAGGACCCGCAGGCTCGACAGGTCGCGCGGCGTCGGGGATCTCGCGGCCCTGCTTCATGAAGGAGCGGATCGCGGTGGGGGCGGTGTAGAAGATCGAGACCTTCTTCTCCTCGATGATCCGCCACCAGCGGCCCTTCTCGGGCGAGTCGGGCGTGCCCTCGTAGAGCACCTGGGTCGCGCCGTTGGCCAGCGGCCCGTAGACGATGTAGGAGTGCCCGGTGACCCAGCCGATGTCGGCGGTGCACCAGTAGACGTCGTCGGGCTTGAGGTCGAAGACCGCCCAGTGCGTGTACGCCGCCCCGGTGAGGTAGCCGCCGGTCGTGTGCAGGATGCCCTTGGGCTTGCCGGTCGTGCCCGAGGTGTACATGACGTAGAGCGGGTGCTCGGCGTCGAAGGCCTCGGGGGTGTGCTCGGTCGAGGCCACGTCGACGCTCTCGTGCCACCACACGTCGACGGCGTCGTCCCACCCGTCGGGGCCGAGGTCCTGGCCGGTGCGGCGCACCACCAGCACCTTCTCGACCGTGTGGCCGAGGTCGGCGGCCTTGGCGCGGGCCTCGTCGACGGCGGGCTTGAGCGCGGAGGGCGCGCCGCGGCGGTAGCCGCCGTCGGCGGTGACGACCACCTTGGCCTGGCAGTCCTCGAGGCGCGAGGCCAGGGCGTCGGAGGAGAAGCCGCCGAAGACCACGGTGTGCGGGGCGCCGATGCGGGCGCAGGCCAGCATCGCCACGACCGCCTCGGGGATCATCGGCATGTAGATCGCGACCCGGTCACCGGTCTGCACGCCGAGGTCGATCAGGGCGTTGGCGGCCTGGCTGACCAGGTCCTGGAGCTCGGCGTAGGTGATGTCGCTGCGTCGTCGTCCAGCGGCTCGCCGACGAAGTGGAGGGCCACCTTGTCGCCGCGGCCCGGCCTCGACGTGCCGGTCGACGCAGTTGTACGCCGCGTTGAGGCGTCCGCCCTCGAACCACTTCGCGAACGGCGGGTCGTCCCAGTTGAGCACCCGCTCCCACGGGGTGGTCCCAGTCCAGGCGCCCGGCCTGCTCGGCCCAGAACCCCTCCGGGTCGGCGCTCCGCGGCGGCGTACGCCTCGGCCGTGACGTTCGCGTTGGCCGCCAGCTCGGCGGGCGGCTCGAAGCGGCGGTCCTCCTTGAGCAGGTTCGACAGGGTCTCGTCGCTCACGTCTCTTCGTCTCCTCGGTCGTCGGCGTGGGGTGCGGCCGTGCGTCACACTAGGACGCCGGCGGCCGGCGTGGGAACGCCCGCGAGGGCGAACGGCGCAGCGCCGGCCCGGCAGCCGGGCGGGTGCGGGTGCACCCGCCCGGCCAGGGTGCTGCTCAGAGCTCGATCTCGCCCGCCTGGTGCTGGGCGACGAGCTTGGTCTTGCCGGGGTAGCGGATCTCCTCGACGAGCTCCTGCATGATCGGCGAGGGCTTCGTGGTGAACTGCGAGACCACGATGGTGACGGCGAAGTTGATCAGCATGCCGACGGTGCCGAACCCGGTCTCGGGGATGCCGAGGAGGCCGTCGGAGTTCCCGTAGATGTCGATCGTCCAGATCATGTAGGCCAGCGTCACCGTGAGGCCGGTGAGCATGCCGGCCACCGCCCCCTTGGCGGTGCAGTTCTTCCAGAAGATGCCGAGCACCAGGATCGGGAAGAAGCTCGCCGCCGCGAGACCGAAGGCCAGCGCCACGACCTGGGCGACGAAGCCGGGTGGGTTGATGCCGAAGTAGCCGGCCACGATGATCGCGCCGGCCATCGCGATGCGCCCGACCATCAGCTGCTTGGCCTCGGTGGCCGCCGGGTTGATCTTCTTGTAGTAGACGTCGTTGGCCACCGACGAGGAGATCACCAGGAGCAGGCCCGAGGCCGTCGAGAGCGCCGCGGCGAGCGCACCTGCGGCGACCAGGCCGACGATCGGGGCGGGCAGGCCGCCGATCTCCGGGGCTGGCCAGCACGATGATGTCGTTGTTGATGACGGTCTCGGTGGCGAAGTCGATCACGCCGTTGCCGTTGGCATCGGTCGCCGAGACGAGCCCGACCTCCGACCAGGTGCTGAACCAGCCCGGCTCCGAGCCGATCGCGGTGCCGTCGAGGTCCTGCAGGATCTGCAGCTTGGTGAAGGCGGCGACCGACGGGGCGGTCGTGTAGAGCAGCGCGATGAAGAAGATCGCCCACAGGGCGCTGTAGCGGGCCGCGCGCACGCTCTTGGCGGTGTAGAAGCGCACGATCACGTGCGGCAGCCCGGCGGTGCCGAACATCAGCGCCGCGGTGATCAGCACCATGTTGGGCATCGAGGTCTGCGTGAACGCCTCGGTGTACGCCGCCAGTCCCAGGTCCTGCTGCAGGCCGTCGAGCTCGGCGAGGATGTCGCCGAAGCCGATCTGCGGCACGGGGATGCCGGTGACCTTCGCGGAGACCGCGAACGCCGGGATCATGTAGGCCACGATCAGCACGGAGTACTGCGCCACCTGGGTCCAGGTGATGCCCTTCATGCCGCCCAGGACGGCGTAGAAGAAGACCACCGTCATGCCGATGACGACGCCGGTGGTGGTGCCCACCCCGAGGAAGCGGGTGAAGACCAGGCCCGCGCCCGCCATCTGGCCGGCGACGTAGACGAAGGAGACGACGACCGCGGCGACCACCGCGACCAGCCGGGCGGTCTCGGAGTACCGGTCGCCGACGAAGTCGGGCAGCGTGTACTTGCCGAACTTGCGCAGGTACGGCGCCAGCAGCAGCGCCAGCAGCACGTAGCCGCCGGTCCAGCCCAGCAGGAAGACGCCGCCGGCGTAGCCGTTGTAGGCGAAGGCCACGATGCCGGCCAGGGAGATGAACGACGCGGCGCTCATCCAGTCGGCCGCGATCGCGGCGCCGTTGGCCACGGCGGGGATGCCGCCTCCGGCGACGTAGAAGCCCGAGGTGGTGCTGACCCGGCTGGCGTAGGCGATGTAGATGTAGACGCTGAAGGTGATGACCGTGAAGATCAGGGTCCAGAGCTGGATGTCGCTCACGAGTGGTGCACCTCCTGCTCGTACTCCTCCACGCCGAACTCCGCGTCGAGCTTGTCCATGCGCCACACGTAGACCGCGATGATCGCGACGAACGTGATGATCGCCCCCTGCTGGGAGAACCAGAAGCCGAGCGGGAACCCGGCGACCACGATCTCGTTGAGCGGCTCCACGAACAGGATCCCGGCGCCGAACGACACCAGGGCCCAGATCGTCAGCAGCACGGCCATCAGCCGCACGTTGCGGCGCCAGTACTCCCGGCGCTGTGCGTCATCCATCGCTTCCTCCTCGTCTCGACGGCGCGTGAGGTGGACCACACGTCAGGTCGTCGCAACGGGATGCAATCGCCGTCGCCGGGGTCGCCACAAGAGTGAGAGGTGACTGCGGTCACACTGTGCGACGAGCGGGGCGACGGCTGCGACGAGCGGCGAGCGGGCGGCCCACGCCGGTCGACGAGCGGCTCCCGGGCGTCGATGCGGACCGCTCGTCGCGCCGGAGCGGCCGTTCGCCGCGCGGCGTACGACGCTCGGCCGGTGCCCGCGTCCCGCCCCTGCCGTGACGTGGCTCACCCGCCGTAGCCTCCTGGCATGGCCACCACCAGCAGCCCTGCCGCCACCACCCCCGCCCCCGCACGCACGCGGGGGCGCCGCGGCGGCGAGCCGGGCCGCCGCAGCCTGCTGGGCGCGAGCCTCCTGGTGCTCTTCGGTTCGTTCATGCCCTGGGTCGACACCCCGCTCGGCACCGTGCTGGGCGGGCAGGGCGCCGGTCTGTGGACGTTCTACGCCTGCATGCTCGGCTTCGCCGGGGTGATGGTGCCGCTGCGTGGGCTGGCGGTGGCGCAGGCGGCGCTGCTCGGTGTCGTCGCCCTCGCCCTGCCGCTGTGGCAGGTCGGGCACCTGCTGAGCCTGGTCGGCACGGCCGGCTGGATGCCGGGGCCCGGGCTGGTGCTGGTGCTCGGCGGCGGCGTGCTGGCCTGCGTCAGTGCGGTGCGGCTGCACCGCGGCCCGCTCGGCGCCTGACCCTCAGCGACCGGTGCGGGGCGGCAGCCGGTGCAGGGTGACGTCGCGCAGCTCGCCGTCGGCGGCGAGCGCCGTCAGGTAGGTGCAGTGCGGCTGGCGGCGTCGGTCGGTGGGTGAGCCCGGGTTGAGCAGCCGCAGGCCTCCCGGGGTCGTGGTGTCCCACGGGATGTGGCTGTGGCCGAAGACCAGCGCGTCGAGGTGCGCGTAGGCGGCGTCGCAGCGCTTCTCGCGGCCCTGCTTGTCGCCGGTCTCGTGCACCACGCCCAGCCGCAGCCCCTCGATCTCGGCCTCGGCCACCAGCGGGAGCCGCTCTCGGAGCACCCCGTGGTCGTTGTTGCCGTGCACGGCGACCAGGCGGCGGCTGCGCTGCTCGAGCTCGTCGAGCAGCGCCACCTCGACCCAGTCGCCGGCGTGCACCACGACGTCGGCCTCGGCGACGGCGTCCCACACCTCTGCGGGCAGGGCCTTGGCGCGCTGGGGAAGGTGGGTGTCGGCGATGATCAACAGACGGGTCGGCACCCGCCCAGTGTGCGTGACCGGGCTCGACGGTGAGGTCGTGAGGGGCGTGAGGCTGTGAGCGGAAGTTGACGGGAGCGACGCGGCGGGCGCACGCGGGCTGAAACCTGGGCTCGGGAGGCTTGCGGCACGCCGGTCACCGACTGGTCGGCGCGCACCCGTCCCGTGCTCCTCCGAGGAGATCCGCCATGACCACCCTGCAGCCCACGCCCGCCGCCGCTGCACCGGCAGCCAGCCCGACCTCCGGCCCGCCCCCGCGCCGCACCCGGCGCTGGATCGACGACTGGCGTCCCGAGGAGCCCGACTTCTGGGAGGGCGGCGGCAAGCAGGTCGCCCGCCGCAACCTGGCCTGGTCGATCTTCGCCGAGCACCTGGGCTTCTCGGTCTGGCTGATCTGGAGCGTCTCGGCCGCGATGCTGGGCAGCCGCTTCGGCTACAGCCCCCAGCAGCTGTTCTTCCTGGTCGCCGCGCCCAACCTGGTGGGTGCGCTGATCCGGGTCCCGTACACCTTCGCGGTGCCGCGCTTCGGCGGCCGCAACTGGACGGTGGCCAGCGCGCTGCTGCTGCTGGTGCCCACGCTCCTCTTCGTGGTCGCGGTCCAGCACACGGGCACGCCCTACTGGGTGATGGTGCTGATCGCCGCCACCGCCGGCCTCGGCGGCGGCAACTTCGCCTCGTCGATGGCCAACATCAACGCCTTCTACCCCTCCGACAAGAAGGGCGCAGCGCTGGGCCTCAACGCTGCGGGAGGCAACATCGGCGTCGCGGTGATCCAGTTCTTCCTGCCCGTCATCGTGGGTGCAGCCGGGGTCTTCGGGCTGGTCAAGGCCGCCGAGGGCGGGATCCACCTCGAGCGGGCCGGCTGGGTGTACGTCGCCCTGGCCGTGGTCGCCGCGCTGGGCGCCTACCTCTACATGGACAACCTCGGCACCGCCACCGGCTCGAGCAGGGAGAGCGCCGCGGTGCTGCGCCGCCCCCAGACGTGGGTGATGAGCTTCCTCTACATCGGCACCTTCGGCTCCTTCATCGGCTACTCCGCGGCGATGCCGTTGCTGATCAAGGTCAACTTCTCGGTCGTCGACCCGGCCAGCGGTGCGGTCACCGGTGGCATCAACTTCGTCTTCTACGCCTTCCTGGGCGCCCTGGTCGGCTCCTTCACCCGGCCCTTCGGCGGCTGGCTGGCCGACCGGTTCGGCGGCGCCCGGGTGACGCTGGCGGCCTTCGTGGCGATGATCGTCTCGACCTGCGCGGTGCTGTGGACGCTGGGCCAGGTGGTGGCCAACCCGGGTGGCGACCTCGACGTGGCCGCCGCGAACTCCTCGTGGTTCCCGCTGTTCCTGGCCTTCTTCCTGTGCGTCTTCGCCGCCACGGGGGTCGGCAACGGCTCGGCGTACCGGATGATCCCGACGATCTGGCGCTTCCAGCACAGCGCCGGGACCGTCGAGGGCACGCCGGAGCACCGCGGTGCGCTGCTGCGCGCCACCAAGGAGTCCTCCGCGGCCGTGGGGATCATCGGGGCCGCCGGCGCCGTCGGTGGCTTCCTGATCCCGATGATGTTCGGCGCCCCCTGGATCACCGACCCGCTGGCGGCGGTGAAGACGGCCTTCGTCCTCTTCATCTCCTACTACGTGCTCTGCGCGCTGGTGACCTGGGCGACCTACATCCGCCGCACCGCGCCGCTCGCGCAGGCCCGAGCCTGATGGCCGGCGCAGCGCCCCCGCGGGAGACCCGGACGCACTGCCCCTACTGCTCCCTCCAGTGCGGCATGACCCTGACCGGCTCGGGCCGTGGTGGCCGGGCGCTCGAGGTGCGGTCCTGGGCGGAGTTCCCGGTCAACGAGGGGGCGCTGTGCCGCAAGGGCTGGACCGCCGGTGGCCTGCGCGGCAGCCGCGAGCGCCTGACCACGCCGCTGCTGCGCGACCGCGCCACCGGCGAGCTGCGGGCGGCCTCCTGGGACGAGGCGCTCGACCTGGTCGCCGAGCGCATGTCGAGCCTGCGCGAGCAGCACGGCCCCGACGCGATCGGGGTCTTCGGCGGCGGCGGGCTGACCAACGAGAAGGCCTACCAGCTCGGCAAGCTCGCCCGGGTGGCCATCGGCACCAGCCAGATCGACTACAACGGGCGGTGGTGCATGAGCTCGGCCGCCTCCGCCGCGACCCGCGCCTTCGGCATCGACCGGGGACTGCCCTTCCCGCTCGCCGACGTCGAGGATGCCGACGTCGTGGTCCTGGTCGGCTCCAACCTCGCCGAGACCATGCCGCCCGCGGCACGCCACCTCGACCGGCTGCGCGAGCGGGGCGGCCGCGTCGTGGTCGTCGACCCGCGCCGCACCTCGACCGCGGCGCACGCCGACGTGCTGGTGCAGCCGGTGCCCGGCGGCGACCTGGCGCTGGCGCTGGGGGTGCTGCACCTGCTCGTCGCGGGCGGCCACGTCGACGCGGCGTACGTCGAGGAGCGCACCCGGGGCTGGGACGCCGTCGCCGACTCGGTCGCGAGCTGGTGGCCCGAGCGGGTCGAGCGGGTCAGCGGTGTCGCGGTCGCCGAGCAGCGGGCTCTCGTCGAGCTGCTCACCGGCGCCGGACGGGTCGTGGTGCTCACCGCCCGTGGCGCCGAGCAGCACGCGCAGGGCTCCGACACGGTGCTGGCCTGGATCAACGTCGCGCTGGCCCTGGGCATGCCCGGGCGCGCGCACGCCGGCTTCGGCTGCCTGACCGGCCAGGGCAACGGGCAGGGCGGGCGCGAGCACGGGCAGAAGGCCGACCAGCTGCCGGGCTACCGGCTGATCGACGACCCGCAGGCACGGGCCCACGTCGCGCGCGTGTGGGGCGTCGACCCCGACTCGCTGCCCGGACGCGGCCGCTCGGCGTACGAGATGCTCGACGCACTGGGCAGCCCCACCGGACCACGGGCGCTGCTGGTGATGGGCTCCAACATCGTGGTCTCCGCGCCGCGCGCCACCCGGGTGGCCGAACGGCTCGCGGCCCTCGACCTGCTGGTGGTCTGCGACCTGGTGCTCTCGGAGACCGCGGCGCTGGCCGACGTGGTGCTGCCGGTGACGCAGTGGGCCGAGGAGACCGGCACGATGACGAACCTCGAGGGGCGGGTCGTGCTGCGCCGCCAGGCGGTGCCGGCGCCCGAGGGCGTGCGCTCCGACCTGGACGTGATGGCCGGTCTGGCCCGTCGGCTGGGCTCCCCGGTCGACTTCGCGACCGACCCGGAGGAGGTCTTCGCCGAGCTGGGCCGAGCCTCGGCGGGCGGGGTCGCCGACTACAGCGGCATCACCTACACCCGCATCGAGGCCGAGCACGGTGTCTTCTGGCCGTGCCCGGCCACCGGTGCGGCCCAGCCGCACCCCGGCACCCCCCGGCTCTTCGCCAGCCGGTTCGCGACCCCCGACGGCCGGGCGCACTTCCACGCCGTCGACCACCGCGGGCCGGCCGAGCCGCCTGACGCGGACTACCCGCTGCACCTGACCACCGGGCGGGTGCTGGCGCAGTACCAGTCCGGGGCGCAGACCAGGCGGATCGCAGCGCTGCCCGACCCCGGCCCGTTCGTCGAGATGCACCCACAGCTCGCCGCCCGGCTGGGTGTCGCCGACCGGATGCTCGTCGAGGTCGGGACCCGGCGCGGGACCCTGCGTGCCCCCGCGCGCGTGGTCGACACGATCCGCCCCGACACCGTGTTCGTGCCGTTCCACTGGCTCGGCGTCAACCGGCTGACCAACGACGCCCTCGACCCGGCCAGCCGGATGCCGGAGTTCAAGGTCTGTGCGGCCCGCGTGGCGGCAGCGTGAGCCGCGAGCGCCTCGTGGTGGTGGGCCACGGGATGGCGGCGACCCGGTTGGTCGAGCAGCTGGTCGCCGGTGGGTACACCGGGCACGTCACGGTGCTGGGCGACGAGGCGGTGCCGGCCTACAACCGCATCCTGCTCTCGGCGGTGCTCGAGGGCACCCACGTCGCCGAGGGCATCGGGCTGCGCCGCAGCGGGTGGTACGCCGAGCACGGCGTCGACCTGCGACCGGGCAGCCGGGTGCTCGCCGTCGACCGCGAGCACCGCGACGTGATGCTGGTGGACGGCACCGTCGTGCCCTTCGACCGTCTGGTGCTGGCCACCGGGTCGCTTCCGACGCTGCCGCCCGTGCGGGGGCTGGTCACCCCTGAGGGTCGGCTGCACCCCGCGGTGCACGCCTTCCGCTCGCTCGCCGACTGCGAGGGCCTGCTGGCCGCCGTGCCCGCCGCCCGGCGTGCGGTGGTCGTCGGCGGCGGGCTGCTGGGGCTGCAGGTCGCCCGCGCGCTGTCGGTGCGCGGGGTGGCCACCGAGGTCGTGGAGGGCGCCGAGCACCTGCTCTCCCGGCAGGTGGGTGCGGGCGCCGGGGCGGTGCTGGCGCGCAGCCTGCGCCGGCTCGGCACCACGGTCTACACCGGCGCCCGCGCGGTGCGGCTGGTCGAGCCGACCTCGGGCGAGGGGGCCACCGGGGTGCGCCTCGACAACGGCGTCGTGCTCGACACCGACCTCGTCGTCCTCACCGCGGGGGGACGCCCGGCGACGTCGCTGGCCCGCGCAGCCGGCCTGGCGGTGCGCCGTGGGGTCGTGGTCGACGACCACCTGACCTCGCCCACCGACCCGGCCGTGCACGCGATCGGCGACTGCGCCGAGCACCGCGGGGCCACCACGGGGTTCGTGCCCCCGGCCTGGGACCAGGCCGCGGTGCTGGCCCGGCGCCTCTGCGGCGACGACGTCGAGCACACCGGGTCGCGCGGGGTCGCCCGGCTGCGCGCCACCGGCCTCGACGTGGCGGTGCTCGGCGACCCGGTCGGCGCCGAGGGCGAGGTGGTCGAGGTGACCAACCCCGTGGTGGGCAAGCACTCGCGACTGGTGGTGCGCGACGGCGTCGTCGTGGCCGCCGCGCTGGTCGGCGACCTGTCGCGCGTCGGCCTGATCACCCAGCACTACGACCGCGGCACCGTGCTCGGCCCGCACGAACCCGGCCAGCTGCTGCTGCCCGAGCAGGGCGCCGCGGCACCCACGGCCGACGCGCTGCCCGACGACGTCGAGGTCTGCGCCTGCGCCGGTGTGAGCGCCGGGCGGCTGCGGGCCTGCGCCGACCTCCAGCAGGCGCGCGAGCAGACCCGGGCCACCACCGGCTGCGGGTCGTGCACCGCGACCTGTGCACAGCTGGTCGGCACCGCCGCGGCCGACCCGGCCTGTGAGGCCGTGCGGACAACGTGACACGACGTCATCGACGAGGTCACCGCGGGGCAACCTCGCCGGCCCAGCCTGGTCAGGCAGTCCCGCACCACCCGAGCCCCGCCGCGGGCACCGCACCCGTGAGGGAGAACCGATGACGAGCACCACCCCCCGCCCGCGCCTGGTCGTGGTCGGCCACGGCATGGTCGGCCACCGCCTCGTGCAGGCCGCCGTCGAGCGCGGGCTGACCGACACGCACGACGTCGTCGTGGTCGGCCAGGAGCCGCGACCGGCCTACGACCGCGTGGCGCTGACGTCGTACTTCGCCGCGAGCGGGCCCGAGGAGCTCTCCCTGCTGCCCTCCGGCTCGTACGACGACCCCGCGGTCGAGCTGCTGCTCGGCACCGAGGTCACCGCACTCGACCGGGCTGATCGCACGGTCTCGCTCTGCGACGGCCGGGTGCTGGGCTACGACCAGCTCGTGCTGGCCACGGGGGCGGCGCCCTTCGTGCCGCCCGTGCCGGGCCACGACCTCGACGGCTGCTTCGTCTACCGGACCATCGAGGACCTGGACGCGATCCGGGCGGCGGCCGGCTCGGCCACCGCCGGGGTCGTCGTCGGCGGCGGCCTGCTGGGACTGGAGGCCGCCAACGCGCTGGTGCAGCTGGGGCTCGAGACCCACGTCGTGGAGATGGCGCCGCGGCTGATGCCGGTGCAGCTCGACGAGGCCGCCGGCGCCACGCTGGTGCGCCACGTCGAGGGGCTGGGCGTGCAGGTGCACACCGGCGTGGCCACCGAGTCGGTGAGCGGTGCCGGCCGCGTCGACGGGCTCGCCCTGGCGGGCGGGGCACGGGTCGAGGCCCAGGTCGTGGTCTTCTCGGCCGGCATCCGTCCCCGCGACGCGCTGGCCCGCGAGGCCGGTCTCGAGGTCGCCGAGCGCGGTGGGGTGCTGGTCGACGAGCAGTGCCGCAGCAGCGACGAGCGGATCTGGGCGGTCGGCGAGTGCGCCGCCCCTGGGGGTCGGATGTACGGACTGGTCGCGCCCGGCTACGACATGGCCGAGGTGGTCGTCGACGCCCTGCTCGGCGGCGCGGGGCGCTTCGTGGGCGCCGACATGTCGACCAAGCTCAAGCTGCTCGGGGTCGACGTGGCCTCCTTCGGCGACGCGTTCGCCACCACCGACGGCGCCCTCGAGCTGGTCTTCTCCGACGCGGTCGCCGGGCTCTACAAGAAGCTCGTGGTCAGCGACGACGGGCGGCGCCTGCTCGGCGGGATCCTCGTCGGCGACGCGTCGGCGTACGGCGTGCTGCGGCCGATGGTGGCCAGCGGCATCGACCTGCCCGACAACCCCGAGGAGCTGATCCTGCCGCCCAGCCGTGGTGGCGCCACGACCGGAGTGGCGTCGTTGCCGCCCGAGGCCCAGGTCTGCTCCTGCAACAACGTCACCAAGGCGACCCTCCTCGAGCGGCTCGACGTGGCCCACACCGGCCCCGACGGAGCCGAGCACCACTGCGAGGACGTGGCCGCGCTCAAGGCCTGCACCGGGGCGGGCAGCACCTGCGGCTCGTGCGTGGGCACCGTCAAGGCGCTCGTCGAGGACCACTTCACCGCCCAGGGCCGCGAGGTCAGCCGGGCGCTGTGCGAGCACTTCGCGCTCTCGCGCGCCGAGCTCTTCGACGTGGTCGCCATCCACGGCTACCGCAGCTTCGACGAGGTGGTGACGGCCCACGGCACCGGCCGCGGCTGCGACGTGTGCAAGCCGACCGTCGCCTCCGTGCTGGCCAGCCTGGTCAACGAGCACGTGCTGGGCGAGCAGCGCGCGGTGCTCCAGGACACCAACGACGCGTTCCTGGCCAACATCCAGCGCAACGGCAGCTACTCGGTGGTGCCGCGCATCCCGGGCGGCGAGATCACCCCGGACAAGCTCATCGTGATCGGCGAGGTCGCCCGCGACCACGGGCTCTACACCAAGATCACCGGCGGCCAGCGCATCGACCTCTTCGGGGCCCGGGTCGAGGAGCTGCCGGTGATCTGGCGCCGCCTCGTCGACGCCGGCTTCGAGTCCGGGCACGCCTACGGCAAGTCGCTGCGCACGGTGAAGTCGTGCGTCGGCTCGACGTGGTGCCGCTTCGGGGTGCAGGACTCGGTGCAGATGGCCATCGACCTCGAGCTGCGCTACCGGGGGCTGCGCTCGCCGCACAAGCTCAAGGGCGGGGTCTCGGGGTGTGCCCGCGAGTGCGCGGAGGCGCGGTCGAAGGACTTCGGCGTGATCGCCACCGAGAAGGGCTGGAACCTCTACGTCGGCGGCAACGGCGGGGCCACCCCGGCGCACGCCCGGCTGCTGGCCGGTGACCTCGACGACGAGACGCTCGTGCGCTACCTCGACCGCTACCTCATGTACTACGTGCGCACCGCCGACCGGCTGCAGCGCACGGCGCCGTGGCTCGACTCCCTCGAGGGCGGGCTCGACCGGCTCCGCGAGGTGGTCGTCGACGACGTGCTCGGCCTGGGCAGCGAGCTCGAGGCCGCCATGGCGCGCCACGTCGCGACGTACGTCGACGAGTGGTCGGCGGTGCTCGACGACCCCGACAAGCTGGCCCGCTTCGTCTCCTTCGTCAACGCGCCCGAGACCCCCGACCCGGCGGTCTCGTTCGGCACGGCGCGCGACCAGATCGTGCCCGCCGGGACCGGTCGACCTGGGGGCCACCATCCCGGTGGGGGCGCCGGCATGAGCGCCACGGCGCCGGACGAGGTGCGGGCTCACGACGACGACGTGACGTGGGTGCCCGTGTGCGCCCTGGGCGCGCTGGCCCGCGAGGCCGGTGTGCCCGCCCTGGTGCGTGGCGAGGCCGTCGCGGTCTTCCGCACCCACGACGACCGGGTGCACGCGCTGTCCAACATCGACCCCGTCACCGGGGCGTCGGTGCTCTCGCGTGGGATCATCGGGACACGCGGCGACGAGGTGTTCGTGGCCTCGCCGCTGCACAAGGAGCACTACGCGCTGCGTGACGGCCGGTGCCTCGACGACCCGACCCTGCGGGTCGCCGCCTACGACACCCGGGTCGTCGACGGAGAGGTGCAGGTCGGTGGGCGGCGCCCCGAGTGCCCGCAGTGACCTCCGGGAGGGCCCTGGCGCCAGGTGCCGGACCGGACGCCGAGGAGAGGGCCGAGGAGATGGACGAGTCCGGGGGCGGCAGCCTCGACGGCTTCCGCATCGGCGTCACCGCCTCGCGCAAGGTCGAGGAGCAGGTCGCGCTGATCGAGCGGCGCGGCGGCGAGGTCGTGTGGGCGCCGGCGCTGTCGACCGACCCCACCCGGGTGGACGACGCGGCGCTCCGACGGGCGACCGAGGCCGTCGTCGCCCAGCCGCCTGACCTGTTCCTGGCCACCACCGGGGTCGGGATGCGTGCCTGGCTGGCCGCTGCCGAGAGCTGGGGGCTGCGCGAGGACCTCGTCGAGGCGCTGCGCCCCGCCGAGATCCTCGCCCGCGGCCCGAAGAGCGTCGGTGCCCTGCGCGGGGCCGGGCTGCGCGAGCTGTGGTCGCCGGAGTCGGAGCTCTTCGAGGACGTGCTCGACCACCTGCGCGGGCGCGACCTCGCCGGCCGGCGGATCGTGGTGCAGGAGCACGGCCAGTCGCTCTCGATGGTGGCCCACGCCCTGCGCCGCCAGGGGGCCGTCGTCGACGTGGTGACCGTCTACCGTGTCGTGGGCGCCGAGGACCCGGCCCCGATGTTCCGCCTGGTCGACCAGATCGCCGACGGGCAGGTGCACGCCGTCACCTTCACCGCCGCTCCGGCGGTCGCGGCGCTGCTCGACGCCGCCGCCTCGGTGGGGCGGCGCGACGACGTGGTCAGCGCTTTCCAGGCCGACGTGCTGGCCGTGTGCGTCGGCCCCGTCACCGCCGCGGCCTTCGAGCTGTGGGGCGTGCCCACCGTCTACCCCGAGCGTTCCCGGCTGGTGGCGATGGTCAAGCTGTTGGCCAGCGAGCTGCCCTCGCGCCGCTCCGGCCTGGCCGTCGAGCTGGTCGGTGGCCACCAGCTGCTGCTGCACGGCGACAGCGTGCTGCTCGACGGGGCCGAGGTGCGGCTCTCGCCCGCTCCGGCCTCGGTGCTCCAGGCCCTGGTCGCCAACCCCGGCAACGTGGTGTCGCGGCGCGCCCTGCTGGCGATGCTCCCCAGCGGCACCGCCGGCTCCGAGCACGCCGTCGAGATGGCGGTCGCCCGCCTGCGTGCCGCCCTCGGCACCCGCGCCGTCCAGACCGTCGTCAAGCGTGGCTACCGGCTCGCGGTCGAGCCGTGAGCGGGTCGCCTCTGCTGGTGACGGTCGCGCACGGCACCCGTCGCGCCGGCGGCAACGAGACCGCGCGGCGCCTGACCGCGGCGGCGGCCCAGCGGCTCGGGGTCCCCGCGACGGCGGCGTACGTCGAGCTGAGCGAGCCGCTGCTCGCCGACGTCGTCGCCGGGCTGGCGGCCCCGGCCGTGGTGGTGCCGCTGCTGCTCTCGACCGGGTTCCACGTGCGCCAGGACCTGCCGGAGGCCTGCGCGGGCGCGCCGGCCGGGGTGTCCGTCGCGCTGGGTCGCCCGCTGGGGCCCGACCCGCTGCTGGCCCGGGCGCAGGTCGACCGGCTGGTCGAGGCCGGCGCCGAGCCGCGGGCGCCGCTGGTGATGGTCGCGGCCGGCTCCACCGACCTGCGCGCCTGGCACGACCTGCGCGGTGCCACCCGGCTGCTGGCCGAGCACTGGGGCGGGCGGGTGCGGCTGACCACGCTCTCCGGCTACGGCCGGCGGCCCGAGGAGGTCGTCCGACCCGGTGACGCGGTGTCGCCGTACCTGCTCTCACCGGGGCTCTTCTCGCGCAAGGTGCGCGAGATGGCCGAGGCCGCGGGAGCGAGCGCGTGCGCCGACGTGCTGGCCGAGCACCCGCTCGTGGTCGACCTCGTCGTCGAGCGCGCTCGCGCCCTGCTGGGGGAGGCGGGAGCTCAGCCGGGTCGGTGCAGGTAGACGCGGAGCCGGGTCGCGCGGCCCTCGCCGACGCCGTTCGTCGCGCGGACCCGGAACGTGTGCCAGCCCGGCTCCAGCCCGAACCACGCGAGGCGGGTGTCCGGGGTCGACGGAATCCCGCCCACGGTCCACCTGTCCTCCCGGCCACGCCGCACGCGGTAGGCGTGCACGTACGAGCCGTTCGGCTCGGCGTGGTCCCAGCGCAGGACGAGACCGCCTCGGCGCGGCCGCTCGTGGGCGCGCAGCTCGTCGGGGCGTCCGGGGAGGTCGGCGCCGATCACCGTCGTGGTGCGCGAGGTCTCGTTGCCGGCCAGGTCGCGGGCGTAGAAGGTCACCCGGTGCTCGCCGGGCGGCACCCCGACGACCATCGCGTAGTCGACCTCCTCGACCGTGTCCTGCCCGGGCGCCTGGAACCAGCCGTGCGGCACGAAGCCCGACCCGTCGTCGTACACCCGCTCGGCGACCGGCTCGCCGTCGACGAGCGCGCCCAGCACCGCGAGGTCGTCGCCGTCGGCGAGCCGCCCCGCGACGTACGCCGCCTGGCGCTGGCAGGGCTCGTGCCCGAAGCACGGGTCGAGGTCGATCTGCGGGGCCGTGGTGTCGGCGGGTGGCTCCTCCTGCGCCGCCACGGCCGGTCCGGCGGCGACGGGGCCGAGCAGGGTGAGCGCGGGCGCGGTGGCGCACAGCAGCAGGGCGGCGGGGAGGGTCCGGATCGGCACGGCGTCATCCTCGCACCACGGTCGTGGTCCGGGTCGTGGTTTCGGTCGTGGTCCCAGTCGTGGTCCGACTCGTGTGCCTCTGGACGCGCCAGGACGCGTTCACAGGCCACGACCCAGGCCACGACCCAGGCCACGACCCAGGCCACGACCCAGGCCACGACCCAGGCCACGACCCAGGCCACGACCCGGGCAGGACCGGCGACGCGACTCAGCCGCGGTCGAGGTCGAGCGCCTCGGGGGTGTGCAGGCGCACCATGAAGCGCCGCACGTGCAGGGGAGCACGGTCGCGGGTGAGGCGGCTGACCGCCACCATCACCAGGAAGGACAGCGGCACGCTCCACGCGGCCGGGCGGCGCAGCAGCACCTCGAGCCACCCGTCGGCCCACCCGGGGAACAGGGTGAGCACCGCCGCCAGCCCCGAGCCCAGGCCCCCGGCGGCCAGCCCGGCCAGCGCCCCGGCCGCGGTCAGCCCACGCCACCAGATGCCCAGCAGCAGCAACGGGCAGAAGGTCGAGGCCGAGACCGCGAAGGCCAGTCCCACGGTGGTGGCCACCCCCACCTGCGACTCCGAGAGCGAGACCAGGGCCGGCACCACCACCGCCAGCACCGCACCGACCCGGAAGGCCGCGACCCCACCGAGGCGGCGACCGGCGTACGCGCGCCCGGTGACGTCCTGGCTCAGCACCCCGGCCACGGCGATGGCCAGGCCCGACGACGTCGACAGGAACGCTGCGAACGCGCCGCCGACCACCAGCCCGGTCAGCACGTCGCCGCCCAGGCCGGGCAGCATCAGCCGTGGCAGCTCGAGCACCAGCACGTCGGAGCGGCCGGTCGCGGCCAGCTCGGCGGCGTACACGCGTCCGAGCGCGCCGTAGACCGGCGGCACCATGTAGAAGACGCCGATCAGCACCAGCACCACCAGCGTCGTACGCCGAGCGGCGCGGCCGTCGGGGTTGGTGTAGAAGCGCACCACCACGTGCGGCAGGCCCATGGTGCCCAGGAACGTGGCGATGATCAGGGAGTAGGTCAGGTAGAGCCCCGTCGACCCCGACTCGGCCAGCGGGCTCGACCACGACAGCGACCCGCCGGCGCCCCCCGGCCCCGTCGCCGGGCCGGGGCGGCCGTCGCCGGCCCACACCACGAGCAGCACGGCGGCCGGGACCAACAGCGCCGTCAGCTTGAGCCAGTACTGGAAGGCCTGGACCAGGGTGATCGAGCGCATCCCGCCGCTGATCACGTTGATCAGCACCACCGAGCCCACCACCAGCGAGCCCAACCAGGTCGGGCCCCCGACCGCGCTGGCCAAGGTGATGCCGGCGCCCTGGAACTGCGGCAGCAGGTAGAGCCAGCCGATGCCGACCACCAGCAGCGAGCAGGCGCGACGCACGGCCTGCGAGTCGAGCCGCGCCTCGGCGAAGTCGGGCAGCGTGTAGGCGCCGGAGCGTCGCAGCGGGGCCGCGACCAGGGTGAGCAGCACCAGGTAGCCCGCGGTCCAGCCGACGGGGTACCAGAGCATGTCGGCGCCGAAGGTGAGCAGCAGCCCCGCGACGCCGAGGAAGGAGGCCGCGGAGAGGTACTCGCCGCTGATCGCGGAGGCGTTCATGCGCGGGCGCACCGTGCGCGAGGCGACCATGAAGTCGCTGGTGGTGCGGGAGAAGCGCAGGCCGTAGGTGCCGATCGCCAGGGTGGCCACGCTGACCAGCACCAGGGCGACGATGCCCGGGGCCGCGTCGAGGTCGGGACTCATCGCTGCGGCCTGCGCTCGGGGGCCGGGCCGGGCCCGCGTCCGGCCTCCATCAGCTCGACGAAGGCGTCCTCGTTGCCCTCGGCGCGCCGCAGGTAGCGCCACCCCAGCAGCACCAGGAAGGGGTAGGCCAGCACGCCCAGCACCAGCCAGGCCAGGGGCAGCCCCAGCACCTGCACGTCGGTCAGCCCCGGCGCCAGCAGGAACACCACCGGCACCACGCCCAGGCCCAGGCCCAGCGCCACCAGGGTGCGCACCGCCAGCCACAGCTGCTCGCGCAGCAGCGAGCCCAGGTAGACCGCGCCCAGCGGCGTCTCGGCGTCGACCTCGCGGGTGCGCGTCAGCGGCGTACGCCGCCGCGGGGGGCCGGTGACCCGCACCCGTGCCGGTGGCTCGCTCACCTGCGTCCCTCGTGCGGGCCCGGGCTCACGACTGGCCCCGGCGCAGCAGCAGGTCGCGCAGCTGGCGGGTGTGGCGGCGGCTGACGCCGAGCTCGACCCCCGGCCCGCCGTCCGGACCTCCGGGGCCGCTGACCACGACCGAGCAGCGTCCGGCGTCCATCCGCACCTCGTGCACGTGGGCCAGGGCCACCAGCAGCGAGCGGTGGATCCGCACGAACCCGGCGGAGGCCCAGTCCTCCTCCAGCGTCGACAGGGGAGCACGCACCAGGTGGGAGCCGCCGGCGGTGTGCAGGCGCACGTAGTCGCCGTGCGCCTCGACGTGGGTGATCTCGGAGCGGTGCACGAACCGGGTGACCCCGCCGAGCTCGACGGGGATCTGGAGGTCGTGGTCGGCCGGTGCGCGCACGTCGCCGCCGCCGACGCGGCGTACGGCCTCGGCGAGGCGCTCGGCGCGCACCGGCTTGAGCACGTAGTCGACGGCCTGCAGGTCGAAGGCGTCGACGGCATGGCCCTCGTGGGCGGTGACGAAGACGATCGCAGGCGGCTGCCGGAAGCGGGTGAGGACCTGGGCGAGCTCGAGGCCGCTCAGGCCCGGCATCTGGATGTCGAGGAAGAGCGCGTCGACCTCCTGCTCCTGCAGCACCCGCAGCGCGTCGGTGGCCGAGTCGCAGGTCAGCACCCCGCCGACCCGCTCGTCGCGCTGCAGCAGGTAGGCGAGCTCGTCGAGGGCCGGGCGCTCGTCGTCGACGACCAGCACCCGCATCCGCGCGCCGCTCACGCGTGCACCCCCGGGGCGAACTTCGGCAGCCGCACCACGACCTTGGTGCCGGCGCCCGGTGCGGTCTCGACGATCAGGCCGCGGTCGTCGCCGTAGACGGCGCGCAGCCGGCCGTCGACGTTTCCCAGGCCCACCGAGTCGAGCGACTGGTCGCCCGCGAGCACCCGTCGGATGTGCTCGGGGTCCTCCCCGGCGCCGTCGTCCTCCACCTCGATCACGCACTCCTGCCCCTGGTCGATGGCCACGATGCGGATGTGCCCGCCGCCCTCGGCGGACTCCAGGCCGTGCCGCACCGCATTCTCGACCAACGGCTGGATGCAGAGGAAGGGCACGGCGACGCTGAGCACCTCGGGGGCCACCGAGAGGGTGACCCGCAGCCGGTCGCCGAAGCGGGCCTGCTCGAGCAGCAGGTAGCGCTCCACCGAGCGCAGCTCCTCGGCCAGGGTGGTGAACTCGCCGTGACGGCGGAAGGAGTAGCGGGTGAAGTCGGCGAACTCCAGCAGCAGCTCGCGCGCCCGGTCGGGGTCGGTGCGCACGAAGCTGGCGATGGCGCCGAGGGAGTTGTAGACGAAGTGCGGGCTGATCTGGGCCCGCAGCGCCCGCACCTCGGCCTCCATCAGGCGGGTGCGCGAGGTGTCGAGCTCGGCGAGCTCGAGCTGGCCCGAGACCCAGCGGGCCACCTCGTCGGCCGCGCGCACCAGCCCGGCCGAGGCGTAGGGGCCGAAGACCTGCAGGGTGCCGATCACCCGGTCCTCGACCACCAGCGGGCTGATCACCGCCGCCCGCACCGGGCACGAGCCCTGCTGCCCCTCGGCGCACGGCAGCTCGCGGCGCGAGACCACCTGGGTGCCGGTGCGTGCCAGCGCCTCGGCCGCCAGGCCGGGCACCTGCGCGGCGTGGTGGTGCCCGGCGCCGTCCCAGGCCAGCAGGTCGGCGGTGTCGCTCAACGCGATCGCGGGGGTGCCCAGCAGCGCGTGCAGGTGCTTGATGGAGCGCTCGGCGCTCCCACGGGTCAGCCCCGCGCGCAGGGCCGGGGCCGCCAGCGACGCGGTGTGCAGGGTGCGGAAGGTGGCCCGGTCGGCGTCGGAGCCCAGGTGCGTACGCCGCCACGGGCGCGGCAGGCGTGCCATCGCGGGACCCCCGCCGCTCAGCCCCTGCTCATCGGAAGTCGATGAGCAGCATCGAGGTGTCGTCGTCGCCCACCGAGGGCCAGGGCGCCTTGGTGACCTCGTCCTCGACGCGCGGGATGCTGCCGGTGGTGACCGTCCAGGGCGGGTCGGACTGCTGGGTGTCGTCGAGGTCGCGGCCGGGGTGCCGCCCGGTCTCGCGCGCCGGGGCCGGGGCGGGCAGGGGCCGGACCCGGGCCCGGAAGCAGGAGGTCAGGTAGGGCAGCTGCATGCCGTCCATGCCGCGGCCGTAGTCGTCGTACAGCGCCAGCACGTCGGCGAGCAGCCGCTCATGCTCGGGCGCGTCGAGGGTCGAGACGCTCGACAGCGAGCAGACGTAGTCGAGGATCGACTCGCGATCGAGGACCTGCCAGTGCTTGGAGGTGCGCTCCTCGGCGTCGTCGAAGAGGTCGCTGTCGGCCAGCGGACGGGTCAGCTCCTCGAGCGGGTGCTCGGGGCCCAGGATGCGCCCGAGCTTGCGCACCCACGGGATCCGCACGTCGCGCTGGTGCCAGACCAGGGACAGGTGCCCGCCGGGCTTGAGCACGCGGGCGATCTCGGGCAGCGCACGGTCGTGGTCGAACCAGTGGAACGACTGGGCGGCGACCACGACGTCGTACCCGCGGTCGGCGGCCGGCAGCTCCTCGGCGCCCGCGACGCTGGTGCGCACCCCGGGCAGCCGCTCGCGCAGCACCGCCAGCATCTGCTCGTCGGGGTCGGTGGCGTGCACGAGGTGGCCCAGGCCCACCAGCTGCTCGGTGAGCCGGCCGGTGCCGGCGCCCAGCTCGAGCACGGTCAGGCCGCCCCGCTGCTCCCCGCCGCCGAGCCAGGCCGCGACGTCTCGCGGGTAGGTCGGCCGGCCCCGGTCGTAGGCCGAGGCCACCTGCCCGAAGGAGCGCGCGTGCGGGAGGAGGTCACTCATCGGGTCGAGCGTATCGGCTGGATACCCTCGACGTCGTGACCACCGATCCGTTGTCCTGGCTGGTGTCGCTCGAGGGTGTGCCCAGCGGTCTGGCCGCCGCCCGCGACGGCATCGACGTCGTGCTGCGCGACCGCGGGCTGCGGCGCACCAGCCCCGAGACCACGGGCGAGTCGCTGCTGCGCGGCGCGCACGCCAGCGCGGTGCTCGAGGGCTCGACCTCGACGCTCGCGCAGGTGCGGGCCGGCGAGGGCGACGCCGTCGCCCAGGACGCGGTGCGGCTGTCGACCGAGCTGCTCTCCCTGGTCCCCACCCTGGGGCGCTCACCCCTCCAGGCGCTGGCCCGGCTGCACGCCCTGGCCGCCGCCGGCAGCCTCCCCGCCGAGCAGCGGGGCCGGCCCCGGGACGCCGAGTCGGCCGGGCGGCTGCGCGACCTCGCCGACCTGATCACCTCCAGCGCCGGCTCGCCAGGCCTGCTCGTCGCGGCCGTGGTGCACGCCGACCTCGCGACCGCCGCGCCGTTCGCCTCCCACAACGGGATGGTCGCCCGGGCCGCCGAGCGCCTGGTGCTCGTCGCACGCGGGGTCGACGAGAAGTCGCTGGTGGTGCCCGAGGCCGGCCACCTGGCGCTGCGCGAGGCCTACGAGTCCAACCTGCGCGGCTACGCCACGGGCGGCGACGCCGGCGTGCACTCCTGGCTGCTCTACGCCACCGAGGCGTACGCCGCCGCCGCCGAGGCCTCGCCGTTGCGGCGGCCCGCAGAGGGCTGAGGGCGCCCGATCCCGGGCCGGACAGCAGATGGCCCCGGGAGCAGTGCTCCGCGGGGCCATCGCTGACACGTGTCCTGGCTGGCTACCAAGCGTGCACTCATAAGCTGTCTCGGAAGTGTTCCGTCGACAAGCGCCCTGTAGGAAGGGTAGGTCGCCGCGTGGGTACCCCTGGTCACGTGTACGTCTGTTGAGTTGGTACTCCCCTGTGTACGCCGATGTGAGCCACGACACAAGGGGGACGCCGTCAAAATGCGACCGGTCCCGACGGGTCAGTCGACCCGGCGCCGGCCGGCCCAGACGACGCCTCCCACCGCCACCGCGCCGCCCACGGCGAGGGCCGCCAGGGTCGGGCGCACCCGCACCCGGCCGCGCAGCGCGACCGGGCGCATGAAGACCAGCACCGGCCACTCCCGCTCGGTGGCGGTGCGGCGCAGCTCCTTGTCGGGGTTGACCGCGAACGGGTGCCCGACGGCCTCGAGCATCGGCACGTCGGTGACCGAGTCGCTGTACGCGTAGCAGGCGTCGAGGTCGTAGCCGCGCCGCGCGGCCAGCTCGAGGATCTCCACGGCCTTCTGCTCGGCGTAGACGTAGGTCTCGATCTCCCCGGTGTAGCAGCCGTCCTCGACCTCCATCCGGGTCGCCACGACGGTGTCGGCGCCGAGCAGCTCGCCGATCGGCTCGACGACCTCGGTGCCGGACGCGGAGACGATCACGATGTCGCGGCCCGCGGCTCGGTGCTCCTCGATGAGCGCGACGGCCTCGTCGTAGACGATCGGGTCGACGACGTGGTGCAGGGTCTCGGCGACGATCTCGTTGACGGTCGCGACGTCCCAGCCCTTGCACAGCTGCGACATGAACTGGCGCAGCTTCTCCATCTGGTCGTGGTCGGCGCCGCCGACGAGGTAGAGGAACTGCGCGTACGCCGAGCGCAGCACGGCGCGCCGAGAGATCAGCCCGCCGGCCTGGAAGGGCTTGCTGAAGGCGAGCGTGCTCGACTTCGCGATGATCGTCTTGTCGAGGTCGAAGAAAGCCGCAGAGGCGGTCATGGGTCGAGCCTAGGGGCTCGCGCCACCCGGCCGGGACCCGCCGTGCCCCGCGGCGCCGGACGGGCCACCTGGTCCGCACAGGTCGACCCGGGCGCGATGCCCTCCACAGCACCGCCCGGTGCGCCCGACAGTGCGGCGCACGACGGGCAGCGTGGCGCCATGAGACCTCTGCGCAGCGCCGCCTCCACGACCGATGCCGGACCGAGCGCGGGCCCACCCGCGGGGCCCGAGCCCGACCCCGCCCTGCTGGTCACCCGCGACCCGGACCTGCTCGACGAGGTGGGGCGCCTGGCGGCCGCCGCCGGGGCCGCACTGGCCACCACGGGTGAGCCGGCCCAGGCGCTGCGCCGCTGGTCGCGGGCGCCGCTGGTGCTCCTCGGCGCCGACCTGGCCGGCGAGATGGCCGTGCTGGGCCCTCCGCGCCGGGCACGCGTCCACGTGGTCAGCGGCCGGGCGGTGCCCGACGACCTGTTCCGCATCGCGCTCGCCGTCGGGGCCGCCGACGTCTCCGACCTGCCGGTGTCGGCGGGCTGGCTGACCGAGCTGCTCACCGACCTCGGCGAGGCCCGGGTGCGCCCGGCGCGGGTGGTGGGGGTGGTGGGCGGCTCGGGCGGTGCCGGCGCGACGACGCTGGCCTGCGCGCTGGGCCAGCGGGCCGCCGCTCGCGGCCCGACGCTGGTGGTCGACGCCGACGCGGCCGGGCCGGGCCTCGACCGGGTGCTGGGGCTCGACGGACGCGACGGCGTGCGCTGGGACTCGCTGGGCCGCACCACCGGCCGGCTCAGCGCCCGCTCGCTGCGCGAGGCGGTGCCGCGCGACGGCGACCTGGGCGTGCTGACCTGGCCGCCCGGGGTCGCCGAGGTGCTGGCGCCCTTCGCGGCCCGTGAGGCGCTGTCCGCGGCCCGGCGCGGGCACGAGACGGTGGTGGTCGACCTGCCGCGGGTGCTCGGGCCGGTGGCCGAGGAGGTGGTCGCGCACTGCGACCTGGTCCTGGTCGTCGTGGTCCCGACGGTCCCCGGCCTCGCGTCCGCGGCACGGGTCTGCGCCCGGCTCGGCGACCCCGTCCGCACCCGGCTGGTGGTGCGCGGGAGCGCCGACCCGACGCTGGTGCGTCGGGCCGTGGGAGCGCCGGTGCTGGCCACGATGGGCGACCAGCGCGGCCTCGACGAGGCGGTCGACCTCGGCCGCGGCCCCGCCAGGTCGCCCCGCGGTGTCCTCGGGCGCACCGCAGCGGGGCTCCTCGACCGGCTCGAGGTCCTCGGGGAGGCGGCGTGACCCGGCTGCCGGCGCCGGCCGCGGAGGCCGACCTGGTCGAGGCGGTCCGGGCCCACCTGGCCCGCGAGCCGGGCCCGCTGACCCCGCACCGCGTCGCCACCGCCCTGCGGGCCGCCGGCCGCCCCGTGGGTGACACCACGGTGCTGGCCGTCCACGAGGCGCTGCGCCGCGACGTGCTGGGCGCCGGCCCGCTCGAGCCGCTGCTGCGCCGCCCCGGCGTCACCGACGTGCTGGTCAACGGGCCCGCGCAGGTGGTGCTCGACCGTGGCCAGGGCCTCGAGCCGACCGGTGTCGTGTTCCCCGACGACGACGCGGTGCGCCGCCTGGCCCAGCGGCTGGCGGCCGCCGCCGGGCGACGCCTCGACGACGCCACGCCGTACGCCGACGTGCGGCTGCCCGACGGCACCCGCCTGCACGCGGTGCTCGCGCCCGTGGCGCGACCGGGCACCTCCATCTCGCTGCGGGTGCCGCCGACCCGCGCCATCCGGGTCGACGACCTGGTCGCCGAGGGCTCCCTGCCGGCGGCCGGGGCCCGGCTGCTGCGGGCGGTCGTGGCCTCGCGGTGCGCCTTCCTGGTCACCGGCGGCACCGGCAGCGGCAAGACCACGCTGCTGGCCGGGCTGCTCGGCCTGGTCGACCCCGCCGAGCGCCTCGTGCTCGTCGAGGACTCCTCCGAGCTGCGCCCCGACCACCCGCACGTGGTGGGTCTCGAGGGCCGGCCGGCCAACATCGAGGGCGCCGGGGCCGTCGACGTGCGCACCCTGGTGCGCCAGGCGCTGCGGATGCGGCCCGACCGGCTGGTGGTCGGCGAGGTGCGCGGCGCCGAGGTCGTCGACCTGCTCGCCGCGCTCAACACCGGCCACGAGGGCGGGTGCGGCACCCTGCACGCCAACTCCGCTGCCGACGTGCCGGCCCGCGTCGAGGCGCTGGCGCTGGCCGCCGGGCTCGACCGGGCCGCCACCCACAGCCAGCTGGCCTCGGGCGTGCACCTGGTGCTGCACCTGGCCCGCGGCCCCGACGGCGTCCGCCGCATCCGCGAGGTGGCCGTGCCCGAGCGCGGCCCTGACGGGCTGGTGCGGATGCTGGCCGCGGCCCGCCTCGACACCGACCGGGTGCAGGACGGCCCCGGGGCCGACCGGCTCGCGGCGCTGCTCGAGCGCGGGCAGTCATGGTGAGCGCGGCGGCCGTGCTGGCCGCGGCGTCGGCCGCGGGGGCGGTGGCGCTGCTGGGGCGCGCCGAGCCGCCGGTGCCGCGCGGGTGGGGCGCCGGCCGCGGGGGGCTGCCGACCCTGGTGACGGGGCTGCTCGCGCTGCTGGTGGTCGGGCACCTGGCTGGTGCGGGGCCGGTCGCCGCAGGAGCCACAGGAGCGGGGGGAGCGCTGGGCGCGGGGCTGGTGAGGCTGCTGGTGCCGGGACTGGTGGTGCTGGCCGCGGCGTGGGCCCTGGTGGGCCTGCACCGACGCCGTCGACGCGACCTGCAGGCCCAGGAACGCTCGGAGCGGGTGCGCGAGACCTGCGAGGCGCTGGCCGCCGAGCTCGCCGCCGGCCGTCCCCCGGGGGCGGCGCTGGACCGCGCCGCCGACGACTGGCCGCTGCTGGCGTCGGTCGCCGAGGCACACCGGGTCGGTGCCGACGTGCCGGCGGCCTGGCGTGCCGCCTCGGCGGTCGACGGGGCCGGCGACCTGAGGCTGGTGGCCGCGGCCTGGCAGGTCGCCCACCGCACCGGTCACGGTCTGTCCCACGCGGTGGCTCGGGTGGCGGCCGACCTGCGCCGGGCCCGGGCCACCCGGCGGATCGTGGCAGGTGAGCTGGCCTCGGCGCGCGCGACCGCCCGGCTCGTCGCCGTGCTGCCGGTCGCGGCGCTGCTGATGGGCTCGGGGGCCGGCGGCGACCCGATCGCGTTCCTGCTCGGTCATCCCGTGGGCCTGGCGTGCCTGGCCGGCGGGGTCGCGCTGGCCGTGGCGGGCCTCGCCTGGATCGAGGCGCTGGCCCGCGAGGCCGGACGCCACGCGTGAGCGAGTGGTGAGCGCGCGATGAGCACCTGGGTGTCGGCGCTGGTCGCGCTGCTGGCCGCGGGGGTGCTCGCTCTTGCGGTGCCGCCGAGCCGGGTCCGGCCTCTCACCCCGCCCGACGCCACCGCCCGGGCCGGGCCGGCGAGGGCCGAGGGGTGGATGCGGCGGCACCGGCTGCTGCTGTCCGGCTGCGCCGCCGCGGTCGGCCCGACGGTCCTCGGCGGGGCCGCCGGAGCGCTGGTCGGGCCGGCGCTCGCAGCCGTGGTGTGGGTCCTGGTCGGCCGCGCGGAGTCCCCTGCGGTGCGTCGCCGCCGCGACCAGGTGCGCCGCGACCTGCCCCACCTGGTCGGGCTGCTGGCGGTGGCGCTGCGCTCCGGCGCGGCCCCCGGCGAAGCGGTCACCGTCGGGTGCGCAGCACTGCCGGGGCCCGCGGCCGAGCACCTGGGTGCGCTGACCTCGAGGCTGGGCCTGGGCGTCGACCCCGGCGTCGTGTGGCGCGACGTCGCCCAGGACCCGTGGCTGGGCCCGCTGGGGCGGGCACTGGCCCGGGCCCACACCAGCGGGTCGTCGGTCGTCGAGGCCGTCGAGGACCTCGCCGACGCCCTGGCCCGCGAGTCGCGCGCGGACGCCGAGGACCTGGCCCGCTCGGTGGGCGTGCGAGCCGCGGTGCCGCTGGGCGTGTGCCTGCTGCCGGCCTTCGTGCTGGTCGGCATCGTGCCGCTGGCGGCCGGGCTGATGCGCACGCTCCTGTGAAGCGGCCGGTGGACCAGGACCTCTCCACAGGAGGGCCGTTGCGCCGGCCTGCCCACACGCCGCCTCCGGCCGGCTCCGCAACCGGCGTCGCCGGCGCAGGCTCGACCCACCGGCCGCGACCACGCGGCCCCGACGAGGAGGAGCACCCGTGCACCGACACCACCAGAGGCACCCCGTCCGCAGCCAGGACGGCATCACCACGGCCGAGTACGCCGTGGGCACCGCGGCCGGGGCGGGCCTGGCCGGCCTGCTCTACACGATGCTCACCGGCGGGTTCGGCGACCAGCTGCTGACCACGTTGTTCGACCACGTGCTCGGCCTGCTGGGCATCGGATGAGTCGCGGGTCGCGCCGCCGGCGCCTGCACCGCACCCCGGCGGCGCGACCCGAGCGCGGTGCGGTGACCGCGGAGCTGGCGATGGTGCTGCCGCTGCTGCTCGCGGTCGTGGTCGCCATGACCTGGGTGCTCAGTGTCGGGCTGGCCCAGGTCCGCACCGTCGACGCCGCCCGCGAGGCGGCCCGGGCGCTCGCCCGCGGCGACGACGAGTCCCGCGCGGTGGACCTGGCGGCCCGGGTGGCCCCCGCCGGCAGTCGGGTCGCGGTCACCCGCAGCGACGGCACCGTCGTGGTCACCGTGACCGGCACCGTCACCGGCCCCGGTGGGCTGCTCGGCTCGCTGCCCGGCGCCGAGGTCTCGGCCGCCGCGACCGCACTGGAGGAGCAGGTGCGATGACCCTCCTGCGCCGCGCCGGCCCCGCAGGCGCACCGCGTTCGGCCCCGCACGGGTCCCGGGGCGCGGCCACCGTGCTCGGTGTCGCCATGGCCGGACTGCTCCTGCTGCTCGGGGTCGCCCTGGCCGAGCTGACCGCCGTGGTGGTGGCGCACCGGCGCGCGCAGGCCGCCGCCGACCTGGCCGCGGTGGCCGGCGCGAGCTCACCCACCGACCCGTGCGCAGCAGCCGAGCGGGTCGCAGCGGCCAACGGTGCGCTGCTGGCCGCCTGCACGCCCGAGGGTCCTCGGGCCGGGGTGCTGGTCGCGGTGCAGGTCGACAGCCCGCCCGGGCTCAGTCGGGTGCTGAGGATCCAGGGGCACGCCCGGGCCGGTCCGGCCCCGTGAGGGAGGGGCCGAGCGGTGTCGCCCCGGCGAGCAGCACCTCGAGCAGCCGGGCCGCCCCGGCCTTGTCGAGCGGGTTGTTCTGGTTGCCGCACTTGGGCGACTGGATGCACGAGGGGCAGCCCGTCTCGCACTCGCAGGAGACGATCGCCTCACGGGTCGCGGTGAGCCAGGCGTGGGCGGTGCGGTAGCCACGCTCCGCGAAGCCGGCACCGCCCGGGTGGCCGTCGTGCACGAAGACGGTGAGCACCCCGGTGTCGGGGTGCCGGGCGGTGGAGACGCCGCCGATGTCCCACCGGTCGCAGGTCGCGAAGAGCGGCAGCAGCCCGATGGAGCAGTGCTCGGCGGCGTGCGCGGCGCCGGGCAGGTCGCCGGGATCGAGCCCGCTGACGGCGAGGACGTCGTCGGGCACGCTCCACCAGACCGCGGTGGTGCGCAGGGTGCGCTCGGGCAGGTCCAGGGGCTCCTCGCCGACCACCTCGCCGCCGGGCTGACGGCGCAGCAGGTAGGAGACCACCTGGTGGCTCACCGCCACCTCGCCCACCGAGAGCCGGCACCGGCCCCAGGCGGTGTGCTCGCGCTCGGCGACGATGCTGATGTCGGTGATCTCGCGGGCCGAGGTGGTGTGGTCGGGCTCGGCGCGCTCGATGACCGCCACCGACTCCTCGAGGTCCAGCGAGGCGACCAGGTAGGTCTCGCCCCGGTGCAGGTAGACCGCCCCGGGATGGGCGGTGCCGTGGGCGCTGCCGGCGTCGACGGTGCCCACCACCCGCCCGGTGCCGGCCTCGACGAGCTGCACCGGTCGTCCGCCCGCGGACCGGATGTCGGCCAGGTCGGCCGCGCGTCGCCGGTCGGTCCAGAACCAGCCGTGCGGCCGGCGCCGCAGCAGCCCGGCGGCCACCAGCTGGTCGACGACCCCGCTCGCGGTCGGCCCGAAGAGCGGCAGGTCGGCCTCGGTCAGGGCCTGCTCCTGCGCCGCGGCGCACAGGTGCGGGCCCAGCACGTAGGGGTTCGACTCGTCGAAGACGCTCGCCTCGACCGGGCGGCCGAAGAGCGCCTCGGGGTGGTGCACCAGGTAGGTGTCGAGGGGGTCGTCGCGTGCCACCAGCACCGCCGCGGCGTCGCGCGCGCCCCGACCGGCGCGGCCGACCTGCTGCCACAGGGCGGCCCGGGTGCCGGGGAAGCCGGCCATCAGCACCGCGTCGAGGCCGCTGACGTCGATGCCGAGCTCGAGCGCGTTGGTGGCGGCCAGGCCGAGCAGGTCGCCGGCGCGCAGCTGCTGCTCGATGGCGCGCCGCTCCTCGGGCAGGTAGCCGCCGCGGTACGACGCGACCCGCCCCGCCAGCGTCGGGTCCACCTCCTCCAGCAGCCCCGCCGCGGTCATCGCCACCTGCTCGGCCCCGCGCCGCGAGCGCACGAAGGCCAGGGTGCGCACTCCCTCGACGACCAGGTCGGTCAGCAGGTCGGCGGTCTCCGACGACGCGGCGCGACGCACGGGCGCACCGTTCTCGCCGGCGTACGACGTCAGCGGCGGCTCCCAGAGCCCCAGCGCCACCGACCCGCGCGGCGAGGCGTCGTCGGTCACGGCCTGCACGGGCAGGCCGGTCAGCCGGCCCGCGGCGGTGGCCGGCTCGGCGACCGTCGCGGAGGCCAGCACGAAGGTCGGCGACGAGCCGTGCACGGCGCAGACCCGCCGCAACCGGCGCAGCACCTGGGCCACGTGCGCGCCGAACACGCCGCGGTAGTGGTGGCACTCGTCGACGACCACGTAGCGCAACGTGCGCCAGAAGTGGTGCCAGTGCTCGTGGCCGGGCAGCAGGCTGCGGTGCAGCATGTCGGGGTTGGTCAGCACGTACTCGGCGTGGTCGCGCGCCCAGTCGCGCTGCTCACGCGTCGAGTCGCCGTCGTGGGTGGTCACCCGCAGACCGAGCCCGAGGCCGCGCAGCGACGCCAGCTGGTCCTGGGCCAGCGCCTTGGTCGGCGCCAGGTAGAGCGTCGTGGCGCCGCGCTGGCCGCGGCGGCCACGGGCACCCAGAAGGGTGGTCAGGGCCGGCAGCTGGAAGGCCAGCGACTTGCCCGAGGCGGTGCCGGTCGAGACCACCACGTGCCGACCGGCGTACGCCGCGTCCGCAGCCTCGACCTGGTGCTCCCATGGCTGCGACACGCCGCGGCGCCCCAGGGCCGCGACGACCTCGGGCTCGACCCAGGCCGGCCACGGCGCCGGGCGCCCCGACCGGGCAGGGAGCCGCTCCAGGTGCGTCAAGCGGCCCGCCCGCGAGGGCAGCGAGGCCAGTCGCTCGACCGCGTCGCTGACGCTGTCGCGCGCCCCGGTGCCGGGGCGGGCGGCGGCAGGGTCGGGGGAGGGGACGGGCACGCGTCGATGGTCCCAAACGCCGCCGACACCGCTGCGGGCGACGTGGTCGCGCGCGTGGGGTGGGCGACACGATGTGGGGCCGGCTCTTTGCAGTGGTGTGCGCCTGGCTGGCGCACGTGGTTTCATATGCCTGATCCATTGCTCGGGACCCGTGCGTCCCGCCGCCTCCGGGCACCTCACCGCAGCTGACAGGGAGAACGACGTGGACCTCACCCTCGCGACACGCGATGCCGATGGCAAGACCATCGTTGCGGTCGGCGGGGAGATCGACGTCTACACCGCCCCCAAGCTGCGCGACAAGATCACCGAGCTGGTCGCGGCCGGTGTCTACGACATCGTCGTCGACATGGAGGCCGTCGAGTTCCTCGACTCCACCGGGCTCGGCGTGCTGGTCGGCGGGCTGAAGAAGGTGCGCGCCCACGACGGGTCGTTGCAGCTGGTCTGCACCCAGGACCGGCTGCTGAAGATCTTCCGGATCACCGGCCTGGCGAAGGTCTTCGTGATCCACGACTCCGCCGACGCCGCGCTCGCGGCCGGCTGAGCAGCCTCCTCCCCGCGCCGGGCGACCGCCCGGTGGCGCCGGCGGCCCTGGGCGCCACCGCGTCCTAGCGCGACGCCGTACGCCCCGCGCCGAGCCTCGCGACAAGCGACACGCTGTGGCACGGGTCACATCGGCGTGCCCCCAGGGGGTCGGGTCTGCGTAGAGTCTGCCTCGTTCCGTGAGACCTGGGTCACATCTGGTGCCCCGGCCCCGCACGACCGAGTCGCAGGAGGCAGCAGATGACGGGGTTCGTTCCCGCTGTCGTGTCCGTCACCGGTGGGGACCTCGTCCTGGTCATCGTCGTCGCACTGATCGCGCTCGGCGCGCTCGCGATGGCAGCGATGTTCAGGCAAGAGGTCCTCGCCGCCGCTGAGGGCACCGACAACATGAAGACCATCGCCCGAGCGGTCCAGGAAGGAGCCACCGCCTACCTGACCCGTCAGTTCCGCACTCTCGCCATCTTCGCGGGCATCGCGTTCTTCGCGCTGCTGCTGCTGCCGGCCGACGACGCCGTGGTGCGGATCTTCCGCTCCGTGGCCTTCCTGGGCGGCGCCGGCTTCTCGGCGGCCGTGGGCTACCTGGGCATGAACCTCGCGGTGCAGGCCAACCTGCGCGTGGCTGCGGCGGCGCAGTCGCAGGGCCGCGACCCCGCGATGCACATCGGCTTCCGCACCGGCGCGACCGTCGGCATGCTGACGGTCGGGCTGGGCCTGCTGGGCGCGAGCCTCGTGGTGATCTTCTTCCAGGACGACGCACCCAAGGTGCTCGAGGGCTTCGGCTTCGGCGCCGCGCTGCTGGCGATGTTCATGCGGGTCGGCGGCGGCATCTTCACCAAGGCCGCCGACGTGGGCGCCGACCTGGTCGGCAAGGTCGAGAACAACATCCCCGAGGACGACCCGCGCAACGCCGCCACCATCGCCGACAACGTCGGTGACAACGTCGGCGACTGTGCCGGCATGGCCGCCGACCTCTTCGAGTCCTACGCGGTCACCCTGGTCGCGGCGCTGATCCTCGGTTCGCAGGCCTTCGGCGACAAGGGCCTGGTCTACCCGCTGCTGATCCCCGCCATCGGCGCGCTGACGGCGGTCGCCGGCGTCTACCTGTGCCAGCCGCGGGCTGGTGAGAGCGGCCTGACCACCATCAACCGCGCCTTCTACATCTCGGCCGCCATCGGCGCCGTCGGCTCGGTGCTGCTGTCGTTCGTCTACCTGCCCGGTGACTGGTCCGAGCTCGGGGTCGACGTGGCCGCGCCGGTCAGCCCCCCGGTCTTCGCCTCGCTGTCGGTGCTCATCGGCATCGTGCTGGCGGCCGGCATCCTGTCGCTGACCGGCTACTACACGGGCACCGACTACCGCCCGGTCAAGGACGTCGGCAAGACATCGTTGACCGGCGCCGCCACCGTCATCCTGTCCGGCCTGGCCGTCGGGTTCGAGTCGGCGGTCTACACCGCCTTCGTCATCGGCGCGGCCGTCTTCGGCGCCGCGCTGATCGGCGGCGAGGTGGCGCTGTTCGCCGTCGCGCTGGCCGGCTGCGGCCTGCTCACCACCGTCGGCGTCATCGTCGCGATGGACACCTTCGGTCCGGTCTCCGACAACGCCCAGGGCATCGCGGAGATGTCCGGGGACGTCAGCCCCGAGGGCGCGCAGATCCTCACCGAGCTCGATGCCGTGGGCAACACCACCAAGGCGATCACCAAGGGCATCGCGATCGCGACCGCCGTGCTGGCCGCGACCGCGCTGTTCGCGTCGTACACGCAGGACGCCTTCGAGAAGTTCACCGAGGTCGCCAGCGAGGCCGACGTCGCGCCGTTCTACGAGGGCTTCTGGGTCTTCGACGCCAAGGTCCTCGTCGGGGCGCTCCTCGGCGCGTCCGTGGTCTTCCTCTTCTCGGGCCTGGCGATCAATGCCGTGGGCCGGGCGGCGGGCGCGGTGGTCTACGAGGTGCGCCGCCAGTTCCGCGAGATCCCCGGGATCATGGAGGGCACCGGTCGTCCCGAGTACGGCAAGGTCGTCGACATCGTGACCCGCGACTCGCTGCGCGAGCTGGCCACGCCAGGCATCCTGGCGATCCTGGCGCCGATCGCGGTCGGCTTCGGCCTCGGGGTGGCGCCGCTGGCGGGCTTCCTGGCCGGCGCGATCGCCACCGGCACCCTGATGGCGGTCTTCCTGGCCAATGCAGGCGGGGCCTGGGACAACGCCAAGAAGCTGGTCGAGGACGGCCACCACGGCGGCAAGGGCTCGTCGGCCCACGAGGCGACCGTCATCGGCGACACCGTGGGCGACCCTTTCAAGGACACCGCCGGCCCGGCCATCAACCCGCTGCTGAAGGTGATGAACCTGGTCTCGCTGCTGATCGTGGCCGCCATCGTCGAGATGTCCTACGGCGAGGGCGAGAACGACGTGGTGCGCATCCTGATCGCGCTGGTCGCGACCGCGGTGATCGCGGGCGCGGTCTACGTCTCCAAGCAGCGTTCGACCGTCATCGGTGACGACGAGCCGGCCCCGGCAGGTCCGTCGTCGGGCTCGCCCGGCTCGACCGGGCCGTCCACGGCCTGAGGCGACAGCACGAGGCCCCCGTCCGGACTCCGGGCGGGGGCCTCGTGCTCTGCAGCGCTGTGCGGAGGGCCGGTCAGCGGCGCACCCGCACGACGACCTTCCTGGCCTTCGACGCCTCGGTGGTCGCGGAGCCGAGGTAGCGGACCCGCAGGACGTGCTTGCCGCGCTTGAGCCTGGTGACGCGGACCTTCTTGGTGCCCTTCGCGATCTTCACGGTCCGCAGCCGCTTGGTGCCCTCGTCGATGCGGACCTTGCCGTCGGGGCTCGCGGCGCCGGCGTCGACGGTGATCCGCAGGACCGCCGCCCGGCCCTGGCGGATCTTCTTCTTGGCGGCCTTCGCGGTCGTGCTCGTGGCCGCCCTCGCGACGGGCAGGCCGGCGGTGGTGAAGCTGCCCGGGGCGTAGGCCGTGCGGGTCGCGGTCACCCGCAGCGAGAGCTCGCGCCCGAGGTCGGCCGGCGTGACGACGTACGACGCCCGGTCGGCGCCGCTGATCGTCGCGCCGTCGCGCAGCCACTGGTAGCCGAACGCGGGCGTCTCCCCGGTGCCCCAGGTGCCGGGGGTCGCGCTGAGGGTCTGGCCCAGCGTCGGTGTACCGGTGACCCGGGGCTGCGCCGTGGCGACGATGGCGTCGCCGACGGTGGCGGTCAGCGTGTTGCTGTCGACGGTGGCGCTGGTCCAGCCCTCCTTGGTGCCGGTCACGGTCACGCTGATCGCGCGGCCCAGGTCGGCGGGGGCCAGCAGGTGGCTCGCGGTGGTGGCGCCGGTGATCGGCGCGCCGTCGCGCAGCCACTGGTAGGTCTGCTCGACGCCGTCGGCGTTCCAGGCCGGGTCGGCGACGGTGAGCGCCCTGCCCACCTTCGGGGTGCCCGACAGTGCGGGCTGCGAGGTTGCGCCCAGCTCCTGGGCGGGGGCCTTGGGGATCGGCAGGTAGTTGGTGATCACGCTGACCAGCGGCAGGCCCACGACCAGGCCGCTGACCCGCGCGTGGATCGTGGTGCCGGCCTGGGCGAGGGCGGGCACGAAGGTCTGGCCGGTCGCACCCGGGATCTCCACGTTGTCGGAGAACCACTGGTAGCTCGTGGTGACACCCGGCAGGCTCCAGGCCGGGTTCAGGACCTGGAGCAGCGAGCCGACCCCGGGGATGCCGGTGAGCCGCGGCGGCTGGGTGGCCTCGAGCGGGTCGGTCGTCTCGCCGCCGCCTTCGCCGCCACTGCCGGGGGAGAGGACCCGGACGACGTCGGTGAACGCGTCGACGGGCAGCAGGCCGAGCACCTTGCCGGTCACCACGGCCTGCAGGTTGCTGCCCACGTCGTCGGGCGTCGGCAGGTAGGAGCCGCCGGTGGCGCCGGGGATCGCCACGCCGTCGCGCAGCCACTGCACCGTCTCGGTGACGGTGAGCAGGCCCAGCAGGTCCGGGAAGTCCCAGGTCGGGCTCTCGACGTCGAGCAGCGTGCCGGGGGAGACCACGCCGTCGAGGTCTCCCAGGATCCTCGCCGGGCTGAGGATCTCCAGCACGTCGCCGAGACCGGCCTCGGTGGCGGACGTGGCGCTCGCCGCCGGTGCGGCCGTGGCCGGTGCGCTGGCCAGGCCCGTGCCGGAGGCGACGACGGCGGTGGCCAGGGTCGTGGTCAGTGCGGCGCCGAGGGCGCGTCGGGCTCGGTTCATCTGGGTTCCCTCCCCATGGTGGTCACCGCGCCCCGGGCTCCCGACCGGTCACGGAGGTGTCCCGGGCAAGGTAAATCGCCCTGACCGGCCTCGTCCGGCGAATGCGCAAGGTGTGCCCGATCGGCAGCGGTCACTAGGCTCGCGCGGGTGAGCGACCTCCCCCATCTCCTGCGTGACGCCCTGGTCCGTGCCGACTTCACCTACGACGCGGTGGCCGAGCTGCTCGGGCCCCGCGCCCACGACGCGCTGGCACGCAACGAGACGACCCCGGCGCTGCGGCGTACGGCGCAGGCGGGCGGGTCGCCGTTGGCCACGCTGGTGCGCCTCTTCCTGCTCCAGGTGCCCGTCGAGGTCGCTGAGGCCGAGGCGGCGCTGCCGGGGCTGGTGGACCGGATGTGCGTCGAGGGCCTGCTCGAGCAGTCGGTCGGCGAGGTCGCGGCCCGCCTCGACGTGCGGCCCTACGCCACCGAGCACGCCGGGCCCGTGGGCGTCGGCGGGGTGGTCACCGAGCACCTGTGGGTGGTCTCCGACCTGACCCCGGGCCTCGACGGCGCGCCGCAGCGGGTCGGCGCCGACCACGTGCTCGGCATCAGCCCGGCCTCGACGTCGCTGGCCCAGCTGACCCGGCGCGAGCCGGTCGGCCGCGCGCTCGACCTCGGGACCGGCTGCGGCGTCCAGGCGCTGCACCTGGCCCGGCACAGCGAGGCCGTCGTCGCCACCGACGTCAACGCGCGGGCGCTGCGGCTGACCCGCTTCAACGCCGAGCTCAACGACGTCGCCGGGCGCGTCGACGTGCGTGACGGGTCGTTCTTCGAGCCCGTCGAGGGCGAGCGCTTCGACCTGATCGCCACCAACCCGCCGTTCGTCATCTCGCCGGCCACCGGCGAGCGGCTCGTCTACCGCGACTCCGGGCTGCCGGGCGACCGGGTCGTCGAGGACATCGTGCGCACCGCCCCCGACCACCTGGCCCCCGGCGGCTGGTGCCAGGTGCTGGCCAACTGGGTGATCAGCGAGGACCAGCCGTGGGACGAGCGCCTCGGCGCATGGCTGCGCGACGACGTCGACGCGCTGGTGGTCCAGCGCGAGGTGCTCGACCCGGCGTCGTACGTCGAGCTGTGGCTCAAGGACTCCGGCCACCACCCCTCGACCGGCTCGGCCACCGCGGCCGGCACCGCCGACTACCGGCGCCGCTACGAGACCTGGCTGTCGTGGATGGAGGAGCAGCGCATCGAGGCCGTCGGCTTCGGCTGGGTCAACCTGCACCTGCGCGAGGACCGCGCGGCCGCGCCCGCCCGCGAGCTGTTGTCGTGGCCCTACGAGGTCGAGCAGCCGATCGCGCCGGCGATCACGGCGTGGGGCGCCGCCGCGCGCCTCGAGATCGGACCGGACGCCCGCCTGGTCACCCGCCCCGACGTGCAGCAGGAGACGCTGGGCGCCCCGGGCGCCGAGGACCCCGAGACCATCGTGCTGCGCCAGCAGACGGGGCTGCGCCGCGCCCGCACCGCCGACACGGTCGTGGCCGCCCTGGTCGGCGCCTGCGACGGCGACCTCGAGGTCGGCCAGATCCTCGACGCGCTGGCCGAGCTGCTCGACCTCGACCCGGCCGCCACCCGCGAGGACTACCAGCCGGTGGTGCGCGAGCTGGTGCGCGAGGGCTACCTCACCCTCGCCTGACCCGGCCCGGATCTCCCGCCGACCCGGCCCGAACTTCGCCCCGACCCGGCCCGGATCTCCCGCCGACCCGGCCCGAACCGCCACGGTCAGGGCAGGGCCAGCCGGCCCTCGACGGCGTACGGCGGCTGCTCGACCTCGCTGCCCAGCATGCCGTCGATCGTGACGTCCAGCGACGGCACCCTGCCGCAGGTCGCGGCGTCGAAGCGCACGGTGCCGCGCGAGTCGACGGTGCTGCTCACGATCTCGTTGGCCCGCTGGGCGGGCTCGGCGCTCGGCACGGCGGCGAAGTACTGGAACGTCCACCCGTCGGAGGGGACGTTCTGGCCGGCCGCGTTGCCCTCGTGGGGCAGGTCGTAGGTGCGTCCAGGCTCGACCTCGTCGACCAGCACCGAGATGTGCAGCAGCGGCTCGAGCAGCACGTCGTCGGGAGCGGTGACCGGCTCGGCGGTCGCGGTCAGCACGTCGCCGCGCCTGCCGGCCGACTCGCAGCTCAGCTCGACCGGACCGAAGGTGAGCTGCTCGCCGTCGTCACGGGTCACCACCACGGTGTTGGTGCCGCCCCGGCCCGCCGGGTCCGGGGCCCGATCGGGTTCGCTGCCGCCGGTGGTCAGGGCCAGCGCCCCGACGACGACCGAGGCCGCCAGTGCACCGCCGGCCACCCGCGTGCCCGCCCGGCGCCGACGACGACGGGCGATCGCGGTGCGCAACGTGGGTCCGAGGTCGGGCGGCGCGACCAGCGCCGAGGTCAGTCGTGCGTAAGCCCGCTCGAGCTCGGGGTCGGGCCCGTCGGTGGTCTCGTGCAGCTCGGTGGGGTTCATCGCGGGGTCGCTTCCTGGGTGCCGGGACGGGTGGGCTGGTCGGTACGGCTGGCCAGCTGCGCCTGGAGCCGCTCGGTGCCGCGGGAGAGGTGGGCCTTGACGGTGCCCTCGGCACAGCCCATCCGGGCGGCGATGCCGCGCACGTCGAGGTCCTCGACGTAGCGCAGTGCCAGGGCGGTGCGTTGTCGTGGGCTGAGCGTGGCCAGGGCGTCGACCAGCCAGGCGTCGAGCTCACCGACCAGCTGCACGCGGGCGTCCTCGCGGTGCGGCCCGGCCACCAGCACCTCGCGCCGGAACCGCCGCAACCGGTCGATGTTGAGCCGGGTCATGACGGTGCGGGCGTAGGCCGCCGGCTCGTCGAAGCGGGTGCGGCCCCAGCGCTCGCCCATCCGCACCAAGGTCTCCTGGGTCAGGTCCCAGGCGTCGTGCGGGTTGCCGGTCAGGGCGTGGGCGAGCCCGAGCAGGCCAGGGGTCTGGGCGTGCGCGAAGTCCGCGAAGTCCCCCGGGTCGCGGGCGGTGTCGTGCGCTCTCATCGACGTCCTCTGGTCGCAGGTGCTGACACCACCATGACGACCGCGGGCCCCCTTTGGTTGAGGCCGCGCGCCGCAGAAGTGCGGTCTGGGCCGACTGGGCAAGAAGTTCAGGCCGGGTCGACGGGAAGTTCGGGCCGGGTCAGCGTGAGGTCTGGGCCGGGTGGGCGTCGCGGGCGGCCCAGGCGCGGTCGCGCAGGTGCACCAGCCGGGCGCGGGTGGCGCCGGTGAGCAGGTCGGGGTGGCCCAGGTCGAGCAGGTCGGGCACTCCGAGGGGGCGGTGGTGCAGCGAGGCGAGGTGGCGGAAGCCGAGGAGGCCGGCGCGCACGGTGCCGCCGTACGACGACGGGGCGCTGCGCAGGTCGAGGTGGTCCTTGAGCGTGCCGACCCGCAGACCGCCCGCCGGGTGCAGCAGCCCGTTGGCCCTGGCGACCGCCCAGGCGAGGCCGCCGGCGCAGGCGGCCGCGCTGCTGGCGCGGCTGACGGCCTCGGGCTCGAGGTGCCACAGGGTGAGCAGGGCGGTGCGCAGCGCGGTGGCGACCTCGGCGTCGAAGCAGCGCCCGGCCACGGAGTCCAGCAGCTCGGCGACCGCCTCGACCCGTTGGCGCTCGGCCCGGCTGGGGTAGTCGCCGGGCAGGTCGGGCGCGTCGCCCAGGGGCTCGGCGTCGAGGGTGGCCAACGCGCCCTCGCCGCCCACCCGGTCGGCGAGCCAGTCGAGCACGTGCTGCCAGGGCGGCGCCGGCGGGGGCGGGGGCGGGTGCCGCTCCTCGTGGTCGTGACGGGCCGCGAGGGCCGCCCACGCCGTGCCCGCCACCGGGCCGGTCGTGTGCGAGACCAGCCGACCGTCGAGGAAGACGAGCTCGGTGAGCCGGTCGTCGACCGGGCCGTCCCAGCGCGCCACCTCCTCGAACCCGGGCTCGTCGGACCCGGGCTCGTCGGACCACGGCTCGTCGGACCAGGGCTCGTCGAGGTAGCGGTCGTCGTAGCGGGGACGCCGGCGCGCGGCGCCGTGCAGGTCGGTCACAGGGTCTCCTGGAGGTCGCGACGGGCGGTGGGCGGACGAGGCTGGCACGTCGGCGCCCACGTCGAACCGCTCCTCCACAGGCCCCGCGGCCCGGGGGGTCGACAGGCGCGCTGACCTGCGCAAAGCGTCCGCGGCCACGCCGCAGCAGCGGCGTACGACGCCGCACGCGCTACCGTGACGGCCGGCGGGACCCTCACGGGTCGCCCCTCGGCCAGCACGGGGGGCACCGCAGGGAGCACCGCCGCTCTTCCCCACACTCTCGAAGGAATGACACACGCAGTGGCACACAAGTTGGTGATCGTCGAGTCCCCGGCGAAGGCCCGCACCATCGGCGGGTACCTCGGCCAGGGCTACGTCGTCGAGTCCTCCATCGGCCACATCCGCGACCTGCCGCAGTCGGCCGCGGACACCCCGGCCAAGATCAAGGACAAGCCGTGGGGCCGCCTGGCCGTCGACGTCGACAACGGCTTCGAGCCCTACTACGTGGTGCCCCGCGACAAGAAGAGCCACATCACCAAGCTCAAGGGCCTGCTCAAGGACGCCGACGAGCTCTACCTGGCCACCGATGAGGACCGCGAGGGCGAGGCCATCGCCTGGCACCTCCTCGACGAGCTGAAGCCCAAGAACATCCCGGTGCACCGGATGGTCTTCCACGAGATCACCAAGTCGGCGATCCAGGCCGCGGTCGAGAACCCGCGCACCATCAACGACGACCTCGTCGAGGCCCAGGAAGCACGCCGCATCCTCGACCGCCTCTACGGCTACGAGGTCTCCCCGGTGCTGTGGAAGAAGGTCATGTCGGGCCTGTCGGCCGGGCGCGTCCAGTCGGTGGCCACCCGGCTGGTCGTCGACAAGGAACGCGACCGGATGGCGTTCAAGATCGCCTCCTACTGGGACCTCGAGGGCACCTTCGACGCCGGCTCCAAGCACGAGCAGAGAATGTTCCCGGCCAAGGTGTACTCGGTCGACGAGCGCCGGGTGGCGCGCGGCTCCGACTTCACCTCCGAGGGCGTGCTCAAGTCGTCGGCAGAGGGCAAGGTCGTCCACCTCGACCGCACCCGCGCCGAGGCACTGGTCGCCGGCCTGGCCGAGACGACCTTCGACGTGCGGTCCGTGGAGTCCAAGCCCTACCGCCGCTCGCCGTACGCGCCGTTCCGCACCACGACGCTGCAGCAGGAGGCCAGCCGCAAGCTCGGCATGGGTGCCAGCGTGACCATGTCGGTCGCCCAGCGCCTCTACGAGAACGGCTTCATCACCTACATGCGTACCGACTCCACGACCCTGTCGGGCACCGCGGTCACCGCGGCGCGCGCCCAGGTCCAGGAGCTGTACGGCGCGGAGTACCTGCCCGACGCCCCGCGCACCTACGCCTCGAAGGTCAAGAACGCCCAGGAGGCGCACGAGGCGATCCGCCCCGCCGGTGACACCTTCCGCACCCCCGCCCAGACCGGCCTCAAGGGGGAGCAGTTCCGCCTCTACGAGCTGATCTGGATGCGCACCGTCGCCTCGCAGATGAAGGACGCCGTCGGCCAGTCGGTCACGATCCGCCTCGGCGGTGCCGCGTCGACCGGTGAGGACGTCGTGTTCTCGGCCAGCGGTCGCGTCATCACCTTCCACGGCTTCCTCAAGGCCTACGTCGAGGGCACCGACCACGGTGCGGCCTCCGACGACCAGGAGACCCGGCTGCCCCAGCTCGCCCAGGGCGACGCGGTCTCGGCGGCCTCGATCAGCGCCAACGGCCACGAGACCAAGCCGCCGGCGCGCTACACCGAGGCGACGCTGATCAAGGAGCTCGAGGAGCGCGAGATCGGCCGCCCGTCGACGTACGCCTCGATCATCGGCACGATCCTCAACCGCGGCTACGTCTACAAGAAGGGCACCGCGCTGGTGCCGGCGTGGCTGGCGTTCTCGGTGATCCGGCTGCTCGAGGAGCACTTCCCGCGCCAGATCTCCTACGAGTTCACCGCGCAGATGGAGGACGTGCTCGACGAGATCGCGGCCGGGCGCAAGCAGCGCAACACCGAGCTCGGCGAGTTCTACTACGGCACCGAGGAGCTCGACGGGCTCAAGAAGCTCGTCGACGAGCTCGGCGACATCGACGCCCGCGAGCTGGCGACCTTCCCGGTCGGCGGTCCCGACTCGGGGGTCAACCTGCGGGTGGGCCGCTACGGCCCCTACCTCGAGGGCCCCGACGACGAGGGCAACCCGGTCGGCAAGCGCGCCAACGTGCCCGACGACCTGCCGCCCGACGAGCTGACGCTGGAGAAGGCCAAGGAGCTCTTCGCCAACCCCGCCGGCGAGGAGATCGAGCTGGGCGCGCACCCCGAGACCGGGCTGCGGGTGGTGGCCAAGAACGGCCGGTTCGGCCCCTACGTCACCGAGGACCTGCCCGAGGACGCGAAGAAGAGCGCCAAGCCGCGCACGGGCTCGCTCTTCAAGTCGATGTCGCTCGACACGATCACCCTCGACGAGGCGGTCCGGCTGCTCTCGCTGCCGCGGGTGGTCGGGGAGGACCCCGAGACCGGCGACGAGATCACCGCCCAGAACGGCCGCTACGGGCCGTACCTGAAGAAGGGCACCGACTCGCGCTCGCTGACCAGCGAGGACCAGCTCTTCACGGTCACCCTCGAGGAGGCCCTGAAGATCTACTCCCAGCCCAAGCAGCGCGGGCGGGCCGCCGCGGCCCCGCCGCTCAAGGAGCTCGGCAACGACCCGGTCTCCGGGCAGCCGGTCGTGGTGAAGTCGGGCCGCTTCGGCGAGTACGTCACCGACGGCGAGTACAACGCCACCCTGCGCAAGGACGACACCGTCGAGGACCTCACCCTCGAGCGCGCCGCCGAGCTGCTCGAGGAGCGTCGCGCCCGCGGACCGGCCAAGAAGGCCGCGAAGAAGACGACGAAGAAGGCCGCCACCAAGAAGACGGCCGCGAAGAAGACGACGGCCAAGAAGACCACCAAGAAGGCCGCCGCCAAGAAGACGACGAAGGCTGCGAAGAAGGCCTGAGGGCCGCCCTGCAGGAGCCCCCGGCCGGCCGGGGGCTCCTGCACCGGTCCGGGGTTGCACCACCCCTCGAGTGCAGGACTTCCCTGACGGGTGCGCCCACCGGGCCCCGCCGGCACCCGTCGTACGCCGCCCGCTCGCCGGCCGCGGGCCGGGCCGCGTGCGCCGTGCGCCGGGCAGGGCTGTGGACCGGTGCTGGCCGGTGTCGGTGCCCCCACGTAGGTTCGGGGCCGTGACATCGCCCGGCACCTACACCCAGCGCGGCGTCTTCGTGTGCTTCGAGGGCGGCGAGGGCTCCGGCAAGTCGACCCAGTCGCGGTTGCTGCGCACCTGGCTCGAGGAGCAGGGCCATCGCGTGGTGCTGACCTTCGAGCCCGGCGACACACCGGTGGGCCGACGGCTGCGCGAGATCGTGCTCTCGCCCCAGACCGGGGCGCTCGCCGACCGCACCGAGGCGCTGCTCTACGCCGCCGACAAGGCCGAGCACGTCGAGACGCTGGTGCTGCCCGCCCTCGAGCGCGGCGAGGTCGTGGTCACCGACCGCTACGTCGACTCCACGCTGGCCTACCAGGGCGCCGGGCGCAGCCTGCCGGTCGTCGAGGTCGAGCAGGTGGCTCGCTGGGCGACCGGCGACCTGCGCCCGCACCTGACGGTCGTCCTCGACCTCGAGCCCGCCGCGGGCCTGGGTCGCTTCGAGGGCCGCGACCGCATCGAGGGCGAGTCGTTGGAGTTCCACCAGCGGGTGCGCGAGTCGTTCGTGGCGATGGCCGCCGCCGACCCGGAGCACTACCTCGTGCTCGACGCCCGCGCTCCGGTCGAGGAGGTCGCGGCCGCCGTGCAGGTCCGGCTCACCCCGCTGCTCGCCGCCCACACCGGCCCCGAGCAGCCCCAGCCGCCCGAGCAGCCCGAGCAGACCCACCAGGTGGCCCCGTGAGCGCGCCCGACCAGGAGGTGACCTCGACCGTCTGGGAGCGGCTGGTGGGCCAGCGCCCGGCCATCAAGGCGCTGCGCGCGGCCGCGTCGGGCCACGGCATGAGCCACGCCTGGCTGTTCACCGGTCCACCGGGCTCCGGCCGCTCCAACGCCGCGATCGCCTTCGCAGCCGCGCTGCAGTGCGAGAACGCGCCCGACCGGGCCGGCTGCGGGCACTGCCACGGCTGCCACACCGCCCTGGTCGGCAGTCACGCCGACGTCGCCCTGGTCCGCACCGAGAAGCTCTCCATCGGCGTCGAGGAGGTCCGTGACCTGGTGCGCAAGGCGTCCCTGTCGCCGGTGGGGGCGGGGCGCCAGGTCCTGGTCATCGAGGACGCCGACCGGCTCACCGAGCGGGCCTGGAACGCGCTGCTCAAGGCGATCGAGGAGCCGGGCGAGCGCACCGTGTGGATGCTCTGCGCCCCCACCCTCGAGGACGTGCTGCCCACGGTCGTGAGCCGCTGCCGGCTGGTCACGCTGACCACCCCGACCTCGCCCGACGTGGCCGCCTTCCTCTCCCGCACCCTCGGCGTGCCCGACGCGCTGGCGTCGTACGCCGCCCGGGCGAGCCAGGGCCACATCGGCCGGGCCCGGGCGCTGGCCACCGACGAGGCGACCCGCAACCGGCGGCGCGAGGTGGTGCTCTACCCCACCAGGCTGACGACGCTGGGCGCGTGCATGCAGGCCGCCGCCAACCTCGTCGAGGTCGCCAAGGAGGAGGCCGAGGCGATCACCGCCGAGCTCGACGCCCGCGAGAAGGTCGACCTCGACGCCTCCTACGGCGTGGTCGAGCGCGGCCGCCGCCCGCGCGAGTACGCGCCGGCGCTCTCCGCGCTGGAGAAGGGCCAGAAGACCCGCGCCAAGCGACGCGTCCTCGACGTGGTCGACCGCAGCCTGATGGACCTGGTCTCGGTCTACCGCGACGCCATCGCGGTCGCGGTCGGCGCCGCGGGCGCGCTGGTCAACGAGGAGATCCGGCCCGACGTCGAGGAGGTCGTGCGCACCTCGAGCCCCGAGCTCAACCTGCGCCGCATCGACGCGGTCTTCGAGGCCCGGGAGCAGATGCTGGAGTTCAACGTGCAGCCGGCCTTGGCGCTGGAGGCCATGATGGTCGCCCTGATGGTGCCCGAGGGGAGCAGCCGGTGAGGTCGGTCAAGCAGGTCGTGGCGATCGTGGTCGTCCTGGCGATGGTCCTCAGCGCCCTCGGCCTGGCCCTGGCCCTGGTGCTGGGCGGCATGCTCGGCGACGACGAGGCGCCGCAGCAGCCGCGCACCGGCCCGGCCCCGAGCACCACCCCCTCCGGTGACGCCACCGAGCCGCCCGACCCCGCCCTGGCGCCCTTCTACGGCCAGTCCCTCGACTGGCAGCCGTGCGCGAGCGACGCCGACCACGAGTGCGCCGGCCTGCAGGTGCCGCTCGACTACACCGACCCCGGCGCAGGGACGATCGAGATCGCGGTGCTGCGGGTGCCGGCGGGCGAGCCCGGGCGGCGCCTCGGGTCGCTCGTGGTCAACCCCGGCGGGCCCGGCGCCCCCGGCACGTCGTACGCCGCCGCCGGCGACGCGGTCTTCCGCGCACCGCTGCTGGCCCGCTACGACATCGTCGGCTTCGACCCGCGCGGCACCGGTGACTCGGCGCCGGTCGACTGTCTCTCCGACGAGCAGCTGACCGAGTTCCTGGCCGCCGACCCCTCGCCCGACGAGCCGGCCGAGGTCGAGGCCCTGGTCGCCGACCTCGAGACCTTCTTCGACGGCTGCGTGGAGCGCTCCGGCGACCTGGCCGCCCACGTCAGCACGGTCGAGGCGGCCAAGGACATGGACGTGCTGCGCGCGGCGCTGGGCGAGAGCGGCCTGACCTACCTGGGCGCCTCCTACGGCACCAAGCTCGGCGCCACCTACGCCGAGCTCTTCCCCGACCGGGCCGACCGGCTGGTGCTCGACGGCGCCGTCGACGTCAGCCTCACCAGCCGCGAGCTCAACCTGGGCCAGGCAGCAGGCTTCGAGCGGGCGCTGCGCGCCTACGTCGGCGACTGCGTCGAGGCCGGTGACTGCTTCCTCGGCGAGACCGTGCAGCAGGGTCTCGACCGCATCGTGGGCTTCCTCGAGGAGGTCGACCGCGAGCCGATCCCCGCCCCGGGCGGGCGCGAGCTCACCGTCGGCAGCGCCTTCTACGGACTGATCACGCCGCTCTACGTCAGCGACTACTGGTTCCTGCTCAGCCAGGCGCTCGAGGCTGCCTTCGCCGGAGACGGCACCACGCTGATGCTGCTCGCCGACACCTACGCCTCGCGCACCCCGAGCGGCGACTACACCGACAACTCCTCCGAGGCGATCTACGCGATCAACTGTCTCGACGACCCGTCCTCGACCCCGGTCGAGGAGATCCCGGCGCAGGTGCCCGACTTCCTCGAGGCCTCACCGACGCTCGGTGAGGTGTTCGCGTGGAGCCTGGTCGGCTGCCGCGGCCTCGAGGTCGAGCCCGACCCCTCGACCCAGCTCGACGACATCGACGCCGCCGGCGCCGACCCGATCCTGGTGGTGGGCACCACCCGCGACCCGGCGACGCCCTACGAGTGGGCGCAGGCGCTGGCCGAGCAGCTCGAGCCCGGGGTGCTGCTGACCCGCGACGGCGACGGCCACACGGCGTACAACTCGGGCAACGCCTGCATCGACGAGGCGATCGAGGGCTTCCTCATCGACGGCGTCGTCCCGGAGGACGGCACCACCTGCTGAGGCGCGCGCTCAGCGGCCCCCGCGCAGCAGCTGCACCAGGCCGACCACGGAGGCGACGGTGGCCTCGCCCCAGCTGAACCGGTCGTCCCACAGCGTGATCAGCCCGTCGCGGACCTCGAAGGTGCCGTCGACGTGGAAGCGGCTGCCGTAGTCCTTCCAGGTCAGCGTGTCGTGGCGGTCGGTGAGCACGCTCGCGCCGTCGGCGGCGACGTGGTGCAGCTCGACCTGCACGCCCACCCCGCGCTCGGTGAGCAGGTCGAGGGTCTCGGCGACCTTCGCGCCGCGCACCGTGGGCAGCCGGGTGTTGCGCCACACCACGTCGGGGTCCAGCAGCGCGTTGGCCTGCTCGGTCTCCCCGGCGCTGAGGTGCTCGAGGAAGGCGCGGACGACGTCACGGGGCTCGCTCATGCCCTCCAGCCTAGGCTCTCGGCGCTCACCCCAGCCGGGCGTGCACCTCGGCGGCGGTGGTCTCGCCGGAGCGGACCGCGCCCTCCATGTAGCCGTTCCACACCGGTGAGCACTCCGTGCCGGCCCAGTGCACCCGACCGACCGGCTCGCGCAGCGCGGCGCCGAAGCCGGTCCAGGTGCCCGGGGTGAAGTGCGCGCCGTAGCAGCCGCGGGTGAACTCCTCGGTCGACCAGTCTCGCTCGAGGTACTCCTCGGGGGTTGCGGCGCGAGGGCCGAAGTAGCCGACCAGGCAGTCCACCACCGCGCGTCGGCGCTCGGCGGGGTCGCGGCCCGACCACTCCCGGGCGGCCGGGCCCTCGAGGAAGCAGAGCAGGATGCCGCGCTCGTAGCCGGGCGGGGAGCTGTCGAAGACGACCTTGACCGGCCCACGGTCCGAGGCCACCTGGCCGTTGAGCCCCTCCGCACGCCAGAACGGCGAGGGGTAGACGGCGAAGACCTTGATGACGCTGCCGGCCGGCGTCCGCTGGGTCAGCTGGTCGCGCAGGGCCGGCAGCGCGGGCCGGTGGACGAGGCGGCCGGCCAGGGTGGGCGGCAGCGCCACGACGGCGCGCCGCGCCTGCCAGCGCCCGCCGCCCTCGGTGCCGACCGTGACCCCCTGGCCGTCCTGCTCGACCCGGCGCGCCACCTGGCCCAGTCGTACGTCCAGCGGCTCGGCCATCCGCTCGCTGAGCAGCACCGAGCCACCCTCGACGCGGTCCTGCTGGGCACCGTCGCCGGTGGCCATCAGGGTGTCCATGTCCTGCCCGGAGCTGGCGTAGAACAGCGAGTGCAGCAACGACATGTCGCCGGCCCCGGTCGCGAGGACGGCTTCGGCGTAGAGGTCGAAGTAGGCCCGGCCGGCCCGGGTGCGCAGGTTGCGACGCACCCAGCTGGCGAGCGTCTGGGCGTCGAGCCGGTCGGCCCCGGGGCTCAGCCAGGGGCGCGTGGTGTCCACGCGTCGCGCCAGCCGGGCGAAGCGGGTCACGCCCTGGGACAGGTCGGCGAGGGCGATCGGGTTCAACCGCGGCACGGCGCCCTTGGCGCTGCTCATCCGACGGGTGCGCCCGCCGAGCGAGAAGAGCATCTCGCCGTCGTCGTACGTCGGCACGGTGCGCAGGCCGAGCTCGGCGACGAGCTCGTACATGCGCTCCTGCGTGGGACCGATCCACTGCCCGCCGAGCTCGACCCACTGACCGTCGGACAGGTGCGCGCCCTCGGTGCGGCCACCGACGCGCTCGCGCGCCTCGAGCACGACCACCGAGCGGCCGGCGGCGGTGAGCGCCCGGGCGGCGGAGAGCCCGGCCAGGCCGGCGCCGACCACCACCACGTCGTGGGTGTCCATGGGGCCACCTCCTCGTCGGCAGCCTAGTGAGGCAGGCGCCTCTCAGCGAGGGTTGATGGGCTCGGCGATCGCCTGCATCCGGCGGGTGGCCAGCTCGATCATCAGCTGGGCGGCGGGGGAGAGCACCGCGTTGGTGCGGTGCACGATCGCGAAGGTGTCGAACTGGCGCGGGCGCAGCGACACGAAGCCCGCTCGCGGCGCCAGCCGGGGCAGCAGCTGCTCGGCGGCCCCCCGGGGGATGACGCTGTCGGCCAGGCCCATGCCCACCAGCTCGACGGCGGTCTCGACGTCCTCGACCTCGATCCGGCTCTGCGGGTTGCGCCCGGTCTCGTGCAGCATCTGGCGCAGCGTGGCCCGCGTGGAGTCGACCGCGCGGTACGTCGTCTCGGGCATCACCAGCGAGGCCTGCGCCAGCCGGTGCGCGGTGACCGGGGAGGTCAGGTGCTCGGGGTCGGCGCTGATGTAGACCAGCTCCTCGCGGGCCACCGGACGCACGGAGATGCCCTCGCTGGCCACCGTCGAGACCGCCAGCATCGCGGCTTCGAGGCGGCCGCGGCGCAGGTCCTCGACGACCTCGGTGGAGTTCTGGCCGACCAGCTCGACCCGCACACCGGGGTAGCGCTTGAGCACGTCGGCGATCAGCGCGGAGCCGGCGTACAGACGGGCGATGCCGAACATGCCGAAGCGGATGGTGCCGGTCTCGAGGGACTTGACGCTCGCCACCGCCTCCTCGGTCTCGGCGATCGCGGCCAGCACCTTCTCGGCGTGGGGCCGCATCGTCTCGGCGACCGTCGTGGGCTCCACCCCGCGACCCACCCGGTGGAAGAGCTGCACGCCCAGGGTCTTCTCCAGCGCCCGGATCTGCTCGGAGACCGAGGGCTGGGCGTAGCCGAGCTCCTCGGCCGCCCGGGTCAACGAGCCCTGCTCGTAGGTGGCGAGGAAGCATGTGAGCTGGTGCACAGAAAGCACAAGGTTGATCCTATGTCTTATGCAGGAAAGTCAGGCTACCCCTATTGCTACCGGCGAGTCAGAATGGAGCCAGACACCACGTCTCCGAGTCGAGAAAGGAACCGCCGTGCTCACCCACGTCTGCACCTCCTGCAGCAAGCGCCAGCTCATCTTCCCCTCCCAGATCACGGCCGTGACCGGCTCTGAGACCGGGCCGATCGCCACCTTCACCTGCTGGTGCGGCGCCGAGCAGTCCGCCCCGCTGGGCTGGGCCGACGCCGAGCCCCGCAAGCGCGTCCTCGCCGCCTGAGCGAGACCCGCGCCGTACGCCGCCGCCCCCGCCGCCTGATTTCTCGCGGCCGGGGCGGCGTCTGTATGCTCACCCGCGTTGCCCGGAGCCGAACACCGGAACGGGCAGCACGCCGCCTTAGCTCAGTCGGTAGAGCGTCTCACTCGTAATGAGAAGGTCGTCGGTTCGATTCCGACAGGCGGCTCCATCCACGGAGGTCTCCTCGCCGGGGCTCAGCCCCAGCGCTGGACGAGCTCGCGAGCGGCCGCGTTGACCACGTCGGGGTGTGAGGCGCTCATGAAGTGCTGGCCGCCCTCGACCACGCGCAGCTCCACGTCGGACGACCCGGTGAAGAGCCTGATCTCCTCCTCCGCGTTGGCCACCGAGTACACCTGGTCGGCCGTGCCCTGCAGCCACAGCACCGGGCAGCGCACGCCGTCGAGGCGGGCGTGCAGGCCGTCGCGGTCGCGCAGGTTGATCGTGCACACCCGCAGCCGGTGCCGCCCGTCGTCGCCGGTGTAGTTCTGCTGGTAGGCCGAGTGCCAGAAGGCCCGCTCGTCGTCGGACACCTCCTCGCCGAGCCCGGCGCCCAGCACGGCGTCGACGAAGTCGCCGGGGACCACCCAGTCGTCGCCCACCGGTTCGGCCAGCGCATCGATCGACGGGGTGCAGAAGTCGATGCCGTCCCAGCAGCCTCGCTCACGGCTACCTGGGGACTCGTAGTCCATCGAGGTGCCGAGCAGCAGGATCCCCTGCACGGTCGCGGGAGCCAGCATGGCCATCCGGGCCGCGATCCAGCCGCCCTGCGAGGTGCCGAGCACGAAGGCGCGCTCGATGCCGAGGGCCTCGAGCACCTGCAGGTTGGCCACGGCGCTGTCCCAGTAGGTGAACTGCTCGTACGCCGCCCGCGTCGCTCCGTGCCCGAAGGGCTCGATCGCCAGGAGGTTCGCTGCCCGGGCGAGCTCCTGGTCGGCGAACTGCGGCCGGTAGAGCTCGACCGAGGTGGTGAAGGAGTTCACCAGCACGAGGGTCGGCTTCGCGGCGTCGTAGTCGGCGCCGAACCGGTACCCGATCGTGGAACCGCCGAGGTGGGGGATGCTGGCTGTCGCGGTGTGGTTGGTCACGGTGCTCCTCGCGGTGAGCCCGCCCCAGCGGACGCGGCTCCCGTCACGCTAGCCCGGCGCGCCGGCGATGGCCATGGGTCCGGGAGTCCGGTTGTGGCGGTCTCCTCCGGGGCGGGCGAGGTGCGCCGTCGCCGGTTCCCGGTATGATCCGGTGCCGCGCAAGACGCGCGGGGAGGTCAGCCTCCGCGAGCGTGGAGGCGACACGATGGCAGCGACGGGCTCATCCGGTGCCGCGCACGGCTCCGGCCAGGTGACGCCGCCCGACGTGCGCTCCGCCGTGGTGCGCCGGCTGGTGGTCGGCAGTGACCGCAGCTCCTCGCTCGACCGGCTCTGCGAGCTGGCCGCCGCGCTGCTCGACGCCGGCTCCGCCCAGGTCTCGTTGATCGGGGCGACCCAGGTCGTCGTGGGCGGCCACGGTGCCGGCAGCAGCCTGCTCGGCATCGAGACACCTGCCGCCGACTCGCTGTGCACCGTCACGGTCGGCCTGAACGCGCCGCTGGTGGTGCCCGACACCGCGACCGACGGCCGGGTCAACACCCTGCCGCCGGTCACCTCCGGTGCCGTCGGCGCCTACCTGGGCGTCCCCCTGGTGGTCGCCGACGGCCAGGTGGTCGGGTCGCTCTGCGTGTACGACGCCGCCGCACGCGACTGGTCGGCGCACAGCGTGAGCACCCTCGAGCGGCTCGCCGCCGCCGTGGTGGGCGACCTCGAGCTCGCGGCGCTCAGCTCCGACTACGAGGCCCAGCAGGTCGCCTGGCGCCTGGCGACCGACGCGGCGGGGGTGGGCGCCTGGGAGTGGGACCTGGTCACCGGCGACCTGCGCTTCGACGACCGGCTCCTCGAGCTGTTCGGCCTCGACCACGACACCTTCGGCGGCACCATCGACGCCTTCACCGACATGGTCGACGCCGAGGACCGCGCCCGGGTCAACGCCGCGCTCGACCGCGCGATCGCCAGCCGCGGCGAGTACGCGGCCGAGTACCGCATCCACCTGCCCGACGGCCGGGTGCGCTGGATCGCCGCCCGGGGGCGTGCGCTCGGCGACGAGCGCGGCGAGGCGGCGCGGGTGCTGGGAGCGGCGTACGACACCACAGCCGTGCAGGAGGGCGAGGCGCGCGTCGCCCGGGTGCTCGAGTCGATGCCCACGGCGTTCTTCCAGCTCGACCGCGCGTGGTCCTTCGCCTACCTCAACGGCGAGGCCGAGCGGCTCCTGGGCCGCAGCCGCGAGGAGCTGGTGGGCCACAGCATCTGGGAGTCGTTCCCCGCCTCCGTGGGCAGCGACTTCGAGCACCACTACCGGCTCAGCGCGCGCACCGACGAGCCGGTGTCCTTCGACGCCTACTACCCCGCACCGCTCGACGCCTGGTACGAGGTGCGGGCCTGGCCCAACCCCGACGGGCTGGCCGTCTACTTCGTCGACGTCACCGCCCGCCACCAGGCGCAGGAGCAGGTCGCGCGCACCGCTCGCCACGAAGCCCTGGTCGCCGACGTCACCGAGCAGCTGGCCGGCACGCTGGACCTCGGGGAGGCCGTCGCGCGCCTGGGAGCCCTGGTGGTACCGGCGATCGGTGACTGGTGCGTCGCGACGCTGGTCGAGGAGCCCGGCTACGAGGGTCGGCTGCCCGGGCTGCGCGACGTCGGGGGGTGGCACCGCGACCGTGACGCGCAGCACCTGGTCGACCGGTTCGCCGCGGTGCGGCTCGACCAGGTGGCCGACGACTCCTTCCTTCCGCTGGTGCTCACCGCGGAGCGCCCCGTGGTGGGCGACGGCGCGACCGAGACGCTGTGCGACGTCTTCGCCGCGGGGGAGGTCCACGAGCTGGTGCGGGCCCTGGCCCCCGAGCACGTGGCCGTCCTCAGCCTCAAGGGGCACGACCGGGTGGTCGGGCTGCTCACCGTGCTGCGCGGCGAGGCGCGTGGCAGCTTCACCGAGGCCGACCTCCACACCCTCGCCCTGGTGGCGGAGCGCGCCGGCCTGGCCCTCGACAACGCCCGGCTCTTCGCCGAGCAGCGCGACCTCGCCGAGGGCCTGCAGCGCAGCCTCCTGACCGCACCCCCGCAGCCCGACCACCTCGAGATCGTGGTGCGCTACGAGGCCGCGGCCGAGACCGCCCAGGTCGGCGGCGACTGGTACGACGCGTTCGTGCAGGACGCCGGTGCCACGATGCTGGTCATCGGCGACGTGGTCGGTCACGACACCGCGGCCGCGGCCGCGATGGGCCAGGTCCGCAACCTGCTGCGCGGCATCTCGGTCTTCAGCGGCCAGGGGCCGGCCGACGTGCTGCGCGGCGTCGACCACGCGCTCGACACCCTGGGTGTCGACACCACCGCGACCGCGGTGCTGGCCCGCCTGGAGCAGACCCCCGAGGAGCTCGAGGAGGGCGTGACCCGGCTGCTCTGGTCGAACGCCGGGCACCCGCCGCCGGTGGTGGTCTGCCCCGAGCGCGAGGTGAGCCTGCTGGTGCACGAGGAGGCCGACCTGCTGCTGGGCCTCGACCCGGAGGCCGAGCGCCAGGAGCAGCAGGTCGTGCTGAGCCGCGGCTCGACGGTGCTGCTCTTCACCGACGGTCTGGTCGAGCGCCGGGGCGAGGACCTCGACGTGGGGCTCGACCGGCTGCGGCGCGAGCTGGCGAGCCTGGCTGCGCTCGACTGCTCGCTCGACGACCTCTGCGACCGGCTGCTGGTGCGGATGGTGCCCAGCATCCGCGAGGACGACATCGCCCTCGTGGCCGTGCGGCTGCACGAGCAGGACGGTCCGCCCCCGCAGCGTCGCAGCCAGGAGCAGCACGGCCCCTCGGGAAGGACCACCGGCTCCGGTGACGACGCGCCGGTCGCGAGCGGACGCATCGTGCGCACCCGGTTCCCCGCCCACCCCTCGAGCGTCCCGGGCGCCCGGCACTTCGTGCGCGAGGCGTTGCAGGGTCGCGGCACCGAGCTGGTCGACGACGCCGAGCTCTGCGTCGGCGAGCTGGCGGCCAACGCCGCGCTGCACAGCGGGAGCGAGTCGATGGACGTCTCGGTGCGCCTGGACCACGGCGCGGTGACCGTGTCGGTGAGCGACGAGGGCGTCGTACCGGCCGAGGCGGTGGTGCCCCGCCTGGTGGCGGAGCCCGATGACGATCCCGCGCACGGCGAGCCCACCACCGGGCGCGGGCTCGGCATCGTCTCGGTGCTGGCCGACGACTGGGGCGTCGAGCGGATCCCCGGCGGGACGCGCGTCTGGGCGCGGCTGCTCGACGAGCGCGCCGACAGCCCGGTGCGCCCGCCCGACTCGCCGCCGGCCCCGGAGCCAGAGGACACGGAGGTGGGACCCGGGGACCCCGACCCGACGTGGCCGGTGCTCCTGCTCGGCTGCCCCGTCAAGCTGTGGCTGCGCCAGGACGAGCACATCGACGAGCTGGTGCGCGACCTCCAGCTGCGCTCGGCGACCCACGACCTCGACCCGGGCCTCGTCTCCGTCGGCGAGGTGCGCGAGCTGCTGGCGGTCTTCGCGCCGCTGCGCCGCGCCACGCGTCTGGCCGTCGAGGAGGCCCAGGTGAGCGGTCTGACCGAGCTCGACGTCACCGCCGACCTGCCGGTCTCGGCGGCGCGGGAGGCCGCACGGCTGCACGAGCTGCTCGCCCGCTTCGACGAGGATCTCGAGGGGGACCAGCTGCTGACGGTGCGTGCCGAGCCCGACGTGGTAGCCCTGCGGACGTGGATGATCGAGCAGGTGCAGGCCCAGCTGGTGCAGGGAGCCGAGGCCCTCGCCTGGTCGGAGTGGGCCCCCCGGGACCCCGCCTCACCCCCTCCGCGGGCCTAGGCTCGTCCGGACCGAGCGGGACCCACCTCCACCGGACGGGGCAGTGATGAGCGACCTGATCTTCGCGAACGGACGGCTCTTCGACGGGCTGAAGTACCACCACGACCACGCCGTGGGGGTACGCGGGCAGCGGATCCACGCCATCGGCCCGCTCGACCGGGTGCGGGAGGAGATGGCGGCCGGCGGGAGCCGGGTCGAGGAGGTCGACGCAGCCGGGGGACTGGTGATGCCGGCCTTCCACGACGCGCACGTGCACCCGCTCATCGGCGGGCTGGAGCTGCGCAGCGCTCTGCTCACCGACTGTGCGGGCGCCGAGGAGTGCCTCTCGACCATCGCCGACGCGGTGGCCGCGCAGGGTGACGTGGGGGAGTCGTGGTTCCGCGGTGGCGGCTGGTCGCTCGACCACTTCGACCCCGGCACCGGGCCCACCGCCGAGATGCTCGACCGCGTGGTGCCGCACCGCCCGGCGTTCCTGCCCAGCAACGACCACCACAACGCCTGGGTCAACACCCGGGCCCTCGAGCTGGCGGGCATCGACCGCGACACCCCCGACCCGCCCGACGGCTGGATCGAGCGCGACCGCGACGGCAACCCCACCGGCACCCTGCGCGAGGCCGCGGCCGCCCTGGTGCACCGCCTGGTCGACACCACGCGCGAGGAGAAGCGCGCGGCGCTGCTCGACGCGCAGGCCCACCTGCACTCGTGGGGGATCGTCGGCTGGCAGGACGCTCTCGTCGGCGGGTACGCCGGCATCGACGACCCGACCCAGGCCTATCTCGACCTCGTCGAGGCCGACGAGCTGACCGCCCGCGTGCGGCTGGCGCTGTGGTGGGACCGCAACCGCGGGGCCGAGCAGGTCGAGGACCTGAAGGCCGAGCGTGCCCGGCTCGGTGAGGCCGGCCTCGACGCGGGCTCGGTGAAGCTGATGGTCGACGGGGTCTCCGAGACGCTCACCATGGCCGTCGACGAGCCCTACCTCGGTGGTGCCCGCTGCCCCTGCGCCGGTGGTGAGCGGGGGTTGGCGTTCCTGGAGCCCGAGCAGCTCGACGAGGCCGTGTGCGCGCTCGACGCCGCCGGCTTCCAGGCGCACTTCCACGCCCTGGGCGACCGGGCCGTGCGCACCTCCCTCGACGCGATCGAGGAAGCGCGGCGCCGCCACGGGTGGAGCAACCAGCGCCACCAGCTCGCGCACCTCCAGCTGGTCGCGCCGGTCGACCGCAACCGCTTCCGGCTGCTCGGCGCGATCGCCAACGTCGAGGGCATGTGGGCGCGCTACAACACGCCCGCGGTGCAGATGGTCAAGCCCTACCTCGACGAGGAGCGGCTCGACTGGCAGTACCCCTTCGCCGACATCGTCGACAGTGGCGCGCTGGTGGCCGGCGGCTCGGACTGGCCGATCAACCCGCCGGACCCGATGGAGGGCATCCACGTGCTCGTGAACCGGTCCTCGCGCACCACCGACGAGAGCGACGAGGAGCCCCCGATGGATGACGACCAGGGGCTCACCCTGCTCCAGGCGCTGCAGGCCTACACCAGCGGCGCCGCCCACGCGAACCACCAGGAGGACTCCGGCAACCTGCGGGTGGGCGCCTCCGCCGACGTGCTGGTGCTCGACCGCGACCCCTTCGACCTGCACGAGGACGAGATCGGCTCCGCCGAGCCGGTCACCGCCTGGGCACGCGGTTCGGAGGTCTACCGACGCGACTGACCCGCCGGCCGAGCAGTCAGTTCTGCACCACCGAGTAGTCGGTTTCGCACCATCGAGCAGTCATTTCTGCACCGAGTTGGGTCCCTCGAAAAAAGTTTCGATCTTCCTGTGGAAAACGGCTTCTGACCTGGTGCTTTGTCGGTGGGCCCTGGGATGCTTTACTCATGGCCACCACCGCGGCGCACCCCATCGGCGGTGCTGTCGCGCGGGTGCACTCGGCGTTGGACGAGGTGGCGGAGGTGCCGGTCTGGTCGATGGGCCAAGCAGTGACCGCGGACGTGCTGGTCGAGATCGCGCGGGCCGAGGCTCGGCTGGTTGAGCTGAAGTCGCGGACGCTGGCGCACGCCGAGACCGTCGCCGTCGCGGAGGTGAATGCCTCGCCGTCGGTGGCGGTGTGGCACGCGAACGCGACGCGGTCGACGAAGCGGGAGTCGTTCCGCCAGGTCCGCCTCGCTGCTGGTCTCGATCGGTACGACGTGGTGCGGGAGGCGCTCGGGCGCGGCGAGATGGTCGCGGAGCAGGCGTCGGTGATCTGCGCGTCGTTGGACGAGCTGCCCGACGACCTGGACCCGGCTGTGTTGGAGCAGGCGACCAAGGCGCTGGTCGCCTTCGCCGAGGTCCACGACGCGAAGGGCCTGCGGGTGCTGGGCCGACGGATTCTCGAGGTCGTCGCACCGGAGGTGGCCGAGGCGTGGGAGGCCGAGCAGCTGGACCGCGAGGAGCGCGAGGCCGAGAAGTCCGCGGTGTTCCGGATGCGGGACGACGGCCAGGGCCGGATGAAGGGGTCCTTCACGGTGCCGCTGCTCGTCGGTCAGATGCTCGAGCGGGCGCTGCTGGCCTTCGCGGCACCCAAGCATCAGATCGCCACCCGTGACCGCCGCGACGACGAGCAGGTGAGCACGAGACGCCGGTGCCGGTACGCCGCCCGACCGCGCAGCGACTCGGTGCCGCGTTCGTCGAGCTCATCGAACGCCTCGACCCGGCCGAGCTGCCGCGCGCGGGCGGTGTCAACGCGACCGTGGTCGTCACCATGACCCTCGAGTCACTCAAGGGCGGCCTCGCTGCGGCGACCCTCGACACCGGTGACCGGATCAGCGCCGCCACCGCACGCCGCCTGGCGTGCGAGGCGGGCGTCGTCCCGGTCGTGCTCGGCGGCAGCAGCCAGCCGCTGGACGTGGGACGCGCGAAGCGGTACTTCACCCCCGCCCAGCGGATCGCGATGGGCATCCGCGACGGCGGCTGCACCGCCCAAGGCTGCGACGCACCGCCGGCGATGTGCCACGCCCACCACGACGACCCCTGGTCGTGTCACGGCCACACCGACCTGGCCCGCGGACGGCTGCTGTGCCCCTTCCACCACCGCCGCATCCACGATCCGGAGTACGAGGTCGACGTCGGTGCCGACAACCAGGTCACCTTCCACCGGCGGACGTAGATCAGGTCTGCTCGGTCCTCACGCGGTCTCGACGGGCGCGCGTCGCTGGCGCTCCTTGCTGCTCGACCAACGGCACCGTCGTTGGTTGAGCAGCGAGGGCCGAAGGCTCGAGCGATCGTCGAAACCCGGTGAGCCCATGGCGTACGACGAGCGCGGTCCGCCCGGGGTCTCGACGGGCAGTCGTCGCTGGCGCTCCTCCTTGCTCGACCGACGGTGCGGGCGCGCGTCGCTGGCGTTCCTTGCTGCTCGACCGACGGTGCGGCGGCGTACCGCAGGAACTGGCGCCGGCTCGGAGGGCCTGTGCCCGCTGGTACTTTGTGGCGTCCGACCACGCCGGGGGAGCGCCCACGGCTCGACCGATCTCTTGAGGAGTCGATCACGCATGGGTGGGCACCACCGCAGCCCCGGCCGCGACGACCTGGGGCGCACGCCGCGGGCAGCGTGGCTGGTGCTGGCGCCGATCGCGCTGCTGACGCTGGTGGCGATGGTCTGGCTGTGGCCCACCGGTGACGTCGTGCCCGACGGCGGACAGGGCAGTGCCGACCAGTACGAGGGCCGGATCACCGCGATCGAGCGCTCGGAGTGCACCGAGGAGCTCACCGACGACGTCAACGGCTGCGGCACCGCGACCGTGTCGCTGGAGGCGCCCGAGGACGACCCGCGCGACGAGCCCGTCGCCTCCGCGGAGGTGCCGCTGCCCAACGGCCCGGGGGCGCCGGAGGTGGAGGAGGGCGACGACGTCGTCCTGATCCTCAACGAGACCCCCGACGGGGAGTCCTACGCCATCGTCGACCACCAGCGCAGTACCGGCCTCGCGGTGCTGGCGGGTGCCTTCGTGCTGGCGATGGTGGCCTTCGGCCGCTGGCGCGGGGTGAGCGCCCTGGCCGGGCTGGGAGTCACCTTCCTGCTGCTCCTCTACTTCGTGGTGCCCGCCATCCTCGACGGCTCGCCGCCGCTGCTGGTCGCGATCGTCGGTTCGGCGGCGATCATGCTCACCGTCCTCTACCTCACCCACGGTCTGGGGGCCACGACCACGGTGGCCGTGCTCGGCACGCTGGCCAGCCTGACCCTCACCGGCGTGCTCTCCGCGCTGGCCGTCTCGGCGCTGCACCTGACCGGCGTCACCGACGACCTGTCTCTCGCGGTGGGGATGACCCAGGGCGTCAACACCGAGGGCTTGCTGCTGGCCGGCATCGTGATCGGCTCGTTGGGCGTGCTCGACGACGTCACCGTCACCCAGTCCGCGACGGTCGCCGAGCTCGCGCGCGCCAACCCGGCGTACGGCGCCCTGCAGCTCTTCCGTGCCGGCAGCCGGGTCGGGCGCTCGCACATCGCCTCGGTGGTCAACACCATCGTGCTCGCGTACGCCGGCTCGGCGCTGCCGCTGCTGATCCTGATCGTCGCCAACACCGAGTCCCTCGGAAGCGTGGTGACCGACCAGATCATCGCCCAGGAGGTCGTGCGCAGCGTCGTGGCCACGCTCGGCCTGGTCGCGGCGGTGCCGCTGACGACCGGCCTGGCGGCGGTGGTCCTGCGGGGCCGGGTGCACGCGGTCGACCGGGACTCGCGCGCCGAGCAGTCCTAGCTAGGCGGGCCTGGTCATCCGCAGCATCGTGTCGGCCACCAGGTACTCGTCGGCGTAGCCCGCGCGCATCACGGGCTGCGCGGCCAGGGTGTCGAAGCGCCCGTCGGGGGTCAGCAGCGCCTCGTCGAGGTGCACACCCACGACCTCGCCGACCACCAGCCAGTGGTCGGTCTCGGCGCCGTGCCGGTCGCGCAGCTGCGTGGAGTGCACCACGACGCACTCGAGGGAGGCGTGGCTGGCGGCCACCCTCGGGGCGCCGGTCACGCGGCCGGGCTCGAGCTCGAGCCCGGCGGCCGCGGCCTCGTCCTCGCCGCGCGGCAGCGAGCGCGACGTGGCGTTCATCAGCTCGGCCAGGTCGCGCGAGACCAGGTTCCAGCAGAACTCGCCCGACTCCAGCGCCAGGCTCGCGGTGTCCTTCATCCCCACGCTCGAGAACATCACCATCGGCGGCCGGTCGCCCACGGCGTTGAAGAAGCTGTAGGGCGCCAGGTTGGTGGTGCCGTCGCCCGTGCGGGTGCTGATCCACCCGATCGGGCGCGGGGCCACGATCGCCTTGAAGGGGTCGTGGGGCAGCAGGCCCCGGTCGCGGGCCGCGGGCTCGTAGAAGACCATGTCCCCATTCCACCAGCGCCGCCCGCACCCGCCCCCACCCGCCGGTGTCGGTGCCCGCTGCCAGGCTGTACGACGTGGACGTGAGGTGGGTGCCCGCGGCCGGGCTCGCGGTGGTGCTGCTCGGCGGCTGCGCCGAGGGCGGGCTGGGTGCGGGCTCGGTGGTCGACGCGCAGCGGGAGACGCCGGCCTCCGCCGGGAGCGGCTCCGCAGCGGGCACCGCCGCGGACGGCCGCGAGGTGGGGCAGGTCGTGCGCATCGTCGACGGCGACACGCTCTACCTGCGCGGCGACGGCGACCTGCTCGCGCCCGGCGGCCGCGACGGCACCGCCGTACGCCTGCTGCAGATCGACACCCCCGAGACCGTGGCGCCCGGCAGCCCGGTCGAGTGCTGGGGACCCGAGGCGTCCGCGGCGCTGGCCGACCTCGTGCCGCCCGGCGCGAGCGTCAGCGTCGAGGCCGACGAGGAGCTGCTCGACCGCTACGACCGGGTGCTGCTCTACGTCTACGACGCGGGCGGCGCGATGGTGAACCTGGCGATGGTGCGCGCCGGGCACGCCGAGGCGGTGCTCTACGAGCCCAACGACCGCCACATCGAGCGGATGCGCAGCGCCGAGGACGAGGCCCGCGAGGCCGGGCGGGGCCTCTGGTCGGCCTGCTGACCCGGCGCTCGACGACCGTGGGGCGCGCGCCCGTCGCGGTGGTGGACGATGGGGCCATGACCCTGCGCGCCCCCGTCACCGCCGTCCGCCTGGGCGGGCGCCCCGACCAGCCGCTGCTGCTGCTCGGGCCCGCGCTGGGCAGCACCGCCCAGCAGGTGTGGGGCGCCGTGGCCGACCACCTGGCCGAGCACTTCCAGGTCGTGGGCTGGGACCTGCCCGGGCACGGGCACAACCGGACCCCGGTGGAGGAGCCGTTCACGGTGGCGGGGCTGGCCGCCGGGGTGCTCGAGGTCGTCGACCTGATGGGTGGGGGGCTGCAGCCGCCGACCTTCCACTACGCCGGGGTCCACGCGGGCGCGGCCGTCGGGCTCCAGCTGCTCCTCGACGCTCCCGGGCGCGTCGAGTCGGCGGTGCTGCTGGGCGCCGGGGCGACGACGGACTCGCTCGTCGCACCCAGCCCCGAGGGGGACGACCACGACGCAGCGGGGTACGCCGCCGTGCGCGACGCGCTCGCCGGCTTCGACGTACGCCGCCGCCTCGGCCGGATCTCCGCGCCGGTCCTGGTCGTGGCCGCCGGCGGCACCGACGCGGCCGGTCTGGAGCTCCTGCGCGAGGTCGCCCAGGGGGTCGGCGACGGGCGCCTCGTGGAGCCCGACGTCGCCGCGGACCCGTCCGGGCTGCTCGCGGATCCCGCCGGGCTCGCCCGGCTGCTGCGCGAGCACGCCCTCGGTCCGCCGGACACGACCCTCGACGACCTCGCACGGGAGCTGCGGGCGATCGTCGGCACCGGCGAGGGAGCGGCGCAGGACGCGGCGCAGGGCGGCCAGGACGACCACCTCGACCATCTCGACCAGCGTGCACTGGCCCTGGTCTCGCTGGCAGCCCTGGTCGCGAGCGGTCGCCACGAGTCGCTGCCCGAGGAGGTCCGGGCCGCCCGGGCCCACGGTGTCGGGCCCAACGAGGTCGCCGACCTGGTGCTGCGGGTGGCGCAGCTGTGCGGCGTCCCGGTGGCCGAGTCCGCGCTCGAGGTCGTCGGGCCCGTGCTCGGCGAGGACCGGCCGGGCTAGCCTCGGCGTCGTGACCGCCAGCTACCTCTACGCCAGCGCCCGCACCCCCTTCGGCCGGTTCGGCGGCGCCCTCGCGGGCGTGCGTCCCGACGACCTCGCCGCGACCGCACTGCGCGGCGCGCTGGCCAAGGCACCCACGCTCGACCCCGCCGACGTGGAGGACGTGGCCTGGGGGTGCGCCAACCAGGCCGGCGAGGACAACCGCAACGTGGGCCGGATGGCGGTGCTGCTCGCCGGGCTCCCCACCTCCGTGCCGGCCACCACGATCAACCGGTTGTGCGGCTCCTCGCTCGACGCGGCCATGCAGGCCTCGCGCACCATCGAGACCGGGGACGCCGACGTCGTCGTCGCCGGCGGCGTCGAGTCGATGACCCGGGCGCCCTGGGTGCTGCCGAAGCCCGAGCGCGCCTTCCCGGCCGGGCACGCCCAGCTGGTCTCCACGACGCTGGGCTGGCGCCTGGTCAACGAGCAGATGCCCGCCGAGTGGACCGTCTCGCTCGGCGAGGCCAACGAGCAGCTGCAGGAGCGCTTCGGGATCAGCCGTGAGCGCCAGGACGAGTTCGCGGCCCGCTCGCACCGCCTCGCCGCGCAGGCCTGGGCCGACGGGTCGTACGACGACCTGGTCGTCGGTGCGGACGGCGTCGAGCCGGCCCGCGACGAGAGCATCCGCGACGGCTCCACCGCCGAGAAGCTGGCCGGCCTCACGCCGTCCTTCCGCAGCGACGGCACCATCACCGCCGGCAACGCCAGCCCTCTCAACGACGGCGCCTCGGCGCTCCTGCTGGGCTCCGAGGCCGCCGCCGAGCGGATCGGCCTGGCGCCGATCGCCCGGATCGCCGGGCGCGGCGCCCACGCGCTCGACCCCCAGGAGTTCGGCTTCGCGCCCGTCGAGGCCGCGAACACCGCGCTCACCCGCGCCGGCATCGGCTGGGACGACGTCGCGGCCGTCGAGCTCAACGAGGCGTTCGCGGTGCAGTCGCTGGCCTGCGTCGACGCGTGGGGCGTGGACCCCGAGATCGTCAACGCCTGGGGCGGCGCCATCGCGATCGGGCACCCGCTGGGGGCCTCCGGTGGCCGGGTGCTGGGCACCCTGGCCGCCCGCCTGCGCGCGAGTGGCGAGCGCTGGGGCGTCGCCGCGATCTGCATCGGCGTGGGTCAGGGGCTGGCCGTGGTCCTCGAGAACGTGACGGCACCGGAGCACGGCTGAGGCACGGGGGAGGCGTCAGGTGTTGTAGCGCAGCCAGGTCAGCAGGGCCACCACCCCGGCCACCAGCAGCACCAGCCCGATCACGGCCAGGGCGGCCCCGCCGAGGCGTCGCGGCTCGCCGTGCAACGGGTGGTTGGTGCTGGGCAGGTCCCTCTGCTCGTCGTCGCTCATGCTTCCTGGGTACCCCTCCCGGTGGCGACGGACCCCACCCCTCCCGGTGGGGCGGGCGGCTCAGGCCGTGTCGCCCTCCATCGCGATCACGAACTGCTTCTTCACCGAGCGCCACTGCTCGTCGTCCATCCCGCGTCGCCAGTAGGGCGAGCAGGACAGGGCGGACTTCGCGACACCGCGGTCGCGCAGCAGGTGGGCCCGGACCTGGCGGATCTCCTCGGCCTCGCCGTGCACGAAGGCGTGCACGCGTCCTTCCGGCAGCTCGGCCTCCTCGACGGCGCCGACCAGGGGGCGCGGCGACGAGGCGCTGCGGTGCACCCACTGCAGGTCGAGCTGCGCCGGGCTCTCGACCGCGATCTCGTGCTCGGGGCCGTCGACGACCAGCCGGACCACGGCGTGGTCGGTGGGGCGCAGCACCTCCAGCGACGCCGCGATCGCGGGCAGCGCCGCCTCGTCGCCCACCAGCAGGTGCCAGTCGGCGTCGCGGCTGGGCCGGTAGTCGCCCGCGGGGCCGTTGAAGACCAGCACGTCGCCGGCCTCCGCGCGGTCGGCCCACGGGCCGCCGTGCCCGGCGTCGCCGTGCACCACGAAGTCGAGCGTCATCTCGCGGCGCGCGGCGTCCCAGCGGCGCACGCTGTAGCGCCGGCGCAGCGGCCACTCCTCCTCCGGGTGCGTGTCGCGGATCTCCCGCGGGTCGAAGACCGGGCCGTACGTCGCACCTGCGGGCGGGATGGCGGCGTTGATGTAGCTGTCGGTGCAGTCGGGCATCTCCAACCCGTCGAGCCCGCTGCCGCCGAGGACGACGCGGACCATCGTGGGGGAGATCTGCTCGGTGCTCAGGACCTCGCCGTGCATGGGCTCTGCCCCTCTCGATCGGTTCCGGTTCTTAGGTGAGCCTAACTGCCGGACCCAGGGGCCTCACGGGCCGGTGGCGGTGCTGGCGGGGTCGACCAGGATCTTCGCGTGCCGCTCGGGGTCGCCCAGAGCGTCGAACGCGGCCGCCACCCCGTCGAGCCCCACCGTGCCGGTGACCATGGGTGCGGCGTCGATGACGCCCTCGGCCAGCTGGTGCAGCGCGTCGCGCAGCTCCAGCGGGGTGTAGGCCAGCACGAAGCGCAGGTCGATCTCCTTGTTGATCGCCATCGTGGGGCGCAGCCGGTCCTCGCCCATGCAGACCCCGACGACGACCACGCGGGTGCCGATCGGGGCGGCACTGACGACGCCCTCGAGCATCCCGGGCACCCCCACGCACTCGAAGACCACCGGGCCGGTGATGTCGGCGGCGCCCAGCGCGTCGGCGGCGCGGTAGAGGTGCACCCAGCCCGGCAGCCGGCGCAGGCGCCGCATCGAGTCGAGCGCGTGGTCGAGCACCTGCGGGGCGGTGCGCATCCACCCCGCCGCGGCAGCGACGTCGTACGCCGACTCCTCGGCGGGGTCGACCACCGCGTCGGCCCCGCAGGCCAGGGCCAGCTCGCGCCGCGCCGCGGAGTAGTCCGAGGCCACCACGCGCCGCACCCCACGGGCCTTGAGCTGCAGCACCACGGCGAGGCCGACCGGCCCGCAGCCCAGCACGATCGCGACGTCCTTGCGGCCCACGTCGCTGCGGTTGACCGCGTGCAGCGCCACCGCCATCGGCTCGGTGAGCACCGCGGTCTCGGCGTCGAGGCCGTTGGGCACCTTCAGGCTGAGCGCGCCCTCGACGAGCACCTGCTCGGCGTACCCGCCCGGCGCCCGCGGCGACAGCCCGGTGGGGTGCACGCCGGCGCTGTCGCGCGCCAGCGGGAACGGCACCACCAGGTCGCCCTCGCGCAGCCCGCGTCCGGCGCCGCGGCCGCGCTCGAGCACCTCGCCGACGATCTCGTGGCCCAGCACGACGTGGTTGTCGCGGCGGATCGAGTGCGCGTAGCCCAGCTCGTCCATCACCTCCGCCAGCGCGTCACCGTGGTCCTTGGCGTGCAGGTCGGAGCCGCAGATGCCGCAGCGCCGCACCCCCAGCACCAGCTGCCCACGACCCGGTCGTGGATCAGGCAGGTCGACGACCTCGAGGTGCCCGCCGGAGCAGTCGACCGCCCTCACCGGCCGACCGCCGCGGTGCGCTGGGTGGGGCGGGTCGGATCGGCGGGAGTGTCTCGGGGGCTCACCCGTGCAGTATGTCGCCCTGCCCGCCAGCGTGCCGGCGCTTCTGCCGAGCCACGTCCCGCGCGAGCGTCGTGGTGGGACGTGCCGCCCAGGTGGGAGCGGTGGGCGCCGTGGCTGGCTACGATGCCAGAGGCGGCACCGAGCCGCCCGGGGCGTGCAAGGGGGGTGGTCGCCCGTGCCTTCGTCGGTATTGAGCGAGGAGCGGGTGCTGCCCGCCGAGCCTCGCAGCGCCCTCGAGGCGCGCCGACTCGTACGCCGCCTGCTCGCCGAGGCGGGCGCCGAGCGGTTCGCCGAGGCCACCGAGCTCGCCGTCTCCGAGCTGGTCACCAACGCCGTCGTGCACGCCGGCGGGGAGGTGCGCCTGCGGGTGCGCTGCGACCCCCGCGCGGTGCGCGTCGAGGTCGACGACTCCAGCTCGCACCGCCCGGTGCCGCGGCACTGGACCACCACCTCGGGCACCGGACGCGGGCTGCACCTGATCGCCGACTGCGTCGACGTCTGGGACGTCCAGATGCGCCCGGGCCAGGGCAAGACCGTCTGGTTCGAGATCGGCGAGACCCGCGCCCGCGCCCGGCGCGACCCGGGCGCGGCCTACCAGGGCGGCGCCGGCGTCGTCGAGGTCGAGCTGCTCGACGTGCCGCTGCTGATGCACCACGCGTGGCAGGAGCACGCCGCGGGGCTGTTGCGCGAGCACCTGCTGCTGCGCCTCGAGGAGGACCCGGGGGCCCTCGACGACCACGCAGCGGCCAGCGACGCGCTCAACCTGCTGCACGAGCAGGTGCCGCTGCCGCTGCTGCACGACGACGGCGCGGCGATCATGGCCGGGGCGGTCGAGCCGGGTGTCAGCGCCGCGCGCCTGGTGCTGCGGGTGCCGGCCGCGTCGGTCGCGCACTTCGATGTGCTCAACGACTCGCTCGCCGCCGCGCTGGCCCACGCCCGTGAGGGCCGGCTCCTGGCACCCACGGCCCAGCCCGAGATCGAGCTGATGCGCCACTGGCTGTGCGGTGAGGTGATCGCGCAGGCGAGGGGCGCACGACCCGTGCCCTGGCGCAGCAGCGGCCTCGACCCGGTCCGCCCCGCTCCCTCGCCCCTGCTCGGCTCACCTGGTGTGGCCGCCCTGGTCGCGCAGGCGCCGGTGGTGGTCACCGACGAGCGTCACGAGATCGTCGGCGTCAGCCCCGAGGTCGCCACCTTCCTGGGCTACGACGACCCGTCACGGCTCGAGGGCCGCCGCGTGCTGGCGGTGGTCCCCGAGCGCTTCCACCAGGCCCACGTCGCCGGCACCACCATGCACGCCTCGCACGGGCGCGACGTGCTGCTCGACCAGGTGGTGCGGGTGCCGGTGGTGCGCGCCGACGGCAGCGAGGTGGTGGCGGCCCTCGAGATCACCGCGCAGCTCCTCGACACCGCCGACCGGGTCTTCGTGGCCCGCTTCCTGCTCGACTGAGCGCCTGGCTCCCACCGGCCGCTCAGCGTGCCAGCCAGGCCACCAGCTCGGTGGCCAGGTCGCGCTGCTCGGGCAGGCCCGGGAAGAGCGCCCAGTCGTGCGGCAGGCCCTCGCGCACCCGCAGCTCCAGGTGGGTGCCCCCGGCCTCCGCGGCGCGCTGGGCCAGCCGCTCGCACTGCGGCCAGAAGAGCTCGCGGGTGCCGACCAGCGCCAGCACCCGGCCCAGCCCGGAGAGGTCCGCGAGGCCGGGGGAGATGCGCGGGTCGTCGAGCCCGTGCGGGCCGGCGTACAGCCGGGCGGCGCCGTGCAGCGCGCGCCTGCTCAGCAGCGGGTCGAGCCGGTCGGCGGCGATCGTGCCGGCGTCGGCCATCACCGCGTCGACCCACGGCGAGAGCAGCACCGTGGCGCGCGGCATCGGCGCGCCCTCGTCGCGCAGCTGCTGCAGCAGCGCCAGCGAGAGCCCGCCGCCGGCGGAGTCGCCGGCCAGCACCGGCGCCGGACGGCCCTCGGCGGCTGCGGCCTCGACGGCCAGCCCCCACGCCTCGCGCACCATCGGAAGCGTCTCGTCGACGGTGTGCTCGGGGGCGAGCGGGTAGTCGACCAGGGAGACGGCGTAACCGTGCCCCAGCAGCCGCGAGAGGAACGGCCAGTGCTGCGCCTGCAGCGTGTAGGCGCCGCCGTGCAGGTAGAACACGTGGTCGCGCGCGCCGGCCGGGGCCACGGCCGCGACCCGGCCGGCCCCGACCTCGGTGGTGGTCACGTCGTGGCGGGTCGCGAGCGAGCGGGGCACCAGCGCAGTACGCAGCCGGGGCGGGTGGGTGAAGACCCGGGTCACGAGCGCGTCGGGCACCAGCCCGAAGGCCCGCACGGCCAGGCGGGCCTGCCAGGAGGGGGTGCCGGTGGCCGGCACGGGGGACGGGGTCGGCTCAGGCAACGAAGTCCCACCCCGCGGCGAGGTACTCGATGAAGTCGGGCCCCACGCGCTCGGCGCGCAGGTGGTCGCGGCTGACGGGCGTGGCGGCCATGGTGAAGGCAGGATCGGCCAGCGCGCGGCGGGCGAAGTCGTGGTGCAGGATGCCCGCGGTGCCGACCGTCACGAAGTCGGCGCCGCGCTCGAGGCACCAGTCGGCGTCGGCGGTCGAGACGATGCCGCCGGCCACGCCGAGGCGGGCGCTGCCGCGCTCGAGCGCGGTGAAGTGGTCGATCAGCGCGCCGTCGTACGCCGTCTCGAAGGGTGCCTTGCGCACGTCCCACAGCGACATGTCGAGGTGGTCGACCGCGCCGGAGACCATCAGCTGCTCGGCCAGCGCGGTCGACTCGGCCAGCGCGATGCCGCTGCGCTCGGGGGTCAACCGCATCCCGACCTGGAAGTCGGGGCCGGTGGCCGCGCGGATGCCGTCGACGACCTCGTGGAAGACCCGGGCCCGGCCCTCGGCGGAGCCGCCGTAGGCGTCGGTGCGGTGGTTGGAGCGGGCGTCGAGGAACTGCGCCAGCAGGTAGGCGTGGGCGCCGTGCACCTGCACCCCGTCGAAGCCGGCCCGCTCGCAGCGCACCGCCGCGTCGACGAAGTCCTGCACGACCCGCTGCACCTCGCCGGTGCTCAGCGCCCGGGCGCCCTTGGCCTCGTCGTCCCACGGGGCCACCGTGGGGTGGCCCGACAGCTCCTGCGAGGCGCGCATGCCGCCGTGCTGCAGCTGCACGCACGAGGTGGTGCCGGTCTCGCGCAGGGCCGCGGCCAACCGGGTCAGGCCGGGCAGGAAGCGGTCGTCCCACACCGCGAGCTGGCCGTCCCAGCACTGGCCCTCGGGCGAGACGTGGGCGGCGCAGGTCATCACCATCGCGAAGCCGCCCTCGCCGCGGGCGACCAGCCAGTCGAGCTCGTCGTCGGACAGGCTGCCGTCGGCGTGCGACTGCAGGTTGGTCAGCGGTGCCAGCGTGATGCGGTTGGCCCACACGGGGCCGTGGGCGAGGGCGAGGGGGTCCTGGAGCGAGGTCACGGTCCCCATCATCCACGCCCCTGCGCCACCGCGACCCGGCCGGTTCGAACCAGCCGGGTCGGCGTCAGCGGTCGTGGATGCGCTGCAGGTTGCGCCCACCCCGGGCGAAGGAGGACCGCACGGCCGGGGGGACGTCGGCGTCGGCGACCTCGTGCCAGGCGCAGGGCCGCACGTGCACCAGGTCGAGGCGGTGTGCCTCGGGGTCGGCGTCGTAGCGCCAGCCACCGTCGAGCACACCTGTCCACCAGCCGCCCTCGGCGTCACGGGTCCAGGCCAGCGTGCCGTCGGCCTCGGCGGCGAAGCGCCGCACTCGTGCCGCGACGCGCTGGTCGTGCTCCTCCTGCGCCAGGCCCAGCGCGTCGGCGAGGTCGAGCGGCTCCCGCGAGAGCCGCCCGCCGGTGCCGCACACACCCCGGGTCAGTGCGCGGCGTACGGCGGCAGCGTGGTCGACCGCGTCGTCACGCGAGCGCATCGGCGCCCGCAGGACCCGGGGCTCGCCGGGCTCGAGGGGTCCGAGGGGCTCGGCGGGGCTCACACCGAGCCGAGCCGCCGGGCGCGCGGGCCCCGCGGCCAGCGCCTTGTGCGAGCCGTCGCACCAGGGCTTGAGCGAGGAGGCGCCGCAGCGGCACACGGCGGTGACGGGCCGCGAGGAGACGTGCCGCTGGCCGTCCTCGTCCTCCACGACCACCTCGCCGCGTACCAGCATCGGTCCCTCCTCGCAGAGGGTGATCCGTGTGGGCTCGCTCATGCGACGTCCTCGCTGGCGTCGCGGCGCACGTGCTCGAGCAGGGCGGTCGCCGTCGCGGCCTCGGCCAGCAGGCACACGGCCGCCCCGAACGCGATCTCCGGCTCGCTGCCGGGCACCTCGGCGACGTAGGAGCCGACGAGGTCGCGCACCGCGAGCTGCTCGTGCACCGCGTCGGCGACCATGTGCTCGCGGTAGTAGGCCACCATCGGCTCGGGGGTGTCGAGCCGCTCCATGCCGCGCACCACGCGCCGCGAGGGCACCGCGCTGGTGACCTCGAAGGCCGCCAGGTGGCCCAGGGCCGCCGGCACGAGGCGCCGGTGCAGGCCCAGCAGGCTCATCAGGTTGTTCTGCTCGAGCACCTCCGGCAGCGCGCCGTCGACGTGGGCGGCGTAGGCCGCGTCGAGGCCGCAGGCGCGCATGCCGCGCGCCCACAGCTGGGCATGCAGGTGCTGGGGGCGGCCGTTGCCGTACTCGTCGGCCGCGATCGTCACCAGGTGCGCCTTGGTGGTGTCGGGCAGCCGGGGCAGGGTCCACATCGCGGCGTCCTGCTCCTTGACGTGGTAGATCGAGCGCTGCCGCAGCACCTCGGCCAGCTGCTCCTCGCCGGCCTCGCGCTGCACGAAGCGGGCCACCGACTCGGCGCCGGTGTCGGCCTCGCAGAGCGCGAAGAAGGCGCGGGCCAGGTCGGCGGGCTCCGCCCCGACGGGCAGTGCGGGCAGGTCGGCGGCCGCGACCCGCTCGCGCCAGCGCCGCTCGAGGCGCTGCTCGAGGTCGCCGCGCAGGGCGAGCAGGTCGGGGCGCCACTCGTGCTCGGTGCCGCTGTCGACGGCGTCGTCGAAGCCGTGGTGGTGCAGCTCGTAGAGCAGCCACAGCGCCAGCTCCTCGTCACCGGAGCCCAGCGGCGCCGGATCGGGGGGCGTGCGGTCCACGAGGGCCGCCTCGCCTCGCAGGTCCGCGATCAGTGCGGCGCTGAGCGGGCCGCGGGCACGGGGGAGGTGGGGCATGCTCTGACCGTTCCCTCCCGGGCAGGTCTCATGCACCCCCACAAGGGTGTTCGCAGGTGGCCTACCGTGCGCTGCATGCCCGAGCCCGTGCTGCAGCACCTGACCTTCGGTCCCCTCGAGATCGCCTACGACGACAGCGTGCTCGAGCCACGGCCCTGGACGCAGGCGCAGTCCCTGTGGTCCCGCGAGCTGCTCGTCGAGGCCCCCGCCGGCCGGGTGCTGGAGCTGTGCGCCGGCGTGGGCCACATCGGCCTGCTGGCCGTGCACGGCACCGACCGCTCGATCGCCTGCGTCGACCTGTCTGCGCGGGCGTGCGAGCTGCTGGCGGTCAACGCCGAGGCCAACGCGATGGCGGCGCAGGTCGAGGTGGTGCACACCGACCTGGCCCGCCTGCCCCTCGACGCGGAGCGCTTCGCGCTGGTGGTCGCCGACCCGCCGTGGGTGCCGAGCGCCGAGGTGGCCCGCCACCCCGCCGACCCGACGCTGGCGATCGACGGCGGCCCGCATGGCCTCGACGTGGCCCGGGCGTGCATCCGCGCCGCCGGGGCCTGCCTGGACGACGAGGGGGTGCTGGTGCTGCAGGTCGGCACGCCCGAGCAGGCCGCCTCACTGGTCCCCGACCTGGAGGCGGTCGGGCTGGGCACGGTCGAGGTGCGCGCCCTCGAGCGCGGCACCCTGGTGCGCGCCGACCGGCTCTGAGCCCGGCCGGGTCGGCTCAGCAGGGCTCGACGGCGGGCACGGCCGCGGCGGTGTCCGCCTGCTCGCGCACCTGGTCGCACAGCCCGGCCAGGCGCAGGGCGTACTCGTCGGTGTCGAGGCGGCGCCCGGTCCAGGCCCGGTGCAGGTCGATGGCCTGCAACCGCACCCGGGCCGACAGCACCGGATCTCGCCGCTCGATCCGAGCGAGCTGCTGCATCAGGCTCATCCGCGTCTGGGTCACCTGTGCGTCGACGTGCGTGTCCATGTCCCACCTCCCGGGTGTCGTGTCCGTCTGGTCGTCGTCATCGTAGGTCGCGCCCCCGCACCCGGCCGAGTCGACGAGCACTGCCACGGGCGGTGGGTCCCGAGCATCATCGCCGCGGATGAGCGGAGTCTCGCCGCACGACGGCGACGAGGTGTCCAGCACGAGTCGTCCCTATGATCGAGCCATGCCCAGTCCTGTTCGTGTCGCGATCGTCAACGACTACGAGATCGTCGTGGCCGGCATCGCCGCCGTGCTCGCGCCGTTCTCCGACCGGGTCAGCGTCGTCGAGCTCGACAGCGGCGTGCCCGTCGCCGGCGACGTCGACGTCGTGCTCTACGACTCCTTCGGACAGGCCCAGGGTGGCGACGTCGACGTGGCCCGGCTGATGGCCGGTGGTCGCGGGCGGCTGGTGATCTTCAGCTGGAACACCGACGCGGAGCTGGTCGAGGCCTCCCTGGCCGGTGGGGCGTCCGGCTACATCGCCAAGGGGATCCCGGCCAAACAGCTGATCGACCTGATCGAGGCCGTGCACCGCGGGGAGCAGGTGGTGCCCGACAGCGCGACGCCGCCGGAGGACGAGGCCTTCGGGCGCTGGCCCGGCCGCGAGCACGGGCTGAGCCCCCGCGAGGCCGAGGTGCTGGCGCTGATCTGCCAGGGCCTGAGCAACCAGGAGATCACCGAGCGGGCCTTCCTGGGTCTGAACACCGTCAAGACCTACATCCGCTCGCTCTACCGCAAGATCGGCGTCGACAGCCGCACGCGGGCGCTGCTGTGGGGCATCGACCACGGATTCCGCCCCGACCACGTGCGCCGCCCCGGCCCGCACGCCTGAGCGGGCGGCACCACCCCCAGGGGTTGAGGACTGGACGCACGTCGTCCGAGGTGAGCACGGTGGTGACATGTCCCGCCCCGATGTCGTGAGCCGCGTGCGCCGTGAGCTGGGCCGGCTGCGCGAGCCGGTCGTCCAGACCGACCTGCTCCAGGTCGTGAAGGCCACCGTCGCGACGGTGCTCGCCTGGGTGCTGGCCGATCAGGTGATCGGCCTGCAGGGAGCCTTCCTGGCCCCCTGGGTGGCGCTGCTGACGGTGCACGCCACCGTCTACCGCTCGGTCATGCGTGGCGGGCAGTCGGTCGCGGCCAGCTTCCTGGGCGTCCTGCTGGCCTACGCCGTGGTCTGGCTGCTCGGCTACAGCGCGTTGTCGCTGGGGCTCGCGGTCTTCCTCGGCCTGCTCGCGGCCCGCCTGCGCCCGGTGCGGCTCGAGGGGATCATGGTGGCCACCACGGCGTTGTTCCTGCTGACCCTGGGCGGCAGCCAGGACGAGGTGCGCCTCGCGCACCGACTCGGGCGCCACCGCCATCGGCGCGGTGGTCGGCATCGTCGTCAACCTGCTCATGGTCCCGCCGCTGGACGACCGCTCCGCCGAGTCGCAGCTGGACCGCATCCACCGCCGACTGGGCGCTCTGCTGCGTCGGATGGCCGCCGAGCTCGACGAGGGCGTCGACGACGAGGGGGTGCGGGCCTGGGTCGAGGAGACCCGCGGCATCGACGCCGAGGTGGACCGGGCCGAGTGGCTGCTGGAGTACTCCCGCGAGTCGCAGTGGTGGAACCCGCGGCGCCACCGGTCGCCGAGCGGCAGCGACACCGACCTCGGCGGCGAGGTGCTGGTGCGCCTCGAGGAGGGCGTCGCCCAGGCGCGCGCCATCGCGCGGACCATGGAGGAGTCGGTGGTCGAGGCCGAGGACTGGGACGCGCGATTCCGCGACCCGTTCCTGCGCCTGCTCGACCAGGTCGGGCGGCGCATCAGCGACCCCGAGGCCCAGCTGCACTCGCTGCGCGAGGAGATCGACGCACTCGCCCACGAGCTGTCGGCCCAGGACCTGCCGGGGCTGCGCTGGCCCCTCTACGGCTCGTTGATCACCTCGCTGCGCCACGTCGTGACGATCGTCGACGACGTCGCCTCGACCCTGGCCCGTCCCTGACCCGGCCCGTCAGCGCTCGAGAAGGGCCGCTGGGTCGGCCCCGGTCCTCCAGTGGCGGGCGACGTGGGTGTGCACCTCGACGTCGACGTCCATGGGCCCGTCCTCGCGCCTCCGGCCTCCGGGCGCTTGTGACCGGGACCACGCCGTGGTGCAATTAACAGACCGATCGGTCAGTAATCCCAGGAGGAGCGATGAGCGCCAGCACCGACGAGCGGAGCGACGAGGCCCTGTCCGAGGCTCGGCTCCAGGAGGGGTTCGAGGCCGTCATCGCCCGTCACGAACGCATCGAGCCCCGTGACTGGATGCCCGAGGGCTACCGCCGGACCCTGGTGCGCCAGGTCGCCCAGCACGCGCACTCCGAGATCATCGGGATGCAGCCGGAGGGGGCCTGGCTGACCCGGGCGCCCTCGTTGCGCCGCAAGGCGGTGCTGCTGGCCAAGGTGCAGGACGAGGCCGGGCACGGGCTCTACCTCTACTCCGCCTGCGAGACCCTCGGCGTCTCCCGGGCCGAGCTGACCCAGATGCTCGTCGACGGCCGGCAGAAGTACTCCTCCATCTTCAACTACCCCACGCTGTCCTACGCCGACGTCGGCACCATCGGCTGGCTGGTCGACGGCGCGGCGATCTGCAACCAGGTGCCGTTGTGCCGCACCTCCTACGGGCCCTACGGGCGCGCGATGATCCGGGTCTGCAAGGAGGAGTCCTTCCACCAGCGCCAGGGCTACGAGCTGCTGATGACGATGATGAGCGGCACCGACGAGCAGCGCGCGATGGTCCAGGAGTCCGTCGACCGGTTCTGGTGGCCGGCGCTGATGATGTTCGGCCCGCCCGACGACGCCTCTCCCAACACCGCGCGCTCGCTGGCCTGGGGCATCAAGCGCAACACCAACGACGAGCTGCGCCAGAAGTTCGTCGACATGACCGTGCCGCAGGCCGAGCGGCTCGGGGTCACGCTCCCCGACCCCGACCTGCGCTGGAACGACGAGCGCGGCGCCCACGACTTCGGCGACCCCGACTGGGACGAGCTGACCCGCGTGATCAGCGGCGCCGGCCCGTGCAACGCCGAGCGCATCGCGCACCGGCGCCGCGCCCACGAGGACGGCGCCTGGGTCAGGGAGGCGGCCTCGGCGTACGCCCGTCGAGCCGAGACCGCGTGAGCGAGGAGACGACAGTGACCACCACCCCGAACAGCACCCCGCCCAGCAGCAGCCCCCGGGCCGAGTGGCCCCTCTACGAGGTGTTCGTGCGCGGCAAGCGCGGCCTCAACCACGTGCACGTCGGCTCGCTGCACGCCGCCGACGACACGATGGCGCTGCACCACGCCCGCGACGTCTACACCCGCCGCAACGAGGGCGTGAGCATCTGGGTGGTGCGCGCCGACGCGATCACCGCCTCGAGCCCCGACGAGAAGGACCCGCTCTTCGCGCCGTCGGGCGACAAGGTCTACCGCCACCCCACCTTCTACGACGTCCCCGCCGACGTCCCCCACATGTGAGGTCGTGATGAGCCACGAGTCGGTGTACGACGGCCTGGTCGAGGACCACGGCGACGTGTCGGGGCAGTGGGCCTTCGGCACGTCCTTCGAGGACCCGCTGGCCGGCGTCGACACGACGCTGCCCGAGGGGGTCGACGGCGCCGACCTGGCGGCGTACTGCCTGGGTCTCGGCGACGACGCGCTGGTGCTCTCGCACCGGCTCTCGCAGTGGTGCAGCCGCGCGCCCGACCTCGAGGACGACATCGCGATCGCCAACATCGCGCTGGACCTGCTCGGCCAGGCCCGGCTGCTGCTGGCCCGCGCCGCGGCCGCCGACCCCGCCGTGGTGCCGGTGCTGCCCGAGGGCTCGCCGGCGCCCGACGAGGACCGGCTCGCGTTCTTCCGCGAGGCCGGCGAGCTGCGCTGCACCCGGCTGGTCGAGGTCGAGCACGGCGACTTCGCCCACCTGGTCGTGCGGCTGCTGCTCTTCGCCACCGCCCGCCTGGCGCTGCTGGCCCGCCTGGCCGGCACCCGCGACCCGGTGCTCGCGGCGATCGGCGCCAAGGGTGCCACCGAGGTCACCTACCACCGCGACTACGCCGCGCGCTGGGTGGTGACCCTGGCGCGCGGCACCGAGGAGTCGCGGCGCCGGCTGCTGGGGGCCCTCGACGAGCTCGCGCCCTGGCACCCCGAGCAGCTCGACGCCCACCCCGTCGCCACCCGGCTGGCCGAGACCGGCGCCGGGGTCGACCCCGCGGCCACCGCCGAGGAGGTGGAGGGCGTGCTGGCGCAGGTGCTCGAGGAGGCGCGGTGCTCGTGGCCCGACGCCGCCCGCCGCGGCGCCGTACGCGGCCGGACCGGACGCGACGGCATGCACACCGAGGCGCTGGGCCGGCTGCTGGCCGAGATGCAGGTCGTGGCCCGCGCCCACCCGCTGGGGCGGTGGTGAGCATGAGCACCGCCGAGTGTGCGCGCCGGCCGGGCGTCGCCGAGGCCGAGGCGGTCGCCGCAGGCGTCACCGACCCCGAGATGCCGATGCTGACGCTGCTCGACCTCGGCGTGCTGCGCGAGATCAGCGTCGAGGAGCACCCGGTCGGCTCGGCGGTCACGGTGGCGCTGACGCCGACGTACTCCGGCTGCCCGGCGATGGCCACGATGAGGGACGACCTGGTGCGGGCCCTCACCGAGGCCGGCTTCGACGAGGTGCGGGTGCAGGTGCGGCTCAGCCCGCCGTGGACCAGCGACTGGATCACCTCGCGCGGGCGCGCCGCGCTGCGCGAGCACCGGATCTCGCCCCCGGGTGCGGTCGAGGCCCGCCCCGCCGGCCCGGTGCCGCTGCGCCTGGGCGCCACCCGGCGTGAGCTGGTCTGCCCGCGCTGCGGGTCGGGGGAGCCCGCGCTGACCTCGGAGTACGGCCCGACCGCCTGCACCGCGCTCTATCGCTGCACCGCGTGCGGCGAGCCGTTCGAGCACGTCAAGGAGATCTGAGATGAGCGCACCCGCCGTCGAGCGCCCCCGCAGCCGCACCTTCCACGCCCTGCGCGTCGCCGCGGTCGCGGCGCTGACCGACGACTCCGCCGCCGTCACCTTCGAGGTGCCCGACGAGCTGCGCGAGCAGCTGGCCTTCGACGCCGGCCAGTCGCTGACCGTGCGCCGCGTCGTCGACGGTGTCGAGCACCGCCGCTCGTACTCGATCTGCGCACCGGTGGGCGCGGCGCCGCGCATCGGCGTCCGCGAGATCCCCGGCGGGGTGGTCTCGTCGTGGCTGGTGCGCGAGGTGCGCCCCGGCGACGAGGTCGAGGTGCAGCTGGCCCGCGGCGGGTTCCGCGCCACCCCCGAGGTGGTCGCCGCCGGCGGGCGGCACCTGTGCGTGGCAGCGGGGTCGGGCATCACCCCGGTGCTCTCGATCGCCGCCAGCCTGCTCGCCCACCCCGACGCCCGGGTCACGCTGCTCTACGGCAACCGCACCACCGCGTCGGTGATGTTCGCCGAGGAGGTCGCCGACCTCAAGAACGCGCACCCCGCCCGGCTGCAGGTCGTGCACGTGCTCAGCCGCGAGCCGCGCGACGTCGAGCTGCTCTCGGGCCGGCTCGACGCCGAGCGGCTCGAGCGGGTGCTGACCACCCTGGCGCCCGTCGACGACATCGACCACGCCTGGCTCTGCGGGCCGCACGCGATGGTGCAGGACGCCCGCACCGTGCTCGCGCGGCTGGGGCTGGCCCCCGAGCAGACGCACGCCGAGCTGTTCTTCGTCGACGAGCCGCCGCCCGAGCTGGTGCGCGCCGCCGCCGCGCCCGTCGCCGGGTCGGGGCGGGCGACCAGCGAGGCGACCGTGGTGCTCGACGGGTCGAGCTCGACCGCGACCGTCGCGCGGGACCGGCCGCTGCTCGACTCGGCCCAGGAGACCCGGGCCGACCTGCCGTTCGCGTGCCGGGGCGGGGTGTGCGGCACCTGCCGGGCGCTGGTGCGCGAGGGCGAGGTCGAGATGGCGCGCAACTACGCGCTCGAGCCCGCCGAGGTCGAGGCCGGCTTCGTGCTGACCTGCCAGGCGCGCCCGCTCAGCGACGCGGTCACCGTCGACTTCGACGCCTGAGTCGCGCCCGGCCCGGGCGGCGCTCAGGCGGGGTCGGGCTGCGCCGCGCGCAGCCCGTCGAAGGCCAGGGTGGTCACGGCGTGCGCGAGCACGCCCGCGTCCACCTCGCCGCCGGGGCGGTGCCACTCCACCAGCGAGTTGACCATGCCGAAGAGCAACCGGCTGACCAGGTCGGGGTCGACGTCGTCGCGCAGCGAGCCCTCGTCCACCGCGGCCCGCACCAGGTCGGCCAGCCGGGCGTCGATCCAGCGCCGCCGCTCCAGCGCGGCCAGCTCGACGGGGCTGTTGCCGCGCACCCGCAGCAGCAGCGTCACCTCCGGCTGGTGGGCCACCAGCACCTCGACGCTGCGGGCGACCAGGGCCCGCAGCCGCTCGTACGCCGAGGCCGGTGGCCGGCCCGCGGGAGCGGCGTACGACCCGGCGGTGGCGACCTCGACGGCCTCGCTGAGCTCGGCCAGCGCGGCGTCGAGCGCCATCTCGAGCAGCTGCTCCTTGCTCGTCACGTGGTGGTAGATCGCCGACTTCGTCAGCCCGAGCTCGCGGGCCAGGTCGCCCATGCTGGTCGCGTCGTAGCCCTGCCGGTTGAACAGCGCCACCGCCTCGCGCAGCACGTCCTGCTGGTCGTGGCCGGGGCGGCCGCGGCGGGCCGGGGCGGCGGGGTCGGCCATGGGCACAGGATGGCACGGAGGTGACCGGTCGGTGGTGCGGAGGCGACCGGTCGGTGGTGCGGACACGACCGCTCGGCCGGTCCGCGCACCTCACCTCTAAGGGCGGGGAGGTGGCCAGGGGTGGGGTGTGCGGTGTGATCATGTGGCCCATGAGTGCCCAGCGCGGAACCGAGACCCCGGCGGCGACGTCGCTGGTGGTCGGCGGCCGCTACGAGCTGGTCGAGCTGATCGGCAGCGGCGCGATGGGCAGCGTGTTCGCCGCCCAGGACCTCGTCGACGAGCGGCTCGTGGCCCTCAAGCGGCTGCACGCCCAACGGGCCGACGACGACACCGCGCGGCACCGGTTCGAGGCCGAGGCGCGCACCCTGCGCCAGCTCTCGCACCCCGGGCTGCCCCAGGTCTACGACATGGGTGAGGACGACGACGGCGTGTCGGTGCAGCCCTACCTCGCGATGCGCCTGGTCACCGGTGACACCCTCGGCGAGCTGATCACCGCACGCGGCCCGCTGCCGCCGCTCGAGGTCGCCGGGTTGGTCGCCAAGCTGGCCTCGGCGCTCAGCGTCGTGCACGCCGCCGGGGTGGTGCACCGCGACATCAAGCCCGCCAACATCGTGGTGGGCGAGTCCGGCCAGCCGGTGCTCGTCGACTTCGGGATCGCCACCGGCGACGACGTCGAGCCGATGACCAGCACCGGTGAGGTCCTCGGCACCATGGAGTACATCTCGCCCGAGCAGGTCTCGGGCCGTCGCGCCACCGCCGCCTCCGACGTCTACTCCCTCGGCGTCGTGGCCTTCCAGTGCCTGACCGGGGTCAAGCCCTTCCAGCGCGAGTCGCCGGTGGCCTCGGCGCTGGCGCACCTCAACGACCCCGCCCCCGACCTGCCGCCCAGCGTCGACCGACGCCTCGGCGAGACGGTGCAGCGGATGCTCGCCAAGGACCCCGGCGACCGGCCGCTGGCCGCCGACGTGGCGCGGCTGCTCGAGCGGGTGCTGGCGCGCCGGCGGCGCTGATCCCTGACGTCGGGGCTCAGCCGCGCACCCGCCTGCACCCGCCTGCACCGGGCCGGCCCGCGCGACGAACGCTGCGACGATCCCGGCGGCGTCACGGGACGACCACATGGCGGTGCGCTGCCCGGGCGTGACGACCAGGCGCTACCGTGCCGCACAGGACCGTCACCCGATGGCACGGTCGCCCGGCGAGGAGGTGGATGGTGGACGACGACTCCGACCCGGTGGTGCCCGTCTTCTTCCTCTCCGACTCCACCGGCATCAGCGCGGAGACGATGGGCAACGCGCTGCTCATCCAGTTCCCCGACGCCAAGTTCGAGCGCACCACCATCCCGTTCATCTCCACCGTCGAGCACGCCCGCGAGGTCGTGGCCATGCTCGACGAGCTGATGGCGGGCACCGTCACCCCGCTCGTCTTCACCACCGCGGCCGAGGACGGCGTGCGCGAGGAGCTCAACCGCACCAGGGCGCCGCTGATCGACTTCTTCGGCATGCACATGCAGCGCGTCGAGTCGATCCTGGGCCGCTCCGGGCGCCGCGAGGCCGCCCGCCTGCACGGCGTCGGCGACATCCAGCGCTACAACAGCCGGATGGCCGCGGTGGAGTTCACCATCGAGCACGACGACGGGCAGAGCCTGCGCGCGATGGACCGCGCCGACGTCATCCTGCTGGCGCCCTCGCGCTGCGGCAAGACCCCCACCAGCATGTACCTCGCCCTGCAGCACGGGCTCTTCGTGGCCAACTACCCCCTGGTCGACGAGGACCTCGAGCGCAGCGACCTGCCCGGCCCGGTGGCGGCGTACGCCGACCGGTGCTGGGGCATCACCACCAACGTCGACCGGCTCAGCCGGGTGCGCAACGAGCGCCGGCCCGGCTCGCGCTACGCCTCGCCGGAGCAGTGCCGGTGGGAGCTGCGCCGCGCCAAGCAGCTCTTCGAGGCCTACCGCCTGCCCGTCGTCGACTCCTCGGCCAAGTCGGTCGAGGAGATCAGCGCGCTGATCCTGCAGAACCGCACCTCCCGAGCCAAGGCCGCCGAGCGCGTCCGCCGCACCCAGGAAGAGAACCCCGCATGACCGAGCAGACCCAGCCCGCCAGCACCGACCAGTCTGAGCAGCACAGCAACGTCCGGTGGTTCTCCGACCTCGGGCTCGACGACATCGACCAGGTGGGCGGCAAGAACGCCTCGCTCGGCGAGATGGTCTCGCACCTGACCGACCTGGGGGTGCGGGTGCCCAACGGGTTCGCGACCACGGCCGAGGCCTTCCACCGCTTCATCGGCGACACCGGGCTGGCCCAGCGGATCTCGGGGCTGCTCGCCGACCTCGACACCGACGACGTACGCCGCCTGGCCGAGGTGGGCCGCGAGATCCGCGAGGCCGTGGTGGGCCAGCCGTTCCCCGAGGACCTCGAGGCCGACATCCGCTCGGCCTACGAGGCGCTGGTCGAGGAGTCGACCAGCGAGGGCGCCGACGCGCCGTCGTTCGCGGTGCGCTCCTCGGCGACCGCGGAGGACCTGCCCGACGCCTCGTTCGCCGGCCAGCAGGAGACCTTCCTCAACGTGCGCGGCATCGACGCGGTGCTGCAGGCCGTGCGCGAGGTCTACGCCTCGCTCTACAACGACCGCGCCATCGCCTACCGGGTGCACCACGACTTCGCCCACGACGCCGTGGGCATCTCCGCCGGCGTGCAGCGCATGGTGCGCTCCGACATCGGCTCCTCGGGCGTGATGTTCACGATGGACACCGAGTCGGGCTTCACCGACGCCGTCTTCATCACCTCCGCCTTCGGCCTCGGCGAGGGCGTGGTGCAGGGCGCGGTCAACCCCGACGAGTTCTACGTCTACAAGCCCGCCCTGCGCGAGGGCCGCCCCGCGGTGCTCAAGCGCAGCGTCGGCGGCAAGGCCACCCAGATGGTCTACACGCAGGACACCGCGGTCGGGCGCACCACCGAGTTCGTCGACGTCGAGCCGGCCCGCAGCCGGCTGCTGAGCCTGGACGACGACGAGGTCACCGAGCTGGCCCGCCACGCGCTGACCATCGAGGAGCACTACGGGCGCCCGATGGACATCGAGTGGGGCAAGGACGGCGTCGACGGCCACCTCTACGTGCTCCAGGCGCGCCCCGAGACCGTGCAGTCGCGCCGCTCGGGCACGCTCGAGCGCTACGCCATGGACCCGGCGGCCTCGCGTGGCGCCGAGGTGCTGGTCGAGGGCCGCGCGATCGGGCAGCGCATCGGCGCCGGGGCGGTGCGGGTGCTCACCGACATCGACCAGATGCACGAGTTCACCCCCGGCGAGGTGCTGGTCGCCGACATGACCGACCCCGACTGGGAGCCGATCATGAAGCGCGCCTCGGCGATCGTGACCAACCGCGGCGGGCGCACCTGCCACGCCGCCATCATCGCCCGCGAGCTGGGCATCCCCGCGGTGGTCGGCACCGGCAGCGCCACCCGCGAGCTCACCGACGGCCGCGAGGTGACCGTGACCTGCGCCGAGGGCGACACCGGGCTGGTCTACGAGGGGCTGCTCGACTTCGAGATCGAGCGCACCGAGCTCGACTCGATGCCGGAGATCCCGGTCAAGATCATGATGAACGTCGGCACCCCCGAGCAGGCCTTCGCCTTCTCGCGCCTGCCCCACCAGGGCGTGGGCCTGGCCCGCCTGGAGTTCATCATCAACCGCCAGATCGGCATCCACCCACGTGCCCTGCTCGAGCTGCAGGACGACGCCGAGGCGCTGCCGGGCGACCTGCGCGACGAGGTCGAGGAGATGATCGCGGCCTACCCCTCGCCGCGCGAGTTCTTCGTGCAGCGGGTGGCCGAGGGCGTCTCGACGATCGCCGCCGCCTTCGCCCCCGAGCCGGTGATCGTGCGGATGAGCGACTTCAAGTCCAACGAGTACGCCAACCTCGTCGGCGGTGAGCGCTACGAGCCCGACGAGGAGAACCCGATGATCGGCTACCGCGGCGCGTCGCGGTACCTCTCGGAGGACTTCGCCGAGTGCTTCGCCATGGAGTGCGAGGCGCTGCGCCACGTGCGCGACGAGATGGGCCTGACCAACGTCTGGGTGATGATCCCGTTCGTGCGCACCCTCAAGGAGGCGCGCGGGGTGATCGAGCTGCTGGCGCAGCACGGGCTGGTGCGCGGCGAGAACGGCCTCAAGGTCGTGATGATGTGCGAGGTGCCCTCCAACGCGGTGCTCGCCGAGCAGTTCCTCGAGCACTTCGACGGCTTCTCCATCGGCTCCAACGACATGACCCAGCTGACCCTGGGCCTCGACCGCGACTCGGGCCTGGTCGCCGACGGCTTCGACGAGCGCGACCCGGCGGTGCTGTACATGCTCGAGCTGGCCATCAAGGCGTGCAAGGCGCAGGGCAAGTACGTCGGCATCTGTGGCCAGGGCCCCTCCGACCACCCCGACCTGGCCCAGTGGCTGCTCGAGCAGGGCATCGAGTCGATGTCGCTGAACCCCGACACCGTCGTCGACACCTGGCTGCGCCTGGGCGGCGTCGGGTCCGACTGAGGGGCCACTCCGGGAGATTCATCGGCCGGCCGATGAATCTCCTGGGTGGCCGATGAAGCTTCATCGGCCACCCGCGAGCTCCATCGGCCGGCCGATGAATCTCCTCGAGTCCGTACGCCGCCGCGCGGCCCGGCTCAGCCCGCCGCGCGGGGCAGCGGAAGGCCCGGCAACCCGCCCAGCAGCCCGTCGAGCAGCCCGCCCAGCACGTCGCCGAGCGAGGCCAGCAGCAGTGCCAGCGTGCCGGTGTCGAGCACGCCGCCGAGCTGGTCGAGGAAGTCGGTCGAGCCGAGCTCGCCGACCAGCGCCTCGAGCACCTGGGCGAAGACGCCCGTCGGGTCGGCGCCCGAGAGCGCGTCGAGGTCCTGCAGCTCGGCGAACAGCCCGAGCAGGGGGCCGAGGTCGGCGCCGTCGAGCTGACCGGCCAGGCCGGTCAGCGCGGTGGCCAGGCCCTCGACCGCGGCGAGCAGTCCAGCGGGGCCGGCTGCGGGGTCGAAGGCGCCGAGCGCGCCCTGCAGCGCCGAGAGGGCGCCGTTCAGCTGGCCGAGCTCGGCCCCCGGCAGGCCCGTGCCGCCGGGCAGGCCGCCCAGCAGGGTGGTCAGGACGGTGCTGAGCGCGGCCGGGTCGGCGCCCTCGAGCCCGCCGCCGGTGAGCTCGCCCAGCAGGGACTGGGCCGCCGCGACCAGGCCCGGCACGTCCATCGCCTGCAGTGCGGCGAGGATCTCGGCCAGCTCGCCGGCGTCGGCGCCGGGGATGCCCGCCTCGAGCTGGCCCAGCAGGGTCTGCAGCTGCGCGGTGGCGGCGTCGAGCTGGCTGGTGAGCTCGGTCGGCAGCAGCGCGCCCAGCTGGTCCAGCGGCAGCGAGCCGAGGGCCTGGCGCGACTCGTCGACCTCGTCCTGCACCTGGCCGGGGGTCGTGGTGCCGCCGCCCGTCGCGCACAGCTTGTCGCGGCGGTTCTTGCGCTTCTCCACCCGCTTCTTGGCCCGGGTCACCTTGGTGGCGCGGTTGTGCTTGGCCTTGCGGGCCTTCTTCACCGACTTCTTCGCCTGGCGCAGGTCCCGCTTGGCCTCCTGGCAGGTGCGGGCCCGGCGCTCGCCGGTGGCGCCGGTGTCGAGACCGGTGCCGGTCACGGCCGCCACGGAGACCCTGGGGGAGGTCTGCGCGGCGCTCGCGGTGCCGGCGGCCGCGGTGCCGGCGCTCAGGGTGCCGGCGGCCAGGGCCAGCACCGTGGCGGCGGTGGCGGCGCGTGCGCCCAGGCGCGGCGCGGCGCGGCGGGCGACGGGGTGGGGGGTGGTGCGGTCGAGACTCATGGACAGGCTCCCTCGTCAGGTCGTCGGACGGGGCGACCCCTCCCGGGCCGCCCCGGTCATGGTGGACCGGGGCGGCGGTCCGCGTCCGGGGAACCTGAGGAGACGTCGTGGTCCTGACCGATCGGAGGAGACGGGTCCGGTGGACGGGACCACGACTCGTGGATAGGTGAGGCTTGCCTTACCATCGTGGGGTGAGCATCGCCCCCCACCTCCCGGACCGCTCCGGGACGCCCACCACGACGCCCGCCCCGGGTGTCGGGTTCGCGCGCCACCTCGCGGCCTGGGGGCAGCGCCGCGCCCTGGTGCACGACGGCCGGGTGGTCTCGTACGCCGACCTGGCCGGGCTCGTCGCGGAGCGCGCCGAGCGTCTTGGCCCGGTGCGCCGCCTGGTGCTGCTCGAGATGGCCTCCGACGTCGACTCGGTCGCCACCTACCTGGCCGCGCTCGCGGGCGGGCACCCGGTGGTCGTCGTCGACGCGGCCCGTCCCGACGTGGTGGCCGCGACGCGGGCGGCGTACGACCCCGACGTGGTGGCGCGCGACGACGTCCTCGAGGAGCGGCGCCCGGGCACGGCCCACGACCTGCACCCCGACCTGGCCGCCCTGCTCTCGACCTCGGGCAGCACCGGCTCGCCGCGCCTGGTGCGCCTGAGCGCGCAGAACCTGCAGGCCAACGCCGAGTCGATCGCGGCCTACCTGCCGCTGCGCGAGGACGACCTGGCGGCGCTCAGCCTGCCGCTGCACTACTGCTACGGGCTCTCGGTGCTGCACACCCACCTGCTGCGGGGCGCCGGTGTGCTGCTCGGCGGCGCCTCGGTCGTCGACCCGTGCTTCTGGGCCGCGGCCCGCGAGCACGGCGCCACCTCGCTGGCCGGGGTGCCGCACACCTTCGAGCTGCTCGAGCGGGTCGGGCTCGACGAGGTCGCCCCGGCGACCCTGCGCTACCTGACCCAGGCCGGCGGCGCGATGGCTCCGGCGCGGGTGCGGGCCTACGCCGAGCTGGGCCAGCGCCGCGGCTTCGACCTCTTCGTGATGTACGGCCAGACCGAGGCGACCGCCCGGATGGCCTATCTGCCGCCCGACCTGGCGAGCAGCCGGCCCACCGCGATCGGCGTGCCCGTGCCCGGCGGGCGGTTCGAGCTCGACGAGGCCCCCGGAGCGCCGGAGGGCACCGGCGAGCTGGTCTACGAGGGCCCCAACGTGATGCTGGGCTACGCCGAGGGCCCGGGCGACCTGGCGCGTGGCCGTGAGGTGCACCGGTTGCGCACCGGCGACCTGGCCCGCCGCGGCGACGACGGGCTGTGGGAGGTGGTGGGCCGCCTCTCGCGCACCGCCAAGGTGATGGGCCTGCGCATCGACCTCGACCGCGTCGAGCGTGCCCTGCTCGCCGACGGCGTGCGCGCCCTGGTCGCGAGCACCCCGCCCGCCGACGGTGCCACCGAGCAGCTGGTCGTGGCCGTCGAGCCCCGGGCCACCGGCGGCGCCACCCGCCTGCTCGCCCGCGTACGCCGCCTGGTCACCGCCGCGACCGGGCTGCCGGCCGCGGCGGTGCAGGTGCACGCGGTGGCGCAGCTGCCCCGGCTGGCCAACGGCAAGCCCGACCACCGCTCGGTGGCCGCCCTCGAGCCGCCCGCGGCCGCGCCGGCCGCCCCGGCGCAGCCGGAGACCGTGCGCGACGTGCTCGCCGGGGTGCTCGGGCGCCCGGTCGGTGACGACGACACCTTCGCGGGGCTCGGCGGCGACTCCCTGACCTACGTCGAGACCTCGGTGCGCCTCGAGGAGGCCCTGGGCCACCTGCCGCCCGACTGGCACCTGCGCACCGTCGCCGAGCTCGAGGGCGGTGCGGTGGCGCGGACCCGCCGCGGCCGGGCCGTCGAGACCAACGTGGTGCTGCGCGCGCTGGCGATCGTGGCCGTGGTCGGTACCCACGCCAACCTGATCACCTGGCTCGGCGGCGCGCACCTGCTGCTCGCCCTCGCCGGCTTCAACCTGGCCCGCTTCGCCCTCGGCGACGTCGAGCGTCGCGAGCGGGTGCGGCGGCTGGTGGCCGGCGCGGTGCGCGTGGTGGTGCCGGCGGTGCTGTGGATCGGTGGCACCGCCCTGCTGCTGGGCGCCTACCCCTGGCAGACCGCGCTGTTGGTCAACGGCTTCCTGGGCCCCCCGGGCTGGACCGAGCCCGCCTGGCACCACTGGTTCGTCGAGGCGCTGGTGCTGCTGGTGCTCGGGGTCGCCGCGCTGGTCGCCGTGCCGGTGCTCGACCGCACCGAGCGGCGCTGGCCGTTCTGGTTCCCCGTCGCCCTGACCCTGGTGGCGCTGCTGACCCGCTACGAGCTGGTGCCGCTGCCCGCCGGCGACGTCATCCACCGCGCGCCGGTGGTGGCCTGGCTGCTCACCCTGGGCTGGGCGGTCGCCCGCGCCCGCAGCACCCCGCACCGGCTCGTGGTCTCGGCGCTCGCGGTGCTGACCGTGCCGGGCTTCTTCGCCGACGACGCCCGCAGTGCCGTCGTGGTCGCGGGGCTCCTGCTGCTGACCTGGTCGCGCCAGGTCCGGCTGCCGGCCGGTGCAGCCCGGTTGGTCGCCACCCTGGCCGGCGCGTCGCTCTACATCTACCTGACCCACTGGCAGGTCTACCCGCACCTCGAGGACGACCACCCCGCCCTGGCCACCCTGCTCAGCCTCGTGGTCGGCGTGCTGGCCTGGCGACTGGCCGCCCGTCTCGAGCGCCACGCCCGCCGACCCGGCCTGAACTTCCCGCCGACCCGGCGCAGACTTCCCGCTGACCCGGCCTGAACTTTCCGCTGACCCGGCGCAGAGCCTCTCCGACCGGTGCGGTCGCCAGAGGCCCCGCGCTGGGGACCTGCCCGACGAAGAACGGTCTGCGGCAGCCCACAACCGGGGCATCCGGCGAGGGCAGACGAGCCAGGCAGCAGCCCTCGCGGTCGAAGGGTGGGGAGGAGGTGACGCTCGACGCGATCACTATCCGGATTCCGGAGTCGTGCACGGTCTCCGCGGAACGGTCCACCCACGTCGCCACCCAACGACACCGTTGACGCCGTCGGTCCGATCGATCGCTCCGGGGGGATGGTTCGAGGGACTCGGCGTCGCCCCGGAGCGCACCACCTGCTACAGGTTCACCTTCCCGATCTCCATCACGCTGCCGCTGGCCGGGTCCCGGAAATACGAGATTCGAGCCGGGTGGACGCGAGATCCGGGCCGGGTGGACGCGAGATCCGGGCCGGGTCAGCGGCGCGCGGTGTCGGGCGGTGCGCTGAGCGCGTCGTCTCCGGCCAGCAGCACCGGGCGCGAGCCCGGCACGACCGAGACGGCCACCGGTGTGCCCGGCACGTGCTGCACGTCGTGCTGCTGCCAGGACCGCACGGTGCTGCCCGAGGCGAGCCGCACGTGGTGCAGCACGAACGCGCCGTGGTACTCCACCCGCTCGACCACGTGGCGCGAGGCCGGGTCGACGCGCAGCGCGACCTCGTGGGGGCGCAGCATCACCTCGACGTCGAGGTCGGTGCGGCCCCACCCCGGCACCGTCGACACCACGCCGATCTCGCAGGTCAGCAGCGCGTCGTGCACGTGCGCGGGCAGGAAGTCGGCCTCGCCCATGAACGCCGCCACGAACCGGCTGCTCGGCGACTCGTAGACCTCGCTGGGGGTGCCGACCTGGCGCAGCAGGCCGTCCTTGAGCACCGCCAGCCGGTCGCCCAGCGACAGTGCCTCGGTCTGGTCGTGGGTGACCACCAGCGCCGCGCTGCCGGTCTCGTGCAGGGCCTCGAGGGTCTGGGTGCGCACCTGGTTGCGCAGGTTGGCGTCGAGGGAGGAGAACGGCTCGTCGAGGAGCACGACGGTCGGCCGGGGGGCGAGCGCCCGGGCCAGCGCGACCCGCTGCTGCTCGCCGCCGGAGAGCTCGTGGGGGTGCCGGTGGCCCAGGTGGCCCAGGCCGACGAGCTCGAGCACCTCGGCGACCCGGCCGGACCGCTCGGCGCGGGGCAGGGCGTCGAGGCCGAAGGCGACGTTGCGGGCCACGTCGAGGTGGGGGAAGAGCGCGTGGTCCTGGAAGACCATCCCCACCCGGCGGCGCTCGGGCGGCACCCACGACGACCCGGCCACCACCCGGCCACCGACGCGCACCTCGCCGCCGTCGGGCCGTTCCAGCCCGGCGGCCAGGCGCAGCAGCGTCGACTTGCCGCAGCCCGAGGGTCCGATCACGGTCACGACCTCGCCGGCGGTGACGGCCAGGTCGACGCCGCACACCGCGGGGTGCGAGCCGTAGCTCTTGCTCGCCCCGACGAGCTCGAGCGCCGGGGTGCCGTAGCCGACCGTGGAGCCCTCGGTGGCGCCGCCGCTCCGGGTGCTGGTCATGGCTCCATCCTGCCTGGCGTGCCCGACCGGCCCGGGTCGAGGGTCAGGGTGGTGCTGACCTGCCCCGGCGCCGCGGGCAGCGAGCCCGACAGCGCCGACGGGGCGGCGACCCCGGCGACTCCACCGGCGACTCCACCGGCGCCGGTCGCGTCGGGACGGCGGGTGCCGGTGGCCCGGAAGGTCAGCACGACCGGCACCACGGCCACCGCGACGATGAGCAGCGCCGGCAGCGCGGCCCGCTCCCAGAAGTTCTCCGAGGCCAGCTCGTAGACCCACACCGACAGGGTCGTGAAGCCGAAGGGCCGCAGCATCAGCACCAGCGGGAGCTCCTTGACCGCGTCGATGAGCACCAGCGTCGCCGCCACGGCGACACCGGGGCGGGCCAGCGGCAGGTGCACCTGCCGCAGCAGCCGGCCCGGCCCGGCGCCCAGGGTCATCGCGGAGGCACTGACGCTGGGGGAGACGCGCGAGAAGCTCGCCTCGACCGCCTGGTACGCCGGCGCGGTGAAGCGCACCACGTAGGCCACCAGGATGCCCAGGACCGACCCGGTCGCCAGCAGCCCGGTGCCGCCCTCGACCCCGAGCGCGACCAGGGCCCGGTCGGCGCCCGCGAAGACGGCCAGCACGCCGATGCCGACCACCGCGCCGGGCACGGCGTACCCGAACGTCGTGACCTGGGCGGCGCCGTGCACCAGCCGCCCGCCGCCCAGGCGCAGCGCGTGCGAGATGGTCAGCGAGACCAGCACGCACACCACGGCGGCGATCGCGGCCACCACCAGCGAGCTGGTCAGGTTGTCGACGAAGCGCTCGTCGAGGACCGCGCCGGCGTCGTCGCCGAGCGCCGAGACCGCCCAGGTGACCAGCCGCAGCACCGGCAGCGCGAAGGCCGCCCCGACCACGCCGAGCCCGGCGGACGTGGCCGCCGCCGCGCGCCAGCCGGTCAGGCGGCGCCGCTCGAGACCACGGCCGCGACCGCCCTTCTGGTGGTAGCGCGCCCGGCCGCGCAGCGCCCGCTCGGCGGCGAGCACGGCCACGGCGAAGACCAGCACCAGCACCGCCAGCGAGATGGCCGAGCCGACGTCGTAGGTGCCCTTCCAGGTCAGGTAGACCCCCACCGAGACGGTGCGCACGTTGAAGTACTGCACCGTCGCGAAGTCGGTGAGCACCTCCATGGTCACCAGCGCCAGGCCCGCGGCCAGCGAGGGCCGCGCCAGCGGCAGCAGCACGGTGCGGAAGGCCCGGGCGCGCGAGGCGCCCAGCGTGCGGGCGGCGTCGTACGCCGTCGGCGCGAGCTCGAGGAACGCCGCGCGGGTCAGCAGGTAGACGTAGGGGTAGAGCGTGAGCACCAGCACCAGCGCGGCGCCGCCCAGCGAGCGGACCGGCAGTGCGCCGAGGTCGTCGCCGAGCGCCGAGCGCAGCGCGCCCTGGACGGGCCCGGCGTAGTCGAAGGTGGAGAGGAAGACGAAGCCCAGGATGTAGGCGGGCATCGCCAGCGGCAGCACCAGCAGCCAGCTCAGCACCCAGCGCAGCGGGAACTCGTAGGCGGTGACCAGCCACGCCAGGCCGGTGCCGAGCGCGGCGGTGCCGGCGGCGACCAGCAGCAGCAGTGCCAGGGTGGTCGCCACCATCTCGGCCACCCCGCCGGGCATCCGCAGCCCGCCCTGGCCCACGGCGTAGGCGGCGACGGCCAGCACCGGGCTGGCCACCACCAGTGCGATCAGCAGGACCGCCAGTGACCAGCCGGGTCGCCCCGCGCCCCGGGCGGTGCTGCTCACGTCAGCGGTACCCGGCCTCGTCGAGCAGCTCGACGGCCTCGGAGTTCAGCGACCCGTAGGCGCGCGCGTCGACGGGCATCCGGTCGAACTCGCCGAAGGACGCCGCGAGCGGCTCGGGATCGACCTCGGGGTTGACGGGCAGCTCGTGGTTGGCGTCGACGAAGGCGCTCTGCCCGTCGGTGGCCAGCCACTCGAGGAGCTGCTGGGCCTCCTCGGGGGCGCCGGTGCCCTCGACGAGGCCGGCGCCGGAGATGTTGACGTGGGTGCCGTCGCCCTCCTGGCTGGCCCAGTAGAGCTCGACGTCGAAGTCGGGGTCCTCCTCGAGCATCCGCGCCAGGTAGTAGTGGTTGCTGATCCCGACGTCGCAGCCGCCGGCGTCGATCGCCTCGAGCAGCTCGACGTCGTTGCTCATGATCTGCACGTCGTTGTCGACCCAGCCCTGCACGATGTCGAGGGCCTTCTCGCGCCCGTGCAGGTCGATCAGGCTGGCGACCAGGCTCTGGGTGTACGACGCCGTCTCGTCGCGCATGCAGACCCGCCCGGCCCACTGCGGGTCGCCGAGCGCGGCGTAGGTGTCGGTGGCGTCGAGGTCGGCGGGGTCGACGCTCTCGGGGTCGTAGACCACCGTCCGGGCACGCATCGCCAGGCCGTACCACTGCCCGTCGGGGTCGCGCAGGTCCTCCGGCACCGCCTCGTCGAGCGCAGCGGAGTCGACCGGCTCGAGGACGCCCTGCTCGGCAGCGTTCCACAGCATCCCGGCGTCGACGGTCATGAAGATGTCGGCGGGCGTCGAGTCGCCCTCGGCCTTGAGCCGCTCGAGCAGCTCGGCGTCGTCGCCGGAGAGGAACTCGACGCTGATGCCGGTCTCGTCGGTGAACTCGGCGAACGCCTCCTCGAGGTCGTAGTGCCGCGCCGTGTAGATCTGCAGGTCCGCGTCGTCGCCGCCGCCCAGGGCGGAGCAGCCGGTCAGGGCGAGGACGGCCGAGGTGGCCACGGCGATCAGGACGGGGCGGGCGCTGCGCTTCACGCGGGTTCTCCTGGAGCGGGGCGGGGGAAGGCCACGGACGGACGTCCGCGTGTTGGTAAGGCTAACCTTCCCACCCTGACGACGCGATGCCAGGTCGGTGGGCGAGACCTGCACCGAGTCGCGGCGTCCGGTCCCGGACGCACCGCGGGCGGGGGCGCCCTCCCGGACCGTGTGGGTCCGACGCCCCCGCCCGTGCGGGTCGTGCTGGATCGTGCCGGGTCGTACTGGGTCGGTGCTGGGTGGTGCAGCTCAGCCGGCCATCGAGGCCTCGACCTCGTGGGTCTCGGGCGCCTCGACGCTCTCGTCGACGGCGAGGTTGTTGGCCATTCCCCAGGCGACGGCCTGGGTGCGGCGCTCGACGTCGATCTTGCGGTAGGCCTGACGGATGTAGGTCTTGATCGAGTTGATGCTGAGGTTGAGCTTCTCGACGATCTCGCCGTTGGTCATGCCGGCGGTGATCAGCGTGAGGATCTCGAGCTCGCGCGGGGTCAGGCGGCTGCCGGCCGGGGCCTCGGGACGCAGCGGGGCCGGGGCCGGGGCCTCGACGACGGGCGCCTTCTCGGGGGCCGGGGCCTCGGGCACGCGGCGTCCGGAGACGAGGTCCTCGAGGGCGACCACGAGCTGTGCGGCGGTCAGCGTCTTGGGCAGGTACATGTTGGCGGGCGAGGCCGGCAGCTGGTCGCCGGTGGCCCAGCTGAAGACCACCGGGTGGGCGTCGGCCGAGCGCTGCAGGTCGCGCAGCATGGCGGCGCCGAACGCGGACTGGCCGACGGGCTCGTAGAGCACCACCTCGAGGTCCTCGGGGTGCGCCAGGGCCTGGCGCATGTCCACCAGGCGCACCCGGTCGGCGTACGGGGTCAGCAGCGTCTGCAGGCCGGCGACGGCCAGGTCGTGGTCGTCGACCATCGTGATGGTCAGCGGGGTGGCGTTCTCGTGCGTCATTCTTCAACACCTCTGCGGTTTCGGCTGTGACGGATGAGCTGTGTCTGGGGTGGCGCCGCGACGGCGTGCGCCGGACTGCCTACACCTCAGTGATGTCCGCCTGGTGCAGAGTTCAACCGTCTTCGAAGGTTAATTCACCCGTCCGGGTGGGCGGAGGTTTGAAGCCGGCGTGCTGGGGCAGGCTGCTGCCTCAAGAGTCCGCGTCGTCCTCGCGGCCCTGCCGGGAGACCCGGCGGCCGGTGCCGACGAGCGACCGGGCGGCGGTGACCGGGTCGCCCTCGAGCACCTCGGCGCCCCATCGCAGGGCCGCGGCCTCGTCGGCGGCCGCCCCGGCGACCACCACGCGCGTGGCCCCCGCGAGGCGGCCGACGGCCTCCCGGTCCCCGTCGGCCACGTCGAAGGCGTCCGGCCCGGTGCCGGCCAGGACCAGCAGGTCGGGCGCCACGACCCCGACGGCGGCCTCGAGCGAGGCGACCGGTGTGCGCGGGCCCAGGAACCGCGTGCGCCAGCCGGCCCGCAGCAGCACCACCTCGAAGGCCTTGAGGGCGATGTCGTGCTGCTCGGTGGGCGGGCAGGCCAGCAGCGCGAGCGGGCCGCTGCGCGAGCCGGGCGCGATGGAGAGCGCGGCCAGCCGCCCCCTGACCAGGTCGCTGGCGAAGTGCTCGTCGGCGACGTCGAACTCGCCCCGGGCCCAGCCGTCGCCCACCCCGGCGAGGAAGGGCAGCAGCACGTCCTTGATGGCCGTCTCGGCCGAGACCTCGGCCAGCACCCGGTCGAGCGCGGCGTGCATCGAGCTGACGTCGTAGGCCACCATCGCGGCCCACAGCTCCTCGAGCGTGCCGGGGACGTCGAGGGCGCCGCTGGTGGGGTAGCGGGGGACCGGCGCACCCGGCAACCGGTGGTCGGACCGCTCGGCGGCCAGCACCTCGGCGGCCGCCTGCCCGGCGGGTACGCCGCGTCGCCGGGCGTCCTGCATGGCGCGGGCACGACGCTCGTCCTCGGGTCCGTAGAGCCGGTACCCGGCGTCGCTGCGCGTGGGGCTGAGCAGTCCGTAGCGCAGCTCCCAGGCGCGCAGCAGCGTCTCGGACACGCCGACGCGCGAGGCCAGCACGCCGATGCGCCAGCGTGGGGCGGGTCGCGAGGCCATGGTGCGCAGGAGTTTAGACGAACCCTGCACGGGACGAGGGGCGGTCCAGGGCGTCGCGAGGCCTCAGACGGCCTCGGCGAGCGCCCCGCGCATCTGGGTGAGCACCCGCTGCAGCAGGCGCGAGACCTGGATCTGCGAGAGGCCGAGCCGCTGGGCGATCTCGCGCTGCGACAGCTCGTCCACGAAGCGCCACTGCAGGATCTGCTGGTCGCGGTCGCCCAGCGAGGCGACGAGCGGACGCACCAGCAGCCGCGCCTCGGCCTGCTCCTGGGAGCGGTCGGCGTCGTCGGCGACGTCGGGGGTCGGCCCCTCGCCCTCGCCCGAGCCGGTCGAGCCGGTCGGCTGGTCGAGGGAGAGCAGGCTGAAGCAGGTGCGCGCCGACAGCGCCTCGCGCACCACCTCGACGGGCTCCTCGACCTGCGTGGCCAGGTCCTCGAGGGCCGGGGTGTCGTAGCGGTCGAGGCTGGCCCCGGTGCGCACCAGCCGGGTGTGGGCGCGCTGCACGTCACGGGGCGGGCGGATGGTCCAGCCGTGGTCGCGGAAGTGCCGGCGGATGTCGCCCTCGATGGTCGGCACCGCGTAGGCCAGCAGGTCGCGCTCGTGGGCCGCGTCGAAGCGGCGCACGGCCCGCACGAGCGCCAGGTAGGCGACCTGGGTGAGGTCCTCGATCGGCACGCCGCGCCGCGCGTAGCGGCGGGCGAGCGCCTCGGCGACCCGCATGTTCACCCGCACGACCTCGTCGTGGCAGGCGCGGCGCTCGGCGTCGTCCTGGGTGGCGGCGGCGCGGGCCAGCAGGTCGTCGTGGCCGCGGCGCGCTCGGCGTCGGAGGCGCGGAAGGTGGTGCGTCGCTCGGCGAGGGTGCTGGTCATGTCCGTGGGCCCGGGTGTCGTGCTCAGGTGTCCTCGGGTGGCCCAGCTGGCGGCTGAACAAGAACCTACACAACATTAGACAAACCTTCTACAGACTCACCCTTCCGGGTCCGTGCGACATGATGCGCGGCGTGGAGAGCACCCCCTCGGCACCGCCCGACGCCCGACCGCGCCGCCGCCCGGCTGCGGCGCGGCGTACGCCGTTCGGCTCGTGGGTGCTCGGCAGCGAGGCGCAGTCGCCGCGACGGCTGCGGGTGCGCGTGCAGACGCTGCTGACCCTGGCGCTGACCCTGACCCACGGCATCGGCGCCGGGGTGGTGCTGATGCTCTCGCTCTTCGTGGTCACCGCCCCGGCGCCGGCGGGCGCGACCGGCTGGCCCTGGCGGTCGCGGTGCCGGTCTACGTCGGCGTCGCGCTGGTGGTCGGCACCGTGTGGGGCACCCGCGTCTCGCTGCGGGGCCTGCGCTGGGCCCTGGACGGCGCGCGAGCCCACGGCGCTGGAGCGGCGGCGGGTGCTGCGGGTGCCGCTGCGGCTGACGGTGCTCGCCGGCGTGCTGTGGCTGGTCGCCGACGTGCTCTTCGTGGGGCTGGCGCTGTGGCTGCAGCCCGAGCGGGCGCTGAGCACCGGGCTGACGGTGGCGATCGGCGGCGTCGTGGCCTGCGCGGTGGCCTACCTGCTCTCCGAGTTCGCGCTGCGACCGGTCGCCGCCCGCGCGCTGGGCGGCGAGGGGCACCGCCGGCGAGGCCGCCGGCCGCCCCCGCGGCCTGGGCGTGGGCGGGCGGATGCTGATGTTCTGGCTGCTGGGCACCGCGGCGCCGGTCGTCGGGCTTGTCGCTGGCGGCGCTGCTGGTGCTGGTCGGCGACGCCGTGAGCACCCGCGGCTGGCCGTCGAGGTGCTGGTGCATCGGCGCGTCGTGCTGGTCGTCGGGCTGCTGGTCACCGTCCTCAACGCCCGCTCGGTCGTGGCGCCGCTGGCCTCGGTGCGGCTCGGCGCTGCTCGAGGTCGAGCGCGGCGACCTCGACCAGCGGGTCGCGGTCTACGACGCCACCGAGCTCGGCGAGCTGCAGGCCGGCTTCAACCGCATGGCCGAGGGGCTGCGCGAGCGCGAGCACCTGCGCGACGCCTTCGGGCGCCACGTCGGCCACGAGGTCGCCCGAGGCCGCCAGCGGCGGCGAGGTGCGGCTGGGCGGGGAGACCCGCGAGGTCAGCGTGCTCTTCGTCGACCTCGTCGGCTCCACGACGATGGCGGCCGAGCGCGACCCGGCCGAGGTGGTCGCCGTGCTCAACGACGTTCTTCGAGGTCGTCGTCGACGAGGTCGACCGGGCCGGCGGGCTGGTCAACAAGTTCATGGGAGACGCGGTGCTCGCGGTCTTCGGCGCCCCGGTCGACCAGCCCGGCCACGCGGGCGCCGCACTGGCGGCCGCGCGCCGCATCAGACGAGCGGCTGCGCGTCGAGCGGCCCGACGTGGCGGCCGGCATCGGCGTGTGCACCGGCCCGAGCGTGGCCGGCAACGTCGGCACCCGCAGCCGCCTCGAGTACACCGTCATCGGCGACGCGGTCAACGCCGCCGCCCGGCTCACCGAGCTCGCCAAGACCGAGCGTCCGCGGGTGCTGCTGACACCCGCGAGACCGTGCTGGCCGCCCACGCCGCTGGAGCCGACGACGAGGCCGCCCGGTGGGAGGGGGCCGGGTCGACGGTGCTGCGCGGGCGCCCGTCGGCCACCGACCTGGTGCGCCCGCGGGCCAGCGGCACCCGGGCGGCGCCCGGACGCGCGCCGGACCGCGCCTGAGCGACGCCTGTGAGGCCTGTCACGACGGGGGGTCGTGATTGCTGCTCGCACGTGGCGGGACCGGACACTCGGAGGCGTGCACACCCCCCTGCCCGCCTCCGCCGCCCCCGTCGTCGCCGGTGCCGGCACCTCCCGGGTGCTGTGGATCGACGTGGCCAAGGGCCTGTCCATCCTGCTGGTGGTGCTGCACCACGCGGTGGTCAAGAACCTCGGGATCGACGCCCCGGAGTCGCTGGCCGGGGTGGCCGCCGGCTGGGGCGCGGTGACCAGCGCCCTCAAGCCGGTGCGGATGCCGCTGTTCTTCGTGCTCAGCGGCTACGTGGCCGCCCGTGCCGTGCACCGGCCCTGGGCGCAGGTGCGGCGCCGCGCGCTGGCGCCGTACTACACCTACGTCGTCTGGCTGCTGCTGCTCGGCGCCTTCTTCTCGGTCGAGCGGCTGCTGCCGATGAACCGCACCCAGGACCTCGGCGAGCTCGCCCAGGACCTGGTCTGGGCCTCGACCGGCGTGTGGTTCCTCTACGCACTGGCCGTCTACTTCGTGCTGGCCAAGCTGCTGGCCGGGCTTCCCGCCGCCTGGGTGCTCGGTGGGGCCGCCCTGGTCTCCGCGCTCTCCTCCCAGCTCGGCATCGAGCAGTGGAACCGCTTCTCGGTGCTCTTCCACTTCACCTACTTCGCCCTGGGTGCGCTGGCGCCGCGGCTGGTGCGCCGCCTGGCCGAGGGCCCGGCCGGCCGCTGGGGCGGGGTGCTGCCGCTGACGGCGGCGTACGTCGCTCTCGCGGTGCTGTTCGCGCAGCTCGAGGTGGCCGTGAGCGTCAGGCTGCTGGTGGCTAGCACCGTCGGCGTGCCGCTGGGGCTGCGGGTCGCCGCGGTGCTCGCGCGCAGCGGAGCGCCGGCGCGGCTGCTGGGTTGGATCGGCCGTCGCACGCTGCCGGTCTACGTGCTGCACACCGTGGTGCTGGCCAGCATGCTGCACCTGCCACCCCTGCTCGACCTCGAGCAGGGTTCGGTGGTGCGCGGCGTGCTGCACCCGCTGGTGCTGAGCACGGTCGCGGTGCTGGTGTCGCTGGCCGTGCACCGGGTGCTGCTGCGCCTGGGTGCGACCTGGCTCTTCACGATGCCCGGGCGGCCCGCGCGGGTGCGCCGTCAGGCCCCGCGCCGCTCCACCGAGGTGCGCGCGTCGAGCAGCGAGGGCCCGTACCAGGTCAGCAGCCGCCCGTCGACGAGCTCGCAGGGCGAGCGCAGCGCCTCGGGCCCGTCGGTGGCCGTGAACTCGTAGGGCTCGTCGGGCAGCAGCACGGCGTCGGCGCCGAGAGCGTCGATCTGCTCGACGTCGAGCGCGGGGTAGCGCCCGCCCGCCTCGTCGGTGGCGGGCAGCGTCTGCCAGCCGAGCCGGCGGCACAGGTCGCTGGTGAAGGTCGCCGGACCGACCACCATCCACGGGTCGCGCCAGATCGGCACCACCACCCGGCGCGTGATCGCGGGCAGCGGTCCGCACCACAGCTCGCGGGCCCGGGTCAGCCACGTGGGGCGCTCCCAGCCGAGCCCGTCGAGCAGCCGCTCCATCGAGGACACGGCGCCGGGCACGGTCTCGATGTCGGTGACCCAGACCCGCACCCCCGTGTCGCGCAGCCGGCGCACGTCGAGCTCGCGGTTCTCCTCCTTGTTGGCCACCACCACGTCCGGTTCCAGCGCCCGCACCGCGGCCAGGTCGGGGTTCTTGGTGCCCCGCACCCGCGTGGTCTCGAGGTCGGTGGGCCGGATGCACCAGTCGGTCGCGCCCACCACGGCCCCGCGGTCGACCGAGACCAGCGCCTCGGTCAGCGACGGCACCAGCGAGACCACCCGCCGCGCCGGGCGCGGGCCGTCGTACGTCGTCCCCAGGTCGTCCATCTGCCCCACCCTCCCGGACCCGGCCCGGGTCAGACGTTGCGGCGGTAGGCCCCGCCGACCTCGAAGAAGGCCTCGGTGACCTGGCCCAGCGAGCAGACGCGAGCGGCGTCCATGAGCACCGCGAAGACGTTCTCGCCGGAGGTGGCCGCGGCCTTGAGGCGGGCCAGGGCCTCGGCGGCCTCGTCCTCGTGGGCGCGCTGGAACTCGTGCACCCGGCGCAGCTGCGACTCCTTCTCCTCGTCGGTGGCGCGGGCGAGCTCGACGTGCTGGGGCGTGGCGTCGTCGCCGACCTCCTTGAGGAAGGTGTTGACGCCGACGATCGGCAGCGAGCCGTCGTGCTTGCGGTGCTCGTAGAGCATCGACTCGTCCTGGATGCGCCCGCGCTGGTAGCCGGTCTCCATCGCGCCCAGCACGCCGCCGCGCTCGTTGATGCGGTCGAACTCGGCGAGCACGGCCTCCTCGACGAGGTCGGTGAGCTGGTCGACGATGAAGGAGCCCTGCAGCGGGTTCTCGTTCATCGCCAGGCCCCACTCGCGGTTGATGATCAGCTGGATGGCCAGCGCGCGGCGCACCGACTCCTCGCCCGGCGTGGTGACCGCCTCGTCGTAGGCGTTGGTGTGCAGCGAGTTGGCGTTGTCGTAGATCGCGATCAGCGCCTGCAGCGTGGTGCGGATGTCGTTGAAGTCCATCTCCTGCGCGTGCAGGGAGCGCCCGACTCGTCTGCACGTGGTACTTGAGCTTCTGCGAGCGCTCGCTGGCGCCGTACTTGTCGCGCATCGCCACCGCCCAGATCCGGCGGGCCACGCGGCCGATCACGGAGTACTCCGGGTCCATGCCGTTGGAGAAGAAGAACGACAGGTTGGGCGCGAAGTCGTCGATGTCCATGCCGCGCGCGAGGTAGGCCTCGACGTAGGTGAAGCCGTTGGCCAGCGTGAAGGCGAGCTGGCTGATGGGGTTCGCCCCGGCCTCGGCGATGTGGTAGCCGGAGATGGAGACCGAGTAGAAGTTGCGCACCTGCTGGCTGATGAACCACTCCTGGATGTCGGCCATCATCCGCAGCGAGAACTCGGTGGAGAACAGGCAGGTGTTCTGCCCCTGGTCCTCCTTGAGGATGTCGGCCTGCACCGTGCCGCGCACGCTGGCCACCGCGTGCGCGGCCAGCATCGCGGTCTCGTCGGCGTCGGGCTCGCGGCCCTCGCGCTCGCGGAACGCGTCGACCTGCTGGTCGATGACGGTGTTGAGGAAGAAGGCCAGCACGGTGGGCGCGGGCCCGTTGATCGTCATCGAGACCGAGGTGCTCGGCGCGACCAGGTCGAAGCCGTCGTAGAGCACCTTCATGTCGTCCAGCGTGGCCACCGAGACGCCCGAGGTGCCGACCTTGCCGTAGATGTCGGGGCGCTCGTCGGGGTCGCGGCCGTAGAGGGTCACGGAGTCGAAGGCGGTCGAGAGCCGCTTGGCCTCGCCGTCGGCGGAGAGGATCTTGAAGCGGCGGTTGGTGCGCGCCGGGTCGCCCTCGCCGGCGAACATCCGTGCCGGGTCCTCGCCGTCGCGCTTGAACTTGAAGACGCCGGCGGTGAAGGGGAAGAGCCCGGGCAGGTTCTCGCGGCGCCAGAAGCGCACCAGCTCGCCGGCGTCGTCGTACGACGGCAGCGCGACGCGGGGGATCTTGTTGCCGCTGAGCGACTCGCGGGTCAGCGCGGTGTGGATCTCCTTGTCGCGCACCACCACGACCTGCTCGTCGCCGGAGTAGGACGCCACGACCGAGGGCCAGGCCTCGAGCTGCTCGGCGACCTCGGGGTCGAGCTGGCGCCGGGCCTTCTCGAGCAGGGCCGGCACGTCGCCGGCGTCGTGGTCCTCGAGCTCGGCGGTGACGGCCTCGAGGCGCTGGACCCGGCGGGCCGCCTCGGCGAGCTGCTCGGTGCGCTGGTGGTAGCCGCGCACGGTCTCGGTGATCTCGGCGAGGTAGCGCACCCGGTCCTGGGGCACCACGGCGCGGATGCCGGAGGAGTGCTTGACCTCGACCGGGGCCAGGGTGCCCTCCTCGGCGGGCAGGCCCTTCTCGACCAGGATGCCGCGCAGGTGCTGGTAGAGCGCGGTGACGCCGTCGTCGTTGAAGGTGGCGGCGCTGGTGCCGAAGACCGGCATCTGGTCGGGCTGCTGGCCGAAGGCCTCGCGGTTGCGCACCAGCTGGCGACCCACGTCGCGCAGCGCGTCCTTGGCCCCGCGGCGCTCGAACTTGTTGATGGCCACGGTGTCGGCGAAGTCGAGCATGTCGATCTTCTCGAGCTGGCTGGCGGCGCCGAACTCGGGCGTCATCACGTACATCGCGGTGTCGACGAACGGCACGATCGCCGCGTCGCCCTGGCCGATGCCGGGGGTCTCCACGACGACGAGGTCGAAGCCGGCCGCCTTGGCGACGTCGATGACGTGCGGCAGGTGCTCGGGCAGCTCGTGGGCGCCCCGGGTGGCCAGGGAGCGGAAGAACACGCGGTCGCCGTCGAGGCTGTTCATCCGGATCCGGTCGCCGAGCAGCGCCCCGCCGCCCTTGCGCCGGGTCGGGTCGACGGCGATCACGGCCACCCGCAGCTTGTCCTGCTGGTCGACCCGGAAGCGGCGCACCAGCTCGTCGGTGAGCGAGGACTTGCCCGAGCCGCCGGTGCCGGTGATGCCGAGCACGGGGGCGTGGCTGCGCGCGGCGGCCTGCTGGATGGTCTCGAGCTCGCCGCCCAGGCGGCCCAGCTCGGCGCCGGTGATGGCGCGGGCCACCGCGAAGCGGTCGCCGCTGAGCACCTGCTCGGCGGTGACCGAGCCGGCCTCCCACAGGTCGTGGTCGCAGTCGGCGACGACGCTGTTGATCATCCCGACCAGGCCCATCCGCTGTCCGTCCTCGGGCGAGAAGATGGTGACCCCGGAGTCGCGCAGGCGCTGGATCTCGTCGCGCACGATCACCCCACCGCCGCCGCCGACGACCTTGACGTGCCCGGCGCCGCGCTCGCGCAGCGACTCCACGAGGTACTCGAAGTACTCGATGTGCCCGCCCTGGTACGACGACACGGCGACGCCCTGCACGTCCTCCTCGAGCGCGGCGTCGACGACCTCGGCCACCGAGCGGTTGTGCCCGAGGTGGATCACCTCGCAGCCCTGGCTCTGGAAGATCCGTCGCATGATGTTGATGGAGGCGTCGTGGCCGTCGAACAGGCTCGAGGCCGTGACCAGGCGGACGGGGTGGGTGGGCTGGTGCAGGTCGCTCATGGGGCTCGCTCCGGGGAAGATAGTTGGACGTCCAACTATCTCAGCATAAGTGACGGCCGTCGCACCCGGAACCCCTACGTGCCGGTAGTCGGGGCGCCGCGCGTCAGTCGACCCGGTCGCCGGCGCTGAGGCGCAGCTCGCCCAGGAGCCTGGTCAGCTCGACCGTCGACTCCGCGCCGATGCCGGGGGAGCCGAAGACGTCGGTGTTGAGCCCCTCGGTCGCGCGCTCGACGACCTCGCGTCCCGCGTCGGTGATCTCCGCCAGCACCACGCGGCGGTCGCCGTCGCCGCGCACGCGGCGGACGAAGCCCTGCCGCTCGAGGCGGTCCACCGCGCTGGTGACCGAGGTGGGGTGCACCTGCAGCAGCGAGCCCAGCCGCATCATCGGCATCCGGCCCGCTGAGGAGAAGGACAGCAGCCGCAGCACCTCGTAGCGCGCGAAGGTCAGGTCGAGCGGGCGCAGCACCGCCTCGATGCGCCCGCTCAGCAGCTGCTGGACCCGCACCACCGACGTCACCAGTGCCATCCCGTCGGCGGCTTCGGCCCAGCCGTGGGCGACCCACTGGCGGTGGGCCTCGCGGATCGGGTCGCGCTCGCTCATGGGGCCGCAGTCTGGCAGGCGCCCGGCGACCCAGCGCACTAGAACGCGTTCTACTGACGGGTCTACGATGCGGCCATGAGCGCCCTCCCCGACGTGCTGGCCCCGGCGACCCTCGGTCCGGTGCGGCTGCGCAACCGCACGGTCAAGGCCGCGACGTTCGAGGGACGCACCCCCGACGGGCAGGTCACCGACGCGCTCGTCGACTACCACCTCGAGGTCGCCCGCGGCGGGATCGGGATGACCACGCTGGCCTACCTCGCGGTGGCGCCCGAGGGCCGCACCCACCGCGAGCAGGTCGTCGTGGGGCCCGCCACCGAGGCCGGCCTGGCCCGCCTCGCCGAGGCCGTCCACGACGCCGGCGCCGCCGTCGCCGGCCAGGTCGGGCACGCCGGCCCGGTCGCCAACGGCCGCTCCAACGGGGTCCGCGCGATCGCCGCCAGCCGGATGCCCAGCCCGCTGTCGATGCAGCTGGTGGCCGCGGCCACCGAGGCCGACCTGACCCGCGTGACCGGCGCGTACGTCGCGACCGCCCGCACGCTGGTGCGCGCCGGCTTCGACTGCCTCGAGCTGCACATGGCGCACTCCTACCTGGTCTCCTCGTTCCTGGCGCCCGGGCTGAACCGCCGCACCGACCGCTGGGGCGGCTCGCTCGAGAACCGGGCCCGCCTGGCGCGCCAGGTCGCGCGCGCGGTGCGCGAGGAGGTCGGCGACGCGGTCGCGGTGACCGCCAAGCTCTCGCTCTCCGACGGCTTCCGCGGTGGCGTGACCACCGACGAGGCGGTCGAGGTGGCGCAGCTGCTCGAGGCCGACGGCTGTCTCGACGCGCTGCAGCTCTCGGGCGGGTCGTCGCTGATGAACCCGATGTACCTCTTCCGCGGTGACGTGCCGCACCGCGAGTTCGCGGCCGCGATGGGCGGCCTCGTCGGCTGGGGGATGCGCACCCCGGTGGGCCGCTCGTTCCTGAAGTCCTACCCCTTCGAGGAGGCCTACTTCCGCGACCGGGCGCTGCGGGTGCGCCGGGCCGTCGACCTGCCGCTGATGCTGCTCGGCGGCATCAACCGGCTCGACACGATGGAGCAGGCGATGGCCGACGGGTTCGAGTACGTCGCCCTGGCCCGCGCGGTGCTGCGCGAGCCGGGCCTGGTCGACCGGCTGGCCCGCGAGCGCGCGGCCGGGCGCAGCGGCGAGGGCGCCTGCATCCACTGCAACCGGTGCATGCCCACCATCTACGCCGGCACGCACTGCCCGGTGCGCGACGCCGCCCGGGCCGGCGAGGCCGAACCCCTTCCGCAGATCTAGAACGTGTTCTAGATTGCGGGCATGACACAGGTCGTCCCCGAGAAGCCCCTGCGCGTCGTCGTCTGGTCCACCGGCACCATCGGTCGCCACGCGATCGCCGGCATCGACGCCCACCCCGACCTCGAGCTGGTGGGGGTCTGGGTCTCCAACCCCGACAAGCACGGCCGCGACGCCGGCGAGCTGGCCGGCCTCGGCCGCGAGCTGGGCGTGTCGGCCACCACCGACCGCGAGGAGCTGATGGCGCTCGCGCCCGACGCCGTCGTGCACGCCGCGATGACCGACGACCGGCCCTTCGAGGCCATCGAGGACCTGCTGTGGATGCTCGAGCAGGGCGTCGACGTGGTCTCCTCCGGGCCGGTGCTGCTGCAGTGGCCCGCCGAGATCCTGCCGCCCGACATGATCGAGCGGATCGCCGAGGCCGGGCGCCGCGGCGACGCCAGCCTCCACGTCAACGGCATCGACCCCGGCTTCGCCAACGACGTGCTGCCGCTCGTGCTGAGCAGCCTCTCGCAGCGCATCGACCTGGTGCGGGTCAGCGAGATCGCCGACTACTCCACCTACTACCAGCCCGTGGTGATGGGTGACCTCTTCGGCTTCGGTCGCCCGATGGAGGAGGTCGGGATGCTGTGGCAGCCCGGCATCCTCTCGATGGCCTGGGGCAGCGTGGTGCGCCAGATCGCCGCCGGCCTCGGGGTCACCCTCGACGAGCCGCTGACCGAGGAGGTCGACCGGCGCGCCGCCGAGGTCGACACGCCCAGCGTCAGCGGCGACATCGCCGCCGGCACCCTGGGCGCGGTGCGCTTCCGCGTGGTCGGCAAGGTCGACGGCGTCGAGCGGGTCGTGCTCGAGCACGTCACCCGCACCGCCCCCGACCAGGTGCCCGAGTGGCCGACCCCGCCCGAGGCCGACGGCTGCTACCGCGTCGAGATCCTCGGCGAGCCGGTGCTGAAGCTCGACCTGACCCACCACGGTGAGCACGGCGACCACAACGTGTCGGGGATGATCACCACCGCCCAGCGCCTGGTGAACTCGCTGCCCGCCGTCTGCGCCGCCGCGCCGGGCCTGGTCACCGCCCTCGACCTGCCCCTGGTCACCGGGCGCGGGCTGGTGGCGCGCTGATGGGCATCCTCGACCGCTTCACCCTCACCGACCACGTCGCCGTGGTCACCGGCGCCGGACGTGGGATCGGCGCCGCCACCGCCGTCGCGCTCGCCGAGGCCGGCGCCGACGTGCTGCTCTCCTCGCGCACCGCCTCCCAGCTCGAGCAGGTCGCCGAGGCGGTGCGGGCCACCGGCCGGCGCGCCCTCGTGGTGCCCGCGGACCTCTCCGACACCGAGGCGGTCGCCGCGCTCGCGCAGGCGGCGTACGACGGGTTCGGGCGGCTCGACACGGTCGTCAACAACGTCGGCGGCACGATCCCCAACGCCTTCCTCGACACCGACGTGGCCTACCTCGAGGAGGCGTTCCACTTCAACGTCTCGACCGCCCACGCGCTCAGCGTCGCCGCGGTGCCGCTGATGCTGAAGGGCCCCGACGACGCGCAGCGCTGCATCGTCAACATCTCCTCGATGATGGGCCGGGCCTCCGGGCGCGGCTACCTCGCCTACGGCACCGCGAAGGCGGCGCTCGCGCACTGGGCCCGCCTGGCCGCCACCGACCTGGCCCCGCGCATCCGCGTCAACGGCATCTACGTGGGCTCGGTGATGACCAGCGCGCTCGAGTTCGTCGCCGGGCAGCCCGAGATGATGGACCAGCTCGAGACCAAGACGCCGCTGGGGCGCGTCGGCGAGGCCGAGGACATCGCGGCCGCGGTGCTCTACCTGGCCTCGCGCGCCGGGCAGTACGTCACCGGCAAGGTGCTCGAGGTCGACGGCGGCATCCAGCAGCCGAACCTCGACCTCGGCCTGCCGGACCTCGGGTGAGTCGTCCCGGGGGCGGGGCCTAGGGTCGGACGGGTGACCGCGTCAACCAGTTCCGACCAGCCCGACCAGCCCGACCAGTCCGACCAGCCCAGCCGGCCCCCGCGCGGCGGCACGCCCACGGCGTACGCCGTCTCGCCCGACTCCGGGGAGCACTGGACCGTCGAGGGGGCCTGGGAGGTCGCGCCCGGCATCCACCGGATCCCGCTGCCGCTGCCGATGGACGGGCTCAAGGCGATCAACGTCTACACGATCGAGACCGACGACGGGCTGACCCTGGTCGACGGCGGCTGGGCGATCCCGGAGGCACGCGAGCTGCTCGACCGGTGCCTGAAGGGGATCGGGGCGGGCTTCGGCGACATCGACCGGTTCCTGGTGACCCACGTGCACCGCGACCACTTCACCATGGCCACCGTGCTGGGCCGCGAGCTCGGCGTCGACGTGGCCCTCGGTGCCGAGGAGAAGCCGGCGCTCGACCTGCTCAACAACGCCGCTGACCTCACCGAGAACCCGTTCGCGGCGGTGCTGCGCTCGGCCGGCGCCCACGACGTCGCCGAGGTGTGGCTCGGTGTCGGGGAGGACGAACCCGACCTGGCCCAGTGGCAGTACCCCACCACCTGGCTCGACGGCGACCAGCGCATCGCGGTCGGCGCCCGGGTGCTCGACGCCGTGCACACGCCCGGCCACACGCCGGGCCACTACGTGTTCGCCGAGGCCGACGCGGGCCTGCTCTTCGCCGGCGACCACGTGCTGCCGACGATCACCCCGTCCATCGGCTTCACGGTGCCGCCGATGGACCAGCCGCTGGGCCACTTCATGGCCTCGCTGACCCGGGTGCGCGCGCTGCCCGACCTGCGGGTGCTGCCCGCCCACGGGCCGGTCTCACCCTCGACCCACGCCCGGGTCGACGAGCTGCTGGCCTTCCACGAGGACCGGCTCGACCAGAGCCTCGCCGCGCTGTCGGGTGGCCCCCTGACCAGCCACGACGTCGCCGGCCGGCTCGGCTGGACCCGCCACGAGAAGGCCTACGACAGCCTCGACGTCTTCAGCCGGGGCATGGCCGCCATGGAGACCAAGGCCCACCTCGAGCTGCTGCACGCCCGCGGCCGGGTCACCCGCGAGGAGACCGAGGCCGGGGTGGTCTTCACCGCGGTGCGCTGAGCCGCATCGGCACGTGGGGGATGCCGTCCTCGAGGAACTCCGCGCCGTCGGGGGTGAAGCCGAAGGTGGCGTACCAGCCGGTCAGCGGCGACTGGGCGTCGAGCACGACGTCACGGTCGGGGCAGACGTCGAGGGCGGTGCGCACCAGCTGGTCGGCGAGACCGCGGCCGCGGGCTGCGGGGGCCAGGAGCACCCGCCCGACCCGCCAGGTCGTGGCGTCGTCGAGCACCCGCGCGTAGCCGACCAGCTCTCCGTCGTCGGTGAGCAGCACGTGGCGGGTGCCGGGCTCGGGGTCGCGGCCGTCGAGGTCGGGGTAGGCGCACTCCTGCTCGACGACGAAGACCTGCTGGCGCAGCCGCCACACGTCGTACGCCGCCCGGGCGTCGAGGGCGGCGAAGGGCTGGGCGCTGATGGCGAAGGTCATCGCAGGAAGTCCAGGGTGGCGCTCCAGGCGCGGGCGGCCTCGGGGATGCCCGGCAGCAACGGGTAGACGTGGATGGCGCCGGGCTCCTCGACGTAGGTCAGGTCCCACCCGGCCTCGGCGCCGCGGGCGGCGAGGCGCCGGCAGGCCGGCACCAGCAGGTCGCGGGTGCCGCACAGCATCAGCGTCGGTGGCAGGTCGGCCAGGTCGGCCAGGTCCCCGAGCGCGGGGGAGACCTCGGGGCGGGCCAGGTCGGGGTGGTCGTCGGGGGCGTCGTCGGGCACCCCGGCCCACCACCGCGCGTAGAGCCGCAGCGACGAGCTGTGCAGCCACGGGTCGCGCCGGTCGAACCACGCCGTGGCCGGGCTCGACGTGGTCAGGTCGACCCACGGCGAGACCAGCAGCAGCCGTTCGGGGCGCACCTGGCCGCGCTCGCGCAGCGCCCGCGCCAGGGCCAGGGCCAGCCCGCCGCCGGCCGAGTCACCACCGAGCAGCAGCCCGCCGAGCCCGGGGCCGCTGGCCCACCGGGTCGCCAGCTCGACGAGCGGCTCGAGGGAGTCGCGCCAGGTGTGCTCGGGGGCCAGCGGGTAGTCCGGCAGCAGCACGCGTACGCCGAGCGCGTCGGCCAGGCGGGCGGCGTACCGGACGTGCACGGGGTCGAGGGGCGAGACGAACCCGCCCCCGTGCAGCCAGACCAGGGTGCGGGCCGGGGCGGTGCCGCGCCGGGTCACCACGTGCACCGGGAAGCCCGCGGAGTCGTCGACCTCGTGCTCGTGGCGCACCCCGAAGAACGGGACCGACCGGGTCGGCAGCCGCCGGTCGAGGCCGGCGTGGCAGGACTCGACCGAGGCGCGCTCGGCGTCGGGGTCGCTCACCGCGCCGGCGCCCCGCAGGCGCGGCACGACGAGGGCCAGCAGGTCGTGGCGCAGGCTCGGCATGCCGTCCATCCCACCACGGGCCCGGCCACCCGCACGGGCGGAGAGGGCCGGGGAGGCGACCGGGGCCGCACTCCTCGACCCCGCCGGATACCCTCGATGACGACAGACAGGGGAGCACCCGCCCGGCCGAGCCGGGGTGGTGCTGAGAGTGCGGACACGCCGCAGACCCTCCGAACCTGCTCCGGTTAAGACCGGCGAAGGGAGTCCAGATGCGACGCATGCGCATGCACATCCACCCGACGAGGACCGCGGTGGCCGCCGTCCTGGCGCTGGCCGTGAGCGGCTGCTCGCTGGTCGGCACGGGCGACGACGAGTCGGCCTCCGACCCCGCCGAGGACGGCGGTGAGGCCGGCGGCACGGTCGTGCTCGTCACCCACGACAGCTTCTTCCTGCCCGAGGAGCTCGTGGAGGGCTTCGAGCGCGAGAGCGGCTACGACCTCGAGCAGCGCGCCGGCGGCGACGCGGGAGCGCTGACCAGCCAGCTGGTGCTCAACACCGACAGCCCGATCGGCGACGTCGCCTTCGGCGTCGACAACACCTTCGGCTCCCGCGCGCTCGAGGCCGACGTCTTCGAGCCGGTCGACGTCGAGACCCCCGCCGGGGTCGAGGAGAACGCGCTGCCCGGCGACGACGAGGGCGCCCTGGTCGCCGTCGACACCGGCAACGTGTGCGTCAACGTCGACACCACCTGGTTCGCCGAGCGCGACCTGGAGGAGCCCGAGACCCTCGACGACCTCACCGACCCGGCGTACGAGGGCCTCTTCGTCACTCCCGGCGCCACCACCAGCTCGCCCGGCTTCGCGTTCCTGCTCACCACGATCGCGGCGTACGGCGAGGACTGGCAGGGCTACTGGGAGGACCTGCTGGAGAACGACACCTCGGTGGTCAAGGGCTGGGAGGACGCCTACCAGGTCGACTTCACCCAGGGGGGCGGCAAGGGCGACCGGCCGATCGTGACCTCCTACGACTCCTCGCCGGCCTTCACCGTCGACGGCGAGGGCGGCACGACCACCCGGGCGCTGCTCGACACCTGCTACGAGCAGGTCGAGTACGCCGGCGTGCTGCGCGGCGCCGACAACCCCGAGGGCGCCCGCGCGGTCGTCGAGTGGCTGGTCTCGCCCGAGGTCCAGGAGGCGCTGCCCTCGTCGATGTACGTCTACCCGGCCGTCGAGGGCACCGAGCTGCCCGCGGAGTGGGCCGACCTCACCGAGCGCCCCACCGAGCCCTGGTCGGTGGACCCCGACGAGATCGACGCGAACCGCGACGAGTGGCTGCAGGAGTGGAACGAGCTGGTCAGCCGCTGATGACCACCGCGCGCCGCCTGCTCGGCCTGGTCGCCCTGGCCGGGCTGCCGCTGGCGGTGCTCGGGGTGTTCTTCGTGCTGCCCGTGACGGGCATGGTCGCGCGCGGCTTCGTCACCGACGGCGACCTCGACGTCGGCGGGGTGCTGGAGGTGCTGACCCGGGCGCGCACCGGGCGGGTGCTGTGGTTCACCGTGTGGTCCTCGGCGCTGGCCACCGTGCTGGCGGTGCTGCTCGGGCTGCCGGCCGCCTACGCCCTGCACCGGCTGCGCTGGCCCGGTCGGCGGGCGGTGCGGGCCGCGCTGCTGGTGCCGTTCGTGCTGCCGACCGTGGTGGTCGGCGTCGCCTTCCGCCAGCTGCTGGGCGAGTCCGGCCCGGTGGTGGCCCTCACCGGCGGCCGCGTCGACCTCGACGGCACCGCCGCCGGCATCGTCGCCGGCCTGGTCTTCTTCAACGTCGCCGTGGTGATCCGCGGGGTGGGCGCCGCCTGGGAGGGACTGGACGCCCGGCCCGGGGAGGCCGCGGCCGCACTCGGCGCCTCGCCTGCCCAGGTCTTCCGCACCGTGACCTGGCCGATGCTGCGCCCGGCCGTGGTCTCCTCGGCCAGCGTGGTGTTCCTCTTCTGCGCCACCGCCTTCGGCATCGTGCTCACGCTGGGCGGGCTGCGCTACTCCTCGGTGGAGACCGAGATCTACCTGCTCACCACCGAGCTGCTCGACCTGCAGGCCGCCGCGGCGCTGTCGGTGCTGCAGCTCGTCGCGGTGGTGGCGCTGCTGGTCCTCGCCGGCCGCCTGCGCGCGGTGCCCGACCCGACCCTGGCGCGCAGCACCGCCCGGCCGCACCGGCCCCGGCGCAGCGACGTGCCCCAGCTGGCGGCGACGGCGCTGCTGCTGGTGCTGGTCGCGGCCCCGGTGGCCACCCTGGTCGTCGGCTCGCTGCGCGTCGACGGGGCCTGGTCGCTGGCCTACTACCGCGCGCTGGGCGGTGGCGCGGAGCTGCAGGCGCTCCCGGTGCCGGTGACCGGGGCCCTGGTCACCTCGCTGCGCACCGCCGTCGACGCCACCTGGATGGCGCTGCTGCTCGGCGGCCTGATCGCCGTCGTGCTGACCCGCCGCTCGCGCAGCCGCTCCGAGCGCCGGGTGCGCTCGGTGCTCGACGGGCTCTTCATGCTGCCGCTGGGCGTCTCGGCGGTGACCCTGGGCTTCGGCTTCTTCATCACCCTCGACTCCCCGCCGCTCGACCTGCGCGAGTCGCCGGTGCTGGTGCCGCTGGCCCAGGCGCTGGTGGCGATGCCGCTGGTGGTGCGCACCCTGGTGCCGGTGCTCGCCGGCGTCGACGACCGCCAGCGCCAGGCCGCGGCGTCCCTGGGCGCCGGGCCCCTGCGCGCCATGGCCACCGCCGACCTGCCGGTGGTGTGGCGGCCGCTGCTGGCCGCCTCCGGGTTCGCGTTCGCGATCTCGCTGGGCGAGTTCGGCGCCACCTCCTTCCTGGCCCGCCCCTCCGACCCCACGCTGCCGGTGCTGATCTTCCGGCTCATCGGCCGCCCCGGCGAGCTCAGCTACGGCACCGCCCTGGCCGCCTCGGTGGTCCTGGCCGCCACCACCGCGGTCGTCGTGCTCGCCGTCGAACGGCTGCGCGTGCCCTCCCTAGGAGCCTTCTGATGCTGTCCCTGACCGACGTCGACGTCTCCTACGACGGGGTGCCCGCGGTGCGCGGTGTCTCCCTCGACCTGCCCGACGGGCAGGTGCTGGCGGTGCTGGGCCCCTCGGGCTGCGGCAAGTCGACCCTGCTGCGCGCCGTCGCCGGCCTCGAGCCGAGCGGCGGGTCGATCCGCTGGGACGGCGACGACCTGGCCCGGGTGCCCACCCACAAGCGCGGCTTCGCGCTGATGTTCCAGGACGGCCAGCTCTTCGGCCACCTCAGCGTCGGGCGCAACGTCGGCTACGCGCTGCGCCTGCGTCGCGCCCCCGGCGCCGCGCAGCGCGTCGAGGAGCTGCTCGAGCTGGTCGGGCTCGAGGGGTACGCCGACCGGCTCCCCGCGACCCTGTCCGGTGGCGAGCGGCAGCGGGTCGCCCTGGCTCGGGCGCTGGCCGTGCAGCCCCGGCTGCTGCTGCTCGACGAGCCGCTCTCGGCCCTCGACGCGGGGCTGCGCGAGCGGCTGGCCGGCGACCTGCGCGACATCCTGCGTCGCGCCGGCACCACGGCGCTGATGGTCACCCACGACCACGACGAGGCCTTCACCGTGGCCGACCGGCTCGCGGTGATGCGCGAGGGCCACCTGGTCCAGGAGGGCGGCATCGAGGAGGTCTGGCGGGCACCGGTCGACACCGCCACCGCGCTGTTCCTGGGCTACGCGCGCGTGCTCGAGGGCGTCTCCGCCCGGCGGGTCCTGGGGGCCGCCGACCAGCGCACCCGCGAGGAGCAGCGCACCGTCGCGGTCGCCGTACGCCGCTCGGCCCTGCAGGTGGCCGACGACGGTCCGCTGGGTGCGACGCTGCGCTCGCTGCGCGCCACCCCCGAGCTGCAGCGGCTCGTGGTCGACGTCGACGAGGTGGGGGAGTGCGACGCGGTGGCCGGCCTCGACCGGCGCCTGGGCCCCGGTGACCGGGTGCGGCTGCGGGTCGACGCGACCCGGATGGCGGTGCTGCCCGGACCGCTGGCCGGAGTGCAGCCGGGGGTGCAGCCGGGGGTGCGGCCGGGGGTGCGGCCGGGCGCGCCGGGCACCTCCTGAGCACCGTTCACTAGACTCCGACCCCGTGTACCGCCGCGCCTATGCCCTCCTCGTGGGCACCGCCCTCGTCATGGGCCTGTGGGCCATCATCACCGCCCTGGTCCTCGACAAGCGGCTGGTCGACCCCGAGGGCAGCTTCCTGGGCCCGTCGTGGCTGCGGCTGCCCCTGCTGCTGACCGGGGCGCTGCTGCTCGACCTGCTGCCGCGCTCGCTGTGGCTCGGCAAGGGCCACCCCGTGGCGATGGTGCGGGTGGCGCGCGAACGGCTGCGCACGCACTGGAACCGCGAGCGGCTCACGCTGGTGGTGCTCGGCATCGTCAGCTTCTACATCACCTACGTCTGCTACCGGAACCTCAAGTCGTTCCTGCCGTTCATGATCGAGACGAAGTACGACCGCGAGCTGCACCTGCTCGATCGGGCGCTGTTCTTCGGCAACGACCCGGCGATCGTGCTGCACGGGCTGCTCGGCACCGACGTGGTGGCCTACCTCCTGTCCTACATCTACCTGTGGTTCCTGCCGCTGGTGCCGCTGGCGCTGACCGCCTGGCTGGTGTGGTCGCGCAACATGTCCTACGGCTACTGGTTCGTCACCTCGCAGTGCATCGCCTGGGCCCTGGGCACCCTGTCCTACTACGCGCTGCCGACGCTGGGCCCCGGCCTGGAGTACGTCTCGCTCTACGCCGACCTGGCGCAGACCCCCACCAACGACCTGATGGACTCGCTGGTCGCCTCGCGGCAGGGCGTCATCCTGGGCGGGCTGACCGGGCAGGTGCAGTCCGTCGCCGGGTTCGCGAGCCTGCACACCGCGATCACGCTGCTGGTGGCGCTGCTGGTGCAGTACACGCTGCGCTCGAAGGTGCTCAAGATCGTGTTCTGGGTGAACTTCGCGATCACCGTCGTGGCCACGCTCTACTTCGGCTGGCACTACGTCGCCGACGACCTGGCCGGCATCACGATCGCGCTCGTGGCCTTCTACGTCGGCGGGCTGGCCACCGGCCAGAAGTTCGACCACGGCGGGCTGGCCTCGCACCCCACGACCACGACGTCGAAGATCCCCGTCTCCAAGGACTGACCCGCTCACCCCCGCCGGCCCAGTAGCGTGGTGCCATGTCGACCGAGACACCTGCTCCCGTCCCGCCCGCCGAGACCAGGGAGGTCCCGGACCCGCCCGGCACCGAGCCCGACCCGGCCGCCGAGGCCTCGCAGGAGTCCCGTGCCGACGGCTACGTGCAGCCCGAGGTCGACGTGCCCGCCCTGCAGCGGCTGCTCGACGGGCGCTACGCCGAGGTGCGCGGGCTGGTGCGCCGCAACCTGGTCGAGCACGCGCAGATCCTCACCGACGCCGAGACGCTGAGCCGCGACGACTACCGCGACCGGGTCAGGGACCTCGTCGTCGAGATGGCCGCGACCGGGCAGACCGGCATGGGCTTCCCCACCGAGCACGGCGGCGGCGGCGACCCGGGCGCCTCGGTCGCCGCCTTCGAGACCCTGGCCTTCGGCGACCTGTCGGTGCTGGTGAAGGTGGGGGTCCAGTTCGGGCTCTTCGGCGGCGCGATCCAGCAGCTCGGCACCCGGCGCCACCACGACGAGTACCTGCCGCGGCTGATCACCGGCGAGCTGCTCGGCTGCTTCGCGATGACCGAGACCGCGCACGGCTCCAACGTGCAGGCGATCGGCACCGTCGCGACGTACGACGTCGAGACCGGTGAGTTCGTCATCACCACCACGACCCAGGACGCCGGCAAGGACTACATCGGCAACGCCGCCGCCCACGGCGAGGTCGCGGTCGTCTTCGCCCAGCTCGAGGTGGGCGGCGAGGGTCGGGGCGTGCACGCCTTCGTGGTGCCGATCCGGGTCGACGGGCAACCGGCGCCCGGGGTGCGCATCGAGGACGACGGGCTGAAGATGGGCCTCAACGGCGTCGACAACGGTCGGTTGTGGTTCGACCACGTGCGGGTGCCGCGCGAGGCGCTGCTCAACCGCTTCGCCGACGTGACTCCTGCCGGCGTCTACGAGAGCCCGATCGAGAACCCCAACCGGCGCTTCTTCACGATGCTGGGCACCCTGGTCACCGGTCGGGTCAGCGTCGGCGCGGCCGGCATCAGCGCCAGCAAGGTCGCGCTCGCCGTGGCGGTCAAGTACGCGCTGCAGCGCCGCCAGTTCGAGGCGACCGACGACGAGCAGGAGGAGCTGCTGCTCGACTACGGCCTGCACCAGCGCCGGCTGCTGCCGCTGCTGGCGCGCACCTATGCGCTGCACTTCGCCCAGGAGGAGCTCACCGGGCAGCTGCACGACGTGCTGACCGGCCAGGTCGACGACGAGCAGACCCGGCGTGAGCTCGAGTCGCGCGCCGCCGGCACCAAGGCGCTGGGCACCTGGCACGCCACCCGCACCATCCAGGAGTGCCGCGAGGCGTGCGGCGGCGCGGGCTACCTGGCCGAGAACCGGTTCACCGCGCTCAAGGCCGACACCGACGTCTTCACCACCTTCGAGGGCGACAACCACGTGCTGCTGCAGCTGGTGGCCAAGGGCCTGCTCACCGACTACGCGAGCGAGTTCGAGGACATGGACCAGCTGGGCATGGCCCGCTTCGTGGCCGGCCTGGCCGTCGAGACCGTCGTGGAGAAGACCCGGGTGCACCAGCTGCTGGAGCGGGTGCGCGACCTGCTGCCCGGCGGCGACGAGTGGGACCAGGAGGCCGGGCTGCTCGACCCCGACTACCAGCTCGCGATGCTGCGCTTCCGCGAGGAGCACATGATCAGCGGCGCCGCGCGCCGGCTCAAGCGCGGCGTCGACCAGGGCATGCACCCCGGCGCCGTCTTCTCCCGGGTGCAGGACCACGTGATCGGCGCAGCCGACGCCCACATGGAGCGCCTGGTGCTCGAGGCGTTCGTCGCCAAGACCCGCTCGCTGCCCGACGGCGACCAGAAGGTCGCCCTCAACCTGCTCTGCGATCTTCACGCGCTGTCGGTGATCGAGGCCGACCGGGCGTGGTTCATGGAGCACGGCCGGCTCTCGGTGCAGCGCTCCAAGGCGATCAGCCGCGAGGTGGCCTCGCTGTGCCGCAAGGTCCGCCCGCTGGCGAACGACCTCGTCGACGCCTTCGGGGTGCCGACCGAGATGCTGCGCGCGCCCGCGCTGGTGGGCGACCTGGGCTGAGGCCGCCCGCCGGGAGTTTCATCGGCCGGCCGATGAAACTGACGGTGGGCCGATGAAGTTTCATCGGCCCACCCGTAGTTCTGTCGGCCGGCCGATAAAACTCACCGGCGGCCGTGCGGCTCAGTGGCCGTTGTTCTTGGCCCGCTCGAAGGAGGCGACGACCTCGGCCTCGGCCTCGGTGCGGCCCACCCACTCGGCGCCCTCGACGGACTTGCCGGGCTCGAGGTCCTTGTAGACCTCGAAGAAGTGCTGGATCTCGAGGCGGTCGAACTTGGAGACGTGGCTGATGTCGCGCAGGTGCTCCAGGCGCGGGTCGGCGGCCGGGACGCACAGGACCTTGTCGTCGCCGCCGGCCTCGTCGGTCATCCGGAACATGCCGATCGCGCGGCACTTGATCAGGCAGCCCGGGAAGGTGGGCTGCTGCAGGATCACGAGCGCGTCGAGCGGGTCGCCGTCCTGGCCGAGGGTCTCCTCGATGTAGCCGTAGTCGGCCGGGTACTGGGTCGAGGTGAAGAGGGTCCGGTCCAGGCGCAGGCGACCGGACTCGTGGTCGACCTCGTACTTGTTCCGCTCGCCCTTGGGGATCTCCACCAGTACGTCGAACTCCAGCACGTATTGCCTCCGCGTGTCGGTCCGGCTCGGGGGCCGGTCGTCAAAAGTCATGTCGGGCCCCGTGGCGGAGCCGCCGACAGTCTCGCGCACAATGGCTCGAAACGTGAACGGGGAGGTGCACCAGGTGGTCCGACGTGACCCACGCCACTTCCGGGCGACGGCGCGGTACGACGCCGGACGCGCCTCGACGTGGTGGGTGCTGCTGCTCGTGCTGGTGCTCGCCGCCGGCGCGGCCACCTGGCGCCTCGACCTCGCCGACCCCGCCCGCGAGCGCGTCGAGGGTCTGTACGAGCGGGTGCTGGGCGAGGACGAGGAGCCCGACCCGCGCGCCGACCCGGCCGCGGTGCCGCCGCCTCCGGGCCTGAGCCTGCCCGCGCTGAGCGACCCCGAGCCGGTGGCCGACCCGGTCGATGCCGGCACCGCCGGCGAGCCCAGCCCGACCGCCGTACGCCGAGTGCTCGAGCGCCGCCTGGGGGAGCGGCGGCTGGGCAGGCGGGTCAGCGTCGCGGTGGCCGGCGCGACCGGGGCCCCGGCGTACGCCGAGGGCGGCGCGCTGGTGCCGGCCTCGACGACCAAGCTGCTCACCTCGGTGGCCGCGCTGCGGACCATCGAGCCCGGCACCACCTTCGCGACCACCACGGTGCTGCGCGGCAACCGGCTCGTCGTCGTGGGCGGCGGCGACCCCTTCCTGATGCGCGCACCCGACGCCCCGGGCACCACCAGCGTGCCGGCCCGCGCCGACATCACCACCCTGGCCCGGCTCAGCGCCGAGGAGCTCGGTGAGCGCGGGGTGCGGCGGGTGCGGGTCGGGTACGACGCCACGCTCTTCTCGGGTCCGGCCTTCAACCCGCGCTGGCCCGACACCTACCGGGGCGACGTGGTCTCACCGATCACCGCGTTGTGGGTCGACCAGGGTCGCCCCGAGACGGGCTTCGGTCGCGTCGACGACCCGGCCGCGGTCGCCGCGCAGGTCTTCGCGGCGGCGCTGGCCGACGCCGGGGTGCGGGTGCAGGGCTCCCCGTCGCCGGCGCGCGGACGCGGCGACGAGGTCGCGGTGGTCGAGAGCGCGCCCGTCGACGACGTCGTCGACCGGCTGCTGCAGGTCAGCGACAACGAGGCGACCGAGGTGCTGCTGCGCCACGTCGGCCTGGCCACCGGCGGCGCCGGCAGCTTCGTCGACGGCGTGCGCGGCGTCGAGCGCGTCCTCGAGCGGCTCGGGGTCCCCGCGCCGCGCCGCCTGTACGACGGCAGCGGGCTGTCCCGCGAGAACCTGCTCTCGCCCGCCACGCTGGTCGGCCTGCTGCAGGCCGTCGTCGGCGCCGGCGAGGACGACCCGGTGCGGGCGGCGCTCGGCGGGCTGCCGGTGGCCGGCTTCAGCGGGTCGTTGACCTTCCGTTTCGACGACGCCCCGCCGGCGGCCGTCGGCGCGGTGCGGGCCAAGACCGGCACGCTCAGCGGGGTCAGCAGCCTGGCCGGCACGGTCGTCAGCCGCGACGGCGTGCCCATGGTGTTCGCGCTGATGCTCGACCGGGTCCGGGAGGCCGACGAGGGGTTCGCGCAGGCGGCGCTCGACAGCGCCGCGGCCGCCCTGGGTGCCTGCCGCTGCGCGCGGGGTGGGTCGGGCGCTGGCGGCGGGTGAGTAGGTTCGACGCATGACGAGCCCGCCGCAGATCATCGACTGGGACCTCGCCGTCCGCCTCGGGACCAAGCTGGCCGGCGACGGCCCGGTGGTGCAGCGCGACGAGGCGGCCCGTGCCGTGGAGGAGCTGCGCGCCGGCGCGCACCGCTCGACCCCGCTGGTGGCGCAGTTCACCGGGTTGCACGCCGACGCCGACACCGCGCCGGTGCTGGTGGTCGACCGTGGCGGGTGGGTGCAGGCCAACGCCGATGCGTTCAGCACCGTGCTGGCGCCGATGGTGGCCAAGCTGGTGGAGAAGAAGCCCCCGAGCGGGGTCTCGCTCGCGGTGGGCTCGCGGATCACCGGCGCCGAGGTGGGCGGGCTGCTGGGCTTCCTGGCGGGCAAGGTGCTGGGCCAGTTCGACCCCTTCCACGACCCCGCCGGTCGGCTGCTGCTGGTCGCGCCCAACGTGGTGCATGTCGAGCGCGAGCTCGGCGTCGACCCCAGCGACTTCCGGCTCTGGGTGTGCCTGCACGAGGAGACCCACCGCGTGCAGTTCACCGCGGTGCCGTGGATGCGCGACCACATCTTCTCGCTGGTCGAGCAGCTCAGCGCGACGATGGACAGCGCCAGCCTGCTCGAGGACGGGCTGGCCCGGGTCAAGGCCGCCATCAGCGGGGGCGGGCAGGGTGGGTCCGGGTCCGGCAGCCTGGTCGAGATGTTCAGCACCCCTGAGCAGCGCGCCCTGATGGACCAGGCGACCGGGGTGATGTCGCTGCTCGAGGGCCACGCCGACGTCGTGATGGACGGCGTCGGGCCCGAGGTGATCGGTTCGGTCGAGACGATCCGCGCGAAGTTCGACGAGCGCCGCAAGGGCGCCGGCACCCTCGACCGGCTGGTGCGCCGGCTGCTGGGCCTCGACGCCAAGATGGCGCAGTACCGCGACGGGGCGGCGTTCGTGCGGGCGGTCGTCGACAAGGTCGGGATGAGCGAGTTCAACGCCGTCTTCGCCGGCCCCGAGAACCTGCCCAGCAAGGCCGAGATCCACGACCCGCAGGCCTGGGTCGCGCGCGTCCTGTGAGCCGGGCGTGAAGCTGCACCCGTCGGTCGCGGCGGTGCGGGTCGCGGTGCGTCGCGACCTCGACGACCTGGGCCCCGGCGACACGGTCGTGGTGGCCTGCTCCGGCGGCCCCGACTCGCTGGCGCTGCTGGCCGCGACCGTCCACGAGGCCCGCGCCGGTGGGTGGCGGGTGGTCGGGGCGACCGTCGACCACGGCCTGCAGGAGGGCTCGGCCGAGCACGCCGAGCGGGTGGTCGCCCAGATGGGGGCGCTGGGGGCCGACGAGACCCTGACCGCGCGGGTGCAGGTCGGCTCCGACGCGGGCATCGGGCCCGAGGCCGCGGCCCGGCGGGCCCGGTACGCCGTCCTCGAGCAGGTCGCCGACCACGTCGGGGCCGCGGCGGTGCTGCTGGGCCACACCCGCGACGACCAGGCCGAGACGGTGCTGCTGGGGCTGGCCCGGGGCTCGGGCGGGCGCAGCCTGGCCGGGATGCGCCGGCGCTTCGACCGCTACCGCCGCCCGCTGCTCGACGTCTCGCGCGACGACACCGTCACCGCCTGCCAGGTCGAGGGCATCGAGACCTGGGACGACCCGCACAACCTCGACCCCGGGTTCGCGCGCGTGCGGGTGCGGCGCAGCGTGCTGCCGGTGCTCGAGGAGCAGCTCGGCCCCGGTATCGCGGCCACCCTCGCTCGCACCGCCGACCAGCTGCGTGCCGACTCCGACCTGCTCGACGACCTCGCCGAGGCGACGTACGACGACCTGGTCACCGCCGACGGCGCCCTCCCCGTCGAGGCCCTCGAGGGCGTCCCCGACGCCCTGCGCCGTCGGGTGCTGCGCCTGGCCGCCCTCGCCGCCGGTGCCCCCGCCGCCGAGCTCTTCCACGAGCACGTGCTCGCGCTCGACTCCCTCGTCACCCGCTGGCGGGGCCAGAAGTGGGTCGACCTTCCCGGTCACCTGCGTGGTGTGCGGCGAGGTGGTCTGGTCCAGGTGGTCTCGGCGCGCTAGCGGGCAGCTCTGAGCGTGAACCCTGGGGTCGGGGTAGTCCGCACGGAACTCTCGGCCGCGCGACGAGTAGTCCAGAGGGGACCTCTCGGGGGTCCTTCGAGTGACCCGCCGTGACGCGGTGAGTAGTCGCAACGGGCCCCCAGGATCCCGGGGCTGACGAGCGACCTCTTCTCGGTCTTTACTTTCGGCGATCCATCGCTCGGAGGCGCGCGGCGGAATTCCGCTGCATCCGCGCCCCTCTCTCGAAAGGCCGACCGTTCATGAACCTGCCCTTACGCCGCGTGGGCTGGGTGCTCCTACCAGTCACGTTGGCGCTCATCCTCGGCCTCTCGTTGGCACTCAACGCATCCGCCAGCACCAGCGTCGTCGCACACTCCATGTCAGCTGAGGAGCCGACCGAGCCGACCGAGCCGACCGAGCCGACCGAGCCGACCGAGCCGACCGAGCCGACCGAGCCGACCGAGCCGACCGAGCCGACCGAGCCGACCGAGCCGAGCATCCCGATCCCTGCCGAGGGACAAGCCCTGATCCATGGTGTCGTCCAGAGTGAGATCGAGTTGGAGTTCCTCGACGACGTCGTCGTCGAGGCCTACGACGTCGAGAGCCCCGACCAGGGGCCGGTGGCTACCGCCCTCACTTATGCAGGCAACGGCTACGACCACGGCTGGTTCTCGCTGCAGGTGCCGCCAGGCACCTACCGTCTGACCTTTGATCCGCAGTGGCGCAACGATTTGAAGCCCGGTGAGATACAACCGGTGCAGGTGGTGGGCGACGAGTCTCTAGATCTCGGGACGATTTTTCTGGACAGTCGTTCGGGCATCGCCGTCGAGGTCATGGACGCCACGTTCGCGGGCTGGTTGGCCGCGGTCGACGTGACGTTGACCGGCCCGGACGGGACCAAGGCCACCGGGGTGACGGACGAGCAGGGACAGGTCTTCTTCGAGGGGCTGACCGAAGTCGGCAACTACGTCCTCGAGGCCTCGAAGGACGGGTATCTGCCTCCTGCCCCGCAGGTCGTCTCCTACGAGAAGGGCTTCCAGTACAGCTTCTTCAGGCTGGAAGCAGACCTGCCCTGCACGCCCCTGACGGTGAACGACGCGTTCACGAACGTCGGGTTCGAGGACGGCTTCTCCGGATGGACGAAGGTGCACGAACAGGAAGGCATCGAGATCGTTGCTGGACCCGACGGCTTCACCAGTCCCTGGGAAGGCGAGCGGATGGCTCGGCTTGGAGTGGCTCACGGCTCCAGTGACAGCAACCAGCCGGTAGGACCCAACGTGCTGTGCCAGGACTTCACGGCGACGCAGGACAGTGAGACGTTCTCCTTCAACGTCTTCACCTATGACTACACCGGCTTCGACGAGTTCCGGTTCGACGTCGCCGTCGTCGACCCTGAGTCCGGTGAGGTGCTGGCTTCATATACGCAGGGAGCGTGGGGTTCGGGTACGGATCTCAAGACGTCTGGCTGGCGATCCGTGACCATCGACACGTCGCAGAGAATTGGTCAGACGGTCCGCTTCGTCGTCAGGTCCGGTGGAACGAGTGACTCGGCCTACGGGTTCTGGACGTATCTCGACTCTGCGGATCAGTCCGCTTCGCCCGTCAACCTCGACGTCGAGGTCGAGAGTGCCACGGGCAGCGTCAATCAGGACCCGGTGACGGGCCAGTACACCGTCGCCTTCCCGGCGGCGCAGCCCTCCGACCTCACCTTGACGTTCCCGGCGACCTGCCCGGACGCGTCTGCCTCGCCGGTCGTGTCGGTCCTGTACGGCGGCGAGACCTATGAGGCTGAGTCGCTGGGGGAGGGGCTCTTCCAGGTGCTCATCACCGAGGCCGTGATCGCCGGCACGGGGTCGGGAGCCCTGTCGACGCAGGTCGAGTGCGAGGGCGAGACGACCCTGGTCAGCACCCTGGGCAGCATCGTGCTGTACGACCCCAGCGGCATCGTGTCCGATGCGGTCACCTCAGCGCCGGTCGTGGGAGCCGAGGTCTTCCTCTTCAAGGTTCCCGGCTGGACGCCGAACGTCGAGGGAGCACTCGAGGAGGACACCTGTGAGACGAACGAGTCGAAGGAGGCCGGTGCGCCGTGGAGCCAGCCGGCCCCCGTGGACGAAGGTGTCCTCGTGAGTGCGGCCAGCCCCGAGATCTCTCCCAACGTCAACCCCTTCATCACCAACAGCATCGGTTACTACGGTTGGGATGTCGCCGAGGGATGCTGGTTCGTCAAGGTCGCTGCCCCCGGGTACGAGCCCTTGGTGAGCCCCGTGGTGGGCGTGCCGTCGGAGGTGACCGACCTGGACCTGCAGCTGCAGCCGATCCCGGACCCGACTCCGGACCCGACGCCTACGCCGACTCCGGACCCGACGCCTACGCCGACTCCGGACCCGACGCCTACGCCGACCCCGGACCCGACGCCTACGCCGACCCCGGACCCGACGCCTACGCCGACCCCGGACCCGACGCCTACGCCGACCCCGGACCCGACGCCTACGCCGACCCCGGACCCGACGCCGACCCCGGAGCCCGAGCCGGAGCCGGAGCCCGAGCCGGAGACGTCCACCACCAAGGTCAAGGTGCTCGACCGGCCCGTGCGGGCGGGGGAGCGTGCCGTGCTGAGGGTGGCGGTGCGCACCGTGGGCGACGTGGTCCCGACCGGCACGGTCCGCGTGAAGGTGATGGGTGGCAAGGAGCTCACCCGGCGCCTCGGCGAGGCCGACGAGGGGGTGCGGACGCTCAAGCTGCCGAGGCTGGCGGTGGGCAAGCACCGGGTCAAGGTCTTCTTCCTCGGCTCCGACGAGGTCGACGCCTCCCGCAAGGTGCTGACGGTGCGCGTCCGGCCGGCCGAGGCCGGTGCTCGCACCGAGGTGCCGGGCAGGAGCGTGGTCGACCTGTGGTGACCTTCCGGCAGTGATCCAGCAGTGACCGAGCAGGGGTCGGACCGCACCGCGGCCCGGCCCCTGCCGCTGTCCACAGATCCCTCCCTGCCCCTGGTCATCGAACCTGAGTTCGAATAGAATCAGGGCATGTCAGGCACCGCATCCACCACCGGTCTCGCCGCCCTCGGCGAGGCCGAGCTGGTGGAGGAGATCCGGCGCCTCGAGGAGCTCAAGGCCCACGCGTCAGCGCTGCAGGCCGAGCTGAGCGCCAGCCTCGACGAGGTCGTACGCCGCCGCCACGCCGCGGCGGGTGTCCGCGCGGAGAAGCAGGGCACGGGGGTGGCCTCCCAGGTCGCGCTGGCCCGGCGGGAGTCACCGAACCGGGGCGCCCGCCATCTCGGGTTGGCGAAGGTCCTGGTGGCCGAGCTGCCGCACACGCTGGCCGCGATGCGGGCCGGGTGGTGCACCGAGTGGCGCGCGACCCTGGTCGCCCGCGAGACCGCCTGCCTGTCGCTGGCGGACCGTCGCCGCGTCGACGCGGAGCTGATGGCCGACCCGGCCACCACCGAGGGCTGGGGTGATCGGCGTCTGGTCGCGGCGGCGCGGGCGCGGGCCTACGAGCTCGACCCGCACGCCGCGCTGAAGCGCTCGCGCAAGGCCGAGGGCGAGCGGCACGTCTCGCTGCGACCGGCGCCGGACACGATGACCTGGCTGACCGCGCTGCTCCCGGTCGCCCAGGGCGTCTCTGTCTACGCCGCCCTCACCCGGAGCGCCGACCAGGCCCGGGCCGCGGGTGACGAGCGCAGCCGGGGCCAGGTGATGGCCGACGCCCTCGTCACCTCCCTCACCACCCGGGAGCCCGCCGAGCCGGCGCCAGTTCCTGGCCCGGCTTCTGGCCCGGTGCCCGCACCGGTGCCGGTGGCGGTCAACCTGACCGTCTCCGACGCCACCCTGTTCGGTGGCGGGCACGCGCCGGGGTGGGTCGCGGGGTACGGCCCGGTGCCGGCCGGGGTCGCCCGCGACCTGGTCGCCACCGCGCTGCAGGAGGCGCGGGCGACCCTGCGCAGGCTGTACACCACCAGCGCCGGGTCGCTGGTCGCGATGGACGCCCGCTCCAGAGCGTTCCCGGCCTCGCTGGGGCTGTTCATCGACCTGCGCGACCAGTCGTGCCGCACCCCGTGGTGCGACGCCCCGATCCGGCACCGCGACCACGTCGTCCCCGACGCAGCCGGCGGCCCCACCAGCGCCGGCAACGGCCAAGGCCTGTGCGAGGCCTGCAACCAGGCCAAGGAAGCGCCCGGCTTCGCCGCCCTCGCCCACGGCGGCGTCGTCACCACGACGACCCCCACCGGCCACCAGGTCCGCTCCCGCGCCCCCGCCCTGCCGCCAGGCGATCCACCGGTGCGGCAGCGACCCCGCCCCGAGGTCCACCTCTACCGCCCCCACCTCCAGGTCCTGCTCGCCGACGACTACCGAGCGGCCTGAGGCGCGCCCGCTGCGGGGGGGCAGGGCCGAAACGGCTCCGCGCCCGCCACCGCAGCCCCATACTCAGCGCATGCAGACCACGACCCTGCGTCGCGCAGGCATCGCCGCCGTCGCCCTCGCCGCCCTCGTGGTGCCGCTCGCCCACGCGACCGGGGCCGAGCAGCCCACGGGCGCCCGCGCCCCGGCGGTGGGGGAGACCGGGCGCTCGATCCTTCACGGCCAGGTCGTCGACTCGCGCACGGGCCGGCCGCTCGACGACGTCGAGGTCACGGCGCTGCGGGTGACCAAGCGCGAGCAGGTGGTGGCGGCCACCGACCTCAGCTACGCCAGCCCCGACAACGAGATCGACCACGGTTACTTCGCCATGCACGTCACCGCCGGCACCTACGAGGTGGTCCTGACCCGCGCCGGCTACCGGTCGTCGCGGCTCGAGGTCGTCAAGGGCAGGGCCGACCGCGCCGGCCTCGGCACCCCGGTCGAGCTGGTCGCCCTGCCCCGCCCGACCGTCGCGCTCGGCACCACCTCAGGCAAGGGCGGCCTGACCGTGCGGGCCGGCAGTCGCGTCGAGCTCGTCGCGCAGCTGAGGGCCAAGGGTCGGAGCATCCCCACCGGGCCCGTCCAGGTCTCGCTCGAGGGGCCGCGGAGCGGGTCCGCCGCGGCCACCGACCTGCGGCGTCGCGACAAGGGCCGCTTCGTCGCCGAGCTGGGTCGGGCGCGCACCCCGGGCCGCTACGACGTCGTCGTCGAGTACGCCGGCGACGACGCCCACCGCGCCACCTCGAGCACCTTCACCCTGCGCGTGGTCAAGAAGAAGGGGTAGCCGGGCACGGCGCCCGCGCCCACCCTTAGGCTGCCTGCATGGACTCTGCCCACGTGGAGCACGACCTCGTCAACGTCCTCTTCACCGAGGAACAGATCCAGGACCGTCTCAAGGAGATGGCCGCCGAGATCGAGAGGGACTACGAGGGCGAGGACCTCCTCATCGTCGGCATCCTGCGCGGTGCGGTGATGGTGATGGCCGACCTCGCCCGCTCCTTCACCCGCCACCTCGAGATGGACTGGATGGCAGTGAGCTCCTACGGCTCCGGCACCAAGTCCAGCGGCGTGGTGCGCATCCTCAAGGACCTCGACACCGACATCTCCGGGCGCCACGTGGTGATCGTCGACGAGATCATCGACACCGGCCTGACCCTGTCGTGGCTGACCTCCAACCTCAGCAGCCGCAACCCGGCCAGCGTCGAGATCGCCACCCTGCTGCGCAAGCCCGAGGCGCTGCAGATGCCCGTCGACGTCAAGTACGTCGGCTGGGACATCCCCAACGAGTTCGTCGTCGGCTACGGCCTCGACTACCGCGAGAAGTACCGCAACCTGCGCGACATCGCCACACTCGCTCCGCACGTCTACTCCTGAGCCCGACCCGGGCGCCGTCCCGGGCCCCCTCGATCACCAGCCGCCTGCGAGAATGAGCCTGACGCGGGCATGTACCGTCGTCGGTCCGTTCGACGTCTGAGACGAGAGAAGTCCGTGAAGCGCTTTGTCAAGGGTCCCTGGCTGTGGATCGTGGTCGCCGTGGTCGGCGTCCTGCTCGCCCTGCAGTTCCTGGCCCCCAGCAGCGGCGGGGACGAGATCCCCGCCTCCGAGATGTCCTCCTACATCGAGTCGGGCGAGATCAAGGAGCTGACGTTCGTCGACGGCGACCAGGAGATCCGCGCGACCCTCGACGAGGGCGTGCGCGAGGAGGGCGCCGAGGTCTTCTCCTACTGGGTGCAGGGCACCCAGCCACGGCTCTACAACGAGGCCAGCACCCAGGTCGAGGCCGGCGAGATCGAGGAGCTCAAGACCGAGATCTCACGCCCGAGTGCGCTGAGCTCGTTCCTCTTCTCGTTCCTGCCGCTCATCATCATCTTCATCGTCTTCCTGTGGCTGCTCAACAACATGCAGGGCGGCGGCGGCCGTGGCGTGATGCAGTTCGGCAAGTCCAAGGCCAAGCTGATCTCCAAGGACATGCCCACCTCGACCTTCGCCGACGTCGCGGGGGCCAACGAGGCGATCGAGGAGCTCGGCGAGATCAAGGAGTTCCTCCAGGAGCCCGCCAAGTTCCAGGCGGTGGGCGCCAAGATCCCCAAGGGCGTGCTGCTCTACGGGCCCCCGGGCACCGGCAAGACCCTGCTCGCACGGGCGGTCGCCGGCGAGGCCGGCGTGCCCTTCTACTCCATCTCCGGCTCCGACTTCGTCGAGATGTTCGTCGGCGTCGGTGCCTCGCGGGTGCGCGACCTGTTCGAGCAGGCCAAGGAGAACGCCCCGGCCATCGTCTTCATCGACGAGATCGACGCCGTGGGTCGCCACCGCGGCGCCGGGATGGGCGGCGGCCACGACGAGCGCGAGCAGACCCTCAACCAGCTGCTGGTCGAGATGGACGGCTTCGACGTACGCGGCGGGGTCATCCTGATCGCCGCCACCAACCGCCCCGACGTCCTCGACCCCGCCCTGCTGCGCCCGGGCCGCTTCGACCGCCAGATCGGGGTCGACGCCCCCGACCTCGACGGGCGCGAGAAGATCCTCCAGGTCCACTCGCAGGGCAAGCCGATGGCCCCCGACATCGACCTGCGCTCCTACGCGCGCCGCACCCCCGGCTTCACCGGTGCCGACCTGGCCAACGTGCTCAACGAGGCCGCGCTCCTGACCGCGCGCAGCAACCAGAAGCAGATCACCAACGTCTCCCTCGACGAGGCCATCGACCGTGTGATCGCCGGCCCGCAGCGCAGCTCGCGGCTGATGAGCGAGAAGGAGAAGCTCATCACCGCCTACCACGAGGGCGGCCACGCCCTGGTCGCGGCGGCCCTGCCGGGCAACGACCCGGTCCACAAGATCACGATCCTGCCGCGCGGTCGCGCACTGGGCTACACGATGGTGCTGCCCGACGAGGACAAGTACTCCCAGCCCCGCTCGCAGATGCTCGACCAGCTGGCCTACATGCTGGGCGGCCGCGCCGCCGAGGAGCTGATCTTCCACGACCCGACGACGGGCGCCGGCAACGACATCGAGAAGGCCACCAACGTCGCCCGCGCGATGGTCACCCAGTACGGCATGACCGAGACCCTGGGGGCGATCAAGCTCGGCGACTCCGGCTCCGAGCCCTTCCTGGGCCGCGACCTGGGTCACCAGCGCAACTACTCCGAGGCCGTCGCCGCCAAGGTCGACGAGGAGACCAGGAACCTGCTGGCCGTCGCCCACCAGGAGGCCTTCGACATCTTGGAGGAGAACCGCGACGTGCTCGACGCGCTCGTGCTGGTGCTCCTCGACAAGGAGACGCTCGACAAGGAGCAGATCGCCGAGGTCTTCGAGCCGCTGCGCCGCCGCGACGTGCGACCGGCCTGGACCGGCTCGCCCCACCGCCGGCCCTCCCAGGTGCCCGCGGTCGAGGTCCCGCAGGAGATCCGTGACCGGGCCCGCGCCAACGGCGGCGACCGCCCCGGCGACGGCGCGGGCGCCGGGGTCGTGGTGACGCCGCCGGGCTCCGGGGGCGACGTGCACGGGGGCACCCCGACGCCGATCGACGAGTCCCAGCGCCCGTGACCGACCCGATCACGCTGCCCGAGTCCGACCCGGCTGACGTCCCCGCCTTCGACCAGCCCCGGGCCGAGGCCGCGGTCCGCGAGCTGCTGCTGGCCATCGGCGAGGACCCCGACCGGGAGGGTCTGCTCGAGACGCCCGCCCGCGTCGCGCGGGCGTACGCCGAGGTCACCGCGGGCCTGCGGATGCGGGCCGAGGACGTGCTGACCACCACCTTCGACCTGGGTCACGACGAGCTGGTGCTGGTGCGCGACATCGAGCTGTGGTCGATGTGCGAGCACCACCTGGTGCCCTTCACCGGGGTCGCGCACGTCGGCTACATCCCCGCCGACACCGGCAAGATCACCGGCATCTCCAAGCTCGCGCGTCTGGTCGACGTCTACGCCCAGCGACCGCAGGTGCAGGAGCGGCTGACCACCCAGGTCGTCGACGCGCTGATGACGATCCTCGAGGCGCGCGGCGCCGTGGTGGTCATCGAGGCCGAGCACCTGTGCATGACCATGCGCGGGGTCCGCAAGGCCGGTGCGCGCACCGTCACCTCCGCGGTGCGGGGCACGATGCTGACCGACCGGGCCACCCGCGCCGAGGCGATGGCGCTCATCCACGGCACCACCCGCCGCTGAGCCGATGCACCCCGCCCTGGCCGTGCCGCTCGGGCGCCCGCGCGTGATGGGCGTCGTCAACGTCACCCCCGACTCCTTCTCCGACGGCGGCCGGTACGCCGCCCCCGCCGACGCGGTCGCCCACGGCCTCGAGCTGCTCGAGCAGGGTGCCGACCTGCTCGACATCGGTGGCGAGTCGACCCGGCCCGGGGCGACCCGCCCGCTGGTCGCCGAGGAGCTGGCCCGCGTGGTGCCGGTGATCCGCGAGCTGGCGGGCGCCGGGGCGCTGGTCTCGGTCGACACCATGCGCCACGAGGTCGCCGAGGCCGCCCTGGAGGCCGGTGCGGTCGTGGTCAACGACGTCTCCGGCGGGCTGGCCGACCCGGCCGTGCTCGACGTGGTGGCCGACGCGGGCGCGACGTACGTCGCGATGCACTGGCGCGCCCACAGCGACCGGATGCGCGACTTCGCGGTCTACGACGGCCCCGGCGGCGTGGTGGCCGCGGTCTGCCGCGAGCTGGAGGAGCGGGTGCAGGCGATCCGGGCGGCCGGCGTGGCCGACGACCGCATCGTCCTCGACCCCGGCCTGGGCTTCGCCAAGACGCCCGCCCACAGCTGGGAGCTGCTGAGCGACCTCGGCCCGCTGCTGGCGCTGGGCCACCCGCTGCTGGTGGGGGCGAGCCGCAAGTCCTTCCTGGGCACCCTGCTCCGCGGCGAGGCCGGACCCCGCCCGGTCGGCGAGCGCGAGGCCGCGCACCTGGCGGTCGTGCTCGAGCTGGCCCGGGCCGGGGTGTGGGGCGTGCGGGTCCACGACGTACGGTCTGCTCGCGACGCGTTGGCCGCCCTGGCCGCGATGCGCACCGAGACGCCGTCGGAGGAGGGCCGCCCGTGACTGACGAGACCGACGAGATCGCCGTCCTGGGCGTCGAGTGCTTCGCCCACCACGGCGTCCTGGAGCACGAGAAGCGCGACGGGCAGAGCTTCGTGCTCGACCTCGTGCTGGGCGTCGACACCGCCCCCGCGGCCGCCTCGGACGACTTGCGCGACACCGTCGACTACGGAAGTCTCGTGACCGCGGTCAAGACCGCGGTGGAGCGCGAGCCGGTCGACCTGATCGAGACGCTGGCCCAGCGGGTCGCCGATGTCTGCTTGCAGGACGACCGTGTTGAATGGGCCCGGATCACGGTCCACAAGCCGCACGCCCCCATCAGCGCGACGTTCTCCGACGTCACGCTGACGATCACCCGGAGACGCGAGGACTCGACGTGACTGAGACGCCCAACCCGCACATCATCAACGCCGACACCCTCACCGGTGAGATGCGCCCGATCCGCCGCGCCGTGCTGGCCGTCGGCTCCAACCTGGGCGAGCGGATGGCCATGCTCCAGGGCGCGGTCAACGCGCTGGCCGACACCCCCGACGTGTGGGTCACCGGCATCTCGCCGGTCTACGAGACCGAGCCGGTCGACTCCCCGGAGGGCGCCCGCCCCTACCTCAACGCGGTCGTGCTCATCGACACCACCCTGGCCGCCAACCGGCTGATGGACCGCGCCCTGGCCATCGAGGACGCCTTCGAGCGTGAGCGCAGCGAGGTGCCCAACGCCCCGCGGACCCTCGACGTCGACCTGATCGTGGTCGGAGACCGCCGCAGCGACGAGCCGCACCTGCGCCTGCCGCACCCGCGCGCCGCCGAGCGCGCCTTCGTGCTCAAGCCGTGGTTCGACCTCGAGCCCGACGCCAGCCTGCCCGGTCGTGGCCCGGTCGCCGACCTGCTGGCCGAGACCGGCATCGAGGGCATCAAGCTGCGCGAGGACCTCGAGCTCGCGGTCGAGTGAGCGACCCCGGTCGACCAGGCGGGCCCGGCGCGCCCGGAGAGCCCGGGGAGCCTGACCCGCGGCGGCTGGGGCCGACCTCGCCGGCGGCGCTGACCCTCGTGGTCGTCGTGGGCCTGGTGGCCGGCTGGCTGGCCCGCCCGGTGAGCATCGCCTGGCTCGACTCGGCTCCGGTGGTGACCTGGGTCCAGCCGACCCTGCTGGCACTGTTGGCCCTGGTCGTCGGCGTCACCGCCCGCCACACCCACACCGCCCTGCAGGTGCGCCACGAACCGATGGAGCCGCACCGGGCCGTGAACCGGCTGGCGTTCGGCCGCGCCAGCGCGTACGTCGGGGCGCTGGTCGGCGCCGGGTACGCCGGCTACGCGATGTCCTGGCTGGGCCTCAACGCCGAGCTGGCCGGACAGCGGATGCTCTGGTCGGGCCTCGCGGCACTGGCCGGTGTGGGCGTCGTCGCGTGCGGGCTGCTGCTCGAGCGCGCGTGTCGCGTCCCGGGAGACGACTCGGACGCCTAGCCTGGCTCCATGTCCACTTCTGTCGCTGGAGCCACGCAGGCCACCCAAGTCACATCCGCCACGCGGGCCTCGCGCCGCCGCCAGCGCTCGACCCGCCTCACCGTCGCCACGGTGCTGCTGGTCCTCTCGGCCGTGCTCGTGCTGGGCGCCGTCGCCAGCGGCTCGGCGCTGCTCGTCACGCTCGCCGCCCTGGCCGCGGTGGGGCTCGGCGCCGCCGCCACCCGCATCACCCACGCCGAGCTGCTGGCCTCGCGCCGCGACGCCGCCCGCGACCGCGCCGAGCAGGCCCAGGCCTACCGCCGGATGGCCGAGACCCGCGCCGACGAGCACGCCGCCCGCGTCGCCGAGCTCACCACCCGCCTCGAGGAGCGCGAGGGCGCCCTGGGCGACCTGCAGAGCGAGCTGGTCAAGACCCAGCGCAGCGCCGCCGACAGCGCCCGCCAGGTCGACGTGGCCCACCGCCGCAACGTCGACCTCGAGAAGGAGGGCCGTCTGCTGAGCCGCAGCCTGGAGTCGGCCGAGGAGCGCGCTGCCGACGCCATCGTGCGCGTCGCCGAGCTCGAGGCCGAGATCGACGTGCTGCGCGCCGAGATCGAGACCGTCACCGCCGCTTGGCGCACCGCCGAGGCCGGCGCCCGACGCCACGCCTGAGTGACGCCGGGGACCACCACGCCTGACCGGGCGAGACGGCGTACGGCATCATGACCTCCGTGAACGACGAGGACCTGCTGCCCGACGAGAACCGCTTCGAGAGCGACCCGGGGGAGATCCTCGACGACCTGCCCCTGCCTGACGGCTGGGAGGTCGGCACGCCCGACGCGGAGGACCGCTTCGAGGTCGCCCGGCTGACCCACCTGCTGCGCGCCCACGAGCGCCACGGGCGCGGCTGGGCCGGGGCCGGCGTCGACGACGTGCTGGTCGAGGTCTCCGAGCACGGTCTGCGCACTCGCGCCAACGTGGTGATCCGCGACCCCGAGGGTCACATCCAGGCCTGGGGCAGCGTGCACGACCGCGCCGGCGGCCGGATGCTCTACTCCCACATCGTCAGCCGCGAGCTGGCCCCGCCGATCGCGCGCAAGTGCTCCGACGCCCTCTTCGACTGGGCGGCCGGCCAGGCCCGCGCCGTCGGCGAGGCGCGCGGCCTGCCGACCCAGCAGATCGACACCGGCGCCTTCGAGGGCGACGAGCGCCAGTACGACTGGCTGACCCGGGCCGGCTTCCGCAAGGTGCGCACCTGGTGGCAGATGAACCGCCCGGTCGAGCCCGAGGAGCGTGACCTGGTGCCCGACAACGAGGAGTGGGAGGCGCGCGGCGTGCGGTTCCGCCTGGTCGACCGTGAGGGCCAGGGCCTGCCCGACGAAGCCGACCTGCGCGCCGTGCACGACGTGCTGGAGCAGTCCTTCACCGACCACTTCAACAACTTCGAGGAGTCCTTCGCCGAGTTCCTGCACCGGCTGCGCGAGGACCCGGGCCACCGCTGGAACCACTGGTGGCTGGCCGAGATGATCGAGGACGTCCCCGAGGGCCTGGAGGCCGCGGAGGAGGGTCGCCACCCCGCGGTCGGCGCCCTGATCGGCACCGTCTCGGAGAACGCGACCGGCCCCGACTCCTCCTACGTCTCCTACATCGGCGTCATCGAGGCCGCGCGCGGTCGCGGCGTGGCCAAGGGCCTGCTGCGCACGATCATCTGCGACGCCGCCCGCCGCGGCCGGGTCGGCGTGGGCCTCGAGGTCGACGCCGACTCCTCCACCAACGCCCACGAGCTCTACACCTCGATGGGCTGGCGCACGAAGTACGTCACGGAGTCCTGGCACCGCGACGTGCCGGTCGAGGGCTGAGGCCGAGGCAGCTCCCCGGCGTCGCAGTTAGGCCTGCTCGGCCAGCGAGGCGCGCAGGGCGCGGTGCACCCCGTCGGGGGTGAGCACGCCGACGAACTGCGCGCCGTCGCGGACCCCGACCATCCCGCGGTCGTCGCGCAGCAGGTGGGTCAGCGCCTCCTCGAGGGTGCTGTCGAGGTCGATCGCGGCGCCGAGCTGACCGGCGCGCACGCCGTCCATCGGCTCGAGGTGCTCGCGCCGCAGGGGTACGACGCTCAGTCGCCGCAGGCTCTTCTCGGAGCCGACGAAGTCGGCGACGAACTCGTCGGCGGGCTCCCCGAGCAGCTCCGCGGGCGTGCCGTACTGCGCCAACCGGCCGCCCTCGGCGAAGACCGCCACCCGGTCACCCATCTTCACGGCCTCGTCGATGTCGTGGGTGACCATCACGACGGTCTTGCCCAGCTCGCGCTGCAGGCGCAGGAACTCCTCCTGCAGGTGCACCCGCACGATCGGGTCGACGGCGCCGAACGGCTCGTCCATCAGCAGCACCGGCGGGTCGGCCGCGAGGGCCCTGGCCACGCCGACGCGCTGGCGCTGGCCGCCGGAGAGCTGGTGGGGGAACCGGTCGGCGTACAGCTCGGGGTCCAGGCCGACCAGCTCGAGCAGCTCGACGGCGCGGCTGCGCGCGGTGGCCTTCGACTCGCCGTACAGCAGCGGCACGGTCATCACGTTGGTGACGATGCGCTGGTGGGGGAAGAGCCCGATCTGCTGGATGACGTAGCCGATGCCGCGGCGCAGCGCGACGGGGTCGGCGGTGGTGACGTCCTGGCCGTCGATCTCGATGGTGCCCGACGACGGCTCGACGAGGCGGTTGATCATCTTCAGCGTCGTCGACTTGCCGCAGCCCGAGGGGCCGACCAGCACCACCAGCTCGCCCTCGAGCACCTCCAGGTCGAGGTCGTGCACCGCGACGGTGCCGTCGTCGAAGCGCTTGCCCACGCCCGAGAGCCGGATCATCACGGTCGCGGGTGCTGACCCGGTAGCGTCCATGCGGTGACCCTACTCGCGCAGGCCGACGACGGTCCGAGCTGCTACGGGCGCCTGACCAACGAGTGGCTGTGCTGGGACTACGTCGTCGACTACCGCCCCGAGATCGTCGAGGCGACCACCCAGCACGTGGCCATCACCATCGCCTCGGTGCTCTTCGGGCTGGCCCTCTCCTTCCCGCTCGCGCTGCTGGCGCGGCGGCTGCCGCGGCTGGAGAGCACGGTGGTGGGCGTCAGCACCGGCCTCTACACGGTGCCGTCGCTGGCGCTCTTCCCGCTGCTGGTCCCCTTCACCGGCCTGAGCGCGACCACGGTGGTCATCGGGCTGGGCCTCTACGCCCTGACCGTGCTGGTGCGCGCGATCCTCGAGGGGCTGCGCGCGGTGCCCGAGGACGTGCGCGAGTCGGCGCGCGGCCTGGGGTACGGCGACGGTCGGCTGCTGCTGCGCGTCGAGCTGCCGCTCGCGGTGCCGGTGGTGATGGCGGGGCTGCGGGTGGCCACCGTCTCGACCGTGGCGCTGACGACCGTCGGGTCGCTGGTGGCCTACGGCGGGCTGGGCAACCTGATCGCCGAGGGCGTGCAGAGCAACTTCCGCGCCCAGCTGCTGACCGCGGCCGTGCTGTGCGTGGCCCTCGCGGTGCTCCTCGACGTGATGATCGTGCTGGCGCAGCGGGTGCTGACGCCCTGGACCCGGACGGCGGGCTGATCTCGTGGGCGTGCTCCTCGACGCGCTGGCCTACCTGCGCGACGCCGACAACTGGACCGGTCAGGGCGGGATGCTGCAGCTGCTGGTCCAGCAGCTGCTCGTCACCCTGACGGCGCTGCTGGTCGCGATGGTGGTCGGCCTCCCGCTCGCCCTGTGGCTGGGCCACCTGGGCCGGGGCGGCTTCCTGGCCATCAACATCTCCAACGTCGGGCGCGCGGTGCCGACCTTCGCGCTGCTGGCGATCTTCGTGGCCGGCGACCCGTGGGGCTGGACCGGCGGCGCCTTCCCCGGCACCGGCGACGTCGGCCCCTACGGCCGCGCCGGCATCTCGACGCTGGTGGCGCTGGCCCTCTTCGCGCTGCCGCCGCTGATCACCAACGCCTACGTCGCGGTGCGCGAGGTGCCGCCCGACGTGCGCGAGTCGGCGCGGGGCATGGGGATGAGCGGCTGGCAGCAGTTCCGGCGCGCCGAGCTGCCGCTGGCACTGCCGCTGGTGATGTCGGGGGTGCGCCTGGCCCTGGTGCAGGTGTGGGCGACCGCGACCATCGCGGCGCTGGTCGCCGGGCCCGGGCTGGGGCGGGTGATCACCGACGGCTTCTTCCGCACCGACTACGGCAAGGGCATCGCCGGGGCGATCGTGGTCGCCGCGGTCGCGCTGGTGCTCGAGCTGATCGCCGCCGCGGTGCAGCGCTCCCTCGACCCGGTGCGCCGGGCTGCCCGGACGGGTGAGGGGGAGGTGTCCCCGGAGGTGTCTACGCTGGGACAGGCCGGCCACGAGGACGGCTGAGCAGTGGGCGCCGCCTGCTGACCGGACACGCGCGGGGCGCAGCCCCGCGGGACACAGAAGGTAGGACCCCACATGATGGTGCGACGTTCCCTCGCCGCGGTGCTCTCCGCGGGAGCCCTGACCCTGGCCGCCTGCGCCGGCGACGACCTCTCGGAGAGCGGCGGCGACGCCGACGCCCCGGAGGGCGGTGGCGGCGGGCCCGTCACGATCGCCTCGCAGTCGTTCCCCGAGGCCGCGCTGATGGCCTCGATGTACGAGCTGCTGCTCGCCGACGCCGGCTACGAGCCCACCGTGCAGCTCGTCGACTCCCGCGACGCCTACATGGCCACCTTCCCCGGTGACGTCGACGTGGTGCCCGAGTACGTCGGCGGCATCGTCAACTTCCTCAACTCCACCTCCGACCAGGGCAGCGGCGAGCAGCTGACGGCCGGCGACGGCGAGGAGCTCGCCGAGGCCGGCGAGGAGCTCCTCGACGAGGCCGGCATCGAGCTCCTCGAGCTGTCGGAGGCCACCGACACCAACGCCTACTTCGTGACCATCGAGCGCGCCGAGGAGGAGGGCTGGGAGGTCCTCTCCGACCTCGAGGGCGAGTCGGTCGTGCTGGCCGCGGCCCCCGACTGCGAGGGCCGTCTCGACTGCGAGGCCGGGCTGCGCGAGGAGTACGGCATCGACATCACCAAGGTGCTGCCGCTGGGCTACGCCGGCGACCAGACCTACCAGTCGGTCCTCGACGGCGAGTCCGACCTGGGCCAGACCTCGACCACCGACGGCACCCTGGAGTCGCTCGGCCTCGTCGTCCTCGACGACGACCAGGAGATCCAGCCCGCCCAGAACCTGGTGCCGGCCGTGGACGAGGAGTTCCTGGAGCAGAACGAGGGCGTCGCCGACGTCCTCAACGAGCTGATGGCCGCCCTCGACACCGAGACCCTCACCGAGCTCAACGGCCGGATGGCCGTCGACCGCGAGAAGCCCGAGGACGTCGCCCGCGACTTCCTCGAGTCCGAGGGGCTCCTCTGACCTGAGACGTCCGACTCAGCGCTCGTGCGCGCGCAGGGCCACGGCCTCGTGCGGCACGGGCGCTGCGTCGTCTCCGCCACCGGCCAGCGGTACGTCGATGACCGCCCCCGCCGGTGTGTCCCGGCGCGGGACCGGCCCGGGGTGCCGGGCCACGTAGGTCATCACGGCTGCGGCGTCGGCGCGGCGGTCCTGCTCCACGAGCCAGCCGGTGAGCCGGTGCACGGGGGTCAGCCCGGAGTGCACCAGCGAACGCTCGCCCCACAGCGAGACGACCCCCTCGTGCAGCAGCTCCCACCACTCGTCGGTGCAGCCGGGGATCTCGGTGAAGTAGCGGTGCAGGTCGCCGGCGAGCACGCGGTCGAGGAACACCTCGGTGACCGCGGGGGAGCCGTGCTCGCGCACGCTGGCCAGTGACATCTGCTTGGTCACCCACCGGTCGCGCAGGTCCTCGACCGACGAGCGCTGCTGGGTGATCGACGAGCCGTCGGAGCGGATCCGCCAGTGGTAGACGACCTCCGGCAGCACCGCGAAGCGGCGCGCCGCCAGGAACGCGCGGGTGGTGGTGGGCTGGTCCTCGTAGCGCAGGCCCTCCGGCCACGAGAGTCCCTGGTCGTCCCAGAAGGAACGGCGCACCAGCTTGTTCCACGCGAAGACGTCGCCCAGCACCTCGGGGTGCTCCTCGATCGTGACGGTGCGCCGCTCGCGGTGCAGCCGGCGCATCCACGGCGGCTCGACGAGCGCGTCACCCTCCCACCGCACGATCGAACCGGTCGCGAGGTCGACGCCGCGCCCGCGCAGGGCGCGCACCAGCACGTCGTACGCCCCCGGCGGGACGACGTCGTCGGAGTCGGCGAAGGCCAGCAGCTCGCCGCGGGCGTGGGCGACGCCGGTGTTGCGGGCGGCGCCGAGGCCGTGGTTGTCGGTGTGCACGACCCGGACCTCGTCGTGGCGCTCGGCCCACCGGTCGGCGATCGCGCCGGAGGCGTCGGTGGAGCCGTCGTCGACGACCACGACCTCGAGCGGGCGGTAGGTCTGCGCGAGCAGGCTCTCGAGGCACGCGGGCAGGTAGTCGGCCACGTCGTAGACGGGCACGACCACGCTCAGCAGCGGTGCGCGCCGCCCGAACTTCATGGGCCCACGCTATCCAGGACGGGCGCTGCGGCGCGGGCGGGGATAGCATCGCCTCCCGTGAGTGCCGACCCCTTCGCCGTGCCCGCCGACCCGGACCCCTCCAGCTACCCGCGCAAGGTCCTCTTCGTCGCGGGCGCAGGTCGCTCCGGCACCAGCACCATGGCCGGGCTGATGAAGATCCTGGGCCTGCACGTGCCGCAGCCCGAGGTCGAGCCCGACGAGACCAACCCCAAGGGCTTCGCCGAGCCCGCCTGGGCCGTCGAGCACCACTCGCGGCTGCTGCGCGAGGCCGTGGTGCAGGTCAGCGACTCGCGCCCCGACGCGTGGTTCGAGACCGGCCGGGTCTCGGCGCGCGAGCCCGAGCGGATCGCCACCGCCGAGTGGCTCGAGGGCCACTTCGCGGTCAACCCCGAGCTGGTCGTCAAGGACCCGCGGCTGAGCTGGTTCCTCTCGCTGTGGCGGGTCGCCTCGATCCGTTGCGGGGCCACCCCCGTCTTCGCCACGATGCTGCGCCCGCCCTCGGAGGTCGTGGGCAGCAAGCAGAAGTACTACGCCAACCGGCTCGGTTCGGCGCACCTGGCCGCCTCGTGGCTCAACATGCTGCTGCACACCGAGCGCGCCACCCGCGAGTCGGTGGCCGACGGCGGCCGGGTGTTCGTGCGCTACGGCGACCTGCTCGACGACTGGGTCAAGGCGACCAGCCACGTGGGGGAGACCCTCGGGCTGCAGCACGTCGTCAACGCCAAGTCCGAGCGGATCCGCGACGGGCACCGCTTCGTCGACCCCGGCCTGCGCCGCGTCTCCGGCTCGCTCGACGACCTGGGCCTGCCCAAGCGGCTGCACGAGCTGACCGCCGACACCTGGAACGAGCTCAACAAGCTCGCCGAGCCCGGCGGCGACCAGCCCGAGGTGCACCAGGCGCTCGACCAGCTGCGCGAGACCTACGTCGACCTCTACGAGGAGTCCGAGGCCATCTCGCGCTCCTCGGTCGTCGCGGCCGAGCAGAAGACCCGGCGTGGGCGTGACAAGGCTCCCGCCGCGCCCGCGGCTCCCGCCCCCGGGGCCTCCGCCGCTCCGGCCTCCGGCTCCGCGGTCGACCGGATCCCGCACGGCCTGCGCGCCGCGATCCCCCCGAGCGTGCGCCGCGGCCTGCGCAAGGCCGCCGGGCGCGAGCGCTGAGCCGGTCGTGAACGCGATCCGCAACCCCGAGGGCCTGCGCAACATCGAGGGGCACACCGACTTCGACATCACCTGGCCCTGGAACCGTCCCGACGGTCTGCGCCCCGGCGCCACCGCCGTGCTGCGGGTCAAGGACGAGTCGATGGCGCTGCCGTTCGTGCTGCCCCCGCTGCTGCGCGCCACCGACCACGTGGTCGTGGTCGACAACGGCTCCACCGACGGCACCCCCGAGGTGGCCGCCCGCGCGGCGGCCGACGCCGGCCTGGCCCACAAGCTGACCCAGCTGACGTACCCCTTCGAGGTGGCCCGTGCCGGCGCCGAGCACCTCGCGGTGCACGAGCTGTCGGTGCACTCGCTGTCGTACTTCTACAACTGGTGCTTCGCCCAGGTCCGCACCCGCTACTCCTGGAAGTGGGACGGCGACATGGTGCTGACCACCGAGGGCGAGGTCTCGATGTCCGACCTGACCTGGCAGGTCGGCGGCGTGCAGTCGATCATCCGGGTGCCGCGCCACGGGCTCTACCTCGAGGACGAGTCGCTGGCCTACCTCGACCTGGGCCTGCGCAACGCCGAGGAGTGGGGCTACCCGGTGGGCCCGGACTTCGTCTTCACCAAGGCCTTCGAGTGGGAGATCCGCTCGACCCCCGAGCACTGCCGCACCATGGGTCTGCCGCACGGGCTGTGCGTGGAGCTCAAGGACCTGCACGGCGACGAGTTCGCGCACTGGACCGACCCGTCCTCCTTCGCCACCTCCTGGCGCAACCGGCGCAAGCGCCGCGAGTGGGCGGTCTTCCACGCCCTCAAGGAGGGCACCGTGCCGCCGGGCGTGCACGAGATCCGCGCCCCCGAGGGCGTGCACGTGGTCGACCACGTCACCCGCGACTGGCTGCCCCGCGCCCCCCGCCCCCTCCAGGTCGGCTGACCGGCACGGCGTACGACGACCCGTGGCCCAGGTCACAACGGTGTGGGTTACGCGCGTTGCCCCGGCGGCGTACCGTTCATGGGGTATCTGACGGACACGACGTCCGGTACCCACCCCGGCCCCCGCGCCAGCAGCCCCGGCTGCACCGACGAGGGGGTGGTCGGAGGGACTGGAACGAAAGGTTCTGACATGTCTCTCCCCGTACTGCGGGTGGGGGTGATCGGCGCTGGGCGCGTCGGCGCCGTCCTCGCTGCCCGCCTGCGCGACGCCGGCCACGAGGTCGTCGCCGCGGCCGGAGCCTCCGACGCCACCCTGGGCCGCATCGCCGCGCTGCTGCCGGGCGTCCCCAACGCCAAGCCCACCGCGGTCGCCAGGGCGTGCGACCTGCTGCTGCTGACCGTGCCCGACGACATGCTCGACAACGTCGTCACCACCCTCGCCGGCGCCGGGGCGCTGCGCGAGGGCCAGCTGGTCGTGCACACCTCGGGCCGCCACGGCCTGGCCGTCCTCGAGCCCGCCCGCGCCGCCGGTGCGCGCCCCGCCGCGATCCACCCCGCGATGACCTTCACCGGCACCGCGCTCGACCTCGACCGGCTCTCCGGCTGCGTCTTCGGCCTCACCGCCGGCGCCGGTGAGCGCGAGGTCGCCGAGCGGGTCGTCGCCGACCTCGGCGGCCGCGCGATGTGGGTGCCCGAGGAGATGCGCACGCTCTACCACGCCGGTCTCGCGCACGGCGCCAACCACCTGGTCACGCTGGTGACCGAGGCGATGGAGGTGCTGGCCGCCGCCGGCGCCGACGACCCCGCCGGCACCCTGCGCCCGCTGCTGGTCGCCGCCCTCGACAACGCCCTCGAGCACGGCGACGCCGCCCTGACCGGCCCGATCGTGCGCGGCGACGTCGGCACCGTGCGCGCCCACCTCGACGACATCACCGCCAACGCCCCCCAGACCAAGGCGTCGTACGTCGCCCTCGCCCGCGCCACGCTCGGGCGGGCGGTCACCGACGGGCGGATCGTGCCGCTGCGCGCGATGCGCATCCACGAGCTGCTCGACGAGCACTCCGCCCCCCAGCCCGCCGAGCCGGCCCGCCCCGCGGTGACGCGGGAGACCCGGTGAGCGTCCCGACCCTCGTCCGCACCCGCAGCGAGCTCGCCGAGCAGCTGGCGCCCGCCCGCAGGGACGGCCTGCGGGTCGGGCTGGTGCCGACGATGGGCGCCCTGCACGAGGGGCACGCCTCGCTGGTGCGGGTGGCGCGCGAGCACGTGGGCGACGGCCCGGTCGTCGTCTCGGTCTTCGTCAACCCGCTGCAGTTCGGCGAGGCCGCCGACCTGGAGACCTACCCGCGCACCCTCGAGGCCGACCTCGAGGTGTGCGCCCGCGAGGGGGTCGACGTCGTCTTCGCGCCGTCGGTCGACGAGGTCTACCCCGGCGGCGAGCCCGAGGTGAGCGTCGAGCCCGGTCCGCTGGCCGAGGTGCTCGAGGGCCGCACCCGCCCCGGTCACTACCGCGGCGTGCTGACCGTGGTCGCCAAGCTCTTCGGGCTGGTGCGCCCCGACGTGGCGGTCTTCGGCGAGAAGGACTACCAGCAGCTCGTGCTCATCCGCCGGATGGTGGCCGACCTGTGCCAGGGCGTCGAGGTCGTCGGCGCCGAGACCCGCCGTGAGACCGACGGCCTGGCGATGTCGAGCCGCAACGTGCACCTCGACGACGAGCAGCGCGAGCAGGCCGTCGCGCTGAGCCGCACCCTGCTCGCCGCCGTCGAGTGCTCGCCGTACGGCGCGAAGGTCGCCCTCGACGCCGCTCGCGGCGAGCTGCGGGCCGCCGAGGGCGTCGACCTCGACTACCTCGAGATCACCGACCCGTCCCTGTCCCCGCTGCCCGACGACGTGCCGGCCGGCACCGAGGCGCGCGTGCTGGTCGCCGCCCGCGTCGGCAGCACCCGGCTCATCGACAACCTCCCCCTCGTCCTCGGTCGCCCCGCGACCTCCCCCGACCAGTCCCACCACCAGGAGTGATCCGCATGCTGCGCACGATGATGAAGAGCAAGATCCACCGCGCGACGGTGACCCAGGCCGACCTGCACTACGTGGGCTCGGTGACCGTCGACGAGGACCTGCTCGACGCCGCCGACCTCCTGGCCGGCGAGCTGGTGCACATCGTCGACATCACCAACGGCGCCCGCCTCGAGACCTACACGATCGCCGGCGAGCGCGGCTCGGGCGTGATCGGCATCAACGGCGCGGCCGCGCGTCTGGTGCACCCCGGCGACCTGGTGATCCTGATCGCCTACGCCCAGATGGAGACGGCCGAGGCCAAGGAGCTGCAGCCGCACGTGGTCTTCGTCGACGGCGACAACAAGATCATGGCCACCGGCTACGACCCGGCCGAGACCTTCGACGGCCCCGGCCTGGTGCGCGGCGACGTCACCGCCGGTCGCTGAGCCGCCACGCCCGAGCCGGCCTGCGCCGCCTGCGACTAGCCTGACGCGATGCCCACCACCAGTCCCGTACGCCGCGTGCCCGGGCGCCTGAGCGCGCCCGAGCCCGGCTGGACGACCTCGGCCGACGTCGTGGTCATCGGCTCCGGCATCGCCGGCCTGACCGCGGCCCTGCGCCTCAAGGACGCGCTCGGCCCCGGCGAGAAGGTCCTGGTCGTCACCAAGGACGTGCTCTCGGCGGGCTCGACCCGCTGGGCCCAGGGCGGCATCGCCGCGGCGCTCGGCCCCGAGGACACCCCCGAGCAGCACGAGCGCGACACGCTCGTGGCCGGCGCCGGCGGCTGCGACCTCGAGGCGGTGCGCGCGCTGGTGACCGAGGGCCCCGAGGCGGTGCACGAGCTGATCGGCCTGGGCGCCCAGTTCGACCTCGACCCGCGCGGCGAGCTGTCGCTGACCCGCGAGGGCGGCCACCACCGCGACCGCATCGCGCACGCGGGCGGCGACGCCACCGGCGCGGAGATCCAGCGGGCCCTGGTCGCGGCCGTCGAGCGGGCCCCCGACATCGAGGTGGTCCAGCACGCGCTGGCCGTCGATCTGCTGCTCGCCGCCGACGGCGGGGTCGCGGGCCTGACCCTGCACGTGATGGGGGAGGGCCAGCGCGACGGCGTCGGCGCGGTGCGCTGCCGGGCGGTCGTGCTGGCCAGCGGCGGGCTGGGCCAGGTCTTCTCGCAGACCACCAACCCGGCGGTCTCGACCGGCGACGGGATGGCGCTCGCGCTGCGGGCCGGCGCGACGCTGCGCGACCTGGAGTTCGTGCAGTTCCACCCCACCGTGATGTACCTGGGCCCCGACTCGGTGGGCCAGCAGCCGTTGATCTCCGAGGCGGTGCGCGGCGAGGGCGCGGTGCTCGTCGGCCCCGACGGCGACCGCTTCATGCAGGGCGTGCACCCGCTGGCCGACCTCGCGCCCCGCGACGTGGTCGCCAAGTCGATCATGCGGCGGATGCTCGAGACCGGGCGGCCGCACATGTGGCTCGACGCGACCGGCATCGGCGGCGACGAGGGCGCGGCCGCGTTCTGGGAGCGCCGCTTCCCGACCATCCTCGCGGTCTGCCGCAGCCACGGCGTCGACCCGGTCACCGACCTGATCCCCGTCGCCCCCGCCTGCCACTACGCCTCCGGCGGGGTCCGCACCGACCTGTGGGGCCGCTGCGACGTGCCCGGCCTCTACGCCACCGGCGAGGCGGCCTGCTCGGGTGTGCACGGCGCCAACCGGCTGGCCTCCAACTCGCTGCTCGAGGGCCTGGTCTTCTCGCGGCGCATCGCCACCGTGCTGCCCGGCGAGCTGCGGCCCTGGGCCGAGCCCGCCACCGACCGGCGTACCGCGGGTCTCGTGGCGGCCGGCGTACGCCGCCAGGTGCAGGAGGTGATGACCTCGCGGGTGGGCGTGCTGCGCACCGCCGACGGGCTCGACGAGGCCACCGCGCGGCTCGACGCCCTGGCCTCCACCCCCAGCGACACCGTCGACGTGGCCGCCTGGGAGACCACCAACCTGCTCACCATCAGCGCCGCCCTGGCCGACGCCGCCACCCGCCGCGAGGAGACGCGCGGCTCGCACTGGCGAGAGGACCACCCCGAGCGCGACGACGCCGGGTGGGCCGGCCACCTCGACGTGGTGATGCGCGACGGCGTCGGGAGCGTCGAGTTCCACCCCGAGCCCGCCAGCGACGCGCTGGTGGCCGCCGGCACCGCCCCGGAGGGAGTCCGATGATCGCCCGCACCTCGCTCGTCGACCTGCCGCGCGCCCTGGTCGAGGAGCTCGCCGCGGCGGGCCTGGACCCCCGCGCCGTGCACGCGCACGTCGCCGACGCCTTCGAGGAGGACCTGCCCGGCGGCGCCGACGACGTCACCAGCGCCGCGATGCCGCCGATGGGCCGCGCCGTGGCCGACGTCGCTGCCCGCGAGGCCGGCGTGGTCGCCGGGCTGGGGGTCGCCGAGCTGGCCTTCCGCTACGGCCTCGGCGACGACCTCGAGGTGCGCCACCGCACCCCCGACGGCACCCGGGTGCGCCCCGGCGACGTGGTGATGACGGTCGCCGGCCCGGTCGCGGCGGTGCTGACCGCCGAGCGCACCGCCCTCAACTTCGCCTCCCACCTCTCCGGGGTCGCGAGCGCGACCGCCGCGTGGGTCGCCGCCCTCGAGGGCACGTCGGCGCGGGTGCTCGACACCCGCAAGACCCTGCCCGGCTGGCGCTCGCTGCAGAAGTACGCCGTGCGCTGCGGCGGCGGGCTCAACCACCGGATGAGCCTGGTCGACCGGGCGATGGTCAAGGACAACCACGTGGTCGCCGCCGGCGGCGTCGTCGAGGCCTACCGCGCGGTGCGCGCCGCCAGCCCCGACGTGCGCGTCGAGGTGGAGGTCACCGACCTCGACCAGCTGCGTGCGGTGCTCGAGGCCGGCTGCACCGAGGTGCTGCTCGACAACATGGACGACGCCACGATGGCCGAGGCGGTGCGCCTGAGCGCGGGCCGCGCCCTCCTGGAGGCGTCCGGCGGGCTGACCCTCGAGCGGGCGGGCGCGGTGGCCGCCACCGGCGTCGACTTCATCTCCGTGGGCGCGCTGACCCACTCGGTGCGCGTCTTCGACCTCGGCCTCGACTTCCGCGAGGACTGAGCCGTGGTGCTGCTGGCCGCCGACATCGGCAACGCCCACACGGTGCTGGGGCTGCTCGAGCCCGCGGCCGAGGGGCCCGGCCACGACGTGCTGGCGCACTGGCGGGTCGGCACCGACGAGCGGCGTACGGCCGACGAGTGGGCGGTGCTGCTGCGCGGGCTGCTGGGTCGGCAGAGCTCCGAGATCGAGGGCCTCGCGGTGTGCTCGACGGTGCCGTCGGTGCTGCACGAGTGGCGCGACATGCTCGGCTCGCACTTCGACGACGTGCCCCGGGTGGTCGTCGAGCCGGGGGTGCGCACCGGCATCCCGGTGCTGATGGACAACCCGCGCGAGGTCGGCAGCGACCGCATCATCAACGCGCTGGCCGTGGCCACCCTGCACTCCGGCCCGGCCGTGGTCGTCGACTTCGGCGGCACCGCCACCACCTTCGACGTGGTCAGCGCCCAGGGCCAGTACGTCGGCGGCGCCATCGCCCCCGGCATCGAGATCAGCCTCGAGGCGCTGGGGCGCCGCGGCGCGCAGCTGCGCAAGGTCGAGCTCGCGCGCCCGCGCTCGGTCATCGCCAAGAACACCGTCGAGGCGCTGCAGTCGGGGATGGTCTTCGGCGCCGCCGCCCAGGTCGAGGGGATCGTGCACCGCATGGTCGCCGAGCTCGGGGTGCACGGCGACGACATGACCGTGGTCGCCACCGGCCACCTGGCCCCGCTGGTCCTCGAGGAGTGCTCGGTCTTCACCGTGCACGACCCGTGGCTGACGCTGCGCGGCCTGGGTCTGGTCTTCGACCGCAACCGCTGAGTCGTGGTCCGGATCGTGGTCCGGGTCGTGGTCTGAGTCGTGGTCCCGGTCGTGGCCCGTGGCCGCGCCAGGGCGCGTCCTGGGGCACACGACTCGAACCACAACTCGAACCACAACTCGAACCACGACCATTCAACGCCGACAATCGCGCAATTCCCCGAGCGCTTTTCGCTGATTGCTCGGAAGTGCTCCCGAATTGCAGGTAAAGAATGTCGCGTCAATTGTTTGCCGTGCGAGCGCGATGGCATGATGCTGAATGCTGCAGAGAAACGCAGTATTGCTCCGCGAGCGGCCGCAACGGCGGCGGGGTCGATATCTATTCGAGCGACAGCAAGGAAGAACACAATGGCGCAGAAGGTCCAGATCATTCTCGAGGACGACCTCGACGGAACCGAGGCATCGGAGACCGTCTCCTTCGCACTCGACGGCACCTCCTACGAGATCGACCTGACCGCCGAGAACGCGGCCGAGATGCGCGACGCGTTCGCCCGCTACGTCGGTCACGCCCGCAAGGTCTCCTCGTCGCGCCGCGGCTCGGGGCGTCGTACGTCGGCGGCCGGCTCGGGCGGCTCGGGACCGAGCACCAAGGACATCCGCGACTGGGCGCGCGAGCAGGGCATGGAGGTCTCCGAGCGGGGCCGCGTGAGCAGCGAGGTGCGCGAGGCGTACGACGCCGCGCACTGACCCGCACCGCCCGGAGGCCCGTTCGCTGACAGCGGACGGGTCTTCGGTCGTGAGGGGGAACGCGTAGGCTGGTCGCGGGGTTGGAACAGATGTCTCCACCGCTCGACGATCGGGCGGGGAATCCCCCACACAGCTTGAGGAGCGATGCCCATGTTCGAGCGGTTTACCGACCGAGCCCGCCGGGTGGTCGTGCTGGCCCAGGAAGAGGCCCGCATGCTCTCCCACAACTACATCGGCACCGAGCACATCCTGCTGGGCCTGATCCACGAGGGCGAGGGCGTGGCCGCGAAGGCGCTGGAGAGCCTCGACATCTCGCTCGAGGCGGTGCGTGCCCAGGTCGAGGAGATCATCGGCCAGGGCCAGCAGGCGCCCAGCGGCCACATCCCCTTCACCCCCCGCGCCAAGAAGGTGCTCGAGCTCTCGCTGCGCGAGGCGCTCCAGCTCGGCCACTCCTACATCGGCACCGAGCACATCCTGCTCGGGCTGATCCGCGAGGGCGAGGGCGTGGCCGCGCAGGTCCTGCAGAAGCTCGGCGCCGACCTCAACCGGGTCCGCCAGCAGGTCATCCAGCTGCTCTCGGGCTTCCAGGGCAAGGAGTCGACGGCCTCGGCGGCCGCGGCGACGTCCGGTGCCGGCGAGGCGCCGTCGTCCTCCCTGGTGCTCGACCAGTTCGGGCGCAACCTGACCCAGGACGCCCGCGAGGGCAAGCTGGACCCGGTGATCGGGCGCGACCAGGAGATCGAGCGGGTCATGCAGATCCTCTCGCGCCGCACGAAGAACAACCCGGTGCTGATCGGTGAGCCCGGCGTCGGCAAGACCACCGTCGTCGAGGGCCTGGCCGCCGACATCGTCAAGGGCAACGTGCCCGAGACGCTGAAGGACAAGCAGATCTACACCCTCGACCTGGGTGCCCTGGTGGCCGGCTCGCGCTACCGCGGTGACTTCGAGGAGCGCCTGAAGAAGGTGCTCAAGGAGATCCGCACCCGCGGCGACATCGTGCTGTTCATCGACGAGATCCACACCCTCGTCGGGGCCGGGGCCGCCGAGGGCGCGATCGACGCCGCCAGCATCCTCAAGCCGATGCTGGCCCGCGGTGAGCTGCAGACCATCGGTGCCACCACGCTCGACGAGTACCGCAAGCACCTGGAGAAGGACGCCGCGCTCGAGCGCCGCTTCCAGCCGATCCAGGTCGCGGAGCCCTCGATCGCGCACACCATCGAGATGCTCAAGGGCCTGCGCGACCGCTACGAGGCGCACCACCGGGTCACGATCACCGACGAGGCGCTGGTCTCGGCCGCCACCCTGGCCGACCGCTACATCTCCGACCGGTTCCTGCCCGACAAGGCGATCGACCTCATCGACGAGGCCGGCTCGCGCCTGCGCATCCGCCGGATGACCGCGCCCGCCGACCTGCGTGAGTACGACGACAAGATCGAGGCGGTGCGGAAGAAGAAGGAGGCCGCCATCGACGGCCAGGACTTCGAGGCCGCCGCTCGTCTGCGCGACGAGGAGAAGCAGCTCATCCTGAAGAAGGCCGAGCGCGAGAAGCAGTGGCGCGCCGGTGACATGGACGAGGTCGCCGAGGTCGACGAGGAGCTGATCGCCGAGGTGCTCGCCGTGGCGACCGGCATCCCGATCGTGAAGCTGTCGGAGGAGGAGTCCTCGCGGCTGCTCAAGATGGAGGACGAGCTGCACAAGCGCGTCATCGGTCAGGACGAGGCCGTCCGGGCCCTGTCGCGCGCCATCCGACGCACCCGTGCCGGTCTGAAGGACCCCAAGCGTCCCGGTGGTTCGTTCATCTTCGCCGGCCCCTCGGGTGTCGGTAAGACCTGGCTGTCGAAGTCGCTCGCCGAATTCCTCTTCGGTGACGAGGACTCGCTGATCCAGCTCGACATGAGCGAGTTCTCCGAGAAGCACACGGTGAGCCGTCTGTTCGGTTCTCCTCCGGGTTACGTGGGTTACGAAGAGGGTGGCCAGCTGACCGAGAAGGTGCGGCGCAAGCCGTTCTCGGTGGTGCTCTTCGACGAGGTCGAGAAGGCGCACCCCGACATCTTCAACAGCCTGCTGCAGATTCTCGAGGAGGGCCGTCTGACCGATTCGCAGGGTCGGGTGGTCGACTTCAAGAACACCGTCATCATCATGACCACCAACCTCGGCACCCGAGACATCGCCAAGTCGGTCCACCTGGGCTTCAACCAGGGTGGCGACGCGGCCGGCTCCTACGAGCTGATGAAGAACAAGGTCCGCGACGAGCTCAAGCAGCACTTCCGGCCCGAGTTCCTCAACCGTGTCGACGAGACGATCGTCTTCCCGCCGCTCTCGCGCGAGCAGATCATCCACATGGTCGACAACATGGTCGCCTCCGTGGAGCTGCGCCTGCGCGACCGCGACATGGGTCTCGAGCTCACCCAGGCGGCCAAGAACCTCCTGGCCGAGCGTGGCTTCGACCCGGTCCTGGGTGCCCGGCCGCTGCGCCGCACGGTGCAGCGCGAGATCGAGGACACCCTCGCCGAGAAGATGCTCTTCGGTGAGGTCGGTCCCGGCCAGCTCGTGCTGGTCGACGTGGAGGGCGAGGGCGCCGAGGCGACCTTCACCTTCACCGGGCAGAAGGTCGCGGCGCTGCCCGACGTCCCGCCGCTCGAGGCCGCCGGCGCGGTCGAGGGCCCGGACGACGAGGCCGGCCCGACCGACGTGCCGAAGGGTGGCCCCGCTCCCGAGTGAGGCGCCTGAGCTGACGAGTGCCCCGGACCGCTGGTCCGGGGCACTCGTGCGTCAGGGCAGGGCGTAGACGTCCGGCGCGACCTGGGCGACCAGCCGGTCGGCGACCAGGCCGGCCAGGCAACGGGTGCGCTGCTCCTCGTCGGGCCAGGTCGTGTCGAGCACCGAGCGGTGCACCGGCGCGTGGCTCTCGCGCAGCACCGCCATCAGCCGGCCCCGGCACTGCCGGTCGGTGCCGTCCCAGGCCTGCGCGCGCCGCGGCGGGCCGTCGTACGCCGGGTGGCCGGCCAGGCGCCACGCGCACCGCTCGGCGACCGGGCAGTCCCCGCAGCGCGGGCCGGCGGCGGTGCAGACCAGTGCCCCCAGCTCCATCACCGCGACGGCCCAGGTGGCCGCGGTCGCGGCGTCGTCGGGGACCAGCGCCGCGGCAGCGTCGCGCTCGGCGCGGGTCAGGGAGCGACCTGGCAGCTCGGTGCCGCCGACGACACGCGCCAGCACCCGACGCACGTTGGTGTCGAGCACGACGTGGCGGCGCCCGAAGGCGAAGCTCGCGACGGCGGCGGCGGTGTAGTCGCCGACCCCGGGCAGGGCGAGCAGGTCGTCGTAGCCGGACGGCACCTCGCCGCCGTGCTCGGCGGCGATCGCGGTGGCGGCGGCGTGCAGGCGCAGCGCGCGGCGCGGGTAGCCCAGCCGGCCCCAGGCCCGCACCGCCTCGCCGGTGGGCTCGGCAGCCAGGTCTGCGGGGGTGGGCCAGCGCTCCAGCCACGCCTCGTGCACCGGCAGCACCCGCGCCACCGGGGTCTGCTGCAGCATCAGCTCGGAGACCAGCACCGACCAGGGCGAGGCCTCCGGCCGACGCCAGGGCAGGTCGCGCTGGTGCTCGTCGTACCAGTCCAGGATCGGGTCGTGCAGGTCGCTGGTGGGCATCGGTGACATTCTCCGCCAGGGCCTCGGAGCGCCTCGCCGAGACCCCCGCCGGGGCTGACTAGATTGACCCCCCATGAGCACCATGACCCGGGGACCCCACGCGCCCGCGGTCTACTGGCGCCGACGTCTGGTCGCGGCGCTGGTGGCCCTCCTCCTCGTCTTCGGCACCGCCCGGTTGCTGGGCATCGGCGGCGGTGACGCCGCCGCCGAGGAGCAGCTGGTGCAGAGCTCGGCCGAGACGACGTCCGACACGGAGGCCGAGGAGACGTCGGGGCAGGTCGCGCCCTCGTCGGTGCTGCCGACGAGCGACGCCGCGGCCACGGCCGGTGACGGCACCGGACAGAGCGTCGGCCAGGGCTCGAAGAAGGGCAAGAGGAAGGCGGCCACGACGCCGACGGCGCCCCCCGAGCCGGTCGGCACGTGCGTGGCCAGCGACGTGCGGGTCGAGCCTGTCGTCGACACGGCGGTGGCCGGGCGCAGCGTGAGCATCGGGCTCGAGCTGCGCACCCGCGACGCGGTGGCCTGCACGTGGGAGGTCTCGCCCAGCGCGCTGACGATGAAGATCACCTCGGGACCCGACGAGATCTGGACCAGCCGCCAGTGCCCCAAGGCGGTGCCGACCGAGGAGGTCGTGCTGCGCAACGAGGGGACCACCACGGTCGAGGTGGTCTGGAGCTCGCGCCGCTCCGACGCCTCGTGCAGCAAGCTGACCGACTGGGCGCTGCCGGGCTTCTACCACGTCAGCGCGGCGGCGCTGGCCGGTGAGCCGCGCGACCTGCAGTTCGAGCTGGCGGCGCCGGTGGCGCCCACGGTGACCGCCTCGCCCGAGCCCGAGCCCGAGGACGGCACGGACGAGAAGAAGGACCGCGGCTAGGCCTGCGAGCGCCCCAGGAGCGTCTCGTCGAGGTGCTCGAGCAGGTCGCGCGGGGTGTCGTGGACGCTGGCGGCGCCCGCCTCGAGCAGCTCGGCGGTGCTGATGCCGCCGGTGCGCAGCGCGATGCAGGCCACACCGGCGCGCGCGGCGGACTCCACGTCCCACACCGTGTCGCCCAGCATCACCGCGCGCTCGGCATCGATGGAGCCCAGCGCGACCTCGAGGAGGTGCGGCGCCGGCTTGGACTCCTCGGCCTCGCCGCCGGCGACCCGGTCGTGCAGCAGCGCCGCCCCGCCCTCGACCAGGTCGAGCAGGCGTTCGCTGAGCTCCTTGTCGGCCGAGCTGGCCAGCACCAGGGTGAAGCCGCGGGTGCGCAGCTCCTCCAGCAGCTCTGCGGCCCCGTCGGTGGCCACGATCTCGTGGAAGCGCTCGTCGAGGCGCTCCTTGTGCCGCGCCCGCACGTCGTCACCGACGGCGTTCTCGACGCTCTCGCCGGCGACCGCGGCGACCAGGCGGTCCCCACCCATCCCGATCGAGCGGTGCAGGCGGTGGGAGGCGACGTCGACCCCGACGTCGCGGAACGCGGCGCGCCAGGCGGCGGTGTGCTGGTAGACCGAGTCGACGAGGGTCCCGTCGAGGTCGAGCAGGACGGTGTCGATGCCGGGGGCGTGGGAAGTCATGGGTGCCACCGTCGCACGCGAGCGCCGGTGCGCCTTCACCCCGAGGGGCGTGGGTGCGGCGTACGCCGGCTCAGCCCAGCCGGTCGCGCAGCTTGGCCAGCAGCGGCTCGGCGGCCTCGTCGAGGAAGCGCTGCTGCTGCTCGTCGCCGACCTGCACCAGGGCGACGTCGGTGAAGCCGGCCTCGGCGAAGGCGGCCACGGAGTCGACGATCTTGTCGAGGTCGGGGCCGCAGGGGATGTTCTCGGCGACGTCCTCGGGGCGCACGAACTGCGTCGCGCCCGCGAAGCCGGCGGTGGTCGGCAGGTCGGCGTTGACCTTCCAGCCACCGGCGAACCAGCGGAACTGCGCGTGCGCACGCTCGCGGGCCGCGTCCTCGTCGGGGTCCCAGCAGATCGGGAGCTGCCCGATCGCCCGGGCGCCGTCGCCGATGCGCGGGGCGCCCTCGACGGCGTTCCAGGAGCTGACCAGGTCGGGATCGGGCTCGACGGCGATCAGGTCGTCGGCGAGCGGGGCGAAGCGCTGCACGCCCTTGTCGCCGGCCACCGCCAGGGCCAGGCGCACCGGCTCGTCGGGCAGGTCCCAGATCCGCGAGGAGTCGACGTCGAAGTGCTCGCCGCGGTAGGTGACCAGGTCGCCGGCGTGCAGGGCGCGGATGATCTCGAGGGCCTCCACCAGCATCGCCTGGCGGGTGTCGACGGCCGGCCATCCGTGGCCGACGGTGTGCTCGTTGAGGTTCTCGCCGCTGCCGAGGCCCAGGGTGAAGCGGCCGTTGCTGAGCAGGCCCATGGTCGCGGCCTTCTGGGCCACCACGGCCGGGTGGTACCTGATGGTGGGGCAGGTGATGTAGGTCATCAGCTCCACCCGCTCGGTGACCTGGCTGACCGCGCCGAGCATCGACCAGGCGTACGGCGCGTGGCCCTGCTCGGTCAGCCAGGGGCTGAAGTGGTCGCTGGAGACCTCGAAGTCGAAGCCGGCCCGCTCCGCGTCGGCGGCGTAGCCCACCAGCTCGCGAGGTCCGCTCTGCTCGGTCATCAACGTGTACCCGAATCGCATGTCCCGACGCTAGGAAGGGCGGGCCAGTGGCTGCTCACCCGGCCGGGTGCGACCGATCCGCGCGATTCTGCTGCGCCGGCGTCCGCGGCGAGGCACCATGTGTTCGCCGTACGACATCGCGACGGCGACTGGAGGGGAAACCCTTCACAGAGTCTTCACAGGTTGACGACTGCGGTCGAAAACCTCACCTGCGCGGGTGAAAGGTGCCCCGTGGGCTCGGAGCGGGGGCTGATCAGCAGTACTTTCGAGGACGTGTCTACCTCTCGTCCCGTCCGTGTGGCCCTCATCGACAACTTCGAGGTGTCCGTCGCGGGCCTGCGGGCACTCCTCGCCCCTTTCTCGGGACGGGTGAACCTGCTCGAGCTGCGCACGGCCATGAACAAGCCGTCCGCGGTCGACGTGATCCTCTACGAGCCGGTGCGCCAGTCGCCGACCACGCAGGGGATGCTGCGCGACCTGGTGCGCGCCTCGCAGAAGCAGGCGGTCGTCTACTCGTGGCGCGACCAGGAGGGCGAGCTGCGCGGCTCCTTCGCCGGCCACCTGTCCAAGGCGCTGCCGGTCAGCGAGCTGGTCGCGGCCCTCGAGGGCCTGCACGACGGCGGCGAGGTGATGTCGCGTCGTCGGATGCCGGCCGACCCCGGTCCGCTGGGCATCGTCACCCGCACGACCGCGGCCGACGTGGAGCTGACCCCCCGCGAGGCCGAGATCCTGGCCCTGGTCACCCAGGGCCTGACGAACTCCGAGATCGGCGCGCAGCTCTACCTGAGCATCAACTCGGTCAAGACCTACATCCGTGCGGCCTACCGCAAGATCGAGGTCACCCGTCGCGCCCAGGCCGTGGCCTGGGGGATGGAGCACGGCCTCGCGCCGCTCAGCGAGCACGCGATGGCCGGCGTCTGAAAAGAATCTGCGCAAGGACTGGCGGACGCGCGGAAGTCTGCTACTCTCCTCCGCGAACGTACGAGGACACTCCTCGACCGGGTGAAGCATCACCAGCGCCGGGTGATTTCGATACGTGTCCGCGGCCCTCGTGGCCGCGACGCAGGCGGTGGGCCCCGACCCTAACGGGGCCCACCGTTCTGTCGTTGTAGAGCGGTTCGCACCGCCAGGGGTCTCCTACCCCGGCTCGTGCCGTGCTAATCCTGCCGAGCCGGACGGATCTCGCAGAGCCTCCTCAGCGTCGGCGACGGGGGTCGAGGCTCACCAGGGCACCCACCACGGCGACCGCGCCGGAGACGATCTCGCTGACGGCGCTCGTCTGGGTGTCGTGGGCCCCGAGGACGCCCAGCAGGATCATCGCGGCGCCGGTGACGAGGGCGATCGCGGTGGCCACCAGGGTCCGGCCGAACTGCACCAGCCACAGCCCGACCAGCAGCAGCACGATCCCGCCGCCCATCGCCCGCCAGGTGCCTACGCGCCCGGTGGGGGTCTCGGGGTAGAGGACCCACTGCGAGAGGGCGAGCCAGGCGCCGGCCAGCAGGATCAGCAGGGCGCCCACGGGCACCAGGTTGAGCCGGGTGCCGCGCCGGTCCTCGAGGCGGCGGCGTACCTCGTGGGTGGTCTCCTCGGCGTGCTCGGCCGTGGCCTGGTCGTCCTGGTGGGTGCCGGCTCCGGGCCGCTCGACGGTCTCGCTGTCGCTGCTGACCAGGTCGGCGGGGGAGGAGCCGGTGTCGACGTCCCACATCAGCCCGCTGCGCCAGGCGCCCACGGCGCCGGCCAGCAGCAGCACGCCCCCCACCGCGCCGACGACGAGGTCGAGGACGATCACCCCGATCCCCAGCACCACCACCCCGGCCAGCAGGACCAGCAAGCTGGCCCAGGTCCACCGGGTGTGCACCGTGTGCGTGCGGCCGCTGAAGTGCGGGTCGGGGGCGTCGTTCGTGCGGTCGGGAGCTCGCTCGTCGGTCATCGTCGGTTGCCACCTCCGTGCTCGGTCTCACCGGCACGGGTACCCAGCTGGGGGCGTGGGTACACCTGCGAAGGGGTGGGCCCCGTGGGACTCGAACCCACAACCAAGAGATTAAAAGTCTCCTGCTCTGCCAATTGAGCTAGAGGCCCTGCTCGCTCCGCAGGATAGTTCGCCGCGGGCCGGTGGCCGTCGGGGGCTGCGGTCAGGCCGGGGCGCCGCTCGTCGGCGCTGCCTGCTGGTCGGCCCCGAACGCCACGAGCCAGGCCTGCAGGACGGCCTTCTCCAGGGCCGGGCGGTCGCGCAGCACGCCCCCGATGGCCAGTCCGCGCAGCAGCGAGAGCAGACCGTCGCCGAAGACCTCGAGACGCTCGTCGTCGAGGTCGCCGACCAGGCCGAGGAGGGGTTCCCTGAGCTGGCGGGCCAGCTCCCGTGCGCCGGGCCCGAGCGCCTCACGCAGCGCGGGGTCGGTGCGGGCGGCGACCCACAGCTCCAGCCCGGCGACGTACGTCGGGCGCCGCGTGACCTCGTGGAGCACCTCGATCAGCGCCGCCGGGTCGGCGGTGCCCACCGCACCCCCGATCTCGGCACCCTGGGCCGCGGCGACGTAGTCGACGGCCGCCACGGCGAGCTCGCGCATCGAGGAGAAGTGGTGGGTCAGTGCCCCGCGGGTCACCTCGGCCCGCGTCTGCACCCGCTGCATGGTCAGGCCGGCGTACCCGTGCTCGACCATCACCTCGACCGCGGCCGACAGCACCAGCTCACGGGTGCGCAGGGCGCGTGATTGACGGCGACCGGCTTCCACAGCACAATCCTCGCAGACCGTAAAACAGACCGAATGGACTGTTTTGATGCTGAGCCCGAGGAGAACCCATGGTGCTGGCCGCCAGCCTTGTCCGCCGCGGAGCCGCCGCCTTCCCCGACCGCACCGCGGTGCTGGTGGGCGAGGAGTCGCTGACCTTCGCCGAGGTGGACGCTCGCGCGAACCTCGTCGCCCACCACCTGCGCGGCCACGGCGTCGGCAAGGGCACCCACGTCGCGCTGCTGGTGGGCAACGGGCTCGACTCGGTGCCGATGGAGTTCGCCTCGATCAAGGCCGGCCTGGTGCGCGTGCCCCTCAACGCCCGGCTCTCGGTGGAGGAGCACGTCGACATGCTGGCCGGCTCGCACGCCACGGTCGTGGTGGCCGACGCCGCCCTGGCTCCTCGCGCCGCCGAGCTCGTCGCGCGGGTCCCGGGCCTGCGCGCGATCGCGCTCGACGACCTGGTGGCCCCGGTCGCCGAGAGCGTCGCGGAACCCGATGTGGCCCTCTCCGAGGACGACCCGACACTGCTGCTCTACACCTCCGGCACGACCGGGAAGCTGAAGGCGGTCGTGCACACCCAGGGCACCTACGGGGCCATCTGCACCAACATCCTGGCCAACATGCTCGACCCCCGGCCCGACTCGGTGATGCTGCACGCCGCATCGCTGATCCACGCCAGCGGCACGTTCGTGCTGCCCTACTGGGTGCGCGGCGGCGCCTCGGCGATCCTGCCCGGCTTCGAGCCCGCGTCCTTCGTCGCTGCCATCGCGCAGCACCGGGCCACCGAGATCAACCTGGTGCCCACGATGTTCGCCATGCTGCACAGCACCGGCGTCCTCGAGGGGGCCGACCTCTCGTCGCTGCGCAAGGTGATCTACGGCGCCAGCCCGATGCCGAGGCCGGTGCTGGAGCGCTCGATCGAGGCGTTCGGGCCGATCCTCACCCAGTACTACGGCCAGACCGAGGCGCCGCTGTGCATCGCGGTGCTCGACGAGCACGCCCACGCCGACCCGAGCCTGTGGAGCGCGTGCGGCATGCCCGCCACCGACGTCGAGATCCGGCTGCTCGACGAGGACGGCGCGCCGGTCGGGCGGGGCGAGATCGGGGAGATCTCGCTCCGGGCCCCGTTCCAGATGCAGGGCTACTTCGAGGCCGACGAGCTCGACGCGCAGTCGCTGAGCCACGACGGGTGGCTGCGCACCCGCGACCTGGCCCGCTTCGACGAGCGGGGCTACCTGCACCTGGTCGACCGCACCAGCGACATGATCATCACCGGCGGCTACAACGTGTACCCCCGCGAGGTCGAGGACGCCCTGGCCTCGCACCCGGCGGTCGCCGAGTGCGCCGTCGTCGGCGCCCCCGACGCCACCTGGGTCGAGGCCGTCACCGCCTTCGTCGCCCTGCGTGACGGCGCCAGCGCCTCCGAGGCCGAGCTGGTCGAGCACGTCCGGGCCCGGATCGCCACCCACAAGGCACCCAAGTCGGTGCGCTTCGTCGAGGCGATCCCGACGTCGGCGGTGGGCAAGGTCCTGCGCCGCGCGCTGCGCGAGCCGCTGTGGGAGCAGGCGCGATGAGCGACGTGCGTGTCGAGACCGACGGCGACGTCACGACGATCGTGATGAGCCGCCCCGAGCGGCACAACGCGGTCGGGCGGTCCATGGCCGACGAGCTGGCGCGGGCGTTCCGCGACTTCGAGGAGTCGGAGGCGAAGGTCGCCGTCCTCGCCGGCGACGGGCCGTCGTTCTGCGCGGGTGCCGACCTGAAGGCGGTCGGCACCCCCGACGGCAACCGGGTCTCGCCCGACGGGGACGGGCCGATGGGGCCGACCCGGATGGACCTCTCCAAGCCGGTGGTCGCGGCGATCCACGGCCACGCGGTCGCGGGCGGCCTCGAGCTCGCCGTGTGGTGCGACCTGCGGGTGGCCGACCAGGACGCCGTCCTGGGTGTCTTCTGCCGGCGCTGGGGGGTCCCGCTCATCGACGGCGGGACGGTGCGGCTGCCCCGCCTGATCGGCCACGGCCGGGCGATGGACCTGATCCTCACCGGCCGGGCCGTGGGTGCGCGGGAGGCGCTGGAGATGGGTCTGGTCAACCGGGTGGTCCCGGCCGGCACCGCCCGGGCCGCGGCCACGGCGCTGGCCCACGAGATCGCGCGGATGCCGCAGACCTGCCTGCGCGGCGACCGGCGGGCGGCGCGTGCCCAGTGGGGCGACACCGAGGAGGCGGCGCTGCGGCGCGAGCTCGCCGTCGGCCTGGTCTCCCTCGAGGCCGACGGGCTCGCCGGCGCCGGCCGGTTCGCGGCCGGCAGGGGCCGCGGTGGGTCCTTCGAGGACATCTGAGGCCCACTAGGGTGCGGCCATGACCAGCACCGGACCCGAGGCCACGACCACCCACGAGGGCCCGCTGCGCGTCGAGCGCGACGGCCACGTCGAGACCTGGACCATCGACCTGCCCGAGACCCGCAACCCGATCTCGGGGCCCGACGTGGTCGCGGCCTTCGTCGAGCACACCGCCCGCGTGGACCGAGACGGCGACGTGCGCGCGGTCATCCTGACCGGGGCCGGCTCGGCCTTCTCGGCCGGTGGCAACGTGCACGAGATGGCCGAGCGGCGCGGGATGTTCTCGGGGGCGCCGTACGAGCAGCGCAACGGCTACCGGCACGGCATCCAGCAGATCCCGCTGGCGCTGCGCCGCTGCGAGGTGCCGTTCATCGCGGCCGTCAACGGTCCCGCGGTCGGCGCCGGCTGCGACCTGGCGATGATGTGCGACCTGCGCATCGCCTCCACCAAGGCGTTCTTCGCCGAGTCCTTCGTGCAGCTCGGGATCATCCCCGGTGACGGGGGAGCCTGGTTCCTGACCCGGGCGATCGGGCCGGCCCGGGCCGCGGAGATGGCGCTGACCGGCGACCGGGTCGATGCCGCCACCGCCCTGGAGTGGGGGATGGTCTCGCGCGTCGTCGAGCCCGAGGCCCTCCTCGACGCCGCCCGCGACCTGGCCGCCCGGGTCGCCAAGAACCCGCCGCACGCCACCCGGATGGCCAAGAAGCTCATCCAGGAGTCCCAGCAGCGCGACCTCGAGGGCGTCCTCGAGCTCAGCGCGGCGATGCAGGCGATCTCCCACCACACCCAGGCCCACACCGACGCGGTGCAGGCCTTCGTCGAGCGCACCCGCCGGTAGGGCGGTTCGCCCGCGCGCGCGGCCCCGCGGGGTCGATGATGGCGCGGTGCCATCACCCTCATCCCGCCGCGCCGCCTCCCTGGTCGCCGCGCTCGCGGTCTCGGTCCCCCTGCTCGCCGGGCTCGCCACCGCCCCCGCCTCGTCGGAGCCTGCCGCGCCGCCCGCGGCCGGCGTGCGTACGTCGGCGACCGACGCCCCCACCATCCGCTGGCGCGACTGCGGTCGCGTGGACTGCGGGCGGATGGTCGCGCCGCTCGACCACGACGAGCCCGACGGCGCCGGCGTCGCCCTCAACCTGGTGCGGGTCCCGGCCCGCAGGCCGGCGCGGCGCGTCGGCGCCGTGTTCGTCAACCCGGGAGGTCCCGGTGGTGGCGCGGCCGACTTCGCGCCGTACGCCGCCAGGCTGCTGGGGCCCCGGGTGCGCAACCGCTTCGACGTGGTCGGCGTCGACCCCCGCGGAGTCGCCGGCAGCAGCGGGCTGGCCTGTCGCGGGCGCAGCGACGTGTCGTACCCGCGCGTGGCCTTCCCCGACACCCGCCGCCAGCTGCGCGACTGGCTGGCCTTCGACGCCACCGTGCGGCGGCTGTGCGGGCGCGAGCGGATCGTCGACCACATGAGCACCGCCGACACGGCCCGCGACATGGACCTGGTGCGCCAGGCGCTCGGCGACGAGCAGGCCAGCTTCTTCGGGGCCTCCTACGGCTCGGTGCTGGGCGCGACCTGGGTCTCGCTGTTCCCCGAGACGGTGCGGGTGGCGGTCGTCGACGGCGTGCTCGACCCGGTGGCCTGGACCACCGGGCGCGACCTGCCCGACGGCACCCCCGGCGCCAGCCTGCCCGCCAGCGGTCGCCTCGGCAGCGAGGTCGGCGCCCGCGAGGCGTTGGCCGCCGGGCTCGACGAGTGCGACGCCGCCGGCCGGCGCGAGTGCCGCCTGGCCGGCGGCGCGCTGGACCGCTGGGACGCGGTCGCGGCCCGGCTGCGCGGCGACCGCGCGGCCGCGCGCCGGGTGGGGCTGTCCTACTCCGACTTCGTCGGCTCCACGCTCGGCATGCTCTACGGCGGCGACGTGGCCTTCATCGCCGACTTCACCTTCCGCGCCGAGCGCCGGCTGGCCCGCTCCGCCGGGCGCCCGGTCTCCGGCGAGGCGGTCGAGGCCGACGGGTCGCTGGCGCGCAGCGTGCGCCGGGTGCGCGAGCAGCTGGCGCGCTCGCCGTTCCCGGGCCCGTGGAACGCCGCCGCCGGGCAGCGTCGCGCCGGCTCGCGGATCTGGGTCGACGGCAGCTTCCACGGGGTGCTGTGCTCCGACGCGCTCAACCCCACCGACACCGACGCCTGGGTCGAGAACGCCGAGCGCACCCGCGCCGCGGGCGCCGACTTCGGCCCGTTGTGGTCGTGGAGCTCGTCGGCCTGCGCGGCCTGGCCGGGCTCCGGCGACGACGCCTACCGGGGGCCGTTCACGATGCCGGGCGCGGAGCGGCTGCTGGTGGTCAGCAACCGTCACGACCCGGCCACCCCGCTGAGCGGCGCCCTGGCGCTGCAGGAGCTGATGCCCGGCTCGCGGCTGGTGACCACGGGCGAGACCGGCCACGTCGCCACCGGCACCAACGACTGCGCCACCACGGTGGTGCGACAGGTGCTCAGCACCGCCCGCACGCCCGCCGAGGACGTCTTCTGCGGCCGCGAGCGGACGCCGTTCACCCCCTGATCCAGAAAAAGACGCCCGCGATTGGTTTGCTGACGGGGTGGGCGCGGTAGTGTGTGCCTCAGCAACAGATGCAAGTTCCAGCAGGTCGACGCCAGCGGAGTTTGTGATCCAACGGCGTTTCAGCTTGTACGGGTCCTGCCAAGGTCAAAGCAAGTCGGAGCGACGTGTCACCGCATCAAGTTTGCCGGGCCGTCGAAGTGACGGTCCTCGCTTTGACTAAGGAGTACCAAGCACATGGCACAGGGCACCGTGAAGTGGTTCAACGCCGAGAAGGGTTTCGGCTTCATCGCGCAGGAGGACGGCGGCGACGACGTCTTCGTGCACTACTCGGCGATCCAGACCCAGGGCTACAAGTCCCTGGACGAGAACCAGAAGGTCGAGTTCGACGTCACGCAGGGCCCCAAGGGCCCGCAGGCGGAGAACGTTCGTCCCGTCTGATCAGGACGTCGCCGGCTGCTAGCCGGTAGCACCACGACGAGGCCCCACCCGGTGACGGGTGGGGCCTTCGTTGCGTCCGGGGCCGGCGTTGCTGAGTTTTGACACAGAATTGCCGCAGTGGGGGTTTGCTGGGCCGGTGCGTCGGGCAGTCTGGTCTCCGATGGACATCCACGAGCTGAGCGGAGGAAGAGTGCACGATCAGTTCGACGTCTCGCTCGAGGACTCCGACCTGCTCGGGGAGGTCGAGCTGACCACCAATCTCATCATCGCGGCCTCGGAGTCCGAGGAGCACCTGAGCCAGCCCGAGATCGACGACATCCTCGGCGTCGCGCTGCACCGCGACGCCTCCTGACACCCGGTCCGGCAGGCCCGGCCCCGAAAGGGCCCCTGCAGCACCGGGTTTCTGCGTGGCGCGTTGCTACCCTAGGGGGGTACCCTATGAGCATGGTTGAGCACCAGCACGGTTACCTGCACCGCAAGGACGACTACCTCGCCCGCCTGCGCCGGATCGAGGGCCAGGCCCGCGGCCTGCAGCGGATGGTCGAGGAGGAGCAGTACTGCATCGACATCCTCACCCAGGTCTCGGCGATGACGAAGGCGCTGCAGTCGGTCTCGCTGGGCCTGCTCGACGAGCACATGCACCACTGCGTCGCCGATGCCGCCCGGGCCGGCGAGGCCGAGGGGCGCGCCAAGATCGACGAGGCCGTCGCCGCGATCACCCGACTCGTGAAGTCCTGAAGGAGCACCGCATGAGCACCCACACCAGCACCTGGACCGTCGCCGGCATGACCTGCGGGCACTGCGTCGCCTCGGTCACCGAGGAGATCGCCGAGATCGACGGTGTCGAGACCGTCGACGTCACCCTCGAGAGCGGCGAGGTCGTGGTGACCAGCAACGCCCCGCTCGAGCGGGTCAGCGTCGAGCGCGCCGTCAGCGAGGCGGGCTACGAGCTGACGTCATGACCACCACCGCGACCGGCACCCCTGCCGAGGCGGGCACCGACGTCGACGTCGACCTCGCCATCACCGGCATGACCTGCGCGTCGTGCGCGAACCGGATCGAGCGCAAGCTCAACAAGCTCGAGGGCGTCAGCGCGAGCGGTCAACTACGCCACCGAGAAGGCGCACGTCGTCGCCCCCGCCTCGGTCAGCACCGACCTGCTGCTCGAGACCGTCGCCAAGGCGGGGTACGCCGCCAGCGTGCCCGAGCCCGAGGACGGCGACGACCCGACGAGGCGGCCGGCGAGCTCGCGAGCGCTGCGCCGCCGGCTGGTGGTCTCCGCGGTGCTGGCCGTGCCGGTGGTCGCGCTGGCGATGGTGCCGGCCTGGCAGTTCGACCGCTGGGCGTGGGTCTCGCTGGTCGCTGGCCACCCCCGTGGTGCTGTGGGGCGCCTGGCCCTTCCACCGCGCCGCGGTGACCAACCTGCGCCACGGCTCCACGACCATGGACACGCTCGTCTCCGTGGGCGTCGGGGCGGCGTACCTGTGGTCGGTGGTCGCGCTCGTGCTCGGTGACGCCGGGATGCCCGGCATGACCCACGGGTTCTCGCTGAGCCTGCAGCGCGGCGACGGCCTCGACGAGGTCTACCTCGAGGTCGCGGCCGGGGTCACCACGTTCCTGCTCGCCGGGCGGTGGTTCGAGAAGCGCTCGAAGCGCCGCGCCGGGGCCGCGCTCGAGGCGCTGCTGCGGATGGGCGCCAAGGAGGTCGCGCTGCTGCGCGACGGCGTCGAGACGCAGGTGCCGGCCGAGACCCTGCGCGTCGGCGACGTCTTCGTGGTGCGCCCGGGCGAGAAGGTCGCCACCGACGGCGAGGTCGTCGAGGGCGTCTCCGCGCTCGACGTGTCGATGCTGACCGGTGAGCCGGTGCCGGTCGACGTCGGCCCGGGCGACGTGGTGACCGGGGCGACCGTCAACGCCGGGGGCCGGCTGGTCGTGCGCGCCACCCGCGTCGGCTCCGACACCCAGCTGGCCCAGATGGCCCGGCTCGTCGAGCAGGCCCAGCAGGGCAAGGCCGAGGTCCAGCGCCTCGCCGACCGGGTCTCCGGCGTCTTCGTGCCCGTCGTCATCGCGCTCTCGCTGCTGACCCTGGGCGCGTGGCTGCTCAGCGGCGCCGGCGCGACCACCGCCTTCGCCGCGGCCGTCGCGGTGCTGATCATCGCCTGCCCGTGCGCGCTGGGCCTGGCCACGCCGACCGCGCTGATGGTGGGCACGGGCCGCGGCGCCCAGCTCGGCATCCTGATCCGCGGCCCCGAGATCCTCGAGTCCACCCGCCGCGTCGACACCGTCGTGCTCGACAAGACCGGCACCGTCACCACGGGCCGGATGAGCCTGGTCGACGTGGTCGCCCACGGAGCCGAGCGAGGGCGAGGTGCGCCGGGTCGCGGCCGCGCTCGAGCACGGCTCGGAGCACCCCATCGCCCGCGCCGTGGCCACGGCCGCGCCGCGCGGCGAGCACCCCGAGGTGAGCGGCTTCGCCAACCGCGAGGGCCTCGGGGTCGTCGGCGACGTCTCGGGGCGGCGTACGACGGTGGGGCGCCCGGTGCTGCTCGAGGCCGAGGGGCTGTCCCTGCCGGCGCCGCTCGCCGACGCGCTCGAGGCGGCGCAGGCGCAGGGCCGCACCCCGGTGCTGGTCGGCTGGGACGGTGCGGCCCGCGGCGTGCTGGTCGTCGCCGACACCGTCAAGGACACCTCCGCCGAGGCCGTCGCGCGGCTGCGGTCGCTGGGCCTGGAGCCGGTGCTGCTCACCGGCGACCACGAGCGGGCCGCCCGGGCGGTGGCCGCCGAGGTCGGGATCGAGACCGTGGTCGCCGACGTGCTGCCGGCCGACAAGGTCGACGAGGTGCGCCGGCTGCAGGAGTCGGGCCGGGTGGTGGCGATGGTCGGCGACGGCGTCAACGACGCCGCCGCGCTCGCCCAGGCCGACCTGGGCATCGCGATGGGCACCGGCACCGACGTGGCCATCGAGGCCGCCGACCTGACCCTGGTCAGCGGCGACCTGCGGGTCGCCGGCGACGCGGTGGCGCTCGCGCGGCGCACCCTGGGCACCATCCGCGGCAACCTCTTCTGGGCCTTCGCCTACAACGTCGCCGCCCTCCCGCTGGCCGCCCTGGGCCTGCTCAGCCCGATGATCGCCGGCCTGGCGATGGCGCTCTCCTCGGTCTTCGTCGTCACCAACAGCCTGCGCCTGCGCCGCTTCCGCGGCGCCGTGGGCTGAGGAGGACGCGCCTCAGCAGGTGGCGAAGAGCACCGGGCCGTCGGAGAGGTCGCTGAGGGGGTAGGCGCCGGTGACCGGGGTCAGGTCGAGGGTGACGGTGGTGCCCTCGGCGGTGACCTCGTCGACGCTGAACCGGTCGGAGAACGCCCCGCCCTGGGCGGGCGCGGGGCCGGCGGCGAGCGCGGCGCGGGTGTCGGCGTTGGTGCGGGCCTGCTCCTCGCTCTCGAAGCCCAGCCCGACCCGCAGGTCGAGCGGCTCCTGCGAGCCGCCGTCACCGTCGTCGGCGGGCGGCAGCAGCGCCAGCACGAAGCCGGTCAGCGGGTTGACCGGCCCGGCCTGGGCCAGCAGCTCGTCGGCGGCGGCCTGGTCGGAGTCGCCGGCCGCGCCCATCGACAGCGCCCCGCAGGCCTGCTCCCCGCTGAGCAGCACCGCGCTGAGCGGCTGCTCGGGCAGGGTGGCGAGCACGTCGGTGACGCCCGGCGCGCTGGGCTCGTGCTCCTCGGCGGCCTCCTCGAGGCCCCGCTCGAGGTAGGTGAGCTGGTCGCTGGCGAGCACCAGCGAGCGCTCCTCGTCGAAGGCCACGAACTGCAGGGTGGGGGTGCCGGTGGTGCCACCGGCGGCGTTGAGCCGGGCCAGCACCTCCTCGCCGCCCTCCCACACGCCGTCGGCGGCGTCGGGGCGGGTGTAGCCGAGCGACTCGAGCCGCTCACCCAGCGCGGCGGTGTCGGCGTCGTCGCCGAGCCCCACGATCTCCAGCGCCCCGTCGGGCGACTGCGCCAGCAGCTCCCAGTCGATGCTCGCCGGTGACCACCCGAAGGACTGCGCCAGCAGCGGCGCCGACTCCACCAGCCCCGAGGCCGAGGTCAGGTCGGCGTCGAAGCCCGCGTCGAGCAGGCGGCGTACGGCGTCGTCGTCGGTGCCGGTGACCCCCAGCCGCTCGCGCACCGCCGCCCAGTCGGTCCAGGTCCAGCGCTCGGTGTCGGCCGGGGCCAGCGAGACCGCGCGCTCGAGGTCGCTGTCGGGCCCGCGCCACCACCGCACCCCCACCGCCAGCACGCCGATCAGCAGCAGCGTCAGGGTCACGACACCGGCGACGACCAGCGCGCGGCGCCGCGGGCCCGCGCCGGCCGTCGAGAGGGCGCCGGGAGCGGTGCCGGGCGGGGTGCTGGGCGGGCTGCTGGGGGAGCTGCTGCTCGGCTCGGGCACGGGTCGGGCTCCTCATCGCGGCGACGGTGGTGTGAGACTACGGGCATGGCAGAGGTCCCGAGCCGGTCCCGTGACGTCCTCGCTGCCGGGGCCGTGGTCTTCCGGCCCGGCCGCGAGGTGCTCCTGGTCCACCGGCGGCGCTACGACGACTGGTCCTTCCCCAAGGGCAAGCTCGACCCGGGGGAGCACGCGAGCACCGCCGCGGTCCGCGAGGTGGAGGAGGAGACCGGGCTGCACGTGCGCCTGGGCCCGCCGCTGCCCTCGCAGCGCTACCCCAACGCCAAGACCATGAAGACGGTCCACTACTGGATCGGGCGGGTGGTCTCCGACGACTCCGTCGACGACTACGAGCTCAACGACGAGATCAGCGGCGTGCGCTGGGTGCCGGTCGAGGAGGCCGCGACGCTGCTGACCTACGAGCGCGACCGCGAGCTGCTCGAGACCGCCCTGGGCCGGCGCAAGCGCACCCACGCGCTGGTGGTCCAGCGCCACGCCCGCGCCCGGGCCCGCTCGACGTGGCGCGGCGACGACCGGGAGCGCCCGCTGCAGCAGGTGGGTCGCAGCCAGGCCTTCGACCTGGTGCCGGTGCTGGCGGCCTACGACGTGCGCCGGCTGGCGACCTCGCCGGCGGTGCGCTGCCTCGAGACCCTCACGCCGTACGCCGAGACGATCGGGGCCGACCTCGAGCTCGTCGAGGAGGTGACCGAGGACGCCGCGACCTCGGGCGCGGTGACCAAGGTGGTCACGGGACTGGTCGAGGACCTGCACACCACCCGCCGTGGTGCCGTGCTGTGCACCCACCGCCCGGTGCTGCCGCTGGTCTTCGAGGCCCTCGGCCTCGACGACCCGGCCCTGGCCCCGGGGGAGATGGTCGTGGTGCACCTGCGCAAGGGCCGCGTGGTGGCCACCGAGCGGCACCTGCCGCACTGACGCGTGCTGCTCGCGAGCCGATGTCGCCGAACTCACGGCCTCGGTTCACCCTCCGTTCACCGACGCCCACAGGGCTGGTCACTTCCGCTGCCTAGGTTCCTGGGTGTCCGTAGAACATGAGACTCCAGGAGTAGACGAAGTGACGAGCACTTCCATCCGTCGGGCGATCGTCCCCGGCATCGCAGCGCTGACCCTCGCGCTGTCGGCCTGCGGCGCAGCCAACGAGGAGACCGGCAGCACCTCCGCCGAGGGCGGCGGCGACCTGTCCGGCACGCTCGCCGGCGGCGGCGCCTCCACGCAGCAGGCCGCCATGGGCGCCTGGGCCGTGGGCTTCCAGGGCCTCAACCCCGACGTCACCGTCGAGTACGACCCGATCGGCTCGGGCGGTGGCCGCGAGAACTTCATCAGCGGCGCCTTCCCCTTCGCCGGCTCCGACGCCTACCTGACCGACGACGAGGGCGAGCTCTCCGACGCGGCCGAGCGCTGCGGCGGCGACGCCCCGATCCAGGTGCCGAGCTACATCAGCCCGATCGCCATCGCCTACAACCTGCCCGAGGTCGACGAGCTGAAGCTCTCGCCGCAGGCGCTGGCCGGCATCATGGCCGGCAAGATCACCCGTTGGGACGACGAGGCCATCGCCGAGGACAACCCCGACGCCGACCTGCCGTCCGAGCGCATCAACACGGTGCACCGCTCCGACGAGTCCGGCACCACCGAGAACTTCACCGACTACCTGACCACCGTGGCCCCCGACGAGTGGGACGCGGGCGTCGTGGAGACCTGGCCGACCGAGTACGGCGGCGAGGGCGCCAAGGGCACCTCGGGCGTGGTGCAGACGGTCGAGAACTCGGAGTTCTCCATCGGCTACGCCGACGCCAGCCAGACCGCCGAGCTGGGCCAGGCGATGATCGGGGTGGGCGAGGAGTTCGTCGAGCCCTCCGCCGAGGCCGCCGCCAAGATCCTCGAGGCCTCGCCCGAGGCCGAGAGCGCCAGCGACACCGCTGTCATCTACGACCTCGACTTCGCCACCGAGGAGTCCGGCACCTACCCGGTCGTGCTGACCTCCTACCTGATGGCCTGCCAGTCCTACGACGACGCCGCCGACGGCGAGCTCGTCAAGGCCTTCATGGAATACGTGATCTCCGACGAGGGCCAGGACCAGGCCGCCGCCGAGGCCGGCTCGGCCCCGCTGTCGGACTCGATCCAGGAGCAGTCGCTGTCGATCATCGAGAACATCGGCTGAGGCCGTAGTTTTCACCGTGCGCCCCACCACGACGTGGTGACGAGGGGCTCGGGACCGTCCACCATGGTCCCGGGCCCCTTGACCACGCCCGGCACCACCACCGCACCAGACCAGGAGACCCACCCGTGGCGATGACCACCGAGCCCCGCGCCAAGGCCGACCCGACGTCGCTCGACCAGTCGACCGGTCGGGTCGGCGACGTCGTGTTCGCCGGCCTGGCCCGCAGCTCCGGGCTGCTGATCATGCTGGCCCTGGCGGGCGTGGCGGTCTTCCTGGTGGTGCAGGGCTCCGGTGCGCTCGACAACACCGGTGACGCCGTCTACGGCAAGGACAGCATCTGGGGCTACGTGTGGCCGCTGCTGTTCGGCACCCTGCTGGCCTCGGTGATCGCGATGCTCATCGCGGCCCCGCTGGCCATCGGCGTGGCGCTGATCATCTCCCACTACGCACCGCGCCCGATCGCCAAGACGCTGGGCTGGCTGATCGACCTGCTCGCCGCGATCCCCTCGGTCGTCTACGGCCTGTGGGGCATCAACTTCCTGGCCCTCAACCTGGTGCCGGCCTACGACTGGCTTCAGCGCAACGTCGGGTGGATCCCCTTCTTCGAGGGTCCCGTCCCCAACTCGGGGCGCACCATGCTCACCGCCGGCGTCGTGCTGGCGGTGATGGCGCTGCCGATCATCACCGCCATCTGCCGCGAGGTCTTCGCCCAGACACCGACGATGCACCAGGAGGCCGCCCTGGCCCTGGGGGCGACCCGGTGGGAGATGATCCGGATGACGGTCTTCCCCTACGCCCGCTCCGGCATGATCTCGGCGGTGCTGCTGGGCCTGGGCCGTGCGCTCGGCGAGACGATGGCCGTGGCCCTGGTGCTGGCGCCGAGCCTGCTGGTCTCCTTCAACCTGATCACCGCCGAGCAGAGCTCGTCGACCATCGCGGCCAACATCGCGCTGAACTTCGGCAACGCCTCCGGCGCCAAGATCGACACCCTCATCTTCACCGGCCTGGTGCTGTTCGTCATCACCTTCGCCGTCAACTTCCTCGGTCGGGCCATCGCGGTCCGCGGCGTGGCGAAGGGCTGATCACGATGACCGACACCACCCTGACCCCCGTCGACGACACCGGGCGCCACTCGATGCCGCTGCAGGGCGCCCAGCTGCCCCGCTACGCCCCGGCCCTGGCGGCCGGCATCGCCGTCGGGATCGCCGTGCTGGCCGTGCTGCTGGCCGGCGTCGGCGGCGTCAGTGCCGTGATGATCGCCTGGGTCCTGCTCGCCGTCGGGCTGCCGGCCTGGTCGCGCGCGGTGGAGGGGCCCCGCAAGGCCGCCGACCGGGTCGCCGGCGTCCTGGTCTGGTCGGCGTTCGCGCTGGCGATGATCCCGCTGGTCTCGCTGGTGTGGACCGTGGTGAGCAAGGGCCTGCCGATCCTCTCGGCGCAGTTCTTCCAGAACTCGATGCGCGGCATCCTCGGCGAGGGCGGCGGCATCTACCACGCGCTGCTGGGCACGCTGATCATCACGGCGCTCGCGACCGTGATCTCGGTGCCCGTCGGCGTCCTGTCTGCGATCTACCTCGTGGAGTACGGCAAGGGCTCCAAGCTCGCCCGGGTGATCACCTTCCTGGTCGACGTGATGACCGGCATCCCCTCCATCGTGGCCGGGCTCTTCGCCTACGCGCTGTTCGTGCTCTTCTTCGGCCCCGGGGTCCGGATGGGCTTCGGCGGCTCGGTGGCGCTCTCGGTGCTGATGATCCCGATCGTCGTCCGCGCGACCGAGGAGATGCTCAAGCTGGTGCCCGACGAGCTGCGCGAGGCGTCGTACGCCCTGGGCGTGCCGAAGTGGCGCACCATCGTCAAGGTGGTCCTGCCGACCGCCGTGGCCGGCATCGTCACCGGTGTCACCCTGGCCGTGGCCCGGGTCGCGGGCGAGACGGCGCCGCTGCTGATCATCGCCGGCCTGACCACCGGCACGAACTTCAACCCCTTCTCGGAGCGGATGGCCACGCTGCCGGTCTTCATCTTCTACGCGATCACCGAGCCGGGCATCTACGACGAGGAGATGGCCGCCTACGCCTGGGGTGCGGCGCTGACCCTGGTCACGCTCGTGATGGTGCTCAACGTCGCGGCCCGTGTCATCGGCAGCGTCTTCGCCCCCAAGACCGGTCGCTGACGCCCCCCGGGCCTCCAGACTTCTCTCCGACCCACACCTCAAGGACACTGTTTTCCATGGCCAAGAGCATCGACGTCTCCGACCTCAACATCTACTACGGCGACTTCCTCGCCGTCGAGGGCGTCAGCATGACCATCAAGGCACGCTCGGTGACCGCGTTCATCGGTCCGTCGGGCTGCGGCAAGTCGACCTTCCTGCGCTCGCTGAACCGCATGCACGAGGTGATCCCCGGCGCTCGCGTCGAGGGCAAGGTGATGGTCGACGGGCAGTCGCTCTACGACCCCTCGGTCGACCCGGTGGCCGTGCGCCGCCAGATCGGGATGGTCTTCCAGCGCCCCAACCCGTTCCCGACGATGTCGATCTACGACAACGTGCTGTCGGGCAAGAAGCTCAACGCCAAGCGGATGAAGAAGTCGGAGTCCGACGACCTGGTGGAGAGGTCGCTGCGCGGCGCCAACCTGTGGACCGAGGTCAAGGACCGCCTCGGCAAGCCCGGCATGGGCCTCTCCGGCGGGCAGCAGCAGCGGCTGTGCATCGCGCGCGCCATCGCCGTCGAGCCGCAGGTGCTGCTGATGGACGAGCCCTGCTCGGCGCTCGACCCGATCTCCACCTCGGCGATCGAGGACCTCATCCACGAGCTGAAGTCCGACTACACGATCGTCATCGTCACCCACAACATGCAGCAGGCCGCCCGCGTCTCCGACGAGACCGGCTTCTTCAACCTCAAGGCCACCGGTGAGCCCGGCCAGCTGGTGGAGTTCAACTCCACCAAGCAGATGTTCACCAACCCCGACAACGAGGCCACCGAGGCCTACATCTCCGGCCGCTTCGGCTGATCCTGACGATCCTCACCGCGACACGCCGCGAGGGCGTCAGGGTCGTCAGGACGACGCGGGCGGGCCTGTCTGTGGAGGGAGCCGGCACGCTCCGCGCCGGGTGAGCATGCTTGCTCGCCATGACCGGGACGAGACCGACGCTGGGTGTCGCGCACGAGGTGGTGCTGCCGGTGCGCATCGACCCCCAGGGCGCCAGGGGCCCGACCGCGCGGGCGGCGGCCGGCCCGGAGTGGCGGCGTACGTCGCACGGGCGCTACGTACCGGCGTACGTCGAGCCGACGCCGGCGCAGCGCGTCGCCGAGGTCGGTGCCACCCTGCCCCTCGCCGCCGCCGTGACCGGCTGGGCCGCCCTCACCTGGCGCGGCGCCCGCTGGTTCGAGGGGCTCGACGCGCAGGGCGGGGCGCTCCCGGTGCCGGTGGTCGCGCCCACCCGCTGTCTGAGGCCCCGCGACGGCCTGGTGCTGCACGAGGAGCGGTTGCCGAAGGGGGACCGCGAGCTGGTCGACGGACTCGCCGTGACCACGGCGGTGCGCTCCACCGTCTCGCTCCTGCGGCACGCCCCGGACCTCGACACCGCGGTCTCGCAGCTGGAGATGGCCTACGCCAGCGACCTGGTCTCGCCCGACGAGGTCCGTGACTGGGTGCGTGCGCACGCCGGCCTGCCCGGCGTCGTCCGGGCGCGCGAGGCGCTGGCCCTGGCCGACGAGAACGTCTGGTCGCCCATGGAGTGGACGCTGCGCCGTACCTGGCTCGAGCAGGTGCCAGGAGCCCGGCTGCTGACGAACCGCCCCGTCTTCGACCGCACCGGCAAGCACATCGCCACACCCGACGTCATCGACCCCGAGACCGGGGTGCTCGGCGAGTACGACGGTGCCGTCCACCACGGCGGGGCGCGCCGGGCGAGCGACCTGCGCCGCGAGGGAGACCTGCGTCGGCACGGGCTCGAGCCGGTGGTGATGGTCGCCGCTGACACGCACCGGCCCGCGGCCTTCTGCTCCCGCCTGCGCGATGCGTACGCACGCGTGGCGAGGCGCGCCGACTCCGAGCGTGACTGGACCCTCGAGCTGCCGCACTGGTGGCGGCCCACCCACACCGTGGAGCTGCGGCGTGCCATCCATGGCAGCGAGCGTGAGATCTGGCTGGGTGCGCGCAGCGCCAGCCCACCATCCTGACGACCCTGACACGATCGCGGCGTGTCGGGGTGAGGATCGTCAGGACGGCCAGCGCCGAGGGGGTCAGGGCAGCTGGAAGATGTAGTGGGAGAGCCAGTAGAACGCGGCGGCCACCAGCCCGGCGGCGGGGAAGGTGAGGACCCAGGCGGTGACGATGGAGCGGGCCACGCCCCAGCGCACGGCGGAGAAGCGCTTGGTGGCGCCGGCGCCCATCACCGCGGAGGTGATGGTGTGGGTGGTGGAGATGGGGGCCTCGAAGACGAAGGCGGTGGTGTAGAGGACGCCGGCCGCGACGGTCTCGGAGGCGAAGCCGCGGGCGGGGTCGAGGGCGATGATGCGCCGCCCCAGGGTGCGCATGATCCGCCAGCCGCCGGCCCAGGTGCCGGCCGAGATGGCGGCGGCGGCCGAGACGATCACCCAGATCGGCAGGTCGGCGTCGGCGGACTCGTAGCCGCCGACGACCAGGGCCAGGAAGATCACGCCCATCGTCTTCTGGGCGTCCTGCAGGCCGTGGCCCAGCGCCATCGCGGCGGCCGAGACGGTCTGGGCGACCCGGAAGCCGCGCTGGGTGCGGTGCGGGTTGCGGCGCCGGAAGATCCACATGATCGCCAGCATCAGCGCGAACGCGGCAGCGAAGCCGAACAGCGGCGAGGCGACCATCGGGATCAGGATCTTGTCGACGATGACGTCCCACTTCACCAGCGAGCCCGACGCGACGGCCGCGCCGACCAGGCCGCCGATCAGGGCGTGCGAGGAGGACGACGGCAGGCCGTAGTACCAGGTCAGCAGGTTCCAGGCGATCGCCCCGAGCAGGCCCGAGAGCACGACGACCAGCCCGGCGGTGCCGGCCTCCGGGGTGATCACCGAGCCGACGGTGTTGGCGACCTCCTGGCCCAGGAAGGCGCCGATGAAGTTCATCACCGCCGCCATCGCCAGCGCCACGCGCGGGGTCAGCGCGCGGGTCGAGACCGAGGTGGCGATGGCGTTGGCGGCGTCGTGGAAGCCGTTGGTGTAGTCGAAGACGAGAGCGACGACGACGACCGCGATGACGATCGCGAGGGTCAACTCAGGACTCCTTGACCGCGATCTGCTCGATCGTGTTGGCGACCTTCTCGAACGCGTCGATGGAGCCCTCGAGCGCCTCGGCGATGTCCTTGAGCTTGAGCACCTCCATCGCCTTGAACTCCCCCGAGAACAGGTGCGCCGTGATCCGCCGGTGGTTGCGGTCGCCGGCGTTCTCGAGGCGGTTGATCTCGATCCAGTACTCGTCGAGCGAGGCCATCGAGCGCAGCCCCGGCATCACGGTGGCGGTCAGGTCGGCGCAGCGCTGCAGCAGCTCGACCTGCTCGAGAAGCGCGGCCGGCAGCACCTTGGGCTCGTAGAGCAGCACCATGTCGACGGCCTCGTCCATCATGTCCATCACGTCGTCGAGGCCCGAGGCCAGTGCGTAGATGTCCTCGCGGTCGAAGGGCGTCACGAAGGTCGAGTTCACCTGCTTGACGATGGTGTGGGTGGTCTCGTCGGCGGCGTGCTCGGCCTCGCGCATCCGGTGGGCCACGTTCTCCCGGTCGGCGCCCTCGGTGAGCATCTCCGCGAGCAGGCCGGCCCCGACCACGAGGTGCTCGGCGGCGGCGGTGAAGTGGTCGTAGAACGAGGTCTCGACCGGACGGAAACGCAGTCGCACGGTGTGTCTCTCCTGGGGGGCGACGAGATGGCCGCGCCAAGACTAGGGCCCCGGGAGCCGGGGGACTAACGCGCTCAGCCCGTCGCGCTGGTGTGCCGCCGGCCCCGCTGCCGCTCGATCAGCGCCTCCTGCAGGTGTACGCCGCCGTCGTTGCGCGCCCAGGACCCGTCGCTGGCCAGCACCCACGCACTGGTGTCGGGGTCGAAGGCCAGGTCGAGCAGGCCGCCGATCGACTCGACGCTGGCCGCGTCGGGCAGGCGCACCAGCACCTCGACGCGCCGGTCGAGGTTGCGGTGCATCAGGTCGGCCGAGCCGATCCAGGCGACCGGGTCGCCGCCGTTCTCGAACCAGAAGACCCGCGAGTGCTCCAGGAAGCGGCCCAGCACCGAGCGCACGGTGATGTTCTCGCTCAGCCCGGGCACGCCGGGGCGCAGCGAGCAGGTGCCGCGCACCAGCATCTCGACCGGCACCCCGGCCCCGCTGGCCAGGTAGAGCGCGTCGATGACGGCCTCGTCGACCACCGAGTTGGCCTTGATCCGGATCCGCGCGGGGCGCCCGGCGAGGTGGTGGCTGATCTCGTGGTGCACCTGCTCGACCAGCCCGGGCCGCACGGAGTCGGGGGCGACCAGCAGCTCGTCGTACGAGGCGTTGCGCGACCAGCCGGAGAGGTTGTTGAACAGGTGGGCGACGTCCTCGCCGATCCGCTCGTCGGTGGTGATCAGGCCGAGGTCCTCGTAGAGCCGTGAGGTCTTGGGGTTGTAGTTGCCGGTGCCGATGTGGGTGTAGCGGCGGATGCCGCCCTGGCCCTCGCCCTCGTCGCGCACCACCATCGAGAGCTTGCAGTGGGTCTTGAGGCCCACCAGGCCGTAGACGACGTGGCAACCGGCCTGCTCGAGCTTGCGGGCCCAGCGGATGTTGGCCTGCTCGTCGAAGCGGGCCTTGATCTCGACGATCACCAGCACCTGCTTGCCGGACTCGGCGGCGTCGATCAGGGCGTCGATGATGGGGGAGTCGCCGGAGGTGCGGTAGAGGGTCTGCTTGATCGCCAGCACGTGCGGGTCGGCGGCGGCCTGCTCGATGAAGCGCTGCACCGAGGTGGCGAACGAGTCGTAGGGGTGGTGCAGCAGCACGTCGTTGCGGCGCGCGGCCTTGAAGACGTCGACGGGCGCGGCCGACTCGACCTCGGCGAGCAGCCGGTGGGTGGTCGGCACGAACGCGGGGTACTTCAGCTCCTCGCGCCCGATGTCGGCGATGCCGTGCAGGCCGCGCAGGTCGAGCGGGCCGGGCAGGTGGAAGACCTCCTCGCTGCTGACCCCGAGCTCCTCCATCAGCAGCTCGAGGATCTGCGGGGCGATGGACTCCTCGACCTCGAGGCGCACCGCGGGCCCGAAGCGGCGGCGCAGCAGCTCCTTCTCCAGCGCGGCCAGGAGGTTCTCGGCGTCGTCCTCCTCCACCTCGAGGTCCTCGTTGCGGGTGACCCGGAAGGCGTGCGCCTCGCGCACCTCCATGCCGGGGAAGAGCCGCTTGAGGTGCTCGCGGATGACGTCCTCGAGCGGCACGAAGCGGTGGTTGCCCAGGGGCACGAACCGGCTGAAGCTCGGCGGCACCTTGACCCGGGCGAAGTGCTCCTTGCCGGTCTTGGGGTTGCGGATCATCACCGCGAGGTTGAGCGAGAGCCCGGAGATGTAGGGGAAGGGGTGCGCGGGGTCGACGGCCAGCGGGGTCAGCACCGGGAAGATCCGGTCCTTGAACATCCGCTTGCACTGCTTCTGCTCGTCGCGGTCGAGGTCGTCCCAGCGCACCAGCTCGATGTCGTGCTCGAGCAGCTCGGGCACGATCTGGTCGCGGAACAGCGAGGCCTGGCGCTCGCTGAGCTCGCGGGTGCTGGTCCAGATCCGCTCGAGCACGTCGAGCGGCATCAGCCCGGAGGCGGCGCGCACGGCCAGCCCGGTGGCGATGCGGCGCTTGAGCCCGGCGACGCGGACCATGAAGAACTCGTCGAGGTTGCTGGTGAAGATCGCCAGGAACCGCACCCGCTCCAGCAGCGGCAGGTCGGGGTCCTCGGCCAGCTCGAGCACCCGCTGGTTGAAGTGCAGCCACGACAGCTCGCGGTCGAGGAAGCGGTCGTCGTGGGCCTGCACGGCGGCCAGCGCGTCCTCGTCCGCGACGTACGCCGCCTGCTCGGCGTCGGTCCACGCGGCCGCCTCGGCGGGTGCCTCGGTGGGCGCCTCGACCGGGGCGTCGACCGCGGAGGAGGCGGCGGGGGCGGCGGGGTCGGGAGGCACGGCGGGCATGGGCCCAGTGTGGCACCGGTATCTGAACGGGAGATGACGCTAGGTTCGGGAGCCGTGATCACCTCCCACGCCCAGCAGGTCGTCGAGCGTCTCCTGGTGAGGGCGGTGACCGGTCTGCCCGAGGTCGTCCAGCGCCGGCTCGGCCGGCCCGTGGTGCGCGACGCGCAGACCCTCGCCGACGACGTGCGGCTGATGCTCGCCCTGCAACGGATCGCCCGCGAGCCCGCCGTCGAGACCCTCCCGATCGTCGAGGGCCGCCGGGCGCTGGCCCGCCAGACCGCGATGATCGCCGGTGACGACCCGGTCGCGGAGGTCCGCGACCTGCGCGTCGCCGACCTGCCGGCGCGGCTCTACGTGCCCAGCGCGCGGCGCGGCGCGGGCCCCCACCCGACGCTCCTGTTCCTCCACGGCGGCGGGTTCGTCTACGGCGACCTCGACAGCCACGACGCGCCCTGCCGGCTGCTGGCCTCCGAGGCGGGGGTGCGGGTGCTGGCCGTCGACTACCGGCTCGCCCCCGAGCACCGGTTCCCGGCCGCCCACGACGACGCGCTGGCGGCGTACCGCTGGCTGCTCGAGCACGCCGCCGAGGTCGGCGCCGACACCGCGCGGCTGGCGGTGGGCGGCGACTCCGCGGGCGCCAACCTGGCGGCGGCGACCGCGCTGGCCGCCGCGCGCGAGGGGCTGCCGCTGGCGCTGCAGCTGCTGGTCTACCCGGGCACCGACGCGCTGCGCGACACCGAGAGCCTGCGGCTCTTCGGCGAGGGCTTCTACCTCACCCAGGGCTTCATCGACCTGGCCGCCGACGCCTACTACCCGCACCTGTCGCAGGACGAGCGGCGCGACCCGCGGCTCTCCCCGGTGTACGCCGACCTCGACGACGTGGCCGACCGGCTGGCGCCGGTCTTCCTGTGCACCGCCGGCTTCGACCCGCTGCGCGACGAGGGCGAGGCCTACGCGCGGCGCCTGGAGGAGGCCGGGGTGGCGGTCGAGGTGCGCCGCTTCGAGGACCAGATCCACGGCTTCCTCAACATGACCGGCGCCGGGCGCACCCCGCGCGCGGCGGTCGTCGAGATCGCGCACCGGCTCGAGGCCGGGCTCGCCTAGAGCCCGGGCCGCCGGGCGCGCAGCGCGCGCACGAACTCCTCGGGCTCGACCATGGTCGCGTCGACCGCGACCGGCGGCAGCGTCTTGCGGTGGAAGAGCACCCGCCACTCCCGCTCGCCCGGCTCGCCGACCACCTCGATGGTGGTGCCGGGGTTGGCGGCGTTGAAGCGGTGGTGACCGTCGGTGTCGACGATGTCGACCATCCCGTCGTCGTCGATGCTCGCGTGGCCCGAGGCGCGCAGCGAGCGCACCGCGACGACGCCCAGCAGCACGCCGACCAGCAGCGCGCCCAGCGCCAGGGGAGTCGTGAAGCCCTCGGCGAGGCCGACACCGACCCCGACGACCACCGCGAGCAGCGCCAGGGCCGCGACGACGGCACCGGCCCCCCGGCCACGGGTGCGCGGGTGGGCGGTGGGCGAGGGTCGGGCCGGGCGGCCCCCCGCTGAGCCGCCCTGCTGGCGGGCCTGGGCCAGCTCCTCGGCGAGCGCGGCGGCGCGTTGCTCGACCTCGAGCCGGTCGGCCATCGCGGCCTCGACCAGCTCGGTGTGGTGGCGCACCGAGGCCTCGACGGCCTGGCGGTCGAGGGCCCGGTCGGCGGCGGCACGCTCGGCCTCGGCGCGGGCGCTCACGGCCTCGGCGGCCGCGCGCTCCGCCTCCTCGCGGGCGCCCTGGGCGGCTCGCAGCGCCTCGTCGTGCTCGCGGGCGACGGCGGCCATCTGCTCGAGGACCTCGATGGTGCGCTGCTCGGCGGCCTCGCGGTCGCGCAGGGCCTCGGCGGCCACCTCGGCGTGCCGCTGGGCCTCGGCCTCGGCGGCGGCGCGGGCCTCGGCGGCCACGGTCGCGGCCTGCTCGGCGGCCAGGCGTGCCTCGTGGGCCTCGGCGGCGAGCCGGGCGTGCTCGGTGGCGGCGGTGTCGGCGGCCGCGCGACCCTCGTGCGCCTCCTGCGCGGCCCGGGCCTCGGCGGCCGCGTCGGCGCGGGCGGCCTCGAGGGCGCTGCCGGCCCTCTCGGCGTCGCGGCCCCGGGAGGCGGCGGCCTCGTGGGCGGCGGCCGCCTCGAGCCCGGCCTGCTCCACCCGCTCGGCGGCCTCGCGGGCCGCCTGCTCGGCGGCGGTGCGGGCGGCGTGCGCCTGCCCGGCGAGCCGGGCCTGCTCGGCGGCCGCCTCGTCGGCGGCCCGGCGCGCGGTCGCGGACTGCTCGGCGGCGGCCTCGGCCTCGGCACGGGCCCGGTGGGCGACGGCCGCGGCCTCGCCCTGCTCCTGCGCGCGGGCGTCGGCCTCGGCGCGGGCGCGGTGGGCGGCCTCGGCCTGCTCGTGGGCGGTGCGGGCGACGGCCTCGGCCTGCTCGCGCGCGGCCAGCGCGTCGTCGGCCAGCCCGGCCTGCACCCGGCCGGCCTCCTCGGCCTCGAGCCGGGCGGCGAGGGCCTGCTCGGCCACCTCGGCGCGCTCGCGCGCGGCCTGCTCGGCGGTGGTGCGGGCCTCGTGCGCCTGCTCGGCGAGGTGGGCCTGCTCCGCTGCGGCCTCCTCGGCGCGGGTGCGCGCCTCGGCGTGCTCGGCGGCGGCGGCCTCGGCCTCCTCGCGGGCGGCGGCCTGCCCGGCGGCGGCGTCCTCGGCGGTGGCGCGGGCCTCGGCGGCGGCCTGGGCGCGGGTCTGCGCCTCGCGGGCGGCGTGCTCGGCGTTCTCGCGGTCGGAGTGGGCCTGGGTGGCGGCCTCGCCGTGGGCGGTGGCCACCTCCTCGGCCTGGCGTCGGGCGGTGAGGGCGTCCTCGGCGTCCTTCGCGGCGGTGCTGGCGGCCGCCTCGGCGGCCAGGCGGGCCTCGTGGGCGGCGGTCGCGGCCTCGGCCTGGGCCCGGGCGGCCTCGTCGGCCTCGGCGCGCGCCTCGGCGGCCACCCGGGCCGCCTCCTCGGCCACCGCACGCTGCTCGGCCTGCTCCTCGGCGCGCCGGGTCGCCTGCTCCGCCGCCTGCTCGGCGGCCTCGCGGGCGTGGGCCGACTGCTGGGCCCGCTCCTGGATCGAACCCTCGGCCGCGGCCCGTGCCTGCTCGGCGGCGCGAGCGGCCTCCTCGGCGGTCGAGCGGGCGGCGTACGCCTCCTGTGCGGCGGTGGCGTGCTCGGCCGCGGCCCGGTCGGCCTCGGCGCGCGCCTCGACGGCCTGCTGGGCCAGCTCCTCGGCGGCGATCCGCTCGGCGGCCTGCTCGGCGGCGGCCAGCTCGGCGGAGTGCCGCAGCGACGCGGCCCGCTCGGCGGCCGCGGTCTGGCTGACGATCCGCTCCTGCAGCTCCTCCACCGACGGCGGGGGCGCGGTCTCGGTGGCGGTGGCGGTGCCGGCGGGGGACGGCGAGGCGGAGCGGCGCAGCCAGCGGCGCGGCTCGGTGGGGGGCTGACCGGGAGTGCTCATCGGGGTCAGTACACCAGCGCCTGCACCCGGTCGCCGAGCACTTCCTCGGCGAAGAGCGCGGCGCCGGCCATCCGCAGCCCCGGCGCGAGGTCGGCCTCGGTGATCCCGCGGCGCGCCGCGCACTGGGTGCACACCGTCACCCGGCCGCTCGCCAGCACCACCTCGAGCAGCTGCGCGACGGGGGTGGCGTGCTCGAGCCCGAGGTCGGGCCCCCCGCCCGCGACGGCGTACGACGCCGCGTCACCGGTCAGCCACAGCGAGACGTCGGCGCCGGCCGCGGCCGCCGACGCCGCCACGGTGAAGGCCTGGTTGGAGCGCTCGGGGTCGTCGGCGGCGCAGGTGACCTTGATGACGAGGGGACGCATGGGCGCAGCCTAGACAAGGCCCCGGGTCGGGGTCGGGCCTATGGTGGACAGGTGCCGATCGAACTCCCGCCCAACCTGCATCCCCACTGTGGCCCCCTCGTCTGGCTGCTCGGCACCTGGACCGGCAGCGGCAAGGGCGACTACCCCGGGATCGAGCCCTACGACTACCAGCAGGAGCTGGTCTTCCAGCAGGACGGTCGCCCGTTCCTGCACTACTTCTCCCGCTCGTGGGTCGTCGACGAGAACGGCGAGAAGGTCCGCGAGGCCGCCCAGGAGACCGGCTTCCTGCGCTGCCCCGAGGTCGGCAAGGTCGAGATGGTGCTGGCGCACAACACCGGCATCTCCGAGATCTGGTACGGCCACGCCGAGGACGGCAAGATCGAGCTGCGCACCGCCGGTGTGTCCTTCACCGAGACCGCCCGCGAGGTCACCGGCGGGCACCGGCTCTACGGCAACGTCGAGGGCGACCTGCTCTACGCCTACGACATGGAGGCCGAGGGCAAGGAGCTCCAGCCGCACCTGTGGGCGCGACTGAAGAGGTCGTGAGGGGGCGAACGGTGCGATGACCGACGACCTGCGCCGGCGCCTGGCGAGCAGCGGCTACCGGCTCACGCCCCAGCGCGAGCTGGTGCTGCGCGCGGTCGAGTCGCTGGGCCACGCCACGCCCGACGAGGTGCTGGCCGAGGTGCGCCAGCACTCCTCGGCGGTCAACGTCTCCACCGTCTACCGCAACCTCGAGGTGCTCGAGGAGCTCGGGCTGGTGCGCCACGCGCACCTCTCCGACCGGGCACCGACCTACCACTCCGTCACCGACCACGAGCACTTCCACCTGGTGTGCCGCAGCTGCCGGCGGGTGGTCTCGGTCGGCGCCGAGACCGCCTCGGTGCTGACCGGCCGCCTCGCCGACGAGCACGGCTTCACCGCCGACATCGGTCACCTGACCGTCTTCGGCACCTGCGCCGAGTGCGCACGAGAGGAGAACACATGACCAGCCCCCTGCTCGACCTGCCCGGCGCCGTCGCCGGCAACGGGGTCGACGCCCCGGTGGCCGCCCACTACGGGTCCTTCAACGCCGAGCAGCGCACGCTCGAGTCGGGGGAGGGCTTCGTCGACCTCTCCCACCGCGACGTGCTGCGCATCGAGGGCCCCGACCGGCTGACCTGGCTGCACTCGCTGACCACCCAGTACTTCCTCGACCTCGCCCCGCGGGTGTGGACCGACGCGCTGGTGCTCTCCCCGCAGGGCCACGTCGAGCACGCGTTCAGCGGGTACGACGACGGCGAGGCGTTCGTGGCGCACACCGAGCCCGGCGCGGCGGCGCCGCTGCTGGCGTTCCTCGAGCGGATGAAGTTCATGACCCGCGTCGAGCTCTCCGACGTCACCGACACCGTCGCGGTGACCTGGCGCGCCTCGTCCACCGGCACGACGTACGAGCTGGTGCCCCGCGAGCAGCTGGCGACGTACGCCGCCGCCGCGGGGCCGGCCTGCGGGATGTGGGCCTTCGAGGCGCTGCGGATCGCCCGCGGCGAGCCCCGCCACCTGGTCGACACCGACGCGCGCACCATCCCCAACGAGGCCGGCTGGGTCGGCCCGGCGGTGCACCTCGACAAGGGCTGCTACCGCGGCCAGGAGACCGTGGCGCGGGTGCACACCCTGGGCCGTCCGCCGCGGCGGCTGACGCTGCTGCACCTCGACGGCACCGAGAACCGGCTGCCCGAGCAGGGCGCCGAGCTGTTCAACGGCGAGAAGGTCGTCGGCTTCGTCGGCTCCTCCGCGCGCCACCACGAGCTGGGCCCGATCGCGCTGGCGATGGTCAAGCGCAACGTGCCGCTGGAGGCGACCCTCGAGGTCGACTCGATGCCCGCGGCGCAGGAGGTCGTGGTCGACCCGGAGGTGGGGCTGCACGTGCGGCCCAAGCTGCGCTGAGCGGGCCGGGTCGTGGCCCGGTCCGGCTGCTCTCACCCCTGGGGAGGGCGTACCACCGCACCAGGGTGGGCAGCGTGGACCTATGAGCTCTCCAGGCACCCACCGCGACCCGTCCGGTGACGAGGTCGACGTCGACTCGCTGTCCACGCCGCAGCTGATGTCGCGGCTCTCGGAGCAGACCTCCGAGCTGGTCAGCGCCGAGCTGCGGCTGGCCAGGGCGGAGATCCAGCAGAGCGTCAAGCACGCCGGGATCGGCGTCGGGCTCTTCGGGGGCGCCGGCACGCTGGTCTGGTTCGCGCTGGGCACGCTGGTGGCCGCCGCCGTGCTGGCCCTCGACCTGATCCTGCCCGCCTGGGCCGCCGCGCTGGTGGTGGCCGGGGTGCTGCTGTTCGCGGCGGCGCTGCTGGGCCTGGTCGGCAAGAAGCAGGTCGACCAGGCGACGCCGCCGGTGCCCGCGACCCAGACCAACGTGCAGCGCGACGTCGAGACCGTGAAGGAGGCCCGCCGCCATGGCTGAGCCGCAGCAGGACCCCCGCGACAGCCCGCAGGACAAGCAGACCCCCGAGCAGATCGCGGCCGAGATCGAGGCCACCCGTGAGCGGCTCGGCGAGACCGTCGAGGCGCTGGGCGCCAAGGCCGATGTGAAGGGCCGCGTCTCGCACCGCGCCCAGTCGGTGCGCGAGCGGCACGGCACCGCCCTGCTGGCCGGCGGCGTCGGCGCCCTGGTGCTCGTGGTCGGCGTCGTGGTGTGGCGGCGGCGTCGGTGACCGACGACACCCGTCGGGCCGAGCGTCCGGTCGACCCCGACCACGACGCGAAGCCCGACTCGCCCGACGACCTGACCGCCTCGTCGTGGAAGTACGTGCTGCGCAAGACCGGGCGCGAGTTCGGCAAGGACCAGTGCACCGACCTGGCCGCGGCGCTGACCTACTACGCGGTGCTGGCGCTCTTCCCGGGCCTGCTGGCGCTGCTGAGCCTGGTCGGGCTGCTGGGGCAGGGCCAGGAGTCGGCGCGCACGATCCTCGGCATCCTGCGTGACGTGGGCGCCGGCTCGGTCGCCGACACCCTCGAGCCCACGCTCACCGACCTGAGCCAGAGCACCGGCGCCGGCCTCGCCCTGGTCGTGGGCCTGCTGGCGGCCCTGTGGTCGGCGAGCGGCTACATCACCTCCTTCGGGCGGGCGATGAACCGCATCCACGAGGTCGGCGAGGGCCGACCCGTGTGGAAGCTGCGCCCGGTGATGCTGCTGGTCACCGTGGTCGAGGTGGCGCTCGCGGCCGCCGTGCTCACGGCGCTGGTGGTCACCGGACCCGCGGCCGCGGCCGTCGGGTCCGCGATCGGTGTCGGCGACACCGCCGTGCTGGTGTGGAGCATCGCCAAGTGGCCGGTGCTGCTGGTCGCGGTGGTGCTGATGGTGGCGATCCTCTTCTACGCCACCCCCAACGTCGAGCAGCCGAGGTTCCGCTGGATCTCGGTCGGCGCCGCGCTGGCCATCCTGGTCTGGGCGCTGGCCTCGGCGGCGTTCGGCTTCTACGTCGCCAACTTCTCCAGCTACGACAAGACGTACGGCTCGCTGGCCGGCGTCATCGTCTTCCTGCTGTGGCTGTGGCTGACGAACCTGGCGCTGCTCTTCGGCGCCGAGCTCGACTCCGAGCTCGAGCGGGGCCGTGAGCTGCAGGCCGGTCTGCCCGCCGAGGACCAGCTGCAGCTGCCGCCGCGCGACACCCGCAACATCGAGAAGGCCCAGGAGAAGCACGAGGAGGACGTGGCGGTCGGCCGCGCGCTGCGCGAGAGCCACGGTCACGAGGACGACCCCGACGAGATCGGCACGCGAGTCGGTGCGGGGGTCGGCCCCGACCCAAAAGCACCGGGCTCGACGACGACGAAGGAGACCCGATGAAGCACGAGGAACGCACCAGCACGTCCGCCAGGATCCTCTACCGGCCGGTGGGCGTCACCAGCTCGATCGTCGCGGGCGTGGTGGCCGGCCAGGTCTTCAAGCAGGTGTGGAAGCGGGTCAGCGCCGGCGAGGGAGCCGACGCGCCCCGGGCGCTGGAGTCGGAGTACTCGATGAAGGAGGTGCTGGCGGCGGCCGCCCTGCAGGGTGCGGTCTTCGCGGTGGTCAAGGCCGCCGTCGACCGCGGTGGGGCCCGCGCCTTCCAGCGGGCGACGGGGGAGTGGCCCGGCGACTGAGCCGGCCCTGTCCGCGACGATGTGGTGAGTGCGGGTCACGTCGCAGGTAAAGCGTCTGGGTGGTGGCCGGATCAGGCCATAGGCTGGTCCCTGCCGCTGCACGTCCACGTCGCAGTCCGTCCGCGAGTCCGCCCCCTCGCGCCCGCCTCGGGAGCCACCCGCTTGCACCCGCCCACCGACGACGACACCTCCAGCGCGCCCTCGCGACGAGGTGGCTCCGCGCTGCCTCGCGACCAGGGCCGTGCCGACCAGCCGGGTCTTCGCGAGGCCGGCGACGAGCAGGGCGCCCCGGTCGCGCTGCTGCACCGCAGCGACGCCACGGCCCAGGTGTGGTCGCCGACGCTGGCGCTGGGCTCGTGGAGCGTGCGGCTGCTGGCGCCCGACCTTCCCGAGCGCGCCGACGCGGCGTACGTCGTCGACTCGCTGCGGCGCAGCGAGCGGCGCGCGCTGCTGGTCGTCGCCGAGGGTGACGCGGCCTCGCTGGCCGTCGACATGGCGCTGGCTCGGCCCGGGTCGGTGGCGGGGCTGGTGCTGCTGGCCCCGGCCGAGGACACCGCGCACGCGCTCGTCGAGCGGCTGCGCCGGGTCACGGTCCCGGTGTGGGCGGCCGCCGGGGAGCGGTCCGATCCGGGGGCGGCGTCCTCGAGCGTCGAGGTGCCGGGAGCGCGGTGGCTGAGCCTGCCCGGGGTCGGCGACGAGCCGGTCACCGACCACCCCGACCTGGTCATCGACCTGGTGCACGGTGCGGTCGCCGAGCTGGCGGCGACCCCGCGGCCTCAGGACGGGCGTCGGTACATCACGTGGGTGTCCTCCGAGGCGTGCGTGAAGCCCAGCTTGTCGCGGTAGACCCGGATCGCCGCGGCGTTGTCGGACTCGACGTAGAGGATCACCTCGTTGACCTGCAGGTCGGCGAGGTGGTGCAGGCCGGCGAGGGTGATCAGCCGGCCCAGGCCGGCGCCCTGGGCGTCGGGGTCGACGCCGACGACGTAGACCTCGCCGAGGTCGTGGGTGTGCCGCTTGGTCCAGTGGAAGGCCAGCAGGCGGCCCTCGGCGCCGTCGGAGGTGTCGACGGCGAGGATCAGCCCGGCGGGGTCGAACCAGTGCTCGGCCATCCGCTCGGCGAGGTTCTCCGCGTCCATCGCGCCCTGCTCGGGGTGCGCGGCGAAGGCGGCGGCGTTGAGCCGCAGCACCGCCTCGGCGTCGGCGTCGGTGTAGGAGCGCAGCCGCACGCCCGGGGGCGGGTCGAGGCGCGGCAGCGGGGTCGACGTACGCCGGCGCATCACCCACAGCTCGCGGGAGCGCTCGAAGCCGGTGCGCTCGGCGAGCCGGCGGGCGGCGGGGTGGTCGGCGTGCGACCAGCCCTCGAGCTCGACGTGGGGGCCCACCTCGCCCATCAGCTGCTCGAGCAGCTTGGCGCCCAGGCCGCGGCCGCGGGCCTCGGGGGCGACCACGAGGGAGACCTGGCCGTCGACGAGCACGGCGACGCCGTCGCCCTCGACCCACGACCGGAACCGGTCGGGGTGGCGCAGCGCCATCAAGGTGGCCTCGTCGAGCGGTGCGGTGCCGTCGGCGGCCTCCGAGAGGGCGGCGACCCGTTCGATCTGGCGGGCGTCGTGGAGGGAGTCCATTCGCCCCAGCCTAGCCAGAGGCCGGCTCGGTGACCTCTGCTTCCTCGGGCGCCTCGGTCACGGCGCGCGCGTCGGCCTCGGCGCGGGCTTCCTTGGCCGGCACCACGAAGCGGTAGCCGACGTTGCGCACGGTGCCGATCAGCGTCTCGTGCTCGACGCCGAGCTTGGCGCGCAGTCGGCGCACGTGCACGTCGACGGTGCGGGTGCCGCCGAAGTAGTCGTAGCCCCAGACCTCCTGCAGCAGCTGCTGGCGGTTGAAGACCCGGCCGGGGTGCTGCGCGAGGTGCTTGAGGAGCTCGAACTCCTTGAAGGTCAGGTCGAGCGGGCGCTTGCCGATCCGGGCGGTGTACGTCGCCTCGTCGACGGTGACCTCGCCGGAGCGGATCAGGTGGCTCTCGGGGTCGTCGGCGTCGCGGCGCGCGGCGAGCCGGCCGATGCCGAGCTTGATGCGGGCCTCGAGCTCGGCGGGGCCGCAGGTGTGCAGCACCACGTCGTCCATGCCCCAGTCGTGGCTGACCACGGCCAGCCCGCCCTCGGTGACCACGAGCAGCACCGGCTGGTCGCTGCCGGTGGTGCGGATCAGGCGACACAGGTCGCGGGCGTGGGCGAGGTCCTGGCGGCCGTCGACCAGCAGCAGGTCGGCGTCGGGCGCCTCGAGCAGCGCGCTGCCCTCGGGCGGCAGCACCCGGACCTGGTGGCCGAGCAGCGCCAGCCCGGGCAGCACCTCGGCCGAGGGCTGCAGGGCGCTGGTCAGGAGGAGAATCGTGCTCACGGTGGGTCCCTCCGGTGTGCGGGGGACCAGAACGCATCGTTGGGCTCCGGTCGGTGATCCGGGTTGAATACTACCCAAGGCATCACCGGGCGCAGGAGGAACTGACGTGGGCGAGACAGACGGCGTGGTGCACGTGCACTACTGGGCCGGGGCCAAGCACGCGGCCGGCACCGGCTCCGACCGGCTCGAGGTCGACGGCGCCCTGACGCTGGCCGACGTCGTACGCCGCGCGGTCGCGCTGCACCCCGGCACCGACCTCGAGCGGGTGCTCGCGGTCTGCTCGACGCTGATCGGCGAGCAGCCGGTCGGCAGCCAGGACCCGGGCTCGGTGCGGGTCGAGCCGGGCGCGACGGTGGAGTTCCTGCCGCCCTTCGCCGGCGGCTGACCGGGCTGGGCGGAACAGGCTGGGCGCAGCAGCCCGAGTCGGCGGTCTAGACCTCTGCTGGCGCGTCGTCGCAGGTCAGGCAGGGTGCGAGAACCCGGACGGGTATGTGGTGAGACGCACGTCACCACCTGTGGTCGTGCTCGTTGGGCTGGTGAGCCCGCGACCGCCGCGGCTCGGAGGAGGGTCTCATGCAGCAGATGATCAAGGTCCTGGTCGCGCTGGGGGCGTCGGTGGCGCTCGTGCTCGGGTTCACCGTGTCGGCCACCGGCGCCGCAGCCGCCGGAGCGGCACCGTCCGTCTCGGCGTCCGTGGCGGAGCGGGCGGACTGCGCGCAGGAGCGGCGCGACGTGCGGGCGGCTGAGCGCAAGGTGGCGAAGAAGGAGCGCAAGCTCGAGCGGGCCGACCGCCCTGCCAAGGTGCAGCGTGCGCAGAAGCAGCTGCGGCGTGCCGAGCGCCAGCAGACGCGCGCAGCGGCTGCGTTGGCTGCGTGCCAGGACGAGGAGCCCGGCACCGAGGAGCCCGGCACGGAGGAGCCCGGCACCGGGGAGCCTGCCGCCAGCCCGATCCAGGCGCTGTGCGACGCCGGCCTGCCGCAGGCCGTCTGTGACGCCTTCCCCAGCCTGCCCGGCGGGGGTGCCGGAGACGGCAGTGCCAGCCCGCTGCAGCCCCTGTGCGACGCGGGGCTTCCCCAGGCGCTGTGCGACGCCGCGACCGGCCCGGCCGGCCCCGGCGGCGACAGCCCGATCCAGCCCCTGTGCGATGCCGGCCTCCCGCAGCAGATCTGCGACGCAGCGTCCGGCGGCCTGCCCGGCCTGCCCGGCCTGCCCGGCATCCCCGGCCTGCCGGGTCTGCCCCGCGTCGCCTGAGGCGGCGACCAAGCACGACCTCGACCGTACGGCCGTCCCCGGGTGGGGGCGGCCGTGCGTGCGTCTAGGACCTCTTGCGTCGCTCGCGTGAGCGCAGCTCCCAGCCGCGGAGGGGGTGGTGGGTGAGGTGCCATCGGGGGTCGTGGGCGCGGTGGTGGTGCCAGGAGCAGAGTGGGATGGCGTCGTCGAGGTCGGTGTCGCCGTGGTGGGACCAGGGGATGAGGTGGTGGATCTCGGACCAGGCGAAGGGTCTCTCACAGGTCCCGATGGCGCAGGTGTCGTGGACCAGTGCGAGGGCTTTTCGTTGGTGGTGGCTGTGGAGTCGTCTGGTCCGTGCCCAGGTCGAGGGGGACGGACTGGGAGTTGAGGACGGCGGGGACGAGTCCGGCCTCGCACGCCAGGCGTCGGAGGTCGCCGGCGGCGGTGCGGGTGCCGGTGTCGAGCTTGGCGGTGCCGGTCTCGTCGGGGCCGTGCCAGTCGGGCCAGGAGGCCGGGTCGAGTCTTCCCGGCTTGGGTGAGGTCGTGGGTGAGGTCCTCGGCGGTCATGGTGACCAGCAGGGTCAGGGCGTTGGCGCCGTTCCAGCCGTCGGTGGGCAGGTGCTCGATGAGCTCGCAGAGGGCGTTGCCGTGGATCTCCCACCCGGAGAGGCCGTGGTCGGGGCCGGTGGGGGCGGACTCGTCGTACCCGGAGACGCTCTCGCCGTCGGGGCTGGTGCGGGTCTTGTTGAGGCGTCGGGGTGCGGAGAGGGTCTCGATGGCGGTGCGTAGCAGGGAGCCGTGCAGCTCGGGGATGGTGAACTTCCCGGTGTAGGTGCCGTCGCCGTTGTCGTGCAGCGCCAGGTAGGTCTCGTGCTTCGCGCGCCGGGATTCGCGCCCGAGCATGATCGCCTCGTGCGGTCGGCCAGGTCGCGGTCGACGACGTCGAGCATCCGCCGCGCGGCCTGGCGCAGCCGTTTGGCGTTCATCGGGCGCCCCGACCGGGTGCCGATGCCGGTGGCCTTGTTGACCAGGACCTCCTCGGCAGCGGCGAGCTGCTCGACCGTGGTGTCGAGGGGTGCTTGTTCGGCGGCGCGGACGATGACGCGGACCTGGTCGGCGCGCAGCTGCCCGGCGGCGTAGGCCTCACGTGTGTGGTGGTACTTCGTCTTCAGCAGCTCGGCGAGGTGCAGACCGCCGGCGTTGACCTCGCGGGTGGTGCCGGTCAGCGCGGCGGCCCAGGCGTCGGTGCCGGTGGCGGCCTGGTCGGCGGCGACCTGGCGGCGTTCGGCCTCGGCCAGGACCTTCAGGCGCAGCGCCTCGGTCTGGGACTCCAGGGTCGCCAGCGTGGTCAGCAGCTGGCCGAGCTCGTCGCGGTGCACCCGCTCGAGCGCGACCTCGTGGGCCCGGGCCAGGTGGGCGCTCGCCTCGCTCACCGCGGGGGCCGCGGTGGGGGTCGGGAGCGCCTGGATGGTCATGCCTTCATTCTCTCAAGGTAAAGAGCGGATGGGAACACCAGTTCGACAATCTGTGGAGAACTTCTCGGCCCTCCACAACGCCGCGCGTTCCGGCTGCTGGAAGCGCGAACGGCCGCCCCGGACGGGACGGCCGCTCGTGGTGCGGTGCGGGGTGCCGGCTCAGCTCTCGATCGCGGTGGACTCGCGCTCGGGAGAGGTGGTGCCGATCTCGATCTTGCGCGGCTTCGCCTTCTCGGCGACCGGCACGACCAGGCGCAGCACGCCGTCGTCGTACGTCGCCTCGATGCGGTCGAGGTCGAGGTTGTCGCCGAGGACCAGCTGGCGGCTGAAGACGCCGGTCGGTCGCTCGGAGGCCAGGCGCTCCCAGTCGCCGTTCCTGGCGACGCGCTCGGCGCGCACGGTCAGCACGTTGCGCTCGACGTCGAGGTCGATGCTCTCGCGGTTGACGCCGGGCACGTCGAGCTCGATGACGAACTGCTCGCCCTCGCGCCAGGCGTCCATCGGCATCACGGCCGGGCGGTTCGTGGTCCCCAGCAGCTGCTGGGTCAGGCGGTCGAAGTCGCGGAACGGGTCGGTGGTTCGCAGCAACATGGGGTGTCCTCCTTGAACTCGACGGCGGTCGGTCGGATGGTCCAGACGGTCTGCGTGAGCCCGCCGGACCTGTATTGGTGGTTACAGGTTTGTTGTAATCCACCCAGTAGGTCAGACTCAAGTGGTGGGGCTGAGAATCTTCTGAGAGTTCCTGCGAGAGGGAGGTGGAGGCGATGGCGGCACGAGCCCAGGGGGTCTTCGCGATCTCGGTGGCGGCGCAGATGGTGCGCATGGAGGTGCAGAACCTGCGCGTCTACGAGCGACGCGGCCTGCTCAGCCCCGACCGCACCCAGGGCGGCACCCGGCTCTACAGCGAGGCCGACATCGAGGTGCTGCACCGCATCCGCGAGCTGCTCGCCGACGGCCTCAACCTGGTCGGCGTGGCCCGGGTGCTGGAGCTCGAGGCGGAGGTCCGTCGGCTGCGCTCGCAGCTCGCCGCGAGGCGCCGGACCTGAGAAAAACCGGGAGAAAGGCCCGCCAGGTCGCGGTATCGGGGGGTTTGCTGGTTAGGGTGCGGTGAACGACGGACCCCATGACGAGCAACATGATGAAGGAGAACTGCATGAACAAGGGAGAGCTTCGCGAGACCGTGGCCAAGGAGACCGGGCTGACCGGCGCCGACGCCGAGCGTGCCGTCGACGCCGCGCTGTCGGCGATCGTCTCGGCCGTGGCCAAGGGTGAGCGCGTGAGCATCGCCGGTTTCGGCACCTTCGAGCCCCGTGAGCGTTCGGCTCGCGAGGGTCGCAACCCGCAGACCGGCGAGACCATGCAGATCGCCGCGACGACCGTCCCCGGCTTCAAGGCCGCGGCCGCGTTCAAGAAGGCCGTCTCCGGCTGATCGAGCCACCGACGCCACCGAGGGCCGGGCTCCGCTTCGTGCGGAGCCCGGCCCTCGGTCGTTGGTCCGTCGGTGAAGGGGGCTGGTCAGGCGGCTGGCTGCACCAGCTTCGGTGGCGCCGGGTGGCGGCGTACGTCGGCGGGCGGCTGGCGGCGGCGCAGCAGCGAGCCGACGGCGATGCCGGCGACCAGCGAGAGGGCCGACCACGCCAGCAGCGCGAGCGCGGTGAGCACGATGATGGACAGCACGGGTCTCCCTGGGGGGTGGGGAACGGCCTGGTGGTCCACGGTGCGGGCGCTGCGCCGGTGTGTCGGGGGGATGGCGAAGTGCGCGCGGTGGACCAGATCATCATGCCTCAGCAGGCGTCGGACTGGAAGCGCGTCCTGTCAGTTCCGGGCCTGCCGAGGGCGGCGACGGCCGCCTCGAGCTGGCGGGCGTCGAGCTGGTGGCCGTGGCGGAAGGCGCGTCCGATGGCCACGGCCAGCGGCAGGGGCGCCAGGCACCACAAGCAGACGACGAGCGTCGCGGCGATCAGCAGGTCCATGTCAGCCTCCCGAGGTCTTCTTCCTCTGATGCCCGGTTGTCCGCAGCTCGAACCCTCGGCGGATGCAAAACTCCGGCGGTGGTCCCGACGTCGCGGCGAGGCCCCGTCGCTGCCGTCGTCCGGGGCGGAATGCGCGGCTGTGCCGCGCTGTTCCCTCTGGCGTGCCTACCGGACTGTGGATCGCCCTCGCGGCCGTCGTGATCGCTCTCGCCTTCGGGGCCTACCGCGCCCTGACGGACGGGCGGTTCCGCGGCACCCACGAGGTGAGGGGTGCTGACGGGGTGGCTGCGGACCCGGCTGCGGTCGAGCGGACCGTCTGGGACGAGGTCGTCGCGGCGGTGCCCGACGCGCGGCTGGGGGAGCGGGCGACGTTCGTGCAGTTCTCCTCCGCCTTCTGCGCCCCCTGCCGGGCGACGCGTCGCACGTTGAGCGAGGTGGTCGACCTGGTGCCGGGGGTGGTGCACCTCGAGGTCGACGCCGAGCACCACCTCGACCTCGTACGCCGCCTCGACGTCCTGCGCACCCCCACCACCCTGATCCTCGATGCGTCGGGCCGGGAGGCCACCCGCGCCGCCGGCGCCCCGCGCAAGGAGACGGTGCTGGCGACCCTGGGCTCGGTCGTGGACGACGGGTCGACGCCTCCGGCCTGATCCGGGGGGTTTAGGCCCCGTCACGCCGGCTCATGATGGAGGCGTGAATGCTCCCGGCAGGCTCTCGTCCCTGGTCGCCTCGACCGCCGCCCTCGTCCTGGTCGCGGGGTGCTCGAGCACGCCGTCGATCGATCGCGACGACCTCGAGCAGGAGGTCTCGACCCAGCTGGAGAACGAGGTCGGTGTGGCCCCCGACGACGTCGAGTGCCCCGAGGACCTCGAGAGCGAGGTCGGTGCGAGCGTGGTCTGCGTCCTCACGGCCGGCAGCGACGAGCTCGACGTCATGGTGGAGGTCACCTCGGTCGAGGACGATCGCGCCGCCTTCGACATCGAGGTCGAGGACCCGGCGGACGGGGCGGCGTGAGCGCGCCGGCGGGCGCCCGGGAGTTCGCCCGTCGGGTGCGCGAGGTCACCGAGGGCACGCCGTACACCGTGCAGGAGACCGACGCGGGCTTCGACGTCACGCTCGACATCGTCGACGCGACCTGGTTCGGGCTGTTCAACAAGGCCTCGCTCACGAGGGTGTACGTGCACCACGTCGCGGTGCCCGAGGCCGGGGTCTACAGCGTCACCGACGAGTCGCGCACCGTGGAGTGGGTGGCCGGCGTCCCGAGCGCCGGCAGGGCCGAGCGGGTGCACGGCCGGGTCAAGGAGCTGGGCGCTCAGAAGGTCTGGGCCTTCGACGAGCACGGGCGCTTCGGGGTCCAGGCGGACTACCGCTTCGGCTCCGAGGAGGGCCGCGACCTGATCTCCGGGGTCGCCCGGGAGCTGGGCTTCAGGAGTCGGCGTGGCGCAGCGGAGCGGGCAGGACTGGTCGTCGGGGTGATCGGTGCGGTCGGGGCGCTGGTCGCCGTCGTCGGCGTCGTGGCCGCAGCCCTGCTCGGCAAGTTCTGAGGGGTCTCAGCTGCTTGGCGTGTCCTGCCCCGGCGCCACCTGGACCGAGGCCATGAACTGCTGGAACTCGGGACCCAGGGCGTCGAACTGCGCGTAGGTGCAGGTGAGCGTGTAGGTGAGCACCACGCGCTTGGCCGGCTCGTGCACGTCGTGCAGCGCCTGGATCGCCTGGGCCTGCCGCACGTCGTGGCTCCTGGCCTCCACCGTGACGACGGCGCCCAGGGACTGGGTGATCGCCGGGGCGAGCTCGGACTCGATGAGCGTGCGCTTGACCAGCTCGACGTCGCTGGCGCCCTCGCCCCGCAGGATCGCGAGCGACTCGTCGGCGATGTCGACGAGGCTCGCCGGGTCGGTGCGCCAGTCGCCGCTGATGGTGAGGAGCGGGGTGTAGTCGCCAGGGGCGTCCGCACGCAGCGCGAGGAAGGCGGCGTTGGTGACGCCGTACGACGCCGGGGGCACGGCCCTCCAGTGCGCGTTGGGCAGCTCGAAGCGCACCGGCACGGGCAAGGTGGTGGTCATTCGAACAGCTCTCCGATGCCTATGACGAGGGCGCCTCCGGTCTGGAGCACCTCGACGGGGTCGATGGTGACGTGCCCACCGACCTTGCCACCGAGGCCCACCCCCACCCCACCGGACCCCCCGATCTCGAACTTGCCGTCCCGCAAGCCGAAGTCGATGTCGCCGGCTACGCCCCACCCGGCCCACAGCTCGCCCTCGACCTCCCCGCCGACACCGCCGACGTCGCCCTTGAGCCCGCTTTCCACCTGGGCGCCTGCGAAGAGCTCGCCTCCTGCGTGCGCACCCGTGGGGCCCAGGAGCATCTCGCTCTCGGCGAGCGCGCCGGCGAAGGCCTCGCCGGAGAGCTCGGCCGACGCGTGCTCGCCTTCGATGCCGACGGCGCCCTCGGCGCCCACGAGCGTGGCGCGACCCTCGACGGCCAGGACCAGGCCGTCCGAGCCGATCGACCCGGTGGCTCCGCCCCGGACGCCGAGCGCCGTGACCGACCCGTCGGCGTGCACCCGGGCGCCGCCCCAGTAGTCCTCCCACGTCCCTTCGGCTCCCCAGAGGCTCGCTCGCCCCTCGACGCTGCCGAGGTTGATCGCGAACGGGCTGTCCGAGCCGCCCCGGTCGTAGTCCCCGTGGGGGCCTGTCGCCCCGTCGCGGCCGAAGGTGTCCTCCCAGTCGCCCCAGTCGATGCTGGGTCCTTCGACGGAGCCGTGGGCGGACGGTCCGTCGGTCGACCCCTCGACGCGCCCGCCCTCGAGCCCGCCGAGCTCCTTCACGGCGGTCGCCCCGGCGTCCTCGAGGGACGACCGGGCCTGCTCGAGGACCTGTGCGGCCTCCTCGCGCAGCGGCGCCCCGGGGTCGACGAACGGACCCGGCCGCGCCGGGGTGGCCGAGGGAGGCGTGGGGCGGGAGCCGTAGGAGGGCAGGCAGACCGGTCGCGTGAGGGCGGCGTTGTAGGCCGCGACTGCCGCGTCGTGCTCGACGACGGCTCGCTCGGTCGCGGCCTGGGCCGCCTGCCAGAGGCTGATCGCCTCGGCAGCGCGGTCCTGGGCCGCACGCAGGGCGGCGGCGTACGTCGTCAGGCTGCTGCCGGCGCGTTGGAGCAGGTCGCCGTAGGTCCGCCACTTGGCGGCCTCGTCCGAGCTGGCCGCTCGGTAGGCCGGCTCGCCGAACCCTCCCGACCAGTCGCGCACCCTGATGGCGGCGACCTCGTCGGCCAGCTCGGTGATCCGGGTGGACTCGTCGAGCAGGGTGGTGGCCTGCGTGAGGACCTGGTCGGGGTCGCCCTGGATCAGCACGGCGGGGTCGGAGGTGCTCCCGAGCGCGCCACCTGGTGGGAGGGTCACCGGCCCGGTCCGTGCCCGAGCGTGGGGCCGGTGTCGACCCCGAACGGTGAGGAGAAGAGGAGTCCCGCGGCCTCGTCGGTGCTCTCGTAGTGGTGTGCTGCCGTGTCGAGACTGTCCGCGATCCGTTCGCCGCCCTCGACCAGGGCCTGGGTCGCCTTCTCGCACTGGTCAGCGACGGCGCCGAGCCAGGCGGCCAGCTCCACGTGGCCCAGCACCGCCGGCGTGACGGGGGACAGGTGGACGGGGGCGCCGACCGCTGCCGCGGTGTCGCGGTAGTCGCCCGCGGCGGATCGCAGCTCGGCGGCGAGCACCTCATAGCTCATGGAGCCTCCTCGGGACGCACGCCTTTGCTTTACCCAGCGCCGGGCGCGGCAAACCGCGACGGACTTAGTCGTAGGAGACCAGCTGCGGCTGGGCGGTGCGGACCTGGAGGTCCTGCGCGGGGCTGGTCATGGTGACGGTGCCGTCGACGTCGCGCCACGGCCCGGTGCCCAACCGCCACCGCGCGCCCCACGTGGTGGTGAGGGCGAGGGTGACGGGACCGGCCTCGGTGTAGCGGTGCGAGACGTACTGGTCCATCGGTACGCCGCGCGCCCACGCCCGCCCGGGGTCGGTGGTGGTCATCGTCTCGCCGTTGCCGAGGCTCCAGGTGAAGCTGGCGGGGCTGATGTCGAAGGTGACCTGTCGCCCGAGCAGCTGGACGGTCTCGGTGAACGGCTCGGCCTGCGTGTGCAGGATCGTGTCGAAGTTGACCAGCGTCTCCCCGCCCGGCGGCTGCACCTCCAGGGGTGCCTCCGGCAGGGGGATGCGGCGGAAGGCCTCGAGGATGCGGCCCGGGGTCAGGACTGGGGCGGTCGCTGCGCCGACGGGGTCGCCTGGCTCGACGCAGGTCTGATCGCCGAGGTGCAGTTGACCTCCGTCGGCTGATGGTGCGTCAAGCGTCATGGAGCATGCCCGTCGTCGCCGCAAGCTCAGCTGGCTTCGGCACAGCCGAACGCGGTCTGCTGTCGATGATGCCGTCGCTTGTGCAGGCACATTGGCTCAACGCGTAGTAGCGTCGATGCCAGTGCTGGACTCGGATCGAACTGCGCCGATCCGGCAGTGCGGTCGACTCGCGGCGCTGAGTGCTGGCACAGATGCGCCAACGCTGTACCGGTTCCGCGCGCCGTCGGCCTCGCTGACATCAGGCTCGGCGCTGGCGTGGCTGCGAGCAGCGCGACCAGCACGATGGCCACGCGAGCCAGCAGTGCGCATCTTCATGACTGACTCGGTCCGACCTCGGCCATGTGCCACGAGCCGTTCCGCCCAGCGCAAGTGCCGTCAGGACACGTCAGCTTCTCCGCCGGGGTAGCTGCGCGTGTCGCCATCGTCGCTCGCATCGAACTGGTCTGGGGGGCTTGGTCGACGTCGAACGCGATCAACCGTTCTCCGCTGCCGTGGCTCTGACGGCGGCTGCCGATCTGATCGACATTCCAGCCGTTGGAGCTCAATGATGCCGCCGGCGCTCGTAGATGCCGTCGGTGATCTCGACGAAGTTGGCGCAGGTCTCGCAGTCCCGGTGCGCTGATGGCCTCGAAGCTCGGTCTGCTCGCCGAGTCACCTGCATCTCGTTGAAGACCTCGAGCCAGTGCTCGACAAACGCAACGGCCCCGTCATCAGTCTTCTTCTCCCACGCCTCCTTCTCCGCAGCCGCACTCGCACTCGGCGAGGGCGAGACACTGGCGGAAGGAGTGGGGTCGGCGACCTGGGGTGTGGGGTCGTCCCCACCGCAACCGGTCAGGGCGAGCACGGCCGCGCCGGCGGCGTACGCGAGGTGTCGTCTCATCTGTTCTGCTTTCCCGAGAGGGCGCCCACCGGGAGCGGAGCGGGCGCGATTCACGGTAGAGACCTACCCAGTTCGGCGCCAGGGTTCACCTGGCGCCTGTGGACAACCGCCGCGGCGTGCGTGGATCAGGCAGGTGAGAGGTAGCCGGCGTCGTCCTCGACGCCCCGCTCGAGACGGGTGACGTCGACGCGCACCATGTGCTCGATGACCTGCTCGAACGACACGCTGGGGGTCCAGCCGAGCTGCTCGCGCGCCTTGGTCGGGTCGCCGACGAGGTCGGCGACGTCGGCGGGGCGCATCAGCGCCGGGTCCTGGCGCAGGTAGCCCTCGGGCGAGCCGAGCCCCGCGGCGGCGAACGCCACCTCGACCACCTCGGCCAGGGGGCGGGAGGTGCCGGTGGCGACGATGAAGTCCTGCGGGTCGTCGAGCTGCAGCATCCGCTGCATGGCGACCGCGTAGTCGCCGGCGAAGCCCCAGTCGCGGCGTACGTCGAGGTTGCCCAACACCACCTCGTCGCGCCGCCCGAGCGCGATCTCGGCGACCGAGCGGGTGATCTTGCGGGTCACGAACTGCTCGCCGCGCAGCGGGCTCTCGTGGTTGTAGAGCGTGCCGGTGGCGGTGAACAGCCCGTAGGACTCGCGGTAGTTGACGACCAGGTGGTGCGCGAACGACTTCGAGGCGGCGTACGGCGAGCGCGGGTGGTGGGGGGTGCCCTCGGTCTGGGGCTGCTGGTCGGAGGTCCCGAACATCTCCGAGCTCGAGGGTTGGAAGAACCGCGGCGACCAGCCGTGGCGGTCGCGGAAGGCGACGAGCTCCTCGAGCATCCGCAGCACCGCCAGCCCGTTGGTCTCGGCGACCACCTCGGCGTGCCCCCACGACGCGCCCACCGACGAGAAGCCGGCGAGGTTGTAGATCTCGTCGGGCTGCAGCCCCTCGAGCACCGCCGCCCAGCCCTCGTGGTCGCGCTGGTCGAGGTCGACCAGCTGCACGCCGTCGAGGTAGGCATAGGCACGCCCCAGCGTCAGCGGCGCCCACCGGCTGCCCGGGCGCAGCGTGCCGACCACGTGGTAGCCCAGCGAGCGCAGGTGCCGGGCCAGGTAGACGCCGTCCTGGCCGGCCACACCGGTCACGAGGGCGGTGCGCGCGCGACCGGAGGGAGGGGTGCTCATGGTGCGACGACCCTAGCGTCGCGCCCGGTGCGCGTCCCCGATCCTGGTGACGTACGCCGCGACCGCGGCCGCGACCCGCCCGCAGGGTGTGTCCTGGGCAGATGAGCCTGCGGCACCGAGCCCCTGCGACGACCTGTCCCCAGTGCGGCCACTCCTGCCTGGGGCCGGTGCAGCGGGCGCTGGAGCCGCTGGTGTGGTCGCAGCGCTGCTGCCACGTGCTGGTCGAGGACCCGTGGTCCTACTACGGCGGCGACGAGTGCGGCTGCGCGGGCGAGCTGCACCAGCGCCGGCTACTCCGCCGACTCCGTGTCGGAGCGGTCCCGCGCGGAGGTCTCGTCCGCCGTGCCCGGTTCCACTGACACCGAGGAGTGGAACGTCGCGGCCGACGCGTGCCGACGGTGCCGTCTGGATCGACACCACGGTCGCCTCGGGGCGGTCGGTGAACGGCAGCTCGGCGTGCACCCGCAGATCGTGGCTGGGTGACTCCTCGAGCCAGATGCGATCGGCCTCCGCGTCGACGAGGACGGTCTCGATGGCGCCGAGCAACGCGTCCTGCAGCGGCTGGGCGAGGCCCGGGTGGAGGCTGACGATGCGCTGTCCGTAGTGCGGGGTCATGTGGGGGGCAACGACCTTTCGGAGAATAAGTGACGCGTGAGTAACATTCTCATCAGGCAAGACGGGTGTCCACCAAGTGAGACGCGATGCGGAACAAACGCAGGGCGGCTCGTATTCTCACCTACATGATCACGACCTGGCTCACGAGGCGGCGCGCAGTCGACCACTGCCGCATGCGCTCGAGCCTGTGTCGGATGTCGTGACGGCGCTGCCTTTCCTCCTGCTCCTCGTCTGAGCACGCGCAGCGCCGTCGGCCGCAGCCCCGCTGGGCTGCAGTCATGCCGTTCCCGGCGACGCCATCCTCAGGAGAGACATGTCCAGCACGACCACCGAGCGCACCTCCACGACCGCCTCGCCGACCCAGACCACTGGTCGGACCACCGGCCAGGCCTCTGGTCCGGGTCAGTCGCCCGCAGCAGCCGGCATCGACCCGCGCGGGCCGCAGTTCGCCGCCGGCGTCACCGCCCTGGTGCTGATCGCGATCCTGGGCCTGCCGCCGCTGGCCGCGCTGGTGCTGACCATCGCCCAGGCCTCGCTCTTCGCGCTGGGCGCCGTCCGCGGGGTGCAGCACACCCCGCACGCCTGGGCCTTCAAGCGGTTCATCCGCCCCAAGCTGGCCGCCCCCGACGAGCTCGAGGACCCGGCCCCGCCGCGCTTCGCGCAGAGCGTCGGTCTGCTCTTCACCGTGGTCGCGATCGCCGGGTACGCCGCCGGCCTCACCGTCCTGGCCCAGGTCGCGATCGGCTTCGCGCTGGTCGCCGCCACCCTCAACGCCGTCTTCCGGTTCTGCCTCGGCTGCGAGATGTACCTGCTGATCAAGCGCGCCACCGCCTGAGACCTCCACACACTTCCCTGCACGTCAACGAAAGGCCCGACATGACCCGCGAGACCAGCCTCGTCACCACCCAGTGGGTGGAGGAGCACGCCCACGACGACAACGTCGTCCTCATCGAGGTCGACGAGGACACCACCGCCTACGACAAGGGCCACATCGCCGGCGCGATCAAGCTCGACTGGACCACCGACCTGCAGGACCAGGTGCGCCGCGACTTCGTCAACAAGCGCCAGTTCGAGGAGCTGCTCAGCGAGCGCGGCATCTCCAACGACGACACCGTGGTCCTCTACGGCGGCAACAACAACTGGTTCGCCGCCTACGCCTACTGGTACTTCACGCTCTACGGCCACGCCGACGTCAAGCTGATGGACGGCGGTCGCAAGAAGTGGGAGCTCGACTCGCGCCCGCTGACCGACGAGGTGCCCAGCCGCGAGAGGACGACGTACACCGCGACCGAGCAGGACCGCTCGATCCGCGCGTTCCGCGACGACACCGTGGCCGCGATCGGCACCCAGAACCTGATCGACGTGCGCAGCCCCGACGAGTACGCCGGTCGGCTGCTCGCCCCGGCCCACCTGCCGCAGGAGCAGGCCCAGCGCGCCGGCCACGTGCCGACCAGCCTCAACGTGCCGTGGAGCAAGAACTGCAACGACGACGGCACCTTCAAGTCCGACGAGGACCTCAAGGCGCTCTACGCCGAGGTCGGCATCGACGACTCCAAGGACACCATCGCGCTGTGCCGCATCGGTGAGCGCTCCTCGCTGACCTGGTTCGTGCTCAAGGAGCTCCTCGGTCACCAGAACGTGAAGAACTACGACGGCTCCTGGACCGAGTACGGCTCGCTCGTGGGCGTCCCGATCGCGCTCGGCGACGAGCCCGGCACCGCCGAGGACGCCTGATGTGCGGCGCGACCCAGGGCGGTCTCTCGCTCGACGGCATCGACGTGGCCAAGGAGGCCGTGGTGCAGGGCCAGGTGCTGCGCGACGGTGAGCCGGTGGCCAGCGCCTACGTGCGCCTGCTCGACCGCACCGGCGAGTTCACCGCCGAGGTCCCCACCTCCGCGACCGGGCACTTCCGGTTCTTCGCCGGCAACGGCGAGTGGACCCTGCGCACCCTGGCCCCCAAGGCCGACCCCGTCGACCGCACGGTCCACGCCCAGGTGGGCGAGGTCGCCGAGGTTTCCATCAGCGTCTGAGGCATCTCTGGCACCCTGGACAGCAGCGAGCCCCCGTGCAGCGGCACGGGGGCTCGCTGCGTCCGCACGCTGACCCGGCGCAAATCTCCCGCCGACCCGGCCCGAACTTCGCGGTGACCCGGCCCGAACTTCGCCGCGTTGAGTCAGATGCGCTCCGCCGGGCGTCGTACGCCGACCGCTGGCCCCCGAGTGCGTCCCGGGAGCCAGCGGGGGTGGGGCTCAGAAGGCGTCAGAGACCTTGATCGTGTCCCACTTGCCCAGCTCCTCGGAGTCGAGCGAGACGCAGTCGGCTCGAGAGGTCTCGCCCTCCTGCATCTGGTTGGTCGAGCACTGGATCTCGGTGATGACCTCGTTGCCGTTGTACAGGCGGAAGGTCAGCAGCGCGCTCCGCCCGTTGACCTCCTGGTCGTCCTCGAGCGTGAGCCGCAGCCCCTCGAGGGTGGCGCCTCCGAACTCCTCCTTGGCGACGCTCCAGCCCTGGTCGGCGACGTACCCGTCGTGCTCGAAGGCCTCGCCCTCGGCGACGGCCGTGGGCTTGTCGTTCTCGGCCTCCTGGTCCAGGGCCTTGTCGGCCTCGTTGATCGCGCCGCCGATGAGGGCGACGCAACCGCCCACGACGAGGACGAAGAGCAGCGCGAGGATGAGCAGCACGTTGCGCAGCGTGTGCTTCTTCTTGGGAGGCGGTCCCGGCTGGGAGCCACCCTGTGCGGAAGGCTGCTGCTGCTGCTGCGGTGGGTGCTGGTCGCTCATGACGTTCTCCTCTCTGTGGCGGACCGGGCACAGCAGGAGTCGCCCCCGAGAGGCTGGGGCTGTGCCCGGGGGCCGACGAGGTTGTCACGCAGCGCGGTGGCAGGAGCAAAAGGGGTCGGCCGTTGTTGCCGGATCGAAATACTTCGCCGCGGTGCACAAGCGACCGGTCGATGGTGCAGAAGTGACTGCTCGGCGTTGTGTACGCGCGTGGGGGAGTGGGTAGGTGGGGGCCGTGCCCGACGAGAGCAAGGCGGACCCGGCCGCCACCGACCCGTTCTGGGCGCCGGTACGCCGGCGGCACCCCGACGTCGACATCGTGCTGCTGCCGCCCGAGCAGGCCGCTGACGAGCCGCCCGCTGAGCCCGACCCCGCGCAGCCCGCCGACCCCGACCTCCTGAGCCGGCTGTGGGCGACCGCGATCGGTGGTGACGAGCCCACCGAGACCGAGGAGCGCTGGGTCCAGGGGCGCCTGGAGACCACCTGGACCCACGGGGGCGGCGAGCCGGTCGACCCCGCCACCGCCCAGGGCGTCGTACGCCGCACGGCCGAGACCCTGGAGCAGTCCGGGTGGCACGTGCTCGCCCCCGCCGAGGGGCTGCCCCGCGTGCAGGCGGGTCGCCCCGACGGGGCCGGCCGCGCCGAGCTGCTGCTGCTCGTGGTGCCCGAGACCGGGCGGGTCGTGCTGCGCCACCGCAGCGGGTCGCAGGCGGTCGAGCGATGAGCCAGATGGGGCTGGAGTACAACGCGCTGCGCGCCGGCAGCGAGCGCTGGGCGAGCCTGGGCGAGCTGCTCGAGGAGACCGCCCGCGACCTCGGCGGCGCCCCCACGAGCGGGCTGGCCCCCGAGTGCCAGGGCGCGGCGCGGGCGTTCCTGAGCGCCTGGGAGGGCTACGCGGGCGAGAGCGCCGCGATCGTCGAGGGCTTCGCCACCGCGCTGGAGGAGGTCGCGGCCCGCACCGCCGCCGCCGACAGCGGCACCCGCGGCGACATGGAGGCCCTCGACAGCCGCCTGGGCCCGCGGTGCCGCCCGATGACCACGATCACCATCCCGGCCTCCGAGCCGGAGGTCCGCGAGCCCGAGGGCAGCCCGGCGGGCGCCGACCAGCTCGCCGAGCGGCTCTTCACCGCGGTCGGGCGCTACGACGAGGTCGCCACCGAGGCCGACCACCTGCAGGACCTGCGCGGCTGGTGGGGCGAGGCCTACGACGCCTACCGCGAGGCCGCCGCCCGCGCCGGCGACGAGCACGACGCGATGGCCACCACCCTGCGCCGGGTCGCGCGCGCGGTGGCGGCGTACGCCGACGACCTGCGCGCCCACCAGGCCACCGCCGCCGACCTGCTGACCCGCAAGCGCGACCTCGACGCCGACCGCGCCGGCCTGGTCGCCGACGTCAACGCGATCACCGACGCCACCCCGCAGGACGTCGCGGCGCTGCGCGGGCGCGCCGACGACCTGCGCCTGGCCTACCGGCGCCTGGTCGAGGACCACGCCGACCTGCAGCGCGCGGTGCGCGACAACGAGCAGCGGCTGCGCCAGGCGTTCGAGGCCGGCACCACCCTGCGCGACGCCCTGTCCGCCACCGGCGGCGCCAGCGACACCGCGGTCGAGGCGATGGGCCGCGACGGCGCGCCCGGGAGCGGCGCGAGCCCGAGCGAGGTGCAGCGCTGGTGGGCCGGGTTGAGCGAGGCGCAGCAGCAGGCCGCGCTGGCGGCGTACCCCAGCCTGCTCGGCCAGGCCGACGGCCTGCCCGCGGGCGTGCGCGACGAGGCCAACCGGCTGCTGCTCGACGACGACCTGGCCACCCTGGCCGCCCAGCGCGACGACGACACCCTCGGCGCCGACGAGGTGCAGCGCCTCGCGAACGCGGAGGCGACCCGCGACGCGCTCGCCGACGCCGACGGCTTCACCGACGCGATCACCGGCGAGCAGCCGGGCGGGCGGCTGTGGCTCTACGACCCGGGCGCCTTCGACGGCGACGGCCGGGTCGCGGTGGCGGTCGGCGACCCCGACACCGCCGCCGACGTGGCCGTCGCCGTGCCCGGCATCACCACCGAGACGGTCGACGTGGTCGGCGGGGTCAACGACGCGACGAACCTCTACGAGGCGGCCCGCTTCAACGGCGACGGCTCGAGCGTGGCGACGATGTTCTGGCTGGGCTACGACACCCCCGAGGGCGCGATCGACCTCGACACCATCACCCGCGGGCGCGCCGAGGACGGCGGCGAGCGGCTGGCCGACGCCATCGACGGCCTGCGCGCCTCCCGGCCCGACGACCCGGCGCACCTGACCGTGATCGGGCACAGCTACGGCTCCACCACGACGTCGTACGCCGCCACCGACCACGACCTCGGCGTCGACGACGTCGCCCTGATCGGCAGCCCGGGCGCCGGCCCGGCCGACACGGCCGACGACTTCAGCCCCGGCGAGGGCAACGTGTGGGTGGGGCGCAACAGCCGCGACGCGGTGACGTTCTTCGGCGACGAGGGCTGGCTGCACACCCCCGGCGGGCTGGGGATGGACCCGTCGTCGGAGGACTTCGACGCGCGTCGTTTCGAGGCCGAGTCGGTGCTGCGCGGCGACGTGCGCAGCATCGACGACCACAGCCGCTACTACGACCACGACTCCGAGTCGCTCTACAACCTGGGGCGCATCGTCGACGGCCAGCACGACGCGGTCCACGAGGCCGGGCAGAGCCACGACCCGTGGTGGCGCTGGGCCGACGACCCCGAGGGCGAGCGCGAGCCCACGACCGACGAGGTCGGTCGCTCCAACACCACCCAGGACGGACCATGAGCGCCCCCCGCGCCCGGCGCCCGCGCCTGCTCGCCGGCCTCGCGGCCCTGCTGCTGGCCACGAGCGCCTGCGGCGTGGACGACGAGGAGGCCCTCGGCGACCTCGACCGGCTCGCCGAGGACGTGATGGCGACCGGCGAGGAGATCGTCGACGGGCTCGAGGAGGCCGGGGTCGAGGTCGACCGAGCGCGCGGCGAGGGCGATTACTGCCAGATGGAGCCCGCGCCCGGCCTCACCTTCACCTTCGGGGCGGCGATGGCCGAGTCGGCGCCGTACGCCGAGGTGTACGCCGACGTGGTGGAGGTGCTGCAGGCCCAGGGGTGGGAGGTCACCGACGAGGGCGAGTACGCCCAGCCCGGCGAGCAGCCGCAGCCCTACGCCCGCCTGGCCCGCGACGACTTCACCGTCTCGGTCGAGAACACGGTGCGGCAGGGCTCCGACGCGCTGGTCCTCGGCCTGCAGCAGGCCGACGACTGCATCCGGGTCTCCGACGGCAGCGTGCAGCTGCCCGAGGACCTCGAGGAGGTCCCGCTGGTCGAGCAGTGACGAGCGCCAGCGAGGAGCGCCCGTCGAGACCGGGTGAGAACCGCGCGCCGTACGCCGAGCAGTGCCCGCCGGGTCGAGCAGTGACGAGCGCCAGCGAGGAGCGCCCGTCGAGACCGGGTGAGAACCGCGTGCCGTACGCCGAGCAGTGCCCGCCGGGGTCGAGCAGTGACGAGCGCCAGCGAGGAGCGCCCGTCGAGACCGGGTGAGAACCGCACGTGCCGTACGCCGGGCAGTGCCCGCCGTGGGTCGAGCAGTGACGAGCGCCAGCGGGAGCGCCGTCGAGACCGGGTGAGAACCGCGTGCCTGACGCGGGCGGTGCCCGCTGGGTCGGCAGTGACGGGCTAGCGGAGCGCCCGTCGAGACCGGGTAGTGGCGCCCGCCGGGTCGTGCAACGCCGAGGCTGTGTCCTCCACAGGCGGCACGACCGCGGGTGTCGACGGTCGTTCGTCCGGGCAGCAGCAGACCATGGCCTGGACCTACATCCTCGAGTGCGCCGACGGCTCCTTCTACGTCGGGAGCACCGTCGACCTCGAGCGGCGCGTCAGCGAACACAACCTGGGGGAGGGCGCGGCCTACACCCGGCCTCGCCGTCGACGTCCGGTTCGGCTGGCGTGGGCCGCTGAGTTCAATCGCAAGGACGAGGCGTTCGCCTACGAGAAGCAGATCCAGAATTGGAGCCGTGCCAAGCGCATCGCGCTGATCGAGGGTCGACTCGGGGACCTGCCCGGGTTGGCGAGGGGACGGAGCTTGCCGCCTACGTAGGTCACCGCATCCTCGCTGCGGTACGCCGACCGGTTGCGGGGTCTCGACGGTCGCTCAGGCCTGGGGGCCTTCGCTGCTCGACCAACGGCTCTTTGGTCGAGGAGCGCCTGTCGAGACCGGGTGAGAATCGCGCGGGCCGTACGCCGATGGTGGCGGGGTCTCGACGGTCGCTCAGGCCTGGGGGCCTTCGCTGCTCGACCAACGGCTCGTGGGTCGAGCAGTGACGAGCGCCAGCGAGGAGCGCCCGTCGAGACCTCGCAAGGACCGTCCTTGCGGTACGCCATGGGGTCACCGGGTTTCGACGGACGCTCGAGCCTTCGGCCCTCGCTGCTCAACCAGCGGCGGGGGTGCTAGCTCAACCGTCTCGCAGAGCGAGCAGCACGCCCACCACGCGGACACACCCACCCGGATGCGACCCCCCTCCCTAGTCTCGAAGGCGTCGCAGCAGCCGCTGAGCCGACACCAGCCACCCGAGCAGGAGCACCGATGACGCACCGCCCCGAGACCCTGGCCGTCCACGCCGGCCAGGAGGAGGCCGACCCGACGACCAACAGCCGGGCCGTGCCGATCTACCAGACGACGTCCTACGTCTTCAACGACACCGACCACGCCGCGAACCTCTTCGCGCTGGCCGAGCCGGGCAACATCTACACCCGCATCATGAACCCGACGCAGGACGTCTTCGAGCAGCGGATGACCCAGCTCGAGGGTGGCGTGGGCGCGCTGGCGACGGCGAGCGGCTCGGCGGCGACGACCTACGCGGTGCTCAACCTGTGCTACGCCGGCGACAACATCGTGGCGCTCTCGACGCTCTACGGCGGCACCTACGCGCTGTTCGCCCACACGCTGCCGCAGTTCGGCATCGAGGTGCGCTTCGTCGACCCGGAGAAGCCGGAGGAGCTGGCCAAGCACGTCGACGAGAAGACGAAGATGGTCTTCGGCGAGACCGTCGGCAACCCGCGCATCAACGTGATCGACCTGCCGGCCTGGGCCGACGCGGCGCACGCGCAGGGCCTGCCGTTCGTGGTCGACAACACCGCGCCGACGCCCTACCTGGTGCGTCCCTTCGAGCACGGCGTCGACGTCGTGGTGCACGCGGCGACGAAGTTCATCGGCGGCCACGGCACCTCGATCGGCGGCGTGATCGTCGACTCGGGCAACTTCGACTGGGCGGCGCACTCCGACCGGTTCCCGGGCCTGACCAAGCCCGACCCGGCCTACCACGGCGCGGTGTGGACCGACGCCGCCGGCCCGGCGGCCTACATCATCCGGGCCCGCACGGTGCTGCTGCGCAACACCGGTGCGGCGATCACCCCGATGAACTCGTGGATGTTCCTGCAGGGCCTCGAGACGCTGCACCTGCGCATGGAGCGCCACAGCTCCAACGCGCTCAAGGTCGCGGAGTACCTCCAGGGCCACGACGAGGTGTCGTGGGTCAGCTACCCCGGCCTGCCCGACAGCCCCTACAAGGAGGTGGCCGACAAGATCCACACCGGCCACGGGTACGGCGGCCTGCTGAGCTTCGGCGTGAAGTCGGGCCGCGAGGGCGGCAAGAAGTTCATCGAGGCCCTCGAGCTCTTCAGCCACCTGGCCAACATCGGCGACGCGAAGTCGCTGGCGATCCACAACGCCACCACCACCCACAGCCAGCTCACGCCCGAGGAGCTCGTGGGCGCGGGCGTGCCGGAGGACATGGTGCGCCTCTCGATCGGCATCGAGAACGTCGAGGACCTCATCGCCGACCTCGAGCAGGCCCTCGCCGCCACCAAGTAGTCGCAAGCCAGTGAGCGGCCCTCTCCTCGACGCCGTGCCCCAGCGGGTCGTCCTCGCCACCGAGGACGACCCGCTGCGGCTGCGTGGCGGCAAGAGCCTCGAGCACGTCGAGGTGGTCTACGAGACCTACGGCGAGCTGTCGCCGGCGCGCGACAACGTGGTGTTCATCTGCCACGCGCTGACCGGTGACGCGCACGCGGCCGGCTACCGGCGCGGGGAGGACCCGCACACCGCGAAGCCGGGCTGGTGGGACCGGATGATCGGGCCGGGCAAGCCGGTCGACACCGACCGGTTCTTCGTCGTCGCGCCCAACATCCTGGGCGGCTGCTCGGGCACCACCGGCCCGATGAGCATCGACCCGGCGACGGGGGAGCCGCGCTACCTCGACTTCCCGCTGCTGCACGTCTCCGACCTGGTCGCCTGCCACCGCCGGCTGCTCGACCACCTGGGTGTCGAGACCCTGTACGCCGCCGTGGGCGGCTCGATGGGCGGGATGCAGGTCCTGCAGTGGGTGATCGACGAGCCGCGGCGCATCGAGCGTGCGGTGGTGGTGGCGGCCTCGGCGCGGCTGAGCGCGGAGAACATCGCGTTCTCCTCGGTGGCGCGCCAGGCGATCATGGCCGACCCGGAGTTCCACGGCGGGCGCTACGCCGAGCGCGGGGTGGTGCCCGCGGCACGGGCAGAAGGTGGCCCGGATGATGGCGCACATCACCTACGTCTCGCCGGAGTCGCTGGAGACCCGCTTCGACCACCAGCGCGACTCCGCAGGTCACGACCAGTGGCGCCTGGAGCCCGACTTCGAGGTCGAGCACTACCTGCAGCACCAGGGCGAGACCTTCCTGGGCCGCTTCGACTCGCTGTCCTACCTCTACCTGACCCGGCTGATGGACTACTTCGACCCGTTCGCCGACGAACCGGTCGCCGAGCGCCTCGCCGGCTGCCCCACCCGCTTCCAGGTCACCTCCTTCTCCTCCGACTGGCGCTTCGACACCGCCCAGTCGGCCCGGCTGACCGAGCAGCTGCAGAAGCACGGCGTCGACGCCGACCACGCCGAGATCCACAGCCCCTACGGCCACGACTCCTTCCTCCTCGACCCCCCGGGCTACCTCGACCGAGTAGCCACCTTCCTCAGACGTAGGTCGAGCAGAGAGGCGCGCCAGCGCCGAACGCCAGTCGAGACCCCGCAACCACCGCCGTTGGTCGAGCAGAGAGGCGCCCCAGCGCCGAACGCCCGTCGAGACCCCGCAACCAGCAGAGACCTCCGTACGCCGCTGCCACGTCGTTGCTGAAGGCCGGTCAGTGCATCGCCTCGGGCGAACCTGGGTAACCCCTCCAGCCATGTGGTCCTCGCAGTGTCCAGCCGCATCCCGGAGACGACACGGAGAGTCTCACCCACATGAAGAAGTTCATCGCCGCGTCTGTCGGCGCTGCTCTGCTCGTCCCGGGTGCCGCGACCACCGCGTTCGCTGCTCCCTATCCCGTATCCGCCCCCACCGACGTCACGTCAGCGCGCCGAGCAAGGTCACATCGGCGAGAAGATCAAGGTCAGGGTCAGGGTCAGGACCGACGGCGACGCCGGCGCGGTGTGCACCGGCGACTTCGTCCTCATCGTGAAGAACGACGACAACGTGATCGTCAAGCAGTCCGCAAGCCGGTCGACAACCGCAGAACTTCAGCTTCAAGCTGCGCAGCAAGGGCCTGTACCGGCTCGCGGTCAAGTACCAGCGCGGCGACGAGGACCCGTGTGGCAAGTCCCGCGAGGGCCAGGACCTGCGCGTCGTCAAGCGCGGCGCCTGAGTCGTCCCCTGGTCCATCGGAAGCCCCCGTGCGCCGCGCGGGGGCTTCTGTCTGTGCTTCGCGCCGACCTGCCGCATGGCGGACGGCGGTCGAGACCGGTGGTTACCGCTGGGTACCCGTCGGAGCGTGAGTGGCCGGCACGTTACGGCTGCGTCAAATGTCGGGACGGATGTACACGATCGGCCCGTCGTGTGCTTATCTTTACCCAGTCCATCACTGTCTTAGGCGCCGCAGCGTGCCTCTATGGGGAGTCTCAGCCATATGAAGAAGCTCATCGCCGCGTCCGTTGGCGCCGCCCTGCTCATCCCCGGTGCCGCGACCAGCGCGTTTGCCGCCCCCTACCCGGTCACCGTGCCCACCGACACGTCGGTCAAGGCGCCCAGCAAGGTCAAGATCGGCGAGAAGATCCGTGTGCGCGCGCGGGCGAACGCCGACGGCGACGCCGGCGCCGTGTGCACCGGTGAGTTCGTGCTCATCGTGAAGAACAAGAACAACGAGGTCGTCAAGCAGGCGCGCAAGCCTGCTGACGACACCAAGAACTTCCGCTTCAAGCTTCGCGACAAGGGCCTGTACCGCGTCGCGGTCAAGTACCAGCGTGGCAAGAACGACCCCTGCGGCAAGTCGCGCAGCGGCCAGGACCTGCGCGTCAACAAGAAGCGCAGCAACTGATCTAGTCGCCTCAGCTTCACCGGAAGCCCCCGAGCACTGCTCGGGGGCTTTCGCTGTCCGCACCCCTGCGCCACCCGCCAGTGCCAAGTCCGCGCGTCGATAAGGTTCCCCGCATGTCTCGCCTCCGTCTGGTCCTCTTCTCCGTCGCCGGTCTGGCCGTCCTCGTCGGTGGCTGCCGGCGCCCTGATGGGGTGGCAGGCGTTCAAGGTCAACGACGCTCTGCAGCGGGCGGTCGACGACGCCTCCGCCCTGCGTGAGTCCCTGCAGGGAGAGGACGAAGCCCGTATCGACGCCGATCTCGAGGCGCTCAAGGACTCGTCGACGGAGGCCCAGGAGCGCACGGGGGGCTGGGTGTGGGCGATGGCCACGGCTGTGCCGTTCATCGGCGACGACGCGCGCGGTGTCGAGGTGGCGGCCGACGTCATCGCCGACCTGAGCAACGACGGGCTCGAGCCGCTGGCGCGCACCGCCACCGAGCTCGACGGGCTGCTGCCGCAGGACGGTGGTGTCGACCTCGAGGCCGTCGAGGCGCTGCAGGGTCCAGTGGACCGCGCTGCGACCGCCCTGGCGGACGCCGAGGAGCGCCTGTCGGCTGAGGACTCCTCGGGCTACGTCGAGCGCTTCGGCGACAAGTACCGCGAGCTGCAGGTCCAGGTCAGCGATGCGGCCTCCGCCACCGATTCCGCGTCCGTCGCGGTGGCGCTGATGCCCGAGCTGCTGGGTCAGGAGGAGAAGAAGGACTACCTGCTGGTCTTCGAGAACAACGCGGAGATCCGGGCCACCGGTGGGTTGCCGGGCGCCCTGACGATCCTCAGCGCCGACGAGGGCCGGATCAGCCTCGGTCGGCAGGTCGCAGCCAATTCGTTCGGGGAGCGGGACGAGCCGGTCCTGCCGCTGACCAAGCAGGAGGAGGACATCTTCGGGGAGCAGCTCGGCACCTACGTGCTCGACGCCAACTTCACCGCCGACTTCCCGCGCGCCGCAGACCTGATCCGGGCCCGCTACGAGGAGGTCTACCCCGAGCGCCTCGACGGCGTGATGTCCATCGACACCGTCGCCATCTCCTACCTGCTCGAGGCGACCGGTCCGGTCACCGTCGGCGGCTACGAGATCACCTCCGAGAACGCCGTCGATGTGCTGCTGCACCAGGTCTACCTCGACATCGCCGACCCTGCCGCCCAGGACGTCTTCTTCGGCCAGGTCGCCAAGGCCGTCTTCGACCGGGTCTCCAACGGGGAGGTCGGCAGGCCCCGCGACCTCCTGCTGGCCCTGACCAAGGCCGTGGACGAGGGGCGCACGCACGTGCGGCTCTTCGACGAGCAGCTGCAGCAGCAGATCGCCGACCGCAAGGTGGCGGGCTCCACCACCGAAGCCGATGGCACGACCGACGCCATCAACGTCTCGCTGCTCGACGGCACCGGGGCGAAGATGTCCTACTTCCTGCGCTACGACGTGCGCGGCACGGCCATGAGCTGCGTCGACGGCCGTGAGCGCATCCGGGTGCGGGCCACGCTGCGCTCCGAGGCCCCCCAGGACGCGACCCAGCTGCCGCCCTACGTGACCGGCGGCGGCAACTTCGGCGTCGAGGTCGGCAAGCAGCTGGTCAGCGTCCAGCTCTTCACGCCCTCCGGCGGCACCGTGGAGAAGTTCGAGATCAACGGTCAGTACTACGACGTCAAGGACCGCGCCCTCGGTGATCGTTTCGTCAGCACGGCCTTCGTCCTCGTCGAGCCCGGGAAGAGCGCCGACGTGGCGTGGGAGATCACCGATCCCGCCGGCGAGACCCGTACGCCGCTGGTCGTCACCCCCGGCGTGGAGCCCGGCAGCCGGTCCAGCACGATCGCTGCTGGCTGCTGAGCCACGATGCCGCGCGCGCCGGCGACCTTCGTACAAGATCTCGCCTGCGGCGCCCGGGTTTGATGCCGCTCCTGTTTGAGTCCGGGAGGAGAGCATCATGCCGAGAAGGCGACCGATGAGACTCTGAAGGCTAGAGCAGTCCCAGTGCCCTCTCAGCCTCAAAGACCCGGGCGGCGGGTGCGTGCGCTCGGAGCCGACGCGGCCCCACGCACGTCACCGTGGTGGTCAGGAGCTCACTCGTCGGCGTGCTTGGCGCGCTTGCCGCCCACCGGCTTCTCGGGGGTGGGCGCGTAGCCGTAGCCGTAGCCGTAGCCGTAGCCGTAGCCGGAGCGCTGGCGCGACGGCGTCATGTTGAGCACGATGCCGACCTGCTGGGCGCCGACCTGCTCGAGGCGCTCCCCGGCCTGCGCCAGCTGCTCGCGGGTGGTGCGACCGTGGGCGGCGACGACGATGGCGCCGTCGGCCTGGGAGGCGAGCAGCGCGGCGTCGGTCACCGGCAGCAGCGGGGGAGCGTCGATGATGATGGTGTCGAAGCGGTCCTTGGCGCTGGTTCAACAGCTCTGCCATCGCCCGCGACTGCAGCAGCTCGGCCGGGTTGGGCGGCACGGCGCCGCTGGCGAGCACCGTGAGGCCGGTGCCGGGGTGCTCCTGCAGCGCGTCGTCGAAGCTCACCTTGCCCAGCAGCACCGTCGTCACGCCGACAGAGTTGTCCACCTCCAGCGCCAGAGCAGCCTTGGGGCGGCGCAGGTCGCACTCGATGAGCAGCGTCTTCTGACCGGCCTGGGCGAGCGTGATGGCCAGGTTGACCGACGTGGTGGTCTTGCCCTCGCCCGGGCAGCGCCGAGGTGACCACGAAGACCTTCGTGGTGGCGTCGACGTCGATGAACTGCAGGTTGGTGCGCAGCACCCGGAAGGCCTCGGCGCGGGGGGCGTGCGACGACAGCGAGGTGACGAGCGGCTCGGTGCGGATCTGGGAGTCGAAGTTGATGGCGCCCAGCAGCGGGGCAGCGGTGGTCTCTCGGATGTCGTCGACCGACTTCACGGTGGTGTCCAGCAGCTCCCGGGCCACCGCGAGGCCGACACCCAGCAGCAGCCCGAGCACCAGGGCCAGGCCCAGGTTGCGGACCGGCTGCGGCGAGACCGGCGCCGTCGGCAGGGTGGCGTCCGACGTGACGCTGGGCCGCACCAGCGGCTCCGTCTCGCCGACCGGGGTCTCCACCGCGCGGATCTGGTCGGCCAGCGCGCTGGCGTAGCCCTGGGCGATGGCCTGCGCCCGAGACGGGGACGCGTCCTGGGCCTGCAGGGCGATGATCACGGTCTCGGGGGAGACCGTGGCGGTCACCTGGTCCCGGAGGGCGCTCGGCGCGATGGTCAGGTCGAGGTCGTCGACGACCACCGCGGCCAGGTCGGCGTCCTTCACGAACTCCGCGTAGGAGGTGACCCGCTGCTGGCTGAACTGGGCGCCCTGGAAGGCCCCCGAGACGGTCTCACCGCCGTCGGCGGAGGAGGAGATGAAGAGCTTGGCCGTCGACTGGTACATCGGCGTCACCGTGAAGGTGTAGGCCGCCGCGGCTGCCACGACGATCAGGGTCGAGGTGAGGACCAGCATCCACCGTCGGCGGAGGATGCGCAGGTAGTCCCGAAGTTCCATGTGTCCGACTCCCGTCGTCTGTGACGGTAGGGACTTTAATCGCAAGGAGCGGTCAGACCGGCATCCGGTCCGCGCCGGCCTGGCTCAGCCGGCGGCGACCGGTGTGCGACCGTAGTCGTCCTCGAGACGGCAGATGTCGTCCTCGCCGGTGTAGGAGCCGAGCTGCACCTCGACCACGACCAGGGGGTGGTCCTCCTGGTTGGTGATGCGGTGCGCCTGGCCGACCTCGACCCAGATCGACTCGCCCGGCCCGGCGACGACGGTCTCGCCGTCGATGATGGCGGTGCAGCGGCCGGCGGCGATCACCCAGTGCTCGGCGCGGTGCTCGTGGGTCTGGTAGCTCAGCCGCGAGTGCGGGTTGACGTGGATGCGCTTGACCTTGAAGCCGTCACCCTCGTCGAGGACGGTCCACGAGCCCCACGGGCGGTCTTCGCTCTCGCCGATCATCGACATCTCCCTCCAGTCGGCGGCCGAGTGCCACGCGCTCGCGAGGTTAAAGGCTAGGCACGTGGAGTGGGTGCCGTGTTACCGAACGTTAGCGACGCCGTAGCCCAGCCATGGCAGGCCGGACATCGACCAGGTAGACGATCGCGGCGATCGTGAAGATCAGGTTGAAGATGCCGATCGGGTTGTTGAGGAACAACACCTGCAGCGCCACCCCGAGCCCGAGCAGGATCGTCCAGGTCGGCTTCGTGAGCTTCCCCGCCGCCTCGTAGGACTCCGCCGAGAACATCAGGGAGCTGACGAAGGCGTAGATCTTGACCGCCAGCAGCACGAAGGCGAGCAGGGCATAGAAGCCGAGCTCGAGGGAGTAGACATCCAACACACCCTCAGCCTACGGGCGTCCTCCGCCTGAGGAAGGCGCGCAGCGCCTGTCTCGAAGCCCAAACACCGTTGATCGAGCAGCGCAGGGCCGCCACCCACCGTGATCGAGCAGAGAGGGCCGCCAGGCCCGAACGCCCGTCGAGATCCCGCAAGCGACCCACGACCGCGCCACGACTCAGAAGCAGGCCCGGATCTCCCCGACCGGCTTCCCGCCACCAAGCAGCACGTGCTCCCCGGTCTTCCGCACAGCCTCAGCGTCCACCCAGTCCTCCGAGGTGACACCCGACCGCTCCAGCGCCGCAGCCATCACCACCGGCCGCGCCCGCGCCCCACCGTCGTCGGTCTTCAGCGCGAACGCCCGCCCATCAGGCAGCGCCACGGCGTAGCAGGACTCCGCCCCGGCCTTCCCGATCGAACCAGGCATCGCCGTGAGCAGCGTCCGCTCGTCCCGCGTCGTCCCCGACACGTACTCGGGGTGCGCCCGGATGGCCTCCGCGATCCGGTGCTCCGGCCCGTCGGTGGCGACCGCAAGACGCGAGAACGCCCGCGCCAACCCCACGAGCGAGGTCGAGAGCAGCGGAGCACCGCAGCCGTCCACGGCCACCTGCGCCTCCTCACCCGTCATCCGCTCGAACGTCGCCTTGATGGCCACCTGCAGCGGGTGCTCCGGGTCGAGGTAGGTGGCGGTGTCCCACCCGTTGTGCACGCACGTCGCCAGCATCGCCGCGTGCTTGCCCGAGCAGTTCATCTGCCAGCGACGACTTCTCGCCGCCTGCCCGCGATCAGCGCTTCGCGAGCTGCCTCGTCGAGCGGCCAGTCGGGCGGGGTCTGCAGCGCCGACTCGTCGAGCCCGGCGCCGGCCAGGATGCGCCGTGCGCCCTCGAGGTGGTGCGCCTCGCCCGAGTGGGACGCGCAGGCGAGCGCCAGCAGGTCGGGCGGCAGGTCGAGACCCTGCTCCACCATCGCGAGCGCCTGGATCGGCTTGTTCGACGAGCGCGGCAACACCGGCGAGTCCACGTCACCCACCGACCACTCGACGCTCCCGTCGGCGCGCAGCGCCACCACGGAGCCGTAGTGGTGCCCCTCCACGATCCCGGAACGCACGATCTCGGCCAC
>CAWEQK010000003.1:0-162465 GCA_963811215.1 uncultured Actinomycetota bacterium
AGGCCGGCGCCGGCGGGTGCTCGACCCGCCGCGGCTTGCGCCGCGCCACCGCGACGCCGACCAGCGCCAGCACACCGCCGGCGTACGCCGCCAACGCCGGGGTCTCGCCCAGCAGCGCCCAGCCCAGCGCGATGGTGATCGGCGGCACCAGGTAGGTCGTGACGCTGAGGCTGCCCGCGCTCATGTGGGTCAGGGCGTAGGCGTAGGTGGTGAAGGCGATCGCGGTGGGGAAGATGCCCAGGTAGACCACCCACAGCACCGACGAGGTCGGCGCGACGCGCAGCTCCTCGAGGAGGGTCGGCAGGAACGGCAGGCAGACGATCGCACCGATCGTGCAGGCCAGCCAGGTCACGTGCACGGCGGCCAGGCGTTTCATCAGCGGCTTCTGCAGGATCAGGCTGACGGCGTACACGACGGCGGCCAGCAGCACCAGGAAGACGCCCAGCAGGTCGCGGCCCTGGCTCTGCGAGGTCGAGAGCCCGATCAGGGCGACGCCGCCGAAGGCCAGCGCCAGGCCGATGCCGAGGTAGGCGGTGAAGCGCTCGTCGAGGAAGACCGCCGCCAGCAGCGCCACCAGCACCGGGGAGAGCTGGATCAGCATCGCGGCGGTGCCGGCGTCGACGCGCTGCTCGCCCTCGTTGAGCGCGACGTTGTAGATGCCGAACCACAGCACCCCGATCGCGACCAGCGAGACCCACTCGCGCCGGGTCGGGCGGGGTACGCCGCGGGTCGCGGTCGCGACCACGCCCAGGCACAGCGCGCCGACCAGCAGGCGTCCCAGGCTGAGCGGGCCGGCCGAGAAGTCGGCGCCGAGGTGGCGGATCGCCACGAACGCCGAGGCCCACAGCACCAGGGTGGTGGCCACCGCCACGAGGGGCAGCCAGGACGGCGTGCCGGTGTCGGGGTCGGGGGTGGCCGGCGAGGTCGATGAGCTCTCGGCGCGGGTGGTTGTCACGACCGAAGCCTACGGTGACCCATGACGCCGGGTCACGCGGGTTTCGGCCCCGGCTACCCGGGGACCCGCACCGCCTCAGAGGTCGAGCTTGTAGCCCAGCCCCCGCACGGTGACCAGGTACTTCGGCTCGCCCGGGTCGGGCTCGAGCTTGGCGCGCAGCCGCTTGACGTGCACGTCGAGGGTCTTGGTGTCGCCGACGTAGTCGGAGCCCCAGACCCGGTCGATGAGCTGGCCGCGGGTCAGCACCCGCCCCGGGTTGCGCAGGAACATCTCGAGCAGCTCGAACTCCTTGAGCGGCAGCCGCTGCTCGGTGCCGTCGACGGTCACGACGTGCCGCTCGACGTCCATCCGCACCGGGCCGGCCTCGAGGGTGGCCGGGGCCGCCTCGGGCTCGGTGCCGCGGCGCAGCACCGCGCGGATGCGGGCGACCAGCTCGCGCGGGGAGTAGGGCTTGGTGACGTAGTCGTCGGCGCCGAGCTCGAGGCCCACCACCTTGTCGACCTCGTCGTCCTTGGCGCTGACCATGATCACCGGGCACGCTGGAGGTCTGCCGGATGGTGCGGCACACCTCGGTGCCCGGGATGCCGGGCAGCATCAGGTCGAGCAGCACGATGTCGGCGCCGTTGCGGTCGAACTCGGCCAGCGCGGCGTTGCCGTCGGCTGCGATCGCGACCTCGTAGCCCTCCTTGCGCAGCATGTAGGCGAGCGCGTCGCTGTAGCTCTCTTCGTCCTCGACGACCAGTACCCGTGTCACGGGCTGTCCTCCTGCTCTTTCTGCTCGGACCCGAAGTGCTGGGGCAGGGTCAGGGTGAACGTAGACCCCTGGCCCTCCACCGACCAGACCCGGACCTCGCCGCCATGGGTGGCGGCGACGTGCTTGACGATGGACAGGCCGAGCCCGGTGCCGCCGGTGGAGCGGTGGCGCGCGGGGTCGACGCGGTAGAAGCGCTCGAAGATGCGGTCCAGCTCGTCGGCGGGGATGCCGATGCCCTGGTCGACCACCGAGACGTCCACCGACCCGTCGTCGACGCGCGTGGTGAGACCAGCACCGTCGCGTCGGGGTCGGAGTAGGAGACGGCGTTCGAGACCAGGTTGGCGACCGCGGCGGTCACCTGCTTCTCGTTGCCGAAGACCTGCACGTCGCTGGTGCCGACGGTCGCGACCTGGATCCGCTTGGCGGCGGCGTCGATGGCCAGGCGTCGACCGCGGAGCGGATCACGTCGTCGAGGTGCACCGCGGGCGGGGCGTCGAGCGGGTCGTCGGCCTGCAGCCGGGACAGCTCGATGATCTGCTGGACCAGCTTGGAGAGCCGGTCGCTCTCGGTGCCCATCCGGGCCGCGAACCGCTTGACCGCCTCGGGGTCGTCGGCGGCGTCGGCCATCGCCTCCGACAGCAGCCGGATCGCGCCGACCGGGGTCTTCAGCTCGTGGGACACGTTGGCGACGAAGTCGCGGCGCACCTCCTCGATGCGGCGCTCGCGGGTGCGGTCCTCGACCAGCGCCAGCACCAGCCGCGAGCCCAGCGGCGCGACCCGGGCGGTGACGTGGCGCGCCGGGGCGCCGGGGCGGGTCATCGAGATCTCGGTCTCGCGGATCTGCCCGTCGCGGCGTACCATGCTGACCTGCTCGGCCAGCGCCTCGGAGACCAGGCGCGAGCCGCGCACCAGACCGAGCGCGTACGCCGGCGCGCTGGCCTTGAGCACCACGTCGGCGTCGTCGACCACGACCGCCGAGCTGCGCAGCACCGAGAGCACCGTGCCGATCCCGTAGGGCAGCACCGGCTCGGGTGCCGCGCGGCACCGGTGCTGCTGGCGGTCGCTGACGTGCCAGGCAAGCATCGCCGCCGCCGGCGACGAACGCCCCCACGACGGCAGCGAGGAAGGCCTGCAGCGTCGGGTCCACGTGCAGGATCGTACGCAGCCTGCCAGCCGCGGGCCCCTTCGGCGAGCCCGGGCTTCGCAACGTTCATCCCGCGTTCACCGCGCCGCGACGGCCGGACACCCGCCCGTCCGTCCGTTGCCTAGGCTCTGGTCCATGCGTGACGTCTTCCATGAGCAGCTCGACGCCGTCTTCGACGACCTGACCGCCATCTGCGGCCAGGTCGAGATCGCGGTCCGCCGATCCACCGAGGCACTGATGAGCGGCGACGCCGCGGTCGCGGAGCAGGTGATCAGCCGACGACGCCGAGATCGACCGCGCCCGCGAGAAGGTCGAGGAGTCGGCGTTCGAGCTGCTCAGCCTGCAGCAGCCCGTGGCCGGTGACCTGCGCGTCATCATCGCGGCGCTGCGGATGGTCACCGAGCTCGAGCGGATGGGCGACCTGTCGGTGCACGTCGCCAAGATCGCGCGGCTGCGGGTGCCCAACGTGGCGGTCCCCGAGGACATCAGCGACACGATGACCAAGATGGCCGAGACCGCCGAGGACATGGTGCGCCGCGTCGGGCGGATCATCCGCCACCGCGACGTCGTCCGCGGCCATCGAGCTGGGCCGCGACGACGAGGTGATGGACCAGCTGCGCCGCCACAGCTTCACCCAGCTGCTCGGCGACGACTGGGAGCACGGCGTCGAGGCCGCGGTCGACGTGGCCCTGCTGGGCCGCTACTACGAGCGCATCGCCGACCACGCGGTCTCGATCGCCAACCGCGTCGTCTTCGTCGTCACCGGCGAGAAGGTGCACCGCGGCGAGCTCTGAGCCGCCCGCCCATCGCGCCGTCGTACGCCGGCTCCTCCCGCGGGAGGGGCCGGCGTCCGGTCATCTCAGGCCGGGTCAGCGCGAAGTTCAGGCCGGGTCGGGGTGGTTCGCCGTCGGCGCGAAGTTCGGGCCGGGTCGGGGTGGGTCAGCGGCCCTGGGAGGCCACCGCCGCGGCGGCCGCCTCGGCGGCGTCCGGGTCGAGGTAGCGCCCGCCGGGGACGGTGGGGGACAGGTCGTCGTCGAGCTCGTAGACCAGCGGCATGCCGGTGGGGATGTTGAGCCCGGCGATCTCGTCGTCGCCGATGCCGTCGAGGTGCTTGACCAGGGCGCGCAGGCTGTTGCCGTGCGCGGCGACCAGGGTCACCTTGCCGGCGCGCAGGTCGGGCACGACCGCCGACTCCCAGTAGGGCAGGAAGCGCTCGATGACGTCCTTGAGGCACTCGGTGCGCGGCATGTCGTCGCCGAGGTCGGCGTAGCGCACGTCGTGGCGCTGCGAGAACTCGTGGTCGTCCTCGATCGGCGGCGGCGGGGTGTCGAAGGAGCGGCGCCAGGCCATGAACTGCTCCTCGCCGTACTCCTCGAGGGTCTGCTTCTTGTTCTTGCCCTGCAGCGCGCCGTAGTGGCGCTCGTTGAGCCGCCACGAGCGGTGCACGGGGATCCAGTGCCGGTCGCAGGCGTCGAGCGCCAGCCCGGTGGTCGAGATCGCGCGGCGCAGCAGCGAGGTGTGCACGACGTCGGGCAGCACGCCGGCCTCGAGCATCAGCTCGCCCCCGCGGCGGGCCTCGACCTCGCCCTTCTCGGTCAGGGGGACGTCGACCCAGCCGGTGAAGAGGTTCTTGGCGTTCCAGGTGCTCTCGCCGTGGCGGAGCAGGACCAGGGTGCTCGTGGGGGCGCTCACTGGGTGTTCTCCGGCTCCGACTCGGCGCCGCCCTCGGGGACCAGCTCGTCGCCCTCGAGGCCCTCCTCGCCCGGTCCGTAGTCACGCACCGGCTCCAGGGGCTCGCAGTCGTAGGTCTCGCCGCCGGCACCGTCCTCGGTGGCGTGGTCGAAGCCCTCGAACTCGTCGCAGTTCGTCACGACGGGGACCTTGATGGCCACGGTGGTGCCGTCGTCGAAGCCCAGGCGCAGCGCGAGGTAGTCGCCGGCGGCGAAGTCGCCGGTCACGGCGACGCCGTTGCCCTCCTGGGAGAGGTTCTCGAAGCCCAGGGGCGGGATCTCGCGGGCGTCGACGTCGGCGCTGAGCTGGCCGTCCTCGCTGTCGAGGCTCTGCCAGGTCGCCGCCTCGCTGGCGGAGTTGTTGGCGAGCCCGGCGATGAAGGTGCCGGCGCCGTCGGCGCTGGCCACGATGGCCGCGCCGAGCACGTCGACCTCGGCATCGCGCTCGTTGGCCCCGGCGGCCGGCGTGTAGGGCCGGTCGGTCGCGTAGTCGAAACCGCACGAGGAGAGCGGGAGGGCGAGCGCGACTGCGCTGGTGGCGAGCGCGAGCTTGCGGCGGATCAGCATCGTGGGTCTCATGCCTTCGGTTCGTCGTGGGGCCGGCCGGGCCCAGCCTAGCGTCAGCCGGCGTCCAGTCCGCTGGTGGTGCCCACGAACGCCATCGCCACCGTGACCAGGCCGAGGTAGACGGCCGCGAGCGCCAGCAGCCGGGCCGCGCCCAGGCGCAGGCCCAGGCGCAGCGGCAGGTAGGTCCACCCGTCCTCGTGGTCGGCCACCAGGCCCCACAGGGCGGTGAGCAGGTGCACGCCGACACCCAGCAGGGCCGCCAGCGCCACCATCGCGGGCTCCGGAGCCTCGCCGGTGCCGACCCCGCCCCAACCGCCGTAGGACAGGAAGGCGGGATAGGTCGCGTACGCCGCCGCCCACGGCACGAACGAGAGGATCCCGGTGCGCAGCGTCAGGTTGCCGAGCAGGCCGATCAGCACCGAGCCCAGGTAGAGCAGGCCCGCCGTGGTGCCGTGGGCGACCGCGAGCGGCACCAGCAGCAGCACCGCGCAGGCCAGCGCGAACCAGACCGTGCCGGGGTCGAGGCGGCCGTCGGCGACGGGCTTGCCGCTGGCGCCGTGCGCGGCGTCGCGGCGCCGGTCGACCAGGTCGTTGTGCCAGCCGAGCATCGCCTGGCCCACCAGGACCGTGACCAGCACCAGCCCGAGCTCGCGGGTGGGCCGGTCGGCCAGTGCCGCGACCACCGCCATCAGCACCGCGGTCAGCACCGCCTGGCGCGGGTGGGCGGCCTGCACGAGCAGCACGGGCGTGGTGTCGAGGACCCGTGCCGTGCCCGTACGCCGCTCGGGCGGCGCGACCGGCGGCGGCTCGACCACGGCGGTGGCTGTCGAGGTGGCCGCCGAGGTGGCCGCCGGGGCGGCTGCCGGGGTGGGTGCCGGGGTCGGTGCGGGCGCCGGGGTCGGCGTCCGGTGGGGTGGTCCCGCGGGCTGCGGGGCAGCCTTGCGGCGGCGGGGCAGGTGAGGTCGGACCATGCCCGGCAGTATCCCTGCCGCGGGGTCGCTCCGCGGGAGGTCCGCGCAGGTAGGAGGCACTTTTCGCTCGGTGCGCGGGCGGCCGGCAGTGGGGTGCATCACGCCCCGCGGGGTGGTCGCCACCACAGCCCCCAGCGATCTGTCAAGACCGCATTGCCCCTCTGACCTGCGCAAACGATGAGGAGCACTCGGAGATCCGTGTTAAGATGGCGGCCTAGGAAGGGGAACCTGACATATGACTTTCACCGTCGGCGAAACGGTTGTGTATCCCAATCACGGGGCCGCTGTCATCGAGGACATCGAGATGCGGACCATCAAGGGTGAGGACCGTCAGTACCTGGTGCTGCGGATCGTGGCCCAGCAGGACCTGGTCGTGCGCGTCCCGGCCTGCAACCTCGACCTGGTCGGCGTGCGTGACGTCGTCGACAAGGAGGGCCTCGACCGCGTCTTCGACGTGCTGCGGGCCGCGCACGTGGAGGAGCCGACCAACTGGTCGCGACGCTACAAGGCGAACCTCGAGAAGCTGCACAGCGGCGACGTCATGAAGGTGGCCGAGGTCGTGCGCGACCTGTGGCGCCGTGAGCGCGACCGTGGCCTCTCGGCCGGCGAGAAGCGGATGCTGGCCAAGGCGCGCCAGATCCTGGTCTCCGAGCTGGCCCTGGCCGAGAAGACCAACGAGGACAAGGCCGAGGTCATCCTCGACGAGGTGCTCGCCTCCTAGAGGCCGCACGTTCCTCGCACAGCAGTGCTGCGACGGCCCCCGGGTGACCACCCGGGGGCCGTCGTGCGTCCTAGAGTGGACCCACCATGACCGACCCCGACAGCCCCGACCGCCCCGACCACCCCGACGGCCCCGACGGCCCCGACCTCGACTGGTCCGACTGGTCCGGGCCCGAGGACGACGAGCAGCCGGCCGCACTCGGCACCGTGATCGAGACCGGGCGCGGGTCGCTGCCCTTCGAGCTCCTGCACGGCGAGGCGCTGGTGGCGGTCGCGGCCTGGGGCCTCGGCGAGTCGGGGGTCACCCCGGTCGACATCGGCACCGAGTGGGAGGGCCTGGCGGCCTCCGGCGAGCCGGTGGTGCTGCACGACTGCCTGTGCCCGATGACCCCGGCCGACTTCATCGCCGACTGCGTGCGCGAGGCCGTGGCCCGCGAGGCCGTCGTCGTGGGCGTGCGGCCGGTCACCGACACCGTCAAGACCGCCGAGGGTGCTGCTGCGCAGGCCGGGGACGCGGACGGGCTCCCGGTGGTGGGGATGGGCCCCGACCGCGAGGACCTGGTGGTGGTGACCTCGCCCGTGGTGCTGCCGGCCGGTGTGGTCGCCGCGCTCGACGAGCTGCCCTCCGACGACTTCGGGGTGCTGGTCTCGCGGCTGGCCGAGCGGTTCCCGGTGCTGACCCGTCAGGCCCCGCCCGAGGGGCGCCGGGTCGCCGGGGTCGACGACGTCGCCGTCCTCCAGGCCCTCACCGCCCGCTGAGGCCCAGCAGCTCCTCGGCCAGGGCGAGGTCCTCGGGCCAGGTGACCTTGAGGTTCGCCGGCCCCGAGGCGACCGCCACGACCGGCAGGTCGGCGTACCGGGCGAAGCACGCGGCGGTGTCGGTGCCCTCGAAGCCGTCGTCGTCGGCGCGCCGGTACGCCGCCAGCAGCGGCCCGGCGCGGAAGGCCTGCGGCGTCTGCACGCCCACGAGGTCGCTCGGCACCGGCTGCAGGGCGCGGGTCAGCACCCCGGTCACCGGGGCGCCGGGCAGCGCCCCGCCGCGGGCCCGCGCGGCCTCGACGACGGCGGTGAAGAGGGCGACCGGGGCCAGGGGTCGGGCGCCGTCGTGGACCACGACCACGTCGGTGCGGCCCGCCCCGACGTCGGCGGCCAGGGTGCGCAGCGCCCGTGCCTCGGAGGCGTGCCGGCTCGGCCCGCCCGCCACCAGTCCGACCTCCGCCGCGGCCGGGGCCCCGCTGGCGTCGGGCAGGTGCGGGGCGAGCGCCTCGGCCACCTCGTCGAGCTCGTCGGGGTGCGCCACCACCAGCACCCGGGTGACCCCGGGGGTGCTCAGTGCGGCCAGCACCGACCAGGCCAGCACCGGACGGCCGGCCAGCGGCAGCAGCACCTTGTTGACCCCGGCGCCGACCCGCGAGCCGGAGCCGGCGCCGAGCACCACCACGCTGACCGAGCCGGCGGTCTCGTCGGTCTCGTCGGCGGGCGGGGGAGCGGGGGCGGTGGGCTGGTCGGGCACGCGGTGACCGTACCCAGCCGCCGGCCGGGACGTCATGCGGACGGGACTCCCTCGGTGCGGAGGTGGTGTCGTCCGCCGGTGGGCCAGGAGGCTCGGGTCAGCCGGCGGCGGCGTGCGCCTGCGGGTGCGCCCTCGCCAGGGCCTGCTCCACGGCGGCCACGAGGTGCTCGGAGACCAGCTCGTGGCGCTCCAGCGGCAGGTAGTGCCCGGCGTCGGGCGCCACCACCAGCCGCGCGCCGCGGATCGCGGCCGCGGTGCGGTCGCGCGTGCGCCGGCGGGGTCAGCACGTCGGCCGAGCCGACCAGCACCACGGTCGGCACGTCGTCGTACGCCGCCAGCGCGGTCGTGCGCTCGTGGCGCATGCAGTCGCGGTAGAAGCCGGCCATCGTCGCGGGCGCGCAGCTGATCAGCTGGTCGAGCACGAGGCCGGCATCGCGCAGGCGCAACGGGCTGCCGAAGAGGAACCGGTTGACCACCCACCGCTCGACGGAGGGGCTGCCGCGGCGTCGCCGGCGCGAGAGCAGCTGGGCCCGGGCGGCGAGCAGCCGCGGGATCTGGGCGCGCACCACGCGGCCGGTGTCGGGCAGGCCCAGGGTCACGGTGTCGAGGTGGCCCGACGAGGTGGAGACCAGCAGCAGCCCGGCGACCCGCTCGACGAGGTCGGGGCGCTCCTCGGGCAGCGCCATCAGGCACATCCCGCCGATCGAGTGCCCGGCCAGCACCAGCGGACCGGCGGCGGCGTGCTCGTCGACGACCCGACCGAGGTCGCGGGCCAGGTCGGCGATGGTGCACGCGCTCTCGGGCACCCGTGGCGAGCGCCCGTGGCCGCGGTGGTCCCAGGTGACCAGGCGGACCTCGTGGCCGAATCGGTCGAGCAGCGCCTGGACCTGGTAGTGCCAGTCGGTCTCGTCGGCGGTCCAGCAGTGCGCCAGCAGCACCGTCACCGGTGCGTCGGCCCGCCCGTGCGTGGTGACGTGCAGGTCGACGACGTGCGGGTCGTCGACGTGCAGGTCGGCGGTGGCGGGCATGCGGTACTCCGGGGGTCGAGGTGGTGTGTGCGACAAGATGTCACCTACCCTCGGTACGGGAACCCCCCGGCTCAGCCGGTGGCCACCACCAGGGCCGTCGCGATCGCCGCGACCCCCTCGCCGCGACCGGTCAGGCCCAGCCCGTCGGTGGTCGTCGCCGACACCGAGACCGGGGCGCCCGCCGCCGCCGACAGCGCGGCGCGGGCCTCGTCGCGGCGCGGGCCCAGGCGGGGCCGGTTGCCGATCACCTGCACAGAGACGTGGACGACCTCGAAGCCGGCCGCCCGCACCCGGCGGACGGTCTCGGCGAGCAGGGTGGCCCCCGACGCCCCGGCCCACTGCGGCTCGGCGGTGCCGAAGTGCGAGCCCAGGTCGCCGAGGTCGGCGGCGGAGAAGAGGGCGTCGCAGGCGGCGTGCGCGGCCACGTCGGCGTCGGAGTGCCCCTCGAGGCCGAGCTCCTCGTCGGGCCAGGCCAGCCCGGCCAGGTGCATCGGCGCGCCGGGCACCAACCGGTGCACGTCGGTGCCGATCCCGACCCGCAGCCCGCCCAGCGCGGGCGGGGGACCGGGCGCGGGGCGGGCCGGGGGAGCGGGGTCGGGGGTCTGCTCAGCGTCGCCGATCACGTCACGATCATGCCCGAGCGCGGCCCGGGGAGGGGGTGTGGGGGATGATCGAGAGGTGGACGAGCGAGCGGGGCTGTGGCGCCTGGCCGGCCTGGTGGCCGGGCTGGCCGGTCTCGCGACCAGCTACACCGCCGCGATGGTGCTCACCATCCGCGAGTCCCCGTCGTGGCGATCGCCGAGGGCGTCATCCGGCTGACCCCCGGCCCGGTCGCCGACTTCGTGATCCGGTTCTTCGGCTGCGTGCAACAAGGCGCTGCTGCTGGTGATGATCTTGCTGGTCGTCTCGGTGGTCTTCGCCGCCCTCGGCTGCGCTGCCCGCCGGCGCTGGTGGGTGCCGCTGGCCGGCTACTCGGTGCTGGCCCTGGTCACCGCGGCCGCAGTGCTGCTGCAGCGCGGCTCCGGCACCGCCGACCTGCTGCCGGTCGTCATCGGCTACCTGACCTGGCTGCTGGTGCTCGGCCTGCTGAGCGCGCCGCTGCGCGCGCCGATCGGAAGCGGCCCGCGGCGCCGCGGGCGCGAGCCCCCGGCGACGGCCGCGCCGGTGGTCGCCGACGAGCAGACCGGGGCGCACGGTCGGCGTACGTTCCTGGTGCGCGCGGCGCTCGTGGGCGGCGCCGCGGTCGTGGTCGCCGGCGCCGGGCGGGTGCTGGGCACCGGACGCCGCGCGGTCGAGGAGACGCGCCGGCTGCTGCGCATCGAGGGCGCCGGGCAGACCCCGCCGCCGCGCGGCTCGAGCCTCGGCATCGACGACATCGCCTCCTGGCAGACCCCCAACGACGAGTTCTACCAGATCCACACCGCGCTGGTGGTGCCCGCGATCGCCCCCGTCGACTGGCGCCTGCGCATCCACGGCATGGTCGAGCGCGAGATCGAGCTGACCTACGACTCCCTGCTGGCCCGCGAGCGCACCGAGGCCTGGACGACGCTGAGCTGCGTGTCGAACCCCGTCGGCGGCGACCTGGTCGGCAACGCGCTGTGGACCGGCGTGCTGGCCTCCGAGCTGCTCGCCGAGGCGGGGGTGCTGCCCGGCGCCGACGCGGTGCTGCAGACCTCCGAGGACGGCTGGACCTGCGGCACCCCGCTCGAGGCGCTCACCGACGGCCGCGGCGCGATGCTGGCGGTGGCGATGAACGGCGAGGCGCTGCCCATCGAGCACGGCTTCCCGGTGCGCACCCTGGTGCCGGGGCTCTACGGCTACGTCTCGGCCACCAAGTGGGTCGTCGACCTCGAGGTGACCCGTTTCGCCGACTTCTCGGCGTACTGGACCCAGCGCGGCTGGAGCGAGCGCGGCCCGGTCAAGATCGCCTCGCGCATCGACGTGCCGCGCTCGGGGGAGGACGTGCCCGCCGGGCGGGTCGCCTTCGGTGGCGTCGCGTGGATGCAGGGCACCGGCATCGCGGCCGTCGAGTTCTCCGTCGACGGTGGCGACTGGGTCGCCGCCGACCTGGGCCGGGTGCCCAGCGCCGACACCTGGGTGCAGTGGGCCGGCACCACCGAGGTCGGGCCCGGCGACCACCGGGTGCGGGTGCGCGCCACCGACGCCGCCGGCAACGTGCAGACCGACGTCGAGCGCGACGTGCTGCCCGACGGCGCCACCGGCCTCGACGAGGTCGACTTCACCGCGACCGACACCTCGACCCCCGACGAGTAGCCGCCGGCGCCGGGCGGCCCGCTACCAGTTGGAGTGCTTCTGGGGCGAGGGCAGCGGGTGGTCGGCGTCGGTGATGACGTACGCCGTGCCGCCCGAGCGGGGCAGCCACGCGTTCTCGAGCTGGCCGCGGTCGTAGGTGCGGCGCACCGCGCCGTTGCTGGCGCCCGCCGGGTCGTTGACCACCACGTCGCCGCCCGCGGTGAAGCCGACCACGACCAGCAGGTGGCCGTTCGACGCGCTGATCGGGGCGCCGCCGAGCTGGCCGCGGTCGAAGGCGATCGAGATGACGACCGGGATGCCGGCCGCCACGAGCACCTCGGCCTCGCGCATGCTGCGCAGCCGGGTCACGAAGCCCGACCCGGTCTGGCGGGCGGCGTACGCGGTGTTGAAGGGCCAGTTGCCGGTGCCGTCGTAGCCGTGGTCGTAGGTCATCCGCGCCGCGTGGTCGACCCACGGGTCGGGGTGGCCGGCGGGCATCCAGGAGTAGGCCTTGGCCGGGGGCAGCGCGTCGTAGTAGCCCAGCACCATCGAGGTCGAGGTGGGCGAGCACCACGCCTCGCCGCCGTTGCCCCACTGCGGGTAGTGGCCCTGGTGGATCATCTGGCTGTACGTCGGCACGTCGAGCACCTTGCCGCCGGCCCTGCTGACCACGCCGGGCTGCCGAGGCCTGCACCGGGCCCGAGGGCAGCCGCGAGGCCATCGCGCTGACCGCTCCCACGCTCGGCGGGTTGCTGCCGGCGCCGGCCCGGCGGCCCAGGGTGACCCGCAGCCGGTAGGCCACCAGCCCGGCGGGGGCCTTCCAGGTGTCGACGTTGACCGAGGCCAGGTCGTCGCCCTGCCCCGAGACGGTGGTGCGCTCGACGAACTTGTCACCCGCGGCCCAGCGGCCCATCAGGTCCCACGACGAGCGGCGCCCGTCGGCGGCGCGGCCCTTCACCTCGACCTCGATCCAGCTGTCGCCGGGCGTCTTGGCCTCCCACGAGGCGATCAGCTCGGTGAAGGCGAACCCGGGACGGTGCCACGGGCAGTTCCAACGCGCGGTCGTGTACGTCGTGCCGCCCAGCGAGCGGTTCGACTTCGCGGCCGCCGGCTGGTGGAAGACCCGCCCGCGCTTGATCCGCGCCGAGTCGAGCCGGCCCTGCTTCCACTGCGCCGCGCCGTCCCAGCCCTGGTGGTTGATGCTTGCGCGTCGCGGCTGCGGCCTGCGCGGTGCCGGACGCGTCCGCGGCGGGGCGCGCTGCTCGCGCGGCGGCGGCCTCGGCGAACCGCCGTCGGCGGCGTACGTCGGGATCGGGCGGGGGCGGGGGCCAGCGCGGTGGCCACCAGGGCGAGCGCGGCGGCGGGGAGGAGGGTTCGCAGCACCCGGCAACGGTACGCCACAGCAGCCACTTGCGTCACAGATCGGCCCGGGGGAGTTTCATCGGCCGGCCGATGGAACTCCGGGGTGGCCGATGAAGTTTCATCGTCCACCCACCAGGTACGTCGGCCGGCCGATGAAACTCCCTGTGGACAGCCAGCGGCCCGGCCCGGCCGGGGATGCGGGGCGCGGATGGGCTCGCTCCTACACTTGAGCCGTGACCTTCCGGCTCTACGACACCGCCACGCGCGACGTCCGCGACTTCGTCCCCCTGCAGCAGGGCAGGGCGGGCGTGTACGTGTGCGGGCTGACGGTGCAGTCGGAGCCGCACGTGGGCCACGTGCGCTCGGCGGTCAACTTCGACGTGCTGCGCCGGTGGCTGGTCCACCAGGGCCTACGAGGTGACGTTCATCCGCAACGTCACCGACATCGACGACAAGATCCTCACCAAGTCGGCCGAGCAGGGCCGGCCGTGGTGGAACCTCGCCTACGAGATGGTCGCGCGAGCTCGACCGGGCCTACAGCGCGCTCAACGTGCTGCCGCCCTCCTACGAGCCGGCCGCGACCGCCCACGTGCCCGGAGATGATCACGCTCATCGAGCAGCTGGTGGACAAGGGCCACGCCTACCCCGCCGCCGACGGGTCGGGCGACGTCTACTTCGACGTGCGCTCGTGGCCGGCGTACGGCGAGCTGACCCGGCAGGGCCTCGACGACATGGAGGCCGGCCGAGGACGCCGACCCCCGCGGCAAGCGCGACCCGCGCGACTTCGCCCTGTGGAAGGGCCGCAAGTCCACCGAGCCCACGACCGCGTCGTGGCCCAGCCCCTGGGGCCCGGGCCGGCCCGGCTGGCACATCGAGTGCTCGGCGATGGCCGGCAAGTACCTCGGCGAGGCCTTCGACATCCACGGCGGCGGCGTCGACCTGCGCTTCCCGCACCACGAGAACGAGCAGGCCCAGAGCCGCGCGGCCGGGCACGGCTTCGCGTCGTACTGGATGCACAACGCCTGGATCACCACCGCCGGCGAGAAGATGAGCAAGTCGCTGGGCAACAGCCTGACCATCCCGTCGGTGCTGCAGCGCTTCCGTGGCATCGAGCTGCGCTACTACATCGTCTCGGCCCACTACCGCAGCCACGTCGAGTTCAGCTTCGAGGCGCTCGAGGAGGCCGCGGTCGGCTTCCGACGCATCGAGGCCTACCTCGAGCGCGCCCGCGCCGTCCTCGGCGAGATCCCCGCGACCGGCCTGCACTGCGCCGACTTCGCGGCCGCGATGGACGACGACCTCGGTACGCCGGCGGCGGTGGCCGCGGTCTTCGACGTCGTCCGCGAGGGCAACAAGCTGCTCGCCGACGGCGCCCGGGCCGACTCGGCCGCGCTGCGCGGCAACGCCGCCTCCGTGCGCGCCATGCTGGGCGTGCTCGGGCTCGACCCGGCCGACCCCGCGTGGGGCCCGACGGGCGGGCACGACGACCAGCTCACCTCCGCCGTGGACGCCCTCGTCCGCGGCCTGCTCGACCAGCGTGCCCAGGCGCGCGCGGCGAAGGACTTCACCGCTGCCGACGCCATCCGCGACCAGATCAAGGCGGCGGGCATCGAGGTCGAGGACACCCCCGACGGACCGAAGTGGAGCCTCATCAATGGCCGGTAACTCCCAGCGCAAGGGCGCGATCAAGAAGTCCGGCAAGGGCAACCCCACCGCCGGCTCCGGTGGCCGGGTCAAGCGCGGCCTCGAGGGCCGCGGCCCGACGCCGAAGGCCAAGGACCGCGAGTACCACCAGGCGCACAAGGCCGCCAAGCGCGCCGAGAAGCACCGCTCGCAGTCGAAGGGCGGCTCGCAGAAGCGCCGCGGCAGCAGCGACGCCGAGTGGATCGCCGGGCGCAACTCGGTGCTCGAGGCGCTGCGCGAGGGCGTGCCGGTCACCGGTGTGTACGTCGCCGAGGGCGCCGAGCGCGACGGTCGGCTGCGCGAGGTCTTCGCGCTGGCCGCCGACAAGGGCATCAGCCTGCTCGAGGTCGGCCGCGGCGAGCTCGACCGGCTCACCCAGGGCGCGGTGCACCAGGGCCTCGCGGCCCGCATCCCCTCCTACGAGTACGCCGACCCGCACGACCTGGTCGAGCGCGCGAAGGAGATGGGCGAGCCGGCCCTGATCGTGATGCTCGACTCGGTCACCGACCCGCGCAACCTGGGCGCGATCGTGCGCAGTGCGGCCGGCTTCGGCGCCCACGGGGTGGTCATCCCCGAGCGCCGCGCCGCCGGCATGACCGCCTCGGCGTGGAAGACCAGCGCCGGTGCCGCCGCGCGCATCCCGGTCGCGCAGACGGTCAACCTGAACCGCCAGATCAAGGAGTACCAGGACGCCGGCTGCATGGTCGTGGGTCTGGCCGCCGACGGCGAGGTGGACCTGCCCGACCTCGACCTGGCCGACGGCCCGCTCGTGGTCGTGGTCGGCTCGGAGGGCAACGGGCTCTCCCGCCTGGTCGCCGAGAACTGCGACCAGCTGGTCTCGATCCCGATGGCCAACCAGCTGGAGTCCCTCAACGCCGGTGTCGCCGCCAGCGTGACCCTCTACGCGATCGCCCGTGCCCGAGCCTGACCCCACCTCCCCCCAGGTCGCCGAGCCGGCGGCCGAGCGGGGCCTGCGCGAGCGCCTGCTCGGGCACACCGTGCGCGGCGCGGTGGTGCTCGGGTGCCTCGCCGTCTGGCTGGGCGGCTCGCTGCTCGCGACCGGCTTCCTGTTCCTCAGCAGCGAGCGCGAGGTCAGCCTGGCCAGCCACGAGTCGGTCGTCCGCCCGACCCTCGACGGCCAGGTCGAGCTGCTCACCGGGCCGGTGCTGCCCGACCTGCGCCTCGCCTCCGAGCTGCCGCTGGGCGTGCAGGTGCAGCTGGGCAAGACCGAGGCCGGCAGCACCGACGAGCTGGTGCAGCGCTACGCGCTGATCGCCTCCGCGCCCGAGGGTCCGCAGGCCAAGCTGCGCTCGGCGATCGAGGACATGGCCCTCGACGCGCTGCTGCGCGGCCTGGTCATCGGCGCGGTGCCGGTGCTGGTGTGGCTGCTGCTCGGCCGCGCCCGGCGCCGCCAGCTGCTGGTGGCGCTGCCCACGCCGTACGGCGTGCTCGCGGGCCTGCTGGCGGTGGCGATGGTGCTGGGCCTCTGGCAGCCGTGGACCCCGTCCGACGACGCGGTCGAGGCCGCGGAGGACGAGCGCGAGTGGGTGCCGCTGGCCGACTTCGTCGGCGCGGGCGTGCCGCTGCCCGAGGAGGTCGACGGCGTGGAGATCCGTGCCGACCTGACCACCACCCAGTCGCGGCGCCTGATCGAGTCGGCGGTCAACACCTACGACAAGTCGCAGACGTTCTACCAGACTGCGGCCGAGGCCGCGGGCGAGCTCGACCTGCGCACCCCCGAGGAGGGGGAGATGGTCGTGACCATGGTCAGCGACCGCCACGACAACATCCAGATGGACGCGGTGGCCCGCGCCGTCGGCGACCGCGCCGGCGCGACCGGGGTGCTCAACGGCGGCGACGACACCTCCACCGGCTCGAGCTGGGAGGCGTTCTCGCTCGACTCGGTCTCGGCGGCCTTCGAGGACCAGCCGCGCTGGGGCGTGGCCGGCAACCACGACAACGGCACCTTCGTCGTCGAGTACCTCGCCGACCAGGGCTGGACGATGCTCGACGGCGAGGTCGTCGAGGGCCCCGGAGGAGGCACCCTGCTCGGCGTCGCCGACCCCCGCGCCAGCGGGCTGGGCAGCTGGCGCGACGAGGGCGGGCTGAGCTTCGAGGACGTCGGCGAGCGGCTGGCCGACGCCGCCTGCGCCGCCGACGAGCCGATCGACACGGTGCTGGTCCACGACGCCAACCTGGCCTCCGAGGCGCTGCGGCGCGGCTGCGTGCGGCTGGCCGTCGGCGGCCACCTGCACGTGCAGGAGGGCCCCGACCCGGTCCTGGCCGACGAGGGCGCCGACGGCTCCGACCCGGAGGCGTCCGGTCCGGCGCCCGAGCCCGCCGCCGGCGAGGTGGGGCCCGAGGACGACGGTGCCGCTGACGGTGGTGCTGCCGACGACGGTGCTGCCGACGACGGGGCGCAGGACGAGACGGTGGACGAGGACACCGCGGGGGAGCAGCCCCGCGAGGAGACCGGGACGCGCGTGGGCTACCGGTTCACGATGGGCACCACGGGCGGGGCGGCGTACGCCATCGCGCTCGGCTCGAAGATCCGCCGCGAGGCGCAGGTCTCGCTGATCACCTACCGCGACGGCAGCCCCGTGGGCATCCAGACCGTCAACCTGCAGACCAACGGCGTCTGGGTCGTCGACGAGTACGTCGAGCTCGCCGACCTGGCCGTCGGCCCCGAGCCCGACGACCAGCCCACCGACGGCCCCGCCCCGGGTCCGATCGCCCCCGGCGACGGACTCGACGACGGGCCCGACGACGGGATCGGCGAGGGGATCGACCCAGAGGTCGACCAGGGCTGAGCCGGCCCACCGGAGATTCATCGGCCGGCCGATGGAACTGGCGGGTGGCCGATGAAGCTTCATCGGCCACCCAGGAGTTTCGCCGGCCGGCCGATGAAACTCCTCCGGCCGGGATCAGCCCCGGCGGCGCTCCCGCACCGCGGCCACCCGCTCGCGCAGCGGGCGCTTGGTGATCTGGCTGGCGCGGCCGTGCAGCGCGGTGAGCATGGTGACGAAGAGGGTGTCCTGCTCGTCGGTGCGCTCGAAGGTGGTCAGGTTGAGCACCGGCTTCATCCGCTGGCGGGTCACCGCCTTGGCGTAGGTGAACTCCTTGAGGCCGTCGGCGCCGTGGATGCGCCCGAAGCCGGAGTCGCCGACCCCGCCGAAGGGCAGCGAGGGCACCCCGGCGAAGGCGATCACCGAGTTGACCGAGGTCATCCCCGAGCGCAGCCGGCGGGCGATGTCGGGGCCCTGGCGCGCGGAGAAGACCGCGCCTCCGAGGCCGTACTTGCCGGCGTTGGCCAGCTCGACGGCCTCGTCCATGCAGCCCACCCGGTTGACCACCACGGTGGGACCGAAGGTCTCCTCGGTGACGGCCAGGGAGTCCTCGGGCACGTCGACCAGCACCACCGGCTGGGCGTAGCGGTCGTCGACCGACTCCGGCCCGCCGACGACCGCGCGCCCGCCCCGGGCCAGCGCGTCGTCGACGTGGCTGCGCACCACCTCGAGCTGGCTGCTCATCGTCATCGGCCCGAGCTTGGCCTCGGCGTCGACGCCGGCGTGCAGGGTCCGGGCCTTGTCGGAGAGCCGGGCCACGAAGTCGTCGGCGACCTTCTCGTGCACGTAGACCCGCTCGACGCCGATGCAGGTCTGGCCGGCGTTGGAGAAGGCGCCCCAGGCCGCGGCGTCGGCGGCGGCCTCGAGGTCGGCGTCCTCGTCGACGATCAGGGCGTCCTTGCCGCCGGCCTCGATCACGACCGGCGTGAGGTTCTCGGCGCAGGTGGCCATCACCTTCTTGCCCGTCGCGGTCGAGCCGGTGAAGGCGAGCTTGTCGATGTCGGCGCGGCACAGCGCGGCGCCGGTCTCGCCCCAGCCGATGACGGTCTGCAGCAGGTGCTGGTCGGGCACCACCTCGCGCAGGCTGTCGGCGAGCCAGACCCCCACGCCGGGGGTCAGCTCGCTGGGCTTGAAGACGACGGTGTTGCCGGCGCCCAGCGCGTAGGCGATCGAGCCCATCGGCGTGAAGACCGGGTAGTTCCAGGGCCCGATGACGCCGACGACGCCGAGCGGCAGGTACTCCACCGACGCGGCGTGGTTGGCCAGCAGCAGCCCCGAGGAGACCCGGTGGCGCCCCAGCACCTTCTCGGCCTTCGAGCCGATCCAGGCCAGGTGGTCGATGGCCAGGCCGATCTCGAGCTGGGCGTCGGCGTGCGGCTTGCCGGTCTCGGCGTGCACGACGTCGGCCAGCTGCGCCATCCGCCGGGTCAGCACCGCGCGCCACTGGGCCAGCACCTCGGCGCGGGCGTCGAAGCCGATGCCGGCCCACCAGCCGGCCGAGGCCCGGGCCCGGGCCACGGCGGCCTCGACCGCGGCGGTGTCGTCGACGGCGTGGACGCCGACCACGTCGCCGGTCGCGGGGTCGAGGGACTCCAGCTTCTGCTGGTCCTGCTCCTGGGTGTGCTCGCTCATCGCTGGTCCTTCCTCGCGGTGCCGGCCGTGCTGGCGGTGCTCGTGGCGCCGACCGGCGCGCGGCCGCGCACGAGGTCGGCGGCCTTCTCGCCGATCATGATGGTGGGGGCGTTGGTGTTGCCGCGGGTGACCATCGGCATCACGCTGGCGTCGACGACGCGCAGGCCCTCGATGCCGCGCACCCGCAGCTCGGGGTCGACCACGGCGCGCTCGTCGTCGCCCATCGCGCAGGTGCCGACGGGGTGGTAGAGGGTCTGGGTCTCGGCGCGCAGGTGCTCCTCGATCTGCGCGTCGGTCGGGTCGGCGCCCCACCGCATCGTCGGCAGCCCGGGCCCGGCGACCAGCTCGGCCAGCGGGCCGGTGGCGACCACGTCGAGCATCCGGCGCACGCCGGCGGTCATCGCGTCGAGGTCGGCCTGGTCGTCGTAGTAGCCGGGGTCGATGTCGGGGTGCCAGCGCGGGTCGGCCGAGCGCAGCCGCAGCGAGCCGCGGCTGGCCACGTGCACCAGCGTCGGGGCGACGGTGACCTTGCGGCTGGTCGGCTCGTGCAGCCCGTTGTCCCAGAAGCCGCTGGGCGCCACGTGGGCCTGCAGGTCGGGGGCGTGCAGGTTCTCGCGGGTGCGCCAGAAGCCGCCGCCCTCGCCGACGTTGGAGGTCAGCGGGCCGCGGCCCATCAGCTTGGCGCGCGCGAAGGTGCCCAGCGTGTTGAGCTCGGCCAGGTCGGTGGTGCCGCGGGTCTCGAAGACCAGCGGCAGCGCGGGGTGGTCGTGCAGGTTGGCGCCGACGGCGGGCTGGTCGAGCACCACGTCGACACCGACCTCGCGCAGGTGCTCGCCGGGACCGATGCCCGAGAGCATGAGCAGCTGCGGGCTGTTGACCGCCCCGCCGCACAGCAGCACCTCGGCGGCGGCGTACGTCGTGCGGCTGCCGCGGCCGTGCTGGTACTGCACGCCCACGGCCCGTCCGCCCTCGACGACGACCTTCTCGGCCAGCGCGCCGGTGCGCACGGTGAGGTTCGGCCGCTCGGCGGCGGGATCGAGGTAGGCGCGGGCCGTCGACCAGCGCCGGCCCTGGTGGCAGGTGACCTGGTAGAGCCCGGCGCCCTCCTGCGTGGCGCCGTTGAAGTCGTCGTTGCGCGTCATGCCCGAGGCGACCGCCGACTCGACCCAGGCCTCGGTGAGCTCGTGGGTGTAGCGGCGGTCCTCGACGTGCAGCGGGCCGTCCTGGCCGTGGAAGGGCCCGCCGAGGCGGCTGTTGGCCTCGGCGCGGCGGAAGTAGGGCAGCACGTCGTCGTAGCCCCAGCCGCGCGCACCGTGGTCGTCGCGCCAGGTGTCGTAGTCGGCGGCGTTGCCGCGGATGTAGATCATCGCGTTCATCGACGAGCAGCCGCCGAGCGCCTTCATCCGCGGCCAGTAGGCGCGCCGGCCCAGCTGCTTCTGCTCGGTGGTCTGGTAGTTCCAGTCCCACCGGGTCTTGAAGAGGTTCGGGAAGGCCGCCGGGATCGAGATGTGGTCGGACTCGGCCGGCCCGCCCGCCTCCAGGAGCAGCACGGAGGTGGTCGGGTCCTCGGTCAGCCGGGCGGCCAGCACCGCCCCGGCACTGCCCGCGCCCACCACCACGTAGTCGAAGCTCTCCCGCACGCTCATCGGCCCTCCTCCTCGCCCGAGCCTGCTGCCCGGTGCGTCCGTGCCGACGGTATGCCGGGGTGGCCCGCGTCACAACGGGCGTGCGGCGTTCCTGGACGTCTGGACCACTGTGACCCGCGTCACCTTCGGCGCGGTCGCTCGTTGGCCTGTGACACGTTCCAGTCGTTCTCTGGTCGGCCCAGGAGGTCCCCCGGTGCACCGCTCGTTGCTGCTCGCCCTCGCCGGGGTGCTCCCGCTGGTGCTCGCGGCCTGCGGCTCCCAGGTCTCGCCGGGCGACATGGCCGCGGCCGGCGGCGGGTACGCCGGCGCGGTGGCGCCCGGCTCGGGCGGCGACGACGCGGTGGTCGTCGACACCGACGGCGACGGGGTCGTCGACGACGACGCCGGCGGTGGCACGTCCGGCACCCCCGGCACCCCCGGGTCGACCGGCTCCTCCGGCGGGGGCGCCGCCACGGGCGGGGACGCGGGCCCCGACCGCGGTGGGCGCGGCCCCGAGGACGGGGGCGGGGGAGACGGCGGCGAGGTCGACGTCGCCAGCTGCCGGGGCTTCGAGAACGGCCCCGGGATCACCGACACCACCATCACCATCGGCAACTCCTCCGACATCTCCGGTCCGGTGCCGGGGCTCTTCGAGTCGGCGCAGGACGCCACCAAGGCCTTCGTCACCTACTTCAACGCCGCCAACCCCGACGGCATCTGCGGGCGCTCGCTGGTGCTGCGCAACGCCGACAGCCAGACCGACGCGGGCGCCGACCAGCGCAACTACGCCGACGCCTGCACGAGCGTCTTCGCGATGGTGGGCTCGATGTCGGCCTTCGACTCGGGGGGTGCCGGGACGGCCGAGTCGTGCGGGCTGCCCGACATCCGCTCGGCGGGGGTCACCCGCGAGCGCCAGGCCTGCGCCACCTGCTACGGCGCGCAGTCGACGATCGCCGGCGAGGTCAACAACGCGATCGCCGACTACACCCTGGAGAACTTCCCGGCCGCGGCGAAGGCGGCGGCGATGCTCTACATCAACGCCGGCGCCTCCGCCGAGAACGGCCAGGCCGTGCCTGAGGCGCTGGGCAAGCGGGGCATGGTCTTCGAGTACGTGCAGGGCATCGACGTCTCGGAGTTCAACTACGCACCGTTCGTGCAGGCGCTCGAGGACCGCGGCATCAGGTACGTGCAGATGGTCGGCGCGGTGCCGCAGTTCGTGCGGATGGCCCAGGCGATGCGCCAGCAGGGCTACGAGCCCGACGTGTTCATGCTCGACCCCACCGCCTACGACCCCGCCCTGGTCGAGCAGGGCGGCGACGCGGTCGAGGGCGCCACCGTCTACACCAACTTCGTGCCCTTCGAGGAGGCCGGGCGCAGCCCCGAGACCCGGCTCTACCTGAGCTGGCTGCAGCAGGCCAAGCCCGGCGCGGTGCCCGACTTCTTCGGGGTCTTCGCCTGGTCGGCCGCGCGGCTCTTCGTCGAGGAGGCAGCGGCGCTGGGCGGACGGCTGAGCCGCTCGGCGCTGGTCGACGCCGTGCGCGAGGTCGACGGCTGGAGCGCCAACGGGCTGCACTCGCCGCAACGGGTCGGGCCCAAGCGCACCGGCGAGTGCTTCCGCTTCATCCAGGTGCGCGACGGGCGCTGGGTGCCGGTGGGCGGCAGTGCCTACCGCTGCAAGGGCACCACCACCGTCAGGTGATCAGCGGGTGACGCCGAGGTGCGCGAAGGCCGCCTCGACGTGCTCGGCCAGCCCGCGGGAGCCCTGACGGCCGCGGTCCTCCAGCCACCAGCCGATCGCGGTGCGCCATGCCGCCAGGGCGGCCGCGGCGGCCACCACCGCCGCCGGGTCGGGTCGCGCGAGGCCGCGGCGTACGCCGAGCCCCTCGGCCAGCGCGGCCTCCCAGGCCGCCATCGTGTCGGCGGTGCGCCCTCGCAGCGCCGAGGAGGAGCGGGCGGCCCGGGCGCGCAGCCGGATGCGGTCGTGGTCGGGCGCCAGGTCGTGGGCCATCGCCACCAGCGCCGCTGCGGCCACCGCCAGGTCACCGGCCCCGGCGGGGGCCCGCGCGGCCTCCTCCTGCAGCCGCGCCCGGCGCTGGGCCCAGCCCATGTCGAGGACCTCGTCCTTGGCGCTGAAGTAGCGGAAGAAGGTGCGCGAGGAGACCTCGGCCTCGGCCGCGATCGCCTCGATGGTGGTCGCGTCGAAGCCGTCGCGCGCGAAGAGGCGCAGCGCGGCGTCCTCGAGGGCGCGGCGGGTGGAGCGCTTGTGCCGCTCGCGCAGCCCCACCGCCGCGGACGCGGACTCAGTCACCGGCCACCCCGGCACGTACCCGGGCGGACTCGCGCTCGACGTCGGGGGCCCGGTCGCGCGACGACGGCCGGCCGCTGCGCATCTCGAGGCGGTGCAGCACCCCGGTGAACGCGAACGGCGGGGCGTAGTCGGCGCTGACCGGCAGGCCGCGGTCGCGACCGACCAGCAGCCCGACGGCGGCCGAGGAGAGGTTGGGCAGGAACATCGTGCCGGCCACCGGAGCGCTGGCCACGACCCGCTCGTCGACCAGCAGGTCGACGCGCTGCGCACCGCTGCGGCCGGCGGGGTGGAAGTCGAGGCCGACGACGTGCGGCCCCGCCCCGACCGGCTCGTCGGCGGCGACCCGGCTGGTCGCGTCGAGCAGCGCGAAGGTGGCCACCGGCCGGCCCTCGAGCAGGTAGAAGGCCCACCCGCCCTGGGCGTCGCCGATCGCGCCGAGCACGCCCTCGGCGCCGGCGTCGGGCACCTCGACCTCGGCGCGCAGCGAGAAGCCGCCGCCGGTGGTGGGCAGCTGGGCCTCCTGCACCGGCCCTCCGCCCGGGGCGTAGACACCACGTGCGGGCGGCGCGAACTCGCCGGGGTGCAGGTGCATCATCGAGCCGGGGAACTCGAAGAGCGGCAGCACCTGGTTGCGCCCGGCCTCGGCCCACCACAGCCGCTCGAGCCGGCGCACCACGTCGGGGTGCTGCTCGGCCAGGTCGGTGCTCTCGGAGAAGTCGGTGGACAGGTCGTAGAGCGACCACCTGTCGGTGGCGTGGTCGAGGCTGCCGGTCACGTGGTCGCGCTCGCCGAACTGGTTGGCCACGTGGTCGGTCACGGCCTTCCACCCGTCGAGGTAGAGGCTGCGCGAGCCCATCATCTCGAAGTACTGCAGCGGGTGGTGCTCCGGCGCCTCCGGCTCGGTGATGCTGGCCAGGAACGAGCTGCCGTCGAGCGGCTGCTGGTCGACCCCGCCGACCCGCGCGGGCAGCTCGACCCCGGCGGCCTCGAGGATCGTGGGCAGCACGTCGACGGCGTGCGTGAACTGGCGTCGTACGCCGCCCGGGTCGGGCACCCGCGAGCCCCAGCGCAGCACCAGCGGCGCCCGCACCCCGCCGAGCCAGGCGTAGCGCTTCCACAGGCGCAGCGGGGTGTTGCCGGCCCAGGCCCAGCCCCACGGGTAGTGGTTGGAGGCGTCGTGGCCGCCGAGGTCGTCGATGCGCTCCAGCGCCGACGCCGCGTCGCCCTGCAGGCCCAGCCAGCCGGCCGCCTCGTTGAGGGTGCCGGTCGGTCCGCCCTCGGCGCTGGCGCCGTTGTCGGACATGATCATCACGATCGTGTCGTCGGCGATCCCGCGCTCCTCGAGGTGGTCGAGGAGGCGGCCGAGGTGGTGGTCGGTGTGGGTCATGAACCCGGCGAAGACCTCCATGTAGCGGGCGTAGAGACGCCGCTCGTCGGCGCTGAGCGTCGACCACTGCGGCACCCAGGAGGGGCGCGGGGTCAGCACCGTGTCGGCGGGCACCACGCCCGCGGCCACCTGGCGGGCGAAGACCTCGTCGCGGTAGGCCTCCCACCCCTGGTCGAACTTCCCGCGGTAGGGCTCGACCCACTCGGGGGCGACCTGGTGGGGGGCGTGCGCGGCGCCGGTGGCCAGGTAGGCGAAGAACGGCTTGCGCGACTCGGCCTGCTGCTGGTCCTGGATCATCCGGATGGTCTGGTCCACCAGGTCCTCGGTGAGGTGGTAGCCCTCCTCGGGGCTGGCCGGCGCCTCGACGTGGGTGTTGTCGCGCACCAGCTCGGGCGACCACTGGCTGGTCTCGGCGCCCAGGAAGCCGTAGTAGCGCTCGAAGCCCAGGCCCAGCGGCCAGCGCTGGAAGGGGCCGGCCGCGGAGTACTCCGTGCGCGGCGTGAGGTGCCACTTGCCCACGGCCATCGTGTTGTAGCCGCTGTCGCGCAGCAGCCGCGCCATCGACGCCGCGCTGTCGGGGATCCGCCCGGTGTAGCCGGGGAAGCCGAGCGCGGCCTCCTGGGTCACGCCCATGCCCACCGCGTGGTGGTTGCGCCCGGTCAGCAGCGCGGCCCTGGTCGAGGAGCACACCGCGGTGACGTGGAAGCGGTGGTAGCGCAGCCCGGCGGCGGCGACCTCGTCGATGCGCGGGGTCTCGATGCCGGCGCCGAAGCAGCCGAGCTGGGCGAAGCCCACGTCGTCGAGCACGATCATCACGATGTTGGGCGCCTGCTCGCCCGCCCCCGGGCGCGGGTAGGGGACCGGTCGGGACGCCGAGGCGCCGGCGGAGTCGACGATGCGCTGCGGCTCCGGGGGACGGGAGGGCTGGGGGGTCATGCGCGGCACCCTAGGACCGCTCGGCAGGAAATGACAGTCCATTGACAGTTGGCGTCCGACTGCCACATCCTCGGCCGATGGCGCGGACGGATCCCCTCCCACCGGCCGGGGACCCCGCGACCGGGAGCGGCGCCGGCCCGGCCGGCTGGCGCTCCCGCCCGCTGATGGTGCTCTTCGGCCTCAACCTCGTCGACGAGCTCGACCGCCTCGCGTTCGCGGCCCTGACCCCCGAGATCCGCGACGCCTTCGAGCTCTCCGACGGGCAGGTGGTGGCGGTCGGGGCCGTGGCCGGTCTGTGCATCATGCTCGGCGCGCTGCCCCTGGGCTGGCTCGGCGACCGCGGCTCGCGGGTGCGCCTGGTCGTGGTGGCCGCGCTGGTGTGGAGCGCGATGTCGGTGCTGACCGGGCTCGCCTGGGCGGTGTGGGTGCTGGTGCTGGCCCGGGCGCTGTCCGGCATCGCGCGCACCAGCAACGAGGTGGTCCACCCCAGCCTGCTGGTCGACCTCTACCCCGCGAGCCAGCAGCCACGGGCCTTCCAGGTGCACCGGCTGGCCACCCCGCTGAGCACCGTCCTCGGCCTCGGCGTCGGCGCCCTGGGCCTGCTGGTGGGCTGGCGCTGGACCTTCGTGCTGATCGCGGTGCCGACCTGGCTGCTCGTCCTCGCGGCGCTGCGCCTGCGCGAGCCGGGGCGGCGTACGCCGGGCGGGGCGGGGCTGCTCGTCCCGAGCGCGGGGGAGGTGGCCCCGGTCGGCTTCGCCCACGCCGCGCGCGCGATCACCGGGGTGGCGACCCTGCGCCGCTGCTGGGCGGCCGGCTTCCTGCTCGGCGCGGCGTTCCTGGCCATCACCCAGCTGCTGTCGCTGTTCTTCGAGCGGGTGCACGGCTTCGACGCCCTGGGCCGTGGAGTGGTCCAGACCGCGTACGGCGCCGGCACGGTGCTGGGCATCCTGCTCGGCGCCCGGGCCGCGGGGCGGGCCACCGCGACGGGACGCTGGGAGCGGCTGCCCTCGGTGATGTCGGTCGGGGTGGTGGTCACCTCGGCCGGGCTGGCGGCGATCAGCCTGACCCCGTGGCCGGCTCTCGCCGTGGCCGAGTGCGTGCTGCTCGGGGTCGGGATGGGGGTCTGGCAGCCCGCGTTCTACCCGCTGGTGGGGCGGATCGTGCCGCCGGAGGTGCGCACCCAGGCCTACGGCTGGACCCTGCTGCTGTGCGGCCTCGGCGCCTTCCTGGCGGTGCCGGTGGCGCGCCTGGGCGAGCAGCACGGCTACCGCCCGGCGTTCGGCCTCCTGGCCGGTCTGGTGCTCACGGGCTCGGCGCTGCTGGCGTGGGCGCGGCGGGCGGTCCCGGGCGACCTGGCCCGCGTCGACCACCCCTCCACGGGTGGGAGCGGCTGAAACTCGTTCCCATTCACTGTGGGCAGCGTCACCTTTTGCGAGCACCCTCGTTAAGAACTAGTACACGTTCTAGTTCTTGGAGGTCCGGTGCCAGCTCGACGGTCCCTGCGAGACGTCCGACGCGCCGCCACGGCCGTCGCGGCGGGCTCGCTCTGCCTGGTGCTCGCCGCGTGCGGCTCCAACCTCGATCCCAACGACGTCGTGGGGGCGGGCGGCACGCTGGGCGGCACCGCCGTGGACGGCTCGGTGGTCGGTGACGACGCCACCCTGGCCGGCGGCGACCCGGGCTCGGGCGGGGTGCCCGGCACCGACGGCTCCAGCGGCAGCTCGGGCAGCTCCGGCTCCAGCGGCTCCAGCGGCTCCAGCGGGTCGAGCGGGTCCTCCGGCGGCTCCTCCGGCGACAGCGGCGCCTCGACGACCGACCCGGGCGGCGAGAGCTCGGCGGACGGGGGTGGCAAGGCGGCCTCCTGCGACGGGTTCGAGAACGGGCCGGGCATCACCGACTCCACCATCACGGTCGGCAACGCCGCGGACATCTCGGGACCGGTGCCGGGGCTCTTCGAGGCGGCGCAGGACGCGACCAAGGCCTACGTCGCCTTCTACAACAAGACCAACCCCGACGGCATCTGCGGGCGCTCGCTGGTGCTGGAGAACTACGACAGCCGCACCGACTCGGGTGGCAACCAGCAGGCCTACGCCGACGCCTGCGCCAACACCTTCGCCATGATCGGCTCGATGTCGGCCTTCGACTCCGGTGGCGCGGCGGAGGCCGAGAAGTGCGGCCTGCCCGACATCCGCTCGGCAGCGGTCACCGGCACCCGCGGCGCCTGCGACACCTGCTTCGGTGCGCAGTCCACGGTGGCGAACCAGTTCCAGAACGCCGTGCCCGACTACGTCCTGAAGAACTTCAAGGCCGCCTCGCAGAAGGCCGCGATGCTCTACATCAACGCCGGCGCCGCCTCCGAGAACGGCAAGCTGCAGGCCCGGGCGATGACCCAGCGCGGCATGAAGTTCGTCTACGAGCAGGCCATCGAGGTCTCCGACTTCAACTACGCGCCCTACGTGCAGCAGATGAAGGACCGCGGGGTCGGCTACGTGCAGTTCATCGGGGCTGCGTCGCAGGCGGCCAAGCTCGCCCAGGCGATGCAGCAGCAGGGCTTCGAGCCCGACGTCTACATGCTCGACCCCACCGCCTACACCCGTGAGTTCCTCCAGGGTGGCGACGCGGTCGAGGGTGCCACCGTCTTCACCAACTTCGCCCCCTTCGAGGAGGCCGGCTCCAACCGCGAGACCCAGCTCTACCTCAGCTGGCTGCAGCAGGTGAAGCCCGGCGCCGAGCCCACCTTCTTCGGCGCCTTCGCCTGGTCGGCGGCCCGCCTCTTCGTCGAGCAGTCGGTCGGCCTGGGTGGGCGGCTGGACCGCGCCTCGCTCGTCGATTCCCTGCGCAAGGTCGACGCGTGGACCGCCAACGACCTGCACTCCCGCCAGGTCGTGGGGCCCAAGCAGACCGGTGACTGCTGGCGCTTCATCCAGGTCGAGGGCGGTCGCTGGACCTCGGTGGGCGGCTCGAAGTACACCTGCAACGGGATCACGACGGTCCGATGAGCTCCTTCCTGGCGTTCACGCTCTTCGGCCTCTTCAGCGGGGCGGCGTACGCGATCGCGGCCAGCGGGCTGGTGCTGACCTACAGCACCACCCGGGTCTTCAACATCGCCCACGGGGCGCTGGGCATGGTGATGTCCTTCGTCTTCTGGGACTTCAGCGTCCGGCAGGGGATGCCGCTGTGGCTGGCGCTCCTCCTGGTGCTCCTCGTGGTCGCACCGGGCGTGGGCTGGTTCATCCAGCGCTTCGTGACCCGCGGGCTCGGCGAGGGCCCGGTCTCGGTCTCGCTGGTGGTCACCGTCGGCCTGCTGGTCGGGTGCATCGGCCTGGCCACCCAGATCTGGCCGCCCGAGCCGCGCAGCGTGCAGCCGTTCTTCCCCGGCAGCGACGTCGAGATCCTCGGCATCTTCGTCACCGCCCACCAGATCATCACGATCGCGCTCTCCGGCGTCGTGGCGGTCGGGCTCTACGTGCTGCTCAACCGCACCCGCATCGGCACCGCCATGCGCGCCTCGGTCGACAACCCCGAGCTGCTCAAGCTCTTCGGCGGCAAGCCCGAGCAGGTCGCCGCCCTGTCCTGGGCCGTCGGCACCTCGCTCGCCGCGCTCGCCGGGGTGCTGCTGGTCTCCACCGTCGGCCTCGACTACTACGCGCTGACCCTGCTGGTCATCAACGCCTACGCCGCGGCCATGCTCGGACGCCTGACGTCGCTGCCGCTGACCTTCCTGGGAGCGATGTCGCTGGGCCTGGTCACCTCCTACGCCTCGGGCTACCTGCCCACCGAGGGCGTGCTCAACAGCGTGCGCAACGTGGTGCCGGCGCTGTTCCTCTTCGCCGTCATCGTCGCGATGCCCCAGGCCCAGCTGCGCATCGGCCAGGTCAAGGGCATCGTCTCCGCGCCGCAGCCCTCGCTGTTCCGCGCGCTGGGCTGGGGCGGTGCACTCCTGCTGGGGGTGGCCTTCCTGGCCACCGCCTTCGGGGAGTCCAAGCTGCTGCTGCTGGGCACCGCGGCGACGTACGCGATGGTGATGCTCTCGCTGGTGCTGCTGACCGGGTACGGCGGGCACGTGTCGCTGGCCCAGCTGACCTTCGCCGGTGTCGGGGCGCTGGCCTACGTCAAGCTCGACCAGCCCAACCTCGTGGGGCTGGCGCTCTCGGCGCTGGTCGCCGCCGGGGTCGGGGCGCTCGTGGCGCTGCCGGTGATCCGGCTGACCGGCCTCTACCTGGCGCTCTCGACGCTCGCCTTCGGCGTGATCATGGAGAAGATGGTCTTCCAGGCCGAGTTCGCCTTCGGCTTCAACGGCACCCTGGGCGCCGAGCGGCTCTCCGTGCTCGGCGTCACGATCGGCTCGACCGCCGCCTACGTGTGGGTGATGGCGCTGTTCTTCGTGCTGATGGGCCTGGCCCTGCTGTGGCTGCGCCGCGGCACCCTGGGCCGGATGCTCATCGCGCTGCGTGACAGCCCGGCGGCCTGCGGCACCCTCGGGCTCGACGCCCGCTGGTTCCGGGTCGGCCTGTTCGGGCTCTCGGCCGGCATGGCCGGTCTCGCCGGTGCCCTGTACGCCGGGCTGCGCGGATCGGTCGGAGCCGCGGAGTTCCAGTACTTCAACTCCCTGCCGCTGCTGCTGCTGGCCGTGGTGTTCGGGGTGACGTCGGTGACCGGCGCCGCCCTCGGCGGGGTCGGGCTGATGCTGCTGCCGGTCTTCCAGTCCTCGAACCCCTCGGCGGCCGGGCTGATCTTCGCGGTCATCGGCTTCGGGGCGGTGGCCCTGGGCCGCGACCCCAACGGGCTGGCCAACCAGCTCTTCAAGCTCGGGCGGCTGCTCGACCGACGCCTCGGCACCCAGGTCCGCGCCCGCATCCCCGTGCTGCCCGCCCCCGGCGAGGCCCAGCGGCGGATGCACGACGAGGCCGAGGCCAACGCCGGCGCCGAGGCGTCCCTGTCCAGCGTCGGCCTGCACGCCGACGGCCCCTGCGCCGACCACTGCGACGGGTCGGTCGACGTCCCGTTCGTCGCAGACCCCAGCCGGGAGGTGGGTGCGCATGCCGCTCCTCGAGGTTGACCACGTCGTGGTCCAGTTCGGCGGCGTCACGGCCGTCAACGAGGCCTGCTTCGCCGCCGAGGCGGGCCGGGTCACCGGCCTGATCGGGCCCAACGGCGCCGGCAAGACCACCTGCTTCAACGTCATCTCCGGCCTGCAGAAGCCCACCCGCGGCGCGGTGCGCTTCGACGGGCGCAAGGTGACCTCGGTGCCGGTGCACCGTCGCTCCAAGCGGGGGATGGGCCGCACCTTCCAGCGCCTCGAGGCCTTCGGGTCGCTCAGCGTGCGCGACAACGTGCGCGTGGCCGCCGACATCCACCGCGGCCTCCTGGGCGCGGTGCGTGGGCTCGGCTCGTCCTCGCGCGCCGGGGTCGACGCGCTGCTCGAGCGGGTGGGCATCGCGGCGTACGCCGACGAGCGCGCCGACTCGATCCCCACCGGCACCGCCCGGCTGCTCGAGCTGGCCCGCTGCCTGGCCGGCGACCCGAAGCTGCTGCTGCTCGACGAGCCCTCGTCGGGCCTCGACGAGACCGAGACCGACGACTTCGGCGACCTGCTGCGCGACCTGGCCGCCGAGGGTCGCGCGATCCTGATGGTCGAGCACGACATGGACCTGGTGATGGGGGTGTGCGACGAGATCCACGTGCTCGACTTCGGGTCGGTGATCGCCTCCGGCACCCCGCAGGAGGTCCGCGGCGACGCCGCGGTGCAGAAGGCCTACCTCGGGTACGCGCCCGAGGACGACGCCCAGGACGTCCATGTCGAGGCCGCCGAGCACCCCGCCGAGACCACCCGCACCGACCTGCCGGTGCTCAGCGACGACACGACCGTGCTGCCGCCCGTGGGCGCCGGCCCCCTGCCCGGAGGTGCCCGATGAGCGTCCCGATCCTCGAGGTCGTCGACCTGCACGCCGCCTACGGGCGGATCGAGGTGCTGCGCGGGGTCGACCTGTCGGTGCCCAAGGGCGCGGTGATGGCGCTGCTGGGGCCCAACGGCGCCGGCAAGTCGACGCTGATCAAGGTGGTCTCGGGGCAGAAGTCGGCCGCCTCCGGCGACGTGCACCTCGCCGGCGTCAACGTCCACGGCGCCGGCCCCGAGGAGCTCGCCCGGCTCGGGCTGTGCACCGTGCCCGAGGGGCGCTCGGTCTTCCCCAACCTGACCGTCGCCGAGAACCTCACCCTGATGTCGTACGCCGGGGTCTCGGCCGAGGCGGTCCTCGAGACCGCCTTCACCTACTTCCCGCGGCTGCTCGAGCGCCGCGGCCAGCTCGCCGGCACCATGTCCGGCGGCGAGCAGCAGATGCTGGCGATGTCGCGGGCACTGGCCTCCGACCCGGCGCTGCTGCTGCTCGACGAGCTGTCGATGGGCCTGGCGCCGCTGATCGTCGACGAGCTCTACGACACCGTCGCCCAGATCGCCGAGTCCGGCGTCTCCATCCTGTGCATCGAGCAGTTCGCCCGCACCGCGCTGCGGGTCTCCGACTACGCCGCGGTGATGAGCGGCGGCCGCGTCGTGGCCACCGGCGAGCCCGCCGAGATCCTCGAGACCATGTCCGACGTCATCCTGGGAGGTGCGGCATGAGCCGCCAGACCACCGCCTCGTCCTCGCGCCGCCCGAGCGCTGCGGCCCGCCGCGTGCTGCTCTCGCTGGGCGCCACCGCCCTGGTCGGCGCCGGGCTGCCGCTCGCCTCCGCGCCCGCCGGCGCCGTCGTCGGGGCCGCCGACGGCGACCCGGCCTTCGCCGGGTACGCCGCGACCACCACCGCCACCCCGGTGCGCATCGAGGTCTACGAGCCCACCATCCCGATCCCGGCGACCCCGCAGGCCGAGCTCAACCTCGGCTACAGCGTGGTCAAGGCCGACTCCTCCACCTCCCGCGGCCGCGCCAGCTTCATGTGGCCCGGCGACGCGGTCGGCGAGGGCTTCAAGACCATCCTGGAGAACCTGGGCCTGCCGCCCGAGCTGGTGACACCGCTCGCCGAGGGCGGCTACCCCGTGCAGGTGAACTCCGTGCACCCCGCCGGTCCCGAGCGCGAGGCCGACGAACCCTTCCCCGGGGTCGTCAACCGCACCCGCGCGACCGAGTCCCGGACCTTCGCCGAGGTCGGCTACTCCACCGACTGCCGTCTCGGTGAGCCCGGCGGGTCCGGCGAGGACGGCGAGGAGGACGGCGGCGAGGAGGGCCCGGGCGTCCCCGGGCTGCCCGGTCTGCCCGGGCTGCCCGAGATCCCGGGCCTGCCCGGCATCCCCGGCCTGGGCTCGCTCACCGACGGGCTGAGCGGTGGCCTGACCGGCGGCGGCGGCGGCGGCGACGGCGACGGCGACGGCGGCGGCGGTCTGCTGGGCGGGCTGAGCGGCACGCGGTCCGACGCCGGCGCGCCCACCGCACGCGAGCGGCGTACGGCACGGGCGCAGGTGCGGGCCGAGGAGCGCGCCGAGGACGAGGAGGTCGAGTGCCAGGTCCCCGCGCAGCTCGCCGCGCTCGTCGACCTCGGCGGGTACGCCGCCGAGTCGGTCGTGACCAACGACCCCACCGAGGTGCGCGCGGTCTCGCGCTCGGCCGTCGGGGACGTCAGCCTGCTGGGCGGGGTGGTGACCCTGTCGGGCATCACGGCCCGGGCCGTGGCCGGCAGCGACGGGGCCCAGGGCACGACCGGCGGCGGCGCCGACTACGGCGTGCTGACCATCGCCGGGCAGAAGTTCCGCTACGGCGCCGACGGCTTCGAGGCGGCCGGCCAGGCCGCGCCGGTGCCCGGCCTGCCCGACGAGGCCGGCGCGGCGCTCGAGGCGCTGGGCATCCAGCTGCTGCTGCCGCAGCCGTCGTACGAGAAGGAGGGCGACAAGGCCACCACCACGGTGCAGGGCATCCAGGTCGTCCTCGACACCGCGGTGCTGCGCCGCCAGCTCGACGCGCTGCCGCTCACCGCGCTCGCCGACCTGCTCAACCAGATCCCCGAGGAGGCCGGGCAGCTCAAGAGCGTGCTGGGCGCCGCGCTCAACCTGGCGCCGAGGTTCGTGATCACCCTCGGCAACGCCACCAGCGTCGTGGACACCTCGCAGGCCGTCGACATCCCGACCGGCGCGGTGCCCGACAACAACACCACCGGCGCGGGTGGCGACCCGACCAGTCCGACCGGCGGCGGCGGCGACGACGGCGCCGGTACCGGTGCCGGCGGCGCCACCCCCGGCACCCCCGGCACCCCGGGCACCGCCGGCGAGCCGGCCGTGCCCGGCAGCGACGGCGGCGCCGACGGCGACCTGGTCGACGCGGCCCCCGCCGCGGGCCTGCCGCCGCTCTTCTCCATCCCCGGCGCCCTGCTCCTGGGCGCCATCGCGGCCGCCACGGTCGCCGGCTCCTACCTGCGCCGCCTCGGGGTGATGGCCCTCGGGGGCGGCGGTGCCTGCCCCCACGGCCTCGACAGCGGCCTCCCCGACCTCCGAAAGGCCTGAGCGATGACCACCGTCAACCCCGCACCCACCCCCACCGGCACCGCCGTGGCCGCCCCCGCGACCGCGGGCGCACCGGCCTCCGGTGCCCGCACCGGCGCCTCGTCGCTCGCCTCGCTGCCCCGGGCCGGCTCGCGCGGCGGCAACGGCGCGGCGCCGCTGAAGAACAACAACTACCGGCTGCTGCAGGTGGTGCTCTTCTGGGCCGGCGCGGTGCTGCTGCCGCTGGGCCTCGTGGTGATCATCCTGGGCTGGTACGGCGCCGCCAACACGCCCTACGAGTACGACCAGATCTCCTACCTGGTCTCCGGCGGCCTGCTCGGGCTCGGACTGACCTTCTGCGGCGGCTTCCTCTACTTCGGCGCCTGGCTGGCCCGCATCGCCGACGACGGCCGCGAGTCCTCCAAGCGCCTGGCCGACACCCTGCTGGTGCTCGCCGACGTGACCTCGCGCGCCGCGGCCACCCGCGACGACGGCGTCGACGTCTCCGCGCTCCCGGTCACCGCCGGCGACGGCACCACCATGCACCGCCGCGACTGCGCGCTGATCGCCCACCGCAGCGACCTGCACCCCGTCGGCGAGCACAACGCGCACCTCACCACCTGCCGCGTCTGCCGCCCCTGACCCACCGCTGACCCGGCCCAGACTTCGCCCCGACCCGGCCCATACTTCGCCCCGAGTCGGCCCGGACTTCCCGCCACGCCCCACCCGTGGGGGCTGGGGAGGTTCGGGCCGGCTCGGCGGGAGATCTGCGCCGGGTCAGGGTGAGATCTGGGCCGGGTCGGGGGCGTCGTCGGCGGCCAGCGCCTCGTCGGGCTTGGAGCCCAGCACGGTGTCGACGTAGTCGCGGGCGGTGTCGAAGATGTCGACTGGCGCCCGGCGCCGCTCGGAGAGGTACCAGCGGTGCACCAGCACCTCGTGGAAGAACTGCGCCGGCTCGAGCTTGCCGCGCGCCTCGTCGGCGGCATCAGCGCGATCATCGGCTCGTAGACCTTGGTCAGCCACCGGTTGGCGACCAGCTGACGGTCCTCGCGACCGAGGTCGTGGTGGGCGGTGAAGGACGGCCAGGTCGTTGAGCAGCCGGCGGGCCTGGGCGTCCTCGACGTCGAGGCCGGTCAGCGACTGCAGCTCGCGCCGGTGGTGGCCCGGCCTCGACGACCTTGGGCTGGATCCGCACCTGGTCGCCGTCGTAGTCGGTGACGATGTCGAGCTCGTCGACGTCGAAGCCGAGGTCGTTGAGCCGCTCGAGGCGGCGCTCGATGCGCCACATCTCGCCGGCGCGAGAACTCCTCGTGCCCGGTCAGCTCGCTCCACAGCGCGTCGTAGCGGCGCTGGAGCAGCTCGACGATCTCGTGCGGCTCGTGCACGCTGCGGAGTCGAGCGGGCTCGCTGGCCTGCAGGTCGAGCAGCTCGGCGAAGACGTTCTCGGTGGCCGACGGTGACGTCGTGCTCGCGCATCTGCCGCGACAGGCTGGGGCGCAGCTCGCCGGTCTCGGCGTCGACGAGGTACGCCGCGAACCCCCCGGCGCTGCGCCGGAACAGCACGTTCGACAGCGACACGTCGCCCCAGTAGAAGTCGGCGAGGTGCAGGCGCACCAGCAGCACCACCAGCGCGTCGACCAGCGACGGCAGGTCCTCGCGGCCAGCGCCGTGGCTGAAGAGGCTGCGGTAGGGCAGCGAGAAGCGCAGGTGCTCGGTGATCAGGGCCGCGGGCAGCTCCTCGCCGTCGGCGTCGACCCGCCCGGTCGACCACGCCCTGGGGCACCACCGCGGGCAGCCCCATCCGCTGCAGGTCGCGCAGCAGCCGGTACTCGCGGAACGCGATCTGCTCGACGGTCTCCTTGACCGCGTAGACCCGCTCGCGCAGCGCGCACGATGCGCACCACGTGGCGCGAGAGCCCGCGCGGCAGCGGCACCACGTGCTCCTCGCCCCACTCCTCGAGCGGCGTCGCCCAGGGCAGGGTGATGATCGCGGGGTCGGGTCGGCTGGCGACGATGCGCAGGGCCATCCGGCGAGCCTAGGCCCGCGCTGTCACAGCCGCCACAGCGTGACGCCGGGGCCGCCGGCGGCCACCTCCAGCTCCCCGTCGCGTACGACGAGCGGTGCCGGCGCGCCCTCGGTGGCCAGCAGCGGCGCGGGGTCGCCGACCGGGCGGGCCGGGGCCCCGTCGAGCGCGGGCAGCGCCAGCGCGGCCGCGGACAGGCTGATCGCCTCGCCGGCGGCGCGGCGGGCGCAGACCAGCACCGAGCCGGCGGGGTGCTCGCGCACGAAGACGAGCGTGTCGTCGTCGGCGTGGGCCCAGCGCAGCCCGCCGCGCACCAGCGCGGGGTGCTCGGCGCGCACCCGCGCGAGGGCGGCGTAGGTGCCCAGGGTGCCGTCGGTCCCAGCGTCTCGGGGGAGTCCCAGGGCATCGGGCGGCGCGCGTCCTCGCCGTTGACGCCCTCGAGGCCGATCTCGTCGCCGGCGAAGAGCATCGGCACGCCGGGCAGGGTGAACTGCAGCCCGGCGGCGACCCGGTGCTGCGTCGGGGGAGCCGACCAGGGTGCGGATGCGCGCGGAGTCGTGGGAGCCCAGGATGTTCCACGACCAGGTGGTGGCCCGCCAGCCGTGCCGCGCGGTCCACTCGCGCATCGTGCGCGCCACCAGCGCGCCGCCGCGCCGCGGCACCGGCAGCGGCCGGCCGAAGGCGCGCGCGGGCGAGGCCTCGTCGCGCAGCCACGACCACACCGGCCAGGAGAAGCCGGAGTAGTTCATGGTGCCGTGCCAGCCGTCGCCGTCGAGGTCGCGCGGAGGCGTCGTGGTTGTGCTCGCCGATGACCAGCGCGTCGGGGCGCTGGGCCTGCGCGGTGGCGCGCACGGTGCGGGCCACGTCGTGGGCGACGTCGGTGGCGCCCAGGCGCCCGGTCATGTTGGCCACGTCGATGCGCCAGCCGTCGACGTCGTACGGCGCCCGCAGCCAGCGCGCGACGACGCTGTCGGGCCCCTCGGTCATCGCCGCGCGCAGCCCGGGGTCGGTGTGGTCGAGCTTGGGCAGGGTGTGGTGGCCCATCCAGCACTCGTAGGAGCCGTCGGCGCGGAAGCAGTACCAGCCGCGGCGCGGGGCCCTCGGGCTCGGCGAGCGCGCGGCGGAACCACTCGTGGGTGTCGCCGGTGTGGTTGGTGGTCAGGTCGCCGAGCAGCCGCAGGCCCGCGCTCGTGCACCGCGGTCGGAGAGCCGGGCGTAGGCGTCGTCGCCGCCGAGCAGCGGGTCGACGCCGTCGAAGGTGGAGGCGTTGTAGCGGTGGTTGGACTCGCCGGGGAAGACGGGGGTCGTGTAGAGCACGCTGACGCCGAGGGCGGCGACGTGGTCGAGGTGCTCGGTGACCCCGTCGAGGTCGCCGCCGAAGAGCTGCAGCGGGGTGCGCGGGTCGGAGCCCTCGAAGACCACCTCGTCGTCCCAGCCCGCGGGCACCGCCCAGGACGGGGTCTCGCGCTCGTCGGCGGCCGCGGAGCGCGCGAACCGGTCGGGGAAGACCTGGTAGACCACCGCCGTCGCGGCCCCACTCCGGCGGCGGGGGCGTGGCTGGAGACGCGGAAGTCGAAGGCGTCGGGCGGCGTCGTGCTCGACCACGCCCGCGGCGGTGAGCCAGCGCTGGCGCCCGCCGGGGCCGGCGAGCAGGAAGCGGTAGTGGGTGACCGGGTTGTGCACCGGCAGCTCGCCCTCCCACCACACCGAGCCGCCCTCGGCGGGGGCGTCGCCGGTCTCGTCGCGCGTGACCTCGGCGCAGCGGTGGAAGACCGGCTCGGCGTCGTACGTCGTGCGCAGCCAGACCGCCTCGACCTCGTCGCCGACCCAGGTGCGCAGCCGCACCGGACCGGCCAGCCGGGCGCGGGGGCCTCGGGGTCGAGGTAGAGCGCGGAGCCGTCGTGGTGCGGCTCGTGCAGGAGGGGGGCGTCCATGGCGCCATGCTCCCAGGCCGGGCCGACCCGACGGCACCCTTGCCGTTGAACTAGAACGTGTTCTAGGTTGCGGTCATGAGCACACGCGTCGTCGTCGTCACCGGGGCCGCCTCCGGCATCGGGTTCGCCACCGCCGAGAGGTTCCGCGCCCTGGGCGACACCGTCTTCGGCCTCGACATCGCCACGAGCGTGCCCGAGGGCGTGAGCTTCGTGAAGTGCGACGTCGCCGACAAGGCCGCGGTCGACGCCGCGGTCGCCACCTGCGCCGAGGCCGGCGGCATCGACGTGCTGGCCAACGTGGCCGGCATCGTGCAGTTCGGCCGTTTCGAGACCGTCACCGAGGAGGTCTTCGACCGCATCCAGGCCGTCGACGTGCGCGGCCCGTTCTTCCTCATCCAGGCCGCACTGCCGCACCTGCGCACCAGCCGGGGCTGCGTCGTCAACGTCTCCTCGGTGGCCGGGCGGATCCCGCAGCCCTACGCCGCGGCGTACGCCGTCGCGAAGGGCGGGCTGACCCAGCTCACCCGCTCGCTGGCCCTCGAGCTCTCGCCCGACGGCATCCGCGTCAACGCCGTGTGCCCCGGCACCGTGGACACCCCGCTGGTGGCCAAGGTCGCCGAGACCTACCCTGCCGACCTCGACCCGCGCGTCTCCGACCGGCTGCTGGCGATGCTGCCCGGCGGCGCCTCGACCCCCGACGAGATCGCCTCGACCATCGTCTACCTCGCCTCCGGCGACGCGCGGATGATGACCGGCGCGGTCGTGGCCCACGACGGCGGCATGAGCTGAGCCCCGCTCGGCTCGCGCACGGCCGGGCCTGGCTAGGCTGGGCGCCCCGCCGGTGTAGCTCAGTTGGCAGAGCACCTCTCTTGTAAAGAGGATGTCGCAGGTTCGACCCCTGTCACCGGCTCGTGAGCGAGCATCCCGTCCCGTACGGCGTGCTGGTGCTGGCCGCCACCCCCATCGGCCAGGCCGGCGACGCGCCGCCGCGCCTGGCCGCCGAGCTGTCGGGCGCCGACGTGGTCGCCGCCGAGGACACCCGCCGGCTGCGCCGCCTGACCACCGACCTGGGCGTCGAGCTGGGTGGGCGCGTGGTCTCGTACTTCGAGGGCAACGAGCAGGCGCGCACGCCCATGCTGCTCGAGGCGCTGCTGGCCGGCGAGCGGGTGGTGCTGGTGACCGACGCCGGGATGCCCAGCGTCTCCGACCCCGGCTACCGCCTGGTGGCCGCCGCCGTCGAGGCCGGGGTGCGGGTCACCTCGGTGCCCGGGCCGAGCGCGGTGCTGACGGCGCTGGCGGTCAGCGGGCTGCCGGTCGACCGGTTCTGCTTCGAGGGGTTCCTGCCCCGCAAGGCCGGCGAGCGCTCGCGGCGCCTGGACTCGTTGCGCGACGAGGAGCGCACCATGGTCTTCTTCGAGGCCCCGCACCGCACCGAGGCCGCGCTGGCCGCGATGGCGACCTCCTGGGGCGAGGACCGGGTGGCCGCGGTGTGCCGTGAGCTGACCAAGACCCACGAGGAGGTGCGCCGCGGGCCGCTGGGCGAGCTGGTCGGCTGGGCCGCCGAGGGGGTGCGCGGCGAGGTCACCATCGTGGTCACCGGCGCCGCCCCGAGCGCCGCGATCTCGACCGAGCCCCCCGCCCTCGTCGCCGCCGTCGCCGAGCGGGAGGATCAGGGCATGACGCGCAAGGAAGCGATCGCGGAGGTGGCCCGGCTGGCCGGGGTGCCCAAGCGCGAGGTCTACCAGCTGGTGCACGTGCGGTGAGCGGGCGCGCGCTGGAGCGGATCTCCACCTACTCCCACGACGGCCTGGTCTTCGACGTCGTCGACGAGGGCCCCCTCGACGGCGAGGTGGTCGTGCTGCTGCACGGCTTCCCCGAGCGCGCCTCGAGCTGGCACCAGGTCGCCGCCCGGCTGCACGCCCAGGGCTTCCGCACCCTGGCCCCCGACCAGCGCGGCTACTCCCCGGGCGCGCGGCCTCCGCGCCGTCGCGACTACCGCCTCGCGCTGCTCACCGCCGACGTGGCCGCCCTCGTCGAGCGGGTCGGCGGTCCGGTGCACCTGGTCGGGCACGACTGGGGCGCGATCGTGGCCTGGTCCCTGGCCCAGACCCGCCCCGAGCTGCTGCGCACCCTGACCGCCTTCTCGGTGCCCCACCCCGGCGCCTTCGCCCGCTCCATGCGCGGCTCGCTGCAGCCGCTGCGCTCCTGGTACGTCGGTGTCTTCCAGGTCCGCGGCCTGGCCGAGCGGGTGCTGGCCCGGCCCGCGCTGGCCGCGCGCATCCTGCGCCGCGGCGGGATGACCCCCACCGAGGTCGAGCAGTTCCGCACCGGCATCGTCGAGCACGGCGCGCTGCGCGGCGGGCTGATGTGGTACCGCGCCCTGGGCCTGCTCGACCGGCGCCAGGTGCCGCGCCACGTCACCGTGCCGACCACGATGGTCTGGTCCGACGGCGACTCCTTCCTCGACCGCAGCGGCGTCGAGGCGACCGAGCACTACGTCGACGCGCCCTACGAGCTGGTCGTGCTGCGCGGCGTCACCCACTGGATCCCCGGCCAGGCGCCCGACGCCGCGGCCGAGGCGGTCCTCGAGCGGATCAGCGGCACGTGACCCCGCCGGGCACGGGGCCGACCCCGCCGCGCGACGACCTGCCCCCGGTGCCGCCGCCGCTGCCGCACCCGGTCGTCGACAACCACTGCCACCTCGACATGGGGCGCGGCGACGAGGCGGCGCTCCCGGTCGCTGACGCGCTGGCCGCGGCCGCCGCCGTGGGGGTCACCCGCGTCGTGCAGATCGGCTGCGACCTGCCCGGCGCGCGCTGGGCGGTCGAGGCGGCGGCGGCGTACGACGAGCTGGTCGCGGGTGTCGCGCTGCACCCCAACGAGGCGCCCCGGCTGGCCGCGGCGGGACGGCTGGAGGCGGCGCTGGCCGAGATCGAGCAGCTGGCCGGGGCGCACCCCGGCGTGCGCGCGGTGGGGGAGACCGGCCTCGACCACTTCCGCACCGGCGAGGAGGGCCGCGCCGCGCAGGTGGAGTCCTTCCGCCGCCACGTCGACATCGCCAAGCGGCTCGACAAGACGCTGGTCATCCACGACCGCGACGCCCACGAGGAGGTGCTGGCCGTCCTCGACGAGGAGGGCGCCCCCGAGCGCTGGGTGATGCACTGCTTCTCCGGCGACGCGGGCGTCGCGCGGCGCTGCCTCGACCGCGGCGCGTACCTGTCCTTCGCCGGCACCGTGACCTTCAAGAACGCCGACCCGCTGCGCGAGGCGCTCGCACTGGTGCCCGGCGACCGGCTGCTGGTCGAGACCGACGCGCCGTACCTGACCCCGCACCCGCACCGGGGCCGCACCAACGCCTCCTACCTGGTGCCGCTGACGGTGCGCACGATGGCCGAGGTGCGCGGGGCCGACCTCGAGGAGCTCTGCGCCGGCATCGACGCCGCCACCGAGGCCGCCTTCGGCGGCGCGTGGGGCGCCGGCGCGCCGACCGGAGGGTAAAGCCGGGCCGGCCCCGCCAGGCGGCTCGCCAGCGCTCGAAACTCGTGGATGACCTGCGCGGACACCCGGTGAGGAGGGGTGATCACGCCGACGAGAGCCTGCTCACGTCGGGGGTCGTGGACTTGGCCCACGCGCGGGCCTCTGGTGTGGTGGAGTACTGACAGCCGGGATCACCATGGTCCCGCCGGTGCCCGCAGGGGGCTCGTGAACGCCGCCGTCCTGCACACCCGTCACTCCAGCACCGCCAGCGTAGAGGTGCTGTGCCGACGGGAGCCGGTGGGGGTCGAGACCCGGGGAGCACGACCCTGGAGAACTGTGCGACGTATCAGCAACCTTGCCTCGACCGTGGCCCGCAGCCGCGCCTGGATGGTCTCGTTGACCGCCGTGGTGGTGCTCGCCGTGGCCGGCACGACCCTCGGCTACACCGCGATGGCCGACACCGTCACCCTCACCGTCGACGGTGAGGAGCGCGAGATCAGCGCCCGCGCCGCGACCGTCGGCGACGTCCTGGCCGACGAAGGCATCGAGCTCGGCGAGCACGACCAGGTCGCGCCCTCGCTCGACGACCCGATCGAGGAGGGCAGCGAGATCAGCGTGCGCTACGGCCGTCCCCTCGAGCTGACCGTCGACGGCGAGACCGAGACGCACTGGGTCACCGCCACCGACGTCGACTCCGCGCTCGAGCAGATCGGCCGCGGCTTCGACGGCGCCGAGCTGTCGCTGAGCCGTGGTGGCGACCTCGACCGCTCCGGTGCGTCGCTGGAGGTCGTGACCGCCAAGAAGCTCACCCTCGTCATCGCCGGCAAGAAGCCGGTCAAGAAGACGCTGACCGCCGCCACCGTCGAGGACGCCCTCGACGAGCTCGGCGTGAAGGTGCACAAGCTCGACGAGGCCAAGCCCGGCTTCGGCAAGCGCGTCGAGGACGGCGACAGGATCGTCTTCACCGACATCAAGAAGGACACCCGCAAGGTCACCGAGGCGATCGCCTTCGAGACCGTCGAGCGCAACGACTCCTCGATGTTCGAGGGCCAGGACGAGGTGGCCCGCGAGGGCAAGGCCGGCGCCCGCGACGCGACGTACCAGGTCACCATCCGCAACGGTCAGGTCGTGGCCCGCAAGCTGGTCAAGGCCACCGTCACCCGCCAGCCCGTCGACCGGGTCGTCGAGATCGGCACCAAGCAGCGCCCCGCCCCGACCCCCGCCCCGACCCCGACCCCGGCCCCGACGGCGAACTTCGCGTCCGGCAGCTCGGTGTGGGACAGCCTCGCGCAGTGCGAGTCGGGCGGCAACTGGGCCATCAACACCGGCAACGGCTACTACGGCGGGCTGCAGTTCAACCTGCAGACCTGGCGCGCCTACGGCGGTGCGGGCTACCCCCACACCAGCAGCCGCGAGACCCAGATCGCCGTCGCCACGCGCCTGCGTGACGCCCGCGGCGGGTACGGCGCCTGGCCGTCCTGCTCGGCGAAGCTGGGTCTGCCGCGCTGACGACCCGGCCCCGCACCTACGCTGGCCCCCATGACTGACACCTCCGCCGGCCCGAGACTCCTCGGGTCGGCGGAGGTGCGTCTGCTCGCCGCCGAGCTCGACCTGCGCCCCACCAAGCAGCGCGGGCAGAACTTCGTCATCGACCCCAACACCGTGCGCCGCATCGTGCGCGAGTCGGGTGTCGGTGAGAACGACGTCGTCGTCGAGGTCGGTCCCGGACTGGGCTCGCTGACCCTCGCGCTGCTCGAGGTCGCCGGGCGGGTGGTGGCCATCGAGCTCGACGAGCTCCTCGCCGGGCGGCTGCCGCGCACCATCGCCGAGCACGCCCCCGCCCAGGCCGAGCGGTTCGAGGTGGTGCTGGGCGACGCCATGCGCATCACCGAGGTCCCCGGCCCGCCGCCGACCGCGCTGGTGGCCAACCTCCCCTACAACGTCTCGGTGCCGGTGCTGCTGCACCTGCTCGCCCTGCTGCCCTCCCTCGAGCGGGGGCTGGTGATGGTGCAGAGCGAGGTCGCCGACCGGCTCGCCGCCCGCCCCGGCTCCAAGGTGTACGGCGTGCCGTCGGTCAAGGCCGCCTGGTACGCCGACGTACGCCGCGCCGGCGCGATCGGGCGCAACGTCTTCTGGCCCGCGCCCAACGTCGACTCGGGCCTGGTGGCCTGGACCCGCCGAGAGCCGCCGGCCACGTCCGCCACCCGCGAGCAGGTCTTCGCCGTGGTCGACGCCGCCTTCGCCCAGCGCCGCAAGGCGCTGCGCGGGGTGCTGCGCGCGCTGGCGCCGGCCGAGCGGGTCGACGCCGCCCTCGAGCAGGCCGGGGTCTCGCCGCTGGCCCGCGGCGAGACGCTGAGCGTGGAGGACTACGTGCGCCTCGCCGAGGCGCTCGACCCCCAGCCCGCCCCCCACGACCCCCAGGAGGCTGCCGGATGAGCACCACCGTCCGGGCCCCCGCCAAGATCAACCTCCACCTCGGCGTCGGGCCCCTGGGCGAGGACGGCTTCCACCCCCTCGCCACCCTCTACCAGGCCGTCGGGCTCTACGACGACGTCACCGTCTCCGACCAGCTCGAGTGGTCGGTGCACCTGCGCGGCGACGGGCGCATCGACCTGGCCGAGGTGCCCGCCGACGACGACAACATCGCCCTGCGCGCCGGGCGCGCCCTGGCCGCCCACCACGGGATCGACCGGGCCGCCAAGGTCGAGATCCGCAAGGGCATCCCGGTGGCCGGCGGGATGGCCGGTGGCTCCGCCGACGCCGCGGCCACCCTGGTCGCCCTCGACCGGCTCTGGGACCTGCAGACCCCCGACGACGAGCTGCTGCGCCTGGCCGCCGCACTGGGCAGCGACGTCCCGTTCGCGCTGCTCGGCGGCACCGCGGTCGGCAGCGGGCACGGCGAGCTGGTCACCCCGGTCGCCGACAACGGCTCCTGGTGGTGGGTGGTGGTCGAGAACGACGACGGCCTGGCCACGCCCGGGGTCTACCGCGCCTTCGACGAGCTGCACGCCGGGCGCGACGTACCGGCCCCCGAGATCCCCACCGCCCTCCACGACGCGCTGCTCAGCGGCGACGTCGAGCAGCTGGCCCGCCTGCTGCGCAACGACCTCCAGGAGCCCGCCCTGCGACTGCGACCCGAGCTGGACGCCACCTTCGACGACGCCCTGGCCGCGGGCGCGCACGCCGCGCTGCTCTCCGGCTCCGGACCCAGCGTGCTGCTGCTGTGCGGCGACCGGCACCAGGCCGAGGCCGTCGACGCCGAGCTCGCCGAGCGGGGGCACCGGCGTACGTCGGTGGTCCCGGCGCCGGTCGCCGGCGCGCACGTGGTGGAATACGTCTGATGGCCGCCGCGAACCTGCTGAACCTCGAGAAGGTCTCCAAGTCCTACGGCGTGCGCCCGCTGCTGACCGAGGTCTCCCTCGGCGTCGGCGAGGGCATGCGGATCGGCATCGTGGGCCGCAACGGCGACGGCAAGACCACGCTGCTGGAGGTGATGACCGGCCTCGAGGAGCCCGACTCCGGGCGGGTCTCGATGACCCGCGGCCTGCACGTGGGCTACCTGCACCAGGGCGACGAGCTGGTCGACACCCACACCGTGCGCGAGGCCGTGCTCGGTGGTCTCGAGGACCACGAGTGGGCGGCCGACCAGAAGACCCGCGAGGTCGTCGAGGAGCTGCTCGCCGGGGTCGCGCTCGACCGGCCCGTGCTCGGCCTCTCCGGCGGGGAGCGCCGGCGCTGCTCGCTGGCCGCGCTCCTGCTCGGCGACCACGACCTCGTCGTGCTCGACGAGCCCACCAACCACCTCGACGTCGAGGCGGTCGCCTGGCTGGCCGGTCACCTGAAGAAGCGGGCCTCCGCGATGGTCGTGGTGACCCACGACCGGTGGTTCCTCGACGAGGTGTGCCAGTGGACCTGGGAGGTCCACGACGGCGTCGTCGACGCCTACGAGGGCGGGTACGCCGCCTACGTGCTGGCCAAGGCCGAGCGCGCCCGCCAGGCCTCCGCCTCGGAGGCGCGGCGCGCCAACCTGGCCAAGAAGGAGCTGGCCTGGCTGCGCCGCGGCGCCCCGGCCCGCACCGCCAAACCGAAGTTCCGCATCGAGGCCGCCAACGCGCTGATCGAGGACGTCCCCCCGCCGCGCGACCGGCTCGAGCTGCAGAAGTTCGCCACCCAGCGGCTGGGCAAGCAGGTCCTCGACGTCGAGGACGTCGACCTGCAGCGCGGCGAGCGGTCCCTGCTCACCGGCGCCACCTGGCGCCTGGGCCCCGGCGACCGGGTCGGGCTGGTCGGCGTCAACGGCGCCGGCAAGACCTCGGTGCTCGCGCTGCTCTCCGGCGACCTGGCCCCCACCGCCGGCAAGGTCAAGCGCGGGCGCACGGTCGCGATGCGGCACCTGACCCAGCAGCTCGACGACCTCGACCCCAACGCCCGGGTGCTGCCGATGGTGGAGTCCTACCGCCGGGTCGTGAAGACCGACGGCGGCGAGATCAGCGCCACCTCGATGCTGGAGCGCTTCGGGTTCACCGGCGACAAGCTGACCGCGCGCATCGGCGAGCTCTCCGGTGGCGAGCGGCGTCGCTTCCAGCTGCTGATGCTGCTGCTCGAGGAGCCCAACGTGCTGCTCCTCGACGAGCCCACCAACGACCTCGACATCGACACCCTGCAGGTGCTCGAGGACTTCCTCGACGCCTGGCCCGGCACCCTGGTCGTGGTCTCCCACGACCGCTACTTCCTGGAGCGGGTCACCGACTCGGTGTGGGCGCTGCTCGGCGACGGGCAGGTCTCGATGCTGCCCCGCGGCGTCGACGAGTACCTCGAGCGGCGCGCCCAGGGCACGGCCCCCACCGGAGCCGGAGCCGGAGCCGGAGCGGGCGGCGGGGCCGGCGGCGGCGACGTACCGACCTCGCAGCGGGCCAAGCCCGGCTCGGCCGAGGAGCGCGCCGCGCGCAAGGCCGTCACCCGGGTCGAGAAGGCCATCAAGCGCCTCGACGCCCGCGAGGCCGAGCTCAACGCCCAGGTGCTCGAGCACGCCTCCGACCACGCCAGGGTCGCCACCCTGGGCGCCGAGCTCAGCGCCCTGGCGGCCGAGAAGGACGACCTCGAGATGGAGTGGCTCGAGGCGTCCGAGCTGCTGGAGTAGCCCGGGCTGACGTCAGCTGACGTCAGCTGACGTCAGCTGAACGGCGTCAGCAGGGTGCGCAGCAGGTCGCCCAGCCGTTCGCGGTCGGCGTCGGGGAGGTCGGCGAGGAAGCCGCGCTCGGCCTCGAGGAGGGCGGTGAAGGCACTGTCCACGGCACTCTTGCCCTCGGGGGTCAGGCGCACCTTCACACCCCGCCGGTCGGCGGGGTCCGGCAGCCGCTCGACGAGGCCGCGCGCGACGAGCCGGTCGACGCGGTTGGTCATCGTCCCGCTGGTCACCAGGGTCTCGCGCAGCAGTCGACCGGGGGAGAGCTCGTACGGCGTACCGGCACGGCGCAGCGCCGCCAGCACGTCGAACTCCCACGACTCGATGCCCTCGGCGCTGAACGCCGCACGCCGGGCCAGGTCGAGGTGGCGCGAGAGCCGGCTGATCCGGCTGAACACCTCGACGGGGCCCAGGTCGAGGTCGGAGCGCTCGCGCGCCCACGCCTCCACCAGCTCGTCGACCTCGTCCCGCATGGGGCCAGCCTACGCCTGTCGAGATTCTCGACATCAAGAGACCTGCGCGGCGCGGGGTCGTGGCTTGGATCGTGGCTTGGATCGTGGCTTGGGTCGTGGTCCGACTTGTGCGCCCCTGGACGCGCCGGGGCGCGCTCACGGCCCACGACCCGGACCACGACCCGGACCACGACCCGGACCACGACCCGGACCACGACCCGGACCACGACCAAGTCTCTTGACATCAAGATACTTCCGGAGCAGGATGAAAGTATCTTGATGTCGAGAGACTTGGAGCGGACATGACGCACACCTGGGACCCGCAGCGCTACCTGACGTACGCCGACGAGCGCGGCCGCCCGTTCGTCGAGCTGATGGCACGGGTCGGCGCCGAGGCTCCCCGCGCCGTCGTCGACCTCGGCTGCGGCCCCGGCAACCTGACCGCCCTGCTGGCCGCTCGCTGGCCCCGGGCCCGGGTGGTCGGCCTCGACTCCAGCCGGGCGATGGTCGAGGCGGCCCGGCGCGACGTCGCCGGGGTGGGCTTCGAGCAGGCCGACCTGCGCGAGTGGCTGGACGCCGGGGGAGAGGCTGTCGACGTGCTGGTCTCCAACGCCACGCTGCAGTGGGTTCCCGGTCACCTCGACCTGCTGGCCGCGCTGCTCGGACGGGTCCGCCCGGGCGGGTGGTTGGCGGTGCAGGTGCCGGGCAACTTCGACCAGCCCAGCCACACCCTGCGCGCCGAGCTGGCCGCGGAGGCGGCGTACGCCGCGCACACCCGGGGGGCGGCGGTGCCCTCGAGCCACGACCCGGCGACGTACCTCGACGCGCTGGCGCGACTGGGGGCGCGGGTCGATGCGTGGGAGACCACCTACCTGCACGTGCTGACCGGCGAGGACCCGGTCTTCACCTGGGTCAGCGCCACCGGCGCGCGCCCGACGCTGCAGGCCCTGCCCGACCACCTGCGGCCCGCCTTCGAGGACGAGCTGCGCCGTCGGCTGCGCGAGGCGTACCCGTCCGGCCCGGCCGGGGTGGTGCTGCCCTTCCGGCGGGTCTTCGTGGTGGCGCACAAGCCGGAGGGGTCGCGGTGATGCGGCTGCACCACGTGCAGGTCTCGTGCCCGCCCGGTGGCGAGGACGCCGCCCGCCGCTTCTGGGTCGAGGGGCTGGGCATGAGCGAGGTCGACAAGCCGGTGGCGCTGCGGGCCCGCGGCGGCGCCTGGTTCCGGGCGTACGACGCCGCCGGCGCCGTCGCCGCCGAGGTGCACGTGGGCGTCGAGGAGCCGTTCACGCCGGCGCGCAAGGCGCACCCCGCGCTGCTGCTGGGCTCGGGGCAGGAGCTGGACGCGGCGACCGACCGGCTGGCCGCACTGGGCTTCGCCGTCGACCTGACCGAGCGGCACACGTTCGACGGCCACGAGCGGGCGCACGTGCGCGACGCCCACGGCAACCGCGTGGAGCTGCTGGCGCCGGCGTAACTCGGCCCGACCTGCGCCGTTGTGCACACGACGCCCCGACCGGGGGCCGCGCCAGCCAGAGGGGCCTGCTCATGAGTGTGACCACCAGCCTGACCGCTGAGCCCGTTGAGCCGGTCGAGCCAGCGGAGGCGGTCGCCTCCGTCGACATGACCGCGGTCAAGAACCGCGTCAAGCGGGCCCAGGGGCAGCTCGGTGGGGTGCTGCGGATGCTGGAGGAGTCGCGCGACGTCTCCGACGTGGTCGTGCAGCTCAAGGCCGTCTCGCGGGCGCTGGACCGCGCCGGCTTCGCCATCATCTCCGCCGACCTGCGCCGCCAGGTCGCCGAGGGCGAGACGCTGCAGGCCGACGACCTCGACCGCCTCGAGCGCTGGTTCCTCTCCCTGGCCTAGAGGGGCGGCGCAAGTTACCGGACGGTAATGTGTGCCTCATGACCCCCGTCCTCGCCCTGTGGCAGCGCGCCACCTCCCTGCCCGTCGTCGGCAGCACCCTCGGCGCACGCGTCTTCAGCGTCGCCTTCGCGCAGAAGGCGCCGTACTTCGCGACCATCCGTCCGCGCTTCACCGTCATCGAGCCGCACCACGCCGAGCTGGTGCTGCCCAAGCGCCGTCGGGTGCACAACCACATCGGCACGGTGCACGCGATCGCGCTGTGCAACGGGCTCGAGGCGGTGATGGGGGCGCTGGCCGAGGCGAGCGTGCCGGCCGACAAGCGCTGGATCCCCAAGGGGATGGAGGTGGCCTACACCGCCAAGGCCACCAGCGACATCACCTGCATCGCCGAGACCGACCCCGAGCAGTGGACCTGCGACGACCCCGACCTGGCCGTGCGCGTGCGCGGGGTGCGCGACGACGGCACGGTGGTGGTCGAGGGCGTCATCCGGCTCTGGGTCACCCCGAAGGCCTGAGGCGTAGGCCGGCAGCCGCGCCGGGGCTCAGGCGCCCTGGCCGGCCGGGGCCTGCCCGACGCCGTCGCCGGCGGACGACCCGCTGGCGCGGCTCATCCGCCGCTCGACGTACTCGGCGAGCTTGGACAGGCCGTAGTTGATGACGATGAAGATCGTGCCGACGATCAGCAGCGTCTGGATCGGGTTGTCGAGGTTCTGGTAGATCTGGGCGCCGCGACGCAGCAGCTCCAGGTAGCCCAGGCCGATGACGGCGACCAGCGAGGTGTCCTTGAGGACCACCACGAGCTGGCTGATCAGTGCCGGGAGCATCACCCGGAAGGCCTGCGGCAGCAGGATCGAGCGCATCGTCTGGCCGTTGGTCAGGCCCACGGCCAGCGCCGCCTCGCGCTGCCCGCTGGGCAGCGAGCCGACCCCCGCGCGCAGGATCTCGGCGATGATCACCGAGTTGTAGAGCGTCAGGCCGATCACCAGGTACCACAGCGCCGACTCGCCCGGCAGCACCGAGACGTCGATGCCGAGCTCGACCATCGCGCGCCAGACGAAGACGATGGTCACGACCACCGGGAGGCCCCGGAACAGCTCGATCCAGGCGACGACCGGGATGTTCCAGCCGCGCCCGAGCATCATCCGGGCGACGCCGAGCAGGACCCCGACCACGAGCGAGAGCACGATGGACAGGCTGGCGGCGACGAGCGTGGCCACCAGGCCGCGGCGCACCAGCGTCCACACCTGGCTGAACGCGGGGTCCGAGGGGTTGACCCAGGGGTCCCACAGCTCGGCGTCGAGCTGGCCGCGGTCGGCGAGGCGGAGCACGACCAGCGCGGCCAGGCCGAGGAAGAGCAGGACGGCGACAGCCGTGCCGATGCGTGCGCGGCGTACGGCGCGGGGGCCGGGGGCGTCGTAGAGGACCGAGGTCTGGCTCATCGCGCGATCGCCACCTTCCGCTCGATGACCGCGAGCAGCGCGCCGGCGCTCAAGGTGATGACCAGGTAGCCGATCGCGACCCCGGTGAGGACGGGGATGTAGGCGAAGCCGCGCGCACTCGTCAGCGTCTGGCCGACGCTCCACAGGTCGCCGCCGACACCGAAGGCGCCCACGACCGCGGAGTTCTTGAACATCGCGATCTGGACGCTGCCCAGCGGGGGCACCGTCGCGCGCAGGGCCTGGGGCAGCACGACCTGGGTGAGGGTCTTGGTGAAGGGCAGGCCGATGGCCCGAGCAGCCTCGGCCTGGCCGGCCGAGACCGAGTTGATGCCGGAGCGGATCGCCTCGCACACGAAGGCCGAGGTGTAGATGATCAGCCCGGTGACGCCGAAGACGTAGAAGCTGGTGTTGATGCCCAGCTCGGGCAGGCCGAAGGCCATGAAGAACAGCACGATGGTGAGCGGGCAGTTGCGCACCACGGTCACCCACGCGGCTCCGAAGGCCCGCAGCGAGGAGACCGGCGAGACCCGGAAGGTCGCGATGAGGGTGCCCAGCAGCAGCGAGCCCACGAGGCTCCAGCCGATGATGCTCAGCGAGCGCAGGAACCCTTCCCAGTACAGGTCCAGGTTGTCGAGCACCGGTTCCACGATGCGTCCTCTCGGCGAGCCGGTGGGGGCGCGGGTCGCGCCCCCACCGGTCAGGGGTCGGTCAGGCGAGCGTCACTGGCAGGGGTCGGGCTCGGGCAGCTCGGGGCTCTCGGTGCCCTCGACCTGTCCCGCGGTGGCGTCCCAGGCGGCCAGGTAGGCCTCCTCGTTCTCCTGCAGCGTCTCGTTGATGAACTCGCAGAACTCGACGTCGCCCTTCTCGATGCCGATGCCGTAGGGCTCCTCGGTGAACTGCTCGCCGACGAGCTTGAAGTCGCCGTCGGACTCCGAGACGAAGCCGAGCAGGATCACGTTGTCGGTGGTGACGACGTCGACCTGGCCGTTGCCCAGGGCGTCGGCGCACTTGTCGTAGATGTCGAAGAGGACCAGCTGGTCGTCGGAGGCCAGGTACTCGCGGATCTGCTCCGAGGGCGTCGAGCCGGTGACCGAGCAGACCTTCAGGTCGGGGTTGTCCGCGAGGTCCTCGGGACCCTCGATGGAGTCGTTGTCGGCGTTGACCATCAGCATCTGGCCGGCCTCGTAGTAGGGCCCGGCGAAGGTGATCCGCTCGGCGCGCTCCTCGTTGATCGTGTACGTCGCCACGACCATGTCGACCTCGCCGTCCTCGATCACCTGCTCGCGGATGTCGGAGGAGGCCTGCTTCCACTCGATGTCCTCGGGCGCGATGCCCATCGCGCCGGCGATGATCTTGGCGATCTCGACGTCGAAGCCCTCGGGGACGTCCTCGAGGCCGAGCAGGCCGAAGCCGGGCTGGTCGAACTTGGTGCCGACGGTCATGGAGCCGGCCTCGGAGAGCTCGGCCATCGTGGTGCCGGCCTCGAACTCGGCGTCGGTGGCGACCTCGGGCTCGGGGGCGCTCTCGTCGTCGCCGCAGGCGGCGAGGGACCCGGCGAGGACGACGCCCGCGAAGGCGGCCGTGAACTTGGTCAGGCGCATCGTTCTATCTCCTTTGTCGGCGGAACTGTGGGTGCTGCTGGGGGTGCTGGGTGCTGCCGTGCTGCTGGTGTCAGTGCTTGAGGATCTTGCTCAGGAAGTCCTGGGCGCGCTCGCTGCGCGGGTTGGTGAAGAACTCCTCGGGGGTGTTCTCCTCGACGATCGCGCCGTCGGACATGAAGACGACCCGGTCGGCGGCGGTGCGGGCGAAGCCCATCTCGTGGGTGACCACGACCATCGTCATGCCGTGCTCGGCGAGGTCGACCATGACGTCGAGGACCTCCTTGATCATCTCGGGGTCCAGCGCGGAGGTGGGCTCGTCGAAGAGCATCACCTTGGGGTCCATGGCCAGGGCGCGGGCGATGGCCACGCGCTGCTGCTGGCCGCCGGAGAGCTGGGCGGGGTACTTCTGGGCCTGGTGGGCGATCCCGACCCGCTCGAGCAGCTCCATGCCGCGCTTGTCGGCGGCGGCCTTCTTGATGCCGCGCACCTTGATCGGGCCGAGGGTGACGTTCTCGAGGATCGTCTTGTGGGCGAAGAGGTTGAAGCTCTGGAAGACCATCCCGACCTCGGCGCGCAGCGCGGCGAGCTCCTTGCCCTCCGCGGGCAGCGGCTTGCCGTCGAGGGAGATCTCGCCGTTGTTGATGGTCTCGAGCCGGTTGATGGCGCGGCACAGCGTCGACTTGCCCGAGCCGGACGGGCCGATGACCACGACGACCTCACCGCGGTGCACGGTGAGGTCGATGTCCTGGAGCACGTGCAGGTCGCCGAACCACTTGTCGACGTGGTCGAGCACGACCAGCGGTTCTCCGGTGGCGGCGCTGGGTTCCGACGACGTCTGCTCAGCGGTCATGGCAAAGGACCCTAGCGACACCTGGCCGGTCCGTGCCACGCTCAGGCTGCTCTCAGGTGGTCACATCTTCATTGCGTTTTGCGCCGGTCAGCGGCCGTGGCAGTCGGGGCGGCGCCCAGGAACACGGGGTTGGTCAGGGCCACGACCGGCGCCGCCGGCACCCCCGCCAGCGGGTCGAGCACGGGCGCCTGGTCGATGCGGCGCACCTCTGCGCGCACGAAGGGGACCACCCCCGCCGGCACCTGCAGCGCCACCTCGGCACGGCCCTCGTCGTCGCTCACCGCCCCTGCCAGCGGGCCCAGCGGGCCCCACAGCTGGGCCAGGCACCCCGGCACCCCGCCCACCTCGAGGCGTACGTCGACCAGGTCGGTCGCGACGGCGTCCAGGCCCTCGCCGCAGCCGGCGGTGCGCCCGTCGTGGCTCGCCTCGAGGACCAGCTCGACCTGCGAGGACTCCGCCAGCCAGGCCCGTCCGCGGCGCAGCCCGCGCACGACCGCACCCACCGAGAGCTGCTCGGCGTGCACCACGGTCTGGGCGCGCCCGACCTGCTGGCCGTCGTGGTGGGTGTCGGAGGAGCCGACGGCCGGCACGAAGCGACCGGCCACCAGCAGCGCGTGCCACTGGACCAGCGCGGCCTGGTCGTCGAGGGTCCACGGACCGTTCCACAGCTCGACTGCATCGACGTCGTCGTAGCCGTACTGCCACGTCGAGCCGGCGGTCGGCGCGAAGGGGTGGGCGGCGACCGACAGGCCGCCGAGGCGGCGTACCCGGTCGGTGAAGCGGCCCAGCTGGTCGTCCTCGGGCCGGTAGCGCCAGTCGATCCAGGCGCCGGCGGGCTGCCCCAGGGTCAGGCAGTGCCCGGCCCGGGTGGTGACCTCCTCGCCGGGGATGACCAGGAAGTCGTCGGGCACGTGGCGGCCCCAGGTCAGGTGCGCGGAGGTGGTGTTGTGCTCGGTCGAGGCCAGGAAGTCGAGCCCGGCCTCGCGGGCCAGCGCCAGCAGGCCGGGCTGGGTGTGGCGGCCGTCGGAGTGCACGGTGTGGGTGTGCAGGTCGCCGCGGTACCAGCCCGGGCCGGTGCCGCGGACCCGTCGGGGCGCGGGCCGGGGGCGGAAGCGCCGGCCCCGGGCGCCACGGTGCAGGGTCACGGTGACGCTCCACCCGACGCCCGGCGGCACGACGGTGAAGGGGCCGAGCACGACGTGCCAGGTGCCGGCGGTGAGCGGGCCGGCCAGGTAGCCGGGCGTGGCGCGGGTGCGGCTGATGCTGAACCGGTCGCGGGCCCCGCCCGACCAGCCGCGGAAGCCGGCCGCGTCGCCCAGGTCCGTGCCGGAGGCGTCGAAGATGCCGATGTCGATGATGTTGAAGGTGAGCCCCGCGCCGGTCTCGAGCTTCTCGTGCTCGTAGCGCACGTCGATGCGGGTGGTGCCGCGCGGCACCTCGAGGGGCAGGTAGTGCCAGTCGGGGTCGCCGACCCCGGTGAACCGGCCGCGGTAGCCGATCTGCGCCGCGGTGTCCCCGTCAGCAGCGGTCGCCCCGACCGGCGGCACCAGCACGGCCGAGGCGCCCGCCAGGCCTACGCCCAGGACGGTGCGTCGGGCCGTGGGAGCGGAGGAGCAGGAGTGGTCGCACACACCGCTCCAACGAGCAGAGCGAGGGCGGGTGATGGCCGGGGTGACGGATTCGGGTCGGCCCGCCGCGCCGCCGTACCCTGGTGCGGTCATGACTGCCACGCCCGAGACCGCCGCGCCCCGCACCTACGAGGTCAAGACCTACGGGTGCCAGATGAACGTCCACGACTCCGAGCGCCTGACCGGGCTGCTCGAGGACGCGGGCTACGCGCCCTTCGACAAGCAGGGCGCCCCGGCGGGCGAGCAGGCCGACGTCGTCGTCTTCAACACCTGCGCGGTGCGCGAGAACGCCGACAACAAGCTCTACGGCAACCTCTCGCACCTGGCGCCGATCAAGGCCGCGCGACCCGGCATGCAGATCGCCGTCGGCGGCTGCCTGGCCCAGAAGGACCGCGCCACGATCACCGACCGGGCGCCGTACGTCGACGTGGTCTTCGGCACCCACAACATCGGCTCGCTGCCGGTGCTGCTGGAGCGGGCGCGCGTGCAGGAGGAGGCGCAGGTCGAGATCCTGGAGTCCCTCGACGTCTTCCCCTCCACGCTGCCCACCAAGCGCGAGTCGGCGTACGCCGCGTGGGTCTCGATCTCGGTCGGGTGCAACAACACCTGCACCTTCTGCATCGTGCCGGCGCTGCGCGGCAAGGAGAAGGACCGCCGCCCCGGCGACATCCTCGCCGAGATCCGCGCGCTGGTCGCCGAGGGCGTCTCCGAGGTGACCCTGCTGGGCCAGAACGTGAACGCCTACGGCGTGGAGTTCGGTGACCGGCAGGCCTTCTCCAAGCTGCTGCGTGCCTGCGGCGACATCGAGGGCCTCGAGCGGGTGCGCTTCACCAGCCCGCACCCGGCCGAGTTCACCGACGACGTCATCGAGGCGATGGCCGAGACCCCCAACGTGATGCCGAGCCTGCACATGCCGCTGCAGTCGGGCTCCGACAAGGTGCTCAAGGACATGCGGCGCTCCTACCGCTCCACCAAGTACCTCGGCATCATCGAGCGGGTGCGGGCGGCGATCCCCGAGGCCGCCATCACCACCGACATCATCGTCGGCTTCCCCGGCGAGAGCGAGGAGGACTTCGCCGAGACGCTGCGCGTGGTCGCCGAGTCGCGGTTCTCCTCCGCCTTCACCTTCCAGTACTCCAAGCGCCCCGGCACGCCCGCCGCGACGCTGCCCGACCAGGTCTCTCCCGAGGTCGTCAAGGACCGCTACGGCCGCCTCGTCGACCTGGTCAACGAGGTCGCCTGGGCCGAGAACAAGAAGATGGTCGGGCGCACCCTCGAGCTGATGGTCGCCGAGGGCGAGGGCCGCAAGGACGCCGAGACGCTGCGGCTCTCCGGGCGCGCCCCCGACAACCGGCTGGTGCACTTCGCCGCGCCGTCCGAGGAGGTGCGACCGGGCGACATGGTCACCGTCGAGGTGACCTACGCGGCCCCGCACCACCTGGTCGCCGACCGCGTGGTCTCGGTGCGGCGTACCCGCTCGGGGGACGCGTGGGCCGCCCGCACCTCCGCCCCCGTCTCCGCCGGCGTCGGCCTCGGCATGCCCACCGTGGGTGTGCCCGCCCCGCTGCCCGACGCCCCCGCCTGCCGCTGACCCGGCCCGAATCCCACGCCGGGTCAGTCCTTGCTGCGGGGGTCGATGGAGGAGTAGCCGGCCTTCGGGGTGAGCCCCTCGGGCTGCGGCTCCTCGCCGCCGCGGGTCTTCTCGGGCTTCTCGGGGTCGAGCTCGCCGTGCTCGTCGGAGAGCGAGGTGTCCTTGACGCCGTCGGTGGCCTGCTGGCTGGAACCGGTGGGGCCCTCGCGCTCGCTGCTGACGCCCATGTCGCCGGCGAGCTCGTCGTTGGAGTGGCGCGGGTCGTCGGGCTCGCGCCCGGTGCGCGGGTCGGTCGGCCCGCTCATGCGGGGGACTCCTCGGTCGGCTCGACGTCGTCGGCGTCGTCGGCCGTGTCGGTGGCCTTGGTGCGGGTGTCCTCACCCTCGCTGGTCTCGGCGGGGGCGTCCTCGGTGGCCGGGTTGGCACTGGCCGACAGGTCGGGCACGACCGGCTCGTCGCTCAGCTGGCCGAAGGCGTCGACCCCGCCCGGAACCAGCTGCGGCTCCTCGGCGTGCGGTGTCGGCATCGGGCCGAGATCGCCGTCGGTGTCCTTGTTCTCGTCGTTCATCTGCTGCGTCCTTCCTCGGGGGCCTCGGCTTCGCGGGTGGCGGCGTCGAAGCCGAACGTGCTGTAGGGAGTGGTCGTACCCCGCCGGAGGCTGTCCAACACCGCCCGTTCGTGCGGGACCACCGGGTCGGGCAGCGAGTCGAGCCCGTCGAGGGCGCACCAGCGCAGCCCGGCGGACTTCTCCGGCTCGACCACGCGGGGTTCGCCGCGCCAGGTCGAGGCGGTGAAGAAGAAGTCGATCCGCTCGTCGATCGGCTCGCCGCCGCGGGTGCGGTGCATGGCGGTGACGAAGGCGAGTTCGAGGTCGCTGACCCCGATCTCCTCGCGCGCCTCGCGGTGCGCCGCGTCGTACGCCGTCTCGCCGCGCTCGACGTGGCCGGCGGCGGCCGCGGCCCAGTGCCCGTCCATGTAGCCGGTGCCGCGGCGCAGCTGGAGCAGCACCTCGGCCCCGGCCCCGCTCCCGCGCAGCAGGAACACGTAGGCGGCGGGCACCACGACGAACCGCCCGTGGTGCGGGTCGGTACCCGCTCCAGCGGGGCTGGTCAGGGGGCTGGTCACGGGGCTGCTCACTGGCTGGGCTGGTCCTCGGAGCTCTCGGCGTTGCGCTCGTGCTCGGCCGGGGCCGGGTCGACGGGGCGCTCGGCGTCGTCGCCGGGCAGCTCGCCGGCGTGCTCGCCGGGCGGGTCCTCCTCGGTGGGCAGCGGGCTCTCGTGGCGTTCCTCGGGCACGGGTGCGGTCACGGCGTGTCCTCCGTCCGGGGGTAGGTGGTGGGCGGGTTGTCGGGCGGGATGTCGTCGTTCTTGCCGTCGAGCCTGTCGAGGCCCTCCTTGGCCTTCGAGACGCCCTTGGCGATCTTGTCGCCGTGCTTGCCACCGGTGCGCTTGTCGGCGGCCGATGCGGCCTTGTCGATCCCGTCGGAGATCTTGTCGCCGTGCTTGTCGACGGCCTCGGTCACCTTGCCGCGCAGCTTGTCGATGTTGCGCTTGTCGAAGAAACCCATCTCGGCCTCCTGGTCGGTGCGGCTGGGGTCGTTGCCACACTAGTCACATGTCGCAGCCGGCCGGGACGCCCGAGGGGATGGGGGACGCCCCCGCGCCCGCGCCCGTCGTGGTCGCGGTGGTCGGGGCCACCGCTTCCGGCAAGAGCGGGCTCTCCCTCGACCTCGCCGAGCGGCTCGGTGGCGAGGTGGTCAACACCGACGCGATGCAGCTCTACCGCGGCATGGACGTGGGCACCGCCAAGCTGCCGGTCGCCGAGCGCCGCGGGGTGCCGCACCACCTGCTCGACCTGCTCGAGGTGGTCGAGCCGGCCAACGTGGCGCACTTCCAGGAGCTGGCACGCGGGTGCATCGCCGAGCTGCGCGGGCGGGGCCGGGTGCCGGTGCTGGTCGGGGGATCGGCGCTCTACACCCGCGCGGTGCTCGACGAGTTCGAGTTCCCCGGCACCGACGAGGCGGTGCGCGCCCGGCTCGAGGCCGAGGCCGACGAGCACGGCAGCGGCACGCTGCACGCCCGCCTGGCGACGCTCGACGCCGAGGCGGCCGCGCGCATCGAGCCCGGGAACACCCGTCGCGTGGTGCGCGCCCTCGAGGTGGTCGAGCTGACCGGACGACCCTTCAGCGCCTCCCTGCCCCGGCTGGTCTACGCCGATCCGCGCACCGTGCAGATCGGCGTCGACATCGACCGACCGACCCTCGACGCGCGCATCGAGCAGCGGGTGGCGCAGATGTTCGCCGACGGCTTCGTCGCCGAGGTCGAGCGCCTGCTGGGCGAGGGCCTGGCCGGGGGACGGACCGCCTCGCGCGCCATCGGCTACCGCGAGGTGGCGGCGTACGTCGGCGGCGAGCTGGGCCTCGACGAGGCGATGGAGCGCACCGTGGTCGCGACGCGGCGCTTCGCTCGGCGCCAGGACTCCTGGTTCCGCAAGGACCCGCGCATCGTGTGGGTCGACCACGACGACCCGGACCGCGTCGACCTCGCCGTGGTCGCCGTCGAGCGCGTGTCGGCGAGTGGTGGCAGCATCGGTCCATGACCCGCACGACCTACTACGTGGCCTCGACGCTCGACGGGTTCATCGCCGACGAGCACGACTCACTCGACTGGCTCTTCCGCCAGCAGATCGACGACGAGGGCCCGATGGGCTACCCGGCGTTCATCTCCGGCGTCGGTGCGCTGCTGATGGGCGCGACGACCTACGAGTGGGTGCGCACCCACGAGCCGGGTCGGTGGCCCTACGAGCAGCCGTGCTGGGTCTTCACGCACCGCGACCTGCCCGTCGTCGAGGGCGCCGACGTGCGCCTGGTCAGCGGCTCGGTGACCGAGGTGTGGCCCGAGGTCCTCGCGGCGGCCGGCGGGAGCGGCGTGTGGGTGGTCGGCGGCGGCGGGCTCGCCTCGCAGGTCGCGTCCGCGGGCCTGCTCGACGAGCTGGTCGTGGCGATCGCGCCGGTGGCGCTCGGCGCCGGGCGGCCGCTGCTCACCGAGGCGCTCGACCTGCGCCTGGTCGACCTGGCCCGCAACGGCGACTTCGCCTGCGCCCGCTACGACGTCGTGCGGGCCCCGGCGTAGGTTGCGGTGGTGAGCACCGTGGAGGAGCGCCGCGCCTGGCGCGAGGTCGCCGACGTCGACGAGCTCGTGGGGCTGCTCGGCGAGCCGACCGCGGTGGTGCGGGCCAAGGTGCACCACGCGCTGCTCGAGGTCGACCGGGCGTGGCTGGCCGCCTCGCCCTTCTGCATGCTGGCCACCGCCGACGCCGAGGGGCGCTGCGACGTCTCGCCCAAGGGCGACCCGGCCGGCAGCCTCGTGCACGTCGTCGACGACACGACCATCGCGATCGCCGAGCGGCCCGGCAACCGGCTCGCCGACGGCTACCGCAACATCCTGGTCAACCCGCACGTCGGTCTCGACTTCGTGATCCCCGGGCGCGGCGACACGCTGCGGGTCAACGGGCGGGCGCGGCTGGTGCGCGAGGCGCCGTTCCTCGACGCGCTGCTGGTGCGCGGGCAGCGGCCGGTGCTGGCGGTGGTCGTCGAGGTGGAGGAGGTCTTCTTCCACTGCTCCAAGGCGTTCCTGCGCTCGCGGCTCTGGGAGCCGGCGACCTGGGAGCCGGAGGCGCACGTGCCCCGCCGCGCGGTGCTGGCGGCGGCCGCCGAGCCGCCGGTCGAGGCCGGCGGGCGCAGCGCCGCCGAGCTCGAGGAGTACTACGGACCCTCCTACGCCGAGAGGCTCTACTGATGACCTACCCCTTCCTCAAGGGCCACGGCACCCGCAACGACTTCGTGCTGCTGCCCGACCACGACGGCTCCGTGCACGGCGGCCTCGACGTCGAGCGGGTGCGCGCGCTCTGCGACCGGCGCGCCGGCATCGGCGGCGACGGGGTGCTGCGCGTGGTGCGCACCGCCGCGCTGCGCGCCACCGACCCCGACGCCGCCGCGCTCGCCGAGGGCGCCGAGTGGTTCATGGACTACCGCAACGCCGACGGCTCGGTCTCGGAGATGTGCGGCAACGGCGTGCGCGTCTTCGCCCTGCACCTGCTGCAGGAGGGCCTGGTCGGGGCCGGTACGCCGATCCCGGTCGGCACCCGCGACGGCGTCAAGGTCGTCACCCCGGCCGACGACGGGGGACTCAGCGTCGACATGGGCGCGCCCCGCCTGGTCGGGCGCACCGAGGTCGGTGTCGACGGCCGCACCTGGCCGGCGCGCCACGTCGACATGGGCAACCCGCACGCGGTCGCCTTCGTCGACTCCCTCGACGACGCCGGGTCGCTGCTCGAGGCGCCCTCCCACGACGCCGGGGTCTACCCCGACGGCGTCAACGTCGAGTTCGTGGTGCGGCGCGGGCCCTCGGCACGTGGCGATGCGGGTGCACGAGCGGGGCTCGGGCGAGACGTCCTCCTGCGGCACCGGCGCCTGCGCGGTGATGGTCGCCGCCGCCGAGGCCGACGGCGCGCTCGGCCCCGAGGGGGCGGGGGCGGCGTACCGGGTGGACCTGCCCGGCGGCACCCTCACCATCGCGCTCGACGAGGCGGGCCACGTGCTGATGACCGGCCCCGCGGTCGTCGTGGCCCGCGGCACCACCGACCTGTAGCCGGCCGAGCAGTCACTTCTGCACCATCGACCGGTCACAGATGCACCATCGAGCAGTCGCTCCTCGACGTCGACGGCCAGGGCGATAGGTTGCGCGCCATGGACATCTCCGGAGCATCTGCCATCGTCACCGGCGGCGCGTCGGGCATCGGCGCCGCCGCCGCCCGCCAGCTCGCCGCCAAGGGCGCGACCGTCGTCATCGCCGACCTGCAGGCCGAGAAGGGCGAGGCCCTGGCCGCCGAGATCGGCGGCGTCTTCGCCCAGGTCGACGTCACGGACACCGACCAGATCAAGGCCGCCGTGGAGGCCGCCGCCGAGATCGCGCCGCTGCGCGCGGTCGTGAACTCGGCCGGCATCGGCTGGGCGCAGCGCACCATCGGGCGCGACGGCGACTTCGACTCGGCGCACGACCTGGCGGCGTACACGAAGGTGATCGCGATCAACCTGATCGGCACCTTCGACATGACCCGCCTCGCCGCCACCGCGATGAGCCGCAACGAGCCCGACGCCGACGGCTGCCGCGGCGCGATCGCCAACCTGACCTCGGTCGCGGCCTTCGACGGCCAGATCGGCCAGGCGGCGTACTCCTCCTCCAAGGGCGGCGTCGTCGGGATGACCCTGCCCGTCGCGCGCGACCTCTCGGCGTCCGGCATCCGCCTCAACACCATCGCCCCCGGTCTCGTCGACACCCCGATCTACGGCGAGGGCGAGCAGGCGGAGGCGTTCAAGGCCAAGCTGGGCGAGAGCGTGCTGTTCCCCAAGCGCCTCGGCAACCCCGACGAGCTGGCCTCGATGGTGGTCGAGACGATCACCAACTCCTACATGAACGCCGAGGTCATCCGCGTCGACGGCGGCATCCGGATGCCCCCCAAGTAGTCGGCATCCCCTCGTGCCCCTGGGCGTGGCCTCCGGGTCACCCCCAGGGGCACGACCCGTTTGTCACACTCGACGCGTGGACCTCGCCCCCCGTCTGATCGACACCGTCGCCCCCACCGACCCGCGCGCGGTCGTGCTCGTGCTGCACGGCGGCGCCGACCGCCAGGACAGCCCGGGCGTCAGCCCCACCCAGCTCTCGGTGCTGCGGATGATCCCGGTCGCCAAGGCCGTGGCCCGCGCCGGAGGCGGCCGGCTCGCCGTGCACCGCCTGCTCAACACCCGCCGCGGCTGGGACACCCACCACACGCCGGTCGACGACGTCGCCTGGGCGCTCGAGCAGGTGCGGGAGCGGTACGGCGACCGCCCGGTCGGCCTCGTCGGGCACTCGCTCGGCGGGCGGGCCGCCCTGCTCGCCGGTGGGCTCGACTGCGTGCGCTCGGTCGTGGCGCTCAACCCGTGGGTCTACCCGACCGACGGGGTGCCGATGCCCGGGCGCAGCGTGCTGGTCGTGCACGGCATGCGCGACCGGATCGCCCCGCCCGGGCGCGCCGAGACCGTCGCGCGCCGCATCGCCGCGCACACCGACGTGGGCTTCATCCGCATCCCCGACGGCAAGCACGCGATGCTGCGCCACGGCCGCTCCTTCGACGCGTACGCCGCCCAGTTCAGCGCCGCGAGCCTGCTCGGCGCCGACGGCCTCGAGGTCGCCGGACCGGTCGCCTCCGTGCTGGCCGGCGAGTCCTGGGTCACCGCCTGACCGCGAGCCGGCGTGAGTTCCGCACGAGCCGGCGTGAGTTCCGGGAACTGGCGCCGGCTCGCGGTGAACTGGCGCCGGCTCGCGGTGAACTGGCGCCGGCTCGCGTCAGGGGGTGACGTCGACGACCAGGTCGGCCCGCTCGGCGGCGGCCTCGACGAGCGCGGCGTTGGCGTCGTCGACGCGAGCGACCCAGGCGCGGGCCTCGTCGGGGGTCTTGCCGAACTCGACGTGGCGGGCCAGCAGCCGGTCGCGGCGCAGGTCGTCGTCCACGTGCAGGTGCCAGACGGTGTCGAGCTGCTCGCGCACCGCGCGCCAGCGAGGCTCGTCGAGCAGCAGGTAGTTGCCCTCGGTCACCACCTGCTCGGCCGAGCCCGGCACCGGCACCGCGCCCGCGACCGGCTGCTCGAGGTCGCGCTCGAAGGCGGGCGCCATCACCAGCGGCTCGCGCCGGCGCACCCGCGCCAGCAGGGCGGCGTACCCCTCGGCGTCGAAGGTCTCCGGGGCACCCTTGCGCGTCAGCAGCCCGCGCCGGCGCAGCTCGACGTCGGCGAGGTGGAAGCCGTCCATGGCGACGAGCACCGCGCCCCGGGCCTCGCTCCAGGACTCGACCAGCGCGGCGGCCCAGGTGGACTTGCCGGCACCGGGGGAGCCGGTCAGGCCGAGCATCCGCCCACGCGGCTCACCGAGCAGGACGTCGGGTGCGGAGGCGCTGAGTCGACGGACCACCCCGCCATGCTGCCAGCCGGTCTACGCCCGACGGGATGAAAGTCGTTCGTGCCGGCGTTGAACCCGGCATACCCTGGAGGCATATGACGAACGCACCTGACTTCTCACTCGACGACGAGCTCGAGGCCACCGACGCGTGGGACGACGACGACGTCGAGTCCGGCTACGCAGACGAACCAGACCCCGAGGACGACCCCACGATCGGCGCGATGGAGCTCGCCGAGCGCCATCAGCTGCGCCGCGTCGCCAGCCTGCGCACCGAGCTCGAGGACATCACCGAGGTCGAGTACCGCCAGCTGCGCCTGGAGCGCGTGGTGCTCGTCGGGGTGTGGACCGAGGGCAGCGTGCAGGACGCCGAGAACTCGATGGCCGAGCTCGCGCTGCTCGCCGAGACCGCCGGCTCCGAGGTGCTCGAGGCGCTCTTCCAGCGCCGCCAGAAGCCCGACCCGGCCACCTACATCGGCCGCGGCAAGGTCGAGGGCCTCGCCGAGATCGTCGCCGCCACCGGCGCCGACACCGTGATCTGCGACGGCGAGCTCGCGCCCAGCCAGCTGCGCAACCTCGAGGACAAGATCAAGGTCAAGGTCGTCGACCGGACCGCGCTGATCCTCGACATCTTCGCCCAGCACGCCAAGTCGCGCGAGGGCCAGGCCCAGGTCGAGCTCGCCCAGCTGTCCTACATGAAGCAGCGCCTGCGTGGCTGGGGCGGCAACCTGTCGCGCCAGGCCGGTGGCCGGGTCGCCGGCGGCGCCGGCATCGGTGGCCGCGGCCCCGGTGAGACCAAGATCGAGACCGACCGACGCCGCATCAACACCAAGATCGCCAAGCTGCGCGCCGACCTGAAGCAGATGAAGGTCACCCGCGACGCCAAGCGCTCGGGCCGCGCCCGCAACGAGGTGCCGTCGGTGGCGATCGCCGGCTACACCAACGCCGGCAAGTCCAGCCTGCTCAACCGGCTCACCAGCGCCGGGGTGCTCGTCGAGGACTCCCTGTTCGCCACCCTCGACCCGACCACGCGGCGTACGACGACCGCGGACGGCCGGGTCTACACGATGAGCGACACCGTCGGTTTCGTCCGCCACCTGCCCCACCAGCTGGTCGAGGCGTTCCGCTCGACGCTGGAGGAGGTGGGCGCCGCCGACCTGATCCTGCACGTCGTGGACGGCTCGCACCCCGACCCCGAGGGCCAGCTCACCGCCGTGCGCGAGGTGCTCGCCGACGTCGACGCCGCCACGATCCCCGAGCTCGTGGTGATCAACAAGGCCGACGCCGCCGACCCGATGGTGATCTCGCGGCTCCAGGCCCGCGAGCCGCACTCGGTGGTGGTCTCGGCCAAGACGGGCGAGGGCATCGCCGAGGCACTGGCGGTCATCGAGTCCGAGCTGCCGCGCCCCGCGGTCGAGTTCGAGGTGCTGCTGCCCTACGGTCGCGGCGACCTGGTCAACCGGCTGCACCAGGAGGGCGAGATCGACAGCATCGAGCACACCGCCGACGGCTCGCTGGTGCGCGGACGCGCCAACGAGTCGCTGGCCGGTGAGCTCGCGTCGTACGCCGTCGAGGGCAGCGCCCGGGCCTAGGTCTGCCGACCGGGTGGCCGGGGCGCGCCCTCCGCGGGGTCACACGCCGATGCGCCCCCACGGCCCCCAGATCGCGAACGTCATGCCCCGGCTCGACTGGATGTTGACGAAGAGCGTGCGCCCGTCGTGGCTGAACGTGGAACCGGCGAACTCGTCACCGAAGCGCTCGGCGCCGCTGCTGCTGCGCAGCCGGTTGAGCGCGATGTCCCAGATCTTGCCGCGCTGGGTCAGCCCACGCAGGTAGTTGTCGCCGCTGGAGTCCTCGCAGACCACCAGGGTGCCCTGCTTGGAGGTGGTGATGTTGTCGGGCAGGTCGAGCACCATCGGCCCCGGCGACTGGAAGACGCAGCGCAGCTGCTGGCGCCGGGTGTCGTAGGCCCAGACCTGGCCCGAGCCGTTGCCGTAGCCGGAGGGCCCCTCGGTGCCGGGCATCGCCGCACCGCCGCCCTGGGTGGAGGTGAAGTAGACGACGCCGCGGTCGTAGACCTGGCCCTCGAGCCGGGAGAAGTACGCCGCCCCCTGGGCCCAGCCCTGGCTGGCCACGTGGGTCAGCGCGGTGCTCTGCTGGGTCGGCGCCGCCTCGCCGGGTGTGTAGTCGTAGGTGACGTCGGGCTCGGCGATGTCGACCCACTCCACGTCGTACGTCGCGCCCTGCTCCTGGTGCGCCTCGAGGTGGGCGTTGTCGACGCCCCTGACCTTGAGCATCTGCAGCCGGCCCCCGTCACGCAGCTCGCCGACCTGCAGCGGGTCCGCCGGCGGGCGGTAGCGGTAGAAGCCGGAGGCGAAGCCGAAGTCGTCCTCGGTGAGGTAGAGGTGACCCTTCTCGGGGTCGAAGGAGACGGCCTCGTGGGCGAACCGACCGGCCGAGCGGATCGGCTCGCGGTCGGACTGGCCCGCGCCGGGCTGGTGGCTGACCGGGACCTCGAAGACGTAGCCGTGCGGCTTGGTCAGGGGCACGTTGGAGGTGCCGGTGAAGTCGGCCTCGACGTCGGGGCCGTTGACGGTCTCCTCGCAGGTGATCCACGCGCCCCACGGCATCTGCCCGCCCGAGCAGTTCATCATCGTGCCGTTGAGGCTGGTGAAGGAGCCGAGCACCCCGCCGCCGCGGTCGACCTGCACGGTGGTGGTGCCGCCGCCGGCCATCTCGTCGTACGGGTCGCCGGGCCCGAAGGCCGGCTGGGGGCTGTTGACCTCGTGGTTGCGCACCAGGACCGAGGTGCCGCGCGGGCCGCGGAAGGCGCCCATCCCGTCGTGGCGACCGGGCAGCGCGGTGCCGTCGGCGAGCACGACCGGCTCCTCGGTGTCGTGGAAGGAGCGGTAGCGGAAGCCGCGCGGCAGGTGCAGACGCACAGCGTCGTCGCGCAGGTCGCGCACCGGCACCAGCTCGACGGAGCGGGGTGGTCGTCCTCGCCCGGCCTCGGCGGGCATCGCGACGAGGCCCGCGAAGGGCCCGGCGGCGGCTCCGGCGGCGCCGGTGCGGATCAGGGTGCGTCGGTCGAGGGACATCGGGCCTCCTGGAGCTGGTGCTGGGTGTGCCGACCAACGTAAGACAGGTCACACCGCACGTCATCCCCTGCCGACGAGGTCACGGTCCGCGCACGCAGGGGTCACGACCTGACCCGAACCGCTGCGCCCGGGCGCCCGCCGACGCACCATGGGTGCTGTGCTCGGTCCGCTCTCGGTGCCGCGGCGGCGTCTGCTCCTGCTCGCGCCCGTCGCGCTGCTCGTCGCGCTCGCGGTCGTCGTCGTGGTGCTGGCCCCCGAGCGGGCCACCGGCTCGTACGCCGAGCGCTGCGAGCGGTTCGCGGCCGACGCCGAGGCCCGCGCCGCGGTCGTGACCGGTGGTGGCGCGCCGGTGCTGGTCGTGGGCGACTCCTGGAGCGCCGGTCTCGGCCTGGGCGACCCGACCGCCTCGTGGCCCGCGCGTCTCGACGGGCGGGTGCACGTCGCGGGCTTCTCCGGCTCGGGCTTCTCCGCGCGCGCCTCGGGCTGCGGCGACGTCTCCTTCGCGGCCCGGGCCCCGCAGTCCCTGGCCGGGCTGCCCGGTGAGACGGTGGTGGTGGTCGAGGGCGGGCTCAACGACTGGGACCGCACCGACGCCGAGATCACCGCCGGCTTCGAGGGCCTGATGGGTGGGCTCGAGGGCCACCGCGTGGTCGTCGTGGGGCCGGCGAGCGCGCCGTCGCGGGCGGCGTACGTCGAGCGGGTCGACGCGCTGCTCGCCGAGCTGGCCGCGCGCCACGACGTCGCCTACCTCTCGACCCTGGACGTGGACCTCGCCTACCTCGACGACCGGCTGCACCTGACGCCCGCCGGGCACGCCGTCTTCGGTGACTGGGTGGCGGCCGGGGTGCGTGACGCGACGCGTCCGTGACCCGGGGCACCCGCCCTCCACAGCCCCGGGCCGGGGCCGGCAGGAGTGTCGGCGGGCGCGGCTAGGGTGCTCGGGTGCCTGAGACGTCCTCACCCGCCGCGACGACCGACGCCGCGACCGACGCCGCGACCCCGCCGCTGCTCAGCGACGCGCCGGTCGGGCCGGTGACGACCCTGCTCGGCGAGGCCGTGAGCGCGCTGGGCGGCGCCGAGCGGCCGGGGCAGGTGCAGATGGCCGAGGCGGTCGCGCGGGCGTTCGTGGAGGAGGAGCACCTGCTGGTGCAGGCCGGCACCGGCACCGGCAAGTCGCTGGCCTACCTGGTGCCCTCGCTGCTGCACCGCGAGCGGGTGGTGGTGGCGACCGCGACCCTGGCGCTGCAGCACCAGCTGGTCGAGCGCGACATCCCGCGGCTGATGAGGGCGGTGGAGTCCTCGAGCGCCGGCAAGGACGTCGACACCTCCTTCGCGGTGCTCAAGGGCCGCTCCAACTACGCCTGCCTGCACCGGGTGCGCGAGGGCGTGCCCGACGACCAGGGGGCGCTGGTGCAGATGCCCGAGGGGTCGATGGGCCAGAAGGTGCTCGAGCTGCGCGACTGGGCCGAGAAGGAGGCCGAGGACGGCGGCTCGGGCGAGCGCGACTCGGCTCCGCGCCACACCGACCGCGAGTGGCGCCAGGTCAGCGTCAGCCACCGCGACTGCCTCGGCGCGGCGCGCTGCCCCTTCGGCCAGGAGTGCTTCGCCGAGGTCGCGCGCGAGAAGGCGCACCGCTCCCACGTCATCGTCACCAACCACTCGCTGCTCGCGATCGACGCGATCGAGGGCGTGCCGATGATCCCCGAGTACGACGCCGTGGTGATCGACGAGGCCCACGAGCTGACCGCGCGGGTCACCCAGGCCGCCACCGACGAGCTGTCGGCGCTCGACGTCGAGCGCGCCGCCAAGCGCTCGGGGCGCCACGTCGACGGCTCCGAGGCCGACGACCTGGCCGATGCGGCCGACGCGCTGCGCGACGCGATGGCCGAGTCCGACGCGGGCCGGTTCGAGCGGCTGCCGGTGCACCTGGGCGACGCGCTGCAGCTGGTGCGCGACGCCGCCCGCGCGTGCGTGTCGGCGTACCCCAAGGACAACCCGAAGGACGGTGAGGGCGACCCGGGCAAGCAGCAGGCCAAGGGCATGGTCCAGGACGTCTTCGCGGTCGCCGAGCGGATGGCCGCCGACCTGGAGTCCGACGTGCTGTGGCTGGGCGAGGCGCGCGAGCGGATGCCCGCGCGGCTCCACGTGGCGCCGCTGGCGGTGTGGGGCCCGATGCGCGACAAGCTGCTCAGCGAGAAGACGGTGGTGCTGACCTCGGCGACGCTGATGCTCGGCGGCGACTTCGCCTCGGTGGCCACCAGCGTCGGGCTCAAGCCCACCGAGCGGGTGGGGGTGGGCCGCGAGATCGCCCCGGGCGACGGGGTGCTGCCCTGGCGCGGCCTCGACGTCGGCAGCCCCTTCGACTACGGCCAGCAGTCGATCCTCTACGTCGCCCGGCACCTGCCCCAGCCCGGCCGCGACGGGCTGGTCAAGGCCCAGCTCGACGAGATCGTCGAGCTGGTCGACGCCGCCGACGGCCGCGCGCTGGGGCTGTTCTCCTCGCGCCGGGCCGCGGAGGCCGCTGCCGAGGCGGTGCGCGAGCGGCTGCCGCACCTGACGATCCTGGCCCAGGGCGACGCGCAGCTGCCCGAGCTGGCCAAGCAGTTCGTCGAGGACCCGCACACGGTGCTCTTCGGCACCCTGTCGCTGTGGCAGGGCCTCGACGTGCCCGGTGACACCTGCCAGCTGGTGCTCATCGACCGGATCCCCTTCCCGCGCCCCGACGACCCGCTGATGAGCGCGCGGCAGAAGGCGGCCGACAAGGCCGGCGGCAACGGGTTCATGCAGGTCGCGGCCACGCACGCGGCGCTGCTGATGGCCCAGGGTGCCGGCCGGCTGATCCGCACCACCTCCGACCGCGGCGTCGTGGCCGTCCTCGACCCGCGGCTGGCCACCGCCCGCTACGGCTCGTTCCTCAAGGCGAGCCTGCCGCCGATGTGGACCACCACCGACCCGGCCGTGGTCCGCAAGGCGCTGGCCCGGCTGGCGTCCTCCGCCAAGGACTGACCCGCAGGCCGAGCAGTCACTTTCGCACCACCGACCAGTCACTTTCGAACCCTCTGTCCGTGCACCACCTCGGCGGCCGGGCGCACCCGGCCGAGCACGGAGCAGGCTCGTACTCTGGGGACGAGGGGTGGTGAGTCCGATGCCGGAAGCCCGAGGGGCGTTGCGCCGGGCGGGCGTGCCCGTGCGCGTCGGCATCCTGGTCGCCGTCGCCGCTGTCGTGCTCGGCATCCTCGGGATGCACGCCCTCAGCCTGCACGGCACCGCTGCGACCGGGGCCTCTCCCGCGGGCGGCCTGCACGCGGTCTCCGACCACACCCCCGCCGAGGCGACCACCGCCACCGCTGACGCGCCCGACGGCGAGCACGACTCGGGCCACGGCGGCGCTGGACACGACGCGGTGATGCTCTGCGTCGCGATGCTGGCCGCGGCCGCCGGCATGCTGCTGGCCCTGGCGGGCCTGCGGCACCGAGCTCCGCCGGTGTGGGCCGAGCTGCCGGCGGCGCTGGCCCTGAGGGTCACCGCCCGCGCCCGGCCGGGAGGCACGGGTCCACCACCGGTGTGGGAGTTCTCCGTCGTCAGGTGCTGAGGATCGCTGCGCCGCGCCCGACGTACGTCGGCTCCGTGCGGCTGCCGCCCAGCACGATCCCGACCCACCGACACCAGGAGACACCCATGTCCCACCGCCTCACCCGCGCCCTGGGCGCGAGCCTGCTCGTCACCACCCTCGCGACCTCCCTGGTCGCCTGCGGCGGCGAGGAGGCAGGCACCACCACGACCGGGCTCTCGGCCACCGAGCACAACGAGACCGACGTCGCCTTCGCCCGCGACATGATCCAGCACCACGCCCAGGCCGTCGCCATGGTCGACCTGACCCGCGAGCGCGACCTCGATCCCGAGGTCGCGCAGCTGGCCGAGGGCATCCGCAATGCGCAGGTGCCCGAGATCGAGACCTTCACCGACTGGCTGGGCGAGTGGGACGAGGAGATCCCGCCGACCATGCTCGACCACGCCAACGCCGGCCACGGCTCCGGCGACCTGTCCGAGACCATGGAGGGCATGGACGACGCCATGCCCGGCATGATGTCGGGGGCCGACATGGATGCCCTGCAGGACGCCGGCGCAGGCGACTTCCAGACGATGTGGCTGGAGATGATGATCGAGCACCACGAGGGCGCGATCGAGATGGCCCGCACCGAGCAGCAGGACGGTCGCTACCAGCCGGCCGTCGAGCTCGCAGCCGAGATCGAGGAGAGCCAGGGCGACGAGATCGAGACGATGCGCGACCTGCTCGGCTGACCCGCCCCGCCCGCCGACCTACAGCCGTGAGCGCCCGTCGTACCCGCCCCGCGGCGGCTTCAGCCCGAAGAACGCCCCGAGGGTGGGGGCGACGTCGGTGGTGCGGGCGTGGCGGGGGGAGACCCTGCCGGGGGTGACCGCGCGGTGTCCGCCGCCGATGAAGAACGGGATCGACCGGGTGGCGGGGTGGCCGTGGTTGCCGGGGATCGGGTTCGAGTAGACGTCGGGGTCGCTGAAGCGCCAGCCGGCCCGGCAGAAGACCACCACGTCGCCCGACTCCGGGCCCAGGCGCAGCCAGTCGGCGCGTCGGTCCCAGGCCCTCAGCACGCCGGGCACGTCGGAGGCGATGCGGCGGATGCGGCGTACTGCCTTGTCGCGCTGGGCGCGCGGACCGGTCCAGTAGACGAGGTCGGCGCCGCCGTTGTCGGCGATCACGAAGCGCCCGGCGAGGAACGGGTCGTCCGACAGCGGGCCCTGCAGCGAGACGATCCGGTCGGGGTCGGACCAGTCCATGGAGTGGTCGGCGAGCACGATCACGATCGAGTGCTTCCAGCGCCCCGAGCTCTTCAGCTCGGCCACGAAGTCGCCCACGAGCCGGTCGGTGTTGACCAGCGCGAGCTTGCGCGCCACCTCCAGCGTGGAGGGTCCGGTGAGGTCGGAGTGCCCGAGCCGGTCGACGTCGCCGAGGTTGACGAAGACCAGGTGCGGGTCGAACGTCTCGATCATGTCCAGCGTGGCGCGCATCGTGAACTCGTCGGGGGCGTGCCCCGAGACCGGCACGATCGGGAACGGCTCCCAGCGGTGCGTGGCCCGCTCGCCGAAGATCCCGTAGAGGTACTCCTTGCTCAGCACCGTGCCGGTCGTCAGCCCACGCCGGTTCAGCCGCTCGATCACGGTCGGGAAGCGCAGGTCGGAGGGCCGGTCGAGCTCCCGGATCTCCCCGAGGTCGCGGTCGTAGACGGCGTTGGCGGGCACGCCGCTGCGGTCCGGGCGCACCCCGGTCATCATCATCACGTGGTTGGGGATGGTCTCCATGACCGGCATCGACGTGGCCCTCGGGTGGTGCACCCCGCCCTCGCGCAGCGCCAGCAGGTTCGGGGTCAGGCCGCTGTCGATCTCCTCGGGACGGCAGCCGTCGACGACGAGCACGTAGGCGCGCTTGCGGGTCGACGGGCCGGCGGCCAGGGCGGGCTCGAGGCCGGCGACGGTCGAGAACGCCAGGCCCGAGGCCGCCGCCGTCAGGACCGTACGCCGCCCGGCGCGGATCTCGCCGAGACCGCGGTCGAACGGGGCCTGGCCGTCGGTGCGCCGGGGCGCGCTGGGCTCGCACATCAGCGGCCTCCGACCGGGGTCGCCACGCGCTGCACCGTGCCGGTGCCGGCCAGGGTCTGGAACGACGCGTCGTGCGTCGCGGTGGTCCTCCTGTCGTCGCGCGCGCCGATCACGAACCAGTCCATCTGGGTGCGCTCGGCGGTGATGTCGAGCACCGAGAAGCCGTGGTCGTCGAAGTTGAGGTACTTGATGTGCCGGTTGTTGGCCAGGATGGTGGCCTCCACCAGCGGGGTCAGCGCGGGCTGGCCGGTGATGTCCTTGAGGTTGTTCGAGGTCACCGAGGAGCACACGAACTCCACGCCCATCGAGTCGCCGAGCAGCGGGTAGGCCGAGGTGTCCAGCGGCAGGTCGCAGGCCCACCCGGAGTGGATGTCGCCGGTCACGAAGACGACGTCCTTGACCTGGTGGTCGTCGATGTGGGCCAGGACCTCGCGCCGGTCGGCGGTGTAGCCGTCCCACTGGTCCACGTTGTAGGGCAGCCCGTCCTGGGGCAGCAGGCCGGTGACGTCGTTGACGGGATCGATCAGCCGGTTCGGCAGGTCGGCGAAGGTGACCGGCGCGATCATCACCGGGTTGCCGATCACCTTCCACTGCGGAGCGTGGTTGCCGCGGGTCAGGGAGTCCTTGAGCCACTCCATCTGCCGGGTGCCGGTGATGGTGCGCGAGGGGTCGTTGACCTCGGGGTCGACGACGGGGGTCGCGACCTGCTGCGAGCGGTAGGTGCGCAGGTCGAGCATGCTGATCTCGGCCAGGTCGCCGAAGCGCAGCCGGCGGTAGAGCCGGGCCCCGTCGCCCAGCGAGGCGGTGCCGTCCATGCGCACCGGCATCCACTCGTCGTACGCGCGGTGGGCGCGGGCGCGGCGCTCGAGGTAGTCGCCCTCGGTGTCGTCGTGGTTCTCCGCGTTCCTCCTCCACTGGTCGTTGGTGACCTCGTGGTCGTCCCAGGTCACGATCCAGGCGTACCTCGCGTGCAGCGCCTGCAGGTCGGGGTCGGTCTTGTACTGCGCGTGCCGGCGGCGGTAGTCGGACAGCGAGACCATCTCGCGGCCCGGGTCGTGCGGGCGGACGTCGACGTTGTCCTGGCCCATGCCGTACTGGCCGGGGGCGTACTCGTAGAGGTAGTCGCCCAGGTGCAGCACCGCGTGCAGGTCGTCGCGCTCGGCGAGCAGCCGGTAGGCGCCGAACCAGCCGGCCTGCAGGTTGGCGCAGGAGACCACGCCGAAGCGCAGGTTGGCCGGTGTGGCGCGCTTGGCCGGAGCGGTGCGGGTGGTGCCGACGGGGCTGCGCTGCCCGCGCGCGGTGAAGCGGTAGTAGTAGGTCGTCTCGGGCTGCAGGCCCGTCACGTCGAGCTTGACGGTGTGGTCGCGCGCAGCGCCGGTGACGAAGCGCCCTCGGCGTACGACGTCGCGGAAGCGGCGGTCGGTGGCCACCTCCCAGCGCACGCCCACGCGCGGACCCCTGCCCGAGCCGGGGGTGGCGGCGCGGGTGGGGGTGACCCTGGTCCAGATCAGCACCGCGCGCGCCAGCGGGTCGCCCGAGGCGACGCCGTGGGCGAAGACGTCGTAGCGCGCCCCGGCGGCCTGCGCGGCGGGCAGGGCGCCGCTGGCGGCGACGATCGTGGCGCTGCCGGCGCCACCGGCGGCCAGCACGGTACGCCGCGCGAGCGCGGTCGAGGTCGGGGTCTGCGGTGGGGTCACGCCTCATCCAACGACGAACCCCCGTCCGCGTGACGCGGACGGGGGCATCGGCACCGACTGTTCACCGTCGGTTCGACGGCGGGTCGGGTGCGGGGTCGGGACGCGGCGGGTGGAGCCTCAGAGGCTGCGCAGCACCGCGGTGACCACGCCGAGGATCGAGGCGTGCGTGCCGTCGATCGGCTCGTAGGCGTCGTTGTGCGGCAGCAGCCAGACCTTGCCGTCCTTGCGCTGGAAGGTCTTGACGGTCGCCTCGTCGCCGATCAGCGCGGCCACGATCTGGCCGTTGCTGGCGGTCTGCTCCTGGCGGATCACCACGTAGTCGCCGTCGCAGATCGCGGCGTCGATCATCGAGTCGCCGGAGACCTCGAGCAGGAAGAGCTGCCCGTCGCCGACGAGCTGCTGGGGGAGCGGGAAGACGGCCTCGACGCGCTCCTCGGCCAGGATCGGGCCGCCGGCGGCGATCCTGCCCACGACGGGCACGTAGGAGGCCTGCGGCATGGTGTTGCCGATGTCGGTCTCGTCGACCGAGCTCTCGTCGGCGGAGGAGATCGCCTTGCGGCGCGCCATCAGCTCGGGCAGGAAGACCTCGAGGGCGCGGGGGCGGTGCGGGTCGCGCTTGAGGAAGCCCTTCTCCTCGAGCACCTTGAGCTGGTGGGAGACGCTGGAGGTGCTGGTCAGGCCGACGGCCTGGCCGATCTCGCGCATGCTCGGCGGGTAGCCGCGGGTCTCGATGGCCTCCTTGATGCAGGCCAGCACCTTGACCTGGCGCGGGGTCAGGCCGGTCGCGTCGGGTGGCCCGTCGGGCAGCTCTGCGACGCCTCGCTTGCGGGGGCCGCCGTCCTTGGTCGCCATCGTGTGCCTTTCGTGCGCGAGGCCCGAGCCGGGAAGTCCGCTCGGATGGTCGTGGGGTCCACGCTATCGCCGCACGGGCCCGACTTCAAACATCTGTTCGACTGCGTGTCGCGGCTCGTGCGTGACCTCCGCCGTCTCGAACAATTGTTCGCGGAACCCCTTGCGTGGGTCGAACACCTGATCTAGTCTCGCTCATGTGTTCGATCGAACACCTGGTCGATCCGGTGCTTGATGGCCGGCTCGGACGGGACTGTCGGTGGTCGTCGGTAGACATCACCTCGCAGCGATCGACCACCCGACCACCCCCTTCCCCAGGAGGTCCCGATGAGCACGATGACCCTCACTCCCGCCCCGTCCACCACCCTGCGCCTGACCCGCCGCGGCCGGCTCGTGGTCCTCGCGCTCGGCCTGTTCCTCGTCGCCCTGGTGGGCGTCGTCCTGGCCGGCGGTTCGGTGGCCACCAGCGAGTCCGGTCCCACCCCGGCGACCGAGATGATCACGGTCGGCACCGGCGACACGCTGTGGGCGATCGCCGCCGAGCGTGCCGAGACCGGAGACGTGCGTGAGGTCATCGAGCGCATCCAGCGCCTCAACTCGCTCGACGGTGGCCTGGTGGTCACCGGTCAGCGGCTGGTCGTCCCGGCCGGCTGAGCCAGACGCCCCGACCGTCCGGTCCGGGCACGGCGGCCATCGGCCGCCCACGATTTTCGCCGGTCGCCTCGACCCCGGCCGGCGAAACCAGGGGAAAGACGAGGGGCGGGCCCGCAGTGGGCCCGCCCCTCGCGCCATGTCCGGGGGCCGTCGGCGAGAGTGGGACGCATGGGTACGGCGCGCGGTGACGACGTGTTCGAGGAACGGCTGGCGCAGTGGCAGGCCTGGTGCGAGGCGCCGTGGGGCCGGCTGCGGTTCAGCGTGGTGCGCGAGACCCTGCGCCGCCAGGCCGAGGCCCTCGGTGGGGCCGGGGGTGGGCTGCGGGTGCTCGACGTGGGCGGCGGCGACGGCCGTGACGCGGTCGGTCTGGCCGAGGCCGGGCACCACGTCACGGTCCTCGACCCCGCGCCCTCCTGGCTCGCCGAGGCCCGGCGGCGTGCGGAGTCGGCCGGGGTGGGGGAGCGGCTGGTGACCGTCGAGGGGTCGATCGACGACCTGGGTGCGGTCGGTGGCGGTTTCGACCTGGTGCTGTGCCACTTCGTGGTGCACTACCGCCCCGCCGAGGTCGGCGCTGCCGACGTACGGCGTCTGGTCGAGGCGGTGCGTCCCGGCGGCCGGGTGTCGGTGATGGCACCCAACCCCGCCGCCCGGGTGATCGGACGGCTGGTCCGCGAGGGGCCGCGGGCCGCCCTCGACGAGCTCGAGCGCGACGACATGGAGTCGGCCACCTTCGCCACCACCGCGCGGGCGGTGCCGCCCGCGGAGGTCGAGGGCCTCCTCGTGGACGCCGGGCTCGCGGTGGTCGGCCGGTACGCCGCCCGCGTGGCCAACGACTACCTCGCCGACGACACCCTCAAGGACGACCCCGACTACTTCGCCGAGCTCGAGCGCCTCGAGCACGCGCTCTGCGACCGGGAGCCCTTCATCCGGCTCGGCGCGCTGTGGCAGGTCGTCGCGCAGCGGCCGGTCGCCGGGGGTGTCGTCGAGTGGTGAGTCAGGTGGGCAGGCCCTGAGCGGCCATCCACTCGGGGTCGGGCTCGACGGGCTGGATCAGCTCGACGACCAGTCCGTCGGGCCCGGCGACCTGCATCCGGCGCTGTCCCCAGGGCTCCGTCACGAGCTGTGTGAGCAGCGGGACCTCGGCCGCGACCAGGCGGTCGTCTCGAGTCGACTCTACTCGACCCAGGTGTCGTGGTCGTGGCGCACGAAGTCCACGCTCAGTGCCTGGTCGGGGTGGCGGGTGCTGACGTACCAGCCGAGGTCGACCGCGACGGCGAAGCCGAGGTGCTCGCTGAGCCAGGAACCGGCGGCGCCGGGGTCGGCGCTGGCGAAGACGGTGCCGATCTGCGTGACCTGCATGGGAGGGTCCTCTGCTCGTCCGGCCGGAGACCCGACCCTGGCAGGCCGCCCCGGTGCGGCGCCACTGGTTTGCGGGCCGGCCGGCGAGAGGTGGGTCAGCGGGCGGCGCGCCGACCGCCCGTCGAGGGAGCGGGCGCGTCGGGGTCGCGGGTCAGCCCCAGCGCCCGGGCCAGCCGGGCGATGAGCATCAGGCCGACGAAGAGGCACGCGACGGCGCCCACGGAGGCCAGGGCCAGGAAGAACCACGCGGCGGACTCGCCGCCGCGGGCCTGGGTGCCGAAGTCGATGGCGGCGTAGACCAGGTAGCCCCAGGCGACCACAGCCGCGGTGACCGCGAGAGCCAGGCCCAGCAGTCGCGGCTGGAAGGTGCGCCGGGGGCGAGCCGCGCGTCGGGAGCCGGCCCGCTTGCCCACCACGCTGGTCCCCGGTTCGTCCACGGGCTCATTGTGTCCGATGCCACCCAGGGTCGGCGCCCGGGGGCGGGTCCTCGACGAGGGGGCTCCGGAGCCATTCCTGACCCCGGTGTGGACCACCCGTCCGAGGCGCTCGCACCCCGCTGACCTGCGTCGATGCGGAGAGTGTGATCTGGAGCGCACCAATTTGTCGGGACGGCTTGCGCCGCTCGTGGTCCCGGGCGTACGGTTCCACTACATCTAGTAGTTACACCGGTGTAGTTATCCACATCTAGTTCACAGATGGATGCGGGATGGTGCACAGGTGCCCGGTTGTTCTCCACAGGGAGAGCCACGATATCCACACCCAGCAGCCCCCGCGGGGGCTGTGCGGCGCGCCCGAGAGGAGGGCCCCGATGCACTGCCCGTACTGCCGTGCCACCGACACCCGGGTCCTCGACTCGCGGGTCTCCGAGGACGGCGGCTCGATCCGCCGCCGGCGCACCTGCTCGTCGTGCTCGAAGCGGTTCACCACCGTCGAGCAGATGCAGCTGATCGTGGTGAAGCGCTCGGGGGCCAGCGAGCCGTTCGTGCGTGAGAAGGCCGTGGCCGGCGTGCGCAAGGCGTGCAAGGGCCGACCGGTCACCGAGGACCAGCTGGCCTGCCTGGGCCAGGTCGTCGAGGACACCCTGCGCGGAGCCGGCGCCGCCGAGCTGGCCGCCCACGAGGTCGGCCTGGCCATCCTGGGCCCGCTGCGCGAGCTCGACGAGGTGGCCTACCTGCGCTTCGCGAGCGTCTACCGCCAGTTCGCCTCCGCCGCGGACTTCGAGGACGAGATCGCCATGCTCCGTGCCGAGCGGCTCACGCTCGACACCGAGCCCACCCCGGCCCCCACGGGCTGACACACAGACCGCCCGGCAGGTAGTGGGGAAGCTGCCTGCCGGGCGCACCACCTCTTCCCGCACCGCATCACCCGATGTCGGTGGTCGCAGCGACCATCGAGACAGAGCACCACCAGCAGCACCCAGCACCAGACCAGCAGCAGACGAGCACCCCTTAGACCGGGACACAGAGGAGCACGGCATGACCGAGACGGTGAGCGGCGCAGGAGCCGACGCAGCGACCAAGGGCCAGGGCAAGGGCCTGACGATGGAGCGCGTCTTCAGCACCGAGGGGGTGCACCCCTACGACGAGCTGACCTGGGAGAGCCGCGACGTCGTCCAGACCAACTGGAAGACCGGCGCCACCGTCTTCGAGCAGCGCGGCGTGGAGTTCCCCGCCAGCTGGTCGGTCAACGCCTCGACGATCGTGACCACCAAGTACTTCCGCGGCGCGGTCGGCACCGACGCCCGCGAGCGCAGCCTCAAGCAGCTCATCGACCGCGTGGTCAGCCAGTACGTCAAGGGCGGGGTCGACCACGGCTACTTCGCCACCCAGGCCGACGCCGAGGTCTTCGAGCACGAGCTGACCTGGCTGCTGGTCAACCAGTACTTCTCCTTCAACTCCCCGGTCTGGTTCAACGTCGGCACGCCCTCGCCGCAGCAGGTCTCGGCCTGCTTCATCCTCTCGGTCGACGACTCGATGGACTCGATCCTCAACTGGTACAAGGAGGAGGGGTTCATCTTCAAGGGCGGCTCCGGCGCCGGCCTGAACCTCTCGCGCATCCGCTCGTCGAAGGAGCTGCTCTCCTCGGGCGGCACCGCCTCGGGCCCGGTCTCGTTCATGCGTGGTGCCGACGCCTCGGCCGGCACCATCAAGTCGGGCGGCGCGACGCGTCGTGCGGCCAAGATGGTCGTGCTCGACGTCGACCACCCCGACATCGAGGAGTTCGTCGCGACCAAGGCGCGCGAGGAGCACAAGATCCGCGCGCTGCGCGACGCCGGCTTCGACATGGACCTGGGCGGCGAGGACATCACCTCGGTGCAGTACCAGAACGCCAACAACTCAGTGCGCGTCTCGGATGAGTTCATGCGGGCGGTCGAGGAGGGCACCGAGTTCGGGCTGCGCTCGCGCGGCACCGGCGAGGTCATCGAGACCGTCGACGCCCGCGACCTGTTCCGCAAGATCTCCACCGCCGCGTGGGAGTGCGCCGACCCGGGCCTGCAGTACGACGACACGATCAACGACTGGCACACCAACCCCGAGACGGGGCGCATCACCGCGTCGAACCCGTGCTCGGAGTACATGAGCCTCGACAACTCCTCGTGCAACCTGGCGAGCCTCAACCTGCTGAAGTTCCTCAAGGACGACGACACCTTCGACGCCGAGCTGTTCGCGAAGGCCGTCGAGGTGATCATCACCGCGATGGACATCTCCATCTGCTTCGCCGACTTCCCGACCGAGCCGATCGGCCAGACCACCCGCGACTACCGCCAGCTCGGCATCGGCTACGCCAACCTCGGCGCGCTGCTGATGGCGATGGGCCTGGGCTACGACTCCGACGGCGGCCGCTCGATGGCTGCGACCATCACCTCGCTGATGACCGGTGTCTCCTACAAGCGCTCGGCCGAGCTGGCCGGCGTGGTCGGCCCCTACACCGGCTACGCCCGCAACGCCGACGCCCACAAGCGCGTGATGCGCAAGCACCAGGCCGCCAACGACACCGTGCGCACCCTGCACATCGCCGACTCGCAGGTGCACAAGCTGGCCACCGCCGCGTGGGCCGACGTGCAGAAGCTCGGCGAGACCAACGGCTTCCGCAACGCGCAGGCCTCGGTGCTCGCGCCCACCGGCACCATCGGCTTCATGATGGACTGCGACACCACCGGCATCGAGCCCGACTTCTCGCTGGTGAAGTTCAAGAAGCTCGTCGGCGGCGGCTCGATGCAGATCGTCAACCAGACGATCCCGCGGGCGCTGAAGAAGATGGGCTACCAGCCCGAGTCGATCGAGGCGATCGTGGCCTACATCGCCGAGCACGGCCACGTCATCGACGCCCCCGGCCTCAAGCAGGAGCACTACGAGGTCTTCGACACCGCCATGGGCGCCCGCGCGCTGGCCCCGATGGGCCACGTGCGGATGATGGCCGCCTGCCAGCCGTTCCTGAGCGGTGCGATCTCCAAGACCGTCAACCTTCCTGAGACCGCCACGGTCGAGGAGGTCGAGGACGTCTACTTCCAGTCCTGGAAGCTCGGTCTGAAAGCGACCGCGATCTACCGCGATTCGTGCAAGGTCGGCCAGCCGATGTCCTCGGGCAAGGGCGAGAACAAGGGCACGGACTCCAACAAGGCGGCGGACTCCGCGGTGGAGACCAAGGTCGTGGAGAAGGTCGTCTACGCCCCGACCCGCAAGCGCCTGCCGAAGTCGCGGGTCTCGCGCACCACGTCGTTCACCGTCGGCGGCGCCGAGGGCTACATGACCTCGGGTGCCCACGAGGACGGCGAGCTCGGCGAGATCTTCCTCAAGCTCGGCAAGCAGGGCTCCACCCTGGCCGGCGTGATGGACGCCTTCTCGATCGCGGTCAGCATCGGCCTGCAGTACGGCGTCCCGCTGGAGACCTACGTCTCGAAGTTCACCAACCTGCGCTTCGAGCCCGCCGGTCTCACCGACGACGCCGACGTGCGGATGGCGCAGTCGATCATGGACTACATCTTCCGCCGCCTGGCTCTGGACTACCTGCCCTTCGAGGAGCGCGAGGCCCTGTCGATCTACTCGGCCGACGAGCGCCAGCGCTACCTCGAGACCGGGTCCTACGAGCCCGTCGAGGAGACCGGCGGTGCCGCCGAGCTGGTCACCCCGCCGGTGGTCGAGGAGCCCGTCGGAGGTCCACGACACCGACGGCAGCAACCAGCGCGAGGTCCCGGCCCAGCGCGACACCTCCGGTGCCCACACCTCGGCCGAGCTGATGGAGAAGATCACCGGCACCGCGGTCGACTCCCCGCTCTGCTTCACCTGCGGCACCAAGATGCGCCCCGCCGGCTCCTGCTACGTCTGTGAGGGTTGCGGCAGCACCTCTGGCTGCTCCTGATGTAGAGACGATGTAAGGACGTCGGGCCCGCCACGTACGAGTGGCGGGCCCGACGTGGTTGTCGGTGGACACCGCTAGAAAGATAGGCAACCCGCCAATCCCTGGGTCGAGACAGGACGGAAGGTCATGTCGACACCCGAGCCCCCAACCCCGAAGCGACACCGCCGCCCGCCGGCAGCCGAGATCACACCCGAGACTCCGATCTGGTGTCCGGGCTGCCAGCGTTACCAGCCAGCATCCGACTTCAACCGTGAGTCCAGACGCTCTAGTGGACTTTCCACTCGCTGCCGAGAGGCGCAGGCAGCGCACCGAAGGCGGCCCGACGTGCGCCAGGCGGAGAGCGCCCGTCGGCGCACGCGTTACCGGGAGGACCCGGAGGTTCGTGCTCGAGTAGCTGAAGCAAGCCGTCAATGGCGACTCATCAATGGCGCTGCGCAGTTGGTCCGATCACGCCGTCGCCTGCAGGACATCGTCGACCAGTGGAAAGCCATTGGATGTGTTGATTGCGGTTACGGAGACATCCGTGCGATCGATCCAGATCACCTGGACAGCGGCACGAAGTCGGGCCATGTCTCTCGTCTCGTCCAACTCTGCGCAAGCGCGGCCCGCATCCGGGCGGAGCTCGTCAAGTGCGTTCCGCGCTGTGCCCGTTGTCACCGGCTGTTGACGCAGTCGCAGCGGCCAAGCGCCTGGCGGTCAGCGGAGCGGTTGCCACCATCGTGGCGACGGCGCCTGGACATGCAGGACCGCAACGACGCCATCAAGCTGGCGCGCGGGTGCTCGGATTGCGGCTGGTCAGAATGGGCTCGCGGACTCGACTGGGACCACGTTCGCGGCCGCAAGGTCTCAACGATCGCGATCCTGATCGCCAATGGACGGCCGTGGCCGGAAGTGCTCGAGGAGATGGAGAAATGCGACCTGGTATGCGCCAACTGTCATCGCGTGAGAACCGTTGAGCGCCACGCACGGCTCGTGCGCCTCGACGCCGTCACGGTAGAAGACGACGCGAAAGAGTGAATCGACTACGAGCTGCCGGCGGTGGTCCGCGGCCAGTTCGCCGCCCTGAACGTGGTGAGGCGCTGCAGAGTGTCCTCAGCCACTACCTTATCGACGGCCGAGCCCTCGAGTTGTGGAATCCACTCGCGGAGCTGTCGACCGGCTACGAATGCGACCCCCTCGACGACCGCGTTGTCGGGCACCGTGTGTTGTGCGGGTCCCCAGACGACTACGAGCGGGGTCACAGCGATCGGTTGCTCGCGTGCTCGATGGCGAGCTCCTCGCTCCGGCCGTAGGAGCGACCGGCACAGTGCCTCGGCGCGAAGGGCGCTCCTACGAGCGTCATTCGCCATGCGCGTTAATTCGTCGCGATCGACGCTGCTGCGCCACTTCGAGTCCATGGCCACGAGCCCGCCAGTCCGAGTCACGACGAGATGATCGACGTCTCCAATGTCGAGGTTGATGCTGTCTACGCATCCCCAGATAAGTCTGTTGCGCCGCGCTCGCTTGAGCTCGTCGCGGGTGTTGTCCTCGCCCCAGGCGCCGCGTAGATGCCAGATCGCTTCACGGTCGTGAGCGAGAAAGGAAGTGAGCAGGAGCTGTAGATACACGGCGACGAGAAAAACGTGCGTAGCGCCGAGTAGGTACCACTTCCACGTCAGCATCGGCCCTAGAAACATCAGGGTGCCGGTGACAAACATCAGCAAGGCGATCCATCCGGCCGTCAGAAACAGCAGAAGCCGGCGGTTGCGCTTGGCCCACTCTCCGAAGCGTCGCCGGAAGACACGGCGCGAGTATGGGTGGAACTTCTTTCTCACTGGGCGGCCACCGTCGCAGAGGCCAGGAATTCGGGCGGCATCGGGTGCTGCAGCGACCACGTGATGGCGATCGGACGATCACCGGTGTGGCCGGCGTACGACACAGGCCCGAGGAAGAGGTAGGGCGAGGTGCCGAATTCGTCCTTCTGTTCGTGTCGGACGAAAAGCAGCACGCTGCTGCTGCCCGTCAAATAGCGCTGGCCGGTGGGGGAGGCGACCGACGTCGTCGACTGCGACTCCCAGTGGAAGGTCTGCGCGTCAATCGGGTAGTCGCGATACATCGTGGTGGGCGAAAAGTCCGACTCTGACTTCTTCAGCGTCACGAACAACATGTCGACGTTGAGATCGGGGGAGTACGCGACACCCTGCATGACACTGGTCGGCTTGCGACTCAACGACGCGTAGTCCAACCCGGCCAGAATCTCCTCACGCTGGTAGCGGCCATGGACGCGCAGCGGAACCTGGCTCAGCTCTCCTCCAAGCGCCAAGGTCTGATGGCGCGCCGCGTCGAAGGACAGGTCGACGATGGCGCTCGCCTCCCCGACCACGTGGGTGAGCGCTCTCGCCTGACGCAGCCCCTCGTCGTACGACGCCGGAGCCCCGCTGGGATAGAGCGAGAAGAAGAGCATCCGTGCCAACCGCTGCTCGCCCGGTGACAGGGTGTCCACAGCACCGGCATCGTCAGCCAGCAGCCGCCGGTAGGCCGCTGCGCGGGCAGGGTCATCGACATGGGCAAGTGCCCGCATCCGTCTCAATAGCTCGCTCTCGCCGGGCGCAGGCTGGTCAGAGATGACTTGGCGTACGCGCTGCAAGGCGGTCCACGACTTAGAACCAGCCTTGCAGCACATCGGAGAGCTCGAGGCCGGATTCGTTGAGGAAGGTGCCGAGGTCGTGCTCGGGGTGACGGCGCAGTTCGGCCACCATGTCCCGCCAGCGGTTGGCGACCTGGCCGCGGATGTTGTCGAGCACGATCTGTTGAGCTTGGCGATCCATGACGATCTGGCATCCCGACGGCAGCAAAGGGAAGCCGCGCTCGACCTCGCGCTCCAAGCCCTTCCTCGTCTGCCCTGTCAATGCGCGCAGCTTGAGGTCGAAGCGGAACTCCTGGCGGTGATAGCCGACGAAGTCGAGGACGGTCAGCACGGCCTTGTCCTTCGTGCGCCGCAGTCCTCGCCCCAACTGCTGCAGGAAGATCGTGGCGCTCTCGGTGGGGCGCAGGAACAGCACAGTGTCGACATCAGGGATGTCGATGCCCTCGTTGAAGACGTCGACCGTGAAGACTGTTTGGAGTCGGCCTTCGCGAAGATCCAGCAGAGTCCGCTCCCGCTCTGCTTGGGGCGTTGCGCCGCTCACCGTTGCGGAGCGCACTCCGGCTTCGTTGAAGGCGGCCGTCATGAACTCCGCGTGCGCCACGCTGACGCAGAAGCCGAGCGCTTGCATGGCGTCCGGGTTGGACACCTTGTCTCTGAGTTGCCGCAGGACCAGCGCCGCTCGGGCCGTGTTGCCGGTGTAGACGTTCGCCAGCTCAGCATCGTCGTACCGGCCATGCTTCCAGCCCACCCGCCGTAGGTCGGTGCCGTCGGCCACGGCGAAGTAGTGGAACGGACACAGCAAGTCGGCGCCCAACGCATCCCACAGGCGCAGCTCGGCTGCGATCCGACCGTCGAAGAACGTGCGTACGTCGACCCCGTCGGCTCGCTCGGGCGTTGCCGTCAGCCCCAGCAGCTCACGCGGAGCGAGGTGCTCGATGAGACGCCGATAGCTGGCGGCCTCGGCGTGGTGAAACTCGTCAATCACCACGATCTCGAAAGAGTCGCTAGGGATGGTGGCCACGCCGTGCGAGGAGAGCGACTGAATGCTGGCGAAGACGTGCCGCCCGCGTTCGGGCCGGATTCCGCCGACGTACAACTCGCCGAACGTGGCGTCGGTCAACACCTCGCGATAGGTCCGCAGCGCCTGTTCGAGGATCTCGCGGCGGTGCGCGACGAAGAGAAGCGACGGCTTGTCGCTGCCTCGACAGAGCCGCCGGTAGTCGAGGGCGGCGATCACGGTCTTGCCGGTGCCGGTGGCCGCTACCACCAGATTGCGATGACGATCGTGCACCTCGCGCTCGGCGTGAACCGCGTCGAGCATCTGTTGCTGATAGGCGAACGGCCGCACCTCGAGGCCGGACAGGTTGATGGTCACCCGGCTGTGCTCTGCGCGGCCAGACGCCTCATTGAGGGCATCATCGAGTCGGTCTGCGTCGCGGATGGGGTCATAGACCTCGAAGCTGGGGTCGTTCCAGTAGGTGTCGAACGTGGCTCGGAACTTGTCGAGCAACGCTCCCGTCCCGGTGGTCGAGAGCCGCACATTCCACTCCACGCCGTCGAGCAGTGCCGCCCGCGACAGGTTCGAGGAGCCCACGTATGCCGTATCGAAGCCGGTCGCGCGGCGGAACATCCATGCCTTGGCGTGCAGTCGCGTGCGAGCGGCGTCGTACTGGATGCGGACCTCTGCGCCGAAGTCGTTGACCAGTCGGTCAAGGGCTCGCCGCTCGGTCGCACCCATGTACGTCGTCGTCAGCACACGAAGCGGTGCCTCGCGATCGCGGAGGCGCGACAGTTCGGTCTCGAGCAGTCTGAGACCGTGCCACTTTACGAACGCGCAGAGCAGATCGACCTCGTTGCTGGTGTCGATCTCGGCGCGCAGTTCGGAGCCCAGATTGGGCTCGCCCCGGGTGTTCGTGAGCAACGCCGGCTCGGCCAGCGGCGTGCTGGGCCGGGTATCTGAGAGCCCTGATGCGCCCAGCGGCCCGGGCGGCTGATGCGTTTCAGCTGTCGTGCCGGGGCGGACACCTCTGCTTCCTGCGCTTGAAGCACCGTCAGCAGCTCGTTCACCATCGCTACCCGACGAGCGGGGTCCGGCGCAGCTGATAGGGCCGGCGGGTCGCGTCGTAGACGTGCCGGGCGAGGACGTGCGGCTGATGTGCGACATCGATTGGCTCGACGGTGGCCGCGTTGCCCAGGCGCGCCAGCGATTGTTCGAGCTCACTGCTGAGCATTGCTTCGTAGAGGCCGTCGGGCAAGGGGTGGCTACTCATCGGCGTTAGCTTCCCTGAAGTAAAGCCCTGTTGTCCGCCGATCCGCGAGCTCTGCGCGTCGCTCGACCACCTGGCAGCCCGCGCGCTGACCTCAGCCGCCGCGCGTCACCGGCTCCCCGCAGGTCGGGCACAACACGAGCTCGACGTGCTCTCCCGGCCGGGTCCGGCCTCGCTGCCCGCAGAAGTCGCACACCCAGGTCTCCATCTGCGCAGCCTCGCCGACGCCACCGACAGCCCGGACGGAGGTCGGGGGTGAGGTGTGGGCAGCCACGACGCGCCGACCAAACACAAGCAATCCAGCAAAGTCTAGAAACTTAGGTTACTTTGGCTACTCACTCATCTTGAAGTACTTAGGAGCACGCTCATGTGGTTGGTCGCAGCCTTCGCCCTCGCCGGCGGTTTGGCCCAGCTCGTCGACGGGACGCTGGGGATGGGATTCGGAGTCACCTCGGCCACCGTGCTCCTGGCGCTCGGTGTCGCCCCCGCAACTGCCAGTGCGGCCACGCACGCCGCCAAGCTGCCGACGACGCTGATCTCGGGGCTCTCGCACTGGCGCGTCGGCAACGTCGACAAGGCCGTTCTCATCCGGGTGGCGATCCCCGGCGCGATCGGCGGCTTCCTCGGCGCCGTGGTGCTGACCTCGATCAGCCTGGCCGCCGCGAAGAGCGGGATGGCGGCGCTGCTGCTGTTCTTCGGTGCCGTCATCCTCGTCCGGTTCGGTTTCGGCCTGCGCATCATCCCGACCCCGAAGTCGGGTCACACCGCGCGCTGGCTCTCCCCGATCGGGCTGCTCGGCGGCTTCGTCGACGCCACCGGCGGCGGCGGGTGGGGCCCGGTCGTCACGCCCAGCCTGATGACCGTCACCAGCCACGAGCCCCGCAAGGTCGTCGGCACCACCAACGCCGCCGAGTTCGCCGTGGCGGTCTCGGTCTCCCTCGGCTTCATCACCGGCGCGGCCCACCAGGACATCCCGTGGCTGCCGGTGCTCGGCCTGGTCCTCGGCGGCGTCATCGTGGCGCCGATCGCCGCGCGGCTCGCCGGCCGGCTGCCGCACGCCCCGATGGGCGTCATGGTCGGCGGGCTGATCATCCTGGTCAACAGCGTCGTCGTGCTCGCGGCCGTCGCCGACCTCCCGCTCTGGCTCGACCTGGCGCTGATGGTGTCCTGGCTGCTCCTCGTCGGGCGCATCGCGCGGGCCGCGTGGCGCAAGGAGCGCGCCGAGCGGCTTGCCGCTGCGACGGCCGAGCACGCGCTGGTCTGAGCGCCCGGGACGCGTAACGACCGTCGCGCTCCGCCGTTGGACCGGCATGCTCCGGAACCTGCGCCGCCTGCTCGCTCCTGCCGTCGCTGCGGGCCTGGTCCTGGGAGTGGGGGCTGCCCCGGCGCAGGGGGTCTCGACGAGCTCGACCAACGGAGGCAGCTCGACCAACGGAGCGGGAGGCCTTCCGGAGGGCGTGCCGGCGGCGGCGACGAGGGCGGAGCCCGAGCTCTCGACGCCGAAGGGCTGGCCCTTCGCCCAGCGGGTCTCGCGCACCTCGGGCACCGAGCGGCTGCACGGGGGAGCGTCGTACTGGACCGACTTCGTGTACGACGCCCACGGCGCCGCCCTGCCCAGCGGGATCAGCCTCGACAACATCGCGGTGCTGGCGCCCGAGCAGGGCGTCTACGAGCAGCCCGAGGGCGCAGCCGGGAACGGGGCCGACGTGTTCGTCGCGGCCACGGGCAAGGACCGGCGGGCGACGTACTGGCGCGTGGACTGGACGACGCTGGCCGGCCCCGACGTGCCGCTCGCGGTGTGGGCCTTCGACACCGACCGCGACGCCAGCACCGGTGCGGACACCTGGCCCGCTGATGCCGGGGTCACCTCGCCGGGGCTCGAGCAGGCGCTGGTCGTCTCCAGCCGCGGCGCCTGGCTGCACGACCTCACCACCGGCGACGTCACCGACGTGACCCGCCGCGGCGGCCGGCTCACCGTCGACGAGTCGACCCGCTCGTTCACGGTGCGGGTGCCGAAGCAGCTGCTGCGCACCCGCGGCTCCTGGCGGATCCGGCTCGCCGCGGGCCTGGCCGACGAGACCGGCGAGGCGATGGCGGCGCCGACCCTCACCGGCGGCGCGCCGCTGCCGCCCGGGACGACGCACGTCTACAACCTCGCCTTCCGCACCCCCGAGCAGGAGACCCCGGTCGTCACCGACAGCCGGACCGCCGGCCTGGTCGCGGCCGTCCAGGCCGTCGCCGCCGGCAACCCGGTCACCGACCAGCTCGGCGCCGACGGGCTGGCGCGCTTCGTCACCGGCAACTTCTGGATGGAGGACGCCCAGGCCGACGCGCTCGCCGGCGGCGACGCCTCCGCGTTCTCCCACGTCGTGCGCTGGCGCGACCTGCGCCGCAAGGCACGCACCCGCGAGCCGCTCGTGCACGGCCCCAGCAACCGCTGGTACCTCTCCCGTCTCGACCTCGGCGAGGGCGTCGTGGCCGACGAGGGCCAGGGCAGCGGCGACGGCGCCCCCAACTACCTCTCCCCGGTGCAGCCCTACTCCGTCTACGTGCCCACCTCCTACCGCCGCGGCGACGCCGCCCCGCTCACCTGGACGCTGCACTCGCTGGGCGTCAACCACAACCAGTACGCCGCCTACGACCCGCAGCTCATCGAGAGCCTCTGCGAGGAGCGCGACTCCATCTGCGCCGGCACCCTGGGACGCGGCCCCGACGGCTGGTACTTCGACGAGGCCGAGGTCGACTACTGGCAGGTCTGGCGCTCGCTCGCCGACGGCTTCGACCTCGACCCGACGCGCACCGTGCTGACCGGCTACTCGATGGGCGGCTGGGCCGGCTACCACCTCGGCCTCGCGCACCCCGACCTGTACGCCGAGGCCGTCGTGCTCGCCGGCCCGCCCCAGTGCGGGGTGTCGGTCGACGCCGACCGGATCGTCTCGCCCGCGTTCGGCGGGCGCTGCAGAGCGACGGGACGGCGTACGACCTGGTCGGCAACGCGACCTGGCTGCCGTTCCGGATCGGGCAGGGGACCCTCGACCAGCTCGTGCCGTTCACCTCGGTCGAGCGCCAGGTCGCCCGCTTCGACGAGGCCGGTCTGCGGCACCGGTTCGTGCGCTACCCCGCCGAGGACCACCTGGTCTTCGCGATCCAGGACCGGTTCGCGACCGTGATCGACGGGCTCGGTCTGCCCACGGTCGAGCGCGACCCGCGCGACATCGACTTCACCTGGCGCCCGCACCTGACCCGGCGCGGTCTCGGGATCGGCGCGACCACGGCGTACTGGACCCGCGGCCTCGCCGCCCGCGACTCCGGGCCCGGCACCCTCGCCCGGGTGCGCGCCACCTCGCAGCGCATCGCCGACCGCGAGCACCTGCCCGTCAGCACCGGCCCGGTGCCGGTGGCCAGCCCGCTGCCGGCGCTGCTCTCGGAGACCACCTGGGAGGACGGCGAGGCGCTGCCGGTGCGCGACCGGCTGGTGCTGCGGCTCGACAACGTCTCGCGGGTCAGCGTCGACGTCGACCGTGCACGCTGGCGCTGCGGCACCCTGCGCGTCGTCTCCGACGGCGAGTCCGTCGTGCGGCTGGTGCGCGGCGACCGGGTGGTGCGGGTGCTGCGGGTCGGCGACGGCAAGCGGGTCGTACGCCGCGCCTGCTGAGCGCTGCCCCGGCCGGTCGTCCACAGGTCCGGGCCCGCCGGTGCCGCCGGTCGCGGTGAGTGTCGGTGCGCCGACCTAGCGTGCCGGACAGGAGGCCGACATGAAGGTACTGGTGGCAACGAGCAGGACACAGGGTGACGTCGAGGGGGACTACAGCTGCTGCGTTCCCGGAGAGCTGCTCTGGATCACGATGGTCTGTGACACGGACCGGCTGTATCCGGAGCAGGGATGCGGCTGCGGGCGCGGGTTCGGTGGCCTGACCAGCCATCGCGCGACGACGACCGCCGAGGTCGCCGAACTGGACATGACCGAGACCGACCTCAGGCTCGCGGTGACCACCAGCCTCACCGACCAGGGTTGGCTCGTCCCGGAGACGGCGGAGCTGCACCACGAGCTCGTGGCCGAGACCGTCGATCTGATCCACGCGATCGCCGAGCCTCTGCCGGCGGGCACGATCGTGCGTCGGCGGATCGACGACTTCCACGCCTTCCAGCCACCCGCACCCCGATGAGCACGACCCGCCCGCGACGCCCCGGGTTCGCTGCGGCCACGCGGGCTTGGGCAGACTGACGCGGTGCGCATCCCCGCCGCCGTCGAGGCCTTCGCGCCCTGGCTGAGCGCCGAGGGGCTGGCCTCCGTCTACGACCCGGCAGCCGTCGGGCGGTCGCGCGCGTACGCCTCGGACGGGTCGGTGCTCCGGCTCGACGTCGACGTGGTCGACAGCGAGTTCCTCGCAGTCGATGGTGAGGTCGCCGGAAGCGGCGCTCGGCCCTACCGCACGTCGGTCACCATCGAGCTCGACCGGGGTCGGGCCGTCGTCACCGCGGACTGCTCCTGCCCGGTCGGCTGGGAGTGCAAGCACGGCGCGGCGCTGCTGCTCTGCCTGGGCCGGTCGCTGACGACCGACCACCCCGACCCCGGCACTCCCGCCGACGAAGGCTTCGCCGGCTGGGCCGGCGCGCTCGACACGGCGCTGCGCGACCTGGAGGCCTCCCGGGGCGGGGAGACGGGGCAGGACGCCCTCGCGCTCCTGCTCGACCTGCACCTGCCGCGCCACGGTGGCTTCACCGGCCTGGCCCCGCCGGTGGTCCGGATGCGGCCGGTACGCCGGGGCGCGAGCGGGCGATGGGTCCGCGGCGGCGCGGCCTGGAAGGACTTCACCCCCCATGGCGGCCACCTCGGGCGCACCCATCACGACCCCGCCCACGTCGCCTCCGTGTGCCGGTTGCGCGCCCAGATGGGGATGGCGGCGTACTGGAACATCACCGACCTGCCGCCGCTCTCCGACTTCGGCCCCCAGCTGTGGCACCGCCTGCGTCAGGCACGCGACGCCGGCGTGGCGCTGCTGCCCGGCGCGGGACTGGCCGACGTGCAGCTGGTCGACGAGCCCGTCGAGGTCGTCGCCGACGTACTGCGCGACGAGGCGGAGCCCGGGGCAGCCAGCCTCCGCTTCGGGGTGCGGTACGCCGACCGGTGGTGGGCGGCAGGCCAGCTGCTGCTCGTCGGCGACGAGGCGCACGGCGTGGTGCTGCTCGACCGGGTGCCCACGGCCACCACCCGCGACACCACCGCCCTCCTGGCACCCCTCGCGACCCCGGTCCCTCCCGCGCTGGCCAGGCTCGTCACCGGCGGCGACATCGCCGTCCCGCCCGAGCACCTCGACGCCTTCGTCGCCACCCAGCTGCCCCGCCTCACGAGGCACCTGCCGGTCACCTCGAGCGACGACTCGATCACCGTGCCCGCCCCGCCGGCCCCGCGCCTGGTCCTCCTCGTCGAGTGGGACCGCACCCCGGCGGCCGCGCTGCGCTGGCAGTGGCGCTACCGGGTCGGCGACGGCGACCTGGTGTGCGCCGCCGGCTCCGCCGACCGCCTCGACGGCGTCCGCGACCGTCCCGCCGAGCGGGCCGAGCTCGCCCGCCTGGCATGCCCTCGGCGTCGTGGACGCTGACGCGCCGGCGGCCGACAGCGACGTAGCGACCAGCGGCGTGCTCGAGCTCGCCGACGAGCTGGCGCGCCTGCGCGCGAGCCGGGCTCGAGGTGGAGGAGGTCGAGCGTCCCGACTTCCGTGCGGCCTCCGGCCCGGTCGAGATCAGCGTCGGTCCCGCGTACCGTCGAGGCCCCGGCCGAGGCCGACGACGCGGCAGACGCCGGCGGAGCCACCGACTGGCTCGACCTGAGCGTCAGCGTCAGCGTCGACGGCGAGCAGGTCCCGCTGCCGACGGTGCTGGCGGCGCTGACCCTCGGCGAGGAGCGCATCGTGCTGCCCAGCGGACTGCACGTGGCCGCCTCCAGCCCCGAGCTCGAGGGCCTGCGCGAGCTGGTCGTCGCCGCCGCCGAGGTGCGCGAGCCCGACCGGGACGACCGCATCGGCGTGGCCGGTCACGACCTGGGCCTGTGGGCGCGGGTCGGCGACCTGGCCGAGACCGACACGCTGCCCGCGCACGCCCAGGAGTGGGTGCGCCGGGCCCGCGCGCTGCGCGACCTCACCGAGCTGCCCAGCCCCGAGCCGCAGGGCGTGGTCTCCCAGCTGCGGCACTACCAGTACGACGGGTTCCGGTGGCTGGCCTTCCTGCAGGACCACGCACTCGGCGGCATCCTGGCCGACGACATGGGCCTGGGCAAGACGCTGCAGGTCCTTGCGGCCACCGCGCGCGCCCGCGCGGCGGGCGCGGCGCCGTTCCTGGTCGTGGCGCCCACCAGCGTCGTGGCCAACTGGGCCCGCGAGGCCGAGCAGCACACCCCGGGTCTGGTGGTGCGCACCGTGACCTCCTCGGCCCGCAAGCTCGGCACCCCCGTGGCCGCGGTCGCCGACGGTGCCGACGTCGTGGTGACGACGTACACGCTGCTGCGCCTCGACATCGAGGAGTACGCCGCCCTGGCCTGGGGCGGGCTCGTCCTCGACGAGGCCCAGCACGTGAAGAACCACCTCGCCAAGACCCACCAGGCCGTCCGCCGCATCGCTGCGCCGTTCCGGCTCGCGGTCACCGGCACGCCGTTCGAGAACCGGCTGATGGAGCTGTGGTCCCTGCTGGCCCTCGTGGCGCCGGGTCTCTACCCGACCGCCAAGGGCTTCGTCGACCACGTGGTGCGCCCGGTCGAGAAGGAGGGGGACGGCGCCGCGCTGGCACGCTTCCAGCAGCGGCTGCGCCCCTTCCTGCTGCGCCGGACCAAGGAGCTGGTCGCCGCCGACCTGCCGCCGAAGCAGGAGCAGCTGCTGCAGGTCGACCTCGGCGCCCGGCACCGCAGGATCTACGACACCCACCTGGCCCGCGAGCGGCAGAAGATCCTCGGGCTCGTCGACGACTTCGACCGCAACCGGGTCGCGATCCTCAGCGCCCTCACCCGGCTGCGCCAGCTCAGCCTCGACCCCGCGCTGGTCGAGGCCGAGCACGAGGCGGTCGGCTCGGCGAAGGCCGACGTGCTGGTCGACCACCTCCTCGAGCTGGCCGCCGAGGGTCACCGCGCGCTCGTCTTCAGCCAGTTCACCGGCTTCCTGCGCCGCGTGCGCGCCCGGCTCGACGCCGAGGGCGTCACCTACAGCTATCTCGACGGACGGACCCGCAAGCGGGCCGAGGCGGTCGAGGGGTTCCGCGAGGGCGACAGCACGGCGTTCCTCATCAGCCTCAAGGCCGGTGGGGTCGGGCTCACCCTCACCGAGGCCGACTACGTCTTCGTGCTCGACCCGTGGTGGAACCCTGCCGTCGAGGCCCAGGCCGTCGACCGGGCCCACCGGATCGGCCAGACCCGACCGGTGATGGTCTACCGGCTGGTCTCGCGGGACACGATCGAGGAGAAGGTGGTGGCCCTGAAGGAGCGCAAGGCCGCGCTGTTCTCCCAGGTCGTCGACGGCGACGGGGCCCTGGGCAGCGTCGTCGACGCCGCCGACGTGCGCGCGCTCTTCGACTGAGACCGGCCGAGGTTCTCCACAGATCCGGGATCGGTGGTGTCGCCGGCCCGCGATCGCGGGGAGCCTGAGGACATGACCGACACCCGCCCCACCCTCCCGCCGGTGGTCTACGCCCCGACGCGCGAGCACACCGACGCCAGGCAGCGCCTCGCGATGCACCGCACCCACGACGAGCGGGTGGCCCTGTTCGTCTACTCCGCCCTCGACCGGCTCGCCGACTTCTACAGCCCCGAGTCGTCGTGGGCGCTCCTGTCGGTCGCCGACCTCCAGGCCGCCCACGAGCAGGTGCCCTACGACCTGCTCTACCTCGACAAGCGGCCCAGCCCGGGCGCGGTGCCGACGGGCCGGCGATGAGCGTCGAGCTGCGGTGGGCCACCGCCGAGTCGATCACCGCCGAGCTCGAGCAGGCGCGCGCGGCGATCGAGGAGTGCGGCAACCGCGCGCCGCGCAGCGTCGACGCCGGTGACCTGACGCCCCTGGTCGCCGCGATGCTCGCGCTGGTGGTCTCGGCCGCCGCCGAGCTCAGCGCCGGCCTGCTCGGCGCCACCGACAACGTCCGCTCCGCGGTCCGGGGCCTGGAGTCCGCCGACAGCGCCACCCGGGAGGCCTTCACCAGCAGGCAGTGGTGGTGAGATGAGCATCGACACCGAGCTCAAGGGCTCGCCCGACTCCATCGACGTGGCCGCGCGCTGGCTCGAGGGCTCCCTGGCCGCCGCCGTCGGCGACGGTGGGGCGCGCGTGCTCGCCGCCCGCCGCGCCGCCTCCGCCGACTGGCACGGCGCCACCGGCACCGGGTTCGTGTCGCGCATGGGCGTGGCCGTCGAGAAGATCGACCTCGTCCACGACGGCGCCTCCTCCGCGGCGCGCGAGCTGGCGGCGTACGCCGCGACGCTGCGGCGGCTGCAGGCGCGGATGGCCGGCATCCGGGCGAGCGCCCGCGCGGCGGGGCTGAGCGTGTCGGGGTACGTCGTCGAGGCGCCCGGCGCCGCACCGAGCCATCCCGGTCCGAGCCCGGCCGGACAGGTGAGCCCCACCCTCGTCGACGCCCACGCCGAGGCTCTCGACGCGCTCGCCGCCCACCAGGCGCGTGTCGAGGCCTACCAGCGGGCGGCAGCGGCCACGGCAGCCGTGCATGACGAGCTGCGCGGAGGTGTGCTGGCGCTGGAGGGCGAGTACCGCGGCCTGACCGGGCCAGGCATGGCGCTGACGGCGATGGACATCGCCGGTGGCTTCCGCACGGCCGGGGTGCTGGCGAATCGTTCGGCGTCGAGGACGGCGGGCGAGCAGCTGGGCAAGCAGGCGGAGGACTACCTCGAGCTGATCACCCGCGACCCGCGTGGGTTCGGCAACCACGACCTCGACCACTGGGATGCCCGGAAATCCGGGGCGCCGACATGGTCGCGGAGGCCAAGGAGGTGGAGACCAGGGCCAAGGCGGTCTCGCTCAAGCTCGGCGGGGCGCTCGCGGTGGTCGGCGTCGGCCTCGACCTCGCGGCGGGGGAGAGCCCGACGCAGGCGGTGGTGTCCAACGGCGGTGGCTTCGCGGCCTCGGTGATCGCGGGTGCGGCCACCGGTGCCGTCGTGGGCTCCTTCATCCCCGTCCCGGGGGTCGGCACGGCCGTGGGCGCCGTCGTCGGAGCAGGCGTGGGAGTCTTCACCTCGGGCGCCATCGACTCGCTCTTCGAGGACGGCCCCGACGTGATGGATGCCTGGGACGCGGGACTCGAGTCCCTGGGCGACACCGGCGGTGCGATCGCCGACGGGGTCGGAGGCCTCGTCGACGGCGTCGGTGGACTGTTCGACTGAGGAGGTCGCATGCGCAGCACCCGGCACAACGCGTTCTTGACCATCTCCTACGTCTGGCTCGCCGTGCTGGGGACGGGCATCGTGATCGTGGGCGGTGTCGCGGCGGTGATGATCGGCTCGCTGCTCCTGCTGATCGCCGCCGGCGGGTTCGTCATGGTCGGCTACGACACCTACCTGCCCCGGCACCGACCAGCGGTCGAGCTCGGGACCGCGCCCTCAGGGGCGGCGGCGATGGTGTTCCCCTATCCCCGGGTCGCGCTGGTGCTGCCGGTGTTCTGGACGGCGGCCTTCCTGACCTGGACATCGGTGGGTGCCCTGCTCTCCCTGCGTGCGGACGCCCCGATCGGGGTCTCGCTGCTCGGCCTGCTGGCCGCCGTGCTCCTCTGGCCGCTCGTCGAGCTGCTGCGCGGCAAGATCGCCGTCGGTGGGCTCTACTTCACCTCGACAGGACTGGAGTACCGGCACGAGGGCATCAGCTGGTCCACCCCGTGGGAGTCGGTCGCGGTCGCCGGCCCGACCGAGTCCCACCACTCGCGCGACTCGCTGGTGATCGTGCTCACCGGCTGGCCGGAGCGCCACGACACGACGAGGGTCGTGTGGCGACGCGAGGTGCGCCTGGACGAGCCGTTCATGGTCGTCTCCGCGCAGTACATCGCCGGGGGCGCGGACGTCATCGCCGAGCTCGTGAAGCGCTGCGTGAGGCTGCCGCAGACGCGAGGGGCGCTGGCGCAGGGCTACACCGTCGACCAGGTCAACGAGCAGGTCCGAGCAGGGTCTCCGGGGTCAGCCACCGCCGCAGCGCCGCCGGCTCCCTGAGCCGGGCATCCGCCGCCCGGTCGCGTCGCAGCACGACTGTCGGTGCCCGCGCCTACGGTGGGTGGACGAGGTCGGTGGGGGCCGACCGGGTCGAGACACCGGGAGTGACGTGACGATCGAGCGGGAGCACGACGAGGCCTGGCGCGTGCTGCGGTCCCGGCTGGCCGACCACCTGGCCTCCATGGAGCCGGAGGAGGAAGTCGGGCTCGCCGTCGACGACGGCTCCGGCGAGGTGCCGGCGTACGTCGTCGTGGCCGTCGTCGTGGACGTCGAGGCCGGGGGCCGGCTGCTCCTCGAGGCGGTCGGCGTCGGTGGTCTCGTCGAGCCGTGGGCGCCCGGTGACGAGTACGAGGACGACGACCCCGTCTTCCACGCCGAGCTGGCCCAGCGCGAGTGCGACCTGGCGGCGGCGCTGGTGGTGGGGGCGCTGCGCGACCAGCACGGCTGCCTGCACCCCGCGTTCCTCCTCAGCCGCGAGCTCGACCTCGGCGGGCTGCGCTGGGAGTCGCGCGCCAGGGCGCTGCCGCCCCGGGGCGCGACGGTGCTGGGCGACGACGCCCCGCTGGCCGTGCTCGTCGAGGACCGCGACCACCTGCAGCGGATGGTCGACGCCACCCTCGCCGAGATGCTCGACCAGCCGATCGCCCACGACGAGGACGGCGACGTGCCGGTGCCGGTGGGGGAGAGCGTGGTGTGGGTGCAGGTGCTGCCCGACCGGCCCTCGGTGGCGCTCTTCGCGATCCTCGTCGACGACGTGGCCGACACCGACGCGGCCGCGCGCGAGGTGTCGGGGCTGCAGGCCCGGCTGCCCTACCTGCAGGTGCGCGCCACCGCCGACAGCATCGTGGTGCGCCACGAGATCTGCGCGGTGCCCTTCGCCCCGCGCCAGCTCGCCGGGGTGCTGGCCAGGCTGTGCTCCGAGATCGACGACATCGCCGGCGAGGTCGCCGAGCGGGTCGGCGGTCGCCGGTTCCTCGCCGGGCTCGGCGACGAGGGCGAGCCGGCCGCGGACGAGCCGCTGCCCGGCGGCCTCGACGAGCACCTCGCCACCGTGGTCGAGCTGCTCCTCGACGGCCAGGTCGAGCCCGCGCAGGTCGCGGCGGCGTACGACGGGCAGCGCACGCTGCTGGTGCGCTCCCTGGTGGGTCTGCGCACCGGCACCGTGGTGGTGCCCGGCGTCGACCTCGATCTGCTGCTGCACACCGTCCGCTCCGGACTGCGCCACCTCGTCGACCGGGCCGCCCGCCGCGACGAGGGCCCCACCCGCCCCCGCGGCCCGCGCAGCCAGCAGCTCTCGCTGCTGCCCGAGGACGAGCCCGGTCTCGACCTGCCCGGTTCCGAGCGCTGGGTCGGCTGAGCCCGGCGGTCGGTCGCGCCGGGCGCGGATAGTCCCTGACGTTCCTCACCCAGACACGCCGGTGGGGCGTGTGGAACGTCAGGGACTATCCGTGACCCGGCCCACCTGCCCGCCACCTACCATGGCGCCATGGCCGGTTTCGACGTGCCCGCGGACACCTACGACAGGTTCATGGGGCGCTTCTCCCAGCCCCTGGCGCCTGTCTTCTGCGACGCGGTGCTGCCCCAGGGCCGGCTGCCGGGCAGCGTGCTCGACGTCGGCTGCGGCCCGGGGGCGCTGCTCGCGGAGCTGGTGCGCCGCCCGCTCCCCGACGGCGTACGCCGTCTGGCGGCGATCGACCCGGCCCCGTCGTTCGTGGCCGCGGTCGCCGACCGCTTCCCCGACGTCGACGTGCGCCGGGGCGGCGCGGAGGCGCTGCCCTTCGACGACGCGACCTTCGAGGCGAGCCTGGCCCAGCTGGTCGTGCACTTCATGGACGACCCGGCGGCGGGAGTGGCCGAGATGGTGCGGGTGACCCGCCCGGGCGGACTGGTCGCGGCCTGCGTGTGGGACCACGGCGGCGGGCGCGGACCGCTCTCGCCGTTCTGGTCGGCCGTCGAGTCGATCACCCCAGGTCAGGCGGCGGCGCCGTCGACAGGTTCGACCCGAGGTGACCTGCAGCGGCTGTGGGAGGGCGCCGGCCTCGTCGGCGTGCGTGAGCAGCGGATCTCGGTCCGGGTCGGCTTCGACTCCTTCGACCGCTGGTGGGCGCCCTTCGCCGGGGCGGTGGGATCGGCCCGGGCGTTCCTCGACGGCCTCGACGACTCGAGCGTCGCCCGGCTGCGCTCACAGCTGCACGCAGACCTCGGCGACGGTCCGTTCGAGATCGACGCCACCGCCTGGTGCGTCAGCGGCAGGGTGCCAGGTTGAGCCGTTCCGGCTCCCGTGACGTTCGGCGTGGTCGCCGGCACGGTCCGGGATGTGGTTGGGTCGTCCGCACCGACCCCCTCGCCGATCCGGCGGGCTCGCCCCCAGGAGCACCCATGTCCTCGTCCTCGACCAGAGCGGCCAGGGCCATCGCCACGCGCACGGGCGCCTGGCTCTCCGCAGCCGTGCTGGCCATCGGTCTCGGCGCCTGCAGCGACGGCGGCGAGAGCGGGTCGGAGGAGACCCAGGGCGCCGACTCCCGGACCTGCCGCCTGGTGGCGGTCACCAACGCGTCACTCGAGGGAGCGCGCGACACCCTCGCTCGTGGGCGCTTCGAGGGCCACGCCCTGACCGACTACGAGACGGCCGTCGACATGCTGACCGGAGCCGTCGCGGGGGAGGGCGACATCGCCCCCGCCATCACTGCCGGGGTCGTCGCGCTCGTTGCCGCGGTCAGCTCGACCCTGGCCATCGGCACCGAGTACGCCGCCGACGACTCCTACCAGCCGCAGCGGGTCACCGACGCGATCGCGGCGGAGCAGGCGGCGTACGACGTCGTCGTATCGGCCTGCCCGCCGGTCCTCGGCGCCGAGTGACCTGAGACCGGGACGACGGTGTGAGCGTGCTCAGACCGGGGCGCCGCCGGCGAGCGGCGCGGCCGCGAAGCCGTGGAGCAGGTCGTGGGTGCCGGTCAGGCGCATCAGGCGCAGGGCGGCCGGGCTGGCGTCGTCGACGACGCAGGCGAAGCCCGCGCTCAGCGCGTGCTGGCGGCACCACATGACGGCGCCGAGGCCGGCGGCGTCCATGAAGGTCACCCCACCCAGGTCGAGCCGGACGCCGGGCCGGGCGAGGTCGGAGCTGTCGATCGTGGCCGCGAAGCCGCTGCGCAGGCGGTGCACGGCGGCGACATCGAGGTCGCCGGTGACGGTGTGGCGGGTGTGCTGCGGCCGACGCGCGGCGGCGGAAAGTACGGTGTCGTTGCCCATGGCGGGCCCCCAAGCTGGTGGTGCAGCACCGAGTGCCGGTGCCTGTTCACTCCCTCGACTGTAGGCGCAGACCCCTGACACGGCCAGGCGGCTCTCCACAAACGCCCGTAGGGGTGGTCTGTGAAGCGCACTCGCCCCGGTGGTCCGAGGCCCCGCCCTCCTGACGTTCCTCACCGCGACACGCCGCGACGGCGTACGGGACGTCAGGACGGCGCTCGGTCGTGGGCTCGGCCTTCCACAGGCCGGGACTGCCCACGTGCGACGTCCTGACCGTCGTCCCCCCGGCCGTGGCCGACGGCAGTCTCGAGCTGCTCGAGCTGCTGACCACCCACGGCGGCCCGGGGGGAGGGGCCGCGCGGGTAGCGTGCCGACGTGCAGGTGCTCCCCGATCTGGTCCCCGACGAGCCGCTCGTGGTCTTCTGCGGGCTCGCGGGAGCGGAGAGCACCAAGCACCGCGACCACTACTACGAGACGCCGGGCAACAGCTTCTGGGAGTCGCTGCACCTCTCCGGGCTCTCCCCGCGCCGGCTGCAGCCGCACGAGGACCACCTCCTGCCCGACCTCGGCCTGGGCCTGACCGACCTGGTCGGGCACTGGGACCCGCGCTGGGTCGAGATCGACGACCTGGTCGCCAGGTGCGAGCGCTGGCGGCCGGAGTGGCTCGCCTTCACCAGCAAGGCGGTCGCCCACGAGGCCTCCCGGGCGATGGGGCGGCGGGGTCGGCCCGGCCTCGGCGTCCAGGACTGGTACGTCGGCCCGGCCCAGGTCTACGTGCTGCCGGGGGTCTCCGGGGCCAACCAGCGCCACGACTACGACGGGCGCCCCAACCGGCTCTCCTGGTGGCGCGACCTGGCGATGATCTGCGGGACCTGAGCCTCGGCCGTCCTGACGACCCGCACCGCGACACGCCGTGGCGGCGTCGGGTCGTCAGGACGACGGCTGCTCGAGCGCCTCGAGCACCTCGGACGTCGACACCACGGTGGCGAACTCACCGTGCAGGTTGGTGGCGGTGGCGCGGGCCAGCTCGGCCGCGGTCATGGTCGTGCCGTCGGGGCCGGTGCGGTCGAAGGTGTGGGTCGCGTCGAGCACGAACGTGACGGCGTACCCGAGGTTGCCGCCGACGCGCGCGGTGGTCTCGCAGCAGTGGTTGGTGGTGATCCCGCAGACCACGATCTCGTCGATGCCCTCACCGCGCAGCCACGCGTCGAGGTCGGGGGAGCCGTGGAAGGAGGAGTTGACCTGCTTGGTCACCAGCAGCGCCGGCTCGAAGCCCTCGAGGTACTCCTTGAGCGCGTGCCCGGGCTGGCCCGGGAAGAGCGGGCTCTCCAGGCTCAGCGACGAGTGCTGCACGTAGACCAGCGGCCGCCCGGAGGCCGCGAAGGCCTCGAGCAGCGCCGCGATGTTGTCGTCACAGGCCGGGTTGTCGCGCGGGCCCCACCACGGCTCGTCGAAGCCCTCCTGCACGTCGACGACGACGAGGGCGGCGTCGGGTCCGATCACGAGAGGGGCGCCGGAGCGCTGGCGGGTCACGAGGCGGACGGTAGCGCCGCCGGAGCGTGGGACGCGTCACCCCCGGGTGTTTACCCCCGCGCGCCGCCCGGGCAGGGTGACGCCATGGCTGATGCTCCGCACGGACTCGTCTTCCCCGCCGACCCCGACCCCGCCGCCGACGGCACTCCCCGGCGCAGCACCACCGCCACCGGCCGCGGCGTGGTCGCCGACGCGCTGCGCCCGGTCGACGCCGTCGGCGCCCGGGCCGTCGAGCGGGAGACGGCCTGGCGCACCCAGTACCTCACCTGGTTCCGCCGCCTCGTCGAGGCCGGCCTGGCCACCCCCGACGACGCCGTCGCGGTCGCCCGCGCCGGCCTCGACTCGCTGCACTCACGGATGCGGGTCGTCGCGGGCGACGGCGACGTGCCGCTCACCGACTGGCCGCGCGCCGCAGCCACCGCCGGCCCCAGCACCGGCAGCGCCGGCAGCGGCTTCGGGCAGGTCGAGGTGCACGGGGCCGGCGAGCGGGTCGAGGAGCTGGTGCTGCCCTACCGGGGCGAGCGGCTGCGCGGCGACGAGGTACGCCGCCAGGTCGAGCGGTGGGTCGAGGCCGGGGTCGTCGAGCCGACGCTGGCCGAGGCCGTCGACGCCGTCGTGGCCCACCCCGAGTGGCTGCGCCTGGAGGACCACACCGTCGCCGTGGTCGGCGCCGGCTCCGAGATGGGGCCGCTGCAGGCGCTGACCCGCTGGGGCGCCCGCGTCGCGGCGATCGACCTGCCCCGCGACGACGTGTGGGAGCGGGTCAGCGACACCGCGGTCGCCGGCGCCGGCACCGTGGTCGCCCCCGCGGTCGACGGCCGTCCCGGCGCCGACCTGCTCGCCGACGTGCCGGCGCTGGCCGACTGGCTGGCCGCGCAACCCGGCACCCTGGTGGTCGGCAACTACGTCTACGCCGACGGCGCCACCAACGTGCGCGTCTCCACCGCCGTCGACGAGCTCAGCCGTCGCCTGCTCGAGGCCCGCGACGACACCGCGCTGGCCTTCCTGGCCACCCCCACCGACGTCTTCGCGGTGCCCGGCGAGGCCGTCGACCAGGCCCTGGCCAGGTACGCCGGTCGCGGCCGCGTCAGCAAGGGCGTTGGCCGCCCGCTGCGCACCCTCTCCGGCGGCCGCCTGCTGCAGCGCCCCTACGCCGGCCCCGCCCACCCCGGCCTCAACGACTCGCTGGTGCCCCAGCAGGGCCCCAACTACGCGCTGGCCAAGCGGCTGCAGCGCTGGCGCGCCACCACCGCCCGCCACGACGGCCGCCTGGTCTCGATGAACGTCGCGCCCCCGACCCGCACCCGCTCGGTGGTCAAGAACCGCGCCCTGGCCGCGGCGTACGCCGGCGCGCACCGCTTCGGCGTCGAGGTCTTCGACCCCTCCACCTCCAACGTGCTGATGGCCGCGATGCTGGTCCACGACCTGCACACCGGCGGCGGCCCGCGCCACGAGCACCCCTGGCAGGACGAGGCGTACGCCGCGGCCCACGGCGGGCTGTGGCGCACGGCGTACTCGCCGCGCAGCGCCCTGGGCCTGGCCGCCCTGCTCGGTGTCGGCGCCGCCCGTGGCTGAGGCCCGCGGGCCCGGGGGCGACCCCGACGCCGTCTACCGCTCCGTGGGCCGCTACGCCGTGCTGGGCCTCAACGCGCTGCTGGTGCCGGTCGGGCTCCTCTTCGTGGTCGCCGGCGCCGGGAGCCAGGACCCGGTGTTCCCGACGGTCCTCGGCGTGCTGCTCACGGTCCTGGGTCTGACCGGCGCCGGCAGCCTGGTCGCACCGCGCCACGGGCTGCGCGCCGACCCGCCGCCCGCGGTCGCCGTCGAGGGCGGGCTGGCGCTGCCGCTGCGGCGTGCGCAGGTGCTGCTGCGCGCCGTGACCGGCGTCGTGCTGGGGCTGCTGGGCGTGCTGCTGGTGCTGGTCGCCGACTCGGCGGGACCGAGGGTCCTGGGCGTGCTGGTCGTCGTCGGGGTCGTCGGCGCGGCCGCGCTGGCGGCGCGCGCCGAGTCCCGGCTGGTCGTGGGCCCCGAGGGGCTGCGGGTGCCCGGCGGCCCGACCCGGGCACGGACGGTGGCCTGGCGCGACGTCGTCGAGGTGGCCGCTGTCCGGGGGTGGCAGCCGCACCTCGTCATCACCGCCAAGGGCCCGGAGGTCCTCGCCTGCCGGTTGCTGCCCCAGGCGTGGCCGGCCTCCGCGCTGGTGGCACTGGTCGAGCACCACCGGCGCAGGGCCCGGGACCGGGCCGCCCTGGTCGATCCCGACGCCGTGGAGCGTTTCCGCACCTGACCCGCCCGCTGCTGCTTGACTGTGTCCGCCGTCACACCGGTCGAGGCAGGGAGAGTGGTCGTGAACGACTCCGCACTGATCAGCGTGGGCCTGCCGGTCGCGCTGGCCATCATCATGTTCGGGCTGGGCCTGTCGTTGCAGGTCGACGACTTCCGTCGGGTCGCGCGCAGCCCGCGAGCGGTCGTGGTGGCGCTGACCCTGCAGGTGCTGGTGCTGCCGGTGATCGCCTTCGGGCTGGTGCTCGGCTTCGACCTCGACCCGCTGCTGGCGGTCGGGGTGATGCTGCTGGCCGCCTCGCCGGGCGGCACCACCGCCAACCTCTTCAGCCACCTCTTCCACGGCGACGTGGCGCTCAACGTGACGCTGACCGCGATCAACTCGGTGCTCGCCGCGTTCACCATCCCGCTGATCACCAACCTGGCCATCGGCTACTTCGACGCCGACGGCGAGCTGGGCCTGCAGGTCGGCAAGGTGCTGCAGGTGATCGCGATCGTGCTGGTGCCGGTCGTGCTCGGCATGCTGGTGCGCAGCCGCCGCCCCGCGCTCGCGGCGCGCTCCGACAAGCCGGTGCGGGTCTTCTCGATCGTGGTGCTGGTCGTGGTCGCCGTCGGCGCGCTGCTGGGCGAGCGCGAGAACCTCGCCGACTACGTGCGCCAGGTCGGGCTGGTCACCGCGATCTTCTGCGCCGCCAGCCTCTCCCTGGGCTACGCCGGCGCGCGGCTGCTGCGCCTCGACCGGGCGCAGGCCGTGGCCAGCTCGATGGAGGTCGGCATCCACAACACCACCGTCGCGCTGACCATCGCCCTGAGCGTGCTCGGCAGCACCGAGGTCGCCATCCCCAGCGCCGTCTACTCGATCATCATGTACGTCTTCGCGACCGGCTTCGGCTTCCTGGTCACCCGCGGCGCGCGCAGCCCCCGCGGCCGGGCGCCGGTGCGCGCCGGCTGAGCGGCCGGTCAGCCCAGCAGCCCGAGGCGCCGGGCCTCGCCGCGCAGCTCGTCACCGTCGTCGCCGTACCCCGTCGCGACGCCCGCCCCGCCCTCGCTGCCCCGGCCCTCCTGCGGGTCGACCCGCTGGCCGTCGAGGTGGCCGTAGCGCGCGACCTGCTCGCCGAGGCTGAGCCGACGGATCAGCACGGCCTCGACCCGGCCCGGGTGCTCGGCAGCGGTCTCGGCGTAGATGTCGGGGTCGTGCTGGCCGTCGTCGCCGACCAGGACCCAGCGCAGCTGTGGGAAGTCCTCCATCAGCCGGCGCAGCGCGGTCGTCTTGTGCCGCTGACCGGAGCGGAACCACCCGCGCGGCGTGGGCCCCCAGTCGGTGAGCAGCGCCGGACCCGGCGGGTACTCGTGGCGGGCCAGGAAGCGGCCGATCGCCCCGGCGACGTTCCAGGCACCGGTGGAGAGGTAGACCACGAACGTGTCGGGCCGCTCGGCGAGCAGGTCGCGGTAGAGCCCGGCCATGCCCGGCACCGGCAACCGGTCGACCTCGCGGGTGACGAAGGCGTTGCGGAAGGCGACCAGCGGGCGCGGCAGCATCGTGATCATCACGGTGTCGTCGACGTCGCTGACCAGCCCGTGGCGCGCGTCGGCGGCCACGACCCGCAGCTGCGCGGTCGTGTCGGGCCCGTCGGTCCCGTCGACCAGCAGCCGCGCCGTGGCCCAGCCTGACGGCAGGTCGGCCGGCAGCCGCACGTCGACGTAGCCCTCGCGGTCGGACTCCACCCGGGTGCTGACCCCGCCGACCTCGACGGTGACCGGGACGCCGGCCGCCGACTGGGCCACGAACCGGCGCCAGCCGCGGGCGTCCTCGGGATGCCGGGCGGCCAGGCTGTCGGCGGGCACCAGCACCACCCGCGCCAGCACCCGCACCCACGCACCCTCGAGCCCGTAGCCCACGTAGGCCACCACCCGGGGCGCCCAGCCGGCCCGGCGCAGGCCCCCGTCCACCAGCCGCTGCACCGCGTCCTCGGCGCGGATCGCGAGGTGGTCGACGCGTTCGACCGGCCCGGGGTTCCTGCTCATCGACCCAGCGAAGCACACCGGGCGCCGCCCGGGGCACCCCTGGCTAGGCTGCCCGGGTGCAGGACTCCAGGACGCTGCTGCTCGTCGGAGCCGGGCACACCCACCTGCACCTGCTGCGACACGCCGACCGGCTGCGCGCCACCGGCTGGAGGGTCGAGCTGCTCGCGCCGCGCTGGTTCGACTACAGCGGCGTCGGCTCCGCGGTCGCCACCGGCGCGCTGCCCCTGGAGGCCGGCCGGCTCGACGTGGCCGGGCTGGCCGCGCGCAACGGCGTACGCCACCACGTGGACACGCTGGCGGGCCTCGACCCGCGGGCCCGGGTCGCGACGACCGCGACCGGGCAGCGGCTGGGCTACGACGTGGTCTCGCTCGGGATCGGGTCGGTGACCTGCGACCTCGGGGTGCCGGTCGGGGCCGGCGTGGTCGGGGTCAAGCCGCTCGCCGGTCTGCAGACCCTCGCCGAGCGGCTGCCCGACGACGGGGCCGCGGTCGTCAGCGTCGTGGGCGCGGGGCCCTCGGGGCTCGAGCTCGCCGCCCAGCTCGCGGTGCGCGCCGGGGTGCGCGGGGTGCGGCTGGTCGACGGCGGCGACGTGGTCGGACCGTCGCTGCCCGCCGGGGCCCGGCGCCACGTCGAACGGGTGCTCGCGCGGCGCGGCGTCGAGGTGCTGCTGGCCCGCCGGGTCGAGCGTCTCGACCCGACCAGCGTGACCCTGGCCGACGGCCGGGTGCTCGAGCACGACCTCGCCGTGCTCGCCGGCGGCCTGGCGGCGCCACCGCTGGTGGCCGACCTCGGCCTCGGCGACGAGCGCGGCGTGCCGGTGCGCGCCACCCTGCAGCACGTCGAGCACGACGACGTGTACGCCGTCGGCGACTGCGCCCGCTTCACGCCCCGGCCGCTGCCGCGCGTCGGCGTGCACGGGGTGCGGCAGGCGCCGGTGCTGCTCGCCGCCCTGGAGGCCCGCGGCCGCGGCGAGGACGCCGGCGAGCACGTCTACCGCCCGCGTGAGCACTTCCTCTCGGTGCTCGACCTCGGGGCCGGGCACGCGCTGGCCACCCGCGGGCGCTGGTGGTGGGGCGGGCGCGGCGCGCTGCTGCTCAAGCGCCGCATCGACCGGCGCTGGATCGAGTCCTACCGCGCCGCCGGGGGCTGAGGCCCCGTCGGCCTACTGCTCGGCCGGCCCGATGTTGACCAGCCAGAGGATCCCGAACCGGTCGGCGCACTGGCCGAACAGGTCGCCCCACGACTGCTTCTCCAGCGCCACGTGCACCTCGCCGCCCTCGGCCAGTGCCTCGAACCAGCCCCGCAACCGGGCCTCGTCGTCGCCGGAGAGGGTCACGCGCACCGTGCTGCCGTGCTCGACCACCTCGCCCGGCGGGACGTCGGAGGCCATCAGGGTCAGCCCGTCGGGCGTCGCGAGGTGGGCGTGCATGACCTTCGTGGCCAGGTCGCCCTCGGCGCCCATGTCGCCGTACGTCATCACGCTCAGCTCGCCGCCGAAGACGGACTGGTAGAGCGCCATCGCCTCCCGGGCGGTGCCGTCGAGGGTCAGGTAGGGGTTCAGCAGCACGGGCACGGGGCCTCCAGGGAGTGGGTGGATCACGGGTGTGCCTGCTCCGACCGGCCCTGAGCCTCTGACTCATCGGTGTCATCGGTGTCATCGGCGCCGGCCGGACGAACGGCGTCCCTCGTTCGGGTGAACTTCGCCGACCCCGTGGTGGGGTGGGCAGACGCCGCCTACAGTTCATGCTGCGGGCACCGGAGCCCGCCGGGACGAGCGGAGACGAGCACGTGCGGGCCGGCATCAACCAGAGCATCGCGGCGATCAGCGCCGCTGCCTGCGTCGCGCTCGCCGGTGGTCTGACCACCGCTGTGACCGGCGGAACTGCCGTCGGGGCCGTCCCCACCACCCGCGCCGCCCCCACCCAGCAGAGCACCGTCGTGGTGCGCGGGCTGTCCTTCCCCGAAGGGCGCGCCATGCGCCTGGGACTGGTGGGCTGCGACAACGTCTACGAACGGGTCGCCGAGGCGCCCCAGGCGATGATCGGCGCCGGTCCCGGCAGCGCTCCGGCCGGCGAGCGGGTGCTGCGCTACGACCTCCTCGGCGGCAACGCCCTGGGCCCGCTGAGCTACGTCTCGTCGGTGGCGCTGACCCGGAGCGCCGGGCTGACGGCGTACGCCGAGCAGGGCACCACGGGCGTGGTGTGGGCCGGCTACCAGGAGCCCGAGGACCGGCGCACCGGGCGCGTCTGGTTCGGGCGCGCCGAGGTGGCGGTGCCACCGGGGCAGTGGACCCGCATCGAGGCCACCGACCTGACCTACAGCTGGAGCAAGTGGGACATGTACGCCCAGGCCCCGGTCGCCGACGAGGGTGTCGCCGAGGGTGCCGAGGAGACGGTGCCCGACGGCACGCTGGCCGACATGGTGGTGCGCCACCGCGGCGACGGCGCCGGCTTCGTGATGACCGGCCTGGGCTGCGACGGCAACGAGTTCGCGATCGACGCGCTGCGGCTGGACACCGCCGGCACCGCGACGACGTACGACATCGAGGGCCTGGCGACCAGCGTGACCATGCGCGCCGCCGTCCGTGCGCCGCGCCGAGGCCGGGCAGCCCGTCGAGCTGCGCGGCACGCTCGTGGACAGCGCCGGCACCCCGCTGAGCGGGGTGACCATGCGTCTGGAGTCGCGCGCGGTCGGCGCCACCGGCTGGACGGTCGACCAGGTCGTCGACGTCGTCGACGGCGCCGCCGTGGCGCGGGTGCAGCCGGAGCGGGCCACGAGCTACCGCTGGCGCTTCGCCGACCGGCCGATGGCCGAGGGCAGCGTCTCGGCGGCCGTCACGATCGAGGCCGGGGCCGCGGGGGCGTCGGGCACGCCGAGCCCCGACCCGACCGGCAGCGCCTCGCCGTCACCGTCGCCGAGCCCGGGCCAGGGCGCCGCGCCCGGCACCGGCCCGCAGCCGACGAAGAGCGCCGGTCCGACGAAGAGCCCGACGACCCCGGCGCCCACCACGAGCCCGGAGCCGACGAAGAGCCCGGAGCCGACGAAGAGCCCGGAGCCCACGAAGAGCCCGGAGCCCACGAAGAGCGCCGAGCCGAGCACCAGCCCCAGTGCGAGCTCCAGCGCCGACCCGGGCGGCACGGCCACGCCGGGAGCCTCCGCCACGCCGTCGGTCGACCCGACCTGAGCCCCGACCCCCGCAGCGAGCGAGCCCGTCCCGAGCGGCGTACAACGACGACGAGCGCCGGCGAGGGGTGCCTCCTCGCCGACGCTCGTGCCACGTGCTGACCGGGTGTGGTCAGACGCGGGTCTTCTTCCCCTTCGACGACATGCCCTCCGCGATGCCGACCAGCAGCACGGCGGCGACCACGGCGACGACGAAGCCGAGCACGTTGAGCTCGAAGATGTCGCCCCTGCCGAGGGCGCTGGCCACGATGCCTCCGATGAGGGCGCCCACGACGCCCAGGGCGAGCGTGCCGAGCAGGCCGAGCGCCTGCTTGCCGGGCTTGATGAGCCGGGCGAGCGCGCCGATGATCAGGCCCACGACGAGCAGTCCGATGATGTTGAACATGATGTGTCCCTCCTAGTCGTCCGTTGTTCGGACGGCGCGCCGACGTTACGTGGTCGCGCGGAGCCGGAGGTTCACCCGTTCGGGCTGCCACACTGGTGCGGTGCCGGAGGACTTCCTCATCGCCCGCAACCCCGACCCGGGCTCGTCGCTGCCCTACCTGCTGCGCGTCCCGCTCGGCGACGAGGGCATCCTGCTCAAGGCCAAGGACACCTGGCCCCGCACCGCCAAGGTCTACTGCCACCGCGCCGAGGAGTGGCCGGTCGAGCCCGAGCTGGTCGAGCGGGTGCCGGTGCGCAGCTGCGTCCGCCGCGGCGCCGCCATCGACCTGGTGCTCGACCGTGGCCGCGAGAACCGCTCCCAGCTGGTGCTGACCCAGGTGCGCGGGCGCCAGGTGATCTTCTGGCAGAGCGCCCGCACCGCCAAGCAGGCCCGGCCGTCGGTGGCCGTGCCCAGCGCCCGGGCCGCCGGCCTGGTCGACCTCGAGGTCGTCGTCGACTCCCACGAGCGCTACCCCTACCGGTTCACCGACCAGCAGGTCACCACCACGCGGGCCGCCCTGCCGGCCGGCGACTACGGGGTGCTGCGCGACGGCCGGCCGCACGCGGTGGTCGAGCGCAAGAGCGTCGGCGACCTGGCCTCGTCGCTGACCAGCGGCCGTTTGCGCTACCAGCTCGCCGACCTGGCCCGGCTGCCGCGCGCCGCGGTCGTCGTCGAGGACCGGTGGTCGGAGGTCTTCCGCCAGCAGCACGTGCGCGCGGCCGTGCTCGCCGACGGCATCGCCGAGTGCCAGGTGCGCTGGCCCACCGTGCCGATCGTCTTCTGCGAGTCGCGCAAGCTCGCCCAGGAGTGGATCTACCGGTTCCTGGCCGCGGCGCTGACCCACGCCGACGCCGACGAGGGCGCCGAGGCGTTCATCGGCGCCCTGGCGCCCGGCTCGCCGGTGCCGCCCGCCCCAACCACGGCCGCCGAGGTGCGGGCCTGGGCGGTGACGCAGGGCATCGAGGTGGCGGCCAAGGGACGCATCCCCGCGGCGCTGCGGGCGGCGTACGACGAGGCGCACCGCCCCGGCTGACCCGCCCGGCCGCGTAGGCTCGCGCCCCGTGCAGTGCGACTACTTCGACGCCGGCGCGTGCGCCTCGTGCACGTGGATGGGCCGTGCCCACGCCGAGCAGGTCGCCGACAAGCAGCGGCACGTGGAGCAGGTGCTCGCGCCCGCGCTGGCGGGGTGGGCGCCGGTGGCCTGGCTGCCCCCGGCCACCGGGCCCGAGGAGGGCTTCCGCAACAAGGCCAAGATGGTCGTCGCCGGCACCGTCGACGCCCCCACCCTGGGCATCCTGGGCGCCGACGGGCGCGGCATCGACCTGCGCCACTGCGGCCTGCACGAGCCGGGGCTGCACGACGCCCTGCCGGTGCTCGCCGAGCACGTGGTGCGCGCGCGACTGACGCCGTACGACGTCGGCAGCCGCCGCGGCGAGCTCAAGCACCTGCTGGTCACCCGCTCGCCCGACGGCGAGCTGATGGTGCGCTGGGTGCTGCGCTCCACCGAGCCCGAGGCGCGGCTGCGCAAGCACCTCGGGTGGCTGCTCGAGCGGCTGCCGGTGGCGGTGGCCTCGATCAACGTGCAGCCCGAGCACAAGGCGGTGCTCGAGGGCGAGCGCGAGATCGTGCTCACCGAGCAGGCGACGCTCACGATGCGGCTCGACGTGGGGACGGACGGGGGTGCCGCGGGGGCGGGGCTGCGGCTGCACCTGCGCCCGCAGTCGTTCTTCCAGACCAACACCGCCGTCGCGACCGCGCTCTACGAGCAGGCCCGGGCCTGGGTCGCCGAGACCGCCCCGGCCTCGGTGTGGGACCTCTACTCCGGGGTCGGCGGCTTCGCCCTGGCGCTCGCCGGCCCCGACCGGTCGGTCACCGGCGTCGAGATCGCGCCCGAGGCGGTCGCCTCGGCGCGGCTGTCGGCGGCGGAGGCAGGTCTCGACCGGGCGCGCTTCGTGGCCGCCGACGCCACCGCCTGGGCGCTCGAGCAGCCCCCGGCCGCGCACCCCGACCTGGTCGTGGTCAACCCGCCGCGTCGCGGCATCGGCCCCGCCCTCGCCGGCTGGCTGGAGTCGTCGGGGGTGCGCGAGGTGCTCTACTCCAGCTGCAACGCCACCAGCCTGGCCCGCGACCTGGCCGCGCTGGCGTCGTACGACGTCGAGGCCGCGCGTCTGCTCGACATGTTCCCCCAGACCACCCACCACGAGGTGCTGGTGCGGCTGCGCCGTCGCTGAGGCCGCCCTGGTGGAGTTTCATCGGCCGGCCGATGAAACTGGCGGGTGGACGATGAAACTTCATCGTCCACCCAGGAGATTTGTCGGCCGGCCGATGAAACTCCCGCGGCCGCCGTGCGCCACGTCTCGTCCACAGGGGGCGGTGGGGGCGGGGGGCTGCACAGGGGAGGGGTGCGTGGGTACGGTCGGATGGTGAGCGTCACCGACTACTGCGACCTGTGCGACCTCCCGCTCTCGACCTGCGTGCACGGGATGCCCAAGCCCGTGGAGCCGCCCCCGCCCGCCACGAAGGCGCCGCCGAAGGCCTCACCCGTCACCCGTCGACGTACGACGCCCGCGGGCTCCGGCGCGACCTCCGGCTCCAGCGCGCCCGCGGCACCGGCGCGCCCGCGCCGGCGCACCCCGGCGGTCGACTTCAAGCCCTGGATCGTCAAGCTGCTGCAGGAGGCCGGCGGGCAGGCGGAGTCCGACGACCTGCTGAGCGACCTCGAGCAGCGTCTGGGTGAGGTGCTGCGCCCCGGCGACCGCGAGAGCGGTCCGACCGGCGAGCTGCGCTGGCGCACCGCGGCCCGCACCGCACGCAAGGAGCTCGCCGACGACGGCCTGCTGCTCGCGCCGCGCCCCGGCACCTGGGCGCTGACCGACCGCGGTCGCGTCGAGTGGGTGCCCGACCTGCCCTCCGCCTGATCCCACCCGGGTCGTGGTCTGAGTCGTGGTTCGACTCGTGGCTGAGTCGTGGTCTGAGTCGTGGCCCCTCGCCGCGCCCCGGCGCGTCCTCAGGCACACGACCCGGACCACGACCCGGACCACGACCCGGACCACGACCCGGGCCACGACCCGGACCATGACCCGGCGAGGCCAGGAAGGGCCGCACGGTTAACGACGTGACCTGAGCGCCGCGATCGCGGACAATCGTCGCTCGTGGGTCATGTGGATGTCGCCGGTGTCAGGTACGAGCTCCCCGACGGGCGGGTGCTGCTCGACGACGTGTCGTTCCGGGTCGGTGAGGGCGCCAAGGTCGCGCTGGTCGGCGCCAACGGCGCGGGCAAGACGACGCTGCTGCGCATCGTCACCGGCGAGCTGACCCCGCACGCCGGGGTGGTGACCCGCTCGGGCGGTCTGGGCGTGATGCGCCAGGACGTCAAGGCCGGGCTGCGCGAGGGCGCGACCGTCGCCGACCTGCTGCTCAGCGTCGCCCCGCCCCGGGTCCGCGAGGCCGCCGCGCACGTCGAGCGGCTCGAGCTGGCGCTGATGGAGACCGACGACGAGGCCACCCAGATGCGCTACGCCGAGGCGCTGGCCGAGTACGCCGACGCCGGCGGCTACGACGTCGAGGTCACCTGGGACGTGTGCGCCACCGCCGCGCTCGGGCTGTCCTACGACCGCGCCAAGTACCGCGAGCTGAGCACCCTCAGCGGCGGCGAGCAGAAGCGGCTGGTGCTGGAGTTCCTGCTGCGCGGCCCCGACCAGGTGCTGCTGCTCGACGAGCCCGACAACTACCTCGACGTGCCCGGCAAGATCTGGCTCGAGGGCCGCATCCGCGAGTCCGACAAGACGGTGCTGATGATCAGCCACGACCGCGAGCTGCTCGACAACACCGCGACCCGCGTGGTCACCGTCGAGCTCGGCAGCGGCCACGGCGTCGGCAACAGCGTGTGGACCCACCCCGGCGGGTTCGCCTCCTACCACCAGGCGCGCACCGACCGGTTCGCCCGCTTCGAGGAGCAGCGCAAGCGCTGGGACGAGGAGCACGCCAAGCTCAAGGCGCTGGTGCTGCGGCTGAAGATCAAGGCCGAGTACAACGACGGCATGTCCAGCCAGTACCGCGCCGCCCAGACCCGGCTGCGCAAGTTCGAGGAGGTCGGCCCGCCCACCGAGCAGCCCCGCGAGCAGCAGGTGGCGATGCGCCTCAGGGGCGGACGCACCGGCAAGCGCGCGGTGGTCTGCGAGCAGCTCGAGCTGACCGGGCTGATGAGGCCCTTCGACCTCGAGGTCTGGTACGGCGAGCGCGTGGCCGTGCTGGGCTCGAACGGCTCCGGCAAGTCGCACTTCCTGCGACTCCTGGCCGCCGGCGGCACCGACCCCGACGTCGAGCACCGCCCCGTCTCCGAGGTGCCGGTGACGCCGGTGCCGCACACCGGCAGGGCCAAGCTCGGGGCCCGGGTGCGCCCGGGCTGGTTCGTGCAGACCCACGAGCACCCCGAGCTGGTGGGCCGCACCCTGCTCGACATCCTGCACCGCGGCGACGGCCACCCCGGCGGGCGCGGCGGGCTGGGCCGGGAGCAGGCGGCGCGGGTGCTCGACCGCTACGAGCTCGCCCACGCCGGTGAGCAGACCTTCGACTCGCTCTCGGGCGGGCAGCAGGCGCGCTTCCAGATCCTGCTGCTCGAGCTGTCGGGTGCCACCCTGCTGCTGCTCGACGAGCCCACCGACAACCTCGACGTGCAGTCGGCCGAGGCGCTCGAGGAGGGGCTGGAGGCCTTCGAGGGCACCGTCCTGGCGGTCACCCACGACCGTTGGTTCGCCCGCGGCTTCGACCGGTTCCTGGTCTACGGCGCCGACGGTGAGGTCTACGAGTCGCCGGGCCCGGTGTGGGACGAGGGCCGCGTGGTGCGCGCCCGATGAGCACCGGCCCGACCGGTCGGTCCTCGCTGGTCGTCGAGCCCGTCGACCCGTTCGACGACGCCGCCTTCGAGACCTGGCACGCGGTCTACCTGGCGTCGGAGCGCCACGGGCGCGAGGAGGCCGCGGTCACCGCCTGGACCCGCGAGGAGATGCGCGCCCAGCTGCAGCGGCCGTCCCGCCGCTCCTGGGCCGCCATCTTCCTGGGCCGCCTCGACGGCGAGCCGGTCGCCACCGGCCACCTGCTCACCCCGCTGCTCGACAACCTCGACCAGGCCCAGGTCTCGGTCGACGTGCTGGCGGCGCACCGCCGCCGGGGGCACGGCTCACGGATGCTGGGCCACCTCACCGAGGAGGCCCTGGCGCGCGGGCGGCGGCTGTGGATCGCCGAGGCGAGCTGGCCGACGTCGGCGCCGGCCGACGGGGCGGGGGAGCCCGGGCCGGCACTGCTGCGCCGCCACGGGTTCACCCTGGGCCTCGTCGAGGTGCTGCGGGTGCTCGAGCCGCCGCCCGACCCCGAGCACCTGCGGGCCCTGGCGGCGCGCGCGGCGCCGCACCACGCGGCGTACGAGCTGCGGCGCTTCGTGGGCCGGGTGCCCGACGACCTGCTCGCGGACTGGGCCACGATCACCGCGAGCCTGAGCACCGAGGCGCCGATGGGTGGGCTGAGCCTGGAGGCCGAGGTCGCCGACCCGGCGCTGGTGCGCGAGGAGGAGGAGCTGATGGCCCGCCAGGACCGCACCCGCCACGCCGCGGTCGCGCTCGACCCGGGCGGCCGGGTGGTGGGCTACACCGAGATCGTCACCACCGGCCACGAGCCGGGCCGCGCCTACCAGTGGGGCACCGTGGTCGAGCCGGCGCACCGCGGGCACCGGCTCGGGCTGGCGCTCAAGGCCGCCGCCCACCTGCTCCTGCACGAGCAGGTGGGCGACCTGCGGATGGTGCGCACCTGGAACGCCGAGACCAACGCCCACATGGTCGCGGTCAACGAGGCGCTGGGCTACCGCCCGGTCGGGCGGTACGGCGGCTTCGAGCGGCGGGCCTGAGCGACGGGCCTGAGCGACGGGCCTGAGCGACGGGGCTGAGCGACGGGCTCAGGACGTCGCGTCGGAGTCGAGCTCGAGCTCGACGCTGCGCTCCTCGCCGTCGCGCACGAAGCCGACCGCGACCGTGTCGCCCGGACGGTAGGAGCGGATCGTGGCGACCAGGGAGTCGGAGCCGGTGATCATGGTGTCGTCGACGCTCACCACCACGTCGCCGGCCTCGAGCCCCGCAGCCCCGGCCGTCGATCCCTCGCCGACCTCGCGCACCAGGGCGCCGATGACGGCCTCGGCGCCGCTCTGGCCCTCGGCGGCCGTGGCGTCGCTGACCGAGATGCCCAGCCGGGCGTGGGTCGGGGTCTCGCCGGCGGCCATCTGCTCCACGATCGGCAGCACCTCGTCGATCGGGATGGAGAAGCCCAGACCGATCGACCCGCCGCTCGCGCCCGAGGTCGAGCCGGAGGTGCGGATCGAGGAGTTGATGCCCACCACGTTGCCGAAGGTGTCGACCAGCGGCCCGCCGCTGTTGCCGGGGTTGATCGCCGCGTCGGTCTGGATCGCGGGGTAGATCGTGGCGTCGCCCGAGGCGTCGCTGGCCACGCCCACCGGACGGTCGAGGGCGCTGACGATGCCGCTGGTGACGGTGGCGTCGAGGCCGAAGGGCGAGCCGATGGCCACCACGGCCTGGCCGACCCGCAGGTCCTCGGACTTGCCGATGGTGGCCGGGGTGAGGCCCTCGACGCCCTCGGCCTGGATGACCGCGGTGTCGGTGAGCGGGTCGGAGCCCAGCACGGTGGCGCTGGCCCGGGAGCCGTCGTCGAAGGAGACGGTGAGGTCGGCACCCTCTCCGGCCGCCGCGATCACGTGCTCGTTGGTGAGGATCTGTCCGTCCGAGGACAGCACGATCCCCGAGCCCGAGCCACCACCCTGGCCGCTGCGCACGTCGATGCGCACCACCGAGGGCAGCACCGTCTCGGCGACCTGCTGCACCGAGCCGGGCTCGGCGTCGCCCTCGGGGGTGTCGACGACCTGCGAGGTGCTCACCGCGGGCTGCGTCGCCCGAGGAGGCGGGATCGTCGTCGAAGGCGCTCCAGGCCGCGGCGCCGCCGAAGCCGGCCGCGCCGCCGACCACGAGCGAGGCCGCCACCACGGCCGCCGCGAACCCCTTGCGCCCGCGCGCGGGCGGAGCCGCCACCGGGGCGGGCGGCACCTGCGCCTGGGCGGCGGTCTGGTCGTCCGGCGTCCAGGCCGGCTGCGGGCCCAGGTCGTAGGAGCGGGTCTCGTCGTGCGGGCTCGTCTCGGGGCCCGGCTGCTCGTCACGGGGGTCTCGGGGCGTCGAAGTCATGGTCCCCATCCTCCCGGTCGACGCTGTGAGCCACCTGAGACCCCGCTGGACGCCGGGCAAGAAGTCGTGGTCGGCACGCCTCGTGAGACGACCTGTTGAGAGTGGCTGTGCCCTCGGTCACACTCTGCCCATGACTGCCACCCCGACCGACTCCACCACCGCGACACCCGGGCCCGCGCCCGGCCCGACCCCGCGCTTCGTCGACGACCGCCTGGCCCACTGGGCGGCCACCAAGCCCGACGAGGAGGCGATGACCTACCTGGGCCGGTCGTGGACCTGGGCCGAGTGGGACGAGCGGGTACGCCGCTGCACCGGCATGCTGGCCGACCTCGGCATCGGCCGGGGCGACGTGGTGGCCTTCCTCGACAAGAACCACCCGGCCTGCGTCGAGCTGAGCCTGGCCGCGGGGGCGCTGGGAGCCGCCAACGCGATCATCAACTTCCGCCTGGCGGGCGAGGAGATCGACTACGCCGTCAACGACTCCGGGGCCAAGGTGCTGCTGGTCGGCTCCGAGCTCAGGGGCCAGGTCGAGCAGATCCGCGAGCGGCTCACCCACGTCGAGCACATCATCGAGGTCACCCCCGAGGGCGGCGGCGAGGCCGGCCCCGACGACTACGAGACCCGGCTGGCCGCGGCCACCCCGACCGGTCGCTCCGGCGACGTCGAGCCCGACGACACCTGCCTGGTCATGTACTCCTCAGGCACCACCGGGCACCCCAAGGGCGTGATGCTGACCCACGCCAACATGGTCGCCCACACCATCAACTCCCACGACGGCTGGGGCTTCGAGCCCGGCGACAAGTCGATGGTCGCGATGCCGCTCTTCCACGTCGGCGGCTCGTCGTACGTGCTCTTCGGCCTGCACGACGGCATCCCCAGCATCATGACCCGCGACCCCGACGGCGCCTCGCTGGCCGGGGCGATCCTGGCCGGCGCCAACCGGACCTTCCTGGTGCCGGCGGTGCTGGCGCAGGTGCTGCAGTCGGGCCCCGACGCGATCAAGCTCTTCGGGGCGCTGAAGACCTACACCTACGGCGCGGCGCCGATGCCGCCGCCGCTGCTGCGCGCGGCGATGGAGGCCTGGCCCGACACCGACTTCATGCAGGTCTACGGCCTGACCGAGGTCTCCGGCGTGGCCACCCACCTGATGCCCGAGGAGCACCGCACCGCGGTCGCCGACGGCCACCCCGAGCGGCTGGTCTCCGCGGGGCGCGCGGTGCCCGAGGTGGAGGTGCGCATCGTCGACCCGGCCACCCTCGAGGACCTGCCCACCGGCGAGCACGGCGAGATCTGGCTGCGCACCCCGCAGCTGTTCAAGGGCTACCTCAACCGGCCCGAGGCCACCGCCGAGGTGATCACCGAGGACGGCTGGTTCCGCACCGGCGACATGGGCAAGATCGACGCCGAGGGCTACGTCTTCGTCGAGGACCGGCTCAAGGACATGATCATCAGCGGTGGCGAGAACATCTACAGCCCCGAGGTCGAGCGGGTGCTGGCCGAGCACCCGGCGGTGATGGAGGTCGCCGTCATCGGCATCCCCGACGACACCTGGGGCGAGTCGGTCAAGGCCGTCGTCGCGCTCAAGGAGGGCGCCTCGGCCACCGAGCAGGAGATCATCGACCACTGCCGTGACCACCTGGCGCACTTCAAGTGCCCCAAGAGCGTCGACGTGCTCGAGATGCTGCCGCGCAACCCCACCGGCAAGATCCTCAAGCGCGAGCTGCGGGCGCCCTACTGGGCCGACCGCGACCGCGGGGTCTGAGTCCCGCCACCGGTCGTGCGCCGCGCCGGGCACCGCGCGAGGACCCAGGTCCTCGGGCGGTGCCCGGTTCGTCGACGCGGCGGTAACGACTCCTCCACAGCGGTCCCGGCGCTCCCGCCCCGCCCCTAGCGTCGGCCCGGGGCGTCGAGCGGCGCCCCGGAGGCGGGGGGCCGACCATGCAGCACGACCACGACCAGCAGCGGGTACGCCGCGGCGCGCGGGCGGCGGGGGTGTGCCTGGCGGCGCTCGTCGTCGCCGGGGCCGGGGTGCTCGCTGTGCCGGGCCTGTCGAGCTCCGCGGCCGGCACCGGCAACGGCACGACCACCGGCTGCGAGACGCTGACCCACCCGCTGGGTGCGGCGACGCCGTACACGGAGTTCGTCGAGACCCACGGCACCCGCGGCTCGGAGTCGGAGGGCGCGATCGCCTACGGCGGCGACCTGGTCGCCGACGGGATGAGCGTCGGCACCCGGCTCACCTCTCCCGCCTCCGCGCCCACGCTGGTCGTCGGCGGCTCCCACGGGCAGTGGTTCAACCTGCAGCGCGGGAGCGCGTGGGTGGTGCCGCGCAGCGGGGTCAACTTCAACGGCGGCGGCTCCTACCTCGACGCCGACCCGCTCGACGTCGCCGCGGCCTTCACCGGGCTGCGGGCCCTGGCCGCGCGGATCGCCGCGACGCCGAGCGCCGGCACGGTGGTCGAGAACAGCTCGATCAGCGCCCAGCCCAGCCTGGTGCTGCGCGGCCACGACCCGGTCCTCAACGTCGTGCGCCCCACCGCGGCCCAGCTCGCCTCCGGTCGCAACATCGGCTACGACGTGCCGGCCGGCTCGACGCTCCTGGTCGTCGTCGACGGGGCCGCGGTGAGGGTCACGGGCCAGATCTGGGTGCGCGAGGGCAGCGGCTGGCAGCAGGCGAACGACGCGACGATGGCCACCCGGCCCGGGGTGCTGTGGAGCCTGGCCGGGGCCTCCTCGGTGACGATCGACGTCGGCAGCGCCTGGGGCGGCAGCATCCTGGCCCCCGACGCCCACGTGGTCGTCGAGCGGGCGGGCCACACCATCGGCCAGGTGCTGGCCGCGCGGTTCAGCTCCGGCTACGAGACCCACCAGCGGCTCTTCGCCTCCTCGTTGTGCCTGCCGCCGCTCACGCCTCCGACCAGCGCGCCCCCGACGACCCCGCCGACGACCCCGCCGACGACCCCGCCGACGACCCCGCCCGGCGGTGGGAGCACGGACGTGACGGTGGCCAAGAGCGCGTCGGCGTCGTCGGTGCGCGGCGGCGAGCGGGCGGCGTACACGCTCACGGCCCGCAACCTCGGCACCGCGACGGCGACCGGGGTCGTGGTCCGCGACCCGCTGCCGGCGGGGGTGACCCTCGAGTCCGCGAGCCCCGGGTGCTCGGCGGTCGGGGGAGTGGTGACCTGCCAGGTCGGCGACCTCGCGGCCGGGGCCGAGCGCAGCGTGCGGCTCGACGTGCTCGTCGACCCCGTCGCCGGCGCCGGGCGCGCGCCGCACCCGCAGGCGCACCACCACCTCACGCCCACCAAGACCGAGGTGCACGTCGACCTCGGGCCCGGGCAGACCCGTTCGGTGACGCTGGGCTGCCCCGGCGGCATCGTCTCCGACGGCGCGATCCGGGTCGACCACGTCGACCAGGGCACCGGCACGCTCGCCGACGTGCACGTGCTCTCGGCGCAGAGCACCGGCGTCGGGACCTGGAAGGCGGTCGTGCGCAACGACGCCACCGGCCGCGCCCAGGCCAAGGCCTTCGGGGTCTGCCTGCCCGCCAGCACCGAGCCCGCCGACCGGCAGACCGGGCACGCCGACGGCCACACCCACGACCTGGTCGCCGACACCGCCCTGGTCACCGCGACCCGGGCGCTGGCCCCGGGGCGGCACAGCACCCTGCTGACCTGCCCCGAGGCGACCACGCCCGTCGCTCCCGGCCACGACCTCTCCGGCGGCGCGGCCCGGCTGGTGGCCTCCGAACCCACCGCGACGGGGTGGCGCCTCGACGTGCTGGTGGGGGAGGCGACCACGCTGACCGCGTCGGTGCGCTGCCTGCGCACCGCCACGACCGCCGTGCAGGGCCACACCCACCAGCTGCGCACCACCCACGTCGAGCGCCGTGTCGTGGTGCCCGCGGGCGCGGTGGTCGAGGAGCAGGTGACCTGCCCCGACGACGCCAAGGGCGTGGTGGCCACCTTCGACCTGCCCGACGACCTCGTGGGGCTGGGCCACGACCCGCGGCTCAAGACCCGCGCCTTCCGGCTCCTCAACCCCAGCGGCACGCCGCAGCAGGCGCTGCTCGACCTGGTCTGCCTGCACGACCGCACCGAGGTCGAGACCAGCGGCACCGGCGACCCGGCCGAGCTCGTCAACACCGCGACCGTCAGCTCGACCTCCACCGACGTCGACTTCACCAACAACTCGGCCACGGCGACGACCACGGTGCTCCCCGGCTCGGCCACCCTCGCGCTGCCGCGCACCGCGACCCGGACGGGGCGCGCCCTCGGGCTGCGGGTGCTCAGCTCGCTGCCCGGCTCGGCGGAGGTCACGGTCACCGCACGTGGCACGAAGGGCCGGGTGGCGCGGGGCCGCGTGCGCCTGGACCCCGACCGGTCCCGCACGGGCGACGTACGACTGACGAGGCTGGGGGCGCGCCTGGTGCGTGCGAACCGCGTCGACCGGCTGCGGGTCGTCGTGGTGCCGGAGCGGGGCCGCACGGTCCGCGGCACCCTCGAGCTGGAGGGCCGCTGACCGCTCCGGGCGGCACCGGCGGCCGCGCCCGGCCGCAGACCGGCCTCAGACCGGCAGGCCCAGCCCCCGCAGGGCGGTGCGCAGGGTGTCGGCGCCGGTGAAGACCAGCCCCGCCATCCCCAGCGAGCGGGCGGCCTCGACGTTCTCGGGGCGGTCGTCGACGAAGACCAGGTCCCTCAGGGGGTGGCCGGTGCGCGCGACGAGCAGCTCGTAGACCCGCGGGTCGGGCTTGGCCAGGCCCTCGGTGCCGGAGACGACGACGTCGTCGAGCAGCGCGACCACCTCGAACATCCGCGGGGCGTGCGGGTAGAGCTCGTGCGACCAGTTGGTCAGGCCCCACTGCGGCACGCCGGCGGCGTGCAGGGTGCGCACCAGGTCGGCGGTGCCGGGCACCTCGCCGACCAGCGAGGCCGGGAAGTGGGCCCGGTAGGCCCGGCAGTGCTCGAGCCAGTGCGGGTGGCTGCGCGCGACCTCGGCCTCGGCGGCGTCCCAGTCGAGCCCGGAGTCGGGGCCGTGGTTGTAGGCGCGGAAGTCGAAGTCGTCGGCGGCCAGGAAGCGCGCGGACTCGGCCTCGCCGACCCCCGCGGCGATCGCGCGCGAGGCGTCCCAGTCGACGAGCACGTTGCCCAGGTCCCACACGACCCCGGCCCCCACGCGGGGGACCGGGGTCGGGTCAGGACCGTGGGTGGGGCTCAGGCCCACCGCTCCGAGGCCGGGGTGAAGTCGAGACGACGCTCACCGGTGTAGATCTGCTTCGGGCGGGCGATCTTCTGCTCCTTGTCCTGGGTCAGCTCGAGCCACTGCGCGAGCCAGCCGGGGGTGCGCCCGATGGCGAAGAGCACCGTGAACATCTCGGGCGGGAACTGGAAGGCCTCGTAGATCAGGCCGGAGTAGAAGTCGACGTTGGGGTAGAGCTTGCGGGAGATGAAGTAGTCGTCCTCGAGCGCGATCTTCTCCAGCTCCTTGGCGATCTCGAGCAGCGGGTTGACCCCGGTGACCTCGAAGACGTCGTCGCAGGCCTTCTTGATGATCGTGGCGCGCGGGTCGTGGTTCTTGTAGACCCGGTGGCCGAAGCCCATCAGCTTCTCGTTGCCGTTCTTGACGCCCTCGATGAAGGCGGGGATGTTCTCCTTCGAGCCGATGCGCCGCAGCATCCGCAGCACCGCCTCGTTGGCGCCGCCGTGCAGCGGGCCGTAGAGCGCGCCGATGCCGGCCGAGACCGCGGAGTACGGGTCGACCTGCGAGGAGCCCACCGAGCGCACCGCGTTGGTCGAGCAGTTCTGCTCGTGGTCGGCGTGCAGGATGAACAGGATGTCGAGGGCCTTGACCAGGCGCTCGTCGGCCTCGTACTTCGACTCGCTCATCTTGAAGAGCATCGAGAGGAAGTTCGCGGTGTAGGAGAGGTCGTTGTCGGGGTAGATGTAGGGCTTGCCCTGGGCGTGGCGGAAGGACCAGGCGCCCAGCGTCGGCATCTTCGCGATCATCCGCACGATCTGCATGTGCCGGTTCTCGGGGTCGGAGATGTTGCGCGCGTCGGGGTAGAACGTCGACAGGGCCCCCGTGGACGCCATCAGCATCCCCATCGGGTGCGCGTCGTAGCGGAAGCCCTGCATGAACGTCTTGACGTTCTCGTGCACGAAGGTGTGGTAGGTGATCTCGTGCACCCACGCCTCGTACTCGGCCTTGGTCGGCAGGTCACCGTGGATCAGGAGGTAGGAGACCTCCAGGAAGTTCGACTTCTCGGCGAGCTGCTCGATGGGGTACCCGCGGTACTCGAGGATGCCCTTCTCACCGTCGATGTAGGTCACGGCGCTGCGGCAGGAGGCGGTGTTGACGAAGCCGGGGTCGTACACGGCCAGGCCGGGAGTCTCCTCGTCGGCCTTGATCTTCCCGATGTCGGCGGCCTTGATGGAGCCGTCGGTGATCGGGACGTCGTACTCCTGTCCGGTGCGGTTGTCACGGACTGTCAGAGATTCGGTCACGCTTCGCGACTCTAGCCCGCGTCCTCAGGGAACGTTAACCCGGCGTCCGGGGATCGGGCCGTCGCCGGCATTTGGTCGTGCGCCGCGCGCAGCCGTAGTCTTGCCGGTCGCGACCCCTGCCGCGTCCCGACTCCTCGTCGAGGTGCTGATCCGGACGTGAGCCGAGCCCCACCCAGACCCACCGTGGTCCGGGGCTGGTCGGTGCGAACCGGGCCGTGTTCGTCAGAGGCCGTCGCTCCACCACCCCGTCGAGACAGCTCGATGCGGGACCAACGAACGAAGAGAGTAGATCAGCCGTGCGTACCTACAGCCCGAAGCCTGGGGACATCCAGCGCGAGTGGCACGTCATCGACGCCACCGACATCCGCCTGGGCCGCCTGGCCGTCCAGGCCGCCACGCTCATCCGTGGCAAGCACAAGCCGACCTTCGCCCCGCACGTCGACGGTGGTGACTTCGTCATCATCATCAACGCCGAGAAGGTCGTCGCTCTCGGGCGACAAGGCGACCAAGAAGATGGCCTACCGCCACTCCGGCTTCCCCGGTGGTCTGTCCGCGACGCCGATCGGTGAGGTCCTCGAGAAGGACGCTCGTCGTGCGATCGAGATGGCCGTGTGGGGCATGCTCCCCAAGAACAAGCTGGGCCGCCAGATCCTGAAGAAGCTCAAGGTGTACTCGGGTCCCACGCACCCGCACCAGGCCCAGCAGGCCGCTCCGTTCGAGATCAGCCAGATCTCCCAGTAATCGTCGTCGTCGAGAAAGACTGAGTGAGGAACATCGTGGCTGAGACCACCGAGAACGCCGACACAACGCGAGGTCGAGGAGACCTTCACCCCCGACGAGCAGGGCGTCGCCTACAGCTCCGAGAGCGCCCCGAGCGCCGAGGCTGTCGCCGAGCGTCCCGGCGACCATCGCCCCCGGCGCGGCCACCGGCCGTCGCAAGGAGGCCGTGGCCCGCGTGCGCATCGTCCCGGGCACCGGCGTGTGGACCGTCAACGGTCGCACCCTGGACTCCTACTTCCCCAACAAGCTGCACCAGCAGGTCGTCAACGAGCCCTTCGCTGCGCTGCAGCTCGAGGGCCGCTTCGACGTCATCGCCCGCATCCACGGCGGCGGCATCACCGGCCAGGCCGGCGCGCTGCGCCTGGGCGTGGCCCGTGCGCTCAACGCCATCGACGTCGACGCCAACCGCGCGACGCTGAAGAAGCGACGGTCTGCTGACTCGCGACGCCCGCGTCATCGAGCGCAAGAAGGCCGGTCTGAAGAAGGCGCGCAAGGCGCCGCAGTTCAGCAAGCGCTGATCGCACGAGGGCGCGTGAGCACTCCTGTGACACGCCTCTTCGGCACGGACGGGGTCCGGGGTCGGGCCAACGGTGTCCTCACCGCTGGCCTGGCCCTGGACCTTTCCGTCGCCGCGGCGCGCGTGCTGGGCGACGCCGGCGAGTTCGAGGGCCACCGGCCCCGGGCCGTCGTCGGTCGCGACACCCGCATCTCCGGGGAGTTCCTCGAGGCCGCGGTCGTGGCCGGGCTGGCCTCCGCCGGTGTCGACGTCGAGCTCGTCGGCGTGCTGCCGACCCCCGGGGTCGCGCACCTGACCGACGCCCTGGGCGCCGACCTGGGCGTGATGATCTCCGCCTCGCACAACCCGATGCCCGACAACGGCATCAAGTTCTTCGCCCGCGGCGGGCTCAAGCTCGACGACGCGCTCGAGGAGCAGATCGAGGCGCGCCTGCACGCCGACGAGCCGCTGCCCACCGGCGCCGCGGTCGGGCGGGTGCGCCAGCACCCCGAGGCCGCCCAGCGCTACGCCGACCACCTGGTCTCCACGCTGCCGATCGGCAGCAGCAACGGCGCCCGCCCGCTGGCCGGGCTGCGCGTGGTGCTCGACTGCGCCGAGGGTGCGGCGTACGACGCCGGGCCGCGCGCGCTCGAGGCCGCCGGCGCCACCGTGGTGGCCATCCACGCCAGCCCCGACGGGCTCAACATCAACGACGGCTGCGGCTCCACGCACCTCGAGCCGTTGCGCAAGGCGGTGCTCGAGCACGGCGCCGACGCGGGCTTCGCCCTCGACGGCGACGCCGACCGGATGCTGGCCGTCGACGCCGGCGGCGACGTGGTCGACGGCGACCAGGTGCTCGCGATCCTGGCGCTGGCCGGGCGCGAGGCCGGCTCGCTGGTCGAGGACACGGTCGTGGCGACCGTGATGAGCAACCTCGGCTTCGTGCAGGCCATGGAGGCCGCCGGCATCACCGTGGCCACCACCAAGGTCGGCGACCGCTACGTGCTGGAGCAGATGCGCGCCTCGGGCTTCGTGCTCGGCGGCGAGCAGTCGGGCCACGTGATCATGAGCCGGCACGCCACCACCGGCGACGGGCTGCTCTCGGCGCTGCACGTCGCGGCCCGGATGGCCGCCACCGGCCGTTCGCTGGCCGACCTGGCCGGCGTGATGACCCGTCTGCCGCAGGTCCTGGTCAACGTGCCCGACGTCGACAAGCACCGCACCGACGACGAGGTGCTCGCCGCCGCCGTCGCCGAGGAGGAGGCCGCGATGGCCGGCTCCGGGCGGGTGCTGCTGCGCGCCTCGGGCACCGAGTCCCTGGTGCGGGTGATGGTCGAGGCGCCCTCCCTCGAGCTCGCGCAGGACGCCGCCGAGCGGCTCGCCGACGTGGTGCGCGAGCGCCTCGCCCTGGCCTGAGCTGACGCCGGCACCCCCGCGGGCCTCTAGGGACCCCGTCTGAAAGGGTGGGCGCATGATCGACGCGCCACCGCTGGTCCTGGAGGGACTGGGCAAGAGGTTCGGTGCGGTGCAGGCGGTGCAGGACCTCTCCTTCACCGTCGCGCCGGGCCGGGTGACCGGGTTCCTGGGCCCCAACGGCTCGGGCAAGACCACCACGCTGCGGATGCTGCTGGGCCTGACCCGGCCCACCACCGGCCGGGCGCTGGTGGGGGACCGGCCCTACGCCGAGCTGCCGGTGCCCGGTGCCGTGGTGGGGGCCGCGCTCGAGCCGGGCTTCCACCCCGGACGCACCGCGCGCGGACACCTCGAGGCGTGGGCGCCGCAGGTCGGCGCCGGCCGAGCCCGCTGCCGTGAGGCGCTGGCGATGGTCGGGCTCGACCAGAGCGCCGAGCGGCGCGTCGGGGGCTTCTCGCTCGGCATGCGCCAGCGCCTCGGCCTGGCCACCGCCCTGCTGGCCGACCCGCCGGTGCTGGTGCTCGACGAGCCCGCCAACGGCCTGGACCCCGAGGGCATCAAGTGGCTGCGCGGGATGCTGCGCCACCTGGCCGGTGAGGGGCGCACGGTCCTGGTCTCCAGCCACGTGCTCGGCGAGGTGCAGCACACCGTCGACGACGTGGTGATCATCGCGCAGGGCCGCCTGGTGCACGCCTCCTCGCTGGAGGGCCTCGCCGAGCTGGCCGAGCCCCGCACCTACGTCGAGTCGCCCGCGCCCGAGCGGCTCACGTCCCTGGTGGCCGAGCAGGGCTGGGCCACCTCGCCCGCCCCGCGCGGCGCCACGGGCGTGCTGGTCGAGGGCGTCGACGCCGCCCGGGTCGGCGCCGCCGCGCACTCCGCCGGCCTCGAGCTGCACCAGCTCGCCTCGCAGGGCACCGACCTCGAGGACGTCTTCTTCCACCTGGTCGAGAGCGCCCAGCGGCAGGACCAGGACCAGCAGCAGGAGGTCGTGGCATGAGCCGGATGCGTGCCGCCCTGGTCGCCGAGCACCGCAAGCTCGTCAGCACCCGGATCTGGTGGATCCTCGCGCTGTCGATGGCCGCCTACCTCGCCTTCATCGGCGGCGTGCTGGCCCTCAGCGCCACGGTCGCCCCGACCGGCGAGGGTGCACCCCAGCCGGGCGGCATCGACGCCGCACTGTCGACGTACGGCGTCATCAACGCGATCGGCTACGTCTTCCCGCTCGTCGTCGGCACCCTGGCGGTGACCACCGAGCACCGGCACCGCACCATCGAGCAGACCTACCTGGCCGAGCCGCGTCGCGGGGTGGTGCTGGTGGCCAAGCTGCTCGGCACCGTGCCCGTCGGGCTGCTCCTCGGCGTCGTCGGCACCCTCGGCCTGGTCGCCACCGCCGCGCCGGTGCTGGCCTGGCAGGGCGACGGCGCCTACCTGGGCAGCGGCCGGGTCTGGCAGACGCTGCTGCTCGGTGTCGTGGTCACCGCGCTGTGGGCCGTGCTCGGCGCCGCCTTCGGGGCGGTGCTGACCAACCAGGTCGCGGCGATCGTGGTGGTGCTGGCCTTCACCCAGTTCGTCGAGCCGGTCGCCCGGGTGGCGCTGGGCGCCTTCGAGCCGGTCGCGGGGGTGGCGGCGTACCTGCCCGGCGCCGCGGCCGACGCCCTCGTCGGCGCCAGCCTCTTCAGCGGCTTCGGCGGCGGCGACCTGCTGCCGCGCTGGGGCGGCGCCCTGGTGCTCCTGGCGTACGTCGCCGTGCTGGCGCTCGTGGGCTGGTGGCGGGCCCGCTCCAGCGACGTCTGAGCGCGGGCCCTCCACAGGGGGCCGGTGTGCCGGGTGTGCCGCAGGGTCGCCCCGGGTAGTCAGCAGCCATGTCCACCCGCACCGACCGGCCGCCGGCGCTGCTGCTGGCGCTCGCGGCGGTGACGTGCGCGCTGGTGCTGCTGACCGGCGGGGTGGTCGTCGCCGGCTGGGCGGGTCTGCTGCGCGGACCGGCCGCGCAGCCGGGCCGGGACCAGGCGGCCGGCGCGGTGCAGCTCGTGACCGGCGGTGAGCACGACGCGGCCGTCTTCGAGGTCGGCGACGGCTGGGTGCTGCGCCCGCGCGGCACCTCGCTCTTCTACACCGACGCCGACGGCCGGATCAGCGCCGGCCTCGACGGCGCCGCGGTCTTCCACGACGGGGCGTGCGCGGCGCAGGACGGCTCGGTGGGGGAGGCGGCCACCGGGAACCGGGCGTTCGCCGGCTTCGGGCGGCCCTCGCGGCTGTCGGCGCGCCGCACCAGCCGGGTGCTGGCCCAGCAGTGGCGCGACGCGCTGGGCCACGACGCCCGCACCGGCACCACCCACGCGGCCGGCGCGCTGCGCACCCGCCGGGTCGAGCTCGACGACGGGTCGGTCGCGGCGCGCACCGACGTCGGGCTGAGGATCGCCCGGCCGGGCGCCTGCGAGGCGGCCCGGGTGCGCACCAGCGTGGTCAGCCTCGACACCGGCCGCTGGACCTCGAGCGTGGTGCTGGTGCGCGACCTCGGGGTGCCCGACGCGCTCGACGGGGCGGCCGCCGAGCGGCTGCTGGCGAGCCTGCGGCCGACCGGTGGGTGAGCGCCCCGGGGGAGGAAGGGCTCAGAGCTTGCGCAGCCGGACGTAGCGCACCGAGTGGTCGATGTCCTTGCGCAGCACCAGCGTGGCGCGCGAGCGGGTGGGCAGCACGTTCTGCACCAGGTTGGGCCCGTTGATGGTGTCCCAGATCCGCTCCGCCTCCGCGACCGCCTCGTCGTGGCTCAGCGCACCGTACTTGGCGAAGTAGGAGCCGGGGTCGCGGAACGCCGTCTCGCGCAGCCGCAGGAACCGGTCGACGTACCACTGGCGGATCTTGTCGCGCCCGGCGTCGACGTAGACGCTGAAGTCGAAGAAGTCGCTGAGCACCAGCCCGGCGGTGCCGTCCTCGCGGATGCGCGGCGGCTGCAGCACGTTGAGGCCCTCGATGATCACGATGTCGGGGCGCTTGATGACGACCTTCTCGTCGGGCACCACGTCGTAGACCAGGTGCGAGTACGTCGGCGCCTCCACCTCGTCCTTGCCCGACTTGATGTCGACCACGAAGCGCAGCAGCGCGCGCCGGTCGTAGGACTCGGGGAAGCCCTTGCGCTGCAGGATGCCGCGACGCTCGAGCTCGGCGTTGGGGTAGAGGAAGCCGTCGGTGGTCACCAGCGCGACGTTGGGGTGCTCGGGCCAGTGCGCCAGCATCTGCTGCAGCACCCGCGCCGTCGTGGACTTGCCGACCGCCACCGAGCCGGCCAGCCCGATCACGAACGGGGTGCGCGGTGGGGTGCGGCGGTGCAGGAAGTCCTCCTGGCTGCGGTGCAGCTGGCCGGCCGACTCGACGTACAGGCTCAGCAGCCGCGAGAGCGGCAGGTAGACCTCGCGCACCTCGTCGAGGTCGAGCTCGTCGCCCAGCCCGCTCAGCTCGTGGACCTCCTCCTCGGAGAGGGGGTCGGCGGCCGCGGTGTCGGCCAGCGCCGCCCACGCCGAGCGGTCGAGCTCGATGTAGGGGGAGGTCTCGCGGCCGTTGTCGTCGTGGCCGCCGTGGAGGTGGCCCCGGCCAGGCGAGGACATGACGGCGATTGTTGCAGTCGCCGCGCCGTGCGCGTCGGTCGGTCCGCGCCTCGATAGACTCACCACCCATGTGCGGGATCGTTGGGTACGTCGGGCAGCGCCCCGCCGAGCTGGTCGTCATCGAGGGGCTGCGGCGCCTGGAGTACCGCGGCTACGACTCGGCCGGCATCGCCCTGGTCGACGGCGGCACCCTGGTGACCCGCAAGAAGGCGGGCAAGCTGGCCAACCTCGAGAAGGCCGTCGACGCCGACCCGCTGCCGCCCTCGACGACCGGCATCGGGCACACCCGCTGGGCCACCCACGGCGCCCCCAACGACGTCAACGCGCACCCGCACCCCGGCTCGACCGGGCGGGTGGCGATCGTGCACAACGGCATCATCGAGAACTTCGACGACCTGCGCGCCCGCCTCGAGGACGACGGCCACCAGCTGGTCTCCGAGACCGACACCGAGGTCGTCGCCCACCTGCTGGAGCTGCAGGTGGTCTCGGGGGTCGACCTGACCACCGCGATGCAGCGGGTGTGCAGCCGGCTCGAGGGCGCCTTCACGCTCGTGGCCGTCGACGCCCACGCCCCCGGCCTGGTGGTGGCCGCGCGCCGCAACAGCCCGCTCGTGGTCGGCCTCGGCGAGGGCGAGAACTTCCTCGGCTCCGACGTCGCCGCCTTCATCGAGCACACCCGCGAGGCGCTCGAGCTCGACCAGGACCAGGTCGTCACGCTGACCCCCGAGGGCGTCAGCGTCTCCGGCTTCGACGGCACCCCCGCCGAGGGCCGGCCCTACCACGTCGACTGGGACCTCTCCGCGGCCGAGAAGGACGGCCACGACTGGTTCATGCGCAAGGAGATCCACGAGCAGCCGCGCGCCGTCGCCGACTCGCTGCTGGGGCGGCGTACGCGGGAGGGCGCGCTGCACCTCGACGAGATGCGCCTGTCCGACCAGGAGCTGCGCGACGTCGACAAGATCATCATCATCGCGGCCGGCACCTCCTTCTACGCCGGCATGGTCGCCAAGTACGCCATCGAGCACTGGTGCCGGATCCCCGTCGAGGTCGAGCTCTCCAGCGAGTTCCGCTACCGCGACCCGATCCTCGACTACTCCACGCTGGTGGTCGCGATCAGCCAGTCCGGCGAGACCGCCGACACGCTGCAGGCGATCCGGCACGCGCGCACCCAGCGCTCGAAGGTGCTGGCGATCTGCAACACCAACGGCTCGACGATCCCGCGCGAGTCCGACGCGGTCATCTACACCCACGCCGGGCCCGAGATCGGGGTCGCCTCCACCAAGGGCTTCCTGACCCAGCTGGTGGCCTGCTACCTGCTCGCGCTCTACCTCGCGCAGGTCAAGGGCACCCGCTACGGCGACGAGATCGCCGAGGTGATGAGCCAGCTCGAGGAGATGCCCGCCCACATCGAGACCGTGCTGGCGCGCGCCGAGCGACGTCTACGCGCTGGCCGCCGAGCACGTCGGCACCCGCTCGGTGCTGTTCCTGGGTCGCCACGCCGGCTTCCCGGTCGCGCTCGAGGGGGCGCTGAAGCTCAAGGAGCTGGCCTACATCCACGCCGAGGGGTTCGCTGCCGGTGAGCTCAAGCACGGCCCCATCGCGCTGATCGAGCAGGACCTGCCGGTGCTGTGCGTGGTGCCGCCCCGCGGCCGCGACCAGCTGCACGGCAAGATGCTCAGCGGCATCCAGGAGGTCCGGGCCCGGGGTGCCCGCACGATCTGCCTGGCCGAGGAGGGCGACCCCTCGATCGCGTCGTACGCCGACGTGCTGATCAGCCTGCCGCGGGTGCCGGTGCTGCTGCAGCCGCTGGTGGCGGTCGTGCCGCTGCAGCTCTTCGCCTGCGAGCTGGCCACCCTGATGGGCCACGACGTCGACCAGCCGCGCAACCTCGCCAAGTCCGTCACGGTGGAGTGAGCGCGCCGTGCCCGTGATCGGCGTCGGCATCGACGTGTGCGACATCGAGCGGTTCGCCGAGTCGCTGGAGCGCACCCCCGCGCTGCGCCAGCGGCTCTTCACCTCCGCCGAGGCCGAGCGCCCGCTGGCCTCGCTCGCCGCCCGCTTCGCCGCGAAGGAGGCGCTGGCCAAGGCGCTCGGCGCACCCGTCGGGATGGCCTGGCACGACTGCGAGGTGGTCAACGAGTCGTCGGGTCGACCGCTGCTCGAGATCCGCGGCAGCGTGCGCGCCCGGGCCGACGAGCTGGGGGTGGCGCACCTGCACCTCTCGCTCTCCCACGACGCCGGGATCGCCTCGGCCGTGGTGGTCCTCGAGAGCTGACGCCTGGCCTGGTCCGGGTCGTGGTCTGGGTCGTGGTCCGGGTCGTGGTCTGGGTCGTGGTCCGGGTCGTGGTCCGGGTCGTGGTCCGGGGACGCGCTATGCCGCGTCCTCGGGTGCACGACCTGACCCACGACCCGAACCACGACCCGGCTGGGCCCGCGGGGGGAGGGTGGGGACGCCGAGCGCGCGGAGGTCCGCGGCCAGCTCGGCGTCCTCGTGGCGCACCTCGTACGCCGTGCAGCCGACCACGGTCCGCCCGGGCGAGGCCAGGCGGCGCCCCCGCTTCTTGTCCTCGGCCCACTGGCGCACCTCCATGTGGAACGACCCGTCGATCTCCAGCACCAGCACGCCCCCGCCGGGCAGGTCCCACTCGCAGTCGGTCCAGCGCCGGCGGCCACTGGAGTCGGTGCGGGGGCGTTGCCGGGCCGGTGGGACCAGCCCGGCCCGCCGGCACATGACGGCGACGTCGAGCTCGGCGCCCGAGTGCGCCCCGCCCGCGACCTCGCTGAGCAGCCGCTTGAACGGCTTCGCACGGCGCAGCGGCCGCAGCTGGTCGACCCACTCCACCAGTCGCTCCGGGGTGGTCAGGCGCTGCTGGACCGTCGCGGCGAGCAGCGCGCACGCCGGCCGCATCGGGGCGTCGTACGCCGAGTGGAGCAGCGCGGCGGGCTCCACCCGGGCCACGGGGAGGCCCTTCCTCGGGTGGCGCAGCAGGTCGAAGGGGCGCCGGGTGCGGAAGAAGTCGACCCCGTCGACCCGCTCGAAGGCCAGCGGGGCGTCGACCCAGACCGTGACCCGGTCGCGGTCCCACCCGGTCAACCCGTGGAGGGCCGCGGCGCTCAGGCCGCCGATCATGCTGCGCGGCCCGGCGTGGAGCACCGCGAGCCAGCGGCGTTGCTCGTCGTCCAGGGTGCCGGTGACGGTGCTGACGACCCGCGGGGTGCGGGCCACCCACCGCCGAGCCCAGACGTTGTTGCGCACGGTGTCGGCGTCGATCCCCAGCGCGCTCAGCTGGCGCCGCGCCACCATCCCCGCCTGGCGGGCGAGCAGGGTCATCGAGCGAGTCCTCGGTGTCGGTCATGGCCAGCAGGGTGCCCGGTGCCGGCGTACGGCGCGCTCGTCATCCACAGGCACTCGACGCTCGCCGTCCATCGGGGTCGTGGCTTGGGTCGTGGCTGGGTCGTGGCTTGGGTCGTGGTCCGAGTCGTGTGCCCCTGGACGCGCCAGAGCGCGTGCACGACCCACGACCCGGACCACGACCCGGACCACGACCCGGACCACGACCCGGACCACGACCCGGACGACGACCCGGACCACGACCCACGGGGGCGAGCCGGGGAGGAGGCCGGCGCACTAGCCTGCGAAGGCATGAGGCAGGCGCACACGGTGGAGCAGGTCCGGGCGGCGGAGGCGGCGCTGATGGCGCAGCTGCCGGAGGGGGCGCTGATGATGCGCGCCGCGCACGGGCTGGCCCACGCGGTCGCCGAGTGGCTGGGGTCGACGTACGGGCGGCGGGTGCTGCTGCTGGTCGGCTCCGGCGACAACGGCGGTGACGCCCTGCACGCCGGGGCGCTGCTGGCCGGGCGCGGGGCCGGGGTGGAGGCGTGGCTGCTCTCCGAGACCGTGCACGCCGGCGGGCTGGCCGCGCTGCGGGCGGCAGGCGGGCGCGTCGTGCCCGCCGACGGGGCGCAGGAGCCGCGCCCCGGCGCCCGGCCCGACGTCGTGGTCGACGGGATCGTCGGCATCGGCGGCAAGCCCGGGCCTGCGCCCCGGGGCGCCGCCGGCGCTGGCGCAGGCTCGCGGGCGTGCCGGTGGTCGCGGTCGACGTGCCGAGCGGCGTCGACGTCGACACCGGCGAGACCCCCGAGCCCCACGTGCGCGCCGACCTCACCGTCACCTTCGGCACCCACAAGCCCGCCCACCTCGTCGACCCCGCGGCCGGCGCCTGCGGGGTGGTGCACCTCGTCGACATCGGGCTCGACCTGCCCGAGCCCGGCCGTGGAGAGCCTGCAGGCCGCCGACGTCGCCCGGCTGCTGCCCCGCCCGGCCGACGAGGCCCACAAGTACACCCGCGGCGTCGTCGGGGTGCGGGCCGGCTCCGAGACCTACCCCGGCGCCGGGCTGCTCAGCGTCGCCGGCGCCGCGACCGGCTTCGCCGGCATGGTCCGGTACGTCGGCGACGCAGCCGTGGCCGACCGGGTCCGCCAGGCGCACCCCGAGGTGGTCGGCGCCGGCCGGGTGCAGGCCTGGGTCGTCGGCTCCGGGGCCGGCGACGGGGCGGCCGCCACCCTCGCCGAGGCGCTGGCCGAGGCCCGCGAGCACGACCTGCCGCTGGTCGTCGACGCCGACGCGCTGCAGCACCTCGAGGCCCCGCTCGACGTGGCGGCGGTGCTCACCCCGCACGCCGGCGAGCTGGCCGCCATGCTCGGCGAGGAGCGCGCCGACATCGAGGCCAGCCCGCTGCACTTCGCGCGCGCGGCCGCGCGCCGCTACGGCTGCGTGGTGCTGCTCAAGGGCCACCACACCCTCGTCAGCACGCCCGAGGGACGTGTGCGGGCGACCACCACGGGCACGCCCTGGCTGGCCACGGCGGGCGCCGGCGACGTGCTCGGCGGGATGATCGGGGCGCTGCTCGCGGCGGGGCTGGACCCCTTCGACGCGGCCAGCGTCGGGTCGTGGCTGCACGGCGCCGCCGCGACCACGGTCTCGCGCGGGGCCCCCATCGTGGCGGGGCAGCTCGCCGGCGCCGTCGCCGACGTCGTGCGGGCCCTGCCCGCGCCGTGAGCCCCCGGGTGGGAGGATGGTGGCGATGAGCCTCCAGCACGACGCACGGCGCGCCGAGATCGTCGTCGACCTGGCGGCGGTCCGTCACAACGTGCACCGCCTCGCCGCCGCGGTCGGGCCCGACGTGGCCCTGATGGTGGTCGTCAAGGCCGACGCCTACGGCCACGGCCTGCTGCCCGTGGCCCGCGCCGCCCGCGAGGCCGGGGCGTCGTGGCTGGGGGTGGCCACCCTCGACGAGGCGATGGCGCTGCGTGGGGGCGGCGACACCGGGCGGCTGCTGGCCTGGCTGAGCGTGCCCGGCGAGGACTGGGCGCCGGCGGTCGCCGCCGACGTCGACGTGACGGCGTACACCACCGGCGAGCTCGACGACCTCGTCGACGCGGTGGCCCGCGCCGGGCGCCCCGCGCGCCTGCAGCTCAAGATCGACACCGGCCTCAACCGGGGCGGTTGCACCCCCGCCGACTGGCCGGCCCTGGTCGCCGCCGCCCGCGAGGGCGAGCGCGCCGGGCACTGGCGCGTCACCGGTATCTGGTCGCACCTGGCCATCGCCGACGAGCCCGAGCACCCCGCCAACGACGCGCAGGAGCAGGTCTTCCGCGAGCGCCGTCGCCACCGCCGAGGCCGCCGGGCTCGAGCCCGAGGTCCGCCACCTGGCCAACTCGGCCGGGGCCCTGCTGCGGCCCTCGGCACGCTTCGACCTGGTGCGCGTCGGGATCGCCTCCTACGGTCTCGACCCCGCGCCCGGCCGCACCCCCGACATCGGCCTGCGCCCCGCGATGACCGCGACCGCGACCGTGGCGATGACCAAGCGGCTGGTGCCCGGCGACGGGGTCTCCTACGGCCACACCTGGGTCGCCGAGGAGCCGGTCACCGTCGGCCTGCTGCCGGTGGGCTACGCCGACGGCGTGCCGCGCCACGCCGGCAACACCGCCCACGTCGGCGTCGCCGGCGTACGCCGCCCGGTGCGGGGGCGGGTGTGCATGGACCAGCTGGTGGTCGAGCTGGCCGGCCCCGGCGAGGAGCCGGCCGTCGGAGCGGGCGACCAGGTGGTGCTCTTCGGGCGTGCCCCCGACCCGACCGCGCAGGACTGGGCCGAGGCGTGCGGCACGATCTCCTACGAGATCGTCAGCCGGATCGGTGGGCGCTTCGCCCGCCGCTGGGTCGACACCGACATCCCCGCCGACACCGACATCACCGCCGACACCGAGGAGCAGCCGTGAACGTGCGTCGTCGCGTGGCCGGCCTGGCCGGCGCCCTGGCGGGCGTCGCGGTGGCCGGCACCGCCGCCGAGGTCGCGCGCCGCCGCCGGGTCATCGCCCGCCGCGGCGCCGGGGACCGCACCCCGCTGGGCTCGCTGCGGGCGGTCGCGCGCACCGTCGTCGCCGACGACGGCCTGCCCCTGCACGTCGAGGTCGACGAGCCCGACGCCCACGACCCGGTCGACCCCACCGGTCCGGCCCACGAGCCGCTGACCGTGCTGTTCGTGCACGGCTACGCCCTCAACCTCGACTGCTGGCACTTCCAGCGCGCGGGCTACCGGGGCCTGGTGCGCACCGTCTTCTACGACCAGCGCTCCCACGGCCGCTCGGGGCGCTCCTCGCTCGAGCACGCGACCATCGACCAGCTCGGCCGTGACCTGGCCCGGGTGCTGGAGGCCGAGGTCCCCGAGGGACCGGTGGTGCTGGTGGGCCACTCGATGGGCGGGATGACCATCATCGCGCTGGCCGAGCAGCACCCCGAGCTCTTCGGCGACCGGGTGGTCGGCGTCGGCCTGGTCTCCACCACCGCCGGCGGCCTCGACGTCGGGCGGCTGCTGCTGCCGGTGGTCCCGGCCAAGCTGGCCGGGCCCTTCCTGGGCCGCGCCGTGGGCCGGGCCATGGTCCCGCTGGCGCGCGGTCACCGCTTCATCGACCTGGCCCGGCGCCTGGGCGGCTCGGTGGCGCTGGTGGCCACCGACCTGTTCGCCTTCGGCGGCGAGGTGCCCGAGTCCTACGTGCGCTACGTCGACCGGATGCTGGCCCGCACCCCCTTCGAGGTCGTGGCCGAGTTCTTCCCCAGCTTCGAGTCGCTCGACAAGTTCCACGTCGTCGAGGGGCTGAGCCGGGTGCCGGTCTCGATCATCTGCGGCACCTCCGACCGGGTCACCTCGATCGGGCACAGCCGCAAGCTGCACGCCCACATCGGCGGCTCGCGCCTGGTCGAGGTCGAGGGCGCCGGGCACATGGTGCTCATGGAGAGCCACGACCAGGTCAACGCCGAGCTCGACCAGCTGATCGCGGCCGCGACCGAGCGGGCGGAGCAGCGGTGAGCGCGGCGCGCGAGGAGACCCGGGCGCGTCCCGCGGTCGTCGTACGACGCGTGGGCCCGGAGGCGGCCGAGCAGGTCAGGCACGTGGTGCACGAGGCGTTCTCGGCGCGCCCGCCGCTCGACCCGCCGCCGGGGGCGCTGAAGGAGACGGTGCACACGATCCGCGGCAAGCTCGCCGACGGCGGCGGGCTGCTGGCCTGCATCGACGACGAGCCGGTCGGCACCCTGATCCTCGACCCGATCGGGTCCTCCACCTACATCCGCCGCTTCGGCGTGGTGCCGGGCCGCCAGGGCCTCGGCATCGCCGGGCGGCTGATCGACGCCGCGGTCGACGCGGTGGCCGACTCGGGTCGCGGCACCGACGACCTGATCGTGCAGGCGCGCGAGGAGCTGCCCCAGACGGTGCGCTTCTGGGACCGCCAGGGCTTCCGCGAGATCCGGCGCTACTCGCCGCTGGTCGAGATGCGTCGCCCGCTGCGCACCGCTGTCTTCCAGGCGCCCACCGCCGACGCGATGCGCGGCATCGGCCGTTCCCTGGCCGGCCAGCTCACCCACGGCGACCTGGTCGTGCTCACCGGCGACCTGGGCGCCGGCAAGACCACCTTCACCCAGGGTCTGGGGGCCGGGCTGGGCGTGCGCGGCAACGTCACCTCGCCGACCTTCGTCATCGCCCGGGTGCACCCCTCCACGGTCGGGGGTCCCGAGCTCGTGCACGTCGACGCCTACCGCCTCGACGGCCTCGAGGAGCTCGACGACCTCGATCTCGACACCTCCCTGGAGGAGGCGGTCACGGTGGTCGAGTGGGGCGAGGACCTCGCCGAGGGGCTCTCGGAGTCGCGCCTGGAGATCCGCATCGTGCGCGCGATCGGCGACCCGGCCGAGCCGCCCGACCCGGCCTCGCCGTTCGACCCGCGACGCGTCGAGGTCACCCCCGTCGGGCCCCGCTGGCACGCGCTGTCCTTCCGCGCGCTGGGCTGAGCCGGGCCGAGGGGGCAGCGGTGGCCGGCGTCGAGGTGCTCGAGGGTCCCGGGGGCGAGCCCCGCGACCCGCGCGTCGTACGCCGCCGGCGGCTGCTGGTCGGTGCGCTCGCGCTCCTGCTCCTCGCCGGCCTGGCGGTGGCCGCCGTCGACGCCTGGCGCCGCGACAGCGAGACGAGACGGGTCGAGGCGTGCGGCGAGGCGGCCCGGGCGGCCACGCAGCGCTCCGACACGGTGCTCTCCGCGATCGTCGACTACCTGCGCCCGGCGCTGGCTGCGGTCCCCGAGAGCAGCGGGCGCGACAGCTTCTACGCCCTGGTCGCGGACGAGGCGGCCCGGGTGCGCCCGGGTCTGCGGCGCGCGCTCGAGGAGTGCCGGGACGTCGAGGTGTGGTCCTGGCACGACGACCTGCGCGAGCAACGGGCGGCCTACGTCGCCCACCTCGCCGCCCAGGTCGGGTTCACCGGTCAGGTGGCCGCCGACGGGCGCGCCCTCTACGCCGACGACCCCGACCGCGCCGGCCGGCTGGCCGAGCTGCGGGAGGAGGCCTTCGGCCCGCGTCGGTGACGGCTTTGGGCGGCCGTCGGTGGCCGGTCGTAGACTCAAGCGCTGCACCGCACCCCCGCCTCGAGCCCGAGCGGGGGCGTTCCCTGTGCTTGACGCACCAGCGACCACCAGGAGCCCGCGCACGTGTCGACCACGACCCTCGAGACCCCTCTCGCCCCCGGCCCGGCCGGGATCGCCGACGCGGTGCTGGCCGACCCCGTCCTCACCGAGGTGCTCGCCGACGCGGGGGAGGGGCGGGTCCGCGCGCTCGACCTGACCGGCCCCGAGGCGTTGCGCCCGTTCGTGGTCGCCGGGCTGGTGCGGGCGGGGCGCAGCGTGCTCGTGGTGACCGCGACCTCCCGCGAGGCCGAGGACCTGGTCAACGCGCTCGGCGACCTGATCGACCCGGCCGCGGTGGCCTACTACCCGTCGTGGGAGACGCTGCCCCACGAGCGGCTCAGCCCGCGCTCCGACACCGTCGGGCGGCGCCTGGCGGTGCTGCGCCGGCTCCAGCACCCGGGCACCGACGCCAGCAACGGCCCCCTGCAGGTGGTCGTCGCGCCGGTGCGCTCGGTGCTGCAGCCGCAGGTCAAGGGGCTGGCCGACCTCGAGCCCGTCGAGCTGGTGCCCGGCGGCACCGCGCCGCTCGACGACCTGGTCCGCCGCCTCTCCGACGCGGCGTACTCGCGCGTCGACCTGGTCGAGCGCCGCGGCGAGTTCGCGGTGCGCGGCGGCATCATCGACGTCTTCCCGCCCACCGAGGAGCACCCGCTGCGCGTGGAGCTGTGGGGCGACGAGGTCGAGGAGATCCGCTCCTTCTCCGTCGCCGACCAGCGCACCCTCGAGCCCGTCGAGCGGCTCTGGGCGCCGCCGTGCCGCGAGCTGCTGCTCACCGACGAGGTACGCCGTCGCGCGGCCGAGCTGGGCCAGGCGCACCCCCAGCTGCTGGAGCTGACCGACAAGATCAGCGAGGGCATCGCGGTCGAGGGCATGGAGTCGCTGGCCCCGGTGCTCGTCGACGACATGGAGCTGCTCGTCGACCTGATGCCCACCGACACCCACGTGCTGGTGCTCGACCCCGAACGGGCCCGCCGGCGCGCTCACGACCTGGTCGCCACCAGCGAGGAGTTCCTCGGCGCCAGCTGGGCCGCGGCCGCCAGCGGCGGCAGCGCCCCGATCGACCTCGGGGCGGCGTCGTACCGCACCCTGTCCGACGTGCGCGAGCACGCCCTGGCCCAGCACCAGCCCTGGTGGACGGTGAGCCCCTTCGGCATCGACGACGCCGAGGCGGGGGCCGCCGGCCCGGTGCTGCGCGACGAGACCGGCGCGGTCACCGGCATCGACGTCGACGTGACCGTCGGGGCGGTGCCCAGCCGCGCGCTGCCCGCCAAGCCGGTCGACGCCTACCGCGGCGACGTCGAGCGGGCGATCAAGGACCTCGAGACCTGGCGCTCCGAGGGCTACCGGGTGCTGGTGCTGCACGAGGGCCACGGCCCCGCGCAGCGGATGGTCGAGGCGCTGGCCGAGCACGACGTGCCGGCCCGCCTGGTCGAGCCGCACGCCGGCGACGGCGCACCCGCCGACCGGGCGAGGCTGGTGCCCGACGTCGTGACCGTCAGCTGCGGCGCGCTGGCGCACGGCTTCGTCGACGAGACCAACCGGTTGGTGCTGCTGACCGGCGAGGACCTCTCGGGCCAGAAGTCCTCCACGCGCGACATGCGCAAGATGCCCACCCGCCGCAAGAAGCAGATCGACCCGCTCGAGCTCAAGGCCGGCGACTTCGTGGTGCACGAGCAGCACGGTGTGGGCCGGTTCGTGGAGATGAAGCAGCGCCAGGTGGGCGGGGCGACCCGGGAGTACCTCGTCCTCGAGTACGGCGCCTCGAAGCGTGGCGGCCCCGCCGACCGGCTCTACGTGCCCGCCGACGCCCTCGACCAGGTCACCCGCTACGTCGGTGGCGAGCAGCCCAGCCTCGACCGCCTCGGCGGCGGCGACTGGGCCAAGCGCAAGGGCCGGGCCCGCAAGGCCGTGCGCGAGATCGCCGCCGAGCTGATCAAGCTGTACGCCGCCCGGCAGGCCACCCAGGGCCACGCGTTCGGTCCCGACACCCCGTGGCAGCGCGAGCTCGAGGACGCGTTCCCGTTCCAGGAGACCCAGGACCAGCTGACCACGGTCGACGAGGTCAAGCAGGACATGCGCCAGGTGGTCCCGATGGACCGCCTGGTCTGCGGCGACGTCGGCTACGGCAAGACCGAGATCGCGGTGCGCGCGGCGTTCAAGGCCGTCCAGGACGGCAAGCAGGTGGCGGTGCTGGTGCCGACGACGCTGCTGGTCACCCAGCACCTGTCGACCTTCAGCGAGCGGATGGCCGGCTTCCCGGTGGTGCTCAAGGGGCTCTCGCGCTTCCAGAGCGACAAGGAGGCCAAGGAGGTCCTCGCCGGCCTGGCCGACGGCACCGTCGACATCGTGGTGGGCACCCATCGGCTGCTCAACCCCGACACCCGGATGAAGGACCTCGGGCTGATCATCGTCGACGAGGAGCAGCGCTTCGGTGTCGAGCACAAGGAGCAGATGAAGCGGCTGCGCACCTCCGTCGACGTGCTCTCGATGAGCGCGACGCCGATCCCGCGCACGCTCGAGATGGCGATCACCGGCATCCGCGAGATGTCCACGATCACCACCCCGCCCGAGGAGCGGCACCCGGTGCTGACCTACGTCGGCGCCTACGAGGACCGCCAGGTGGTGGCCGCCGTGCGCCGCGAGCTGCTGCGCGAGGGCCAGGTCTTCTACATCCACAACCGCGTGAACTCGATCGAGAAGGCGGCCGCGCGCATCAAGGAGCTGGTGCCGGAGGCGCGCGTGGCCACCGCGCACGGCCAGATGGGCGAGCACCAGCTCGAGCAGGTGATGCTCGACTTCTGGGAGAAGCGCTTCGACGTGCTGGTGTGCACCACGATCGTGGAGTCCGGCCTCGACGTCTCCAACGCCAACACGATGATCATCGAGCGCTCCGACACCCTGGGTCTCTCCCAGCTGCACCAGCTGCGCGGGCGGGTCGGGCGCTCGCGGGAGCGGGCCTACGCCTACTTCCTCTACCCGGCCGAGAAGCCGCTGACCGAGACCGCCCACGAGCGGCTGGCCACCCTGGCCCAGCACTCCGACCTGGGCGGCGGCATGGCGATCGCGATGAAGGACCTCGAGATCCGCGGCGCCGGCAACCTGCTGGGCGGCGAGCAGTCCGGGCACATCGCCGACGTCGGCTTCGACCTCTACGTGCGCCTGGTCGGCGAGGCGGTCGCGGAGTTCAAGGGCGACGGCTCCGAGCCCGAGCTGGGCGAGGTCCGCATCGAGCTGCCCGTCGACGCGCACCTGCCGCACGACTACATCCCCACCGAGCGGCTGCGCCTGGAGATGTACAAGCGCCTGGCCGAGGTGCGCGCCGACGACGACGTCGACGCCATCAACGAGGAGCTGCTCGACCGGTACGGCGAGCCGCCGGTCGAGGTGGTCTCGCTGCTCCTGGTCGCGCGGTTCCGGGCCCGCGCCCGCCAGGCCGGCATCGGCGAGGTCACCATCGCCGGCAAGAACGTCCGGTTCGCGCCGGTCAGCCTGCCCGAGTCGCGGGTGGTGCGGCTGCAGCGGATGTACCCGAAGTCGTTGGTCAAGCCGCAGCTCGACACGATCCTGGTGCCGCGGCCCCAGACCGCGGTCATCGGCGGGCGCCCCCTCGACGGCATCGCGCTGCTCGAGTGGGCCCGTGGCGTGATCGACCAGGTGATCGACCCCGCGTGAGGGGCTGGTTCAATGTGACCAGTCGAATGTGACCCGGCCCTCACCGCCGTCATCCCAAGGAGTCCCCGTGCGTCTGTCCCGTCCCCTCGCCGGTCTCGCCGCCGCGGCCCTGCTGGGCACCGGTGCGCTCTCCGGGTGCGGCCTCTCCGACATCCAGGCGGCGCCCGGTGTGGCCGCCGAGGTGCACGGGACCGAGATCAGCGTCGAGGAGGTCGACCAGCTGTCGGTGACCACCTGCGAGGTGCTGCGCAGCAACCCCGAGCTCCTCGGCCAGGGCTACACCGGGTCGACGGTGCGCGACACCGTGCTGGCCCAGCTGGCCCAGCGCGAGATCGCCGACGCGATCGCCGCCGAGAACGACATCGACGGTGACCCGATCTACGCCCGGGCCGCCCAGCAGGCCCGCCTGGGCCTGGCCCAGGCCGACTCCGAGCAGCTCGAGGAGGTGCTGCCGGTCTTCGCCTCCAGCTCCTACCTGCGCGCCGTCGTCGCCCAGGTCGTCGACCCCTCGCTGCCGGCAGATGCCGACGAGGCCACCGCCACGGCGGCGTACCAGACCTACCTCTCGGCGTGGGAGGCCGCCAACCCCGTCACCACCAACCCGCTCTTCACCGAGGTCGACTTCTCCGCGCCCCAGCAGCGGCGCAACGAGCTGTCGGTCGCGGTCAGCGACGAGGCGGTCGAGCTCCTGACGCTCGACCCGGCGGCGGTGCGGCTCGAGGAGCGGCTGCCGGCCTCCCAGCGCTGCACCTGAGCGTGGTGGGTGGGCAGGGTCGCGCCGTGGACGACGCCGCCGAGCCGCTGCTCGAGCTGCGCGCGGTGATGGCGCGGCTGCGGGCCGAGTGCCCGTGGAAGGCCGAGCAGACGCACCGGTCGTTGGTGCGCTACCTGCTCGAGGAGACCCACGAGACGATCGAGGCCGTCGACCGGCTCGCGGCGGGGGAGCCCGGCGCGGTCGAGCACCTGCGCGAGGAGCTCGGCGACCTGCTGCTGCAGGTCTACTTCCACGCCGCCGTCGCCGCCGAGGCCGGCGGCTTCGACATCGACGACGTGGCCCGCGGCATCACCGACAAGATGGTGCGCCGCAACCCGCACGTCTTCGGCGACGAGACCGACCAGGGACGCGACGCCGCGGCGGTCAACGAGCGCTGGCAGCAGATCAAGGCCGCCGAGAAGGCCGACCGGACCAGCCCCGACGAGGGCGTCCCCGCCGCACTGCCCGCGTTGCTGTACGCCGACAAGGTGCTCGACCGGCTGCACCGCGCGGGTCACGACGTCGCTCCCGACCCCGCCTCCGCGGACCTCGGCGAGCGCCTCCTCGCCCTCGTCGAGGAGGCCCGCGCCGAGGGCCTCGACGCCGAGCAGGCACTGCGCGACGCCGTCCGCCGCCGCACCTGACCCGGCCCGAACTTCCCGCCGACCCGGCCCGAACTTCCCGCCGACCGGAGATCTGGGCCGGGTCAGCGCGATATCTGGGCCGGGTCAGGGTCAGAGGGGCGGGCGGCGGTCGAACCAGGGAGCGGCGTCCTCGAGCTGGCCGGCCAGGCGCAGGAGGAGGCCCTCGCTGCCCAGGCGGCCGACGAGCTGGACCCCCATCGGCAGGCCCTCGGGGGTCCAGTGCAGCGGCACGCTCATCGCCGGGCGGCCGGTGAGGTTGGCCAGCTGGGTGTAGGGCACCCAGCCGAGGTTCTCGCTGATCATCTGGTCGACCAGTGGGGTGAAGCGCAGCAGGCCGCCGCCGCGGGCGCGCAGCAGCGCCTGCTGGACGCCCTGCACGAGCGCCGGCTGGTCGAAGGCGCCCACGCGGGGCGGAGGAGTGGCGGTCGTGGGGGTGAGCAGCAGGTCGTGCTCGGCGTGCAGCTCGGCCAGGCGCCGGACGTGACGGTGGCGGTCCTCGACGGCCTCGATGAACCGGGCCGCACTGGTGGCCCGGCCCAGGGCGGCCATCACCCGGGTGTCGGGCTCGAACACGTCCTCGCCGCAGCCGGTGGCGGCGCGCGCCTGGGCCACGCTCACCGCCGTGTGGGCGAACCAGGTGGTCAGGAAGCTCTTGCCCAGCGCCGCGTCGTCGACCGGGGGCGTGTCGAGCTCGACGACCTCGTGGCCCAGGCCGGCCAGCAGCTCGGCGGCCCGCTCCACCGCGGCGCGTGCCTCCGGGTGCGGGTCGGGGTTGATCGAGCTGCGCCAGCTCATCACCACGCGCAGCCGGCCGGGGTCGCGGCCGACCTCGGCGGCGTACCCGTCACGGGGACCCGGCGCCGGCAGGAACGGCGAGACGTCGGTGGGGCCGGCGAGCACGTCGAGCATCGCCGCCGAGTCGCGCACGCTGCGCGAGACCACACCGTCGGTCGCGGTGCCGCCGAAGGGCTCGCCGTAGACCGGGCCGTACGGCAGCAGGCCGCGCCCGGCCTTGAGGCCGAAGAGGCCGCACGCCGAGGCCGGGATGCGGATCGAGCCGCCGCCGTCGCTGGCCGCCGCGCAGGGCACGATCCCCGCGGCGACGGCCGCGGCCGCGCCACCCGAGGATCCCCCGGGCGTGTGGTCGGTGTCCCAGGGGTTGCGGGCCGGGCCGAAGAGGTGCGGCTCGGTGATGCCCTTGGCGCCGAACTCGGGGGTGTTGGTCTTGCCGAAGACCTGCAGCCCCGCGTCGATCCAGCGCTGCACCACCGTCGCGGTCTCGGTCGCGGGCAGGTCGGCGAGCGCCCGGCTCCCGCCGCTGGTCGGCACGCCCGCCAGGTGCTGGTGCAGGTCCTTGAGCAGGAACGGCACGCCCTCGAAGGGGCGCCCGCCCTCGGGCCGGGGGGTGGACGGTGCCGGCGGCTCGAGGTCGCGCACGATGGCGTTGAGGCGCGGGTTCACCTCCGCGGCGCGGGCCCGGGCCGCGGCGAGCAGCTCCTCGGCGGTGGTCGTGCCCTCGCGCACCAGGGAGGCGAGGGCGGTGGCGTCGTGCTCGGCGTAGTCCTGCATGGGGCACACCGTAGTGACCCGGCGGCGGCCCCGTGGGCGGACCGCGCGAGTCGCGGCCCGTCCGACGCACTAGGCTCGGCGCCGACGAGACCGTCCCCGTTCATGACGCAGCACCCCCGAACCTCTCAGGAGCACCCACCGTGGCATCCATCGAAGCAGTCGGCGCCCGCGAGATCCTCGACTCCCGGGGCAACCCCACCGTCGAGGTCGAGGTCGTCCTCGACGACGGCACCTTCGCCCGCGCGGCCGTGCCCAGCGGCGCGTCCACCGGCGCGTTCGAGGCCGTGGAGCTGCGCGACGGCGGCGACCGGTACGCCGGCAAGGGTGTCCAGCAGGCCGTCGACGGCGTGATCCGCGTGCTCGGTCCGGCCGTCGAGGGCCTCGACGCCGACGACCAGCGCCTGGTCGACCAGGCGATGCTGGCCGCCGACGGCACCCCCAACAAGGCCGAGGTCGGCGCCAACGCCATCCTGGGCGTCTCGCTGGCGGTGGCCCGGGCCGCCGCCGACTCCGCCGGCCTGCCGCTCTACCGCTACGTGGGCGGCCCCAACGCCCACGTGCTGCCGGTGCCGATGATGAACATCCTCAACGGCGGCTCGCACGCCGACTCCAACGTCGACATCCAGGAGTTCATGATCGCGCCCGTGGGCGCGCCCTCGTTCCGCGAGGCGCTGCGCTCGGGTGCGGAGGTCTACCACGCGCTCAAGGCCGTGCTGAAGGAGCGCGGGCTGGCCACCGGACTGGGCGACGAGGGCGGCTTCGCGCCCGACCTCGACTCCAACCGCGCCGCCCTCGACCTGATCGCCGAGGCCGTGGAGCGCTCGGGCCAGCGGCTGGGCACCGACATCGTGCTGGCCCTCGACGTGGCCGCCACCGAGTTCTGCACCGACGGGGTCTACTCCTTCGAGGGCCAGTCGAAGAGCGCCGCCGAGATGACCGCCTACTACGCCGAGCTCTGGCGAGGCCTACCCGATCGTCTCCATCGAGGACCCCCTCGACGAGGACGACTGGGAGGGCTGGAAGACCCTGACCGACCAGCTCGGCGACAAGGTCCAGATCGTCGGCGACGACCTCTTCGTCACCAACGTCGAGCGCCTGCAGCGCGGCATCAGCGGCGGTCAGGCCAACGCCCTGCTGGTCAAGGTCAACCAGATCGGCTCGCTCACCGAGACCCTCGACTCCGTCGACCTGGCCCACCGCCACGGCTACCGCTGCATGATGAGCCACCGCTCGGGCGAGACCGAGGACGTCACCATCGCCGACCTGGCCGTGGCGACCAACTGCGGCCAGATCAAGACCGGTGCCCCGGCGCGCTCGGAGCGGGTGGCGAAGTACAACCAGCTGCTGCGCATCGAGGACGAGCTGGCAGATGCCGCGCGCTACGCCGGTGTGTCGGCGTTCCCGCGCTACTCCTCCTGAGCGACCCTGGGACACATGCCCGAGAACCGACGCACCTCGTCGCGGGGCAGCGGCCCGCGCGGGCGCACCGGCCCGGGCCGGGGCGGCGCCCCGCGCCCGGCCGCGCGCCCGGCGACCGGGTCGACGCCCCCGCGCGGGCGGACCCCGCGGCCGTCGGCCGTCCCCGACTGACCGGTCGCGCCGCGGTGCTGGTGCTGGTGGTCGCGGTGCTCGCCGTCTCCTACGCCAGCTCGGCGCGGGCCTACCTGCAGCAGCGCGGCGAGCTCGACGCGCTGCGCGCCGAGATCGCCGAGACCGAGGCCAGCATCTCCGACCTCGAGCGCGAGATGCGCCGCTGGGAGGACCCCGCCTACGTCACCCAGGAGGCGCGCGAGCTCGGCTACGTGATGCCCGGCGAGACGTCGTACGTCGTGCTCGACGAGGACGGCGAGCCGCTCGAGCCCGCCGCCGAGCTCGCCGACCCCGACCAGGTCGGCCCCGAGGTCGAACCGGCCTTCTGGGAGGACGCCTGGGCCTCGGTGCTGCTGGCCGGCAACCCGCCGCGCGACCCCGGCACCCCGCCCCTGACCGAGATCGACGGCTCCGAGGAGCAGCAGTGAGCGACCAGCGGCCCGGGATCGACCCGGCCGACCAGGCGGTCGTCGACGAGCAGCTCGGCCGCTCGGCCAGCGGCATCGCCGAGGTCGGGCACCGCTGCCCCTGCGGCAATCCCGACGTGGTGACCACGGAGCCGCGGCTGCCCAACGGCACGCCGTTCCCGACCACCTACTACCTCACCTGCCCGCGCGCGGCCTCGCGCATCGGCACCCTCGAGGGGTCGGGGCTGATGAAGGAGATGGAGGCCCGCCTCGCCGACGACGAGGAGCTGGCAGCGGCGTACGCCGCCGCGCACGAGCGCTACCTCGCCGCGCGCACCGAGATCGGCCGGGCCGCCGGCCTCGACGTGCCCGAGATCGAGGGCATCTCCGCGGGCGGGATGCCCGACCGTGTCAAGTGCCTGCACGTGCTGGCCGGCCAGGCCCTGGCCCAGGGCCGCGGCGTGAACCCGCTGGGCGACGAGGTGCTCGACGCGCTGGGCGCCTGGTGGGAGCCGGGCCCGTGCGTGTAGCCGCGGTCGACTGCGGCACCAACACGATCAAGCTGCTCGTCGCCGACGTCGACGTCGAGGCCGGCACCACCACCGACGTGGTCCGCCAGTCGCGGATGGTGCGCCTCGGCGAGGGCGTCGACCGCACCGGGCGCCTGGCCGAGGCCGCCCTGGAGCGCACGTTCGCCGCGGTCGACGAGTACGCCGCCCTCGTGCGCGAGCATGGCGTCGACGGTGCCCTGGTGCGCTTCTGCGCGACCTCGGCGACCCGCGACGCCGACAACGCCGAGGAGTTCGGCGACGGCGTGGAGCAGCGGCTGGGCGTGCGCCCCGAGGTGCTCAGCGGCGGCGAGGAGGCCCGGCTGGCCTGGGCCGGCTCGGTGCGGGTGCTGCGCGAGACGCCCGGCCGCCCCGGTGCTCGTCGTCGACGTCGGCGGCGGCTCGACCGAGCTGGTGCTCGGCCACGCGGGCACCGGGCAGGACCGCCCCGACCAGGCGCACTCGATGGACATCGGCTCGGTGCGGCTCACCGAGCGGCACCTGCACTCCGACCCGCCCGGCGCCGCGGAGGTCGCGGCCTGCGTGGCCGACGTCGACGCCGCGCTCGACCAGTGCCCGGTCGACCGCCGGGGACGCCCTGAGCGTGGTGGGGGTGGCCGGCACCATCACCACCCTGGCCGCCGGCGTGCTCGGCCTGGCCGCCTACGACCGCGAGCTGATCGACCAGCAGGTGCTCGACGTCGCCGAGGTGCACCGCGAGTGCGACCGGCTGGTCGGGCTCAGCGTCGAGCAGCGCCTCGACCTGCCCTGGATGCACCCGGGCCGCGCCGACGTGATCGCCGCCGGCGCGCTGATCGTGTCGCGGGTGCTGGCCCGCACGAGAGCCACCGAGCTGGTGGTCAGCGAGAGCGACATCCTCGACGGGATCGCGTGGGACCTTGCCCAACGACGGGCCCAGCGACAGGCCCAGCGACGGGCCCAGCGATCGGTCCGGCCACCTGCGTGAGGGTGGATTGGGCCGGCGCGCCCCGGGGTAGGGGGACCGGGTCACCGACGAGAGGACCAGAGCCATGAGCAAGATCTCGATGCTGATCGCTGCCGGCGCCGGCTACGTGCTGGGCGCCCGGGCCGGGCAGGAGCGCTACGAGCAGATCAAGGCGGGCGCCGCGCGCATCCGCCGCGACCCGCGGGTCCAGGACGCCACCCAGCGGGCGACGGACACCGTCAAGGAGAAGGCCGGCGAGGTCGCCTCCGACACCGTCGACGCCGCCAAGCGGCAGAACTCGATGCCGCCGACCCCCTGAGGTCACCCACGAGCACCGACGAGAGCCGCCCGCCCCGGGACGTCCCGGGGCGGGCGGCTCTCCTCGTGGGGCCGCTCAGGGCGTGAAGACGACCTTGATCATCCCGTCCTGCTTGTCGCGGAACTTCGCGTAGGCCTCGGGCGCCTCGGCCAGCGGCAGCCGGTGCGTCACGAACTGCTCGGTGCCCAGCGGGTCGGCGTCGTCGACCAGCAGCGGCATGATGTCGTCGGTCCAGCGGCGCACGTTGGCCTGGCCCATCCGCAGCTGCAGCTGCTTGTCGAACATCTGCATCAGCGGCATCGGGTCGGCAGCACCGCCGTACACGCCGAGCAGTGACACGGTGCCGCCGCGGCGCACGGCGTCGAGCGAGCCGTGCAGCGCGGCGAGCCGGTCGAACCCGGCCGACTTCATCAGCGGCTGCGCCACGGCGTCGGGCAGCAGCCCCACGGCCTTGATGGCCTTCTCGGCGACCGGGTTGCCGTGCGCCTCCATGCCCACCGCGTCGATCACCGCGTCGGCGCCGCGCCCACCGGTGCGGCTGCGGACCTCCTCGGCGACGTCGTCGACGGCGTCGAGGTCGATCGTCTCCGCGCCGCGGGCGCGCACCCGGGCCAGCCGCTCGGGCACCCGGTCGACGACGATCGTGCGGATGCCGCGGTGGATCGCGATCCGAGCGGCCATGTCGCCGATCGGGCCGGCGCCCATCACCAGCAGGGTGCCGTCGGCGGGGCAGTCGGCGTACTCCACGCCCTGCCAGGCCGTGGGCAGCACGTCGGACAGGAAGACGAACCGGTCGTCGGAGGGGCCCTCGGGCACCTTGACCGGCAGGAAGTCGGCGAACGGCACCCGCAGCAGCTCGGCCTGGCCGCCGGGCACCGCGCCGTAGAGGCTGCTGTAGCCGAAGAGGCTCGCGCCGGTGCCCTGCTCGCGGTTCTGGGTGGTCTCGCACTGCGAGTGCAGGCCGCGCTCGCAGGTCCAGCAGTGGCCGCAGCTGATGTTGAAGGGCACCACCACCCGGTCGCCGACCCGGAGGTCCTGCACGCCCGCGCCGACCTCGCGCACGATCCCCATCGGCTCGTGGCCGACGATGTCGCCGGGGGTCATGAACGGCGCCAGCGGCTCGTAGAGGTGCAGGTCGGAGCCGCACAGGCCGGTGGTGGTGACCTCGACGACCGCGTCGGTCGGCTCCTGGATGGTCGGGTCCGGCACGTCCTCGACGCTCATCTTGCGCGGTCCCTGCCAGGTGACTGCCTTCATGGGGTGCTCCCTTGCTCGTCGTCGTAGGTGCTCCAGCGCTCACCGGGTCCCGGCGAGCCGATCTCCCACCGTGCGCGGCCGACCGCGGTCGTCACGACCTCCCTGGGGGTGAGTCGTGCCCGGCAGGGGTGTCGCAGGCTGGGTCTCGTCCGGCCCCCTCGACCCGTCCAGGAGCACAGATGAGCGCCGAGAGCGTGTGGTGGCAGCACCGGGGCCAGCCCCCGGCCCAGCCGGTCGACCCGGGGGAGTCCGGGCCCGACGAGACCTTCGACACCGTCGTGGTGGGCGCGGGCGTCACCGGCCTGACCGCGGCCCTCGCGTTGGTGCGGGCCGGACGCTCGGTGCTGGTCGTCGAGGCGCGCCACCCCGGCGCGGTGACCACCGGCCGCACCACCGGCAAGGTCTCGGCGCTGCAGGGCACCACCCTGTCCTCGCTCACGAGCCAGCACGGCTCCGGCGGTCGCCGGCGGGTGGCGGCGTACGTCGAGAGCAGCCTGGCCGCTCTCGACTGGGTGGCCGAGTTCTGCGAGGAGCAGGGGGTGGCCGTCGAGCGCCGTGACGCCGTGACCTACGCCGCTGCGCCCGACGAGGTGCCGACCGTGCGCGACGAGCACGAGGCGGCCGCCTCCCTCGGTCTCGGCGTGCGCTGGCGCGGCACGCCTGACCTGCCGGTGCCCGCCCGCGCGGCCACCGTGCTGCCCGACCAGCTGCAGCTCGACCCCGTCGCGCTGGTGCTGGCCCTGCTCGAGCAGGTGCGCGTCGGCGGCGGCCGGTTGCTGACCGGGCGCCGGGCCCAGCGGCTGCGCCAGCGCGGGGACGTGGTGCACGTGCTCGGCGAGGACGGCCTCGACGTGCGGGGCGAGCACGTGGTGCTGGCCACCGGCACGCCGGTGGTCGACCGGCGCCTGCACTTCGCCCGGCTCACCCCGCAGCGCAGCTACCTGGTGGCCTACCGCCATCCCGATCCGCCCGAGGTGATGGCGCTCTCCGCCGGCTCTCCGGGCCGCTCGTGGCGCGGCGGCGAGCTCGACGGGCACGGGCTGCTGCTGGTCGGGGGCGAGGGCCACGAGACCGGGCGCGGCCCCTCGGAGTCCAGCCGCGTGGACCGGCTGCGCTCCTGGACGGCCGAGCACTTCCCCGACGCGGTCGAGCTGGCCGCCTGGTCGGCCCAGGACTACGTCTCCCTCGACGGGCTGCCGCTGGTGGGCGGCCTGGGCTCGCCGACCTCCCGGGTCAGCGTCGCCACGGGCTACCGCAAGTGGGGCCTGACCAGCGGGGTCGCCGCCGGTCTCGCGCTGGCGGGGGAGCAGACCGGGGTGCCGGCGTCGTGGGCGGGCGACCTCTACACCCGCGCTCCGCGGCTGCGCGACCTGCCGGCCTTCCTCGGCGTGCAGGCGGGGGTCGCCGCGGGCGAGGTCGGCGCGCTCGCCAGCGGCGTACGCCGCCCGCCCTCGCGGGCCGCGGCGCAGGCCGGCGGTTGCGCGGCGCTGCCCGTGTGCACCCACCTGGGCGGGACGCTGCGCTGGAACGACCACGAGCAGACCTACGACTGCCCGCTGCACGGCTCGCGCTTCTCCGCCGACGGCGAGGTGCTCGAGGGGCCCGCGACCCGGTCGCTGGCGCGGCTGCCGCGCCGGGGCGGCCGGCACGCGGGGGAGACCTCGTGAGCCGCGACCAGGTGCTCGAGGACCTGCTCGCCGAGCACGGGCGCACCTACGCCGACCAGGCCGGCATCACGCTGCGCGACAAGCCGTCGCCGCTCTACTGCCTCCTGGTGCTGGCCACCCTGTCGTCGGCTCCGATCTCGGCCGACGTGGCGGCCGCGACCGCCCACGAGCTGTTCCGCGCCGGGTGGCGCACGCCCGAGCGGATGCGTTCCTCCACCTGGCAGCAGCGTGTCGACGCCCTGGGTCGCGGCGGCTACCGCCGCTACGACGAGCGCACCGCCACGACGCTGGAGGAGTCGGCCGCCCTGCTGCAGGAGCGCCACCACGGCGACCTGCGCCGGCTGCGCCGCGACGCCGACGGCGACCGCGACGCCCTGGTCTCGGCGCTGCAGGAGTTCCCTCGGGTGGGTCCCACCGGTGCCCGGATCTTCTGCCGCGAGGCCCAGGCCGTGTGGCCCGAGCTGGTGCCGTTCTTCGACGACCGCGGCCTGGAGCGGGCCGGCGGGCTGGGCCTGCCCACCGACCCCGACGCCCTGGCCGACTCCGTCGGCGGCGACCCGGGCGAGGTGGCCCGGCTCTCGGCGGCGCTGGTGCGCTCGGCGCTGGCCGACGGCTGAGATGCCGACCGACCCCCTCGACGCCCTCGAGCCGCTGGAGCCGCTGGAGCGGCTCGAAGCACGGCTGGTCGGCTGCCGGGCCTGCCCGCGCCTGGTCGAGTGGCGCGAGCAGGTCGCGCGCGAGAAGCGGGCGGCGTACGCCGACGAGGACTACTGGGGCCGCCCGGTGCCCGGCTGGGGCTCGAGCGACCCGCGCATCCTCGTCGTCGGGCTGGCCCCCGCCGCCCACGGCGCCAACCGGACGGGGCGGATCTTCACCGGCGACCGTTCCGGTGACTGGCTCTTCGCGTCCCTGCACCGGGTCGGCCTGGCCGCGATCCCGACGAGCACCCACGCCGGCGACGGGCAGGCGCTGCGCGGCACCCGGCTGGTCTCCGCGGTGCGCTGCGCGCCGCCCGACAACAAGCCCACCCCCGCCGAGCGCGACACCTGCGCGCCGTGGCTCGACGAGGAGCTGGCGCTGGTGCTTCCCGGCGTCGAGGTGGTGGTGGCGCTGGGTGCCTTCGGGTGGGCCGCCGCGCTGACGGCGCTGCGCCGGGTGGGCGCCGACGTGCCGCGACCGCGTCCACGCTTCGGGCACGCCGCCGAGGTCCTGCTGCCCGTCGACGGGCGCACGCTGCCGCTGCTGGGCTGTTACCACCCGAGCCCGCACAACACCGTCACGGGGCGGCTGAGCGAGCAGATGACGGACGAGGTGCTCGGCCGTGCCGCGGCTCTTGCGAGAATGACCGGGTGAGCACCGACCCCGCACCGACCAGCCTGCACGCCGTCACCGTCCTGGGCCACGACCGGCCCGGCATCATCGCCGAGACCACCGGTCGTCTCGCCGAGCTGGGCCTCAACATCGAGGACTCCACGATGACGCTGCTGCGGGGGCACTTCGCGATGACGCTCGTGTGCTCCGGACCGGTGGCCGGCGCCGAGCTCGAGCAGGCGCTGGCCCCGCTGGCCGCCGACGGCGCCCTGACCGTCACCGTGCGCGACGTCGACGACGCGCACGCCGAGCCCGCCCCCGAGGGGCAGGGCACCAGCTGGCTGCTGACCGTGCACGGCGGTGACCGTGCCGGCATCGTCTCGGCGATCGTCGGGCGGGTCGCCATGGTGGGCGGCAACATCACCGACCTCACCACCCGTCTGTCCGGCGACCTGTACCTCCTGGTCGCCGAGATCGACCTGCCCGCCGACGCCGACGCCGACGCGCTCGCGCGCGCCATCGACGAGGCCGCAGCCGGCCTCGGCGTGCGCGCCACGCTGCGGGCGGCCGAGGCCGACGAGCTGTGAGCGCCCACCCGGTCGCCGACTGGAGCGAGCACGACCTGGGCGTCGAGGGGCGCGTGCTCGACGTGGTGCGAGCCCCGGCGCAGGTGCTCTCGACCGTGGGCGCGCAGGTCGACCCCTGCAGCCCCGAGAGCGTCCAGCTGGCCGCCGACCTCGTCGCCACGATGCGGGTCAGCCCCGGCTGCGTGGGCCTGGCCGCCCCGCAGGTCGGGGTCAGCGCCCAGATGTTCTGCGTCGACGTCACCGAGCACCCCAAGACCCGCGGCCACCACGGCACGTTCGTGCTGTGCAACGCCGAGGTCGTCGCCTCGAGCCGCAACGAGAAGGCGCGCGAGGGCTGCATGAGCGTCCCCGACCTGACCGGTGACGTGAAGCGGGCCTCGCGGCTGACCGTGCGCGGGCAGCTCCCCGGCAGCGGCCTCGAGGTCGAGGTCGAGACCAGCGCCTTCGAGGCCCGTGCCCTGCAGCACGAGATCGACCACTGCCAGGGGCTGCTCTTCGTCGACCGAGCCGCCGGCGCGCACGCGATCTACGCGCGCAAGACTTACCTCTGAGCCGCGAGGCTCGTGGCCCCTGTATCCCAATCGGCAGAGGAAACCGCCTTAAAAGCGGCTCAGTCTGGGTTCGAGTCCCAGTGGGGGCACCGCACGACGGGAGTACGCTTCTGGTGGGGAGGGAACCGAGCACCGGCCACTCATGCCCCCCATCCGTGGCCGGGAGCTCCTGCCCCCGGCAGGGCCGATCGCGAGTGTCGCTGCGACCGCGAGGATTGTCCCCGGCCCTGCCGTCACCCTCCCCGGCCGGGTCATGATGGTCCCCATGGACGACACGGGGAGCAGCGGGGCGTGGAGCGCGCGCGCCTGGGACGAGCGGTACGCCGAGAAGGGCGCGATCTGGAGCGGGCGGGTCAACCCCCGTCTGGTCGAGCAGGCCGGTGACCTGCGGCCCGGCACGGCGCTCGACGTGGGCTGCGGCGAGGGCGGCGACGCGCTGTGGCTGGCCGCGCGCGGCTGGCGGGTCACCGGGGTCGACCTGTCGCAGGTGGCGCTCGACCGGGCGTCCGCCCGGGCCGCCGAGGAGGGCCTCGACGTCGACTGGCGCCGCGCCGACCTCGTCGAGGAGCCGGTCCCGGGCGGGCCCTACGACCTGGTCTCGGTCTTCTTCCTGCACGTGCCGCGCCCGGTCTTCGACCACCTGTACGCCGCCCTGGCCGCCGCGGTCGCGCCGGGCGGGTCGCTGCTGGTGGTCGGGCACCACCCCGACGACCAGCACACCGGCGTGCGCCGCCCCCACGGCGAGGACCTCCTCTTCGGCCCCGACCGGGTCACCGCCCTGCTCGACGACGCCGCGTGGGAGCTGCGCGTCGCCGACACCCCCACCCGCTCCCAGGACCTCGACGGGCAGCCGGTGACGGTCACCGACACCGTCGTGCACGCCGTACGCCGCTGACCGACCGCTCGGGGTCGACGGACGGTTTCTCAGCGACTTCACAGCCGTCTCGTCACGTTCCGGGAACGTCCGTGCCCACCCCGGCGTTGGACTGGTCGGGACCACTACAGTGGACACCACCACAGCGGCCGTCGACGCGGCTACCACCCGGCCTCCAAGGAGAGACCAATGAAGAGCAACAACCCGGTGTTCTCGCGCTCGGAGGAGTTCAACCGCTCCGGCGCGAACGCCTACGGCAACCAGACGTACGCCGGGGGCTACGGCTCCGACCCCTCGACGTGGGGCACCGGCGCCCCCGGTGACACCGGCCCCGCCGGCCCGCAGGCGCCCGCCGCCCCCATGACCATCGACTCGGTGGTCCAGAAGACCGCGATCACGCTCGGAGTCGTCCTGGTCGCCGCGTTCGCGACCTGGATCCTCACCCCGGACCTGCGCGACAACACCGAGGCCGCCGGCGGGCTGTACCTCGCCCTGATGATCGGCAGCTTCGGCGCCTTCGCCCTGTCGATGGTCAACTCCTTCAAGAAGGTCATCAGCCCCGGCCTGGTGCTGGCCTACGCCGCGCTCCAGGGCGTGGCCATGGGTGCGTTCTCGAAGTTCATCGAGCAGACCTTCGTGCCCGAGGGCTCGGGCTCGATCGTCATGCAGGCGGTCATCGGCACCTTCGCCGCGTTCGCCGGCACCCTGGCCGCCTACAAGTTCTTCAACATCCAGGTCGGCCAGAGGTTCCGCACGTTCGTGGTCGCGGCCATGTTCGGCATGGTGGCGCTGGGCCTGCTCGAGGTCGTCCTCGGCATGTTCGGCAGCGCGATCGGCTTCCTGGGCTTCGGTCCCCTGGGCCTGCTCTTCGCCGTCGGCGGCCTGGTGCTCGGTGTGTTCATGCTGATCCTCGACTTCGACTTCGTCGAGCAGGGCGTGGCCAACCGGATCCCCGAGCAGGAGTCCTGGCGCGCGGCGTTCGCGCTGAGCGTCAGCCTGGTCTGGATCTACACCAACCTGCTGCGCATCCTCGCGATCCTGCAGAGCGACTGACCCACCGCCGCCCACGCGCGGCACGCGAAGGCCCCCGGAGCAGCGCTCCGGGGGCCTTCGTCGTACGTCGCGAGGTGTCTCAGGCGTCGACCGGCACGTCGCTCTCGTCGGTCTCGTCGTTCTCGTCGGGGGTCTCGCCGGCGGTCGCGGGGCGGCGGCGGCGGTGCCGCAGCTCGACCCACAGCCCGCGCACCCCGCGGCGGTCGCCGCCGACCTGGGTGCCGTCGAGCTCGGTGCCGGGGGTCTTGACGGCCTGGATGGCGGCGTCGGTGATCGGCAGCACGCCCTCGCCGCGCAGGGACTGCAGCGACTCCTCGTCGGCCTCGACCACGCCGAGGGCGGCCAGCGCGCTGGGCAGGAGCACGGTGACCAGCGAGCGGTAGCCGGTGGCCGAGGGATGGAACTGGTCGGGGCCGAAGAGCAGCGCGGGCGCGGCGGCGAACTCCGGGCCGAGCACCGAGCCGAGCGAGACGGTGCGTCCGCCCTCCTCGATGACCGCGATCGTCTGGCCCGCAGCGAGCCGGCGCGACCACGAGCGGGCCACCTGCTTCAGCGGCGGCGCGATCGGCTTGAGGGTGCCCAGGTCGGGGCAGGTGCCGACCACCACGGCGACCCCGGCCTCGTGCAGGCGGCGCACGCCCTCCTGCAGGTGCCGGATCGAGGTGGCGGGAGGGACGATGTGGGTGACGTCGTTGGCGCCGACGAGGATCAGCGCCACGTCGGGCTCGATCGGCAGCGCCCGGTCGATCTGCTCGTCGAGGTCGGAGGTCTTGGCCCCGACCACCGCGAAGTCGCGCAGGTAGACGCGCCGGTCGGCGTGCTCGGCCACGCCGCTGGCCAGCAGCGCCCCGGGGGTCTGCTCGACCCGGTCGACGCCGTAGCCGGCCGCGCTCGAGTCGCCGAGCAGGGCCACCTTGATCGCCGGGCCGGGCCGGCCGCGGCCGTACCAGCCGGTCGGGTCGGGCGGCGGTTCCTCGAGGATCGGCCCGATGGCCTTGCGGGCCAGCTTGGCCTCGGCCGTCAGGACGCCGTACAGGCCGGCGCCCAGCACGGAGAGCCCGCCGCCGCCGTAGGCCGCGGCGGACGCGAGCTTGCGTGCTGCTGCTGCCTTACCCACGTGGGTGAGTGTAGTGACTGCCGAGACCCCGGCCGGACCACCCCGGACGCGCCGGCCGGCCCGGTGGGGGTCGTCACGTTTGGTCGTGGCAGCCCCGGCCGTCCTAGATTGTGGACATGCAGTACGTCGACTCCGTCCTGGACCTGATCGGCAACACCCCGCTGGTGCGGCTGAGCCGCACCCTGGACGGGCTGGCCGACGGCCCCGTCGTGCTGGCCAAGGTGGAGTACCTCAACCCGGGCGGGTCGGTGAAGGACCGCATCGCGACCCGGATGATCGAGGCCGCGGAGGCCTCCGGCGAGCTGCAGCCCGGCGGCACGATCGTCGAGCCGACCTCCGGCAACACCGGGGTCGGACTGGCGATGGTGGCGCAGCAGAAGGGCTACAAGTGCGTCTTCGTGTGCCCCGACAAGGTCAGCGAGGACAAGCGCAACGTGCTGCGGGCCTACGGCGCCGAGGTCGTGGTCTGCCCCACCGCGGTCGCCCCCGAGCACCCCGACTCCTACTACAACGTCTCCGACCGGCTGGCCTCGCAGCCCGGCGCCTGGAAGCCCAACCAGTACGCCAACGAGCACAACCCGCGCAGCCACTACGAGACCACCGGCCCCGAGATCTGGGAGCAGACCGAGGGCCGGATCACCCACTTCGTGACCGGGATGGGCACCGGCGGCACGATCTCGGGCGTCGGGCGCTACCTCAAGGAGCGCAACCCTGAGGTCCAGGTCGTCGGCGCCGACCCGGCCGGCTCGGTCTACTCCGGCGGCGACGGCCGCCCCTACCTCGTCGAGGGCGTCGGCGAGGACTTCTGGCCCGAGACCTACGACCGCTCGGTGGCCGACCGGGTCATCGAGGTCTCCGACGCGGACTCCTTCGCGATGACGCGCCGCCTGGCCCGGGAGGAGGCCCTGCTGGTCGGTGGGTCCTGCGGCATGGCCGTGGTGGCCGCGCGCCAGCTGGCCCACGAGCTGGCCGAGCAGGGCCGCACCGACGCGGTGGTCGTGGTGCTGCTGCCCGACTCCGGACGCGGCTACCTGACCAAGATCTTCAACGACGAGTGGCTGGCGCAGTACGGCTTCGCCACCTCCGACGGCGGCGACGGCTCGCGCACCGTGGGCGAGGTGCTGCGCGGCAAGTCCGGGCGGCTGCCCGACCTGGTGCACACCCACCCCAACGAGACCATCGCCGAGGCCGTCGCGATCCTGCAGGAGTACGGCGTCTCGCAGATGCCGGTCGTGCGTGCCGAGCCCCCGATCGTGGCCGCCGAGGTCGCCGGCTCGGTCTCCGACCGGGCCCTGCTCGACGCGCTGTACGCCGGGCACGCCCACCTGACCGACCGCGTCGAGGACCACATGTCGTCGCCGCTGCCGACCATCGGCGCGGCCGAGGAGGCCACCGACGCGGTGCGCCTGATGGAGAGCGCCGACGCGGTGCTGGTGCACGAGGACGGCAAGCCGGTGGGCGTGCTGACCCGCCAGGACCTCCTGGCCTTCCTCGCCCGCGCCTGAGCCGCCCCGCTCGACCACCGCTGGGTGAGACCGCGGTGGCCGTGGCCCAGCCCTCCGGGCTAGTGTGAGAACACGTTCTAGTTCTGGAGGGCGCATGTCCGCACCTGTCATCGAGGGGTGGTTCACCACCGGCCCCGACCCCACGCTCATCGGCGAGCGGTGCACCACCTGCGCCACGGTCTACTTCCCGCCGACGATCGCCGCGGCCGGGTTCTGCCGCCACCCGGCGTGCCAGGGCGAGCAGTTCGAGCGGGTGCCGCTCTCGCGCCGCGGCCGGGTGTGGTCCTACACCGACGCGCAGTACCAGCCGCCGCCGCCGTACCCCGCCCCCGAGCCGTTCGAACCGTTCGCGCTCGCGGCCGTCGGGCTGCCCGAGGGCATCGTCGTGCTCGGCCAGGTCGCCCGGGGCTTCGGCGTCGACGACCTGCGCGTGGGCGCCGAGGCCGAGCTCGTCGTCGAGCCCGAGGCCGTCGGCGGCGCCCTGATGTGGAAGTGGCTGCCGTTGGGGTCGGGCCACGTCACCGAGCTGGGCGAGGAGGCCGACCAGTGAGCACCGCGCACCCGCGCGCCGTCACCGTCGCCGGGGTGGGCATGCACCCGTGGGGCAAGTGGGGCCGCAGCTTCGTGGAGTACGGCGTGCACGCTGCCCGCCGGGCACTCGGCGACGCGGGCGTCCCGTGGACCGACGTCGACCTGGTGGTCGGCGGCGAGACCGTGCGCAACGGCTACGCCGGCTACGTCGCCGGCTCCACCTTCGCCCAGGCCCTGGGCTGGAACGGCGCGCGGATCGCGACGTCGTACGCCGCCTGCGCCACGGGTGCGCAGGCCCTCGACACCGCGCGGGCACGGATCCTCGCCGGGCTGTGCGAGGTCGCGCTGGTCGTCGGCGCCGACACCACGCCCCAGGGCTTCCTGGCGCCCAACGCCGGCGAGCGCTGGGACGACCCCGACTGGTTGCGCTTCCGGCTCATGGGGATGACCAACCCGGCGTACTTCGCGATGTACGCGCGCCGGCGGATGGACCTGTACGGCGCGACGCCGGAGGACTTCGCGCTGGTGAAGGTGAAGAACTCCCGGCACGGACTGACCAACCCCCACGCGCGCTACCGCAAGGAGGTCAGCGTCGCCGACGTGCTGGCCAGCGCGGTGGTCAGCGACCCGCTGCACCTGCTCGACATCTGCGCGACCTCCGACGGCGCCGCCGCGGTCGTGCTCGTCTCCGACGACTACGCCCGTCGGCACGCTCTGGGCGCGGCGGTACGGATGAGCGCCGTCTCCACGGTCACGCCGACCTTCCCGAACACGGTCCTCGACATGCCGCTGCTCTCCACGGACGCCAACGGGGGGCTCGAGCCCGAGCGCACCTTCAAGGAGTCGCTGGCCGTCGCGGCCTACGAGGAGGCCGGCATCGGCCCCGAGGACGTCGACGTCGCCGAGGTCTACGACCTCTCGACGGCCCTCGAGCTCGACTGGATCGAGGACCTGGGGCTGTGCGAGCGAGGTGAGGCGGAGTCCTTGCTGCGGGCGGGGGAGACCACGATCGGCGGGGGGATGCCCGTCAACCCGTCAGGCGGCCTGGCCTGCTTCGGGGAGGCCGTGCCCGCCCAGGCCCTCGCCCAGGTCTGTGAGCTCACCTGGCAGCTGCGCGGGCAGGCCGAGGGCCGTCAGGTCGAGGGGGCACGGGTCGGCATCACCGCCAACCAGGGCCTCTTCGGCCACGGCTCCGCGGTGGTCCTGGTCAGCTAGGGGCGACCAGGCGGCGCGGGCGGTCCGGGCAGCACCATCAGCAGCAGGTCGGCCTCGCTCTCGGGCAGCCACGGCGGCCGGATGCTGCCGACCTGGCGCCAGCCGCGGTGCCGGTAGACGTCGACGGCGGTGCCGTGGTCGGTGACCACGTCGAGGACGGGGGTGCGCCCCTGCCCGCGCAGCCAGGCCACTGCGGTGTCGAGCAGCAGGCCGCCGACCCCGGTGCCACGCACCGAGAGGTCGGTGAAGAGCACCTCGATGATCCCGAGGTCGGCGGTGTCGTCCACGGTGAGCGCGTCGAGGAAGGCCCGCTCGACGTCGCCGCGCGGTCGGCCCACGCCCACGTGCCCGACGACGCACCCGTCGAGGACCGCCACCCAGGAGCGCTCCTGTCCCTGGCGCTCGATGAACTGCTCGACCGGGAAGGGCAGCGGCCAGCGCATCGGGTACGACGACGTGGGTTGCTGCTCGCCGAGCGAGCGCACCAGCAGCGGGCAGGTCGCCGGGTTCGCGCAGGCGTACGACGGGGGAGCTGAGCACCGCGCCATCCTGCCCGTGCGCCTCGAATTGACGCCTCCGGGACAGCCGACCTAATGTTCTTCTCGTTGCCCCGGCAGCCGGCCGAAAGGCCCGGACCGGAGCAGCAGCAGGACCCGAGGCGACCGCCTCAGACTTCCAGCAGCAGGACTCGCTGGCAGGTCTGGCGGCGTGCCTGGGGGCGGATGCTCGCCAGCCGAGGATCGCGCAGCTCGCCTGAGTTGACGCGGTACACCCGGAAGGGTAAGTTTCTGCAGGTTGCCCCGCCGCTGGTGCCGAGAGGTGCTGGGACGGTGTGCGTCTGATTCTTGAGAACTCAACAGTGTGTCATAGTCGACGAATTAGTTTGTTATGCCCCGTCGATCATGCATGGCTCTTTCGAGGGTTGTGGGTGGTTGATGGTTTCTTTGGTAAGACGATGATTCTGGCAATTGTCAGTTTTGTTCTCTTGTCAGGCATCTCTTTTTCTGCACTGGCTCTTTTGGGGTTGGTGTGGTGTTGTTTTTCAACGGAGAGTTTGATCCTGGCTCAGGACGAACGCTGGCGGCGTGCTTAACACATGCAAGTCGAGCGGTAAGGCCCTTCGGGGTACACGAGCGGCGAACGGGTGAGTAACACGTGAGTAATCTGCCCTTCACTTCGGGATAAGCCTCGGAAACGGGGTCTAATACCGGATATGACCGCTTCACGCATGTGATGGTGGTGGAAAGTTTTTCGGTGGGGGATGTGCTCGCGGCCTATCAGCTTGTTGGTGGGGTAATGGCCTACCAAGGCTTCGACGGGTAGCCGGCCTGAGAGGGTGACCGGCCACACTGGGACTGAGACACGGCCCAGACTCCTACGGGAGGCAGCAGTGGGGAATATTGGACAATGGGCGGAAGCCTGATCCAGCAACGCCGCGTGAGGGATGACGGCCTTCGGGTTGTAAACCTCTTTCAGTAGGGACGAAGCGCAAGTGACGGTACCTACAGAAGAAGCACCGGCCAACTACGTGCCAGCAGCCGCGGTAATACGTAGGGTGCGAGCGTTGTCCGGAATTATTGGGCGTAAAGGGCTCGTAGGCGGTTTGTCGCGTCGGGAGTGAAAACACTGGGCTTAACTCAGTGCTTGCTTCCGATACGGGCAGACTAGAGGTATTCAGGGGAGAACGGAATTCCTGGTGTAGCGGTGAAATGCGCAGATATCAGGAGGAACACCGGTGGCGAAGGCGGTTCTCTGGGAATTACCTGACGCTGAGGAGCGAAAGTGTGGGGAGCGAACAGGATTAGATACCCTGGTAGTCCACACCGTAAACGTTGGGCGCTAGGTGTGGGGTCCATTCCACGGATTCCGTGCCGCAGCTAACGCATTAAGCGCCCCGCCTGGGGAGTACGGCCGCAAGGCTAAAACTCAAAGGAATTGACGGGGGCCCGCACAAGCGGCGGAGCATGCGGATTAATTCGATGCAACGCGAAGAACCTTACCTGGGTTTGACATACACCGGAAAGCTGTAGAGATATGGCCCCTTTTAGTCGGTGTACAGGTGGTGCATGGCTGTCGTCAGCTCGTGTCGTGAGATGTTGGGTTAAGTCCCGCAACGAGCGCAACCCTCGTCCTATGTTGCCAGCAAGCCTTTTAGGTGTTGGGGACTCATAGGAGACTGCCGGGGTCAACTCGGAGGAAGGTGGGGATGACGTCAAGTCATCATGCCCCTTATGTCCAGGGCTTCACGCATGCTACAATGGCCGGTACAAAGGGCTGCGATCCCGTGAGGGGGAGCGAATCCCAAAAAGCCGGTCTCAGTTCGGATTGGGGTCTGCAACTCGACCCCATGAAGTCGGAGTCGCTAGTAATCGCAGATCAGCAACGCTGCGGTGAATACGTTCCCGGGCCTTGTACACACCGCCCGTCACGTCACGAAAGTCGGCAACACCCGAAGCCGGTGGCCTAACCCCTTGTGGGAGGGAGCCGTCGAAGGTGGGGCTGGCGATTGGGACGAAGTCGTAACAAGGTAGCCGTACCGGAAGGTGCGGCTGGATCACCTCCTTTCTAAGGAGCACACGCCCCGATGCCAGACGCCTGTTCTGGTGCGCATGGTGGTGTTCACTAGTGGAATCGTCGATGATGCTTCGTCCTGGTGGGCGGGGTCTTCTCAGTACTGCTCGTGCTGGTGTCTCTTCGGGGGCGCTGGTGGGGGTGTGGAACCTGGAGGCTTCTGTTCGTCGGGGTGGGGTTGGCACACTGTTGAGCTTTGAGGGATCAGGTGACTGGTTGCTCGAGGTGCCTCCTGGTATCCCAGGTCTGCCGGATGGTGGGTGTGGGGGCTTGGTGGGCTGGTTGTTTGTGAATTGGATAGTGGACGCGAGCATCTGATGCGATGCGTTGCATCTGCCCTTGTGTGGGGTGGGTGTGGGTGTCGTGTCTTTCTAGATGTAATTAATTCTAGTCTTTGTA
>CAWEQK010000004.1:0-465382 GCA_963811215.1 uncultured Actinomycetota bacterium
TGCGACTGATCTCGCCGGCCGACGTGTTCCCCTTCTCCTCCTGCACCAGCCCCACGATGCAGGTCGACCACACCGACCCCTGGGCAGCCGACGGGACCGGGGGAGCCAGCGAGGTCGGGAACTACGGGCCGATGACCACCACCCACCACCGCATCAAGACCTTCGCGCACTGGCGAGCAGCCCAGCCCTACCCCGGCATCTTCGTGTGGCGCGACCCCCACGGCGCGTTCTACCTCCAGCGACCACACCGGCAGCCGCCGCATCAGCCCGCCCCCGCTCCCTGAGCAGCACGCCGCCTGACCGAGGAGCCAGCCCTCCGAGCAGCCCGGCCTGGATGGCGCAGGAGACCGCACCCGTGCGCGAGGTCTGGTCGAGCTTCACGAGGATGTTGGCGACGTGGCGGTGCACGGTGTGCTCGCTGAGGACGAGCTCGACGGCGACCTCGTGGTTGCTCAGCCCGCGCGCCACCAGCGCCAGGACCTCCCGCTCCCGCGGCGTGAGCGCCGCGGGCGAGGCGGCGCCGGCGGCGCGCGCGAGCCGTCGGGCGCGCGCGAGGTCCTCGCTCGCGCGCAGCTCGGAGAGGACGCCGGTCGCCAGCTCGAGGTGGTGGCGGGCCGCGGCGGCGTCGCCGGTCGCGAGCAGCGCCTCCGCGAGGGAGACGCGGGCCCGGGCCTCGTCCCAGGGCAGCCCGGCGGCGCCCAGCCGCCCCACTGCCCGGGTGAGCAGGGCGACCGCTCCCCCCGCCGGCACCAGGCTCGCCCCGGCCGCCTCCGCCGCCGCCGTCAAGGACGGCGCTCCGGCGAGCTCGGCCGTGCGGTGGAGCTCGGCGGCGAGCTCCTCCGCGGCCCGGTCCTCGCCGGCCGCCAGAGCGACCGGGACGGCCAGGGGCAGGACGTCCGCGCGCGGAGCCGGTGCCTGTCCGGCAACCGCTCGAGCAGCCCCGCCATCGACCGCCACGCAGCGGCGTGCTCCCCGCGGCTCATCAGGATCCACGCCCGCCCCGCCACCGCCGCCGGGTCGAACTCCGCCTGCTCGAAGAGGGCGAGGGCCTCGTCGAACCGGCCCTGGCGGCGGCGCAGCTCGCCGAGCTGCACCACCGCGGCCAGCCGGGACCGGCGGCGCGACGCCGCAGCCGGTCGAGGACGGCCGTCAGCTGCTGCTCCGCCTCTGGCCAGGCCCCCTGCGCCAGCTGCACGGAGGACCACTGGATGCGGCAGACGTTGAAGAGCGGGTCCAGGTCGCGCTCGAGGCAGAGCGCCTCCACGCGCCGGCACCAGTCGGCGGCCCGGGTCACGTCCCGACCCTGGGCGCACGCGGCGATGAGCCAGCAGCACACCTTGCCCATCCACATCGGGTCGGGCACGTCGCCGGCGACGGCCGCGGCCACCGACCCGGAGAGCCGCGCCATCCCCCCTCGACGTCACCGGCGCCGCAGGGCCAGCCCGTGGAGCGCCTGCGCCACGACCTCCAGGTCCCCCAGCTCGAGCCTCCGGGCGACCGCCGCCGCACGCGCGCTGGCCTCCAGCGCCTGCGTGGGGTCGTGCCGCACCTCCAGCGCCAGCTCGGCCTCCCGCACGGCGTGCCAGCCGTGCTCGGCGGACTCCTCCACCCCCTCCAGCAGCGACCCCGCCCGCCCCCACCAGCCGAGCGCCACGGCGTCGCCGTGCCCGAAGAGCAACGCGTCCCACGCGAGGCTCGTGGCCGCCCGGGCGGCGCCGCGCCGGTCCCCGAGCGTGCGGTGGCGGCGGTAGGCGGCCTCCCTCGCCCGGGTGCAGGTCTCGCCGTCGTCGAGCCACCACGACGCCTGGGCCAGCCCTCGTGGGCCAGGGGGTCGTCCGTCTCCTCGGCGACGGCCCCGAACGCGGCACCGGCTCGCTCCCACGCCCCTTCCCCGAGGGCCGATCGGGCGGCGGCAGGGACGTCATCGCACCAGTATGGGCCTCGCCGCCCGCAGGACCGGGCCTCGTCCCGGGCCTGCCGACGGGGGGGCGGGCCTCAGACCCCGACGCCCGCCGCGAGGGCCCTCACGTCCTGCGTGGTCAGGGGGTTCCCGGCGATCCCCCAGCTCCCGCTGCGGACCTCCTGGACCACGCACCACGTGACGGCCCGCATGTTCTCGCCCTCGATCGCGACCAGGGCGTCGGTGAGTCCCCGGACGATCTGCTGCTTCTGGTCGTCGCTGAAGACGTCCTCGATGACCTTGACCTCGATGAGCGGCATGGTGCCTCCTCCTGCGGGCCCGCCACGGTGACGAGCCGCTCCCATCGTGCGACCCCTCGCCGGCCGCGCGCATCGGCAGGACGGGCCATCCGGAGCGCCGACCGCGCTGGCCCGGACGGGCCACCCGGGCCACCCGTGGGACGGGGGGAGTCAGCCGCCGTACTGCGCGCTCGCGGCGATCCGCTCCAGCAGCGCGGCCATCGCGTCGCGGTCGGCCCCGCGCCCGATCATGCCCAAGTAGTACTGCGCCGTCTCGCCGCTGCCCGGCGTCGTCAGCCACCGCTCCAGCGAGTGCCGCCGATAGCCCTCGGAGACGTAGCTGACCTCGAGGCCGTCGTAGGTCTCCTCCACCACCTCGAGGTCCTGCACCTCCGAGGCCGTCGCCAGCGCCGAGCGCCGCGCGACCCGCGCCGCCGGCACGCTCTGGAAGAGGTTCGCCACCTGACGCACCCGCAGGAAGTAGAGGTTCTCGGCCGTCTCCGGCCCCGGCGGCGGGTACCAACGCCACTCCCCACCGGCCGAGTCGCTGCGCACCCAGTCGCGCGGCACCGCCAGCGACACGGTGAACGGCGGCGTGCCCAGCACCACCCGCCGCAGCGCCACGTCGCCGGCCAGCGGCGGCTCGTCGCGGTCCTCGCGCACCAGCACCGGCCGGTCCGTCGGGTACGCCGGGTCGACGGCCAGCAGCGGCCGCACCTCGCCCAGCGGGGCCGGCGGCTCGTGGCCGGCGCGCGCGACGGCATACCCCGCCACCCCGCCCCCGAGGGCGAGCAGCACCACCAGGGCGGTGGCCGACCCGAGTCCGCGCGCGCTCACGCGCTCACGGTAAACCCCCGGGGCGGCGTCGGTGTGACGGGCGCCCCGGCCCTACCGTTGCGCCATGAGCAGCCTGATCATCCGCCACGCGCGCCTGGTCCCGGTGCACGCTGGCGACGAGGTGCCCCGCGAGCCGATCGACGTCCAGGTCACCGACGGCGTCGTCACCGCCGTGGGCGAAAGCCTCGAACGACCCGCCGGGGCCCCCGAGGTGCAGGCCGACGGGCGCTGGGTGATCCCCGGCCTGTGGGACCAGCACGTCCACCTCGCCCAGTGGGCGCTCTCCTCGCGCGTCTCGACCTCGCCGGCGCCCGCGTCCCGGAGGCCGCGCTCGCGATGGTCGCCGAGCGGGTCGAGGAGTAGCCCGACCTCCCCGTCATCGGCTGGGGCCACCGCTCCGCCGGCTGGGACCGCGAGGTCACGGTCGCACGAGCTCGACGCGGTCGCCGGCGAGACCCCGGTCGTGCTGATCGCCGGCGACGGCCACCACGCCTGGCTCAACACCGTCGCCCTGCTCTTCCTCGCCATGCCGGTGCGCGACGCCGTGGTCCGCGAGGCCGAGTGGTTCGCCGCCTACCCCGCCTGGCCAGCCTCGTCGGCGACGACGGCACCTCCCCCGAGGCCTACCGCCGCACCCTCGACGCCGCCGCCTCGATGGGCGTCGTCGGGCTCGTCGACTTCGAGTTCTCCGGCGGCGCCGCCGAGTGGGTCGAGCGCTGGGTCGAGGGCTGCGACGTGCTGCGGGTGCGGATGGCGACGTACGCCGAGGGCCTCGAGGAGGTGCTCGCCGCCGGGCTGCGCAGCGGCGACGCTGCGCTCGACTCGGGGCGGCCGACGACCGCGCTGACGATGGGTCCGCTGAAGATCATCAGCGACGGCTCCCTCAACACCCGCACCGCCTGGTGCTGCGAGCCGTACGCCGACGCCCACCGGCTGGAGTACCCCTCCGGCCAGCCCAACCTCTCCGGCGCCGAGCTGCGCGACCTGCTGCGCACCGGCCCACACCGCCGGCCTCGAGGTCGCCACCCACGCCATCGGTGACGCCGCGGTGGCCGAGGCGCTGGCGTCGTACGCCGCGACCGGCGCGCGCGGCTCGATCGAGCACGCCCAGCTGGTCAACCGCGCCGACGTGCGCGAGATGGCCCGCCTGGGCATCCGCGCCAGCGTGCAGCCGGCCCACCTCATCGACGACCGCGACCTGACCGAGCGGATCTGGGGCGAGCGCTCGGAGCGCTGCTTCGCCTTCCGCTGGATGCTCGACGACGGCGTCGCGCTGGCGATGGGCTCCGACGCCCCGGTCTCGCCGCTCGACCCGTGGCTGGCGATGGCCGCGGCGGTGCACCGCAGCGGCGACGAGCGCGAGGCGTGGCACGGCGAGCACGCGCTGACCCCGCGGAGGCGCTCGCGGCCTCGGTCGACGCCCAGCCCACCGTGGGTGCCGGCAGCCGCGGCGACCTGGTGCTCCTCGACGCCGACCCGTTGCCGCACGGCTCCGCCGGGGAGCAGGCCCGTCAGCTGCGGGACATGCAGGTGGCCGGGACCTGGGTGGCCGGCCGAGAGGTGTTCACCACCTTCGACTGACCACCGGTCCCGGCCACCGCGACCACTGACCTGGTCCCGTGGGGTCAGAGGTCGATCGGGCGCAGCACGCGGTTGATGGCGTGCCCGATCTGCTTGTTGCCCTCGTTGATGTCGACCGCCACGACCCGCGGGTCCTTGGCGTCGGGGTCCTGGTCGACGAGCGTGATCGAGCCGTTCTTGCCGTTCACGTCGACCGTGACGATCCCGCCCTGGGCGGTCTCGAGCTCGGCACCGTCGGCGCCGGCGACGGCGCCGGAGTCCAGCGGCTTGCCGGGGACCACGTGGTAGAGCAGCACGGTCTCCAGCGTGTCGACGTCGACGTTCTTGATCAGTGCCTTCGCGGCCCGACGCTCCGGGTTCGCGGACTTGTTGCCGATCAGGTTGCGGGTCAGCTTCTTGAAGGCGAAGTCGTTGGGCAGGAAGGCGGTCGCCTTGAACGACGGGTCGGCCAGCACGCCGACCGCGCTCTCCGGCTTCTTCTTCAGCACGACCCGGACGAGCCGGTCGAGGACGTCGAAGTCCTTGCCGGTGCGGTCGAACTTGTTGCCGTCCGCGGCCAGGACCTCGGCGAGGCTGGTGCCGCCGCCCCCGCCCTTCGCCTCGTCGGCCTGCGCGGGCGCAGTGGTGGCGAGTCCGCCGGCAGCCAGCAGCCCGGTCGTGGCGACGGTGGCGACGATCCGGTTCTTGGTGGTGCTCATGGTGTTTCCCTCCGTTGGGTCGGCCCCCTCCCTCAAGGGCGCCTTCGGAGTGTGTTCGCCGCCACAGTCCGTCCGGACGGGTGCGGATCGGGGTCGGATGGGTCGATCGCCGAACTTTTACCGAGCTGTCTCCGCGGGCGCCTCCGACAGCAGCCGCACCAGCTCGTCGGCGACCGCTTCCTGGCCCGCGGCGAAGGGGTGGAAGGCCAGTGCCCGCTCCGGGTCGTTGACCTGGCCGTTGACCCACGGCTCGTCGGCGCAGATGTCGTGGCCGCGGCTCAGCGCGAAGGTGTCGACGTACTCGACCCCGGCGGCCTCGGCAGCGTTCTCGAGGGCGTCGGCCAGGCCTCGGTTGACGCTGCGGGCGAAGGGCAGATCGCCCTCGGCGAGCGGCAGGAGGTCGGGGCAGGAGCCCTCGGCAGGGATCAGCTGGGGGTAGCCGACCAGCACGACCCGGGCCTGCGGGGCGCGGTCCTGCACGCCGACGAGAGCCGAGGTGACCCGCTCGCTGATCCGGTCGAGGTCGGCGGTCGCGGTGCCGGTGGCGGCGTCGGTGCACGGGGTGCCGCCGGGCTCCTGCTCGGCCGCCGCGACGCAGCCCGCGGTCAGCTTGCTGAAGAGCCCGAGGTCGTTGCCACCGATGCCGACGGTGACCAGGTCGGTGTCCTCGTCGAGCGCGTCGAACTGCGCCGGGCGGGTCTCGCCGTCGAAGGTCTGTTGAGCCCCCACCAGCGACACCGTCTGGGCCCCGGCGCAGCTGACGTCGGCCAGCTCGGAGCCGAGCTCCTCGGCCACCAGGCTCGGGTAGTTGCCGCTCGAGCGCAGGCACCCGTCGCCCCCGTCGGTCTCGGGCACGAAGGGCGCCGAGGTGTAGGAGTCGCCCAGCGCGACGTACGACGGGTAGTCGCTCTCGCGGCTGCCCTCGCGGCTGCTGCCCTCCCGCTCCTCGGCGTCCGAGGGCGTGGCGGCTGGTGACGGCGACGACGTGGGCTCCGCGTCGTCGCCGCAGGCCGCCAGCCCGCCCAGGAGCAGGGCGGCGGAGGCGGTCGAGACGGCGGCCCGCAGGGTGCGGGAGCGGCGAGAGGTCATGGGCGTCACCGTACGGCGACCGCCCCCACCCTCAGCCCAGCGCGGTCAGCCCAGCGCGATCACCAGGGCCAGCACGGTGGCCGGGTCCTCGAGGTCGTCACCGAACAGCTCGCGCAGCTGGCCCATCCGGTAGCGCACGGTCTGCGGGTGCACGAAGAGCTCGGCGGCGACCTCGTCGCGCCGGCCCTGGTGCAGCAGCCACGAGCGCAGGGTCTCGGTGAGCTTCTCGGCGGTGGCCGGGCGCAGGTCCTCCAGGGGCGCGAGCACCGCCGCGCGCAGGTCGGCCCGGGCGTCGGCGTCGGCGGCGAGCACCAGCTCGGGCAGGTGCGCCTCGGTGTCGGGACCCAGGCCCAGCGCGCGGGCCCGGCGGGCGCGGTCGAGCGAGGCGCTGGCCTCGAGCCAGGGCCGGGCCGGCCCGGCGACGGCGTCGCGGCCCTCGAGCGTGCGCAGCAGCGCGCCGCGCGCGCGTCCGTGCGCGTCGGGCACCAGCAGCAGCCCGCCCTCCTCGATGTCGGGCGCCTCGGCCACCGCGATCGTCGCGCCGGGCAGCGAGACCAGCACCGGACGCACCTGCGAGTCGGGGATCAGCACCGCGGTCAGGGTCGTGGGCGGCTCCCACTCGGCGCGGCCGGCGGTCTCGACCACGGTCTCGGCGGGGGCGCCGGTCAGCAGCTGGCGGGCCAGCCGCTCCAGGCAGCCGCTGGCGCACCCGGCCCGTGGTGGCCAGCTCGTCGGCGTGCCCGGCGACGCTGGCGGCGGACAGCTCGTCGATGTAGGCGAAGACCAGCTCGGCGAAGCCGCCCAGCGTCTCCGCGTCCATCCCTGCCCGCACCGCGGTCGTCGACATCTCCCGCCACGAGACCCGTGCCCCGATCCGGTAGGCCGAGAGCAGCGCGTCGGTGGTGCGTCCGCTGCGCGCCTCACCCCGCCCCAGCTGGTAGGCGCCCTCCACCGAGGGGGCGGTGGGGGTGCGGGGGTCGGCGCCGCGCCGACCGCCGGCCAGGGACAGGAAACCGCCCAGCGCCAGCTGCACCGCGTTGCGGATGTTCTCGCCCATCGAGCCGGTCAGCGCGTCGTCGTACGACGGCACCTCGGCGATGATGGCCGCCACCACCCGGTCGGCCACCGAGGCCAGGTCGGCGCGCATCTCGGTGACCGCCTGTGCGGGCAGCTGGAGGCCGTGGCCGGCGATGTGCGAGGGGAGCCGTCGCGCCATGTTGTTCGCTCCGAACAATAGTGAGGCAGAAGTCTGCGTCGTCTGCACAGGACTTTAGCGGTCCCGTCCAGCAGAGTGGGACACATGACCAGCACTGCCTTCCGCGCCCCCACCGCCACGGCTCGTCCGTCGTGGTCGGCCGCCCTGCGCCGGCAGGCCCGCCGCGTGGCCGAGGCCGCCGTCACCCCCCTCGAGGTCGACGACGTCCTCGACGTCTTCCACCCGCTGCGCCGCGGCGCCCCGCTGCGCGGCCGGATCGTGGCCGTGCGTCCCGAGACCGCCGACGCGGCCACCATCGAGATCAAGCCCGGCGCCGACTGGGCCGGCCATGTGCCCGGCCAGTACCTGCGCATCGGCATCGACGTCGACGGGGTGCGCCACTGGCGCGCCTACTCCCTGACCCACGGCCCGCGCCGCGACGGGCTGATCTCGATCACCGTCAAGGCCGTGCCCGACGGCAAGGTCAGCGACTTCCTCGTGCACCGCTCCAGCGCGGGCACGATGGTCCACCTCGAGCAGGCGGCCGGCGAGTTCGTGCTGCCCGAGACCGTGGTGGGCCAGCCCACCAAGCTGCTCTTCGTCACCGCCGGCTCCGGCATCACCCCGGTCATCGGGATGCTGCGCAACCTCTTCCCGGCCACCGACACCGGCGTGCTGCGCCTGCGCCGCAGCGACGACCTCGACATCGTGGTCGTCCACGTCGCGCCGAGCGAGCCCACCTCGATCTTCCGCGACGACCTGGTCGCCCTCGACGAGGACGGCGCGATCCGCCTGGTCGCGCGCTACGACGACACCCACGGGGTGCTCGACGTCGCCGACCTCGACGAGCTCGTGCCCGACCTCGACGAGCGCCGCACGTTCGCCTGCGGGCCCTCCGGGCTGCTCGACGCGCTCGAGGAGCACCACCGCGCCGCCGGCGTCGACCTGTTCGTCGAGCAGTTCCGCACCGCCCGTGTCGCCCCCGGCGAGGGTGGCGCGGTCACCTTCGAGCAGGGCGGCACCGTCGTCGAGGCCGACGGCGCCACGCCGATCCTCGACGCGGCCGAGGAGGCCGGCGTCCTGATGCCCAGCGGCTGCCGGATGGGCATCTGCATGGGCTGCGTGCTGCCGCTGAAGGAGGGCTCGGTGCGCGACCTGCGCAACGGCGAGGTCACCACCGCCGTGCCCGGCGAGACCGACCCGCGAGGCGTCCTCGTCCAGACCTGCGTGAGCGCCGCCGCCGGCGCCTGCGCCATCGACCACTGACTCCGATCGACCACTGACCCCGATCGACTCGAGGAGATCCACATGACTGCCATCACCCGCAAGCCCGAGAACCCGATCGCGCACCTCAGCGACGCCGACGTCGAGGAGATCGGCGCGCGCCTCGACGCCATCCGCCAGGAGGTCGTCGACACCCGCGGCGCCGACGACGCGGCGTACATCCGCAAGGTCATCGACGTGCAGCGCAAGCTGGAGCTGGGCTCGCGCGCGGTGCTGCTGGCCAGCGTCTTCCCGCCGGCCTGGGTGCTGGGCACCCTCGGGCTGAGCGTGGCCAAGATCCTCGACAACATGGAGATCGGCCACAACATCATGCACGGCCAGTGGGACTGGATGCGCGACCCGAAGATCCACTCCAGCACCTGGGAGTGGGACAACGCCACCCCGAGCGAGGCGTGGAAGCACAGCCACAACGAGGTCCACCACACCTACACCAACATCGTGGGCAAGGACAACGACCTCGGCTACGGCATCATGCGCGTCGACGAGGACCAGCGCTGGGTGCCGATGTACCTCGCGCAGCCGCTGTGGAACTTCCTCAACGCCTGCTTCTTCGAGTACGGCATCGCCGCCTACGACCTCGAGCTCGGCAAGAACCTGCGCACCCCCAAGCAGAAGCGCTCCGAGGCGTTCAGAGCCAACGTCAAGGGCACCCTGGGCAAGATCCGCAAGCAGGCCACCAAGGACTACGTGGTGCACCCGGCGCTGTCGATCCCGACCGGCTCCTTCCTGCCGACCCTGGCCGCCAACGCCACCGCGAACCTGGTGCGCAACCTGTGGACGCACTCGGTGATCATGTGCGGGCACTTCCCCGAGGGCGTCGAGACCTTCGAGAAGAAGGAGATCCCGGAGAAGGAGACCCGGGGCCAGTGGTACGTGCGCCAGATGCTCGGCTCGGCCAACATCTCCGGCTCCAAGGCGATGCACCTGATGACCGGCAACCTCTCGCACCAGATCGAGCACCACCTCTTCCCCGACCTGCCCTCCAACCGGTACGCCGAGGTCGCAGCCGAAGGTGAAGGCGATCTTCGAGAAGTACGACCTGAACTACCACGAGGCCCCGCTGCCGGCGCAGGTCTACTCGGCCTGGCACAAGGTCGTGCGGCTCTCGCTGCCCAACGGGTGGATGGCCACCACCAACGCCGAAGAACCTGCCCAGCCAGCTCAAGCTGCTCTACGGCATGACCACCAAGGGCCCCAAGGTGCGTCGCGCCGCCCAGGCCCGGCTGCAGCAGCAGGCCCGCAAGCTGACCCAGGCGGCCTGAGGCCCTCGACCTCGACCGCGCCGGCGGCTACTCGTCGCCGGTGAGGTTGAACCCGCGCAGCCGGCGCGCGGTCAGCCAGGCGCCGGCGAGGGTGACGACCAGCGTCGCCACGACGGCGTACGTCGGCCCCAGGTCGTCGACGAGCTCGACGTCGGCGACGGTGCCGACGAGCGCCGCGGCCCACTCGCTGAGGCTGAGCCAGCGCACCCCGTCGAGCAGGCCGCCGAGCAGGCCCTCCCACACCAGCAGGTAGATCAGCCCGATCACCACCGCGTGCCGGGTCAGCACCGAGAGCAGCGAGAAGAGCGCGGAGTAGGCGACGCCGCCCACGGCCGCGCCGAGCGCGAAGCCCAGCGCGAACGACGGCTCGCCGGGCTGCAGCACCAGGCCCGCGACCAGCACCGGCAGCGCGGCGAAGACCAGCACGCAGCCGAGCGCCACGACGAGCTTGCTGACCACGATCCGGGTAGCGCGGCACCGGCTTGGCCAGCAGGTAGGCGATCGACCCGTCGTCGATCTCGGGGGCGAGCAGGCCGCTGGCGGCCAGCAGCGCGACCAGCGGCACCACGACCTCCAGGCCGAGGCCCTGCAGCGTGACGCGCGACGCGCCGGGGTCGTCGCCGACCAGGGCGCGCACCAGCACGCCCAGCCCGACGAGCACCAGCGGCAGCACGTAGAGCAGCACGCCGCGACGGCGGCCGAAGACGCTGCGCACCCCCAGCCGCACGATCGTGGGCGACCAGGGACGACTGCTCGTGCGGCTGCTCATGAGGACACCAGGTAGGAGAAGACGCTCTCCAGCGACTCGTCGGTGGGGCTGACCTCGAGCAGGCGCACGCCGTGCTCGCGGGCCAGCCGGGGCAGGACCTCGCTGAAGCGGCCGAAGTCGGAGGCCTCGACGTCGAGCCCGCCCTCCGCGGCCGGGCGCAGCCGTGCCCCGCGCACCGACGCGTCGGCCATCAGCGCGGCCGCCAGGGTCCGGTCGTCGGAGCTGCGCAGCACGAAGCGGTTGGGCCGGTCGGTCATCAGCCGCCGGATCGCGCCGAAGTCGCCCGAGGCGGCGTGCCGGCCGGCGACGACCACCTCGATCTGGCGGGCCAGCTGCTCGACCTCCTCGAGGATGTGGGAGCTGAACAGCACGGTGCGGCCCTCGGCGCCCATCTCGCGCAGCAGCTCCATCAGGTGCATCCGCTGGCGCGGGTCCATGCCGTTGAACGGCTCGTCGAGCAGCAGCACCGACGGCTCGTGCACCAGCGCGGAGGCCATCTTGATCCGCTGGCGCATCCCCTTGGAGTACGTCGCGATGGTGCGGTCCTGCGCGTCGTCCATCTCCACCAGCGCGACCGCGCGCTCGCTGGCGGCGCCGGGGTCGGCCAGCCCGTGCAGCTCGGCGTTGGCGACCACGAACTGCCGCCCGGTGAGGTAGTCGAAGAGCGCCTCGCGCTCGGGCACCAGGCCCAGGTGGCGGTAGACCTGCTCGTTGCGCCACAGCGGCTCGCCGTCCAGCGTGACGCTGCCGACCGAGGGCGCCAGGAAGCCCGACATCATCGCGATCAGCGTCGACTTGCCCGCGCCGTTGGGCCCCAGCAGGCCGGTCACGCCGGGCCCGATCGTCATCGAGACGTCGTTGACCGCGACGACGTTGCGGTACCACCGCGACACGTGGTCCAGGCGCAGCTCGCTCATCGCCGCCTCACCCGCTGACCCTGCGGTAGCGCGCCAGCATCAGCAGCACCGAGCCCGCCGATCGTCACGACGGTGGCGGCCAGGTGCAGCAGCCCGCTGGCGGTGCTGGTCGGCGGTGTGGGCGTGGCCGCCGGGGTGTCGAAGAGGTAGTGCTGGACGCCGTTGACGAGCGTGTACGGCGAGAACAGCCCGGCCACCTCGCCGACGGTCTCGTGGCCGGTGCCGACCGCGATGCCCTGGATGGTGCTGACCACGGTGTAGCTGACCAGCAGCACCACGACCACCGCGGCGACCGCGAGCCCGCGGCGTACGGTCAGTGCGGCGACCAGCGAGGCCAGCCCGGCCAGGCAGGCCGCCAGCAGCACCGCGCCCGACCAGGCCGCCGAGGAACTGCTCGGTCTCGCGGCCCGGCGGCAGGTCGGCGAGCAGGCCGCCGACGTACATCAGCAGCAGCGGCGCGCCGACGAGGATGAACGTCGCGACCGCCAGCGAGGCCATCCGCACCAGCACGTAGGTCGTGCGTCCCAGCGGGCGGGCCAGGTAGAGCGTGATCGTGCGGAAGCGCAGGTCGCGCGAGATCAGCGCCGGCGCCTGGGCCGCGACGAAGACCGAGATCAGCAGCTGCGTGGTGAGCGGGTACGTCGAGTAGGCGACGATCTGCTCGTCGATGCCGAGCAGGTCCTTGGCCTGCACCAGCACCCCGACCAGGATCAGCGCCGGCAGCAGCATCAGCCCCAGCAGGATCATCGGCAGCACCTTCGAGCGGCCCGAGCGGCCCAGCCCGTAGCAGTGCCGCAGCCCCGTGACGAACAGTGACCGGGCGACCGCGCCCTGGCTCATCCGCGGGCCGTCGTACCCCCGGTAGCCGAGGTCGTGGATGACCGCCCCCTGCTCGGTGGGCCCCTGCGGGGCGGGCCGCTCAGCGGGCGTGGACACTGCCGGCACCTCCCTCGCGGAAGACGTCCTCGATGCGCTGGTGCCGCTCCTGCAGGCGCACCAGCCCCAGGCCGAGCGCGACCACGTGCTCGAGCACCAGGTCGCGGACCTCGTCGGCGGAGCGCTCGCGCACGTCGACCTCGACCAGGCGGCCCCGGCCGGCGGTGACCTCGGCCGGGCGGGCGCTCAGCCCGGCGTCGACGAGCGCCTGGCCCAGCAGCCGGTCGGCGTCGCCGGTGGGGCCCTGCACCTCGACCAGCAGGCTGCCGGTGGCGTGCAGGAAGTCGGAGGTCGCCGAGGAGCGCAGCAGCCGGCCGCTGTCGAGCACCACCACGTGGTCGCTGACCCGCTCCAGCTCGCCGAGCAGGTGCGAGGTGACCAGCACCGCGATCCCGAAGTCGGTGCCGATGCGGCGCACCAGCGCCAGCATGTCGTCGCGCGAGGCCGGGTCGAGGCCGTTGGTGGGCTCGTCGAGCAGCACCAGCCGCGGGTCGTGCACGAGCGCCTGGGCGAGCTTGGCGCGCTGCTTCATGCCGGTGGAGTAGCCGCCCATCGGGCGGTAGCGCTCCTCGGCCAGCCCGACGTGGCGCAGCACGTCGGAGGCGCGCTCGCGGGCGGCGGGGTAGGGCAGGCCGGACATCTGGCCCAGGTGCACCACCAGGTCGCTGGCCGAGACGTCGGCGGGCAGGCAGTCGTGCTCGGGCATGTAGCCGACCAGCGCCGCGGATCGCCGGGCCCTCGGTGGCCACGTCGTGGCCGAGCACCTGCGCGGTGCCGCTGCTGGCCGGCAGCAGCCCGAGCAGGATCTTGATCAGCGTCGACTTGCCCGCGCCGTTGGCGCCGACGAGCCCGGTCACGCCCGTGGCCGACGCTGACGTCGAGGCCGTCGAGGGCGCGCACGCCGGGGTAGGTCTTGGTCAGACCCTGTGTCTCGATCACCGCCCCGCCCGTCACCGCTCCAACGTAGTGGCCGGGGTCGGCGCCGGTCCTCATTAGGCTGGCGCGGGTGCAGGTCGTGTCGGTGGGGTTCGCGCCCGTCAAGGGCGTGCGCCACGTCGCCCGCGAGGTCGTCGAGGTCGCGCGCGACGGCGTGGTCGGGGACCGGGCTCTCTGCCTGGTCGACGTCGGGGCCCGCCGGGTGCTGCGCACCGTGGCGCACCCGTCGCTGATGGCGGTGCAGGTGCGCGCCGAGGCCGGTGCGCTCGAGGTCGTGCTGCCCGACGGCCGCGTCGCGGCCGGGGTGCCCGAGCCGACGGGGGAGCGCGTCACCTGCGACTACTGGGGCCGCCCGGTCGACCTGGCGCTGCTCGGGGGTCCGCACGGCGCGCTGCTGTCGTCCTACGTCGGCCGGCCGGTGCGGCTGGCCGCCGCCGCCCCCGGCGCCGTCGTGTACGGCGCCCCGGTCACCCTGGTCGCCACCGCCACGATCGACGCCCTCGCCCGCCGCCTGGACCTGCCCGCCCTCGACCCGGCCCGCTTCCGCGCCAGCGCCGTGCTCGCCACCGACCAGCCGTTCGCCGAGGACGCCTGGGTGGGCGGCACCCTGGCGGTGGGCGACGTGCGCCTGCGCGTCACCGGCCTGGTGCCGCGCTGCGCCGTCGTCGACCACCACCCGGTCACCGGCGTCCGCGACGCGGCCGTCCTGCGCGCCCTCGCCGACCTCCGTGATGGCTCGGGGCTGACCATGGGCGTCGAGGCGCACGTCGAGCACCCCGGCCCCCTCCACCGCCGAGCAGTCACTTTCGAACCACCCACCGGTCAGGTGTGAACCCTCGACCGGTCACCTTCGAACCCGCCGGTCGCACTGCGCGAGCTCAGCCTGCGCAGGCGCGCAGGCCGAGGTCGACGAAGCCGACCAGCCACGCGAACGTGTCGTCGACGTCGGCGTCGAGCTGGAACCCGCCGGCGGCCTCCAGGACGGCGAAGCCGTGGAAGAGGCTGCGCAGCATCCGCATCGCGTGGACGCTGTCGTCGGCGTGGACGCGGTAGCCGGACAGGACGCTCGCGAGCGAGTCCATGACCCGCGCGCCGGCCGCCACGACGGGGTCGTCCGGGCCTGCCTGCTCGATGCGCACCGTGGCGGCGTACCGCCCCGGGTGCTGGACCACGAACGCGCGGATCGCGCCGGCGGCGGCCGGCAGTGCGGGGCGGCCGGTGCGCCCGTCGAGAGCGGCGTCCAGGGCGTCGCCGAGCTCGTCCAGCGCGAGGACGGCGACCCGGCGGTTCAGGTCGGCCTGGCCCTGGACGTGCTTGTACAGCGACGGCGTGCGGACGCCGAGCCGCTCGGCGAGCAGGCCCATGGTCAGGTTCGCGAGGCCGACCTCGTCGGCGAGCGCGGCGGCCGCGCGGGTCACGACGTCGGGGTCCAGGCCGGCCCTAGGCACGCGCGTGGGCCTCGAGGAACGGCAGCAGCAGGGCGAGGGTCTCCTCGGGCAGCTGGGTGTGCGGGTAGTGCCCGGCACCCTCGATGACGGCGAGCTCACCGATCCCGTCCGGCAGCGCCGCCACGACCGCCTCGCCCTCCGCGCGCGGGTCCGCCCAGTCGGGGTCCAGGGACCCCTCGACGACCAGCACCGGCCGGCGTACGTCGCCCAGCCGCGCGCCGGCGTCGGTCGGGGCGGAGCGGCCCATCCGCTGCAGCGCCTTCATCCGGCCGGGCTCGCCCAGCATCGCCGCGTTGCGCCGCAGCTGGTCGTCCCAGTCGGCGGGCTTGGAGGGGAAGGCGAGGTCGAGGTAGCGGTGCCACCAGGTCGTGCTGCCGAGCACGCCGGCCATCAGCAGCCGGGTCATGCCGGAGCGGAACCGCCCCACCCGCAGGTCGCCCGGTCGCACCGACTGCTTGCGGGTGAACGGGGCGAGCTCCACGACCCCGGAGACCAGCTCGGGGGCGTCGGCGGCCGCGATCGTGACCGCGCCGCCCGAGATCGAGTGGCCGACCAGCACGGCCGGCCCGCCGAGGTGGCGGACCAGGGCGACCAGGTCGCCGGCGATGTCGGTGCGGCTCCAGCCCGGCCAGTCCGTGCTCGAGGAGCCGCAGCCCCGCAGGTCGACGGCGGCCACGCGGTAGCCGGCGTCGACCAGCCGCGGCGCCACGAACCGGTACGCCGACCGGTCGTCGCCCATCCCGTGGGCCAGGACGACCAGTGGCCCCTCTCCGCTCACCTCGTAGGCGATCGTGCCGTCGCTGAGCTCGAGCTCGTGCTCCATGGCGCCTCCTTGGCTAATGTGATTAACCAAAGGCTAATGCCATTAGCCCACGGTGGCAAGGCCCGGTGCGACGGGCTCGGCGGCGACCCGCAGCCGCCGCTGCTGGGTCGCCATCAGCGTGGTCGCGAGCACGGTCGTGGTCACCGTGACCGCGAAGGCCGCGGTCGAGCCGTGGACGTCGGCCAGCCGGCCCGCGACCGAGGAGCCCAGCGCGTAGCCGATGCCGGTGGCGCTGGCCAGCGTCGTCATCGCCGCACCCACCCGCGGGCCCGGCACGACCCGCTCGGCCAGCGAGAAGACCGCGATCATGTACGGCGCCACCGCGCAGCCCAGCACCAGCACGACCAGGGTGGCGCCCAGCAGGCTCTGGACCAGCAGCAGCGGCCACGACAGGGCCACCAGCGCGACGGCGGCGACCAGGGCCCGGCGCTCGTGGCCGATCCGCTCCGGCAGGTACGCCGTCGCGATGCCGGCCACCGCGCTGCCCACGCCCAGGGTGGCGTGCACCAGGCCGGCGACGCCGGGGTTGCCGGCCTCGGTGGCCAGCACGGTGGCACCGGTCTGGGTGGCGCCGAAGAGCACGCCCACGAAGAGCTGCGCCATCGCCAGCACCACGAAGACCACGCTGACCAGGCGGCCGGGAGGCACGGCGAGGTCCGGGCGCGGCACCAGGCGCGCGGAGCCGTCCAGCGCGAAGAGGCTGCCGAAGACGGCCAGCAGCACCGCCGCGACCACCAGGCCGCCGCTGGGGGAGACCAGCACCGCGGCCAGGCCGATCAGCGCGGGGCCGATGGCGAAGGACGCCTCGTCGGCGGCGCCCTCGTAGGAGAAGGCGGCGTCGACGAGTCGCCGCTGGTGCTGGTGGCCCTGCGTCATCGGCCGCCAGCGCACCCGGGCCAGCGGCCCGACCTGTGGCAGCGCGAGCCCCGTCGCTGCGGCGATCGCGACGACGGCCGCGTCGCCGGTGCCTGCGCCGACCGCGGCCACGAGCAGCAGCAGCCCGGAAGCACCGACCAGCGACTGGACCAGCACGACGGGCCGCTGGCCGACCCGGTCGGCGAGCGCGCCCGCGGCCGGGGCGCCCACGGCGTTCGCGACGGCCAGGGCGCCGGCGGACAGGCCGCCGAGGCCGTAGCTGCCCGAGGCGGTCGAGACGAGCAGGAGGGTGCCGAGCTGGCTCATCGCCAGCGGGAGCCGCCCGAGGAAGGCGACGACGACGTACGCCGGCCCGGCGAGGTGGACGAGCTGGCGGTAGGAGGCGAGGGGGGTCACGGTGGTGCCTTTCGGGCGCGTCGATCACGCCGCGCCGAACCCACCTCCAAGACGCGTGAAACCCTCTGCGCCCTCGATTCTACGGCGGTGCCCGGACGGGGCGGAAAACTCCGTGCCGGCGTGCTGCGTCACAGCCCCAGCAGCCGCGCCGACTCCTCGCGCATCTCGACCTTGCGGATCTTGCCGGTCACCGTCATCGGGAACTCCTCGACGACCAGCACGTAGCGCGGGATCTTGAAGTGGGCGAGCTTGCCGGTGCAGAACGCGCGCACCGCGTCGGCGTCCAGCGGCTCGGCGCCCTCGCGCAGGGTGACCCAGGCGCACAGCTCCTCGCCGTACCGGTCGTCGGGGACGCCGACGACCTGGACGTCCTCGACGTCGGGGTGGGTGTAGAGGAACTCCTCGACCTCGCGCGGGTAGATGTTCTCCCCGCCGCGGATCACCATGTCCTTGATCCGCCCGACGATCGTGCAGTAGCCGTCCTCGCGCATCACCGCGAGGTCGCCGGTGTGCATCCAGCCGTCGGCGTCGACGGCGTCCGCGGTGCGCTCGGCGTCGTCCCAGTAGCCGCGCATCACCGAGTAGCCGCGGGTGCAGTACTCGCCGGGCTCGCCGCGCGGGACGGTCTTGCCGATGGTCGGGTCGACGACCTTGATCTCCAGGTGCGGGTGCACCCGCCCGATCGTCGCCGTACGCCGCTCGAGGTCGTCGTCGGAGCGCGTCTGGCAGCTGACCGGCGAGGTCTCGGTCATGCCGTAGGCGATGGAGACCTGGTCCATGCCCATCTCGTCGATGCAGCGGCGCATCACCTCCACCGGGCACACCGAGCCGGCCATGATGCCGGTGCGCAGCGTGGAGAGGTCGTGCTCGGCGAAGGTCGGGTGCGACTGCATCGCGATGAACATCGTGGGGACGCCGTAGACGCCGGTGCAGCGCTCCTCGGCGATGGTGCGCAGCGTGGTCTCGGGGTCGAAGCCGGGCGCCGGGATCACCATCGTGGTGCCGTGGGAGGTGCAGCCCAGGTTGCCCATCACCATCCCGAAGCAGTGGTAGAAGGGCACCGGGATGCACAGCCGGTCCTCCGGGCCCAGGTGGATCAGCTCGGTGGTGAGGTAGCCGTTGTTGAGGATGTTGCGGTGGGTCAGCGTGGCGCCCTTGGGGTAGCCGGTCGTGCCCGAGGTGTACTGGATGTTGATCGGGTCGTCGGGGTGCAGCGACTCCGCGCGCTCGCGCAGCGCCTCGCCGGTGACGTCCGCGCCGCCGTCGACCAGGGCCTCCCAGCCCTCGGTGCCGATGTGCACCACCCGGCGCAGGTCGGGGCACTGCGGGGCGACCTCGCGCAGCATCGCGGTGTAGTCACTGGTCTTGAAGGACGTCGCGGCCACCATCAGCGCCAGGCCGCTCTGGTTCACCGCGTAGGACAGCTCGTGGGTCCGGTACGCCGGGTTGACGTTGACCAGCACGGCGCCGACCTTGGCCGCGGCGTACTGCACCAGCGTCCACTCGGCACAGTTCGGCGCCCAGATCCCGACCCGGTCGCCGACCTCGACGCCGGCGGCCATCAGCCCCTTGGCGACCCGGTCGACGCCCGCGTCGAGCTCGGCCCAGGTCCAGCGCCGCCCGGTCGCCACCTCGACCAGCGCCTCCCGGTCGGGGTGCGCGGCCACCGTCCGCTCGAGGTTCGCCCCGATGGTCTCCTCCAGCAGGGCCGGCTCGGTGGGCCCGGCGGCGTACGACTCCTCGCTCATGTGGCCCACCTCACCATCGTGGCGCCCGCGGAGTAAAGACGCCTCAGCCCAGGAGGCGCACGTCGACCGGGCTCTCGGCCACCTCGACCAGCTCCACCGCGTCGCCGGTCTCGAGGGCGTCCCCGGCCCGGTGCACCCGGAAGGCACGCGCCCCTGGCCGCTCGGCCACGGCCTCGACGAGCTCGCCGTCGCGGAAGAGCAGCGCGCAGCCGTCGTCGGCGGCGTACCCGCTGGGCAGCCGGCCGCTGCCGACGAGGTCGAGGTACGCCGGGCGACGCTCGGCCTCGCCGTCGAAGTGCGGGCAGGCGCTGCCGGGCAGCATCCCCAGCCCGTCGGTCAGCGGCGCGAGCGGGCCGAAGGAGTCGGTCACCGAGCCCTCGAACCAGCAGTTCATGCCGGCGCTGATGCCGGCCAGCACCGTGCCGGCGGCGGCGGCCTCGCGCAGCACCTCGTCGAGCCCGTGCAGCCGCCACAGCGCCAGCAGGTTGGCGGTGGAGCCGCCGCCGACGTAGACGACGTCCTGGGCCAGCACGTGCGCGCGCAGGTCGCCGTCGGGGACCTCGTCGTAGTAGAAGAGCGGCAGCACGCTCGTGTCGGCGCGCCCGGCGAAGGCGGTCGTGAACTTCTCGACGTACGACGCCGCGTCACCGCTCGCGGTCGGCACGAAGCAGACCCGCGGCAGCCCGCCGGCGCCGCGGGGTCGCTCGACCAGCGAGAGCAGGAAGTCGTCGAGGGGCGTGGCGACGGCGGGGTCGTCGGTCATCGAGAAGCCGCCCCCGCCCATCGTCAGGATGGTCGTCGTCATGCCGGCGATCCTGCCAGGCGCCGACGCCTGTGGGGGGTGAGGTGTAACCCGCCGTTCGAGGGGGCATGCCTGCCAGGACGCGGCGCCCCCGAGCGCCACCGCCGACGAGAGGAACCTTGATGTCCCAGACCCAGACCAGTCCTGCCGGCACCAAGCCCGGACGCACCCTGTCGATCATCGGCGCGGTCCTCGGCGTCCTGGCGCTGGTGGTGCTCCCCATCGTGCTCGGGCCGATCGGCGCGGTGCTGGGCTTCGTGGCCCACTCCAAGGGCGACAAGCCCTTCGGCCTCTACGTCGGCATCGGCTCCATCGTGACCACGATCGTCGGCATGGTGCTGGGTGCGGCGCTGGTCATGGGGATGAGCTGACGGCTCGGCCGGCCACTCAGGCGTCCAGCGCGGCGCCGACCACCTCGCGGGCCTCGGCCTGCACCTGCGCGAGGTGGTCGGCGCCGCGGAACGACTCGGCGTAGATCTTGTAGACGTCCTCGGTGCCCGAGGGGCGCGCGGCGAACCAGGCCGACTCGGTGGTGACCTTCAGCCCGCCGATCGCGGCGCCGTTGCCGGGCGCCTCGGTGAGCCGGCCGGTGATCGGCTCGCCGGCGAGCTCGGTGGCCGTCACCGCGTCGGCGCTCAGCGCGGCCAGGGCCGCCTTCTGCTCGCGGGTCGCCGGTGCATCCACCCGTGCGTACGCCGGGTCGCCGTGCTCGGCGACCAGCGCGGCGTACTGCTGCGAGGGCGTCGACCCGCTGGTCGCGAGGATCTCGGCCCCGAGCAGGCACAGCAGCAGGCCGTCCTTGTCGGTCGTCCACACCGAGCCGTCGCGGCGCAGGAACGAGGCCCCGGCCGACTCCTCGCCGCCGAAGCCGAACGAGCCGTCGAGCAGGCCGGGCACGAACCACTTGAAGCCCACCGGCACCTCGACCAGCGGCTTGCCGACGGAGGCGGCGACCCGGTCGATCATCGAGGAGGAGACCAGCGTCTTGCCGATCCGGGCGGTGTCCGGCCAGTCGGGGCGGGCGCCGCCGAAGAGGTGCCCGATCGCGACGGCCAGGAAGTGGTTGGGGTTCATCAGGCCCGCGTCGGGGGTGACGATGCCGTGCCGGTCGGCGTCGGCGTCGTTGCCGGTGGCGATGTCGTAGGCGTCCTTCTGGGCGACCAGCGAGGCCATCGCCGACGGCGAGGAGCAGTCCATCCGGATCCTGCCGTCCCAGTCGAGGGTCATGAAGCGCCACGTCGGGTCGACCAGCGGGTTGACCACGCTCAGGTCGAGGCCGTGCCGCTCGGCGATCTCGCCCCAGTAGGCCACCGACGCCCCGCCCAGCGGGTCGGCGCCGATGCGCACGCCCGCGCGGCGGATCGCCTCGAGGTCGACCACGCTGGGCAGGTCGTCGACGTAGGAGCCCAGGAAGTCGTACGCCGCCGCTGCCGCGCGGGCCCGCGCGAACGGCACCCGCCGCACGCCGTCGAGGCCGCCGCGGATCAGCTCGTTGGCGCGGGCCGCGATCACCTTCGTGGCGTCGGAGTCGGCCGGCCCGCCGTGCGGCGGGTTGTACTTGAAGCCGCCGTCGGCCGGCGGGTTGTGCGAGGGGGTGACCACGATCCCGTCGGCGAGCCCGGAGCCCCGGGTGCGCCCGCCGTTGGCGCGCAGGATCGCGTGGGAGACCGCCGGGGTGGGCGTGTAGCCGTCGCGGTCGTCGACCAGCACGGTGACGTCGTTGGCGACCAGGACCTCCAGCGCCGTCGACCAGGCCGGCTCCGAGAGCGCGTGGGTGTCGCGGCCGATGAACAGCGGGCCGTCGTAGCCCTGCTCGCGGCGGTAGTCGCAGATCGCCTGCGTGGTGGCCAGGATGTGGGTCTCGTTGAAGGCGGTGCGCAGCGAGGAGCCGCGGTGCCCGCTGGTGCCGAAGGCGACCTGCTGGTCGGGGTCCTCGGGGTCGGGCACGCCGGTGTAGTAGGCGGTCACGACCTGGGCGACGTCGATGAGGTCGGCCGGCTCGGCAGTGGTCCCGGCGCGCTCGTGGCTCATCTGTGCATCATGCATCATGAGCGCATGACCCACCGGCCCGGACACGTCGCCTGCACCATCGAGGACGGCATCGCCCACGTGCGCCTCGACCGCCCCGACAAGCTCAACGCGCTGACCCTCGACGTGCTCGACGAGCTGGTCTCGACCGCGCGGATGCTGCGCCGCGACCGGTCCATCCGCGCGGTGGTGCTCTCGGGCGAGGGTGACGCGTTCTGCGCCGGGCTCGACTTCGCCACGGTGATGCGCACCCCGGGCCGGGTGGCGCTGGCCTTCGTGCCGCGGCCCTGGCGCGGCACCAACACCTTCCAGGAGGCCTGCTGGGCCTGGCGCCGGCTGCCGGTGCCGGTGATCGCGGCCGTGCACGGGCACTGCCTGGGCGGCGGGCTGCAGATCGCCCTGGCCGCCGACTTCCGCATCGCCACGCCCGACTCCAGGTGGTCGGTGCTCGAGGGCAGGTGGGGGATCATCCCCGACATGTCGGGGGTGCGCTCGCTCAAGGAGCTGGTGGGCATCGACGTGGCCAAGCGGCTGACGATGACGGCCGAGACCCTGGCCGGCAAGCAGGCCCACGACCTGGGCCTGGTCACCGAGATCGACAGCGATCCGGTGGCCGCCGCCCTCGAGCTCGCCGAGCAGCTCAAGGGCCGCTCGCCCGACCAGCTCGCGGCCGCCAAGCGGCTCTTCGACGACACCTGGACCTCCTCGGCGCGCCACACCTTCGCCCGCGAGCGGGTCGAGCAGGCGTGGCTGCTGTTCGCGCGCAACACCAAGCTCGCCCGGGAGGCCGCGTTCGCCCGGATCACCCCCGAGTTCGGCTCCCGCCAGCGCTGAGCGCGTGAGGCTCTGGCGCACGGCGGTCCTGCTCGGCCTGGGCCTGCTGTGGTTCTGGCTGGGTCCGCTGGTGCCGCTGCTGGCGCTCGCGTCGCTGGCCCACCCGCGCGTACGCCGTGCGTGGCGGCCGGGGGCCCGCGTCGTCGCCGCCTGGGCGCTGGCGGCGGTGGTGCTGACCGGGCTGGTCGTCGTCGCCCCCGACGGGCTGCTGCCGCTGCCGAGCGGGTCGGGCGCCCTGGTCACCCCCGGCTACACCGGGCGGCCCTTCACCCCGCAGCCGCTGAGCGTGGTGGCCCCCGACGCCGGCACCGACAACGGGCCGCTGGGCCTGAGCCCCGAGGTCGACTCGGCGCTCTACGGCACCGACCAGTGCGGGGGCCTGGCCTTCACCTCCGGCGGGCGGCTGGTCGCGCTGTGCGGGGGAGGTGACGACCAGCGGCTGCGGGTCGTCGACGCCGACACCCTGCGGCCGCTGGCGGGCAAGGACCTGCCCGACCCGCCCGACGACGCTGCTGCGGACGCCTGTGCGGAGGCCTCGTTCCACCTCGACGGGCTCGACCGGGTGGTGGTGCCGACGGCCGACCGGCGGATCCTCGTGGTCGCCACGGAGGACGGGGCCGGCGAGGCCGACCTGACCACCGAGGAGACCCACGACCTGACCGGGGTGCTGCCCGAGGGCGACTGCCTGCTGGCGGTGCGGCCCGACGCCGACGACCGCACCTGGTTCGTCACCGGCCAGGGCCGCGCCGGCTTCGTCGACCCGCTCGGCGGCCCGCCCCGCGTGCTCGAGCTCGGCGAGGCGGTCGCCCAGCCGCTGACCACCGGCCCGGACGGTGGCATGTACGTCGTCACGCAGGCGGCGCTGCACCGCCTCGACGTGCGCCGCGGCGACCCGGTGACCACCTGGCGCAGCGCCTACGAGCGCGGCAGCGGCACCAAGCCCGGGCAGCGCAGCCAGGGCAGCGGCTCGCCCGCGGCCGTGCTGGCCGACGGTCTGGTGGCGATCACCGACAACGCCAACCCGCGGATGCACGTCGTGGTCCACGACGCCGCCGACGGCGCCCGGGTCTGCCAGAGCGAGCTCTTCGACGACGACGCCTCGGCCGCCGAGGGGTCGCTGGTCGCGGTCGGGCGCGGGGTCGTGGTCGCCAACACCCACGGCTACGACGGCCCGCTGCGCACCCTGCTGGGCCGGGTGCCCGCCGGCGGCCTGGCCCGCGTCGACGTCGTGGGCCGCGAGTGCGTGCCGGCCTGGACCTCCGAGGCCGTGGCCCCCTCCGCCACCCCCGTGCTCGCGCCGGCCTCGGGGCTGCTCTACGCCTGGACCAAGCGGCGCAGCTGGTGGGGCGTCGACGCGTGGTACCTCTCCGCCCTCGACGTGCGCACCGGCCGCCCCGCCTTCTCCGTGCGCACCGGCCGCGGCCCCCTGCACGACACCCACCGCTCGGCGCTCAGCCTCGGCCCCGACGGTGCGGCGTACGCCGCCACCCTCGCCGGGCTCGTCCGGGTGCGCGACGAGCGGCGCTGAGGGCCGGTCAGGGGTACCGGATGCCGGTGACCTGCTCGCTGATCTCCCACAGGCGGCGCTGGGCGGCCTCGTCGTGGGCGAGCGGGCGCGAGGTGACCACCTGGGGTGCGCCGGACAACTCGCCCAGTCCGCCCGGGCCGCAGTAGCTGCCGCCCGGCAGGTCGGCGGTCGCGGCCATCAGCGTCGGCCAGGCGCCATGGGCCACCGGCCGGGAGACCGCCTTGACGGCGGCGTCGAGGATCGAGGCGACACCGCCGCTGGTGCGGCCGTACTGGCCGTTGACCGCGAGGTGGCTGCCGGCGAAGCCCGGGTGCGCGGCGGTGGCGAGCACCGGCACCTCCGCGGCCCGGCAGCGGCGGTCGAGCTCGTGGGTGAAGAGCAGGTTGGCCAGCTTGGAGCGCGCGTACGCCGGCCACCGCGAGTAGCGGCGAGCGGTGTCGCGGGGGTCCTCCAGCGGGGCGCTGCGCGCCGCGCGGTGGAACTGCGACGACACCGCGACCACGCGCCCGCCCTCGCTGGCCACCAGCTGGGGCAGCAGCAGCCCGGTCAGCAGGAACGGCCCGAAGTGGTTGGTGGCCATCTGCAGCTCGAGCCCGTCGGCGGTGCGCGAGTACGGCGTGGCCATCACGCCGGCGTTGTTGACCAGCACGTGGATCGGGCCCAGCCGGCCGGCGTCGGCGGCCGCGCGGCGTACGGAGGAGAGGTCGGAGACGTCGACCAGCATCTCCTCGAGGTCGGCGCCGGGCACCTCGGCCTCGATCGCGTCGCGTGCCTCGTCGAGCTTGGTCCGGGTGCGCCCGGCGAGCACCACGCGGGCGCCACGGCGGGCCAGCTCGAGCGCGGTCGCGTGGCCCAGCCCGCCCACCGAGGGGCCGGTGACCACGATGGTGCGCCCGGCCTGGTCGGGGATGTCGGCGAGACGCCAGGCGTCGGTGGGCACCTCGCGGCTCACGGGGTCGTGGCCATCTGGTCGAGCACGCGGGCGGCGAGCTCCTGGTCGCCCTCGACGCGCACGGCGCCCGGCTCGGCCGCGCTGCGCCCGCCGACCAGCCGCACGAACGTGTCGCGGTCCAGGCCGAGCGCGAGGCTCGGGGTCGCCGGGGGAGCCACCGGGCGTCCGCGCCGGTCGTCGCCGACGGCGAAGGCCGTCGTCTCGCAGCCCTCCACCTCGAGCACCATCGTGGTTCCCGCCGGCGCGCCGGCCTTCTTGGCGAGCACGTAGCCCATCGACTCCGAGAGGTACTCGATGGTGTGCTGCGCGGGGCGGGTGTCGAGCCCACCGGGCCGGCCGGTCGCACGCCGCACGTCCTGCTCGTGCATCCACACGTCGAGGGGCCGGTTGCGCAGCAGCGTGCCCCAGCTCCACGGCACCCCGCCGAAGGAGCGCTCGGGCGCCGCGGTGGCGTCGCTCGGCGGGTCGGCCCGCAGCGCCGTACGCCGCGCGGTCGCGGCCGAGCGGATCTCGTCGATGATCGCGTCGGGCGAGGCCTCGCGGCGGTTCACGACGCCGATCTCGGTGTAGAGGTTCATCAGACCCGTGGCGTGCGGCGGCTCGCCGACCTCGGCGTGCTCCTCGACGCCGCTGGCGAGCACCTGCTCGAGGTGCGCCACGTGCGAGGCGACGGCCCGCACGTCCCAGCCGGCCAGGTCGGTGGGGGTGTCCCACTCGGCGGCGTCGAGGTCCTCCAGCAGGCTGGTGAAGTCGTCGATCGCCTGCCACCAGGTCTGGGTCCAGCCGGCGAGGAGGTCGCTGTCGTCGGGGGCACTCATGGCCCGCAGCCTAAGGCCCCCGTAGGCTCGCGCGTCGAGGGAAGGGGTGCCCATGGCGGCGACACGATCGGCACGGGCCCGCAAGGCCGCGGTCGAGGCCGGGGCGCTGTCCACGGTGAGCATCGACCTGGGCGCCGACGACTCCTTCGTCTACCGCATCGCCTGCACGCGGTGCACCACCGCCGCGTCGGCGCGGGCCACCGGCCGCACCGAGCGCCGGCCCTGGTCGACGTACCGCCCCGGTGCCGACAACGGCTACCTGGCCGCGATGGACCGCTGGACCTTCCACCTCACCGAGCGCCACCCCGACCAGGACGCCCCCTGCCTGGCCTACCTCGAGGCCGCCCAGCAGCGTCTGCACGAGCGCCGCGAGCAGGGCTGACCCCGCTCGCTGAGGGGCGCCTCAGGCGGTGGGGGTGAAGCGCACCGCCATCACGGCGATGTCGTCGTCGAGGTCGGCGTCGACGAGGTCGCGCAGCACCGCGTCGAGGAACTTCTCCACCGGCAGGTGCGCGTGGCTCGAGCCCGCCTCGCGCAGCCGCTCGAGGCCCTCGTCGAGGTGCTCGCCGCGGCGCTCCACCAACCCGTCCGTGTAGAGCAGCAGCGTCGACCCGTCGGCGACGAGGGTGCGCTGGTCGGCGCGCTCCACGTCGGGCAGCACGCCGATCATCAGGTCCGGCGGTCCGTCCTGCAGGTAGCGGCCCAGGCCGTCGGGGCCCAGCAGCAGCGGCGGCGGGTGCCCCGCGTTGGTCCAGGCCAGCCAGCTGCTCCCGGTGTCGGCGTCGGTCTCGATGCGGGCGTGCACGAGCGTGGCCAGGCCCTCGACCTCGAGGTCGTGCAGCGCGTGGTCGAGCAGCCGCACGTTGGCGGCCGGGCGGTCGTCGACGGCCCAGGTGATGGCGCGCAGCATGTTGCGGACCTGGCCCATCGTCGCGGCCGCGCCGAGGTCGTGGCCCACGATGTCGCCGATCATCAGCGACGTGTCGCCGCCGGGCATCACCACGGCGTCGTACCAGTCGCCGCCGACCTGGTCGCGGGCCGCGGCCGGTCGGTAGCGCGCGGCGATCTCGTGGGCGGTGCTGCGCGGCAGCGCCGGCAGCAGCGCGCTCTGCAGCGTCACCAGCGCGTCGAGCCGCTCCTGGACCAGCAGCGCCCGGCTGAGCGCCTGCGCGGTGTACGACGCCAGGGCGGTCATCGTGGTCAGGTCCTCGGCGGTCTGGCCGCGGGCCTCGTCCCACAGCAGCGCCATCGCCCCCAGCGCGACACCGTCGGTGTCGTAGAGCGGCAGGAAGGCGCGGGCCTCGCCGATCTGCGCGGACAGGTCGAGGTCGGGGTAGTGCTCGTTCTGGGCGGCGCGGTCGCGGAACCACACCGGCCGCTGGCGCACCATCGCGCTGCCCAGCGGGTTGGAGTGGTCCAGGCCCAGCTGCTGGTTGAGCTGTGCCGAGCGCCAGTCGTCACCGGTGCGGGGCACGTAGTGCAGGGTGGCGTCGGCACGGGCCGGTTCCGAGGTGCCCGGCAGCAGGCTGGAGTCGTCGATCCAGATGCCGGCGCGCGAGCAGCCCAGCTGGTCGATCGAGACCTGCTCGACGGCCACGGCGACGTCGCCGAGGGTGCGGGTGCTGGCCAGGCCCTCGCTCAGCGACAGCAGCACCCTGCTGCGCCGGGTCAGGCTGGCCGCCGACTCGGCGGCCAGCGCGGCCTCCTCGCGCAGCCCGCGCTGGGCCAGCTCGCTCGAGCAGGCCGCGGCGAGGTCCTGCAGCGACGCGAGGTCCTCCCCGGTCCACTCGCGCGGTGCGTGGGTGATCGCGCAGAGCGAGCCGACGATGGTGCCGCGGTGGTCGCGGATCGGGTAGCCGGCGTAGCCGATGACGTCGAGGTCGGGGATCGCCAGGTTGGTGTGCAGCCGGTCGTCGAGCCGCGCGTCGGAGATGACCAGCGGGGCCTGGTCGGCGACCACCCACTGGCAGAAGGAGTGCGTCAGCGGGGTCTCGCGCGAGTCCGCCACCTCGCCGGCCGTCTCGGCGTGCAGCCCGTCGGCGCCGACGAAGACCTGGCGGTGCTCCTCCACGAGGCTGACCAGCGCGATGTCGGCGCCCAGGGAGCGCCGTACCATCCGCGCGTAGCGGTCGTAGGTCACGTGCAGGTCGGCCTCGGGACCTGCCCGGAGGTCGGTGTGGGGCATGGCGTGCGACCTCCGTCGTCTCGAGGGGCCACGATATCGCAGGCCGGTCCCGCCCCGGACGGGTTCGGGGCAGCCCGCCACAATGGCCCGGTGCGCGTACGAGCCCCTGAGCTGGTCGGTCGTGGCTGGCTGAACACCGACGGCCCCCTGTCCCTGAGCGACCTGCGCGGTCGCTTCCTGCTGCTGGACTTCTGGACGTTCTGCTGCGTGAACTGCCTGCACGTCCTCGACGAGCTGCGTCCGCTCGAGGCGGCCTACGCCGAGGAGCTCGTGGTGGTCGGCGTGCACAGCCCGAAGTTCGCCCACGAGGCCGACCCGGACGCGCTGGCCGCGGCGGTCGAGCGCCACGGCGTGCACCACCCGGTGCTCGACGACCCCGACCTGACGACCTGGCAGGCCTACACCGCCCGCGCCTGGCCGACCCTGGTGCTGGTCGACCCCGAGGGCTACGTCGTGGCGCAGTACGCCGGCGAGGGCCACGCCCACGCGATCGAGGCGCTGCTGGGCGAGCTGGTGCCCCAGCACCGCGAGCGCGGCACGCTGCAGCCCGCCGGGTCGCCGTACGTGCCGCCGGTGGTGGAGCCGACCGACCTGCGCTTCCCGGCCAAGGCGGTGCCGCTGCCCGGCGGCGGCGTGCTGGTCGCCGACGCTGGCCACGACGAGGTCGTCGAGCTCGACGCCGGGGGAGCCGTGGTGCGCCGCACCGGCGGCTTCCGCGAGCCCAACGGGCTGTGCCTGCTGCCGCCCGAGGTGGCGACCGAGGTCGGGTACGACGTCGTGGTGGCCGACACGGTCGGGCACCGGCTCGCGGGGCTCGCGCTGGCGACCGGCGAGGTGCGCACCCTGGCCGGCGACGGCACCCAGTGGATGAGCGGCGACGGCACCGCCCGACTCTCCTCGCCGTGGGACGTGGCCTGGTGGGGCGAGCGGGTGTGGGTGGCGATGGCCGGCATCCACCAGCTGTGGACCCTCGACCCGCGCACCGGAGAGGTCGCGGTCGCGGCCGGCACCGCCCACGAGGGCCTGCTCGACGGGCCGGCGGCCGAGGCGTGGTTCGCCCAGACCTCCGGGTTGGCACCTGCGGGTGACCGGCTGTGGCTGGCCGACAGCGAGACGTCGTCGCTGCGCTGGGTCGACGCCGACGCCCGGGTGGGCACGGCCGTGGGCAGCGGCCTCTTCGACTTCGGCTTCCGCGACGGCGACGCCGACCAGGCGCTGCTGCAGCACCCGCTGGGCGTCACCGTGCTCCCCGACGGCTCGCTCGCGGTGTGCGACACCTACAACGGCGCCGTACGCCGCTTCGACCCCGCGACCGCGAGCCTGACCACGCTGGCCACCGGCCTGGCCGAGCCCAGCGGCGCCCATGTCGACCCCGAGGACCCCACGGTGCTCGTGGTCGTCGAGTCCGCGGCGCACCGCCTGACCCGGGTGCCGCTCGGGTCGGTGGCCACCGTGGACGGGTTCGCGCACTCCACGCAGCGCCCGGTGACCGAGGTCGCCGCCGACGTCGAGCTGGTCGTCACCTTCGAGCCGCCGCCGGGGCAGAAGGTGGACGACAGGTTCGGCCCGCCCTCCCAGCTGGTGGTCGAGGCCACCCCGCCGGGGCTGCTGCGCGAGGGCGCCGGCCGCGGCACCGCCCTGACCCGCTGGCTGGTCCTCGACCCGCGCGCCGGCGAGGGCGTCCTGCACGTCGCGGCCCGCGCCGCCTCCTGCGACGTCGAGGGCGGTGCGGGCGCCGCCTGCCGGATGCACCAGCAGGACTGGGGCGTGCCGGTGCGCGTCGTCGACGGGGCGCCCGCGGTGCTCCCCCTGCCGCTGGGCGGCGCGGGATGAGCGCCCGGCTCGGCTCCCTCCACCGCTACCCGCTGAAGTCGGCCCGCGGCGAGCAGCTGGGATCGGCGTCGGTGGAGCCGTGGGGCCTGGCCGGCGACCGGCGCTGGATGGTGGTCGACCCCGACGGCCTGGCGCTCACCGCTCGCGAGGTGCATCCGCTGCTGCTGCTGGATCCCGAGATCACCGCCACCGGGTTGCGCGTGCAGGCGCCCGGCGCCGAGCCGCTCGACGTGGCCGTGCCCGACCCGGCTCGCCAGGTGCCGGTGCGGCTGTGGCGCTCCGAGCTGACCGCGGCCCACGCCGAGGAGGCCGACACGTGGCTCGGCGAGGTGCTCGGCCGCCCCGCGCTCCTGGTGCACCTCGACGACCCGACCCGTCGACCGGTCTCGGCCGAGTACGCAGCCCCCGACGACCGGGTCTCCTTCGCCGACGGCTACCCGCTCCTGGTCACCACCACGGCCTCGCTCGCCGCCCTCAACGACGTGGTGCTCGAGCGCAGCCAGGGCGCCCACGCACCGTTGCCGATGACCCGCTTCCGCCCCAACATCGTCGTCGACGGCGTGCCCGCCTGGGCCGAGGACGACTGGCGCCGGGTCCGCGTCGGCGGCGTCGACTTCCGCGCGGTCAAGGGCTGTGCGCGGTGCGTGATCACCACGCTCGACCCCGGCACCGCCGAGGGCGGCAAGGAGCCGATCGCCTCGCTGGCGCGGATCCGACGCTGGGACGGCGCCACCTGGTTCGGCACCAACCTGGTGCCCGACCTGCCCGACGGACGCCCGGTCACGATCCACGAGGGCGACGAGGTCGAGGTGCTCGAGGCGGTCGAGCCGGGGGCGGGGCCGATCCGGCCGGCTCGCTGACGCGGGGTCGTCGAGCGCGCGTCAGTCCAGGGCGAGCGAGACGGCCAGGACGAGCATCACCACGCCGATCAGCAGGTCGAGCACCCGCCAGGCGGCCGGGCGGGCGAAGAGCCCCGCGGCCAGCCGGGCGCCGTAGCCGAGCCCGACGAACCACACCACCGAGCCCAGCGCCGCTCCGGCCGCGAAGGCCCAACGGCCGTCGGCGCCGTAGCCGCTGGCCAGCGAGCCCAGCAGCAGCACCGTGTCGAGGTAGACGTGCGGGTTGAGCCAGGTCAGCGCCAGCGTGGTGAGCACCGCCGGCACCAGCCGGGTCACGCCCTGCGCCGCGGCCTCGAGCGTCTCGCCACCGCGAGCGGCCCGCCGCAGCGACAGCGCGGCGTACGTCGCCAGGAAGAGCGCGCCGGCCCAGCGCACCACCACCAGCACCCCGGGCGCCTGCTCGACGAGGGTGCCGATGCCGGCCACGCCGGCGGCGATGAGCACCGCGTCGGAGAGCGCGCAGACCGCGACCACGGGCCCGACCTGCTGGCGGGCCAGGCCCTGGCGCAGCACGAAGGCGTTCTGGCTGCCGATCGCGACGATCAGGCCGAGCCCGGCGAGCAGCCCGGCGAGGGCGGTGGAGGTCATGCGACGAGGCTAGGTGCGGTTGTGCGTGAAGGACAGCGAATGTTCCTGCAGTTGCCTTAGCGTTGCTTCATGACGTACGCCGCACCCCAGCTCGCCGCCCTGGTCGCGGTCTGCGACACCGGCACCTTCGAGGCCGCCGCCCGCGCGCTGCACGTGACGCCCAGTGCCGTGAGCCAGCGGGTCCGCGCCCTGGAGTCCGAGGTCGGCCAGGTGCTCGTGCGGCGGGCGACGCCCTGCACCCCTACCGACGCCGGCGCCGTGCTGGTGCGGCTCGGGCGGGCCCAGGCGCTGCTCGCGGCCGAGGCCCGGGCCGAGCTGGGCCTCGACCCGGAGGACGCGGACGGGGCCGGCCCGCGGCTCGACCTGGGCGTGGCGGTCAACGCCGACTCGCTCGCGACCTGGTTCCGCGAGGTGCTGGCGGTCGTCGCGCAGTGGCCGGGTGTGGCGCTGGGCCTGCACGTCGAGGACCAGGCGTGGTCGCACGACCTGCTGCGCGAGGGCCGGGTGCTGGGTGCGGTGACCAGCGACCCGGTGGCGGTGCAGGGCTGCCGGGTCGAGCCGCTGGGGACGCTGCGCTACCGGCCCGCGGCGGCCCCCGCCCTGGTCGGGCCGGGGGAGGCGGCGCACCCGGACTGGTCAGGGCTGCCGATGGTGGTCTTCAACGACAAGGACGCCCTGCAGGACCAGTGGCTGGCGCGGCGCGGCGCGGCCCCGCCCCGGGTGGTGCACCGGGTGCCGACCTCGGCCGACTTCGTGGCCGCGATCGAGGCCGGGCTCGGCTGGGGGATGGTGCCCGAGCCCCAGCTCGGGCCCGCCCTGCGCGCCGGCCGGCTGGTGGTGCTGGCGGGGGAGGAGCACCTCGACGTGGCGCTGCACTGGCAGCGCTGGCGGCTGGGCTCCGAGGCCCTCGACCGGCTCAGCGACGCCGTACGCGGCGCGGCGCGACGGCACCTGCGGGCCTGAGCCTTCGTCGACCGCCGCAGACTTCAGGCGGTGAGGACCCAGTGGCCGGGCCACTGCTCGATCCAGGTGGGTTCGGGTGGCATGAGGCCGGGTGGGTCGGGGGCGCGGGAGTGGGTGGTCTGGCCGGCGGGTGAGGTGGTCTCGACCTCGTGGGGGTCGAGGTCGTGGTGGTGCAGGACACGGTGGTGCCAGCCGGGTTCTTCCTTGAGCTGGTTGCAGGCCGCGCAGAGACCTTGGCCGTTGGCGGTGCTGGTGGGGCCGCCTTGGTGGTCGGGGGTGATGTGGTCGTGGTGGCGGATGGGGGCGTTGCACCAGGGGGTGCGACAGGTCCGGTCGCGCAGGGTGATGAACTGGCGCAGCAGCCCGTCGAAGGTCCGCGAGCTGGACTCCATGGCCACGAGCTGGTCGGTGTCGGCGAAGAGGCGGCGGACGCGGGTGCCCATCTCGGGGGCACTGCAGACGAGCTTGCGGGCCACGGAGGCGGGGATGGGTCCGCCGGCGCCGCCGTACACGGGCACGACCTCGGCGGGCTCGTCACCGTCGCCGAGCAGCGCTTCGGCGGAGATCACGATGTTGAGCGCGATGGGGGTGTGGGTGGCGGTGATCTGGCCGGTCAGGCGCGAGACGAACAGGTCGGCGACGATCTGGGAATGGGAGCGGTCCTCGTCGGCCTGGGCCTTGAGTGCCTCGGCGCGTTGGTGCAGGGACTGCATGATCGCTGCGGCCTGGACATCGGAGACGACCGCGGTGATCTGGGCGGTGCCGTCCTCGCGTCGCTGGTAGCTGACGTGGCGGTCGCGGTGCGCGCGTACGCGACGTCGGGCAGCGGCCTGGTCGTCGAGGCGCATCGCGATGCGCTGCGCGGCCAGGCGCAACGCCCGGTCACCCAGCGGCGCACCCGTGGCCAGCAGCTCACCCAGGGCGGCGTCGAAGGCCGGGCGCAGGGCGCTGTGGAGGTGGTCGGCCTCGCTGGCGAGGATCTCGGCACGGTGCTCGTTGATCAGCCCGTCGGCGAGCGCTTGGAGGACGTGGGGCAGGTCGTCGACCAGGGTGCAGGCCATCGCCCGCAGCCGGGTGCCGCGGTGGGGTGACTCGTGGCGAGCGAGCGCGACCTGGGCGCCGACCGAGCGGTCCGAGGCGTCGGCCTGGAGGTCGTCGAGGTGCGCGGTGATCTCGACCTGGCGCGCAGCGAGGTGAGCCTTGAGGACCTCGAGCTCCTCCAGCATCGCGACACACTCGCCCGGGGTACCGGGAAGTGAGTCGTCGGCGACTGTCTCGAACATGTGTTCTATTCTAAGGATCTCAGCAGTCTGCGTCCAGGGTCTACGCGCAGCTGTGGATGGCGCTCAACGCCGCGCGGGGTGGTGGCGTAGCGACTTGCGCAACCGGCCCGCTCCGGCTCTCAGGCGATCCGTCCGGTGCGCGCCCCAAGGGCGCCGGGGCTGGAGGACGGCGGTCGCTGCGCCCCCAGCGGCAGAACCGGATGGTTCTGGCCGATGAGTGCACATCAGGTGTCCAGGTGGCTGCTTGGACCCGCACAGATGACCGGCCACCCGGGAACAGACGACTCAACCCGGAGGAGACGTCCAAGTCGCTTTCTGCGTCTCCAAGTCGACTATCAGCGTTCCGAGCGCTCGCTCAGGGCTGTCGTCCAGCGGACCTACCCCGTTGCTGGTGACACCGAACTGATAAAGGTCGAAGGCAACCGTCCTCGTCGCGTCGGGGAGAACGAATGGCCCGAATGCCCCCTGCAGTACTTTCGCCACCCATTGCCACTTCGCGTTCGCCCCCTCCTTGCATGACGGAGGGCCAGAAGGCGGGCTCGGCGGGCGGTTCCAAGGTCACCTCTACGTCGATGTCACGGCCGTCAGGCAGGTCGTCGGAGGCCAACTCCGGTGTGAAGATGTACGTCAGCGACACCATCGGGTGCACCGGCTTGCCAGGCTGGTGCTCGGAGTAGTCCGCGTGCATCGAGTCGTCGGAGGTCCCGTCAACCCTCAGGCCCGTGAGGTGAAGGTCGTGGCCCCGCAGTACCTGACCACAGTGAACGTTGAACTCGGGTAGCACCTGGGGCCTCCCTCTGTAGACGGAATGCACGTGAAGGATGGCATGACTTCGGGACGGGTTCACAGCGTTGCCGCGCCCATAACACTGCCGCCCGCTCATCGGCACGAGCGGATGGTTCGAGGGCTTCGCCGGTGCAAGGGCCTAACGGCCTCCTCGCCCACGAGCCCTCGCTCTCGACTACCCCTCGCGGGGTAGTCGGTCCTTCCGACGGGGAGATCGCCGCCGTCGGCTGTCTGGCCTCGCCCACCGAAGGCACGGTCGGTCCAGCGGGACGGTCGTCAAGCACCGAGCCGCCGCCGGCACCCGCTCGCGCGGGGCCGACGGCGGCCCGTGGTCGTGCTGTGCCTCAGGTCAGAAAGCGGCCTCGTCGAGGTCCATCAGCGACAGGTCGATCGCCTCGGCGATCGCCCGCTCGCTGCTGATCTTGGGCAGGTTGTAGGACGCGAAGAACTGCGCGGCCGCGACCTTGCCCTCGTAGAACGCCTTGTCCTTGGCCGACACGTCGCCGCCGAGCTTCTCCAGCGCCACCTCGGCGCCGCGCAGCAGCAGCCAGGCGCAGACGACGTCGCCGAGCACCATCAGCAGGCGGGAGGTGTTGAGCCCGACCTTGTAGATGTTGCGGATCTCGTCCTGGGCGCTCATCAGGTCGTTGATCAGGTGGCCGACCATCGCGTTGGCGTCGTCGAGGGCGGTGGCCAGCAGCTGGCGCTCGTTCTTGAGGCGACCGTTGCCGGCCTCGCTGTCGATGAAGCCCTGGATCTGCGCGGCGAGGTGGCCCAGCGCCTTGCCCTGGTCCTTGACGATCTTGCGGAAGAAGAAGTCCTGGCCCTGGATCGCGGTGGTGCCCTCGTAGAGGGTGTCGATCTTGGCGTCGCGGACGTACTGCTCGATCGGGTACTCCTGCAGGAAGCCGGAGCCGCCGAAGGTCTGCAACGACTCGGTGCCCAGCAGCACCCACGAGCGCTCCGAGCCGTAGCCCTTGACGATCGGCAGGAGCAGGTCGTTGACGGCCTCGGCGAGCTTGGTCTCCTCGGCGTCCATGGTGCCCTCGTGCTCGGCGACCATGATCTTGTCCTGCCACGACGCGGTGTAGAACACCAGCGCGCGCATCGCCTCCGAGAACGACTTCTGCACCATCAGCGAGCGGCGCACGTCGGGGTGGGCGGTGATCGCCACGCGGGGCGCGGTCTTGTCGCCCGACTGGGTCAGGTCGGCGCCCTGCTGGCGCGACTTCGCGAACTCCAGCGCATTGAGGTAGCCGGTGGACAGCGTGGCGATGGCCTTGGTGCCGACCATCATCCGGGCGTTCTCGATGACCTGGAACATCTGGGCGATGCCGTCGTGCACCTCACCGAGGAGCCAGCCCTTGGCGGGCTCCTTCTCGCCGAAGGTGACCTCGCAGGTGTTCGAGACCTTGATGCCCATCTTGTGCTCGACGTTGGTCACGTAGACGCCGTTGCGCTCGCCGGTCAGCTCGCCGGTCTCGTGGTCGAAGTGGTGCTTGGGCAGCAGGAACAGCGAGAGGCCCTTGGTGCCGGGCCCGCCCGCGCCCTCGACGCCCACGGGGCGCGCGAGGACGAGGTGCATGATGTTCTCGCTCATGTCGTGCTCGGCCGAGGTGATGAAGCGCTTGACGCCCTCGATGTTCCACGAGCCGTCGTCGTTCGCGGTGGCCTTCGCGCGACCGGCGCCGACGTCGGAGCCCGCGTCGGGCTCGGTCAGCACCATCGTGGCGCCCCACTGGCGCTCGACCATGATCTCGGCGATGCGCTTGTCGCGCTCGTTGCCGTTGCGGTGCACGACCCCGGCGAAGGGGGCACCGGCGCCGTACATCCACACGGGGGCGTTGGAGCCGAGCACGAGCTCGCCGAGCGCCCAGACCAGGCTCGAGGGGGCGGGGGTGCCGCCGAGCTCCTCGTTGATCTGCAGGCGCCAGAACTCCGAGTCCATCCAGGCCTGGTAGCTCTTCTTGAAGGACTCGGGGATCGGCGCGGTGCTGGTCTCGGGGTCGAAGACCGGCGGGTTGCGGTCGCTGTCCTCGTAGGAGGCCGCCAGCTCCTCGCGGGCCATCCGGTCGACCTCGGCCAGGATCTCGCGCGCGGTGTCGCTGTCGACCTCGCCGAAGGGGCCGGTGCCCAGCACCTCGTCACGGCCCAGGACCTCGAACAGGTTGAACTCGATGTCGCGCAGGTTGCTCTTGTAGTGGCTCACGGCCCCCACCTTCTTCGTCGTCAGGTCTACGGCCGGCCGGCAGACACGCGTCATACTGGTCGGTAACTTTCATGGTACGGGCCAGTAACTTGGCTCGCAACAGGATCACCCGAGCGGGTCGAGCGGGCTGATAGTCGAGTGACTTGATCGACTCGTCTGAGACACTGGACTCGTGCGAGTTTCCGCGAAGTCCGACTACGCCCTGCGGGCGCTGATCGAGATGGCGGGGCGCACCGACCGCAAGGCCGTGAGCGCCGAGGAGCTCGGCCGGGTCCAGGACATCCCGCACGGCTTCCTGCAGGCGATCCTGGCCGACCTGCGCCGCGCGGGCATCGTGATGTCGCAGCGCGGGCAGTCCGGCGGCTGGCGGATGGCCCGCGAGGCCGAGGGGGTCTCGGTGGCCGACGTGATCCGCGCCGTCGACGGGCCGCTGGTCTCGGTCTACGGCCTGCGGCCCGAGGCGGTGGAGTACAACGAGTCCGCCGAGGTGCTCCAGCACGTGTGGATCGCGGCCCGCCGCTCGCTGCGCGACGTCTTCGAGCAGGTCTCGATCAGGCAGCTCGCCGACCGCGACCTGCCCGCGCAGGTCACCGAGCGGACCGCCGACGAGGACGCCTGGCAGCCGCACTGAGTCGTCGGCGGTCCTAGCTGATCGCGGCGGCGAGCCGGGCCTTGAGCGTGGCCTTCTTGCGGGCCAGCTTGGCCACGCGGGCCTCCAGCTCGTTGGTGTGCTCGCGCAGTCGCGTCGTCTCCACCAGCAGGTCGGCCAGGGCGTCGGTGGCCGAGGCCAGGCGCTGGTCGGCGGTGCTGGTGTCGGCCGCGTACGCCGCTCCCGGCGCGAGCGGGGAGGCCGGCTGCAGGTGGGCGGTGTCGCCGACCAGGCTGTAGCCGCCCCCGGCGACCGTCTTGGCCCAGGCGTCGGCCAGGTCGCAGAGCTCGTCGTGCAGCTCGGGCGAGAGGCCGCCCGTGGTGCTGCCGGTGAGCCCGTCCGGCTCGTGGGCGCGCAGCCGCTGGTCGAGCGAGGCGCGCGACTCGCGCACCTGGGCCCGGCCGTCGACCGCGCGGTTGACGTGGCGCAGCACGCCCAGGCCGACGGGGCCCAGCGGGGTCCGCTCGGGCTCCCGCATCGGCAGACCCTCGGCCTGCACGCCGACGAGATCGGCGATGGTGCGCCAGGTGGCCTCGGTGCGGTCCTGGCCGGGGGCGGGCACGACCACGTGCAACCGGTCGGGGCTGCGCAGCTCGGCCCGCCAGCGCTGCAGCACGACCGTCACGTCCTGGCCGGCCCAGAACTCGCGGGCCTCCTCGGTCTCGCGGCCGCTGTCGAGCACCCGGCGCGAGTAGCGGCGCAGCGAGAGCGAGCCGCCCGCGCGCACCGCGCCCGCCCAGCCGTCGACCAGCTGGGAGGCCGGGTCGCGCAACGTCGCCACGACGTGCACCTCGAAGCCGCCCAGGGAGTCCAGGAGCAGCGCGACCTGGTCGGACGACGCGCCCGCGAGCAGCTCCTCGCTCACGACCACCGCAGCGTGTGCGGTGGCGCCCTGCTTGCGGGCGCGCCGGACCAGGTCGGCCCAGGCGCCCTCGACCTCGCGGCGCTTGAAGCCCCAGGCCTTGTGCAGGCGGCGCATCTCGATGGCCGCGCGCAGCGAGTCGTCGGGGGTGCGGGCCGGGCTGCGCACGCCCAGCTCCAGGAGCCGCTCGCGGTGCTCGGCCAGGCCGGCCGCGACGCCGTCGGCGCCGGTGTGCTCGAGCCCGATGTGGAGGACGAACCTGCGCTTGCTCATGGCGCCACGCTGGCAGCGCCGTGCGGCGGGCGGGTGAACTGCGGGTGTCGTCGCCGGCACGGCTGGTCGACCGGCTGGTCGAGGGACGGGCGGGCGTCCGCGACAGAACTAGAACATGTTTCATTTCAACCCTACGATGTCTCGTATGACGACCTCGCTCCCGTCCGCGATCAGCTCTCCCGCCGTCGAGTGGCACGCCACTCTCGACGAGCACCCGGCCCGGACGGCGTCGATGCGCTCCTACTCCGCCGTGGCCAAGGGCGACCTCGAGGAGTGGCTCGGCGGGTACGCCGAGGACGCGGTGCTGGAGGACCCCGTCGGTCCCTCGATGTTCGACCCCGAGGGCCGCGGCCACCACGGCCACGAGGGCATCGCGGCCTTCTGGCGCCTGGCCATCGAGCCGATCGCGACCTTCCGGTTCGAGATCAGGGAGTCCTTCGCCAACGGCTCGACCTGCGCCAACGTCGGCACCATCCACACCGGCTTCGCCGACGGCGGCTCCACCCACACCGACCTCGTCATGGTCTACACCGTCGGAGACGACGGCAGGGTGCGCTCCATGCGCGCCTTCTGGGAGCCCGAGCGCACGATGGCCACCTACCGCGCCCCCTGACCCGACCCGGACCTCAGTCCTGGCAGTGCCGCGCCAACCACTCCACGATCGGGCGCAGGGTCCGCCAGTCGTCGCGCACCAGCGCGAGCGCGGCGGGGGTGTGGATGACGGGCTCGAAGCCGTGCGAACGGCCCAGCGTCAACGACTTGTGGCGCAGCAGCTCGATGCGCGGGTGGTCGGCGTCGAAGCCGCGCGGGGAGGTCTTGAGCCGCTCGCCGCCCAGCTCGAAGCCGTCGGCGACCGCGGCGGCGACCAGGGACTCCAGCTCGGGGCCGAACCGCTCGTGGGCGACCGCCTCGCGGAACGAGGCCAGCCGGGTGCCGGCGGCCTCGTAGAAGCCGGCGCCGGTGCGCAGCCCGCGCGGCGAGATCTCGACGTACCAACCGGTCGCCGGCCCCACGGGGACGAAGGCCCCCTGGTGGGTCTTGTACGGCGTCTTGTCCTTCGCGAAGCGCACGTCGCGGTAGGGCCGGAAGATCTTGGCCTGCCCGAACTCCGCTTCCAGGGCCTGGCACAGCGCCGTCATCGGCGCCTTCACCGACGCGGCGTAGACGTGCTTGTGGGCCTCCCAGAACGACTTCGTGTTGTCGACCTCGAGGTCGTCGTAGAAGTCCAGGGCGGCGGACGGGGAACCCGGTGAACTCACCGGCGGCCCCGCCCGCGCCGCTGGTCGCTGGTGGAGTCATGCCCCGAGCCTAGGACGCTGCGAGCCCACCGGGCGGGTGGCCTCAGACGCCGGGGGCCCAGTGGTCGTCGGCGACGCCCGCGGCCTCGCCCTCGACGGTGTGCAGCAGGTCGCTGGCCGAGTGGTGGTTGCCGCGGGTCGTGGCCGCCAGCAGCGCCTCCTCGCCCTGGCCGGCCTCGAAGTGCACCGGGACCACGACCAGGTGCCACACGCTGCGGTCCGACATCGTCAGCTGCACCCGGTGGGTGTCGTCGTGGGGGAAGGAGCCGACCTTGATCCGGCCCGCGGCCACGGGCAGGTTGCGCGGCGTGCCGGACTCCCAGTCGGGCGGGGAGTAGAGGGCGCGGACCACGCGGCCGCGCTCGGGCGGGAAGCCGTCGACGAGCTCGCGCAGCTCGACGCCCAGGTCGCGGCTGTGCGGCCACCATCCGCCGTCGAGGTGGTCGTGGCCCTGCTGCTCGGTGAGCCGGAGCCGCAGGTGGCCGGCTGGGGCGGGCGAGCCGGCCGGCGAGGAGGTGGAGGGTGCGGTGGACGTCGTCATGACGTGTGCCTCTCGACCGTCTGCGCAGCGGCCCGGCGGGCTCGTGCGGACGGTCATTCACCTCGAGAGTACGCCTGAACCGGCGCGGCTGGCATTCCTCGCGACGCGGGAAGGGGGAGGTGGAGCGGACGACGAGACTCGAACTCGCGACATCGACCTTGGGAAGGTCGCGCTCTACCAACTGAGCTACGTCCGCATGCACCACCGAGGTGGTGCGCGGCCATGCTAGACGATCACGCGCCGGCCGGTGCGATCCGGGTGTACTCGGGGTAGCGCGGAGCCATGCCGTCGCCCGACGAGCGCCCGGTGACCCGGCGGTGCAGCCACGGCACCAGGAAGCTGCGCACCCAGGTCGCGTCGGTGCGCAGCCGCTGCGCCCACGACGTCGGCCCGGGGTCGGCCAGCACCAGCGGCTCCAGGTCGTGCTCGATGCCGAGGGTGTCGAGCACCTCGATCGCCATCCGCTGGTGGCCGGCCGGGCCCATGTGCATCCGGTCGGCGTCCCACATCCGCCAGTCGGCGTACTCGGTGAGGTGCCAGTAGTCGAGCACCCGCGCGCCCTGGCGGGCCGCGATCTCGCGCACGCCCTCGCTGTAGCGGCGGAACCGCTCGCGCACCAGCCGGTACGTCGCCGAGCCGCCCGGGTCGGCGGAGGTCCACACCACGACCTCGGCGCCCCCGGCGCGCAGCCGCGCGATCATCTCCTCGTAGGACGCCAGCAGCGCGTCGAGGTCGACCGAGGGCCGCATGATGTCGTTGGCCCCGGCGTAGACGGTGACCAGGTCGGGCTCGAGGGCCAGCGCCGGGTCCACCTGCTCCTCGAGGATGGGCGCCAGCTTGCGCCCGCGGATGGCGAGGTTGGCGTAGGAGAAGCCGGGGTCGCGCTCTCCCAGGGCCTCCGCGACCCGGTCGGCCCAGCCGCGCACCCCGTTGGGGCGCTCGGGGTCGTGGTCGCCGACCCCCTCGGTGAAGGAGTCGCCCAGGGCGACGTAGCGGGAGAAGCGAGGGCTCGAGCTCATGCGCCCCATTGTCCTCCGGCGTCGGGCGGCTGCGACGGGCGGGGCGCGGACGGTAGGTTGGCGCCGTGCTCCTCAGCGACCGCGACATCATGGCCGAGATCGACGCCGGACGTGTCGCCCTCGACCCCTTCGACCCCGCGATGCTGCAGCCGTCGTCGATCGACGTGCGCCTCGACCGGTTCTTCCGGGTCTTCGAGAACCACAAGTACCCGCACATCGACCCGGCGGCCGACCAGTCCGACCTGACCCGGATGATCGAGCCCGAGGGCGACGAGGCGTTCATCCTGCACCCCGGGGAGTTCGTGCTCGGCTCGACCTACGAGGTCGTCTCGCTGCCCGCCGACATCGCCGCGCGCGTCGAGGGCAAGTCCTCCCTGGGCCGTCTGGGGCTGCTCACCCACGCGACCGCCGGCTTCGTCGACCCGGGCTTCAGCGGGCACGTGACCCTCGAGCTGGCCAACGTCGCCACGCTGCCGATCAAGCTCTACCCGGGCATGAAGATCGGGCAGTTCTGCTTCTTCCGGCTCACCTCGCCCTCCGAGCACCCCTACGGCTCGGAGAAGTACGGCAGCCGCTACCAGGGCCAGCGCGGGCCGACGCCCTCGCGCTCCTTCCAGAGCTTCCACCGCACCAGCATCTGAGGCCGTTACCCGTGACCGACCCTCGCGACGCCCCGACCTTCCTGCTGGGGACCGGCTGCCAGAAGGGCGGCACCGCCTGGTTGCACGGCTACCTGAACTCCTCCGAGCAGGTCGACCTGGGCTTCATGAAGGAGTACCACGTCTGGAACCGGCTCGACATCGCCGAGGACCGGGCGGGGCTCAAGCGGATGGCCAAGCGCGGACGCGAGGCCCTCGACGCGCTGGCCGACGGTGGTCGCGGCGGCGACGTGCGCGCGCTGCGCCAGGCGGCGTTCATGATCGACCCGGAGTCCTACTTCGACTACTTCGCCTCCCTGGTGGGTCCCGGTGGCGCCCGGCTCACCGGCGACCTGACCCCGGCGTACGGCGGCCTGGGCGAGCAGCGCCTGGCCTTCGTGCGCGACGGGGCCGCGCAGCGGGGGATGCGGATGCGGGTGCTGATGTCGCTGCGCGACCCGGTCGAGCGGATCTGGTCGGCCGTGCGGATGATGCAGATGCGCCAGCCCTCCCGCTACCCCGGGGGCTCGGCCGACTGGGTGCGCAAGCTGTACGCCAACGAACGGGTCGAGTCACGTACCCGCTACGACCGCACGCTGGCCGCTGCCCACGCCGTGCTGCCCGCCGACCAGGTCCACGTCGTGCTCTACGAGACGCTCTTCGAGCCCGCCTCGCTCCTGGCGCTGTCCACGAGTCTCGGGCTGGCCCCCATCGAGCCCGACACCGAGACCCGCCCCAACGAGACCCCTCGCACCGCCGAGACGCTGCCCGACGAGCTGGTGGCCCAGGTGGCGGGGCACTACCGCGAGGTCTACGAGGGCATCGACCGGGCCTACCCCCACCTCGACGTCGGGTCGAGGTGGACCTCGGCCCGCTTCCTGTGAGCGAGCCCGTGGGCGTCCGGGCCCGGCTCGAGGCCGAACGCGCCGAGGTGCTCGAGCGGCTCGCGCTGCTGCGCGCCGACCTCGAGGGCTTCCGCGCCGCCTCCGAGGGCGACAACGCCGACGACGAGCACGACCCCGAGGGGGCCACCATCGCCTTCGAGCGCTCCCAGGTGGCGACCCTGCTGCGGGAGGGCGGGCAGCGCCTCGGCGACCTCGACGCCGCGCTGGAGCGCGAGGCGGCCGGCACGTACGGCGTGTGCGAGCGGTGCGGCCGCGACATCCCGGCCGCGCGGCTCGAGGTCCGGCCCGCAGCGCGCACCTGCGTGGACTGCGCGGCGCGCTGAGCGGCTGTCCGCGGAGCCTGAGGGTCGCCGGCCTCAGGGGTCGAGGCGGTCGGCGACGCGCCGCAGGCCGCGCGCGAGCCGGTGCCGCGGCAGGGTGGTGGCGCGCATCCGGGGCGCGCGGGCACGCACCAGCCGGTCGCTGACCAGCGCCCGGGCCTCGTCCTCGATCATCGTGTGCTGCTCGTTCATGGGCTCTCCCTGGGTGGTTCGGCGGGTGGTTCGGTGGAGGGGGGTGAGGGTCAGGCCTCGTGCAGCGTGACGTCGCCGCTGACCAGGACGCCGTGCACCTCGACGTGGTGCTGGCCCTGCGCCGGTGCGCCGGTGGGCGGCAGTGCGGAGTGGATCCGGCCCGAGAGGGTGCGCACGTTCGTCCAGACCGGGGTGCCCGGCGCCACTCCCACCCGCAGGGTGCCGGAGGCGCCCTTGACGTCGACTCGGCCGTGGGTGATGCGGCCCAGCACGAGGTCGCCGCTCCCCGAGCTCATGGACACGTCGCCGGCGGCCTCGTCGACGTGCAGGTCGCCGGAGCCGGTCTTGAGGGCGAACCCGCCCGCACTGCTGCGGACCCGGACGTCGCCGGAGCCGGTGGAGACGCTGGCGCCGGCATCGAGCCGTCCGAGCAGCACCTGCCCCGATCCGGTCTTGACGCGCAGCCCGGCCCGGGCGTGCTCCACGGCCAGGTCGCCCGAGCCGGTCTCGATGCTCGAGTCGCCCTCCAGGACGTCGAGCCGCACGTCGCCGGAGCCGGTGCGCACCCGGGTGGCGCCGGCCGCGCCCTGCACCACCACGCCGGCGTTGCCGGTGCGGACCGCCGGCCGGGTGCCCGTCGGGGCCGTGACCCGCACCTGCAGGGTGCCGGTGCCGGCGCCGAGCAGGCCACGGCGCGGGGCGACGACGCTGACGGTGTCGCCGTCCTGGTCCACCGCGACCTGAGCCGCGTCGCGGCCCTCGATGCGGATGGTGGTGGCGCCGGCCGGGCCGGTGAGGTCGAGGTGGACCGAGCCGCTGCCGATCTCGACGTACAGGTCGATCGGGTCGGGGGTGCTGAGCTCGTGGTGGGTCATGGTGGCTCCTGGGTGCCTGGGACGTCCGGTTGAGGGTGTGCTCGTCCGCGGGAGCGGCCGGAGAGCCGTCCCAGCGGGTGTGGTGGTGGTCGGGGAGAGGTCGGTGCTGCTCAGATCCAGCCGTTGAGCCGGCGACCGCGCCCGCCCCCGAAGGGCAGGGAGGACAGGTCGACGTCGACCCGCACGGCCCGGTCGCCGCTCTCGCTGGTCGCGTCGCGCACGACGCCGACGAGCCAGTTGTTCAGCGACGTCCCGGCTCGCGCCGCCAGCTCCTCGGCGCGGGCCTTGACCGGCTCGGGCAGTCGCAGCGTGACCCGGGCGACGACGCCGTCGTCGACCTCGTCGGCAGGCGGGGGCGGCGGGGGCGCCGGTGCCGGCGGTGGGGTGGTGTCGACGACGAAGTCGAGGTCGCGGCCGTCGAGCCGGACGTCGACGCTGCCGCTCGGGAGCGCGGAGGTGATCTCGGCGGCGGCGTGCGAGACGGCTTCCATCAGGGCCAGGCGCAGGGCCGGGTCCAGCGCGTAGGTCAGCCGCTCGGTGGCGGCTCGGACGTCGGGGCCGCCTGCGTCGGCGGCAGCGAGCAGGTCGTGGCGCAGGCGCTCGACGTACGGGGTGATGTCCATGTGCACCACTATGACGTCATTATGACGTCATGGCAAGGGTTGGATGACGTCACCGTGGTGTCGCGAGTGAGCATCACCGGAGCCACCCGCCGGCGCGGCTTCTCCACAGGTGCCCCTCGCGCCCGCTGCGGACGGCCACCCCGGGGAAGGGTCTGGCCATGGACGAGATCTCCCGCCTGCTGCGTGACCAGGGTGGCGTCGTGGCGCGCCGCCAGCTGCTCGAGCTCGAGGGCGTCGACCGGGTGGGCGTCGCCCGCATGCTGCGCCGGCGCGACCTGAGCGAGGTGCACCGGGGCGTGTACGTCGACCACACCGGGCCGCACGAGAGCGCGCTGCGCGCCGCCGAGGGGCCGGGGCGCCCCGGGCGCGAGACCGACCTCGTGCACGTGACCGTCGACCGCGGCCGCCGGCTCGACCCGCCCCGCGGGGTCGTCGTGCACCGGGTCGGCGGCTACGAGCCCCGGGTGCGGTGGAACGCCGGTCCGCCACGGGTGCGCTACGAGGAGGCGGCGCTCGACGTCGCGCTCGCCTGCGACGACGAGCTGGCCGCGATCGCGGCGCTGGCCGACGCCTGCGGCTCGCGGCGCACGACCGCGCAGCGGCTGGTCACCGCCCTCGACGCCCGGCCCTGGGCGCGGCGCCGGGCCTGGGTCGCCGGGGTGCTCCTCGACGTCGCCGAGGGCACCTGCTCGGTGCTGGAGCACGAGTACCTCACCCGCGTCGAGCGCGCCCACGGGCTGCCGGTCGGCAGCCGACAGGTCCGGGCCCACCGCGAGGGACGCACCACCTGGCAGGACGTCGTGTACGCCGAGCAGGGCGTGGCCGTCGAGCTCGACGGGCGCCTGCACCACTCCTCGGTGCGCCAGCGCGACCGCGACCTCGCCCGCGACCTGGCCCACGCCGTGGCGAGCGCCGGCGGCGAGACGCTGCGCATCGGCTGGGGCCAGACGGTCGACCGGCCCTGTGCCACGGCCCGGGCGGTGGCGGCGGTGCTGACCCGCCGCGGCTGGACCGGCCGGCTGGAACCCTGCGAAAAGTGTGGAGCCCCGGACCAACCAGGTTGATCCGGGGCTCCACACTCTCGTCGGCCGCGGGGGCCGCCGACCTGCTCAGAGGTCGAAGAGCGACCCCGACTCGTCGATGTCGACGTCGGTCTTCGGGGTGTGCGTGGCCCCGCTCGAGACCGGCTTCGGCTTCTCCTCCTGCGTCTGCTCCTCGGCCGGCGTCTCCTCGACCACGGCCTCGGCCTCGGCCGGCTCCGGGGCCGGCGTCTCCTCTGCGGTGCCGGCGGCCTGCGTGGCGGCCGCGCTGAGCGAGGCGCCGTCCGGGGCGCCGGCCGAGCCGGTGGTGGGCTCGGTCGTCTGGCGGTCTCGGCGGTCTCCGGCTCCGCTGCCTTCGGCTCCGGCTCCGGCTGAGCCGGCGCGGCGGGACGCTCGACGGTCGTGGCCTCAGGAGCCTCGATGTCGAAGAGCGAGCCCGTGGCGTCGAGGTCGACGTCGGTCTTCGGTGCGGTCGCCGACCCGGACCCGGCCGGTGCCGCTGCCGGTGCCGGTGCGGCCTCCGCTGCGGGCTCGGGCGCAGGCTCGGGCTCGACCTTCGCCTGCGGCTCGGGCTCGGGCTCGGGCTCGGGCTCCGGCGTGGGCTCGGCCTTCGCCTTCGGCTCGGCGGGCGCGGGGGCGGCGATGTCGAAGAGCGACCCGCTGGAGAGGTCCGGGGTCTCCGCCTTCGGGGTCTCCGCCTTCGGGGCCTCTGCCTTGGGGGCCTCTGCCTTGGGGGCCTCCGCCTTCGGGGTCTCGGCGGCGGGGGCCGCCGGCTCGTCGGCGCTGATGTCGAAGAGCGAGCCGCCCGAGCCCAGGTCGGCCTCGGCCGGGGCAGCCTCGGTCGTGGTCTCCGAGGAGGTCTCGGTCGCCGCCGGCTTCGGCTCGGCCTCGGCCGAGGGCTCGGTCGTCGCAGCCTGAGGCTCGTCACCGCCGAGGTCGAAGAGCGACCCGCCGGAGCCGAGGTCGTCGGCTGTCTGTGCTGCCGGCTCGGCCTTCGTCTCGGGCGCGGGCTCGGCCTTCGCCTGGTCCGCCTCGGCAGGCTCGTCGCCACCCAGGTCGAAGAGCGAGCCGCCGGAGGACTCGGGCTTGGCTGCCTGGGCCTCCTCGGCGACCGGCTTCTCGTCGGCCGCGGTCTCGGGGGTGTCGAAGAGCGAGCCGCCCGAGGTCGCCCCGGCCGGCTTGTCGTCGGCCGCGGCGGCGTCGGGGGAGTCGAAGAGGCTGGAGCCGCCGCTGGCCTTGGCCAGCGGACCGGCGTCCTGGGTCTCGACGACGGTGTCGTCGGTGATCGTCTCGTCACCGGCCTCGGGCTCCGCCTTGGTCGCGACGTCCTCGGCGGGAGCAGCAGCGGGAGCGGCCTTGGCGGCCGGGGCCGCCTTGGCCGGGGCAGGCTTGGACGGGGCGGCGGCCGAGCCGGGCGCGGCCTTGGTGGCCATCTCGCCCTTGACCGAGGCGAGCAGCATCTGCGCGACGTCGAGGACCTCGACCTCCTCGCGGGCCTCGCCCTTCGACTGCTTCATCGTGAGCCCGTCGGAGAGCATCACGCGGCAGAAGGGGCAGCCGACGGCGATCTGGTCGGCGCCGGTGCCGACGGCCTCGTTCGTGCGGTTCATGTTGATCCGCTCGCCGGTGTTCTCCTCCATCCACATGCGCGCGCCGCCGGCGCCGCAGCAGAAGGACCGCTCGGAGTTGCGCTCCATCTCGACGACCTCGGCGCCGGGCAGGATCTGCAGCAGCTCGCGGGGCGGGGTGTAGACCCCGTTGTGGCGGCCGATGTAGCAGGGGTCGTGGTAGGTGATCGAGCGCTTGTGGGCGCCCGCGCCCTCCTTGACCGGGGTGAGCTTGCCCTCGCGGACCAGGCGGTTCAGCAGCTGGGTGTGGTGGACCACCTCCAGCTCGATGCCGAACTCCTTGTACTCGTTCTTGAGGGTGTTGAAGCAGTGGGCGCAGGTCGAGACGACCTTCTTGACCTTGTACTCGCTCAGCGTCTCGACGTTCTGCGCGGCCAGGCCCTGGAAGACGAACTCGTTGCCGGCGCGGCGGGCCGGGTCACCGGTGCAGGTCTCGCCGTTGCCGAGCACGCCGAAGGAGACGCCGGCCATGTCGAGCAGCTCGGCGACCGCGCGGGTGGTCTTCTTGGCGCGGTCCTCGTAGGCGCCGGCGCAGCCGACCCAGAACAGCCAGTCGACCTCGTCGAGGGACTCGATGTCCTCGCCCACGACCTTGACGTCGAAGTCGAGACCCTTGGCCCAGTCCATGCGGGCCGAGGCCGACATGTTCCAGGGGTTGCCCTTGTTCTCCAGGCCCTTGAAGAGGCCGTTGAGCTCGGCGGGGAAGTTCGACTCGACCAGCACCTGGTAGCGGCGCATGTCGACGATGTGGTCGACGTGCTCGATGTCGACGGGGCACTGCTGCACGCAGGCACCGCACGAGGTGCAGTTCCACAGCACCTCGGGGTCGATGACCGCGGAGCCGTTGGTCGGGTTGTAGAACCACTCGCCGTCGTCGATGCCGTCCATCCGGCCGCCGGTCTCGCCGACCAGGGGACGCTCGACCTCGGTGGCCAGGGCGGTGTCGCCCTCGAGCAGCGCCGCGCGCTCGTCCTCGCCCGCGCGCAGGTAGGGCGCCTTGGCGTACGTCGCGTCGCGCAGCGCGGTGATCAACAGCTTGGGCGAGAGCGGCTTGTCGGTGTTCCAGGCAGGGCACTGGCTCTGGCAGCGGCCGCACTCGGTGCAGGTCGTGAAGTCGAGCAGGCCCTTCCAGGAGAAGTCCTCGACGGCGCCGACGCCCAGCTTGGCGTCCTCGTCGAGGTCCTCGATGTCGTCGAGGCTGACCCGCACGCCGTTGTTGGTCAGCGGCTTGACCGCGCCCAGCGCGGTGGTCGCGCCGTCGGTGTCGCGCCCGGTCGACTCGCGCTTGAAGAAGATGTTGAACCAGGCCGTGAAGCGGTGCCAGGCGACACCCATGGTCAGGTTGGAGGAGATGACCATCAGCCAGATCATCGCCAGGACGACCTTGATCATCGCGATGACCACGATCGTCGTCTCGAGGGCGGCCTCGTTGCCGGCGACCCCGGCCGGGAAGAGGGCCTCGCCGACGAAGCTGGAGATCGGGAAGTGGAAGGGCGTGAAGTCCTCGGGGTGGGCGGAGTCGATCTGACCGAGGTTGTACTCCGCGCCGCGGATGAACAGGATCGCCGCGCTCTCCACGAGCACGAACGCCTCGACGAAGTAGGCCTGCCACTGGTTGGAGCCGAAGAACCGGCTGCGGCGACCCTTGTCGCGCGGGTGGTTGAGCTGGCGGTGGACGGCCAGGAAGATGATGCCGATCGTGCCGAGCAGGCCCAGCCCCTCGCTGACCCACTCGAAGAGGAAGAAGTGGCCGATGACCGGCAGCGCGAAGTCGGGGTTGAACAGCTGCACGTAGCCGGTGGCCACCGCCGCGGAGAGCACGATGAAGGCGGCGTACACGAACCAGTGCATCGCCCCGATCCAGTGCCACTGGAGCATCCGGGTGTGCAGCAAGGACTCCTTGAGCAGCGTCACCGTGCGCCGCGCGGGGTTGTCGGTGCGGCTGGTCGGCGTGCCCACGCGGACGGTGGCCACGATGGAGCGCACCGCCCGTACCGTCATCGCCACGGCGACCGCCGTGAACGCCAGGGACACCACGATGGCGAAGGTCTGCATGCGGACGTGCTCCTCGGGTTCTGTTGGCGCGCGGCTTCCTGCGCGCCTGCGTGAGCCTAGGCCCCGGTGCCGACGCCGTCAGGCCTCGGTCGGGGTGAGATGCAGCCTACCGGGCGGTAACTTCAATGCCAGCGACTGTCTGCGCCGTGAGCCCGCACCCCCGCTCACGAGCGGCGTACGCCGCGCAGGCTCCCGCGCTTGGTGAAGGTCGCGGTCATCTCGACCTCCGCGCCGCCCCGGGTGGCGCAGAAGCCGAAGGTGCGCCCGAGCCGGGTGTAGGGCTGGCCCACGACCCGCATCACCTGCCGCGTGCTCATGCCGCGCTCGAGGCGGCGCTGCACGGTGGCGACGGGCAGCTGCTGCTCGGGGTTGCGGCAGGAGTCGGGGGCGATGCCGTAGGCCCGCTCCCACATCTGCAGGTAGCCCTCGGCGCCGCGCGCCATGTCGTCGAGCACCGCCGACCCGTCGCCCTGCTGGGCGTCGGCGACCTTGGCGAGGTCCTCGATCCAGTCGGGGTAGAGGCCGTACTGCGCGACGCCGTCGGCGTTGATGTCGTAGACCCGCTCGCCGGCGCGCTGCTGGCGCACGGTGACGCCGCCGAGGCCCTGGAACGGGTAGGTCACCGGGTTGGGCACGTCGGCACCGCGCGGGTCGCCCTGGGCCCCGAGGCCGTTGATGTCGGCGCCGTAGCCCATCGCGAAGTAGTAGCGCTGGTCGGCCCAGCCGACGTGCGTGCGCCACTTCTCGACGAAGCCGGTGGAGTCGCCGGCGTAGGGGGTGATGAAGCCGCCGAGCTCGTAGATGCGCGGGTAGGCGTCGGGGGTCGACCAGGAGTGGCTCGAGAGCAGCCCCTGGTAGCCGAGCTCCTCGATCTGGTCGAGGGCCTGGTTGCGGGCCTTGACGCTCATGTGGTCGGGGTCGAAGACGATCTTGCGCTTCGCGAGGCCGTTGATGGTGTGCTCGCCCAGCGTGGTCAGCCCGCGTGCGTTGCAGTGGTTGGTGCGTGGGTAGAGCGTGAGCGCCGGGAGGTTCAACGACCCGAAGAGCTGCCCGATCGCGCCGAAGAGCGCGTCCTGCTGGTCGGCGGAGATCTCGGGCGCCGCCAGCGTCTGGTTCTTGTCGTGGTTCTCGGTGTCGGCGGGGGTGCAGGTGCGCATGTCCCAGAAGCTGCCGGTCTCGAGGAAGTTGGCGGCGTTGACGGCCACGCCGGTCTCGCCGGCGTCACCGGCGATGCCCGACAGGGCGTTGTCGAACTTGTTGACCAGCTCCATCTGGCGCACGCCCAGCTCGTGCATCTCGTCCATCTGCTCGTCGATGGTCTCCGCGTCGCACTGGGCGAGGTCGCCACCGGGCAGCCTCTTGAAGGTGCAGCCGAAGGGCACCGAGGTCTCGATGCCGAGGATCACCGCCATCTTGCCCTCGTTGATGACCCGGCGGGCCTCGAAGGGACTGGTCACGATGCGGTAGAAGCCCTTGCCTGGGCCGCCGAACTGCGCGTCGACGTAGTCCTGGAACTCGAAGGTGCGCTGGATCTGCAGCCGCACCGAGTCCATGTCGTCGCAGGAGTTCCGCTTCAACGGGTAGAGCTGGCACAGCTGGTTGTTCTCGACCAGCAGGTTGGTGAAGAGCCGCTGCCCGCCGCGCCAGGCGCGCTCCATCCAGCGGTAGTAGGTGCCCTCGTGGGTCAGTGAGCCGGGTGCCGGCCAGTCGACGAACGTCGGCCAGCCGACCGGGTCGTGGCCCACCTCGCCCGACAGGGCCGTCTCGAGCAGTGCGCCGTACCCGCCGGTGATCGTGTGGTCCTCGCAGTCGGTCAGCGCGGCCTCGGCGCCGAAGCGGTCCCACGGCTTGCCGCAGTGCACCTCGCCCCCGAGGAACTCGTAGGCCATGTGGTGGGTGTGCGCGTCGACGTAGCCGCGCACCTCCTGGAACGGGGTGACGCCGGCGTGCGGGCGGCCCGTGACGTCGACCTGCGCCTCGGGCCAGGTCGCGCAGCCCTTCGCGGTGGTCAGCCGGAACGCGGTGCTGCCGTCGATCTCGAGGCGCTCGCCGTCGTTGGCCAGCGAGATCAGCCGGCCCTTCTTCGAGGCCCGCCAGACGGTGGCGTCGCTCGGCTCGGCGGCCCGGCCGCCGTCGGCGGCCACGAGCTGCTCGTCGGGGGTCAGCAGGAGGTACTCGCCCAGGTCGGTGGCCTGGAAGTACGTCGGCTCGCCGCCGGGCACGAGCGTGTAGCAGCCCCGGGCCATGGCGTAGCGGGTGCGCGGGTGGGTGGTGCGCCTCGGGTAGGCCTTGGTCGAGCCGAGCCGGGGGTCGCGGCGCGCCCGCTCGCTGGCGACGTACGCCGCGGCGGCGGCGCGCTCGGCCGCGGTCGTGGGGTCGCGGGTCTCGGCGCCGACCTCCTCGCCGGCGCGCGAGACGGCGTTCTTGGTCGCCGGGTCCACGTCGAGGCGCACCTCGTGGCCGTGGGCGTCGGTGAAGGGCAGGGTGCCCCGGCCGCTGGCCGCCTCGTGCGCCGCCTGCAGGCCACCGCGGGCGCGGGCGCCCTGGCCGCCCGCCGGGTCCGCGGGCTCCCCGACCACGCCGGGCACCACCACGGCCGCACCGACCACGAGCGCGGCACCGATCGCGGTCCAGGCCAGGCGCCGGGTGGTGCCGGGTTCGCGCGGGGGACGGGCGGGGGACGGGCTGCGACGCATGGGGACCTCCGGAGGGAACGTGACAAGAAAGTGACACATGTTCACTGAGCTGTCGAGACGCTCGTCACAGTGTGGGCACCGGGGTCGGTGTCGCGCCGGGCTTTCGGGGAGGTCGGGTTCCCGCGGGTCAGTCGTGGTCGGGGTGCGGCACGCCCGGCAGCGCTGCGGTCGGGCCGGCGGCCACCGCCACGGCGTCCTGCTCGTCTCGGGCCAGCCCGGCGACGGCGGCCAGGACCAGCGCGGCGCCGACGAGCCCCGAGGGAGCCAACCGCTCACCCAGCACGACGGCGGCCAGTGCTGCGGCCGACAGCGGCTCGACCAGGGTGACCAGCGTGGCGGTCGAGCCGCGCGTGGTGCGCAGGCCCGCGTAGAAGGCGGCGTACGCGATGCCCATGGTGAACACGCCGAGGTAGACCAGCAGGGCCAGCGCCTGCGGGTCCGCGCTCACCTTCGCTCCGCCGGAGAGCAGCGCGAGCGGCACCAGCGCCACCACGCCCACCGAGGTGGTGGCCGCGGTCAGCACCAGCGGTGCCGCGTCGCGGGCCAGGGCCCCGCCCCACCCGGTGGCCAGGGCGTACATCGTGCCCGAGAGCACCGCTGCCACCAGCCCGGCGAGCGGACGGGGCCCGGTGGCCACGCCCGCGCCCGCGGTCGCCAGGCTGACCAGGACCAGTCCCGACAGGGCCGCGCCGACCACCAGGAGACGTCCGGGCGAGGGTGCCCGTCGGGCGCCGACGGACTCGGCGGCGGTGAGCAGCACCGGGGCCAGGCCGAGGCTGACCACGGTCGCCACGGTGACCCCGACCCAGGTGACCGCGGCGAAGAAGAGCACCTGGAAGCCTGCGGTCGACAACCCGACGGCCAGCACCCGACGGGGGCGGTGCCGCACGAGTGCCACGAGCCGGGGGCCGGCACGACGCACCACCACCAGGACCAGGATCGGCAGCGCGGCCAGCACGATGCGCCACGCGCTGATCGTGAGGACCGACATGTCGACCTGCTCGCGCACCAGCTGGACGCCCAGCCCGCCGGTGCCCCACAGGAGGGCGGCCAGGGCGATCTGCGGCACGCCCCACCGGGTCCCGGCGCCGCTCGCCGTCACTGGGGGCGCCCGCCGCCGAGGCGACGGGTCAGCTGGTCGGCGGTGCGTCGCACCTCGGCGGCCAGCGCCTCGACCGTGGTCGGGTCGACGACCTCGGCGACCGGGTAGGTCAGTGCCACGCCCGCCACGGGGTGCTCGTTGTGGTCGCGCACGGCGGCGGCGACGCTGGCCATGCCTTCGCTGACCTCGCCGTCCTCGGTGGCGTGCCCGCGCTGCCGGGTCTGCACCAGCAGGTCCTTGAGGGCCCGCGGGGTGCGCGGACCCACGCCGGTGCGCTCGACCATCGCCTCGGGGTCGGGGAAGGTCGCGCGGACCTGGGCCGCCGACAGCCCCGCCAGCACGGCGCGGCCGCTGGCGGTCAGGTGGGCCGGCAGGCGGACCCCCACGTCGGTGACCAGGGGCGGGCGTCCGGGGGCGCGCTCCTCGAGCACGTAGAGCACGTCGCGCCCGTGCAGCACCGCCAGGTGGGCGTTGTGGCCGGTGCGGTCGACCAGCGTGGCCAGGGCCCGGCGCGCGATGCGCTGCAGCGGCACCTGCCGGGAGTAGCCCGAGCCGACCTCGAAGGCCGCCACGCCCAGGCCGTAGAGGTGCTCCTCGGGCAGGTGGGTCACGAAGCCCTCCTCGACCATCACGCCGAGCAGGTGGTACGCCGTGGAGCGGGGCAGGTCGCAGGCGCGGGCGATCCGGTCGACCGGCACCGGGTCGGGCTGGCCGGCCAGGAAGCGCAGCACCCGCAGGGTGCGGGTGGCTGCCGGCACCTGGGTGCCGGGGCGGCGCGGCGGGGGCGCGGCGGGCTGCATGCCCGCAGCCTCCCAGACCCGCGGGGCGGGTCAGGCGCGGTGTCGGCCCTCGGCGTCGTTCTCCGCGCCGCCCTCCGTGCCGTTCTCCGTGCCGCCCTCCGTGCCGTTCTCGGCGCTGGCCTCGCCGTGCGCCGTGCCGGCCTCGGTCTCCCGGTGCGGGTCGAGGTCGTCGGCGGCGCGCAGCTGGTCCTCCTGCTGCGCCTCGTCGTGGGCCAGCACCTGCTCGGCGAGGTGGACGTCGCGGTCGGCCTCGTCGGCGCGGGCGTGCGCCTCGTCGGCACGCACCTGCGCCTCCTCGACCCGGTTGCGCGACGCAGCGATCGGCTCGTCGTGGGCGGCCGCCTGCGTGCGCAGCTGGCCGGCCTGCTCCACCCGGGCGGCCCGGAGACGGGCGTTGCGCTGCAGCAGCACCACCACGGCGACGGCCACGAGAGCGGCGACGACCAGGACGGCGATGACGAGGAGGACCAGGCTGGTGGTGGACATGGGGTCCCCCTACCCCGATCGCGGCCTTCTCGAACCCGTTCACCCGGACGGGTCGTAGCCCCTCAGGCCAGGTCGTGCTCGTCGCGCACCGGCACCAGACCCACGGCCAGCAGCGGGAAGAGCCCGGCGAGGGCGAAGGCGGCGGCGTACCCGGCCCGGTCGACGAGCAGTCCCGCGAGCGGCGGCACGGCCGAGGCGGTGAGGTACTGCGCGGTGTTCTGGGCGCCCAGGGCCCGCCCCGACCAGTGCGGCCCGGCGCGCTCGGCGACGGCGGTGAAGGCCAGGCCGTTGTCGGCGACGGTCAGCACGGTCGCCAGCACCACCAGCGGCACCGCCACCGCCGCGTCCTGGCCCGCGGCGAGGCCCAGCAGCACCATCGTGAGGCCGGCGGCGACCGCCACCCACCGCAGCGGGCGCAGCCGGCTGGCCACCACGTCGCTCAGCTGGCCCGCGGCGATCCGGCCGAGCGCGCCGGCCAGCTGGGCGCCGGCGACCAGGCTCCCGGCGGCCGCGGCCGACCAGCCGCGGTCGCTGACCAGCCAGACCAGGGCGAAGGTCCACACCAGGAACTGCGGCACCACCAGCAGCACCGAGACGCCGTGGATGCGCGCGAGGTAGGAGTCGCGGCGGTAGGGGTTGGGTGCCCGCTCACCGGCGCCGAGCGCGGGGCGGGGCGGGTCGACGACCACGAGGGCGACCACGAGCCCGGCGAGGGCCGCGACGGCGACCGGGACCCCCAGCGCGGCCGCGACGCCGTACGACTCGGCGACGACGGCGATGCTGATCGCCGCCACCGCGACCCCGGTCGGCTGCGCCATCTGGCGCACCCCCATGGCCAGGCCGCGCCGGTGCGGCGGGAACCAGCCGACCACCACCCGACCGCTGGCCGAGCCGGTGCTCGCCGCGGCGGCTCCGGCGACCAGGAGCGCCGCGAACAGCGTGACCGGGCCCCGGGCACTCATCGCGAGCAGCCCCACCCCCGCGGTCAGTGCGAGGCCGGTGACCAGCACGAACCGCTCGCCGCGCCGGTCGGTCAGCAGGCCCCAGGCCACCAGGGTGAGCATGACGCCGATGGTCGGCGCGGCCGCGACCAGCCCGGCCTGCGGCAGGCTCAGGCCCTCGTCTCGCAGCACCGGGATCAGGAACGCCGGGCCGTGGATCGTCACCGCGGCCGCGCCCTGGGCCAGCGTCGAGGCGCCCAGCATCGCCCAGCGTCGCCGGGTCGTGGGCCGCCTCGAGGGCGGGCTCGTGGACGTGCGGGTGGTCACCGCCCCATCTGACGCCCTCGCCGGGCGGTGCGCCCCCTCGTCCCACGCCTCGGCGGTGTGAGAAACCAGACGGCCCGGGACGACGTCCCGCGTGCAGCGGGTCGTCGTCCCGGGCCGGTGCCGGGTGCGGGGTGCCTCAGCGGTCGGCGATCGACAGCTTCGACGTGGCCAGGTCGATCACGGCGCCGGTGCCGTCGAGCAGCGTGATGCGCAGCCCGATCATCCGGATGCCGTCCTTGATCTTCTTGCGCAGGCCGGTCTCGATCTTCAACAGGCCCGGGAGCTCCAGGCCGTCGAGGTCCTCGAGGCTCTGCGCGTCGCCGCCGCCGGCGCTGATGGCGCCGACCTTGGCCGACGCGCTGCGCTTGAGCCTGCCGTTCTTGAGCCGGGTGACCTTGACCTTCGACTCGATCGCGTCGAGCACGAGGGCGCCGCCGCCGAGGTCGAGCTTCGCGATGCGCGCGACCTCGGTGCCGACGGCCCTGCGCCTGGTCTGCTTGCCCTTCTGGCGGGCGCTGGCGGCCTGGACGACGATCTGGTCACCCAGGTTGACGTCGGCGGCGTCGGAGGCCTCGAGCTCGCCGTCGGTGCCCAGGCAGGGCATCACCTGGCGCACGACCCGGCCGACCTGCACCAGCTCGCCGAGCACGTTGGCCTTCACCGGGATGGCGCTGCCGCCGAAGATGCCGGTCTTGAAGCCCTTCTCGAGCTTCGACATGCTGCGGGCCAGCTTGACGGTGGTGCCGGTCGGGATGACCTCGACGACCACGCCGACGGCGTACGCGCGCGAGCGCTTCTTGCCCGGCTCGGGCCTCTCGATGGTGCGCCCCAGGGTGATGTTGGCGACGCCGGGGACCGGGATGGTCTGTCCGGGGGAGGGGATCGGGATGGTCACCGGGTCGCCCACGGGCGGGGTCAGCTTGATGCCGGCGATCTTGGTGTCGGCGCTGGACTTCCAGCCCTGCTCCTTGTCGAAGGAGGCCTTCGTGGTCGACACGACGCCGTCGATGGAGAGGCTGCCCAGGGGGGTCTCGGCGAGCACGACCTCGGCGACCTTGTGCTTGGACCTCTGGAAGGTGGTGCCGCCCTTCGTGCGGCTCACGACCTTGGAGTAGACGCCGCGCACGGTGCCGAGGCCGGGGATCTCGCTCTCCTCGACGAAGTTGCGGTTCTGCTTGCCGGCGATGGTGGTGCAGGCCATCGAGCTCAGCGCCAGGCGGCTGGAGTCGACGGGCAGCTCGCCGCCCTCGACGGAGGTGCCGTAGCCGTTGCCCTTGAAGACGAACGGGGTGCGGGTGCGCTTCTCGAGGACACTGGGGGCAGCGGCCGTGGCCGCGGTGGCTCCCTCGCGCGGAGCCGGGTCGGCGGCGCCGGCCGTCGGGGCCAGGGCCAGGCTGAGCGCCAGGGCCGCGGACGTGGCCAGGCTGGCCACCAAGGGGACAGGCTTGCTGAGGGACATGAGACTCCTTCGACGCGGAACCCGGTCCCGAGACGGGAGTCCACATGGTCGGTTGGGGGGGGCGATGCAGGTGGGGCCGTGACGGCTGGTGCTGCTGGTACGGACCAGTGTGCCGATCCTGAGCCGCGTGCGTGGCGTTTTCCCTCACCCGATCGGTCAGGTCTCGTGCCGCCCACCGGTAGGCCACACTGTCGCCCATGAAGGCACTCGTGCTCGGCGGCGGCGGCATCACCGGCATCGCCTGGGAGACCGGACTGCTCACCGGGCTGGCCGAGGCCGGCGTCGACCTGACCGGCGCCGACCGGGTCATCGGCACCTCGGCGGGCTCGATCGTGGGGTCGCAGGTCACCAGCGACACCCCGCTCGACGAGCTCTACCGACGCCAGCTGCTGGCGCCGGGCGACCCCGAGGGGCCGACCGAGGCGCCGCTGGCGGCGATCGGGCCGCGGGTGCTCGCGACGTACGCCGTCGCGATGCTGCGCGCCCGCGGCGACGCCGAGCGGTTCGGCCGGTTGCTGGGCGCCAGCGCGGTGCGGGCCTCGGCGCGCGGGCGGACCCCCAGCATCGCCGAGCGCTACGACCAGGTGCGCCAGCGGCTGACGACGCACGCAGTGGCCCGGGCGCGACCTGGTCGTGACGGCCGTCGACGCCGGGACCGGCGAGCTGGCCGCCTTCCGGCCCGGCGGCGAGGTCGGGCTCGAGGACGCCGTCAACGCCAGCTGCGCGGTGCCGTGCGTCTACCCGCGCGATCCCGATCGGGGGGCGCACCTACGTCGACGGCGGCATGCGCTCGGGCGCCAACGCCGACCTCGCCGAGGGCTGCGACCGCGTCGTGGTGCTCTCGCCGCTGGACCGCTCGCTCGGGCCGATCCGCAGCGCCCGGCAGCAGCTCGAGGAGCTCGGCGTGCCGCACCTGGTGATCACCCCCGACGACGCCTCGCGCGCCGCGATCGGCAAGAACGTGCTCGACCCCGCCGCCCGGCCGGGCTCGGCGCGCGCCGGGCACACCCAGGCGGCGGCGTACGCCGACCGGGTGCGCGAGCTCTGGGGCTGACCGCTCCGCCTCAGCGGGGGCTGTCGAGCAGCATCGTGACCGGGCCGTCGTTGGTGCTCTCGACCTGCATGTCGGCGCCGAAGCGGCCGCGCTCGACGTGGGCGCCCAGGCGCTCGAGCTCGGCGCACAGCGCCTCGTAGAGCGGCTCGCTCACCGGGCCGGGAGCGGCCGCCGACCAGGAGGGGCGCCGGCCCTTGCGGGCCTCGCCGTAGAGCGTGAACTGGCTGACCACCAGCACCGGTGCGTCGACGTCGACGGCCGCGCGCTCTCCACGCAGCACCCGCAGCTCCCAGATCTTGCGGGCGATCCACGCCACGTCGGCCGGCCCGTCGTCGTGGGTGACGCCGAGGTAGACCAGCAGCCCGGGCCGGTCGGTGTGGCCGACCACCTCCCCCTCGACCGTCACGCGGGCATGCAGGGTTCGCTGGATGACGGCTCGCACGGGGCCATCCTGGGCCCCCGTCGGCGGGTGCGCCTGGACGCCACCCCGTGCGGCGGGCAGTCTGTGCGCGTGGCGCACCCACGGATGTTCGACGACGGCGACCCGGTCCTGGCCCGGGTGCGTGCGATCACGCTGGCGCTGCCCGACGCCGCCGAGAAGGTCAGCCACGGCCGCCCGGCGTTCTTCACCACCAAGGTCTTCGCCTACTACGGCGGCGCGCTCAAGGTGGACGGCGAGTGGGTCCAGCACCCGCAGTCGGTGCTGGTGCTCACCGATCCCGACGACCGGTCGGCGCTGGTCGACGACCCCCGGGTCTTCGTGCCGGCCTACCTGGGCCCCTCCGGGTGGCTGGGCCTCGACCTCGACCTCGGGCGCAGCGACTGGGACGAGGTCGCCGAGCTGCTCGACGCGTCGTACCGGCGCACCGCCGGGGCGCGCCGGGTGGGGCGCCTCGACGGCCGCTGAGGGCGTACGCCGCCCGGCTCAGCCTTCGAGCACCTGCACGGCGTCGTGGATGGCCAGGGTGCGCCGGGCCGACTCGACGTGCAGGTTCTCGACCATCTTGTTCTTGTAGGTCACCACGCCGGAGCCGCGCCCGTCCTCCCACGCCTGGATCAGGCCGCGGGCGTCCTCGACCGCCTCGGGCGAGGGTGCGAACTGCTCGTTGGCCGGCGCGACCTGGCCGGGGTGGATCAGGGTCTTGCCGTCGAAGCCCATCTGGCGGCCCTGGGCGCACTCGGCGAGGAAGCCCTCGGCGTCCTTGACGTCGTTGTAGACCCCGTCGAGGATCTGCACGCCCGCGGCGCGGGCGGCCAGCAGGCTCAGCGACAGCGAGGTCAGCAGCGGCGCGCGGCCGGGCACGTGCTCGGCGTACAGCTCCTTGACGAGGTCGTTGGTGCCCATCACCAGCACGGCCAGGCGCTCGGAGGCGGCGGCGATCTCGCGGACGTTGAAGATCGCCTCGGGGGTCTCGACCATCGCCCACAGCCGGGTGTGGTCGGGGGCGCCGGCCTTCTCGAGGGCCGCGACGAGCGTTCGCACCTCGTCGGCGGTGTTGACCTTGGGCACCACGACGCCGGCGGGGCCGGCCTGGGCGGCGGCGGCGATGTCGTCGTCGTGCCACTCGGTGCCGATGCCGTTGACACGGATGGTCACGGTGCGCCGGCCGTACTCGCCGGAGGAGGCGGCCGCGGCGGCCTGCTCGCGCGCGGCGGGCTTGGCGTCGGGGGCGACGGCGTCCTCGAGGTCGAGGATCAGGCCGTCGCAGGCGATCGACTTCGCCTTCTCGAGCGCCCGCTCGTTGGAGCTGGGCATGTACAGGACGCTGCGCAGGGGGGTCACGTCGGTCATGTCAGGCTCCCTCTCCGGGCTGTCCGGGGATCTCGATGGCGTCGTACTGCTTCTTCAGCTCGGGATCGATCGCGGCCAGCTCCTCGGCCAGCTCGACCATCACCAGGCACTGCTTGAGCGAGGCGTCGTCCTCCATCTTGCCGTCGAGCATCACCGCGCCGGTGCCGTCGCCCATCGCGGCCACCACGCGTCGGGCGTGGGTGACGTCCTCGACGCTGGGGCTGAAGACGCGGTTGGCGATGGCGATCTGCTTGGGGTGCAGGCTCCAGGTGCCGACGCAGCCGAGCAGGAAGGCGTTGCGGAACTGGTCCTCGCAGGCCACCACGTCGGCGATGTCGCCGAAGGGGCCGTAGTAGGGGTAGATCCCGTGCATCGCGCAGGCGTCGACCATGCGCGCGATCGTGTAGTGCCACAGGTCCTGCTGGTAGGTCGTGCGGGCGGCGTTGATCGCCTCCTCGCCCGACCCGTCGGGGTCCTGGCGCACCAGGTAGCCGGGGTGCCCGCCACCGACGCGGGTGGTCTTCATCCGGCGGTCGGCCGCCAGGTCTGCGGGGCCCAGCGAGAGGCCCTGCATGCGCGGGCTCGCGCCGCAGATCTCCTCGACGTTGGCCACGCCGCGCGCGGTCTCGAGGATCGCGTGGACGAGGATCGGCTTCTCCAGCCCGGCCTTGGCCTCGAGCTGGGCGAGCAGCCGGTCGACGTAGTGGATGTCCTCGGCGCCCTGCACCTTGGGCACCATGATCACGTCGAGCTTGTGCCCGATCGCCGGCACCAGCGTGGTCAGGTCGTCGAGCACCCAGGGGCTGTCGAGGGCGTTGATGCGGGTCCACAGCTGGGTGGGCCCGCTAGCCCCTCCGAGGTTGGCCGTCTCCTGGGCGATCTTCACCAGGCCGTCGCGGGCGGCCTCCTTGTTGTCGGCCTTGACGGCGTCCTCGAGGTTGCCGAGCAGCACGTCGACGCTGCCGACCATCTGCGGGATCTTCGCGGCCATCTTGGCGTTGCTGGGGTCGAAGAAGTGGATCGCCCGGCTGGGCCGGGCCGGGATCTCGCTCGGCGGGGCGGGCGCCCCCACGGCGAGGGGGCGGAAGAAGTCCTTGGCGCTGCGGCTCGAGCTGGGCATGCGCGCGAAAGTAGCAGCGAAGCGTTACCGGTGGGTATGACGGATCTGACAGCGAGGGGTGGTCCAGGTGGCCGCACGAGCGGTCACTTCTGCACCACCGAGCGGTCAGTGGTGCACCATCCAGCGGTCAGCTCGGCACTTCTGCGACAGTCGGGCGATCCTGCCGGCGTACGACGGTTGACTGGTCGGCGGTGCGAAAGTGACTGGTCGGCGGTGCGAAAGTGACTGCTCGTGCGTCAGCGGCGGCGCCACCAGCGGCGGGGGGTGGTGGCGGCGGCATCGAGCCGGGCCCGGTGCTCGGCCTCGGCGCGGGCGCGGGCTGCCGCGGCCCGCGCCGTACGCCGCTCGCGCCAGGCGGCGAGGGTGACCTCGACGTCGCGCGGCATGGTGATCAGCGGTGGGGTGCCGTCGGCGGGGGTGTAGCGGGCTCGGATGACGCGGGCGTTGAAGTCCTCGACCTCGCGTCGGGCCTCGCGCTCGACGGTGAGGGTGTCGAGGCGGGCGTCGAGCTCGGCGTCGTCCTTGCGCAGCTGCAGGCTCGGGGGCAGCACCCCGGTGATCTGCTCGCGCTCGACGAGGCGCTTGACCCACCAGTCGGGGTCGTGCTCGGAGCCGAGGTCCTTGATCGGGCGTCCGCTGCCGGGCAGGTCGTCGAACTCGCCCTTGGCCATCGCCACCCGTACCTGCTGGTCGACCCAGGTGGCCTGGTTCGCGATCCGGGCCGCAGCGACGCTCTCACCGCTGCGCTTGCGTCGTTCGACCTCGTCGGCGGCCTGGGACTCGTCGGTGGGCCGCGCGGCGTCGGCGCGGCGGCGGGGCTGCTCGGACATGTCGCCACCTCCCTCGCCCCGATGATAGGCGGCCCGCCCGAGGCGAGCCGCTGCTCAGGAGCGCCCAAGCAGGCCGGGCAGCGCGACGTCGTCGTCACATCGGCAGCAGCATGCTGGCGGCGCCCAGCGCCAGCCACGTCATGCCCGCGGCGGAGACGCAGGCCAGCACCAGCGAGGCCCTCGGGGCGTGGGGCCGCAGCCAGCGCGCTGCCCACAGCAGCGCCAGCGCCACGAGCACGGGCACCGCCAGGAGGACGGCGAAGAGGTAGTAGAAGTCGGCGTACTCGCTGGGGTCGGTGGCGCCGGCCACGCACAGGGCGACGACGCCGACCAGGGCGAGGGCGCCGAGGCCGAGCACGACCCGAGCAGCGATCCGGTACGCCGTGGCGGCCCGCGGCGAGAGGCTCGGCGGAGCGCCGTACGACGTGGGGGCGAGGTCGGCCTGGCTGTCCATGGGGACAGCCTGCCCCGCGTCGGCGAACCCAGTCGTGAGCCCGCGTACCCAGATCGGTGCTCAGGGCACCGGCACGGTCTCGACCGACGTCTCGGGTGCGTTCTCGAAGGTGCGCGGCATCATCAGCAGCACCACGGCCGCGACGATCGCCGAGACCGAGCAGATCGCCCACACGGTCAGGTAGCCCGACAGCGGGGCCTGGCCGGCGCCCGGCTCGTCGAGGGAGCCGGTGGAGGCCAGGGCGATCGCGAAGACCGAGCTGGCGAAGGCGCCGCCGACGGTCTTCGTCGCGTTGGTCATCCCGGTCGCGAAGCCGGTGCGGTCGGGCGGGGCGGCGGCGGCCGCGGTCGCCGGCAGCGCCGCGACCAGCGCGCCCGAGCCGACGCCGGCGATCGCCATGTTCACCAGCGTCTGGGTGGTGGAGTCGTGCAGCGGCAGGAAGAGCCCGTAGCCCAGGGCGACCAGCAGCGCGGCTGCCACCAGCGCGCCGCGGGGGCCCAGCAGCCGTGCGCTCAGCGGCAGGGTGAACGCGCCGACGGCCAGGAAGACGACGTACACGCCGACCAGGGTGGAGACGAACGCGGCGTCGGCGCCGAGGCCGTAGCCGACCACGTCGGGGTCGGTGCGCGCGAAGGTCGAGAGCGGGATCTGGGCGCCGAGCACGGAGATGCCGAAGAGGAACGCCGTCAGCTGCACCGGCCACTGCCCGCGGGTGGCCAGCAGGCGCACGTCGATCATCGGGTCGGGGCGCGCGGCCTCGACACGGTGGAAGGGCACCAGCACGGCGAGGCCGCCGGCGACCAGCAGCCACGGCAGCACGCTCGCCGGGCCCTGCAGCCGCACCGCGATCAGCCCGCCCATCACCAGCAGCAGCGCGGTGGTGACCAGCCCGAGCCCGGGCCAGTCGAAGCCGCCGGTGGCCTCGCCGGGGGTGTCGTCGATGCCGACCCAGATGACGAGCAGGCACAGCGTGACGACGACCGCGGGCAGCGCCAGCAGCACCGTCATCGAGGTGCGCTCCACGAGCATCCCCGAGGTGAGCGCGCCGATGATCACGGCCAGCTCGAGGGCGCCCACGAGCACGGCGGCCGAGCGCCGGGTCAGCAGGCCCTGGCGCCCGGAGCCGGCGGTGCGGCGGTAGATGATCGCGACCTCGAGCGGCAGCCAGACGACGTAGAAGCCCTGCAGCGCCCAGGCGACCAGGAAGGTCTCGAAGGACGGCGCGAAGGCCACCCCCCACGAGGCGGCCGCGGTCACCGCGGTCGAGATCAGCAGCACCGTCTTGTGTCCCACCAGGTCGCCCAACCGCGCCAGCGGCGGCACGCACAGCGCCGAGACCAGCAGCTGGGCGGCCTCGAACCAGTTGACGTCGGCGTCGGTGATGCCGAGGTGGTCGGCGATGTCGCTGAAGATCGGCGTGTAGTAGCCCTGCAGGACGCCGCTCGCGAGCTCGACGACGACCAGGAAGCCGACGACCGCGGCGAGGCCGCGGACCCCGGGCGGGACCCCGCCGGTGCGGGCGGGGGTGGTGGGTGCGGTGCTCACGGGAGCCTCTCGATGAGTCGGCGGTACCAGTCGACGCCGTCGAGGAAGGCCTCGACCCCGATGTGCTCGTCGTAGGAGTGGATGGACTCGCGCTGCGCCTTGGTCATCCGGAACGGCGCGAAGCGGTAGACGCGCTCGCAGATCGCGGTGAAGTGGCGTGAGTCGGTGGCCGCCATCATCACGTAGGGCGCCGGCACCGCGTCGGGGAAGACCTCGGAGATGGTCTCCTCGAGCAGCGCGAACGCCTCGTCGACCGTGGCGCGCCCGCCGCGCCCGTCGACGGTGGAGTACGGCGAGACCGGGCTGGCCTCGCCGCTCTCGAGCACGTCGACCTCGATGCCCTTGCCGACGGTGCGCCGCACGTGGGCCAGCACCTCCTCGACGGTGTCCCCGACCATCAGCCGCAGGTTGACCCCGGCCTTGGCGGTGCCGGCGATGACGTTGAGCGCGGGGGAGCCCGACAGCGTGGTGACCGCGGCCGTGGTGCGCGCCATCGCGGCGGTCTCGGGCCCGGCGGCCAGCAGCACCCGGGTCAGCGCCGGGCGCAGCCGCTCGGCGTTGGCCATCAGCGGACGCAGCGGCAGTGGAGCGTGCGGCGCCAGGCGACGGAACAGCTCGATGGTCGGCGCGGGCAGGCTGGCCGGCAGCGGCGCCTTCTCCAGCCGGGTGATGGCGCGCGCGATCCGCGCGGTGGGGCCGTTGCGGGCCGGGGTCGAGGCGTGCCCGCCGCGGCCCTCGGCGCGCAGCTCCACCGACGTGGTGCCCTTCTCGGTCACCCCGATGACCCCGATCGGCGCCCCGACGCCGGGGAAGGCCTCCGAGGCGATCGCGCCGCCCTCGTCGAGCACGAACCAGGGGCGTACGCCGCGCCGGCGCAGCTCGTCGACCGCCAGCGGCGCGGCGTGGCCGAAGACCTCCTCGTCGCACCCGAACGAGAGCCACACGTCCTGAGCGGGGGTGTGCCCGGCCTCGAGCAGGGTCTCGACGGCCTCGCAGATGCCGACCAGGCAGCCCTTGTCGTCGAGGGTGCCGCGGCCCCAGATGCTGCCGTCGGCGATCGCACCGCTGAAGGGCGGGTGCTGCCACTGGCCCTCGACGGGCACCACGTCGAGGTGCGCCATCAGCACCACCGGGCGGGCGTCGTCGGCGCCGCGCCAGTGCAGCAGCAGGCCGTGGGTGTGCACCCGGGTCAGGTCCAGGTGCTGGTGGAGCAGCGGGAACTGCCGCTCGAGCTCGGCGAGGAAGTCGTCGAAGGCGGCGGTGTCGACGAGGTCGGGGTCGCGGTGGCTCACCGTCGGGATCCGCACCATCGCCTGCAGCTTGCCCACCGCGCGCGACTGCTCCGCGCCCTCCCTCAAGGTCACGGGCGCAGGCTACGCGCCCGTCCGGGCTCGGGGGGCCGGAACGTCAGGTCTCGCATCCGAGACGGCAGTGGCGGTCCGGGTCGTTGACCCGCGGGGCTGCGCTGGCTGGACTGGGGGCGTGCCCCGGACCGACACCCGCCCGACCGCCTCAGACCCAGCCGCCCCGGTGCACGACCTCGTCCACCGGCCGGCGCCGACGGGTCGCGGGCGAGCCCCTCGCCCCGGTGCGCTCGGCCCGGTGCCCGATCGTGATCACCCCGATCGGGTCGACGTCGTCGGGCATGGCGAACTCGTCGCGCACCTCGGGCTCCCGGTGCGGCGGCAGCCCGAAGAAGCACGCCCCCAGCCCCTCGTCGACCGCGGTCTGCAGGATCAGCAGGCTGGCCATCGCCGCGTCCATGTGCCAGTAGGGCACCGTCCACGGGTCGCCGGCGGGCGCGCCGTTGCGCCGGCGGGTGCCGTCCTTGTCGGGCTCGGCGTAGCGCTCGAGGTAGGCCGCGCGGCTGCTGCACGGCACGACCACCACCGGCGCCCGCATCATCCCCGCCAGCCAGCGGTCCGGGTCGTCGACGTCGTCGGAGGTCGCGCGCCAGAAGCGGCGTACGTCGCCGGGGGTGTCGAGCACCAGGAACGACCAGCCCTGGCTGAAGCCGGCGCTGGGGGCACGGGTGGCGTTGTCGAGCATCCGGTCGACCTGCTCGCGCGCGACCGGCCGATCGGCGTAGTCGCGCACCATCCGGCGCCGGCGCACGACGTCCTGGAACTCCATGGGGTCGAGTATGGCCACGAGCAGCGCGAGTCGAGAGGCAGGTGGCCCGGTGGGCGATGACTTCGAGGCGATGTGGCGCACGTTGGCGCCGGTCGGCCGCTCGGCGGCCAGCGGTGGCTACTTCCGCCAGCCGTGGGGCGGCGCCGACGGCGAGCTGCGGTCGTGGTTCGTCGAGGCCTGCGCCGAGCGCGGGCTGCGGGTGCAGGGCGACGGCCTGGGCAACCTCGTCGGCTGGTGGGGCGAGGAGCACGCGACCCGGCCCGACGACCGGCTGCTGACCGGCTCCCACCTCGACTCCGTGCTCGACGGCGGGGCGTACGACGGCCCCCTCGGCGTCGTCTCCGCGCTCGCCGCGATCGACCGGATGCGCGAGCGCGGGGTCGTCCCGACGCGCCCCGTGGGGGTCTCGGTCTTCGTGGAGGAGGAGGGCTCGCGCTTCGGGCTGGCCTGCCTGGGCTCGCGGCTGCTGACCGGCGCCACCACCTGGGCCGACGCGCGCGAGCGGCGCGACCGCGCCGGCACCGCGCTGCCCGACGCGCTCGAGGCCGCCGGCCTGCCCGGGCCGGGGCCCGACGACCCCGACCTGCTCGCCGGGGTGACCACCTTCGTCGAGCTGCACGTCGAGCAGGGTCGGGCCCTGGTCGACCTGGGTCGAGCGATCGGGGTGGCCAGCGGCATCTGGCCGCACGGGCGCTACCGCTTCGAGCTCACCGGCACCGCCGACCACGCCGGCACCACCCGGATGCAGGACCGCGCCGACCCGATGCTGACCTTCGCGGCGACCGCCCTGGCCGCCGACGAGCAGGCCCGCCTCCGGGGCTCGCGGGCCACCTTCGGCCGGGTCGAGGTCGAGCCCAACGGCACCAACGCGGTGCCGTCGCGGGTCACCGCCTGGCTCGACGCGCGCGCGGAGTCGGAGGACGCCGTGGCCGACCTGGTGGCCGCCCTCGAGCAGAGCGCGACCCGGCGCGCCGAGACCGACGGCACCGCGGTGCGGGTGGTCGCCGAGTCGGTCTCGGGCCTGGTGCGCTTCGACCCCGACCTGGCCCGCCGCGTCGCCGCCGACCACGCCGGGGGCGACTGGCCGGTGCTGCCCACCCAGGCCGGGCACGACGCGGGCGTCCTGTCCGCGGCCGGCATCCCCACCGTGATGCTCTTCGTGCGCAACCCCACCGGCGTCTCCCACTCCCCGGCCGAGCACGCCGAGCTGCCCGACTGCCTGGCCGGCGTCGACGCCCTGGCCGACACCCTCGAGCGGCTGTGCCGATGACGGCGTACCTGCTCGAGCGGGCGTGGGTCGGGGGCCGGGTGCAGGACGACGTGCTGGTCGAGATCGAGGGCGGCCGGTTCGCCCGGGTCGAGCCCGCCGCCGCTGCGTCGCCGGGCGGTCGAGAGGGTCCCCGGCCTCACCCTCCCCGGCCTGGCGAACAACCACAGCCACGCCTTCCACCGGGCGCTGCGCGGGCGCACCCAGCGCGGCGGCGGCACGTTCTGGACCTGGCGCGAGCAGATGTACGACCTGGCCGAGCGGATCGACCCCGACGACTACCTGCAGCTGGCGACCGCGCTCTACCGCGAGATGGCGGCGGTGGGGATCACGACGGTGGGGGAGTTCCACTACCTGCACCACGCGCCCGGCGGGCGGGCCTACGCCGAGCCCAACGAGACCGGGCTGGTGCTGGTCGAGGCGGCGCGGCGGGCGGGCATCCGGATCACCCTGCTCGACACCTGCTACCTCTCCTCGGGCTTCGGGGCGCCGGTCGAGGGTGCCCAGCTGCGCTACAGCGACGGCGACGCCGGGCGCTGGGCGCAGCGCGTCGAGGCGCTGGACGCGGCGGTGGCCGGTGCCGACCACGTCGTCGTCGGGGCGGCCGTGCACTCGGTGCGGGCGGTGCCGCGCGAGCAGCTCCCGATCGTGGTCGAGGCCGCGCGGGGTCGACCGTTGCACGTGCACCTCAGCGAGCAGCGCGCCGAGAACGACGCCTGCCGAGCGGCGTACGACGCCTCGCCCACGCAGGTGCTCGCCGAGGCCGGGGCGCTCGGGCCGCTGACCAGCGCGGTGCACGCGACCCACCTCGACGCCACCGACGTGCGGGCCCTCGGCGCGAGCCGCACCCGCGCCTGCTTCTGCCCGACCACCGAGCGCGACCTCGGCGACGGGGTCGGCCCCGGCCGCGCGCTGCACGAGGCAGGCAGCGCGCTGACGCTGGGCTCCGACAGCCACGCCGTGGTCGACCTGCTCGAGGAGATGCGTGCGCTCGAGCTCGACGAGCGGCTCGTCGCCGAGAGCCGGGGCCACTGGGCCGCCGCCGAGCTGCTCGAGGCCGGGCTGCGCCACGACGCGCTGGGCTTCGCCGACGCCGGCGCGATCCGGGTGGGCGCGCGCGCCGACCTGGTCACGCTCGACACCACGAGCCCGCGCACCGCCGGCACCGGCGCCGACGAGCACACGGCCGTCTTCGCCGCGACCGGCGCCGACGTCACCCGCGTGGTGGTCGACGGCCGGCTCGTGCACACCCGTGAGCAGGCCCCCGACGTGGGCCGTGACCTCGCCGCCGCCATCGACCGCCTCTGGAAGGACGCCCGATGACCTCCCTGCTGCTGACCGGCATCGCCGAGCTCGCCACCAACGACCCGTCCCGCACCACCCCGACCGACCCGCTGGGCCTGGTGGCCGGCGCGGCCGTCGTCGTCGAGGGCGGCCGCGTCGCCTGGGTCGGGGAGGCCGCCGCCGCGCCCGCCGCCGACGCCGCGGTCGACCTGGGCGGGCGCGCGGTGCTGCCCGGCTTCGTCGACAGCCACAGCCACCTCGTCTTCGCCGGCGACCGGTCGGCGGAGTTCGCAGCCCGGATGGCCGGCGAGAGCTACTCCGCCGGCGGCATCCGCACCACCGTGGCCGCCACCCGCGCCGCCACCGACGAGCAGCTGCTGGCCCACGCCGCCGGGCTGGTCGCCGAGATGCGGCGCCAGGGCACCACCACCGTCGAGATCAAGAGCGGCTACGGCCTGAGCGTGCACGACGAGGCCCGCTCGCTCGCGGTCGCGCGCGAGCTCACCGACGAGACGACCTTCCTCGGCGCCCACGTGGTGCCGCCCGAGCACGCGGGTGACCCGGCGGCGTACGTCGCCCTGGTCACCGGAGCGATGCTCGAGGCGGCCGCGCCGCACGCGCGCTGGATCGACGCCTTCTGCGAGCGGGGCGCCTTCGACGCCGACCAGGCGCGCGCGGTGCTGGCGGCGGGTGCGGCCGCGGGCCTGCGGGGGCGGCTGCACGCCAACCAGCTCGGGCCCGGCCCGGGCGTGCAGCTGGCCTGCGAGCTCGGCCTGGTCGCCGTCGACCACTGCACCCACCTCGCCGACGCCGACGTCGACGCGCTGCGCGACAGCGCCACCATCGCGACCCTGCTGCCGGGCGTGGAGTTCTCCACCCGTCAGCCCTACCCCGACGCGCGCCGGCTGCTCGACGCCGGCGTCGAGGTGGCGCTGGCCTCCGACTGCAACCCCGGCTCCTGCTTCACCAGCTCGATCCCCTTCTGCGTCGCCCTGGCGGTGCGCGAGATGGGGATGACGCCCGCCGAGGCGGTCCGGGCGGTCACCCTCGGTGGTGCCCGCGCGCTCGAGCGCGACGACGTGGGCGCGCTGGTGCCGGGCCGGCGCGCCGACCTGGTCGTCCTCGACGCCCCCAGCCACGTGCACCTGGCCTACCGGCCCGGGGTGCCGCTGGTGCGCGCGGTCTACCGCCGCGGGGTAGCGGTGTGAGACGCCGTCAGTAGCCGCGCGGCCTCCCGTCGCGCACCAGCCAGTCGCGGAACAGCCCGCCGAGCTCCTCGCCCGAGATCCGCTCGGAGAGCCGCACCAGGTCGCGGGTGCGCACGTTGGCGTCGTCGTGGCGGCGCACCCAGGCGCGCAGGATCGAGAAGAAGTGGTCCTCGCCCACCCGCCGGCGCAGCGCGTGCAGGGTCATCGCGCCCCGCAGGTAGACCGGCTCGCCGAAGAGGTCGGCGCTGTCGGTGAACCGGGTCGGAGCGGGGCTCCAGAGGTCGTCGGAGGGCGAGCGCGCGTAGAGCGCGTCGAAGCGCTGCCCGGGGCGGGGCCCGCCGTGCTCGGCGTCGTAGAGCCACTCGGCGTACACCGCGAAGCCCTCGGCGAGCCAGATGTCGTGCCAGTCGGTGAGGGTCACGGCATTGCCGACCCACTGGTGGGCGACCTCGTGGACCACCGTCGAGGTGGTCGCGGCGCCCGGTGGGTAGAAGGCGCGGGTCTGGGTCTCCAGCGCGTAGCCGACGCGCGCGTCGTCGACGACCAGGCCCGCCGAGGTGAAGGGGTAGGGCCCGAAGAGCCGCTCGTTGAAGGCGATGATCTCGGGCAGCGCCGCACGGGCGGCGGCCGCCGAGCCGGTGGTGGGGTCGGTGAAGGACCAGATCGGGATGGTGCGCCCGTCGAGCGAGGTCGTCGTCGACTCGTGCACGTCGAACTGCCCGATGGCGACCATCGCCAGGTAGGTGGCCATCGGGTCACGCGCGTCCCAGCGCCAGGTCGTCGACGTGGCGCTCTCGTCGCGGCCGACGAGGTCGCCGTTGGCGGCCACCTCGTAGCCGGGCGGCACCGTGATCGCGTAGTGGAAGCGGGCCTTGTCGCCGGGGGTGTTGTTGGAGGGCAGCCAGGTCATCGCGCCCACCGGCTCGCCCAGGGCCACCGCCCCGTCGGAGGTGCGCACCCAGCCCTCGGTGCTCCCGTCGGCGTCGGTGTGCTGGGGCGGCTCGCCCCGCCACGACACCGCGACCGTGAACCGGCCCCGACGCACCGGCTCGCCGGGGGTGACGACCAGCTCGTGGGCGCCGGCTCGCCGGTGCCGCGCCGCGACCCCGTCGACGAGCACCTCCGTGACGCGCGGCCCCGAGAAGTCGAGGTGGAAGGAGTCGAGGGCGCGCGTGGCGCGGGCCCGCACCAGCACCCGGGCCGCGGCGCGGTTGGTCACGGGCTGGTAGTCCATCGCCACGTCGTAGACCCGCACCTGGTAGCCGCTGTTGCCCTGCAGGGGGAAGAGCGTGTCGCCCACGGGGCGGGCGGCGGCCGGTGCGCCCGGCAGCAGCGCCAGGCCCGTCCCGACGGCGAGGGCGAGGACCGGGGCCAGGCGCGCGCCACGGCGCGAGGAGGTGGACACCCGCGCAGCGTACGGCCGCGCGGGGCCGCAGGACTCCTGCCCGAGTCTGTTGACGCGTGTCAACTAGTGGTCCTAACGTGGCCCGCGTCACATTCTCCGACCCGTCCCGGTCGGCTCCGCTCCTAGTCCGGGAGGCCCCGTGCCCGCTTCGACCCTGCCGACCACCGCCGTCATCGGCGCCGGCATCAGCGGGCTGACCGCCGGCAAGATGCTCGGCGACTACGGCGTGCCCTACACCTGCTACGAGAGCTCCGACCGGATCGGCGGCAACTGGGCGTTCGGCAACCCCAACGGGCACAGCAGCGCCTACCGCTCGCTGCACATCGACACCTCCAAGCACCGGCTGTCCTTCAAGGACTTCCCGATGCCCGCGAACTACCCCGACTTCCCCCACCACACCCAGGTCAAGGCCTACCTCGACTCCTACGCGGAGGCCTTCGGGCTGCTGGAGCCCATCGAGTTCCGCAACGGCGTCGAGCACGCCGACCCCGCGTCCGGCGGCGGGTGGGACCTGCGCCTGCAGTCGGGCGAGGAGCGCCACGTCGACCTGCTCGTGGTGGCCAACGGCCACCACTGGGACCCGCGGACGGCCGACTTCCCCGGGGAGTTCACCGGCGAGGAGATCCACTCCCACCACTACGTCGACCCGCACGACCCGCTCGACTTCACCGGCAAGCGGATCCTGGTGGTGGGCCTGGGCAACAGCGCCGCCGACATCACCGTCGAGCTCTCCAGCCGCAGCCTGCAGAACGAGGTCACGCTCTCCACCCGCTCCAGCGCCTGGATCGTGCCGAAGTACACCGGTGGGCTCCCGGCTGACAAGTACTACGTGACCACGCCGTACCTGCCGTTGTCGTGGCAGCGCAAGGTGCTGCAGAAGATGCAGTTCATGGCCGGCTCGAACCCCGAGCTCTACGGCCTGCCCAAGCCCAACCACAAGTTCTTCGAGGCGCACCCGACCCAGTCGGTCGAGCTGCCGCTGCGCCTGGGCTCGGGCGACGTCACCCCCAAGCCCGACGTCGCGCGCCTCGACGGCTCGACGGTGCACTTCGAGGACGGCACGTCGGGGGAGTTCGACGTCATCGTCTACGCCACCGGCTACAACATCACCTTCCCGTTCTTCGACCCCGACGTGGTCAGCGCCCCCGGGAACCAGATCCGGCTCTTCAAGCGGATGTTCCTGCCCGGTCGCGACGACCTGGTGTTCATGGGGTTCGCGCAGTCGACCCCCACGCTGTTCCCGTTCGTGGAGAGCCAGGCCCGCCTGCTCGGCGCCTACGCGGTGGGTCGCTACCGCCTGCCCGACGCCGCCACCATGGAGCAGGTCATCGACGCAGACCAGCAGAAGTACACCGGCCACGTGCTCGACCGGCCGCGGCACACGCAGCAGGTCGACTACTTCATCTACGAGCACGACCTGCGCACCAAGGAGATCCCGGCCGGCCTCCAGCGCGCCGAGCGCCTCGGCGGCGGCGTCCTCGCGGGAGCCCGGTGAACACCCTCGACACCGCCGCAGTCCGGGCGCGCGGCCACCAGCAGGCCCAGGCGCACTCGTCCGAGAACGCGACCCTGCGCGGCGACCAGCGGCGTGCGGCGCTGCTCGGGGCCCTCGACGCACTGCTGCAGGACTCCACGCTCGAGGCCATCAACATCTCGGAGATCTCGCGGCGTGCGGGGGTGACCCGCTCGGCGTTCTACTTCTACTTCGAGAACAAGGCCGCCGCGGTCGCGGCGCTGATGGAGCAGATGTACGACGACACCGCGGCCGCTGCGGCGCACCTCACCGGCGAGGGCAGCCCGCAGGAGCGGATCGAGGGCACCATCCGGGGCCTCTTCGCCAGCTGGGACCGCCACGAGCACCTGTGCCGCGCCACCCTGGAGGCCCGCGCCTCCAGCTCCGCGGTGCGCGAGCTGTGGGACGCCGACCGGGAGTCGTTCGTGCCCGTGGTCGCCGAGATGATCGAGGCGGAGCGGGCCGCCGGCCGCGCGCCCGGCGGCGTACCGACCGCCACCCTGGCCACCGTGCTGCTCGAGCTCAACGACCGGATGCTCGAGCGGGTGGCCCTGGGCGGCCCGCTGGCGCGCGAGGACCTGGTCGAGGGCGTGGTCGCGGTGTGGCTGCGCAGCATCTACGGAAGGACGTCATGACCGACACGAGCCTGACCCCCGAGGTCGCCGCCCGCGCGAGCAGCCACCGCGAGGTGCGCTTCCGCTCCGGCGACGACGAGTGCGTGGCCACCCACGTCGAGGCCGCCCACGACGGCCTGGGCGGCCCAGCCGGACGCCCGGTGGTGGTGATGGCCCACGGTCTCGCCGGCACCGTCGACTCCGGCCTGCTGCCGTTCGCCGACGGCCTGGCCGCGGCCGGGCTCGACGTGCTGGCCTTCGACTACCGCGGCTTCGGGCTCTCGGGCGGGTCGGTGCGCCAGCGGGTCTCGGTGGCCGGCCAGCTCGAGGACTTCCGGTCGGCCGCCCGGGCCGCTGCCGCGCTGCCCGGTGTCGACGCCGCTCGTCTGGTGCTGTGGGGGGTCTCGCTCGCGGGTGGGCACGTGCTGGCCGTCGCCGCGGGACGCGACGACGTCGCCGCCGTGGTGTCGTTGACGCCGCTGGTCGACGGGGCTGCGGCCGGTCGGCTGGCGCTGCGCCACCACTCGCCGCTGACGCTGGCCCGCTCGACGGTCGACGGCGTGCGCTCGCGCGCCCTGGGCTCCCGGCGCGGCCCGGTCATGGTGCCGGTGGTCGCCGACCCCGGCGAGCAGGGCGCGCTGACGCTGCCGGGCTGCAAGGACGACTACCTGGCCCTGGCCGGGCCGTCGTGGCGCAACGAGGTCGACGCCGCCGTGGCCCTCGAGCTCGGCAGCCACCGCCCCGTGAAGCGGGCCAAGGAGGTCGCCTGCCCGCTGCTGGTGCAGATCGCCGACTTCGACCGGCTCGCACCGCCGCACGCCGCCGCCAAGGCGGCGGTCAAGGGGCGTGCCGAGGTCCGGCACTACCCCGGCGACCACTTCGACGTCTGGCCGGGCAAGGACCTCTTCGCGCCCGCGCTCGCCCACCAGGTGCACTTCCTGACCCGGCACCTCGCGCCCGAGGCGTCCACGGGCCGGGCGGGAGCACGATGACCCTCGACATGCCGGGGGTACGTACTCCTAGTATGTGACATGGCCACCACGCAGAACGCCCTGCTCGACCAGCTCCCCGAGACCGGGGAGCTCACCGAGGAGCGGTTCAAGAAGATGAGCGGCGCGTCGGTCGGCGACGGCAGCTCTCCTCGGGTCGCCCCGCAGGGCCTGCCGCCCGGCCCGCGCTGGCCGGTGCTGGTGCAGAGCGCGGCGCTGATGCGCTTCCGGCACTGGTTCCACCCCTATCTGCACCGCACCTACGGCGACGTCTTCACCGTGCGGCTGGTCCCCGGCGGCCAACCGGTGGTCTTCTTCACCCGCCCCGAGCACGCCAAGGAGATCTTCGCCGCCGACCCGGAGTTCTTCCACGCCGGCAAGGGCAACGCCATCCTCGGCCCGATCATGGGCGAGCACTCGCTGCTGCTGCAGGACGGCGACGACCACAAGCGGGCCCGCAAGCTGCTGATGCCCGCCTTCAACGGTGCCGCGCTGCGCGAGTACCGCTCGCTGGTCACCGACCTGGCCGCCGACGAGGCCGCGCACTGGCCCGACGGCGTCGTGCTGCGCTCGTTGGACCGGATGAACGTGCTGACCCTCGAGGTCATCCTGCGCGTGGTCTTCGGCGTCACCGACGAGGAGCGGCTGGCCGCGATGCGCCCGCGCGTCAACGCCACCGTCGACATCAGCCCCGCGGTGCTGCTGGGCTGGGGCTACCCGCGCCTGCAGCGGTTCGGGCCCTGGCGGCGCACCGTGCAGAACCAGGTCGAGCTCGACCGGCTGATCTACGCCGAGATCCGCGAGCGTCGCGAGGCCCCCGACCTCGCCGAGCGCAGCGACGTGCTGTCGCGGCTGATCCGGCACGGGGCGGGGGAGGGCGCCGGCCCCAGCGGCCTCAGCGACACCGAGCTGCGCGACCAGCTGATCACCCTGCTGCTCGCCGGTCACGAGACCACCGCGACCTCCCTGGCCTGGGCGCTCTACGAGCTGGGCCGCGACCCCGAGCTGCTGCGCCGCTCCCAGGTCGCCGCCGACGGCGACAGCCCCGAGGACGACGCCTGGCTCGAGGCGGTGATGAAGGAGTCGATGCGCCTGCACCCGGTGATCCCGATGGTGGTGCGCACCCTGATGCGCCCGGCCACGATCGGCGGCGTCGACCTGCCCCGCGGCGTCACCGTCGGGCCCTCGATCATCGTGGCGCACCAGAAGTCGGAGAACCACCCCGACCCCGAGGTCTTCCGCCCCGAGCGCTTCTGTGGCCAGAACCCGCCGGCCAACACATGGATCCCCTTCGGCGGCGGCGTACGCCGCTGCATCGGTGCCGGCTTCGCGCAGATGGAGGGCGTGGCGGTGCTGCGCGAGGTGCTGCGCGTCCACGACGTGGCCACCCCCACCTCCGACGTGCCGAGGGTCCGCAACATCACCTCGGTGCCCCGCGACGGCGCCCGCGTCCGCGTCACCCGCCGCTGACCCGGCCCGAACATCGCGCTGACCCGGCGCAAAATGACTCGCCGCCGGGCCGCGGTGCTGGCACCCTGACCCCTCGTGATCGAGCATGACCTGGGGTGAGCGCCTGCGGGCGCTGCGCATCGACCTGACCCCGCTGCGCACCTCCCGCGACTTCCGGCTGCTCTTCGTGGCCGGCACCGTCTTCTACCTCGGCGCGATGGTCACCTACGTCGCGATCCCCTACCAGGTCTACACCGAGACCGGCTCCAACCTCGCGGTCGGCCTGGTCGGCCTGGTCGAGCTGGTGCCCCTGGTCGTCTTCGGCCTGTACGGCGGCGCGCTGGCCGACCACGTCGACCGCAAGCGGCTGCTGGTGGCCACCGGCGTGGCCCAGGCGGTCGCCACGGCGGTGCTGGCCGCCAACGCGTTCGGTGCCTTCGGACGCGACCCGCACCTGTGGCTGGTCTTCGTGCTGGCCGCGGTGCTGGCCGCCACCTCCTCGATGCAGCGGCCCTCGCGCGAGGCGCTGATGCCGCGCACCGTGCGCCACGACGAGATCCCCGCCGCACAGGCGCTGACCAGCCTGGGCATGGAGATCGGGGTGCTCGTGGGGCCCGCGCTGGGCGGGCTGCTGATCGCGTTCGTCGGGCTGGGCTGGTGCTTCGTGGTCGACGTGGTCGGGCTGGCGGTGGCCACGCTGATGTACCTGGCGATGGGCTCGCACCCGCACCGTGAGGAGACCACCGCGCCGAGCCTGGCCGGCATCGCGACGGGCTTCCGCTACGCGATGGGCCGTCGCGACCTGCTCGGCACCTACCTGGTCGACATCGCGGCGATGCTGCTGGCGATGCCGGTGGTGCTCTTCCCGGCGCTGGCCGAGACCGTCTTCGGGCGGCCCGAGCTGATCGGGCTGCTCTACTCCGCCGAGACCGTCGGTGCCCTGGTGGCGACCGCGCTGTCGGGGTGGACCGCGCGGGTGCACCACCACGGGCGCGCGATCGTGCTGGCGGCCGCGGCGTACGGCGTGTGCATCGCGCTCGCCGGGCTGATGCCGACCTTCTGGCTGGTCGCCTTCTTCTTCGCGCTCGCCGGCGCCGCCGACATGGTCTCCGGGGTCTTCCGCGGCATCGTGTGGAGCCAGACGATCCCGGAGGGGATGCGCGGGCGCCTGGCCGGGATCGAGATGCTCTCCTACTCGGTGGGGCCGCTGGGCGGGCAGGTGCGCGCCGGCGTCACCGCCGACCTGTGGTCGGTGCGCGGCTCGATCACCAGCGGTGGGGTGGCCTGTGTCGTCGGGGTCGGCGCGACCGCGCTGTGGCTGCGCGACTTCTGGTCCTACGACGCCCGCACCGACGAGCACGCCCGGGCCGAGCGGGCGGTGCGCGCCGCCCGGGGCGAGGGCTGAGCTCGTGGCAGGCTGGACCGCCATGAGCGGCTACTACTCCTGCATGGCCTGTGGACACGAGTTCGACCCCATCGCCACCCGCTGGTTCTGCCCGCACTGCAAGTTCAAGGCCAACTGCTGCGAGGGCGAGCCGCTGGGCTGACGCCTCAGCGGGCGAAGGCGTCGCGCACGCGGGCCTCGGAGAGCCCGTAGTCCTTCAGGGAGTACTGGTGCCTGGGGCGCGCGTGGCCCGAGCGGGCCTCGGCGTCGATCAGACGCACCTGCTCCTGCGCCTCGGGCGAGATGTCGAGGCCGAAGGCGTCGTAGACGCCCTTGACCGTGCCGACCGGGTCGCCCTGCAGGTCGGTGAAGTCGACGTCGACGAACTGCGCCTGGTCGTAGCGGGGTCGGGCGTCGTGGAAGGCGTGGTAGGCCCGCGACCACAGGTCGAGCTGGGTGTGGCCGACCACGCCGCCCACGAAGGTCTCCGAGTGCCCGGCCGTGGTGGCGGCCGACAGCGAGCACGACGAGGCGATGCACGCGACCGGGTCGCGGTGCGTGTAGACCACCAGCGCGTCGGGGTAGACGCTCATCAGCGCGTCGAGCGCCGTCATGTGCGAGGGGTTCTTCAGCACCCAGCGCTTCTCGGGGTCGTTCATCCCGATGAGCTGCAGGTTCTGCCGGTGCCGCGCGTAGGCGTCGGTCCAGTCCTGGTCGCGCAGCCAGGCGGTGTAGCGCGGCAGGTTGGCCAACGACTCGTACGAGTTCGACTTGCCGGTCTGGCGCAGCAGCCGCCAGCACTCCTCGACCGAGGTGGCGTCCATGTAGTGGATCCCCATGTACTCCGGGTCCTCGACGTGGTGGGCGCTGAAGGCCTCCTGCATGGCGGCGAAGATCGGGTCGGCCTCCCAGGTCTCGCGCGGCGGGCGCGGCTGGGGGAACTGGGTCAGCCACATCTCCAGGCCCTGGTGGGCGGGGTCGCAGACCAGCAGCCGGTGCAGCGCCGTGGTGCCGGTGCGCGGCAGCCCCATCACGAAGACCGGCCGCTCGATGGGGACGTCGGCGTGCTCGGGGCAGCGCGTTGAACTGCGCCTGGGTCAGCAGCCGCCCGACCAGCGCGCTCTTGACCTCCGAGCGCTGGAAGTAGTTGCCGCGCCCGGTCAGCCCGGCCTCCGGGCTCTCCAGGTCCTCCACGAGCACCCGCAGCCCCTCCTCGTGGGCGCAGCCGCCGAAGTCGTCGAGGCCGGTGCTGCGCACCGCGGCGGCCGCGATGTCGTCGTAGGACCCGACGTCGGCGCGCTCGCGGGCCATCACGTTGGCGCTGCTCACGAGTGGAACTCACCGCAGTCGACGTTGAGGGTCTGCCCGCTGACCGCGGAGGCGAGGTCGGTGGCCAGGAACAGCGTGGCCCGGGCGATCTCGGCGGGGGAGGCGAGGCGCTGCAGGTCGGTGGGCGCGGCCTTCTCGGCGTACACCTCGTCGTGGCTGCGTCCGGACTCCGCGGCGATCCAGTCGAAGTAGGCCTTGTTGACGTCCTCGTAGATGTAGGACGGCGCGACGCTGTTGACCCGGATGCCCCGCGGGCCGAGCTCGGTGGCCAACGACGAGGCGAGGTGGGCGAGCGCGCCCTTGGAGAGCTTGTAGCCCGAGAACTCCGGCTGCGAGGAGTACTGCACGCACGAGTTGAGCATGATGATCGACCCGCCGGGCCTGCCCGGCGCCGCGGCCAGCGCGTCGGCGAAGGCCGCCGAGAGCCGCAGCGGCGCGAAGACGTTGGTCTCGTTGGCGGCACGCAGCGCGTCGAGGCCGATGGTGCTGATCGGGTCCATCGGCGGGATCGCGAAGGCGTTGTTGATGAGGCAGTCGACCCGGCCGAACTCCGCCAGCGCGCTCTCGACGAGCGCAGCCTGGGCCGACTCGTCGGTGACGTCGGTGGGCACCACCAGCGCGCGGCGCCCGTGCGAGCGCACCACCTCGGCCATCTTCTCCAGCCGCGAGGCGGTGCGCGAGACCAGCACCAGGTCGGCGCCCATCCGGGCCGCCTCCTCGCCCAGCGCCCGGCCCAGCCCGGGGCCGACGCCGGAGAGCACCACGACCTTGTCGGCCAGCAGCGGCAGCGGCGCGTACGCCGCGTCGATGGCGTCGTGGTCGGGCACGCCGCCCCGGGTGTCGGTGCGGGCGCGGGTGCTGGCGTCGGCGGTGGTCGTCAACTGATCATCCTTCGGGCGACGGAGCGCTGCCGGGCGGTGATCCGCTCGGCGTACTGCTCGGGGGTGAGCGGGGCGAGGTGGGGCAGGTGAGCGGGCACCTCGGCGAGCGGCACGACCTGCACGCTCGGGCCGTCGGCGGGGCCGAGGTCGCGCTCGAGCCGCTGCCAGCGCAGCATCAGCGAGCCGGTGCGGTGCCCGGTGGTCTCCAGCCAGTTCGCCAGGTACGGCGCCTCCGCGTGGCCGCTGGGCGGGTGCTCGGAGACCACGAAGCGCAGCACGCCGTCGGGGTCGGTGACCGCCTGGGCCTTGGTCAGCGAGGTCTGGTGGGTCTCGTAGTCGGTGGAGGCGTACCAGTCGGAGCCGACCTGGATCGCCTGGTAGGAGCAGTCGTCGCAGCGCGGCACCGAGACGATCATCGCCTCGTCCTCGGCGAGCGCGTAGTGCCCGATCGAGGAGCGCTGCGAGGCGAGCCCGCCGGGGGTCTGCTGCGGCGTGGTCAGGGTGTTGACCGGCTCGGCGTACTGGAAGAAGTGCGGGAAGGCGAACCAGGTGCGGATCGAGCCGGTCAGGGTGCGGGCGGCGACGTCGTACCTCCTGGCCAGCAGCTCACGGGTCAGCTCGCGCGCGGGGCGGCCCAGGGTGTCGGTGCGCTCGATGGTGATCGTGCCGCGCTCCTCGGTGTCCCAGTCGTTGAAGACCTCACGCACGATCATCGTCTTCGCGCCCGGCTCGGCGGTGTAGGTGAAGTCGAAGGTGCCGTCGGGGCGCACGTCGAGCTCGCGGTCGTCGAAGGCCATCAGCGACGTGGCGGCCGAGTCGGCGGTGTAGGCGCCACCCATCACCTGGAACGACAGGTCGGCCGCGCCGCCCCGGCGCCCGCGCACGACGTACTCGACGCCCTCGCGCAGGTAGGCGCTGAAGTAGACGGCGTCGGGGTTGTCGAGGCCCTGGCGGGAGAACTGGTGGGTGGCGTTGATGAACAGCGGCCGGTCGAGGTCGTGGTCGAAGGCCATCTGCATCGCCATCCGGATCCGGCCCGGCGAGGTAGTCGTAGCCCTCGAGCCGGTCCTGCTCGGTGCGGATGAAGGGGGCCGTGGCGACCAGGTGCTCGCCCTCCGCGATCGCCTCGCGCAGCGGAGCCGTCAGGTCCCAGCCGGGGTCCTCGGTGGGCTCCTGCGACGGTGCCTGTGCCTGTGCCTGTGCCTGGGCCTGCGTCGGGGTGCTCACGCGCCGACCTTGCTGATGATGTTCTCGGCGTACTGCTCGAGGTGCTTGATCTTCGTCTCGAGCGGCTCGGTGTCGGGACCCTTGATGTAGGGCACCCGGAAGCCGACGATGCAGTCGGTGACGCCCTTGTCCTCCAGGCGCTTGATGCCGTCGAGGTCGTAGGCGTCGTAGGAGATCACGTGCACCTCGAAGTCGTCGCGGGTGTCGCCCTCCTCGCGGCGGATCTCGGCGAGGCGGGCCAGCAGCCGGTCGAGCTCCTCGCCGTCGCCGCCGGCGTGCATCCAGCCGTCACCCTTGCGCACCGCGCGACGCAGCGCGCCGTCGGCGTGCCCGCCGACGAGCAGCGGGACGGGCCGCCCGGGCGCCGGGCGCTGCTGCATCGACTCGATCGAGTAGAACTCCCCCTCGTAGGAGAAGAACTCGCCGGAGGTCAGGCCGCGCACGATGTCGAGGCACTCGTCCATCCGCTTGCCGCGGCGCTCCCACGCCACGCCCATCGCGGTGAAGTCCTCCGGCCACGGGGAGAGCCCGACGCCCAGGCCCAGCCGATCGCCCGAGAGCGCCGCGAGGCTGGAGGCCTGCTTGGCCACCAGCACCGGCGGGCGCACCGGCAGCTTGAGGACGAACGGCGTGAGGCGCAGCGTGGAGGTGAGCGCGAAGAGGTGCGCGCACATCACCATCGTCTCCACGAAGTCCTTGCCGGCCAGGAACTCGCGGTCGCCGGTGTCGGTGTAGGGGTAGGTGGAGTCCGACACCTCGGGGTAGATCAGGCTGTCGGCCACCGTCATCGAGGTGTAGCCGGCCGCCTCGGCGGCCTGGGCCAGCGGGGCGTAGAGCTCCAGGCGGGTCATCGCCTCGGCATAGGTGAAACGCATGGCGACACACTAGAACGTGTTCCAGTTTTGTGCCAGAGTCTGCGCCGTGGACCTCCAGGAGATCAGTGACCGGCTCGAGACAGCAGACGTGCTGACCCGGTACACGCGCGCGATCGACACCGGTGAGTGGGACCTGCTCGACACCGTCTTCACGCCCGACGCGACCATCGACTACACCGAGTCCGGCGGCATCACCGGCGAGTACGCCGTGGTGAAGCCGTGGCTGGCCGAGGTGCTGCCCGCCTTCTTCCTGCGCCGCCTGCACATGCTGGGCCAGGTCGAGAGCGTGGTCGACGGCGACACTGCGAGCGTCGCGGCGTACTTCCACAACCCGATGGCGATGACCGACGGGGCCGGTGGCGAGAAGGTCGTCGAGCTGGGCGGGATCTACCACCACGAGATGGTGCGCACCCCCGAGGGCTGGCGCAGCCGACGCCTGCACGAGCAGATCACCTGGAGGCGCGGGCTCTGAGCGACCCCCGTCCGGGGCGCGTGGCTTGGTCGCGGCCGTCCTCTCCGCGACAATGAGCAGTCACTGCACGCCGAGACGACGGAGACCCCTGTGGCCCTGCACGACGACCGTCCGGTCCTGACCGGTCTGCTCGCCCTGGTCGGTGTCGGCCTCGCGGTCGGGCTGGTGCTCGGCGGCGGCGCGCTCGCGGTGACCCGGGTGCTCGGCGTCGACGGCTCCTCGGCGACCACCACGGCCACCGACGCCGGCTCGCTCTACCTGCCGCGGCCCTCCGAGACGGGCGGGCCCTCCGGGCCGCTGCTGACGCTGGGTGCGGAGCCGGGCCAGAGCGCGAGCCAGGAGCCCACCCAGGAGCCGGCCAAGAAGAAGAAGAAGAAGGCCGAGAAGCAGATCTCCCTGTCCGCCGGGCAGACCCAGGTCGCGCCGATGGGCCAGATCGACCTGACCGGCGTCTACCCCGGCGGTGAGGGCGCGGTGCTGCAGGTGCAGAAGTTCGTCAGCGGCGGCTGGCAGGACTTCCCGGTCACCGCCGTGGTCAGCAACGAGACCTTCGCGACCTACGTGCAGACCAGCGCCCAGGGCGTCAACCGCTTCCGGGTCGTCGACAACGACTCCGAGACCGCCTCCAACGAGGTCAAGGTGACGGTGGGCTGAGCCCGCGTGCGTAGGCTCGGGGCATGCGGACGACTCGGCTCGTGGGCCTGCTGCTCGTCGCGGCGGGGGCGGTCGGCTGCGCCGACGGCGGCTCGCCGCCCTCGCAGCCGAGCCCGGGCGACGGGGTGACGCCGAGCCCGGCCGGCGGGCCGGCGGCCTTCCAGGCCCGGCCGGTGCTGGCGGTGCAGGGCCGCGACCTCGACGACTCCGGGCTCGAGCCGGGGCTGGTGCGCCGCCTGGAGACGCTGGACTGCCTGCGCAAGCCGCCGACGAGCAATGCGCCCACCGCTGAGGCGATGCTCGCCTGCGACGCCCGGGGCGCGGGCTTCCTGCTCGGTCCGGCCGGGGTCGACGGCGGTGTGGAGCAGACCCAGGTGGTCGGGGTACGCGGCGGCGGGTACGCCGTGCAGGTCGGGCTCGACCCGGCCGCCACCGACGCGCTGGGCGAGCTGGTGGGCGGTCTGGTCGGCTCCGAGGGCCGCTTCGCCGTGGTGGTCGACGGCACCGTGGTCGAGCTGCCCAGTGCCGCGGACGGCGTGGGCGCGAGCCTGCAGATCGGCGGGGACTGGACCCGCGCCGAGGCCGACGACGTCGCCGCCCGGCTCACCTGAGGCGGGCCGGGCGGCGTACGTGCTGTCGGGGTCGTGCAGCCGCGATCAGCCCGGCACGTAGTCGAACGTGTCGGGGTCGGGGCCGCGACGACCCTCGGGACCGCGGTCGAGCGAGGCGATCGTCTCGACCTCCTCGGCGGTCAGGGAGAAGTCGAAGATGTCGAAGTTCTCGCGCATCCGCTCCTGGCTCATCGACTTGGGGAAGACGATGTCGCCGCGCTCGACGTGCCAGCGCAGGGTCACCTGCGAGATCGACTTGTCGTGCGCGGCCGCGATCGCGCCGATGGTGTCGTCCGACAGCACCGCGCCCTGGGCGATGGGCGACCAGGCCTCGACCTCGATCCCGTGGCGGATCGAGGCGGCCCGGGCCTCCTCGTTGGGGAAGTAGGGGTGCACCTCGATCTGGTTGACCGCCGGCACCACGCCGGTCTCGGCGATGATCCGCTCGAGGTGGGCGGGCTGGAAGTTCGAGACCCCGATGGAGCGCGCGCGCCCGTCGGCCACGAACTCGGCCAGGGTCTGCCAGGTCGAGACGAAGTCGCCGTCGTAGAGGGTCGGCAGCGGCCAGTGGATGAGGAACAGGTCGATCTGGTCGAGGCCGAGCTTGTCCATCGTGTCGTCGAAGGCGCGGCGCGCCTCGTCGGGGCGGTGGAAGCCGTTGTTGAGCTTGCTGGTCACGTACAGCTCCTCGCGCGGGATGTCGGCGTTCGCGATCGCGACGCCGACCTCCTGCTCGTTGCCGTACATCTGCGCGGTGTCGATGTGCCGGTAGCCCACCTCGAAGGCCTTGGTCACGGTGTCCGCCGTCTGCTCGGGCGGCACCTGGAACACGCCGAAGCCGAGCTGCGGGATCTGCGTCTGGTTGTTCAGGGTGATGGTGGGAACGCTCATGATGTCCACAATGCCCACGACGCCCTGGGTCATTCCTGACATCGGGGTGGGGAGAGGATGCTCACGTGCACTACACCGACTACGACACCCGGCTCGCGGCGTACGCCGTCATCACCGACGACCAGGGACGCGTGCTGCTCGCGCTGTGGAACGAGGGCTCGCGCCGGCAGTGGACGATGCCCGGTGGCGGCGTCGAGCTCGAGGAGGGCGTCGAGCAGGCGGTCGTGCGCGAGGTGCGCGAGGAGACCGGGTACGACGTCGTGGCCGGCGCGCTGCTCGGTGTCGACACCTACGTGCTGCCGCCGCACCGCCGCCTCAACGACAGCGACCGGTCGCTCAAGGCCGTGCGCACCGTCTTCCGGGCCGAGATCGTCGGCGGCGAGCTGACCCACGAGCAGGACGGCAGCACCGACGAGGCGCGCTGGTTCACCCTCGACGAGGTGCGCCGCCTCGACCGGGTCTCGATCGTCGACATCTCGCTGCGTCTCGCCGGGCTGCTGTGAGGCCGGCGCGGCGTCAGGGGCCGGTCGGCACCCAGTAGCGCCTCTTCGCTGCGACCGACTCCGTCGCGGGGGCGACCCCGTCGGGCACCCCTCCGCAGGCCTCGATCACCGCGGCGGAGCCGGCGTTGTCGACGTCGCAGGTGACCAGCGCCTGCTCGACGCCGTGCTCGCGGCAGACCTCCAGGCAGTCGCGCAGGATCGCCGTGGCGTAGCCGCGCCGGCGGTGGGCCGGGCGCACGCCGTACCCGATGTGGCCGCCCCAGGTGGCCAGGAAGTCGTTGAGCTCGTGGCGCACCGAGGCCCGCCCGACGATCTCGCCGTCGACCTCGGCGACCAGGAAGGTGGCGGCCACCATCCAGTCCTCGAGCCCCTGCCCGCGCCGGTGATCCTCCAGCAGGGCGACGTAGTCGTCCCAGTCCCGCTCGCCCGGCTCCGGCATCAAGAACCCGAACCCGTCGGCCGCCAGCTCGGCGTGTGCGGCGCGCGCCTGCGCCTCGTCGTCGGGTCCCAGCGGTCGCAGCAGGAGGTCGCTCATGGCGCGCAGCCAAGCACGGGAATGAAACCCGCCGCCATTGCATTGAGCCCAGTGAGTAAAGTTGAGTTGAAGAGACTCAAGTAATTTGCCAGACTCTCGGCAGCGACGCACGATGGTCGCACCGGACTTCCCCAGCACGTCCCCCTAGATGGAGGTAACACCATGGTTCGAGCGGTCGGAATCGACCTCGGCACCACCAACAGCGTCGTGTCGGTCCTCGAGGGTGGCGAGCCCACCGTCATCGCCAACGCCGAGGGCGCCCGCACGACCCCCTCGGTCGTCGCGTTCGCCAAGAACGGCGAGGTGCTCGTCGGCGAGGTCGCCAAGCGTCAGGCGGTCACCAACGTCGACCGCACCATCCGGTCGGTCAAGCGCCACATGGGCACCGACTGGAAGACCAAGATCGACGACAAGGACTTCACGCCGCAGCAGATCAGCGCGTTCGTCCTGCAGAAGCTCAAGCGCGACGCCGAGGCCTACCTCGGCGAGACGGTCACCGACGCGGTCATCACCGTGCCGGCGTACTTCTCCGACGCCCAGCGCCAGGCCACCAAGGAGGCCGGCGAGATCGCGGGCCTCAACGTCTCGCGCATCGTCAACGAGCCGACCGCGGCCGCGCTGGCCTACGGCCTCGACAAGGGCGACGACCAGACCATCCTCGTCTTCGACCTCGGTGGCGGCACGTTCGACGTGTCCCTGCTCGAGATCGGCGAGGGCGTCGTCGAGGTCAAGGCGACCTCCGGCGACAACCACCTCGGTGGTGACGACTGGGACTCCCGCGTCGTGGAGTGGATGGTCAAGAAGTTCAAGGACAACAACGGCGTCGACCTCGCCGCCGACAAGATCGCCAAGCAGCGCCTCCAGGAGGCCGCCGAGAAGGCGAAGATCGAGCTGTCCTCGAGCTCCGAGACCACGATCCACCTGCCCTACATCACCCACGGCGAGTCGGGCCCGCTGCACTTCGAGGAGCGCCTGACCCGCTCGGAGTTCCAGAAGCTCACCTCCGACCTGCTCGACCGCACCAAGGCCCCCTTCCAGGCGGTGCTCAAGGACGGCGGCGTCGCGATCGACAAGATCGACCACGTCGTGCTCGTCGGCGGCTCGACCCGGATGCCCGCGGTCACCGAGGTCGTCAAGGACCTGCTCGGCGGCAAGGAGCCCAACAAGGGCGTCAACCCCGACGAGGTCGTCGCCATCGGCGCGGCCCTGCAGGCCGGCGTCCTCAAGGGCGAGGTCAAGGACGTGCTGCTGCTCGACGTCACCCCGCTCTCCCTGGGCATCGAGACCAAGGGCGGCGTGATGACCAACCTCATCGAGCGCAACACCACGATCCCGACCAAGCGCTCGGAGATCTTCACCACCGCCGACGACAACCAGCCGTCGGTGGAGATCAAGGTCGCCCAGGGCGAGCGCCAGATGTGGGCGCAGAACCAGCCGCTGGGCAACTTCGAGCTCACCGGTCTGCCGCCCGCCCCGCGGGGCGTGCCCAAGATCGAGGTCACCTTCGACATCGACGCCAACGGCATCGTGCACGTCTCGGCCAAGGACCAGGGCTCCGGCAAGGAGCAGTCGATGACCATCTCCGGCGGCTCCGCGCTGTCGAAGGAGGAGATCGACCGGATGGTCAAGGACGCCGAGCAGTACGCCGAGGAGGACGCCAAGCGTCGCGAGGCGATCGAGGTCCGCAACCAGGCCGACCAGCTGGTCTACACGACCGAGAAGTTCCTCTCCGAGAACGCCGAGAAGCTGCCCGACGACGTCAAGACCGAGGTCCAGGCCGACGTCGAGGCCCTCAAGGCCACCCTGGAGAAGGACGACGCCGACGCCGACGAGCTCAACGCCGGGCTGACCAAGCTCAACGAGTCCAGCCAGAAGATGGGCGCCGCGATGTACGCCGCCGCCGAGGCCGACCAGGCCGCCGCGGGTGGCACCACCGGCGCGACCGGCGAGGCCGACGACGACATCGTCGACGCCGAGGTCGTGGACGAGGAGACCGGCACCGACGGCCCCGACAGCACCGACGGCGCCGCCGAGGGTGAGAGCAAGTGAGCGAGCCCCGCGACGAGCAGAACATCCCCCCGCCCGAGGGGTCCTTCCCCGACGAGGCGGCCGAGATGGTCTCGGAGACCGACGTCGAGGCGGGTGCGGCCGGTGGTGATCCCAGCACCGCCGACCCCGCCGTCGACGGGGTCGGCGGGTCCGAGGGTGCCGGTGACGAGCTGACCCTGGCTCGGATCGCCCTGGAGGAGCGCACGCTCGACCTCCAGCGCCTGCAGGCCGAGTTCGTCAACTACAAGCGCCGCGTCGAGCGGGACCGCGAGCTGATCAAGGAGAACGCGACGTACGCCGCGCTCGCCCCGATCACCGAGGTCCTCGACACCATCGACCGGGCCCGCGAGCACGAGCCGCTCGAGGGTGGCTTCAAGGCCGTCGCCGAGCAGCTCGAGCGCACCGTGGGTGCGGCCGGGCTGATGAGGTACGGCGCGCCCGGGGACCCGTTCGACCCCAGCCTCCACGAGGCCCTCTCCCACATCGGGGAGGATCCTGAGGTCAGCGTGACCACCTGCAAGATCGTCGCCAAGGCGGGCTACCGCATCGGTGACCGGGTGGTGCGCGCCGCCCAGGTGCTGGTGGTCGACCCCGTCGCCGACGGTGCGCAGGCCGCGCCGGAGGAACAGGACCAGCAGGACCAGTAGGACCGGGTGGCGGGCCGGCCCCGGTCGGGGCCGGCCCGCACCAGCACCATCCAGGCACCAGGGACAGGGACCAGCAGCGAGGGGAGGCCACGTGAGCGACACCGACGGCATGCGCGCCGACTGGGCGGGCAAGGACTTCTACGCGGTCCTCGGCGTCAAGAAGGACGCCCCGGCCGACGAGATCAAGAAGGCCTACCGGCGCCTCGCGCGGGCCAACCACCCCGACTCCAACCCCGGCGACACCGCCAAGCACGACACGTTCAAGAAGGTCGCCGAGGCCTACGACGTCGTGGGCGAGCCCGCCAAGCGCGCCAAGTACGACGAGATGCGTCGCCTCTACGCCTCCGGCGGCTTCCCGGCGGGCGGCCCCGGCGGGGGCTTCGGTGGCGGCCAGGGCGGCGGAGTCAACCTCGAGGACCTGCTGCGCGACAGCGGCGGCGCCGGGGCCGGTGGCTTCGGCGACATGTTCGGCGACCTCTTCGGGGGCGGCGGCGGAGGCCGGCGGCGTACGACGCGCCCGCGCCCGACCAAGGGCGGCGACGTCGAGACCACCGCGACCATCAGCTTCACCGATGCCATGGACGGCGTGACGCTCTCGCTGCGGCTCTCCTCGGAGTCCGCGTGCACGACCTGCGGCGGCTCCGGCGGCAAGCCCGGCACCAGACCGCACATCTGCACCACCTGCGAGGGCGCCGGCTTCGTGGTCGCCTCGATGGGCGGCTCCTTCTCGGTCAACGAGACCTGCCCCGCGTGCGGCGGTCGCCAGCTCGTCTACGACGAGCCGTGCCCCACCTGCCGCGGCACCGGGCGCGGCACCTCCGCGCGCACCATCCAGACCCGCATCCCCGCCGGCGTCAAGGACGGCCAGCGGATCCGGGTGCGGGGCAAGGGCTCGCCCGGTGAGAACGGCGGCCCCGCCGGCGACCTCTTCGTGACCGTCAAGGTCTCCCCGCACCGGGTCTTCGGCCGCAAGGACGACAACCTGACCATCGACGTGCCGGTCTCCTTCGACGAGCTCGCGCTCGGCGCCGAGATCCGGATCCCCACGCTCGGCGGCGCCCCGGTGACGCTGCGGCTGCCGGCCGGCACCCCCAACGGGCGCACCTTCCGGGTCCGTGGCAAGGGCGCCCACAAGGCCGACGGGTCGCGAGGTGACCTGCTGGCCACCGTCGAGGTGCAGGTGCCGGCCGTCCTCGACGCCGAGACCCGGGCGGCGGTCGAGGCCTATCGCGAGGCGACGGCGTCGAAGCCGCTGCGCGCCAACCTCTTCGAGCAGGCCGGTGCCTGATGGCCGGGCGGTCGGCCACCCCCTTCGGTGACGCCCACCCCGACGCGGCCGTCTTCGTCATCTCGGTGGCCGCCGAGCTCACCGGGCTGCACCCGCAGACGCTGCGCACCTGGGAGCGCCTGGGGCTGATCACGCCCGGGCGCACCGGGGGCGGCGGACGGCGCTACTCCGGCCGCGACATCGAGCGGCTGCGCGAGATCGCCGAGCTCTCCGGCGCCGGGATCGGCATCGAGGGCGTCCGGCGCATCCTCGACCTGGAGAACCGGGTCAGCGCCCTCGCCGCCCGCAACGAGGAGCTGGTGGCCGAGCTCGAGGCGACCCGCGCCGCGCTGCGCCAGGCCGTCGCCGTACGCCGTGGCGACCTGCCCCCCAACAAGCTGCCCGTCCTGCGCGCCCCCGACGCCTCCGGCTCCGTCGTGGTGTGGCGCCGCCCCCGCTGACCCAGCGGGAGGCTCAGGCCGGGGCGGTGAGCCAGGAGACCGCGTAGGGCGCCAGCAGGACGTGGCCGTCGGCGGCGCGGACCGGCCCGCCGGCCAGGTGGTCGCGCACCGGGGCGCCGTCGCGGCCGAGCCCGGCCTCCTCCAGCAGCCACCAGGGCACCCGGCGCTCGACGGCCGTCATGTTGTGCAGCGCGAGGAACGGGCCCTCGGGGTGGCGGCGCAGCACGTGGAAGACGCCCGTGTCGGGCGGGTCGAGCACCTCGGCGGGCGTCGCCGCGTGCAGGTGCGGCAGCGAGCGGCGTACGCCGACCAGGTGCCGCAGGCGGGGCAGCAGCCCGTGCGGGTCGGGCACGGTGCCGTCGGCGGCCCAGGGCATCCGGGGCCGGTGCACCCAGCGGTTGTCGTCGGCGTGCTCGGGCTCGGCGTCCCAGTCGGGATCGTTGAGCAGCCCCACCTCGTCGCCCATCCAGAGCACCGGCACCCCGCCGAAGCCGAGCACCACCGCGTGGGCCAGCAGCACCCGGTCGAGGGCGTGCGGGTCGCCGGCCTCGACCCCGGCCAGCGAGGCCAGCGAGCCCGAGATGCGCTTGTCGCCGGTGGCGGGGTTGGCCTGGAAGACCAGCCCGCGCGCCCACGAGCCGGGGAACGAGCCGTCGTAGAAGTCGGAGAGGAAGCGGCGGTGGGCGAAGCCTTCGAGGCCGGCCGCGGCGGCGTCCTCGTCGGAGACCGCCCAGCCGATGTCGTCGTGGCAGCGCGCGTAGGTGATCCAGGCGGTGCTCGAGGGCGGGGTCGGCAGCGCGGCCAGGGCGTGCGAGCTCATCCACGTCTCGCCGGTGGCCAGCATCGACCACAGGTGCACCATCAGTGCGTTGTGGTAGGCCAGGTCGCTCACCTTGCCGTGGTGGCGGCCCTCGCCGAGGTAGGCGACCAGGTCGCGCGGCCCGACGATCGCCTCGGCCTTGAACGCCACCGCCGGGCAGGCGATCCGTGCGACCATCCGCAGCGCCTGGGTCAGCGCGTGCACCTCGGGCTGGTTCTGGCAGCTCGTGCCCTTCCGCTTCCACGTGAAGGCGATCGCGTCGAGGCGGAAGACCTCGCACCCCGCGTTGGCCAGGTCGCAGATGATGTCGGCGAACTCCTCCAGCACCGCCGGGTTCGACCAGTCGAGGTCCCACTGCCAGGAGTTGAAGGTGGTCCACACCCAGCCGCCGATCTCGTCGTCCCAGCTGAAGCTGCCAGGGGCGAAGTCGGGGAAGACCTCGGGCAGCGTCTCCTCCCAGCGGTCGGGCTCGGTGCGGTCGGGGTAGAGGTGGAAGTAGTCGCGGTAGGCCGCCTCCCCGGCGCGGGCGCGCGCGGCCCACTCGTGCTCGCGGGCCACGTGGTTGAGCACCAGGTCGAGGCACAGGCTCATCCCCGACCCGCGCAGCCTGGCGGCCAGGGCGCGCAGGTCGTCCATGGTGCCGAGGTCCTCGCGCACGCTGCGGTAGTCCATCACCGCGTAGCCGCCGTCGTTGGGCGCCGGGCGCGGGCGCAGCAGCGGCATCAGGTGCAGGTAGGTGACCCCGAGGTCGCGCAGGTGGTCGAGGCGCTCGCCGACCCCGGCGAGGGTGCCGGCGTACCGGTCGGCGTACGCCGCGTAGCCGAGCATCCCGGGCCGCTGGAACCAGTCGGGGGCCAGGGTCCGGCGCTCGTCGAGGTGGTGCAGGTCGTCCTCGCGCTCGGCGAAGCGCCGGGCCGCGACCAGCAGCAGGCGTTCGGCCAGCTCCTCGGCCTCGACGGGCCCGGGTGTGACCTCGGTGAGCGCGGCGAGCAGGTCGGGGCGCCACCGCTCGACCCGTGCGGCGAAGGTGCGCTGCCGGTGCTCGGGGAGGGCGGTCAGCGCGTTGGCCGGGGCAGCCGACGTGTCGTGGGTCACCCCGCCACGCTAGCTGTTCTGCGCAGGCCCCGGACAAGCCCTGTCGCACCGCGGGGCGCGGCGCTAGTCTCACCAGGTCAGCCCGGGTGCCCCGGCACCGGGTCAGGCTCTGGGGAGGGTCGGACGAAGGTCGAGGCATCGGTGGACTGGATCAACGAGTGGGTCGCGGGGATCCACTGGGTCCACTTCCTGACCATTCCCGTCTTCACCGGCGTCGTCGGCTGGCTGATCAACTGGTCGGGCCTCTTCATGCTCTTCAGCCCGCTGCACTTCAAGGGCGTGCGGATCCCCGGCATGCGCGAGCTGGCGGGGGTGCTGCCGCGCAAGGTCCAGGAGGTGCCCGGTGTCCTGCAGGGCGGCATCGGCTGGCAGGGGATCGTGCCGGCGCGGGCGGCCAAGATGGGCTCGATCGCCGTCGACAAGGCCATCTCCAAGCTCGGCACACCGGCGGAGTTCTACCAGCAGCTCGAGCCCGAGCGGATCGCCGAGCACATCGTCGAGTCCTTCCGCCCCGAGGTGCCCGGCCTGGTCGAGGAGGTGATGCGCCGCGAGCACCCGCGGCTGTGGCGCGACCTGCCGCGACCGATCCGCCAGGCCATGGTCGAGCGGGTGCAGTCGCAGCTGCCGGGCGTGGTCACCGGCATCACCACCGAGATCGGGGTGCACATCGACCAGCTGCTCGACCCCAAGATCATGGTCATCGACCACTTCCGCGACAACCCGTCGCTGGTGGTGCGGATCTTCCGCGACTTCGGCCAGCGCGAGCTCAACCTGATGGTCGCGTTCGGCTTCGTCTTCGGCTTCGCGCTCGGGGTGCCGGTGGCGGTCGTCGACAGCATCTTCGGCCAGTGGTGGCTGCTGCCGGTGATGGGCGTGGTGGTCGGCTGGATCACCAACGCCCTGGGCATGTGGCTGATCTTCGAGCCGCCCGAGCCGCGCCGGATCCTCGGCGTCAAGGTGCACGGGCTGTTCCTGCGCCGCCAGTCGGAGGCCGCCGAGGTGTACGCCCGGATCATCGCCGAGGACGTCATCACCCTCGAGCGGATCGGCGACTTCCTGCTCGAGGGCCCCAGCGGCGACCGCACCCGCCAGATGCTGGCGCACTCGCTGCGCCCGGCGATCGAGCGGGCGGTGGGCCCGGCGCGCGGCGCGGTGCGGGTCGCGGTCGGCACGCGGCGCTTCGACACGATCCGCGACCAGGTGGCCCAGGAGGCGGTGGGCCGCACCCTCACGCCGTTCCGCGACCCCGAGTTCAGCCGGCAGCAGTCCGACAGGATCCAGGTGCTCATCGCCCGGCGCACCAAGGAGCTGCCCCCGCGCGACTTCGTGGAGATGATGCGCTCGGCCATCCGGGAGGACGAGTGGATGCTCTACGCCCACGGCGCCATCATGGGTCTCGGCGGCGGGTTCCTGCACCTGTGGATCTTCGGTGTCGCATGAGCCGCACGAGCCGTCAGAACCGTCAGGGCCGTCAGGAGGGTGGGGCATGACCGATCAGCACGACGAGGGGGCGCCCCCGGGCGCGCCGCTGCCTGTCGAGCCGGCCGAGCCCGGTGAACCCGCCGCGCCCACCGGGCCCCGCGCGAACGGGCACGCCGCCCACGACCGGCTCGCCCCCGCCGTCGAGGCCCTGCCCGGCCTGGCGCGGGTCGCGGCCTCCGCCGCGTGGCACACCACCGGCTGGGGTGTGCGCACCTCGCTGCGCAGCACCGCCCGGCTGGCCCGCGCTGTCACCGACCCCCACGAGGCGGCCGCGCTGGCCCACGAGGCCACCGAGGCGGTGCAGGTGGTCAGCGACCTGGCCCGCTCGGTCTCCGCGGGCATCCCCGTCTCCTCCGCCCTGGTGCGTGCCGGCGAGACGCTCGGGTCGTTCTCCGAGGTCCCCGAGCGGCCCGATCGCGGTGGCCGCCGCGACGCCGAGGAGTCGGCGACGACCCGACCCGCGCCGGCTCTCCCTGCGCGAGCGTGGCGCGCAGCTGCTGGAGCGCTCGCGTGACGTGTGGAGCGAGCGCGACGGGCACCCGGCGTACGAGCGGATGCTCGGCGAGCTCGCTCCCGACGAGGCCAGGGTGCTGCTGCTCCTGCTCGAGCACGGCCCTCAGCCCAGCGTCGACGTGCGCACGGGCGGCCCGATCGGGATGGTCAGCAGCCAGCTCATCGCGCCCGGCCTGACCATGATCGGGGCCCGGGCGGGGTGCCGGTACGTCGAGCAGGTGCCGGCCTACCTCAACAACCTGTTCCGGCTCGGGCTGGTGTGGTTCTCCCGCGAGCCGGTGCGCGACCCGATGGACTACCAGGTGCTCGAGGCGCAGCCCGACGTGCTCGGGGCCTGTCACTAGCGTGAAGTTCGCCAAGGTGGTGCGTCGCAGCATCCACCTGACGCCCTTCGGCGAGGACTTCTGCCGCACCTGCCTGGTCGACGAGGTCACCGCGGAGCGCTCCTTCCCCGCCCACGAGGCGCCGCCCGAGGCGGAGAGCGGCGAGCCGTCGCAGCACCGCTCCGACTGAGGGGGCGCGACGTCCGGTGGCGTGGCCGGGCCCCCGGCCCGGTGCCGGGCCGGGGGCCGCTCCGCCGGGGCGACCGGCGACTACTCGACCGCGCTGCCCACTCCCTCCACGGGCGACTCGGCGAGCAACGGCGCCTGGGCCGCCGCCAGGGAGATCGTGAAGACCGAGCCGCCGTAGCGGCCCGGTGCGTAGGTGATGCTCGCTCGCTGGGCCTCGGCGAGGGTGCGCACGACGTAGAGGCCCAGGCCGGTGCCGGTCGCCACGGTGCCGCTGGCGCGGGTGAACTCGCGGAACAGGTCGCCGCGGAAGTCCTCGGGCACGCCCGGGCCGTGGTCGACGACGTCGATGCAGACCCGCTCGCCCTCGCCCCGCACGTGCACCAGGAACGGCGCCCGGCCGTACTTCAGCGCGTTGCCGAGCAGGTTGCCGACCATCTGCTCCAGGCGCAGCGCGTCGACGTGGACCTCGCGGTCGTCGTCGACGCGCACCTCCACGACCACGTCGGCGTCGCCGCGGCAACGGTCGTGGACCAGCGACTCGACGACCTGTCGCGGACGCACCGGGCGCAGGTCGAGGCTCAGCGTGCCGTGCTGGATCTGGGCGGCGGTGAGCAGGTCGGCGGTGATCGAGTCGAGCATCCGCGCCTGTCGGGCCACCGAGCCCATCAGCCTGGCCCGCACGTCGGGCTCGAGGTCGCCCTCGCCCCACTCGCTGGTCTCGGCGATCCCGCAGATGACCGCGACCGGGCCGCGGATCTCGTGGGCGGTGGTGGCGATGGCGCGCCGCAGCAGGCCCACGTCCTCGGTGGTGGAGTCGAGGAAGACCAGCACCGACCAGCCGGTACGCCGCATCGTCGCGCGCACCGAGCCGCCGTCGAGCTCGACCTCGAAGGAGGCGTCGGCGTCGAGGCGGTGGTAGGCCACCAGCGTGGCCAGCGGACCCGAGGTGAACCCCAGCGGCGTGCCCGGGCCGGCGCTGGTGCCGAGCAGCCGCTGGGCGGTGGCGTTGGCGAAGACGATGCGGAACAACGGCTCGTCGGCGAGCTCGAGGATGCCCATCGGGGCCATGCTCAGCGCCTGCCACCACGAGACCCGCGAGGCCGGCTCCCGCGGGGATGCGTCGGCCCCGGGGCCCCCGGGGCCCCCGGAGCCCGCGGGCTCGAGCGCGTCCTGGTCATCCACCACGGGGGCGGGTGCCAGCGACAGCGAGCGCGGCGCCCGTGGGGTGGGGACGCCGGCGGTGACCTCGGCGACGTAGGCGAGGAGCGAGTCGAGCGAGGCGCCCTTCTGCACGTAGCCGTCGGCGCCGGCGGCCAGCGCGCGCTCCGACATCTGGGTCGCGCCGAAGCCGGAGAGCACCACGACCTTGGCCTGGGGCACGCTGCGCCGGATCGAGGGCAGCGCCTCCAGACCGTCCATGACCGGCATCGACAGGTCGAGCAGCACCAGGTCGGGCCGCTGCTCGCGCACCACCTCGATGCCGCGCCGCCCGTCGCCGGCCTCGCCCACCACGTCGTACCCGCCCCGGCCCAGGGCCAGGCGCAGCAGGTCGCGCAGGTCGGCAGTGTCGTCGATGACCACGACCCGCAGCGGTCGGGCTCGGGCGGCGGGGTTCACGGGGCGGGCCTCTCTGGTGGGCTGTCGGGTGGCGCCGGCTCGCGGACGATGTCGGCAGCCGCGCTGCGCACCAGCTCGAGGGACTGGCTGGCGCTGGCGCTGCCGAGCAGGTCGGTGATGATCCGGCTGGCGGAGTCGATCGAGACGGTCAGCGCGGCCTGGGCCCGAGCGGTGTCGTCGAGGTCGAGGGCCATCTTGGCCACCACCAACCCCTGCAGCACGGTGTCGTTGAGCTCGAGGGCCTGCTGCTCGCGCTGGCGCAGGTCCTGGAAGAGCTGGGCGCCCTCCATCAACGAGGAGTACTGGCGCCGCTGGGTCCAGTAGTAGATGCCGACGGCTGCACCGACGACGTCCCACAGCGCCAGCGGCCAGCCCCACGCCGTGCGCATCGCCAGGCCCTGCGTGTCGTCGAGACCGAAGGCCGGCAGCAGCATGTGCACCGAGTGCGCGCCGTGGTGGACCGCGCAGGTCAGGAAGATCGCGGCGGTCGCGGCGCCCAAGCGGGTTGGTGCGCAGCTGGTTGGAGCGCGCCAGCGGCACCACGATGGCGGTGCTGATGAGCAGGTAGGCGATCGCGATCAGCGCGTTGCAGACCAGCCCGACGATCCACGGCTCCACGCTCATCCCCCCGCCCCGCTCAGCGACAGCAGGGCCAGCGCGGTCACCGACGCGCCGAGGAACGCCGTGGCGGCGGGGTGCCAGGCCAGCGGCGGCGTGGGCCGTCCGGCGTGCGCGGCGCGCAGCAGCGCCAGGCAGGCGCCGACCACGACGAGCTCCCACGCCAGGGCGGCCAGGTCCCACGCCCCGACGGCCTCGGGGGCGGGCAGCAGGCCCAGGGGCAGCCCGGCGGTACGGCTCAGCGCCCACAGTGCGATGCAGGCGCTGTTGCCCACGACGCCCGCCAGCAGCAGGCCACGACCCGGCCGGCCACCCAGCGCCAGGGCGGTCCAGGCGAGCTGGGCCAGCGCGGCCGCGGCGAAGAAGACCCCGAAGGCGGTCTGCTCACGCAGGTGGGCGGGCCCCATCGCGGCGTGCACCCCGGCGGCCGAGGCGCTGGCCACCAGGGCGAGCGGCAGCAGCGCGGTGGCCGGGCCGGTGCCCGCGGCGAGCGGCGGCGGGGCGGTCGCCGGTACGGGACGCACGCCCAGCGTGCCGCTGGTGGCGGCGCGGCGCAGCGCCGCGACCCGCAGGTCGTGGGGGTCGGGGGGACGGTGGCCCGCCGGCAGCAGTCGCGCGCCCAGCAGCCCGGCGAGCGCGACGAGCCCGCCGACCACCAGTGCGTAGTGCACGGTGTGGGCGGCTGTGCTGGCGCTCGTGGCGCCCACCCAGGCCGTCACCGGCTTCCCCTCCGGACCCGTCCTCCCCAGGCGGGCCCTGTTCCGGGCCTCACGGTAGAGCTCGTGCAAGGTCCTGCGAACGGAATCACGGAAATTCGTCACCGGCCAGAGTTGAGCGGAACAGACTCAACTTCTGGCGCGTTGCACAGGGTGACAGCGACAATCGTCGTGTCGGCGACATCCGTCCCGCCCGCCGGGACCCGCACCTGGAGGAGAATCGCAGTGAGCCAGTTCGGCGCCGAGAAGTTCACCACCCGCAGCCGCGAGGCCATCGAGACCGCGCAGCGCCTCGCCACCACCTCGGGCCACAGCCACACCGAGCCCGTGCACCTCCTCGTCGCCCTGCTGGGCCAGGACGACGGCACCACACGCAGCCTGGTCACCAAGGCCGGCGTCGACGTGCAGCAGCTCGTCTCCGGCGCCGGGTCGGCGCTCGAGGCGCTGCCGCGCGCCAGCGGCGCCACGGTCCAGCAGCCCGCCGCCTCCGCCGCCCTGACCCGGGTGCTGGCCGGCGCACTCGACCTGGCCGCCTCGATGAAGGACGACTACGTCGCCACCGAGCACCTGCTGATCGCGATGGCCGGCACCGAGTCGAGCGCCCAGAAGGTGCTCGCCGACGCCGGGCTGACCGAGGCGGGCCTGCGCGAGGGGCTCACCGCCGTGCGCGGCAACCGCCGGGTCACCAGCCAGGACGCGGAGTCGACGTACGAGTCGCTCGAGAAGTACTCCGTCGACCTCACCGCTGCCGCCGAGGAGGGCCGCGTCGACCCGGTCATCGGCCGCGACGCCGAGATCCGCCGCGTCGTGCAGGTGCTGAGCCGGCGCACCAAGAACAACCCCGTGCTCATCGGCGAGCCCGGCGTCGGCAAGACCGCCGTCGTCGAGGGCCTGGCCCAGCGCGTCGTCGACGGCGACGTGCCCGACTCGCTCAAGGGCCGCCGGGTGCTCAGCCTCGACCTGGCCGCGATGGTCGCCGGCGCGAAGTACCGCGGCGAGTTCGAGGAGCGGCTCAAGGCCGTGCTCGAGGAGATCAAGGAGGCCGGCGGGCAGGTGATCACCTTCATCGACGAGCTGCACACCGTCGTCGGCGCGGGGGCCGGCGGCGACTCCGCGATGGATGCCGGCAACATGCTCAAGCCGATGCTGGCGCGCGGCGAGCTGCACATGATCGGCGCGACGACCCTCGACGAGTACCGCGAGCGGATCGAGAAGGACCCCGCCCTCGAGCGCCGCTTCCAGCAGGTCTTCGTCGGCGAGCCCAGCGTCGAGGACACCATCCAGATCCTGCGCGGCATCCAGGAGAAGTACGAGGCACACCACGGAGTGCGCATCACCGATGCCGCGCTGGTGGCCGCCGCGACCCTCTCCGACCGCTACATCAGCGGGCGCCAGCTGCCCGACAAGGCCATCGACCTCATCGACGAGGCCTCCTCGCGGCTGCGGATGGAGATCGAGTCCTCACCCGAGGAGATCGACCAGCTGCGCCGCCACGTCGACCGGCTCAAGATGGAGGAGTTCGCGCTCGCCAAGGAGAGCGACGAGGCCTCCGTCGAGCGGTTGGAGGCGCTGCGCGCCGACCTCGCCGACGCCGAGGAGGAGCTGCGCGGGCTCGAGGCACGCTGGGAGCCGGAGAAGGCCTCGCTCGAGGGCGAGGGCGAGCTGCGCCGCCAGCTCGACGGGCTGCGCATCGAGGCCGAGCGGCTCCAGCGCGAGGGCGACCTCGGCCGCGCCAGCGAGATCCTCTACGGACGCATCCCCGAGCTCGAGCAGCAGATCGAGGCCGCCGCCGCCGCCGAGAGCGGCCAGGTCGAGGGCACCGAGCCGCTGGTCGGCGAGGAGGTCGGCCCCGAGCAGATCGCCGACGTCGTCGAGGCCTGGACCGGCATCCCCACCGGCCGGATGCTGCAGGGCGAGACCGCCAAGCTGCTCGAGATGGAGCAGGTCATCGGCGAGCGACTGGTCGGCCAGCGCCAGGCGGTCACCGCGGTCAGCGACGCCGTACGCCGCTCGCGCGCCGGCATCGCCGACCCGAACCGGCCCACCGGCTCCTTCCTGTTCCTCGGCCCCACCGGCACCGGCAAGACCGAGCTGGCCAAGTCGCTGGCCGACTTCCTCTTCGACGACGAGCGCGCGATCGTGCGCATCGACATGAGCGAGTACTCCGAGAAGCACTCGGTCTCGCGGCTGGTCGGCGCCCCTCCGGGCTACGTCGGCTACGACGAGGGTGGCCAGCTGACCGAGGCGGTGCGCCGCCGGCCCTACTCGGTGGTGCTGCTCGACGAGGTCGAGAAGGCGCACCCGGAGGTCTTCGACATCCTGCTGCAGGTGCTCGACGACGGCCGGCTGACCGACGGGCAGGGCCGCACCGTCGACTTCCGCAACACGCTGCTGATCCTGACCTCCAACCTGGGCTCGCAGTACCTCGTCGACCCCGCGCTCGACCCGGAGGCCAGCCGTGAGCAGGTGCTGGCGCTGGTGCGTGCCTCCTTCAAGCCCGAGTTCCTCAACCGGCTCGACGAGATCGTCACCTTCGAGTCGCTGAGCCAGGAGGCGCTGACCCACATCGTCGACCTGCAGCTGGCGCTGCTCGAGAAGCGGCTGGCGGTGCGACGGATCTCGATCGAGGTCACCGACGCCGCGCGCCGCTGGCTGGCCGAGACCGGCTACGACCCCGCGTACGGCGCCCGGCCGCTGCGCCGGCTGATCCAGACCGCGATCGGCGACCGGCTCGCGCGGATGCTCATCGGCGGTGAGGTCGTCGACGGGGGAGCGGTGCACGTCGACGTCGGTGAGGACGGGCTGGCGCTGCGCGTGTGACGTCCCTCCCGGCCGGACCGTCGGCGGGGGCGGGCGGGCTCAGGCCCGGTCGTCCCCGCGCCGCCGGTCGAACCAGCCACCGCCGAAGAGCGCCCACGCCACCAGCACCGGCTGGAAGAACAGCCGGACGAGGCGGGCCCGGTCGGTGTCGAGGCCGAACGCGTCGGTGCCCTCGACGTACTGCGCGACGTTGCCCGGGAAGATCACCACGAAGAACGCCGCGAGCAGCGCCCCGACGAGCCGGCGCCGCCGCGGCAGCGCCACGAAGGCCGCGCCCAGCCCGATCTCCACGACGCCCGAGCCGACCACGACCAGGTCGTCGTCGAGGGGGAACCAGTCGGGGACCTGGGCCTGGAACTCGGTGCGCTGGGTGGTCAGGTGCAGCACCCCGGCGCCCACCATGGCCGAGCCGAGCAGGAGTCGTGAGGCGGTGCGCAGCGTCGAGAGCATGGCACCAGCCTAGGAGTCGGCTGCGGGCGGCGCGATCGTCTCACCTGTCGTCTGGTGGAATGGGTGTCATGTCAGATGCCGCTCCCGCCCGACCGCGGCAGGTGACCGTCGCTGCCTGGCTGATCATCCTCGGCTCGGTCTTCGTCGTCTTCTCCGCCTTCGGCCAGGTCTCCGCGGGCAGCTCGCTCGAGACCCGCGAGCGCATCGAGACCCTGCTCTCCGAGCCTCCCGCCGACGGCCTGGGCCTCGCGGTCGACACCGTCCTGGAGATCCTGCGGGTCGTCGCGATGGTCGCCGCGGCCGCCGCGACCGCCACCGCGATCCTGGGCACGCAGGTGCTGCAGCGCTCGAGGCCGGCCCGGTGGTGGCTCTCGGTCCTGGCCGTGCCGCTCTTCCTCTCCGCCGCCTTCATCGGCGGCTTCATGGGCGCGCTGGTGGCCGCCGCGGTGGTGATGCTGTGGCTGCAGCCGGCCCGTGCGTGGTTCGCCGGCGAGCCGCTGCCCGAGCGCTTCAACCCCGACGGCACCCTGCGCAAGGCCGAGGAGGCGCCGCCCAAGCAGACCCCTCCGCCCACCGCGTCCCCGGTGGCTCCCGCGCCGAGGCACGAGCGCCAGCACCAGCCGGCCGGGCAGGCCGGCCCGCCACCGCAGCCCCCGCCGTACGCCGGCTTCGGTGCGCCGCAGGACCAGCGCCAGCAGGCACCGCTGGCCCCCGGGGCCGGGCCGGTGCCCGTCGAGGCGTCGCGACGTCCGGGCGCGCTGGCCTGGGCCTGCGCGCTGACCTGGATCGGCAGCAGCCTGGTCTCCGGCTTCCTGCTGCTGGCCTCGCTGGCCTTCGCGGTCGTCTCGGAGGCCGACTTCGTCGAGGCGACCGCCCAGCAGCCCGAGCTGTCCGAGCAGATCGAGGAGATCGGCTGGACGACGGTCTCGCAGATCGTCCTCGCCACGACCGCGGTGGGCGTGCTGTGGAGCATCGGCGCCGTCGTCCTGGCGGTGCTGGCCTTCCGCGGCTCGGCCTGGGCGCGGGTCGCCCTCACCATCTCCACCGGCGCCCTCGCCGGTGTCCTCGCGGTGCTCAGCGTGGGCAACCTGGCGATGCTCGTCGTGCTGCTGCCGGTCGCCACCACCTTCCTGCTGCTGCTGCGCCCCGACGTCCGCTCCTGGAACCCCCGACGCTGACCCGGCCCATACTTCCCGCTGACCCGGCCTGAACTTACCAGCCGAGTCGCTGACCCGGCCTGAACTCCCCAGGTTGGCGTCAGGCGGTGAGGTCGGCGGCGGCGAGGCGGGCCAGGCCGTCCTCGATCACCGGCACGGTCTTGCAGAAGGCGAAGCGCACGAGGTGCCGCCCGGCGTCGGAGTCGGGGTAGAAGCCGCGCAGCGGGATCGCGACGACGCCGGCACGCTCGGGCAGGGCCAGGCAGAAGGCGGTGGAGTCCTCCCAGCCCAGGTGCTCGACGTCGACGCTGGCGAAGTAGGTGCCCTGCGGCACCCGTGCCGGGAGGCCGGCGGCGCCGAGGCCCTCGCAGAGCAGGTCGCGGCGGGACTGCAGGTCGCGGGCCAGCGCGAGCGGGAAGTCGGCCTCCTCGCCCAGGGCCTGCGCGACCGCCGGCTGCAGCGGCGAGCCGGAGGTGAAGGTCAGCCACTGCTTGGCGCCCAGCACCGCCTCGACCAGGTACGACGGCCCGGTGGCCCACCCGACCTTCCAGCCGGTGAACGACCACGACTTGCCCACCGACGACAGGCTCAGGGTCCGCTCGGCCATCCCCGGCAGCGTGCTGATCGGCGTGTGCACCGAGTCGTCGAAGACCAGGTGCTCGTAGACCTCGTCGGTGATCACCACCAGGTCGTGCTCGACCGCGACGTCGGCCACGGCCTGCAGCTCCGCGGTCGACAGCACGGTGCCGGTGGGGTTGTGCGGGGAGTTCAGCAGCACGAAGCGGGTGCGCGGGGTGACCGCCGCGCGCAGCTCGGCCACGTCGAGGCGGTAGTCGGGCGCGCGCAGGGTGACCGGGCGTCGTACGCCACCGGCCATCTGGATCATCGCGACGTAGGAGTCGTAGTAGGGCTCGAGCACCACCACCTCGTCGCCCGGGTCGACCAGGCCGAGCACGGCCGCGGCGATGCCCTCGGTCGCCCCGGTGGTGGCACAGACCTGGGTGTCGGGGTCGAGGTCGATGCCGTAGTGGCGGCGCTGGTGCTCGGCGACCGCCTGGCGCAGCGCGGGCACGCCGAGACCGGGGGCGTACTGGTTGGCGCCCTCCTCGACGGCGCGGGCGACCCGCGCGCGGCTGCTGGCCGGTCCGTCGACGTCGGGGAAGCCCTGCCCCAGGTTGACCGCGCCGGTGCGCAGCGCCAGTGCCGACATCCGGGTGAAGATCGTCGGCGGGATGCCGTCGAGGCGGTGCGCCGGGGAGGCGCCGCGGGGCCGGGCGGGTGGCGACGCAGCGGAGGAGGAGGGGGACGACGTGCCGGGTGCAGCCATGGCCCCACCGTAGCCACGTGCACCGGTCGGGTTGAATGTCCCGCGTGAGCGACCTCCCCCTCCACGCCCCGCCCTCCCCCGACGAGGCGCTGGCCGCCGACGTCGACGCGCTGTGCCGCCTGACCGGCACCTTCACCCTGCGCTCGGGCCAGGTGGCCACGGAGTACTTCGACAAGTACCTCTTCGAGTCCGACCCGGTGCTGCTGCTGCGGGTCGCGCGCCAGATGGTCGGGCTGCTGCCCGACGACACCGAGCTGCTCGGCGGCCTCGAGCTGGGCGGCGTGCCGATCGCGACCATGGTCTCGAGCCTGACCGGGCGCCCGGCGCTGTTCGTGCGCAAGAAGGCCAAGGAGTACGGCACCTGCAAGCTCGCCGAGGGCCCCGCCGTCGAGGGCCGCCGGGTCACGCTCGTCGAGGACGTCATCACCACCGGTGGCGCCGTGCGCGACGCGACGAACGCGCTGCGCGCTGCGGGCGCGATCGTCGAGGTCGTCGTCTGCGCCATCGACCGCAGCCCCGAGGGCGAGAACCCGCTGGCCGACGTGGGACTCGAGGTGCGCCCGGTGCTCACCAAGGCCCAGCTGGACGCCGTCTCGTGACCGAGGCCCGCACCCTGGCGACCAACCGCCCGCGCCACGCGCTGCCCCTCGACCTGGTGCGAGGCTTCCTGATCGGCTGCGCCGAGCTGGTGCCCGGCGTCTCCGGCGGCACGGTCGCGCTCGTGACCGGTGTCTACGAGCAGCTCATCGACTCCGCCCACCACGTCGTCTCGGCCGTACGCCGCCTGGTCACCGGCCCCGACCGGCTCGCCTCCGCGCGGGCCGAGCTGCGGCGCACCGACTGGTTCCTGATCGTGCCCGTGCTGGCGGGCATGGCCACGGCGCTGGTCACGATCGCCGGCCTGATGGGCTCCTTCGTCACCGACCACCCCGAGCTGTCGCGGGGGCTGTTCCTCGGCATGGTCGCGGTCTCGATCCTGGTACCGCTGCGGATGATGCCTGCGGGGCACCGCCCGGCCTGGGTCGACGTGGTGCTGGTCGCGCTGGTCGCGGTCGCCACGTTCTGGACGGTCGGCCTGGCCGGCGGCGGCGCGGAGGCCGACCCCTCCCTGGTCATCGTCTTCGGGGCGGCTGCGATCGCGATCTGCGCGCTCGTCGTACCCGGCGTCTCGGGGTCGTTCTTCCTGCTGACCGTGGGCCTCTACACGACCACGCTCGAGGCCATCGACGGCCGCGACCTGGTCTACCTGGCCGTCTTCGCAGCGGGCGCGACGCTGGGTCTGGCCTCGTTCGTGCAGGTGCTCAACTACCTGCTCTACCGCCGCCGGCGCACCACGCTGCTGGTGATGGTCGGGCTGATGCTGGGCTCGCTGCGGGCCCTGTGGCCCTGGCAGTCGGTGCCCGAGGCGTCCGCCGACGGCGAGGCCCACGGGCCCGGGGCGCTGCTGGCGCCCTACGCGCCGGTGGCCGGTCCGGTGCTCCTGGCGCTGCTGGGCGCCGCGGTGGTGCTCGTGCTCGTGGTCGTCGAGTCACGCGCGAGCCGTGACGCCGTGCGAGGCTGAGCGTCACTTCCCAGGACCCGCCCGGAGATCCTGGCCGGCTCGACGCGAGGTCTGGGCCGGGTCAGCGCGACATTCGGGCCGGGTCGGCGCTCGTCAGGTGGCGCGCGACTCGCGACGCCACTCGATGACCAGAGGGACGGCGAAGACCGCGAGGATCAGCAGCAGCGCGAAGTCGAGGTTGTCGCCGAGCCAGGCGATCCCACCGAGGAAGTAGCCGAGCAGGGTGATCGCCAGCACCCACAGCACGGCGCCGACGAAGCTCCACAGCCAGAAGGTGCGCCGCGGCATGCCGGTCGCACCGGCCACGACCGTGATGAAGGTGCGCACGAACGCCACGAACCGGCCCAGCACCAGCGCCGATCGAGCCGTGCCGACCGAAGAACTCGTGGGTCTGGTCGAAGTGCTTGCGCTTGATGATGCGCCCGTCGCGGGCGTAGAGCGGCGGCCCGATGCGCCGCCCGATCTCGTAGCCGACCACGTTGCCGCCGAAGGCGGCTGCGACCAGCAGCACCATCGAGATCACCAGCTCGGCGACGACCCCGCCGGGGAACAGGTCGATCTGGCCGGTGGCGATGAACAGGCCGAGGCTGAACAGCAGCGTGTCACCGGGCAGGAACGGGAACAGCAGCCCGCACTCCACGAAGATGACGACCAGACCGATCCAGAAGAGGGTCTCGCCGAAGTGGCCGAGCCACCACTCCAGCTGGAGCCAGTCGATGCCGAACAGGAACGGCTCGATACCCAGCACGGGCTCAGACTATCGGTCGGTGCCGACTAGCCTGCGCAGCGTGTCCTCCTCACCACTCGACGACGTACGCCGAGCGCCCTACGACCCGATGCCGCACGGGCCGGTCGAGGTCGGCGTCGGCCCGTGGGAGGGACCCTGGCCCACGGGCCCGCAGTGGGATCCCGAGCTGCTCGCCGGGGGCGACCGGCGCAACGTCGTCGACCGCTACCGCTACTGGAGCCTGGAAGCGATCCGCGCCGACCTCGACACCCGGCGCCACGACTTCCACGTGGCGATCGAGAACTGGCAGCACGACTTCAACATCGGCACCGTGGTGCGCAGCGCCAACGCGTTCCTGGCCGCCGAGGTGCACATCGTGGGCAACCGGCGCTGGAACCGGCGCGGCGCGATGGTCACCGACCGCTACCAGCACCTGCGCCACCACGAGGACGTGCCCGCGCTGCGCGACTACCTGCACGCGCTGCCGGGCGGGCCGGTCGAGCTGCACGGCATCGACAACCTGCCCGGCTCGCGGCCGCTGGAGGCCGGGCCGGTGCCGCGGCGGGTGTGCTTCCTGCTGGGCCAGGAGGGCCCGGGGCTCTCGGAGGGCGCGCGCGAGGCCTGCGACGCGACGTTCTCGATCGCGCAGTTCGGTTCGACGCGCTCGATCAACGCCTCGGCCGCCGCGGCGATCGCGATGCACTCGTGGGTGCGCGACCACGCCGACCTGGGCGACGAGCGCACCTGGCGCGGCTGAGCCGGCCCCCGCGGTGCGCGGGAGCCGGCTCGGGGTGCTGCGGTGCGGCTGGCGGGTCAGCGGCAGGCGCGCTCGAGGTCGAAGCGCCTGACCTGGCCGCGGTCGATGAAGACCTTGCGCGTGGCCAGCGCCGCTGCCGTCGACCTCGCAGGTCAGCGTGTACTTCTCGCGCTTGCCGTCGGTGGAGGTCGACCGCGTGGCGTACTGCCCGACCTCGACGGTGTACGACGGGCTGACCGAGCCGTAGTTGACGACCCGCACCACGTAGGTGCCGGCCACCGCGTCGACGACCTGCACCTCCTCCTTCTCGCCCGGGGCGTTGCCCGACGTGCCGACCTCGACGAGCTCACCCGAGGCGTCCTTGCGGTAGACCTCGAGGTCGAAGTCGTCGGGGGTGGGCCAGTCGAGGTGAGATGCGCAGCACGTCGGAGGCCTTCGTGGCGACGTACTCGTGGTCGACGGTGCCGACGACCGGTTCGGTGGCGCCGCCCTCGATGGTCTCGCCGGCGAAGGGCTCGTCGGCCAGCTCCTCGACGGGGCGCGACTGCAGCAGCGGGCGCGTGGAGGGGTTGACCACCCAGGAGAAGCGGCCCTTCCTGCCCACGGTGATCGTGGAGTCGAGGAAGTCCTCGAAGGAGGACTCCCACGTCGGGGACTCGAAGTCCTTGCGCAGGCGCAGCGTCGCGCCCTTGGGCGCCTTGCCCTTGAGGACGCCGTGCTTGCTGGTGTCGATGGCGTGCTGCAGCGCGAGCAGGTACGCCGCGCGGTTGCCGCGGCCCTCGTGCTCGCCGGCGCCGAGGTACTCGTCGACGACCTCGGGGAAGGGCGGGTGGAACTCGTGCGCGCCGATCTCGAAGGTGTAGCCGTAGCCGCCGGTGGCGTTGTAGGACCAGTCCTCGGTGGTGCCGGTGGTGTCGTAGAGCTGCCAGCTGTTCTGGTTGAGGTAGCCGTTCTGGGCGCTCATCCGGGCCCCGAGCGCCTTGAGGCCCTTCTCGTCGGGGGCGTTGCCGACCGGGTTGCCGTCGGGGCCGATGGTCGTCGGCGCGACGCCGTTGGGCCGCAGGATGAGGTTGGAGAAGGTGTGGTTCGAGATCATCATCGTCACCTGGCGCTCACGCACCAGGGCCTGGATGTTCTGGGTCTCGGGCTCGGAGAAGGCCGACGCGCCGCGGTACGTCGGGTCGAGGACGCCTGCCTCGACCTCGCCGGCCGCCGGGACCGGGCCGGCCGCGCCGGGGCCGCCCCAGAAGCCGCCGTAGTTGCGGTTGAGGTCGACGCCGAGGCCGAAGCCGCCGGGGCTGGCCAGCGTCAGACGGCAGGTGCCGTCGGGGATGTCCTGGCCGTCGATCACACGGCAGTTCTTGCGCTTGTAGGCCTGGCCGGGGGTGGCCAGCGTGGTGCCGGTGCCGCCCAGCGGGTCGAGGTCGTTGAGGGCGCGCAGGTCGACGTACTCGCCGTCGGTGCGCGAGAGGTCGAAGCCGTCGGGGTTGACGACCGGCACGACCAGCACGCGGGCCTTCTTCAGCATCCTGGTGATCCGCTCGTCCTTGCCGAAGCCCTGGGCCAGGTCGGTGGCGAACTCCATCGCCAGCTCGCCCGAGGGCCACTCGCGGGCGTGGTGCAGCCCCATCAGCAGGAAGGTCGGCTTGCCCGACGCCTTCTTGTCGACGTCGGCACCGATCTCGACGGCGTGCACGGTGTTGCCGTCGAGCGTCGGGTCGGCCAGGTCGAGCATCCGCACGTGGCCGGGGAAGTCGGCGGCCAGCGCGGTCATGTCGTCGACGTAGTCGGCCAGGGTGCGGTAGGTGTCGCGGCCCGAGGGCAGCGGCGAGACGTCCACGGAGGCGGCGTACGCCTCGTTGAGCTCGGCGATCTCGACGCCGCGCTCGACGAGGTTCTCGATGCGCACGTCGTAGGTGAAGCCGGCGGCTCGCAGCGCTGCCCGGTCGGCGACGGTGTGCAGCAGCACCTCGACGTAGTCGTGGCCGGCGTGCTCGGTCACGTCGAGACCGAGCTTCTGCAGCCGGGTGCGGTCGGCGCGGCCGGGGGTGTCGACGGTGACCAGCTGCGGGGCGAAGACGCTGGGTGCGGCCGTGGTCGCCGCGGCGCCGGTGACCCCGACGGTGGCGGCCAGCGGCGCGGTCACCGCGAGCGCGGCGAGGGCCGCGACACCGGCGACGCGCCGGCGCGCCCGGAGGTGGTGGGGGACGGGGCGGGGTCGGCGGGTCATCGTCGATCTCCTGGCGGGGTCGCAGTGGGCGGGTTGCTCCTACAACGCGCCTGTGCCGCAGAGGTGACGCCCCGCCCCGCCCGGCACCCCCGCCGAGCCGGCGCGAGCGGGGTCAGTCGGAGGCGGTCAGGGTGCGCTGCAGGGCGGCGAGCCCGCGCGAGGAGTGGCTCTTCACGGTGCCCTCGGAGATGCCCAGCTCCTCGGCGGTCTCGGCGACCGAGAGCCCCAGCCAGTGCCGCAGCACGACCACCTTGCGCTGCTGCACCGGCAGCGCCTGCACGGCGGCGAAGAGCTCGCTGCGCTCCTCCAGGCCCGGGCCGGTGGCAGCGGCCGGGTCGGTGGCTCCGCGCAGCGTCTCGCCGGCCTGCGACGAGGGGACCTCGCGGCGCCACGGCCGTCGGCGCTCGTCGACGTCGGCGCGCACGATGATGCGCCGGGCGTAGGCCTCCTCGCGCCCGTCGCGGTGCAGCCGCGGCCAGGCGACGTACAGCTTGACCAGCGAGGTCTGCACGAGGTCCTCGGCGCGGTGCCAGTCGCCGCAGCACGCGTAGGCCACCCGGCGCAGGTGGGTGCGCCGGGCGGCCACGAAGGCGCTGAACTCGCTGTCGCGGCTCACTGCATGCCCGTGCCGCCCTGGTCGGCGTAGCGCTCGGTGGCCAGCTCGAGGAACGAGTCGATGTCCTCGCCGGTCTCCGCGGACAGCGGCGTGGCGACGTAGTCGCGCTCGCCCTCGAGCTCGCGGGCCAGCACGAACCAGGTCAGCCCGTCGCGCTCGACCTGGGCCACGGCGGTGCGGGCCGAGGCGGGGGCGAAGGGCGCCGGCAGGTCGGGGTCGGGGCGCTGCTCGAGGATGGTGGTGCCCGCGCCGGCCTCGAGCGTCTCGCCCGGCCCGAAGGTCACCAGGTCGCGACCGATGGTCTCGACCGTGTCGACGGCGTAGGCCTCGAGCCACTCCTCGAAGCTCCACGCCGGCACGGTCGAGCTCTCCTGGGCGTGGCGCGGCGTCTCGCCGTCGGTCCACAGCAGGTAGCGCCACGACCGCTTGCCGTCGGTCTCCTCGATCGCCAGAGCGGTCGAGGAGACCGACGGCTCGAGGCCCAGCGGGTCCTCGGCCACCTCGGTCACCGTGAGTCCCTCGCGCACCACGACCTCGTCGCCGACGTAGCCGGCGAGCTGTCCCGCGCCCCACGACGCGGGCGCGTCGGTGGAGTACGCCGGCGGCTCGCTCCCGGTGGTGGGCCCGTCGCTGGGCTCGCCGCTGGGCTCGTCGCTGGGCCCGTCGCTGGGCCCGTCGCTGGGCTGGGCCGAGGCGGAGTCGCTCGCCCCGCCGGCGACCAGCTCGTCGCCGCTGCCCGGGACGCCGGTCTGGGCCAGCACGCCGCCGAGCCCGACGACGGCCAGCACGGCCAGCGCGCCGCCCCAGGTCGCGGCGCGGCGCCGGCGCAGCGCCCCGCGCCCGGCGGCGACGACCTCGTCGACCGGCGCGCCGGGAGGCCCGTCGCCGAAGGAGGCGTCGAAGCGGCGGGAGAGGTCGCGCTCGTTGGTCGTGTGCTCGTCCATGCCCTGTCTACGGATCTGGTGGCCGATCGGTTGTCATGGTGCCCCGTCGGACCCGCGATCAGGCGGCGGCGCGCTCGAGGTCGCGCAGGACCCGTCGGTGCACCAGCTCCATCAGCGTCTCGCGCGCAGGCACGTCGGTGACCAGGTAGGCCCGGCCCAGGAGCCCCGAGGGCGTGAACGTCACCGTCTGCGCGACCCGGCAGCAGCGGGGACCCTCGGGCGTCACCAGGGTGCTCAGCAGCACCGTGCCCGGCGCTCGCACCGCGGCCTCGAGGAGCAGGTGGTGCCCGTCCTCGACCGGTCCGGCCTCCAGCACCCGCCAGAACCCGGCGGTGTCACCGGGGCGCAGCACCGGCCGGTCGGGCACCGGCCAGCGGCGCCCGCGGCCCAGGGCCACCCGGTCGACGGCGCCGCGGAGGACGAACGGCGCGGCGTCGACGTACCACTGCGGGCCGGTGCGTGCCGAGGCCACCAGTGCCCACGCGTGCTCGGCGTCCAGGCGCACCCGGGTGGCGCGCGTGGTGCTGCCCCAGCTCGTGCGCCGCTCCATCCTCCGCAGGGTACGCCGCCCGACCACCCCGCCCCGCGGCCCGGGACGGCCGGGGCCGCGCTCCACTAGGCTGGGCCGGCCCACCCACGCCCGTGACCCAGGAGCCTGCAGTGCCGATCGCAACGCCCGAGAAGTACGCCGAGATGCTGGACGCCGCCAAGGCCGGCGGCTACGCCTTCCCCGCCATCAACGTGTCGTCGTCGCAGACCCTCAACGCCGCCCTCAAGGGCTTCGCCGACGCCGGCTCCGACGGCATCATCCAGGTCTCGACCGGAGGCGCGGAGTACCTCTCCGGGCCGAGCGTCAAGGACATGGTCACCGGGTCGGTCGCCTTCGCGGCGTACGCCGCCGAGGTCGCCAAGAACTACCCGGTCGACATCGCGCTGCACACCGACCACTGCCCCCAGGACAAGCTCGACGGGTTCGTGCGGCCGCTGCTGGAGATCTCGCGCGAGCGGGTCCAGCGCGGCGAGGCACCGCTGTTCCAGTCGCACATGTGGGACGGCTCGGCCGTGCCGCTGGAGGAGAACCTCTCCATCGCCGCCGAGCTGCTCGAGCGGTGCATCGAGGCCAAGATCATCCTCGAGATCGAGGTCGGCGTGGTCGGCGGCGAGGAGGACGGTGTCGAGAACGCCATCAACGACAAGCTCTACTCCACCCGCGAGGACGCCATCGCCACCGCCAGGGCCCTGGGCCACGGCGAGCGCGGCTACTACATGACCGCCCTGACCTTCGGCAACGTGCACGGCGTCTACAAGCCCGGCAACGTCAAGCTGCGCCCCAGCGTGCTCAAGGACGCCCAGGAGGCCGTCGTCGGCGAGTTCGGCCTCGAGCCCGGTTCCAAGCCCTTCCACCTGGTCTTCCACGGCGGCTCCGGCTCCAGCGCCGAGGAGATCGCCGAGGCCGTCGACTACGGCGTGGTGAAGATGAACGTCGACACCGACACCCAGTACGCCTTCACCCGCCCGGTCGCCGAGCACGTGCTGCGCAACTACGACGGGGTGCTGAAGGTCGACGGCGAGGTCGGCAACAAGAAGCAGTACGACCCGCGGGCCTGGGGCAAGGCCGCCGAGGCCGGCATGGCCGCCCGGGTCGTCGAGGCCTGCGAGAACCTGCGCTCGGCCGGGCGCGCCCTGGGCTGAGGCCCCGGGGGAGGTGGGTGGCACGATGGCGGCATGAACATCGGACAGGACCTGATGGCCGGACCGCCGCCCACCCACCTCCCCGAGGACCCCGCCCAGGCGCTGCTCGCCGACGGCGGCGACCGCATGGACGTGGCGCGCACGCACCCGTCCTCGCCCTTCGCGTGGGCGGCGCTCGCCGGCGCGGCCGCCGAGGCGCAGGAGGACGCGATCACCGTCTACGCCTACGCCCGCGTCGGCTACCACCGCAGCCTCGACATGCTGCGCCGCAACGGCTGGAAGGGCCACGGGCCGGTCCCGTGGGAGCACGAGCCCAACCGCGGCTTCCTGATGTGCCTGGCGCTGCTCGCGCTGGCCGCCCGCAGCATCGGCGAGAGCGACGAGTGGGAGCGCTGCCGCGACTTCCTGCGCGACTCCAGCCAGACGGCGTACGACGAGCTGGTCGCCGACGCCTGAGCTCACCCGGCTCGGCGTTCGTCGTCAGGGGGTGAGCAGGCTGCGCACCTTCTCGGCCCCCAGCGCGAGGAACAGCGTGGGCAGGCGCGGGCCGCGCTCGGCGTCGACCAGCAGCTGGTAGAGCAGCCGGAAGAACGCCTTCTGGTCGGCCTTCACCTCGTCGGTGGGGGCGTCGTCGAGGCCCAGCCCGCGCGCCAGCTTGGGGACGCCGTAGATCAGCGCGGTCGTCTCGTCGAGCTCGAGGCGCTCGGGCAGCCGGTCGAGCAGGTGGCGCAGCCACCGCTCCTCGTCCTCGTCGAGCGCGGCGAGCCGCGCGGTGTCGGGCTCCGAGCGCACCGTGGTGCGCTCGGTCTCGGGCACGTACTCCGACATCCAGGTCATCGCCCGGCTCAGCCGCGGCTCGAGGTCGGCGACCGAGGCGTGCTCGTGACCCACGTCGCCGACGATGCGGCTGACCAGCTCGGGGCTGCCGGCGGTCACGTCGGCCACCGACGACAGCAGCCGGAAGGGCACCACGACAGCCGGGGTGGGCAGCGTGCCGGCCGCGGCGGTGGCCGAGGCGCGCTCGTAGGCCAGCACCTGGGCGTCGCGCTTGGCCGGGTCGGCGGCCTTGCGGGTCAGGGAGTCCCACTCGTCGTAGAGGCGCACCACCTCGGGGCCGAAGTCGACGTTGAAGGCCTGCTTGGGCTGGCGGCGCACGTAGAGCCAGCGCAGCACCGGCGCCTCGAGGATCTGCAGCGCGTCGGCGGCGGTCGGCACGCCCCCGCGCGAGGACGACATCTTCACCTGGCCGCCGGCCCCGACGAACGAGTAGCCGACGAACGACGGCGCGCGGGCGCCGTACACGGCCTTCACGACCTCCTTGCCCACGGTGTACGACGACCCCGGGCTGGCGTGGTCGACGCCGCCCGGCTCGAAGTCGACGCCCTCGACCGACCAGCGCATCGGCCAGTCGACCTTCCACACCAGCTTGCCCTCGTGGTCGGTGCGCAGGTTGGTGGCGCCCTCGAAGCCGCAGGAGGTGCAGGAGTAGGCGAGGTCGGCGCTCTCGTCGTCGTACGCCGTCGCGATGGTCGTGTCGCGACCGCACTCACGGCAGTAGGGCTTGTAGGGGAAGCGAGCGAGGTCACCGGCCCCGTTGCCGTCGTCGGCGCCCGTCGCCTCGTCGTCCTCGACCACGGAGTCGGCCAGGGCGGCGGCCTCCTGCTCGGACTCCGCGACCGGCGCCGCCTTGGTGCGGTAGCGGCCCAGGATGGTCTCGATGCGGTCGCGGTGCGCGACGGCCTGCAGCACCTGCGCGACGTAGTCGCCGCGACGGTAGGCCTCGGTCTGGGAGACCTCCTCCATCTCCACGCCCATGGCGTGCAGGCTGGCGACCAGCGGCTCCTTGAAGTGCTCGGCCCACGAGGCGTGGCACTCCCACGGGTCGGGCACCGCCGAGAGCGGGCGCCCGATGTGGTCGGCCCAGGAGGGGTCGACCCCGGCGGGGACCTTGCGGAAGCGGTCGTAGTCGTCCCAGCTGTGCAGGTGGCGCACCGGCAGGCCGCGCCGGCGGATCTCCTCGGCCACGAAGTGCACGGTCAGGAACTCGCGCAGGTTGCCCAGGTGGACCGGCCCCGACGGGCTGGCGCCCGAGGCGCAGGTGATGGTGCGGCCCTCGGTGCGCACCGCCTCCTCGCCGCCGGCGTGGCGGATCGCGTCGTCCGCGGCCCGGGTGACCCAGTCCGTCGGAGCGGTGGTCTCGGACCGGTCGGTGCCGCGTGCGTCGCCGCCTCGTGCCATGGGGTGGGGAGCTCCTGCGTCGTGGGTGCTGTGGCGCGGCAACGCTACCGGAGACGTGGCGTGGCAGGACGCAGAGAGCGCCGGAGCCGTCCCCTGTGGCAGCCCCGGCGCCTCCTGCGCGGTGGTCGGAGCAACGCCATCCCCCGATGTCGTGAGGCCCCGGACCCCGGCCGAGGACGGCGGGGCACCGCTGGAGAGCCATTCTGTCCTGACCGGTGCCTGCCAGTCGCGGCGTACCTGTCGCTGGCAGCAAGTTGCCAGTAAGATGGGTCGATGGTGCGGTCGAGCTATCCCTCGGTGATCAGTGCGCTGGGCTTCTCGCGCAACGCCGACCGCGCCTACCACCGGGTCCTGCCGCAGTCGGGGCGCGAGCTGGTCTGGGTGGCGGCCTCGCTCCTGCAGACCCCCGAGGAGCTGCTGCGCGACCTGGCGCCGCTGCGCGAACGGGGCATCGTCACGCTCGAGGACTCCCGACTCTTCGTGGCTTCGCCCACCGAGGTGGTGGGGCGGATGGTCGCCTCGACGGCGGAGTCCGCGGCCGCCGCCCACGCCCGCCTGAGCGCGGTGGCCGAGGCGATCCCCTTCCTCAGCGGCAGCAACGCGCGCCCGGGCCCGATCGACGTCCTCGAGGTGGAACCCATCGACGGCGAGATCAGCTCGGGCGGCCAGCCCGTCGAGCTGTTGACCGCGCTGATCCGCGAGAGCCGGGGCGACATGCTGTGGCTGCGCCCCGACCAGTTCCGCAAGCCCCGCGAGGACGCCATGGCGCACCTGGTCGGCGAGGCGATCCGCAGCGGGCGGCAGTCGCGGGCGATCTATCCGGTGCGCGCGGTCAGCGAGGCGTCCGACACGCTGCGGCTGCGCTCGGAGGTGGGGGAGCAGATCCGGCTGCTGCCCGACCTGCCGACCCGGATGATCGTCATCGGCACCACCCACGTGATCCTGCCCGAGCCGCTGGGCTTCATGGACGAGCCGCGCACCCTGGTGCGCCAGCAGGGCTGGGTCGAGGCGATGACCCTGTGGTTCGAGTCGATGTGGGACCGGGCGGTGCCCCTCGACCTCGACGGCGCCCGCGACACCGTCCCCGACATGCGCGAGTTCCTGCTCGAGCAGCTGGCCGCCGGCGCCCAGGACGAGCAGATCGCGCGCCGCCTCGGGGTCAGCCTGCGCACCGTACGGCGCCGCGTGGCCGAGCTGCTGGCCGAGCTGGGCGCCGACTCGCGCTTCCAGGCCGGGGTCGAGGCCGCGCGTCGCGGCTGGCTCTGAGCGCCCGGGGTCAGGAGGGCCGGCGCCGCGGCAGCACCATCGAGTACGCCGCCGGCTCCAGGTGCCAGGTGCGTCGCCGCTCCGGGCCGTAGACCTCGCCGTCGGCCGCGCACCAGAACTCCTCGCCCGAGACCGACACCTCGCTGCCTCGCAACGAGATCACGTCGTCGCGCTCGGGGTGGCGTCCGCGCACCAGCCCGGCGACGTACCCGAAGCGGGCCAACGGGCCGACCGAGCGCGAGATCATCACGTCGAGGCGGTGGTCCTCGGTGTCGGCGTCGGGCACCAGGTCGGTGCCGCCGCCCACGCTGGAGCCGTTGCCGACCGCGACCATCAGCACCGGCTGGTCGAAGCCCGACGATGCTGCGGCCGTCGACCTCGACGTGCAGGCGCACGAACGGGGGCCGGAACGCCGCGAGCGCCGCCCCGACGGGGTAGCCGAGCTTGCCGAGGTTGACCTTCTGGTAGCCGACCGAGCCCAGCCGCTCCTTCCACCGCGCCCCGCGGCGGCTGGCCTGGGCACCGGCGCCCACGTGCACGCTGTTGACGACGATCTCGCCGACCTCGTCGACGAGCAGGTCGACGGAGCGCGCCTCGCCGGAGAGGACCACCCGGGCGGCCTCCTCGACGTCGAGCGGGATGCCGTTGCCGCGGGCGAAGTCGTTGCCGGTGCCCAGCGGCAGCAGCGCCAGGGTGCGCTCGGCGAGCTCGTTGCGCCGGTGCAGCGCCGAGACGACGGCGTGCAGGCTGCCGTCACCCCCGGCGACCACGATGCGCCGCGACCCCGCGCGGTGCAGGACGCCGTTGAGCTCGCCGGGGTTCGACGTGCCGGCGACCTCGACGGAGGTCCGGGCGCGCAGGACCGCGAGGCCCCGCTCGAGCGTCTCCTCGTCGGCGGTGCCCGCGTCGCTGTTCTTGATCACGAGCAGGGGTTCCATCGCCGGTGACCCTATCCGGCACCCGGGACGGGTCGCCGGGAAAGCGGCAGCGGCCGGGCCGTTTTGGTAGCGTGGCGTCGCAAGAGGCCCCGGTGCGCTTGTGCCGGGGTTCTTCGATTTCTCGAGGAGAGTGAGCGAGCAGATGCCCGCGATCGCCATCATCGGTGCCCAGTGGGGCGACGAGGGCAAGGGGAAGGCCACCGACCTCCTCGGCTCGCGCGTCGACTACGTCGTGAAGTTCAACGGCGGCAACAACGCCGGCCACACGGTCGTCATCGGCGACCAGAAGTACGCCCTGCACCTGCTGCCCAGCGGCATCCTCACCCCCGGCTGCACCCCGGTCATCGGCAACGGCGTCGTGGTCGACCTCAACGTGCTCTTCGAGGAGATCGAGGGCCTCGAGGCGCGCGGCGTCGACACCAGCAAGCTGGTCGTCAGCGCCAGCGCCCACGTCATCGCCGACTACAACCGCACCGTGGACAAGGTGACCGAGCGCTTCCTCGGCTCACGCCGCCTGGGCACCACCGGGCGCGGCATCGGCCCGACGTACGCCGACAAGATGAACCGCATCGGCATCCGCGTCCAGGACATCTTCGACGAGAAGATCCTGCGCCAGAAGATCGAGGGCGCCCTCGAGCTCAAGGCCCAGGTGCTGACCAAGATCTACAACCGCCGCGCCCCCTCGGTCGACGAGACGCTCGAGGAGCTGCTGCAGTACGCCGACCGGTTGCGGCCGATGGTCGCCGACACCGGGCTGCTGCTCAACCAGGCGCTCGACCGCGGCGAGACCGTGCTGCTCGAGGCCGGCCAGGCCACGCTGCTCGACGTCGACCACGGCACCTACCCGTTCGTGACCTCGTCGTCGGCGACCGCCGGCGGTGCCTGCACCGGCTCGGGCATCCCGCCGATGCGGATGGACCAGGTCATCGGCATCGTCAAGGCCTACACGACCCGGGTCGGCGAGGGTCCGTTCCCCACCGAGCTCTTCGACGACGTCCGGCGAGCACCTGGCCAGCGTGGGCGCCGAGTTCGGCACCACCACCGGCCGCCCGCGCCGCTGCGGCTGGTACGACGCCGTGATCGCCCGCTACGCCGCCCGGGTCAACGGGGTCACCGACTTCGTGCTCACCAAGCTCGACGTCCTCACCGGGCTCGAGCAGGTCCCGGTCTGCGTCGCCTACGACGTCGGCGGGGCCCGCCACGACGAGATGCCGGTCAACCAGACCGACTTCCACCACGCGACGCCGGTCTACGAGTACCTGCCCGGGTGGAGCGAGGACATCAGCGGCGCGCGCACCATGGCCGACCTGCCCCAGGCGGCGCAGGACTACGTGCGCCGGGTCGAGGAGCTGTCGGGGGCACGGATCTCCGCGGTCGGCGTCGGTCCGGACCGTGAGGCCACCGTGGTCGTCCACCCCCTGATCTGACAGCATCAGGGCCCGTGAGCACCGCCCCCTCCGCGCCTGCGCCGACCGGCCCCCTGACCGTCCTCGTCATCGGCACCGGTGGCCGTGAGCACGCACTGTCGCGGGCCCTCGCCCACGATGCGGGCGTCGCGGCGGTGCACTGTGCTCCCGGCAACCCCGGTGTCGCGGCCGTCGCCGAGCTCCACGACGTCGACCCGATGGACGGCGCCGCGGTCGCCGACCTCGCCGAGCGCCTCGGCGCCGACCTGGTGGTCGTGGGCCCGGAGGCGCCCCTGGTGGCCGGCGTCGCCGACGTGGTGCGCGAGCGCGGCATCCCGGTCTTCGGACCCTCGGGCGCCGCGGCGCAGCTGGAGGGCTCGAAGGCCTTCGCCAAGGACGTGATGGCCGCCGCCGGTGTGCCGACCGCGGCCGCCACCAGCTGCACCACCGCCGAAGAGGTCGCGGCTGCTCTCGACGCCCACGGGGCGCCGTACGTCGTCAAGGACGACGGCCTGGCCGCCGGCAAGGGCGTCGTGGTGACCTCCGACCGCGACGAGGCGCTGGCCCACGCCGCCGGCTGCGAGCGGGTGCTCGTCGAGGAGTTCCTCGACGGCCCCGAGGTCTCGCTCTTCGCGGTCTGCGGCTGGGACGACGAGCACGGCGCGGTCGTGCACCCGCTGCAGCCCGCCCAGGACTTCAAGCGCATCCGTGACGGCGACGAGGGCCCCAACACCGGCGGCATGGGCGCCTACACGCCGCTGCCGTGGGCGCCCGAGGGTCTCGTCGACGAGGTGCTGACCACCGTGCTGCGTCCCACCGTCGAGGAGATGGCGCGGCGCGGCACCCCCTTCACCGGCCTGCTGTACGCCGGCCTGGCGCTCACCTCGCGCGGCGTGCGGGTCGTCGAGTTCAACGCCCGCTTCGGCGACCCCGAGACCCAGCCGCTGCTGGCGCTGCTCGACTCGCCGCTCTCGCCACTGCTGCTCGGCTCGGCGACCGGCACCCTCGCCGACGTGCCCGCCCCGCAGTGGCGCCCCGGCGCTGCCGTGGGCGTGGTGCTGGCCAGCGCCGGCTACCCCGAGTCGTCGTCGAAGGGCGACCTGATCACCGGTCTCGAGAGCGCCGAGGCACTGCCCGACGTGCACGTCATCCACGCCGGCACCGCTCTGGGCGACGGACAGGTCGTCACGGCCGGCGGGCGCGTGCTCGCCGTGGTCGGCGCCGGCGACACGCTCGCCGGCGCCCGCGCCGCGGCGTACGAAGGGGTCGGTGCGATCTCCTTCGAGGGCGCCCAGCACCGCGACCGACATCGCGCGAGCCGCGGCCGAGGGCTGACCCCGCCCCTCCCGCTGCCCAGCCGAGTCGTGGTCTGGCTCGTGGCTTGGGTCGTGGCTTGGGTCGTGGCTTGGCTCGTGGGTCCTGGCCGCGCCATGGCGCGTCCCCAGGCACACGACCCGGACCACGACCGGAACCACGACCGGAACCACGACCGGGACCACGACCCGGACCACGACCCGCGAGTGCGGATGCGGCCAGCCCATCGGTGAGAATGGGCCGCGTGACCGTGCCGAACGTCCTCGCCACCCGCTACGCCGCTGCCGACCTGGCCCAGATCTGGTCGCCCGAGCACAAGATCGTCCTCGAGCGCGAGCTGTGGGTGGCGGTGCTCAAGGCGCAGCGCGACCTGGGCATCGCGGTGCCCGACGGGGTCGTCGAGGCGTACGAGCGGGTGGTCGCGCAGGGCGCCGACGCCGTCGACCTGCCCTCGATCGCCGCCCGCGAGCGGGTCACCCGCCACGACGTGAAGGCGCGCATCGAGGAGTTCTCGCGCTGGCCGGCCACGAGCACATCCACAAGGGCATGACCAGCCGCGACCTCACCGAGAACGTCGAGCAGCTGCAGGTCAAGCAGTCCCTCGAGCTGCTGCGCGACCGCGCGGTCGCCACCCTGGTGCGCCTGGGCCGGCTGGCCGCCGAGCACGAGACCACCGTGATGGCCGGTCGCTCCCACAACGTCGCGGCACAGGCCACCACCCTGGGCAAGCGCTTCGCCAGCGTCGCCGACGAGATGATGGTCAGCCTCGAGCGGGTCGAGGACCTGCTCGCGCGCTACCCGCTGCGCGGGATCAAGGGCCCGATGGGCACCGCCCAGGACATGCTCGACCTGCTCGACGGCGACGAGGACAGGCTCGCCGAGCTCGAGCAGCGCGTAGCGGGACACCTCGGCTTCGAGCGGGTGCTGACCAGCGTCGGCCAGGTCTACCCGCGCAGCCTCGACTTCGACGTGCTCTCCGCGCTCGTCCAGCTCACCGCGGGCCCCTCCAACCTGGCCACCACGATCCGGCTGATGGCCGGCAACGAGATCGTCACCGAGGGCTTCAAGGAGGGCCAGGTCGGCTCCTCGGCGATGCCGCACAAGATGAACACCCGCTCCTGCGAGCGCGTCAACGGCCTGGCCGTCGTCACCCGCGGCTACCTCTCGATGGTCGGCGAGCTGGCCGGCGACCAGTGGAACGAGGGCGACGTCTCGTGCTCGGTGGTGCGCCGGGTGGCGCTGCCCGACGCGTTCTTCGCCGTCGACGGCCTCTTCCAGACCTTCCTGACCGTGCTCGACGAGTTCGGCGCCTTCCCCGCGGTGATCCAGCGCGAGCTCGACCGCTACCTGCCCTTCCTGGCCACCACCAAGGTGCTGATGGCCGCGGTGCGCAACGGGGTGGGCCGCGAGAGCGCCCACGAGGCGATCAAGGAGGCGGCGGTCGGCACGGCGCTGGCGATGCGCCAGGGCCAGGGCGAGAACGACGTCTTCGCCAAGCTCGCCGCCGACGAGCGGCTCGGCCTCTCCGAGCAGCAGCTCGAGAGCCTGGTCGCCGAGCCGATCGCGTTCACCGGCGCCGCGGTGGCCCAGACCCAGGCCGTCGTACGCCGCGTGGCCGCGCTGGCCGAGCAGCACCCGGCCGCGGCGGCGTACGCACCCGGCGCCATCCTCTGACGGCTTTGCCCGGCCTCACCCCTCCGTCAGGAATGGGCGCCCGGGGGCGCGGGGTTGGGACGGGGTACGCACCCGCACCACCTGCCTCGCAGAAGGAGCACCCCCATGAGCAAGATCCTCTTCGTCGTCACCGGCGCCCGCCACTGGACCCTCAAGGACGGCACGCAGCACCCCACCGGCTACTGGGCCGAGGAGCTGGTCGCGCCCTTCCAGGTCTTCACCGGCGCCGGCCACCAGGTCGTCGTCGCCACCCCCGGTGGCGTGCAGCCCGTCGTCGACGAGGGCAGCCTGGCCGCCGAGGCCAACGGGGGCCAGGAGAACGCCGACGCGCTGCGCCGGGCGATCGACGACATCGAGCAGCTGCGCTCGCCCGAGTCGCTCGACCTGGTCGACCCCACCGCCTACGACGCCGTCTTCTACCCCGGTGGCCACGGCCCGATGGAGGACCTCTCCGGCGACGCCGACTCCGCGCGCCTGCTGGTCCAGACCCTGGAGTCGGGCAAGCCGCTGGGCATCGTGTGCCACGCCCCGGCTGCCCTGCTCGCGACCGAGGGCGAGGACGGCTCGCCCTTCTCCGGCTACCGGCTGACCGGCTTCACCAACGCCGAGGAGACCCAGGCCGGGCTCGCCGAGGGTGCGCCGTGGCTGCTGCAGGACCGGCTGGTCGCCCTGGGCGCCGACTTCCAGGAGGCCGACCCGTGGTCCGAGAACATCGTGGTGGACCGTTCGCTGTACACCGGGCAGAACCCCGCCTCGTCGGGCCCGCTCGCCCAGCGGATGCTCGAGTCGATCAGCTCCTGAGCGCACCATGACCGACCGGCGCGCCGGTCGCGGGGCTCAGTCCTCGCGGCCGGCGCGTTCGTCGCGCAGGGCCACGACGGCCGCGACCAGCGCCAGCGACACCAGGGCGGCCGAGGTCAGGAACGCGGTCCGGAGCCCCGCCTCCGGCCCCCACAGCCCCAGCGCCACCGTGTAGGTGGTGACCCCGAGCGCCGAACCCACGGCCGAGCCGATGCGCTGGCCGGTCTGCAGCGCGCCGCCCGCGGCCCCACCCATCCGCGGCGGGACCTGGTCGAGGGTCAGGGTGAAGTTGGGCGAGATCACCGCGCCGCCGCCGAGGCCACCGATGAAGAGCAGCGGCGGCAGCAGCGCCCACAGCGCCCCGCCCTCGCGGCCCGGCACCAGCACCGCCATGGCGACGACCGCCGCCACCACGGTCACCAGCGCACCCACGCTGAGCTGGCGGCCCACCGTGGTCACCACCCGGCCGGCGAGCGGTGCGGAGATCGCCGAGCCGAGCGCGAAGCCCGTGAGCAGCAGCCCAGCGGTCAGCGGCGCGAGCCCCATCTCGGTCTGCAGGTGGATCGAGAGCACCAGGACCAGTCCGGTGAACCCGGTGAAGTAGAGGGTGCCGACGGCGATGCCGTTGGCGAAGCCGGGCGTGCGGCGCAGCAGGGTGACGTCGAGCAGCGGCGCGCCCCCGCGGCGTACGACGCGGTGCTCCCAGCGCACGAACACCGCGACCAGCGCCGGCACCAGCGGGAGCGCCAGCAGCCACACGTAGTTCCCGCTCTCGGCCCGGACCACCGGGTAGAGCAGCACCAGCACGGCCATGCCCAGCAGCACCGAGCCCAGCGGGTCCAGGCGCGGGCGGGCCTCACCGCTCTCGCGCGGGCGGGTGTGCGGCACCAGCCGCAGCACCGCCACCAGGGCCGCCAGCCCGATCGGCACGTTGACCAGGAAGATCCAGCGCCAGCCGTCCTCCTCGCCGAAGAGCGCGATGATCAAGCCACCCAGCACGGGGCCCAGGGCCGCGGAGACCGAGACCGTGAGACCGAAGATCCCGAAGGCGCGACCCCGCTCGCGACCGGAGAAGAGCTCCTGGATCAGCCCCGAGTTCTGGGGGGTCAGCAGCCCCGCGGCCGCGCCCTGCAGCAGTCGGGCCAGGATCACCAGCTCGACGTTGGGCGCCAGGCCGACCGCCGCACTCGTCACCACGAAGAGGCCGAGCCCCACCAGCAGCAGCAGGCGGCGCCCGTAGGCGTCACCCAGGCGGCCGCCGGTGACCAGCACCAGCCCGAAGCTCAGCGCGTAGCCCGAGACCACCCACTGCACCGTGCCGGTCGAGGTGTCGAGGCCCTCCTGGATGGAGGGGATGGCCACGTTGACGATCGTGACGTCGAGCAGCGCCATGAACCCGACGACCAGCGAGACCGCGAAGATCCGCCAACGCCGGGGGTCGGGCTCGTCCCCGCCGGCGCCGCCCGACCAGGGCGCGAGGGCGTCGTCCGCGCGCGGGGAGTCCTGCTGCTCGACCATGCCCTCCAGCCTGACCCATCACCCCAGACCCGGCGGGGTGGGCCCGCCCCGGGATGATGGTCGGGGTTCCACCGGGTTCCCGGTCCAGGACACCCACGATCCGTGACCAGGAGGACCCGCCGTGCTCGACGCCCCTGTGCGCCGCGTCATCGCGCCCGGCCTCGAGGCCGCGGCGGCCGGTCTCGACCGGCTGGGGGTGCGCCCGCTAGCCGTGACCGGGCTCGGCTGGCTGGTCGGCGTCGCCGCCTGTGCCGCGGTGGCCACCTCGCACTGGTCGACCGCGTTGGTGCTCTGGCTGGCCAACCGCGGCCTCGACGGCCTCGACGGTCCGCTGGCGCGCCGCCGCGGCGCCACCGACCTCGGCGGCTTCCTCGACCTGCTCGCCGACTTCAGCGTGTACGGCGGCTTCGTGCTCGCCGTGGGCGTCGCGGTGCCGGAGGCGCGCCTGGCCTGCCTGGTGCTGCTGCTGACCTACTACGTCTCGGGGACCGCCTTCCTGACCCTGGCACCGCTGCTGGAGAAGCGCGGCGCCCGCGGGGACGGTCGCTCGGTGCTCTTCGTGGGTGGCCTGGCCGAGGGCACCGAGACGGTGCTGGCCTACGCCGTGCTCTGCCTGCTGCCGGCCCACGCCGAGACCGTGCTGTGGGTCTTCGCCGCGATGGTCGCCCTCACCGCGCTGCAGCGGGTCGTCCTGGGCATCCGGGCCCTGCGTCCGCTCCGAACCACCCCCGAACCGCTTCCCGAGGAGACCCCGTGACCCGCCCCGCCCTGCTGAGCGCTGCCCTGGCGGCCACTGCGCTGCTCGCCTCCGCCTGCAGCAGCGGGCAGGAGGAGGTCGCCGCGGTCGACGCCTCCGACTGGGACGCCGTGCTCGCCGAGGCGCAGGGCCAGAGCGTCGACTGGTACATGTACGGCGGGGACCAGCGGCTCAACGCGTTCGTCAACGGCGAGGTCGCCGACCGGCTCGCCGAGCTCGGGGTCACCCTCGACCAGGTCAAGATCACCGACACCGCCGAGGCGGTCAACAAGGTGCTCGGCGAGCAGCAGGCCGGGCGCACCTCGGGCGGCTCGGTCGACGCGATCTGGGTCAACGGCGAGAACTTCGCCACCGGTGTGCAGGCCGACCTGTGGGCCTGCGGCTGGACCGCCGACCTGCCCAACGCCGTGCACGTCGACCTCGACGACCCGGCCGTGGCCACCGACTTCGGCGTGCCGGTCGAGGGCTGCGAGGCGGCGTGGCAGCAGGCCAGCTCGGCGCTGGTCTACGACAGCGCGGTGCTGGACGAGGCCGACGTGGAGTCCGTCGAGTCGCTGCTGGCCTGGACCGCACGCGAGCCGGGGCGCTTCACCCACCCCGCCCCGCCCGACTTCACCGGCTCGATGGCGGTGCGCACCTTCCTCTACGACACCCTCGGCGCCGAGACGGTCACGGCTGCGGCCGAGGGCGACGGGCTCGACGAGGACGTCTACGAGGAGGCCCGCGACGAGACCTTCGACCGGCTGATCGAGGCCTCCGAGGGGTTCTGGCGCGGCGGCGAGACCTACCCGGTGAGCCAGGAGGAGGTCGAGAAGCTCTACGCCGACGGCGAGATCAGCGCCTTCCTCACCTACGGCCCCGGGGCGGTCGGCAGCCTCGTCGAGGACGGCGTCTTCCCCGAGAGCACCCGCGAGACGGTGCTCTCGGTCGGCAACATCTCCAACGTCAGCTTCGTCGGCGTGCCCGCCAACGCCGAGGACCGCGCCGGGGCGATGGTCCTGGCCGACGTGCTGCAGGACCCCGAGGTCCAGCTCGGGCTCTACGAGGCCACCGGCATCTTCCCGGTCATCGACCTCGACACCGTCGAGCCCGCCCTGGCCGAGCGGTTCGCCGCCGTCGACGCGGGACCCTCGGTGCTGAGCCCCGAGGAGCTCACCGCCGACGCGCTGCCCGAGCTCGACAGCGCCACCCTGGCCCGGATCGAGGACGACTGGAGGGCACGGGTCCTGCGGGGCGAGGGATGAGCCCGCGCCTGCGCATCGCCCTGCTCCTGACCCCCGCCCTGCTGGTCGTCGGGGTCTTCGTCGTCGGCGGGGTGCTCCAGGCGGTGCTGCAGAGCCTCGGCTTCGCCCCCGTGGTGGGGGAGTCGCAGTGGTCGCTCGACGCCTACCGCCGCGTGCTCGCCGACCCGACGGTGCACGCCTCGCTGCTGCTCACCGCCCGGGTCTCGCTGATCTCCACCGCGGCCGCCGCCGTGCTCGGCACCGCCCTGGCCCTGCTCGTACGCCGCCTGGGCGGGCGCCGCCGCCTCGCGGTGCTGTTCCACGGCACCCTGGCCGTGCCGCACCTGGTCGGGGCGCTCGCGATCGGCCTGCTGCTGGCGCCCTCCGGCCTGCTGTCGCGGGTGGCGTACCGGCTCGGCCTGGTGGACTCGGTGCAGGACGTGCCGGCGCTGACCCAGGACGCGTTCGGCTGGGGGATCATCGCGGAGTACACGTGGAAGGAGACCTTCTTCGTGGCCGTCGTGGCGCTGGCCGCGCTGGGCCGCCGGGTCTGCGACCTCGAGGACGTCGCTGCGACGCTGGGGGCCTCGCGCTGGCAGCGGCTGCGCGAGGTGACGCTGCCCGTGCTGGCCCCGCCGGTCGCGGCCGCGTCGGTGCTGGTGCTGGCCTTCGTCACCGCCTCCTACGAGGTGCCCCGGCTGCTCGGACGGCCCTACCCGACGACCCTGTCGGTCGAGGCCTTCCAGCGCTACCGCGACATCGACCTGACCTCGCGGCCCGAGGCGATGGCCCTGGCCGTGCTGATCGCGCTGCTGACGACGCTGGCGGCGCTGGCCTACCTGCGTCTCGTCGGCGGCCTGGCGAGGCGGTCGCTGTGAGCCGCAGTCCCTGGCGCAGTCCCTGGCGCGGCGCGGCGGTCGCGGTCGTCGCGGTCGTCACCGTGCTGCCGATGGTGCCGGTCGTGCTGTGGGCGGTCGCCGGCGCCTGGCGCTACCCCGCCCTGCTGCCGCCCGAGCTGAGCGCCCGGGGGCTGCGCCTGCTCCTGGGCGACGGCGTGCTGGCGGCCCTGGGCACCTCCGTGCTGGTCTCCACCAGCGTGGCCCTGCTGGCCTGCCTGGTGGGCCTGCCGGCCGGGCGGGCGCTGGGGCTGCACCGCTTCCGCGGGCGCCGTCTCGTGCAGTTCCTGCTCCTGGCCCCGATCATCGTGCCGCCGCTGGCGGTCACCCTGGGCCTGCAGGTCTTCTTCATCCGCTACGGGCTCGCCGACACCGTCGCGGGGGTGGTGCTGGTGCAGCTGGTGCCGACGGTGCCCTACGCCGCCAGCCTGCTCGCCGCCGCCCACGCCGACCTCGACACCGACCACGAGCAGGCGGCCCGGGTGCTGGGCGCCGGCCCCGTGGCGACCCTGCTCCACGTGAGCCTGCCGCTGCTGCGCCCGGCGCTGGTGACCGCCTTCCTGCTGACCTTCCTGATCTCCTGGAGCGAGTACGTGCTGACCCTCCTCGTCGGCGGTGGCCGGGTCACGACCCTGCCGCTGCTGCTCTTCTCGGCCATCGAGTCCTCCGACCGCACCGCGGCCGCCGCGCTCGGCCTGCTGGTGGTGGCGCCGCCGGTGCTGCTGGTGCTCGCGCTGACCCGGGTCGCCGGGCGCGACGTCGCCTGGATGGGAGTCTCCCGTGCGTAGGCGCCGGCACGACCACGACGCCGCCGACCGGCCGGCCTCCGGGCCCGCCGCCCGGGTGGCCGTGCGCGACCTGGTGGTCCGCTTCGGCCCGGCCACGGCCGTCGACGGGCTCGACCTCGACCTCGAGCCAGGCAGCTTCACCGCGCTGCTGGGCCCCTCCGGCTGCGGCAAGAGCACCACGCTCGCGGTGCTGGCGGGCCTGCAACGACCCGACGCGGGCAGCGTGCGCATCGACGACGCCGACGTGGTGGGCAGCCCGCCCGAGCAGCGCCCGGTCGGGCTGGTGCTGCAGAAGCCGCTGCTCTTCCCGCACCTCGACGTGGCCCGCAACGTCGGTTTCGGCCTGCGGATGGCCGGCGCCTCCCGCGCCCACGAGCGGGCCGAGGTGCGCGACATGCTGCGCCGGGTGCGCCTCGACGACCTCGGCGCCCGCCGCCCGCACGAGCTGTCCGGCGGGCAGGAGCAGCGCGTCGCCCTCGCACGGGCGCTGCTGCGCCGCCCGCGGGTGCTGCTGCTCGACGAGCCGTTCAGCCAGCTCGACCCCGAGCTGCGCGGCGACATGCGCGGGCTGGTGCGCCGCCTGCACGACGAGCTCGGGGTGACCACCCTCTTCGTGACCCACGACCGCGACGAGTTCGTCGACGTCGCCGACCGGGTCGTCCTCCTCGACCGGGGCCGCGTCGTCGGCTCCGGCACGCCGGAGGAGGTCTACACGCGGCCCGACACCCTGGCCACGGCGCGCTACTTCGGCCCGGTCAACGAGCTGTCGGGCGAGGTGACCGACGGGCGCTTCACCAGCCTCGACGGCACCCTGGCGGTGCCCACCGGCGCCCCGCCCGGATCGGCGGTGCTGGTCGTGCGACCCGAGGCGCTGGGCCTGGCCGGGGACGCCGGGCCGGCGGCGTACGACGTGCAGGTCGCGGTCAAGGAGGTCCGCTTCGCCGGCACCCACCTGGTGGTCGAGACGGCGCTGGCCGACGGCACCCCGCTGCGTGCGCACCTGCCGGTCGGCTCGGCGGTGGCCCCCGGTGGGACGACCCGGCTGGTGCTGGCCCCGGAGCGCTGCCACGTCGTGGAGGGGGAGCGATGAGCCGGGGCGTGCTGGTCAGGGCCGGCGTGCTGGTGGCGCTGGTGGTCGCCGCGGTGGCGCTGCAGCTGACCGTGGGCCTGCCCAGCCAGGCCGAGCTGCGCTCGACCCTCGACGGGCTCGGCGCCTGGGCGGTGCCGGCGTTCATGGCGGCGTACGCCGCGATCAGCCTGCTGCCGGCCGGGCCGACGGCTGTGATGACCGTGCTGGGCGGGCTGCTGCTGGGCTTCGGCGTCGGCCTGGCCGCAGTGCTCGGCGCCGCGGTGCTGGGCGCGGTGGCCGCGTTCTGGATCAGTCGGCTGCTGGGCCGTGACGCGGTGCGCAGCCTCACCGGTCGGCGCTTCGCCGGCCTCGACGAGCGGGTGCGCCACCACGCCTTCGCGACCGTGCTGCTGGCCCGGCTGATCCCGCTGGTGCCCTTCAGCACCGCCAACTACGCCTTCGGGCTGACCTCGGTGAGCGCCCGCTCGTACACCGCAGCCACGGTGCTGGGCATCGTGCCGGGCTCGGCGGTCTACGTGGCGGTCGGTGCCTTCGGCGCCGAGCCCGGCTCGCCGCCGTTCCTGCTCGCGATCGCCGCGCTGGTGCTGCTCACGGTGCTGGGCGTGTGGCGCCAGCGGCGGACGCGCGGTGCCGCACCCACCGGCGCCGACCCCGCGACAGGAGCCGTGTGACGGTCGCCGGCAGCGGCCGGGCGAGCTCCTCGCGGGTGCGAGCGACAGCGGCCTTGGAGACGCCGTCGCTCCAGGCGGGGTAGGGGTGGATGGTGCCGGCGACGGTGCGCAGGCTGACGCCCGCCTGCGCCGACAGGGTCAGCTCGGCCAGCACCTCCCCGGCCCGGGGGCCCACGACGCGGGCGCCCACCAGGCGGCCGCGGCCGTCGAGCACCACCGCGACCTCCCCGTCGGTCTCGCCCTCGGCGACGGCCCGGTCGATCTCGGCGGCGTCGACGCGGTGCACCGTGTGCGACGGGTCGTCGGTCTCGGTGCCGACGCCGAAGGAGGCCACCTCGGGCTGGGTGTAGGTGACCCGCGGGACCGTGTCGAGGCGCACCCTGCGGCGCAGCCCCAGCACCGCGTTGGAGGCGGCCAGGCTGCCGTGCATGCCGGCCACGTGGGTGAAGGCGGGGTGCCCGGTGAGGTCGCCGGCGGCCCAGATGCGGGGGTGGGTGGTGCGCAGCGCGCCGTCGACGACCACGTGGCCGCTCTCGCGCACCTCGACGCCGGCGGCCCGCAGCCCCAGGTCGTGGGTGCCGGGCGTGCGCCCGACCGCGACCAGCACCCGGTCGACGTGCACGACGGTGCCGTCGGAGAGGTGCGCGGCCAGGTCACCGGGGGTGCCCTCGACGCGCTCGAGCGAGACGCCCTCCTGCAGGTCGACGCCGTCGGCGCGCAGGGCCGCGGCCACCAGCGCAGCCGCGTGCGCGTCCTCGGGGCCCAGCACGCGCGGGCCCGCCTCGACCACGCTCACCCGGCTGCCCAACCGGGCGAAGGCCTGACCCAGCTCGCAGCCGATCGGGCCGCCGCCCAGCACCAGCAGGCGCCCGGGCAGCTCGGTGAGGTCCCACACGTCGTCGGAGGTCAGCGGCGACGCCTCGGCCAGGCCGGGGATGCCCGGCACGCTGGGGGAGGAGCCGGTGGCCAGCAGGGCCTGGGCGAACTGGACGGGCTCGCCGTCGACCACCGCGCTCTGCGGGCCGGTCAGCGTGAGGTCGCCGTGGACGACCGCGACGCCCGCCCCGCGCAGCCGCTCGGGGGAGTCGACCGGCTCGATGTGCGCGATCGTGTCGTGCACGTGGCGCATCACCGCCGCGAAGTCGACGCGCACGTCCCCCACGTGGACCCCCAGGCGTGCAGCACGTCGTGAAGCCGCGGCGGCGTGCGCGGCGGCCAGCAGCGCCTTGCTCGGCACGCAGCCGGTCCACAGGCAGTCGCCGCCCGTGCGGTGCCGCTCGACCAGCAGGGTGCGGGCGCCGAAGCCGGCGGCGGTGTGCGCGGCCACCAGGCCCGCCGTGCCGCCGCCGACGACCAGCAGGTCCCACGGCTCGCCGTCGGGCGTGCCCAGCGGGTCCGAGCGGCGTACGCCGGGCGCGGTCGACGGGTCGGTCGCGTTCATCGGGGGTCTGCCTCGGTCAGGTCGCGGACGAGGTCGTGGGCCCGGCGCAGCGACGCCGGCGGCGGGGCGTGGTGGGCGCCGAGGCGGTCGAGGGCCGCGAGCACGCGGCGCCGTTCGGTGGCCGAGGTGGCGCAGCGCTCGCACACCGCCAGGTGGCGCTCGAGCCGGTCGCGCTCAGCGGGGGTGAGCGGGGTCGCGGGCTGCTGCTCGACGTAGCGGTCGAGCACCCGGCCCGACCACCAGCACTCGAGCATCGCGCGGGGGCCCTGCCTCCAGGCGGTCATCGGGTACCTCCTCGGGGTCGGCGGTGGGCCAGCACGGCCCGCAGGCGGGAGCGGCCGCGGCTGACCCGCGAGACGACGGTGCCCGTCGGCACGTCGAGCACGGCCGCGGCCTCGTCGTAGGTCAGGTGGTCGACGTCGACCAGCAGCACCGCCTGGCGGAACTGCTCGCCCAGCGAGCCCACCGCGGCGGCCACGTCGTCGTCGAAGGCGTTGTCGTCGACGACCTGCTCGGGGGAGGTGGTGTGCGCGGCGCCGAAGGCCGGCCGGTGCCGGGCCAGCACGTCGTCCTCGACCAGGTCGGGGCGGCTGCGGCGCAGGCTGTTGAGGTGGGTGCGTCGCAGGATCGTCAGCAGCCACGCCCGGGGGTGGCGCCCGTCGAAGCGGTCCACCGCGCCCCAGGCCCGCACGAGCGTGTCCTGCACGACGTCGTCGGCGTCGCTCCACGACCCGGTGAGGGTGTGGGCCACCCGCAGCAGCACCTCGATCTCGGGCTCGACCCAGCGGGCGAAGGCCTCCGCGCGGGTCGCCTGTCCGCACTGGGCGGGCGCGGCGGTGGGGGTCATGTCCTCGGAACCCGGTGGGCCCTCGGGTTCCTTCCCGTCTCGCCCGGCCACCGCCCCATCCTGTCGCACCCGTCCGCACCCGGTTTGGCGCCCGGGCGCGGCACCGGGAGGATCCGGGGCATGAGTGCCCCCGTCACCGTCTCCATCACCCGGCACCTCGACCCCGGCCGCGAGGCCGAGATGGCGAGCTGGCTGCAGGCGGGCACCGCGCTGGCCCAGCGCTTCCCGGGCTTCCTGGGCGCGGGCTGGGTGCGTCCCGAGGCCGACTCCGAGACCTGGCACATGCTCTACCGCTTCGCCGACGCCGAGGCGCTCGCACGCTGGGAGGGCTCGCACGAGCGGGAGTGGTGGCGCGACGCGGCCGTCGGGCTGGGGGTGCGCGAGTCCCGCGTCGAGCGGCGCACGGGCATCGAGGGGTGGTTCGACGAGCCCACCAGCCGCGACGTGCGCGACCTGCGGCTCAACCCGCCGCCCCCGCCGCGCTGGAAGCAGGCGGTGACCATCTTCCTGGTCTTCTACCCCCTCAGCGTCCTGGTCAACTGGGGCGCCGGCTCGTACGTCGCCGACGTGGCCCTGCCGCTGCGGATCCTGCTGACGGTGCTGGTGATGACCCCGGTGATGACCTACGCGGCGCTGCCCTGGATCACTCGGCAGATGCAGTGGTTCCTGCAGGGACAGCCGCCGCCGTGGCGCCGCTCCGCGCAGGGCGACTGAACGAGAGGTCAGTATCTCGGCGCGGCCTCTTGTGGCTCGGGTCACACCTGCCTAGGGTGACGCGCACATGACAGGCCCGCCCCGGAGCAGCCGGGGGTCAAGGGCGGACATCTCGGAGGAACTCGTGCGTCTCAGCTCACTGTCCCGTGCCGCCGTGCCGGCACTCGCCGTCACCACGGCCGCAGCACTCGTCGCCGGTGGCGTCGGCTTCACCGCCAACGCCGACGACACCACCACCATCCAGGCCGCCGAGCGCGGCAAGAACGGCTCGCCGGGCTTCGACCTGCCCAAGCAGCTGACCAAGCGGGTCAAGGCCGAGGGCATCGACGAGCACCTCGACAAGCTCCAGGAGATCGCCGACAAGTTCGACGGCAACCGCGCCTCGGGCACCTCGGGCTACAACGCCAGCGTGCGCTACCTCGTGCGCACCCTGACCAGGGCGGGCTACTCGCCGCAGGTCCAGGAGTTCGAGTTCCCCTACTTCGTCGAGAACGCGCCGGCCACCCTCGCGCAGACCGCCCCGGACGCGACGACGTACGACTCGCCCGAGGACTTCTCGATCATGACCTACTCCGGGTCCGGCGAGGCCTCCGGCACGGTCGTGCCGGTCGACACCACGGCCACCGCCGGGGCCGGCACCAGCGGCTGCGAGGCCGAGGACTTCACCGACTTCGTCGCCGGCTCCATCGCGCTGATCCAGCGCGGAGGCTGTGCCTTCGGGATCAAGGCGCTCAACGCCCAGGACGCCGGCGCCACCGGTGTCATCATCTTCAACTCCGGCGCCGAGGGGGCCACCGACTCCTTCGCCGGCACCCTGGGCCAGCCCGGCTACGAGATCCCCGTCGTGGGCACCTCCTTCGCCGTCGGCCAGGACCTCTACGACCCGGCCGGCACCGAGGTCACGATGACCACCGACACCACCTCCGAGATCCGCACGACCTACAACGTCCTCGCCGAGACCCGCGGCGGCGACAAGGACAACGTCGTGATGGTCGGCTCGCACCTCGACTCGGTGCCCGAGGGCCCCGGCATCAACGACAACGGCTCCGGCTCGGGCAGCATCCTCGAGACCGCGCTCAAGCTCGCCAAGTTCGACGCCAAGGACAAGAAGAAGGGCAAGTCGGGCAAGGGCAACGGCGGCAAGGGCCGCCTGACCAACCAGGTGCGCTTCGCCTGGTGGGGCGCCGAGGAGCTGGGCCTGCTCGGCTCCGAGCACTACGTCGCCGAGCTGAGCCAGGAGGAGATCGACCAGATCGCCCTCTACCTCAACTTCGACATGGTCGGCTCGCCCAACTACGTGCGCTTCGTCTACGACGGTGACAACTCCGAGGGTGGCGGCGCGGTCGGCCCGGCCGGCTCCGACGACATCGAGGCGATGTTCAACGAGTACTTCGCCAGCGTCGACCTGCCCTCCGAGGCGACCCCCTTCAGCGGGCGCTCCGACTACGGCCCGTTCATCGCCGAGGGCGTCGACATCCCGTCGGGCGGCCTGTTCACCGGCGCCGAGGGCGTCAAGACCGAGGAGCAGGCCGAGATCTACGGCGGCACCGCCGGCGAGGCCTACGACCCCTGCTACCACCAGGAGTGCGACGACCGCGACAACGTGAGCAGCGACGCGATCGAGGAGATGTCCGGCGCGATCGCGTACGCCGTGGCGACGTACGCCGTCAGCACCGAGGGCCTCGGCGAGGGCTCGCCCGCACCCGAGCCGCGTCCCAGCGGCTCGGAGCGCAAGGCGGCCCAGGAGGCGGCCCGCAACGCCGAGCTGCACCCGGCGCACGACCACCGCGACGACCTGCGTCGCTGACCCCAGCAGCACCAGCACCACCCAGCAGCACCGGCGGGGCCGGTCCGGAGGAGCGATCCTCCGGGCCGGCCCCGCCGCCGTGCGCGGGACCGCCCTAGGCTGAGCAGGTGAGCGCCGACCTCAACATCCCGCCCGCCCCCGCCCTCGACGGCATGCGCCACCTGCACTCGGGCAAGGTGCGCGACCTCTACGAGGTCCGGGAGGGCGAGCACGCCGGCCAGCTGCTGGTGGTGGCCAGCGACCGGCTCTCGATCTTCGACTTCGTGCTCGACACGACCATCCCCGACAAGGGCGAGATCCTCACCCGGATGTCGCTGTGGTGGTTCGAGCAGCTCGCCGACCTGGTGCCCCACCACGTGCTGTCCACCGACGTGCCCGCCGACGTGCGCGGTCGTGCGGTCGTCTGCGAGCGCCTCGACATGTTCCCCGTCGAGTGCGTCGCGCGCGGCTACCTCACCGGCTCGGGGCTGCTCGACTACCGTGCCGGCGGCGAGGTGTGCGGCGTGCCGCTGCCCGACGGGCTCGTGGACGGCAGCCGGCTGCCCGCACCGGTCTTCACCCCCGCCACCAAGGCCGAGCTGGGCGAGCACGACGAGAACGTCTCGTACGCCGCCGTCGCCGAGCGGATCGGTGAGGCCGACGCCGCCCACCTGCGCGAGCTGACCCTGGCGGTCTACGCCCGCGCCGAGGAGCTCGCCCGCGAACGCGGCATCCTGCTGGCCGACACCAAGCTCGAGTTCGGCCGCTCCGCCGGCGCCGCGCGCAACCCCGCCGGGGCGGTCGTGCTCGGCGACGAGGTGCTGACTCCCGACTCCTCCCGCTTCTGGCCCGCCGCCGCGTGGGAGCCCGGGCGCACCCAGCCGTCCTACGACAAGCAGATCGTGCGCAACTGGGCACTCTCGCCCGAGGCCGGCTGGGACCGCGCCTCCGGCGAGGCGCCACCGCCGCTGCCGGCCGAGGTCGTCGAGCGCACCCGGGCCCGCTACGTCGAGGCCTACGAGCTGCTGACGGGGCAGTCGTGGTGAGTCGCCCCCAGCCGTCCGGGGAGCGCACGGTGGGCGGCACGGTCGCCTTCCCCTGCACCCCGGAGACCGCCTTCGACTACCTCGTCGACCCGGCCAACCGGGCCCAGTGGCAGTCGAGCCTGGCCCGGGTCGAGGACGTCGTCGGCGAGGTCGGTCCCGGTCAGCGCTGGGTCGACGTGACCCGCCCCGGGCTGCGCCCGGCGATGGAGACCACGACGTACGAGCGCCCGCGGCGGTGGGCCGAGGTCGGCACCTGGAGGGCGGTGCGGGCGAGCCTCGAGCTGGACCTCGCCGCGACCGCGACGGGCTGCGACGTCACCTACGGCTTCCGCATCAGCGGGCCCGGCCCGCTGCGCCCGCTGGGGCTGCTGCTCAGCCTCGGCTCCGTGCTCCCGGTGCGCGCCGACCTGCGCCGGGCGGCCACGTTGTGCGAGGGGCCCTCACAGGGGTGAGGCGGCGTCGGTAGGTTGGGGCCATCCCCAACGTGACGGAGGCCACCACGTGACCAGCTACAACCTTGCCACCCTGCTCGAGGGCTCGGCCGAGAAGTACGCCGACCGCGACGCGATCATCTTCGGCGAGACCCGACTCACCTACGCGCAGGTCAACGGCGCCGCCAACCAGGTCGCCAACCTGCTCGCCTCCCGGGGCGTCGAGCCCGGCGACAAGGTGGCGCTGAGCTGCCCCAACCTGCCGTACTTCTCGATCGTCTACTACGGCATCCTCAAGGCCGGCGCGACCGTCGTGCCCCTCAACGTGCTGCTCAAGGGGCGCGAGGTGGCCTACCACCTCGCCGACTCCGACGCGAAGGCGTTCTTCTGCTTCCAGGGCACCCCCGAGCTGCCCATCGGCACCGAGGGCCACGCCGGCTTCAGCGAGACCGACTCGTGCGAGCACTTCTTCATGATCACCGCCGACCCGGCCGCCGAGTCGCCGATCGAGGGCACCGAGACGATGGGCCGCGCGATGGCCCAGCAGCCCCCGACCTTCGAGACGGTGGCCACCGACGAGGACGACACCGCGGTGATCCTCTACACCTCGGGCACCACCGGCCAGCCCAAGGGCGCCGAGCTGCGCCACCGCAACATGCGCGACAACGCGCTGGCCGGCACCGACCTCTTCGGCGCCGACGCCGAGAAGCCCGACACCTACCTGTGCGTGCTGCCGCTGTTCCACTCCTTCGGCCAGACCGTGATCCAGAACGGTGCGTTCGCCTTCGGCGGCACCGTGGTGATGCTGCCGCGCTTCGAGGCCGAGCCCGCGCTGCAGCTGATGCTCAAGGAGAAGGTCACCTTCTTCGCCGGCGTGCCGACCATGTACTGGGGCCTGCTCGGAGCGCTCACCCCCGACCACGACGTCTCCTCGCTCGCCGAGAACCTGCGCGTCGCCGCCGCCGGTGGCTCCGCGCTGCCCGTCGAGGTGCACAAGGACTTCCAGAAGAAGTTCGGCGTCACCATCCTCGAGGGCTACGGCCTCTCCGAGACCAGCCCGGTCGCCTCGTTCTCGCCGCACGGCGAGGAGCCGCGCGTCGGCTCGATCGGCCGCCCCATCCCGGGCGTGGAGATGAAGCTGATCAGCCCCGAGCCGGGCGACTGGAGCGACATCGAGGAGAGCGGCCCCGAGGCCGTCGGCGAGATCGCCATCAAGGGCCACAACATCATGAAGGGCTACTACGGGCGCCCCGACGCGACCGCTGAGTCCATCCAGGACGGCTGGTTCCGCTCCGGCGACCTGGGCCGCACGGACGAGGACGGCTGGTACTACATCGTCGACCGCTCCAAGGACATGATCATCCGCGGCGGCTACAACGTGTACCCCCGTGAGATCGAGGAGGTGCTGATGAGCCACCCCGACGTCTCGCTGGCCGCGGTCATCGGCGTGCCGCACGACTCGCACGGCGAGGAGATCAAGGCCGTCCTGATCATGAACGAGGGCTCCACCACCACCGAGGACGAGATCGTCGCGTGGTCGAAGGAGCAGATGGCCGGCTACAAGTACCCCCGCATCGTGCAGTTCAGCAAGGACCTGCCGATGACCGCGACCGGCAAGATCCTCAAGCGCGAGCTGTCGTGACCGGAGCCCGGATCCTCGGGCTGGTCGTCGCGACCGTGATGATCGTCGGAGGGGCCGCGGTGACCTACCTCGGCCTCTCCCACGACGGCGCCGACGGGGGAGGCGACCGCACGCTGGGCACCCTCGGCCCGATCCTCGCGGGCCTCGGCGTCGCCCTGGTCATCGTGGTGCTCCAGCGCCGGCGCTGACCCGGCCCAATCTCTCGCCGACCCGGCCTGGACCTCCCGCTGAGCCGGCCCGGACTTCCCGCTGACCGGGTCAGGCGAAGGGATTGGGCAGCGCGCCGGGCAGGTCGGCCAGCAGCTCGCGGGCACGGGCCTGGTGCTTGTGCTCGACCAGCACCTCGTAGCGGGTGGCCACCACCTGGGTGACGGAGGAGAAGTCGCGGCGCCCGCGCGAGGCGGCGTACCCGACGAGGGCGAAGATCAGGCCGAAGAGCGCGCCGATCACCACCACCGGCAGGAACGTGGCCAGGAAGCCCTCCTCGGTGAAGAGGGTGAAGACCAGGCCGATGAAGGCGCCGAACCACGCACCCGAGGCCAGGCCGCCGACGGCGACACGGCCCGTCGTCAGGCGCCCGGTGATCCGCTCGACCCGCTTGAGGTCGGTGCCCACGATCATCAGGTGCTCGACCGGGAACTTGTTGTCGGAGAGGTGGTCGACGGTGCGCTGGGCGTCGGCGTAGTCGTCGTACACGGCCAAGGACTGGGGGAACTCCAGCGGCAGGGCGGAGCGGGCGCGGGAGCCGGGGTTCATGCTCATGAGCCCATTGTGCAGGCACCGCGCGGGTGGGCGGCTGCCGGCGGCGCCTAGGATGGGGTCGTCCCGAGCAGCCGTTCTCGCCCCACCCTCCTCCAGGAGCGCCCCGTGCCCCGTGTCGTCGTCGACGTGATGCCCAAGCCCGAGATCCTCGACCCGCAGGGCAAGGCGGTGCTCGGTGCACTGCCGCGGCTGGGCTTCAGCGGGGTCGCCGACGTGCGCCAGGGCAAGCGCTTCGAGCTCGAGGTCGAGGGCGAGGTGACCGACGAGGTGCTCGCCGAGGTGTCCCGCGATGGCCGAGACGCTGCTCTCCAACCCGGTGATCGAGAACTTCACGGTGCGCGTCGAGGAGCCCGTCGAGGTGCGCGCGTGAAGATCGGCGTCGTCACCTTCCCGGGCTCGCTCGACGACGTCGACGCGCAGCGCGCCGTGCGCCTCGGCGGCAACGAGGCCGTCGCGCTCTGGCACGGCGAGCACGACCTCCAGGGCGTCGACGCGGTCGTCCTGCCGGGCGGCTTCTCGTACGGCGACTACCTGCGCTGCGGCGCCATCTCGCGGTTCTCGCCGGTGATGGCCGAGGTCGTCGAGGCGGCCCAGCGGGGGATGCCCGTGCTCGGCATCTGCAACGGCTTCCAGATCCTCTGCGAGTCGCACCTGCTGCCCGGAGCGCTGATCCGCAACGACCACCGCAAGTTCGTGTGCCGCGACCAGCGCCTGCGCGTCGAGCGCACCGACACCCCGTGGACCTCCGCCTACGTCGGCCGGCCAGGAGATCACGGTCGTGCTCAAGAACGGCGAGGGCGGCTACGTCGCCGACGAGGCCACCCTCGACCGGCTCGAGGGCGAGGGCCAGGTGGTGGCGCGCTACGTCGAGCACAACCCCAACGGCTCACTGCGCGACATCGCCGGCGTGAGCAACGAGCGCGGCAACGTCGTCGGCCTGATGCCCCACCCCGAGCACTCCGTGGAGTCCTGACCGGCTCCGGCACCGACGGGCTGGGCTTCTTCACCAGCCTGGTCGAGGCCGTCCTCGCGTGAGCCCACGCCTGCTCTTCCGCCGGCTGGCGGCCGCCGAGGCGGTGACCTGGTCGCTGCTGCTGGTCGGGATGTTCCTCAAGTACGTCACCGAGACCACCGACGCGCGGTCAGCGTCTTCGGGATGCTGCACGGCGTGGTCTTCGTGGCGTACGGCGTCACCGCGCTCGTGGTCGGCCATCGACCAGCGCTGGGGCCTGGCCCGCATCCTGCTCGGCCTGGCCAGCGCGGTCCCGCCCTTGGCCACCCTCCCCTTCGAGCGGTACGCCGACCGGCGCGGCCTGCTCGGCGACACCTGGCGGCTGCGGGCCCTGGGGCCCACCGGCTCCACGGCGCCCACCGGCCTCGAGCGCCCGGTCGCGTGGCTGGTGCGCCACCCGGGGCGGGGTCTGCTGACCGGGCTCGCGGCGGTCGTGGCGCTCGACCGGCGCCGCGCTGGTGGCCGGCCCGCCGGTCGGCTGACCCCGCCCCGCCCCGTCCCGGGCCGGGTTCAGCTGCGCCTGCCGGCCTGCAGCTTGCGCCAGGTGGCGGCGTTGACGACGCCCGAGGCGCTCATCCCCACGCGCTTCTGCCAGTCCTTGACCGCCTTCTCGACGGCCGCGCCGTAGACGCCGGTCACGACGACCCGGGCCTTCGGGGAGGCGGCGTTGAGGCTGCGCTGCAGGCGGCGCACGGCGTCCCCGCTGGAGCCGAACTTGGTGGTCGTCTTGGCGCCGGTGGCCAGCAGCGACATCCAGTGGGTGCGCGCCCAGAGGTCCTTCTCGGCGAACCCGTGGTCGCGCTGCCAGGCCTTGGTGGCGTTGACGACGCGGCCGCCGTACGTGCCGGTGAGCTCGGCGTCGAAGTAGCCGCGCTGCTTGAGCAGGCACTGCAGGGCAGCGACCTTCGCGGGGTCGGAGCGCTTGGTGCCGTTCTTGGTCTGCCGCGGCGGGCGCAGCATCTCGTAGGAGGGCCAGTTGACGCGGGTGCCGCCGCACATCTCGCCCTGCGGGCGGGCGGTGCTGCCCTTGCCCAGGTCGAGGAAGTTGGAGTCGATGTTGATCCGCACCCCGCCCCAGGTCTCGTCGTGGCCGCCGCGGTACTGCTTGACGCGGCCGCCGGGGCGCCAGCCGTCCTCGCGGACGTAGCTGCTGGAGGTGTTCGCGACACCGTCCCAGCGGGCGAGCCAGATGGCGTCAGGGAGGTTGAAGCGGTCGGGGCGGTCGACCCGGGCGTCGTCGAGGGCCTTGATGCCCGACGAGGCGCTGGAGTAGACGCCGGAGACGTAGTCGAGGGCGTGCAGCTTCTGGGTCCACCCGGAGAGGAAGGACAGCGCCGACTCGCGGCAGGCGGTGTTGTTGTGGTCGAAGCCCTCCAGGTCGTACCAGAGCGTGCTGCCCTCGGCGATCTTCAGCGCCTGGGCGGCGGCCACGGCCGAGACGGCCTCGCGCCGGCCCATCTTGAGCGCCTGGACGTAGGTGCCCTTGCGGCCCGGGCGGGGGTCGATCGTGACGTCGTCGTCGTAGCGGGGGAACCGCGGCTGGCAGGAGGCCTGCGGGCCCAGCGTGATCGGCAGCAGGCGCCAGCCGCGGGTGGCCTGCTTGACCACCCAGGTGGGGGTCAGGTTGGGCTGGTCGCGGCAGGCGCGGGACGTGCCGGAGATGTAGATGCCGACCGCCGAGAACGGCGAGGTGCGCCACCAGGTGTTCATCGCCTTCTGGGTCGGCGCCAGGCACTGGTCGAAGCCGTAGCCGGTGAAGTCGCCGGGGGTGACGACCTGGCCCTCCTCGACGGTGGGGGCGCGGCGCTCGCCCGTCGAGCTGGTGCCGCCCTGGTCGGCGGCGGAGGCGAGCGGGGCCTGGACGGCGACGCCGGTGACGGCCAGGGCGCCGCTCAGGGCGCCGGCGAGGGCGAGGCGGACCCGGGGGGAGGTCTGACGGGACATCGAGGGGCTCCTACGAGGCGGGGAAGGACGGCGCCCGACCTGCCGGGCTGCGCCACCATAACCACTCCAGTCACACGAGTAACAGTGAACGCGGTGAACTACAGGGTTGTAGTTTCCGCAGGTCAGAGGGGGTGCGCGCGATCGCCGCCGGTCGGGCGCGGGGCCCGGTGGCCGCGCCGGTAGATTGGCCCCGTGCCTGAGGTCCCCCCGCAGCCCCGTGTCTCCGCTCTCGACACCGTCGCCGTCGCGGCCGACGACCCGGGCCGTGAGCAGCCCTGGTCCGACCTCGGCCTGAAGGCCGACGAGTACGCCCGGATCCGCGAGATCCTCGGGCGCCGCCCCACCTCCAGCGAGCTGGCGATGTACTCGGTGATGTGGAGCGAGCACTGCTCCTACAAGTCCTCCAAGGTGCACCTCAAGCAGTTCGGGGAGATCCCCCAGGAGACCCCCGCCGGCGCGATGCTCGCCGGCATCGGCGAGAACGCCGGCGTCATCGACGTCGGCCAGGGCTACGCGGTGACCTTCAAGGTCGAGTCGCACAACCACCCGTCGTACGTCGAGCCGCACCAGGGCGCCGCGACCGGCATCGGCGGCATCGTGCGCGACATCCTGGCCATGGGTGCGCGCCCGGTCGCCGTGATGGACCCGCTGCGCTTCGGTCCGCTCGACGCCCCCGACACCCACCGGGTGCTGCCCGGCATCGTCGAGGGCGTGGGCCACTACGGCAACTGCCTGGGCCTGCCCAACATCGGCGGCGAGGCCGTCTTCGACGAGAGCTACCTGGGCAACCCGCTCGTCAACGCGCTGTGCGTCGGGGTGCTGCGCCACGAGGACCTGCACCTGGCCAAGGCCTCGGGCGTGGGCAACCAGGTGATCCTCTACGGCGCCCGCACCGGTGGCGACGGCATCGGCGGCGTCTCCGTGCTCGCCAGCGAGACCTTCGACGCGGACGGTCCGGCCAAGCGGCCCAGCGTGCAGGTCGGCGACCCGTTCATGGAGAAGCTCCTCATCGAGTGCACCCTCGAGATCTTCGCCGCCGGCCTGGTCGCCGGCATCCAGGACCTCGGCGGCGCCGGGCTCTCCTGCGCGACCTCCGAGCTGGCCAGCGCCGGTGACGGCGGCATGCACGTCGAGCTCGACCGGGTGCCGCTGCGCGACTCCACGCTGGCTCCCGAGGAGATCCTGATGAGCGAGAGCCAGGAGCGGATGATGGCCGTCGTCGAGCCCGGCGACGTCGAGGCGTTCATGGCGATCTGCGCGAAGTGGGAGGTCGAGGCCGTCGTCGTCGGCGAGGTCACCGACACCGGCCGGCTCGAGATCGACTGGCACGGCGAGCGCGTGGTCGACGTGCCGCCGCGCTCGGTGGCCCACGACGGGCCGACGTACCAGCGCCCGTACGCCCGCCCCGCCTGGCAGGACGCCCTGCAGGCCGACGCGGCCGAGGCGCTGGCGCGCCCGAGCAGCGGCGAGGAGCTGCGCGAGACGCTGCTGCGCCTGGTCGCCAGCCCCAACCTGTGCGACAAGTCCTGGATCACCGACCAGTACGACCGCTACGTGCGCGGCAACACCGTCCTCTCGCAGCCCTCCGACTCCGGCATGGTGCGCATCGACGAGGAGACCAACCTCGGCGTCGCCGTGGCCACCGACTGCAACGGCCGCTTCGCCAAGCTCGACCCCTACACCGGGGCCCGTCTGGCGCTGGCCGAGTCCTACCGCAACGTCGCCACCGGAGGTGCTGTCCCGCTGGCGATCTCCGACTGCCTCAACTTCGGCTCCCCCGAGGACCCCGACGTGATGTGGCAGTTCGCGGAGGCCTGCCGCGGGCTCAAGGAGGGCTGCCTCGAGCTGGGCATCCCCGTCACCGGCGGCAACGTCAGCCTCTACAACCAGACCGGCGAGACCGCGATCCTGCCCACCCCGGTCGTGGCGGTGCTCGGCGTCGTCGACGACGTCACCCGGCGTACGCCGACCGGCTGGCGGGCCGTCGAGGGCGACGACCCCGGCGAGAGCGTCTTCCTGCTCGGCGAGACCCGCGAGGAGCTGTCGGGCTCGGAGTGGGCCCACGTCGTGCACGGCCACCTCGGCGGCCTGCCGCCGCGGGTCGACCTGGCGGCCGAGAAGTCGCTCGCCGCGCTGCTGCACGAGGGCGTCGGCCTGCTCACCAGCGCCCATGACGTCTCCGACGGCGGTCTGGCCCAGACCCTGGCCGAGTCGGCGCTGACGAACATGTGCGGCGTGCGCGTGGACCTGGCCGGCGTGGCCGGCGGTGACCCGTTCCTCGCGCTCTTCGCCGAGTCGGCGGGCCGGGCCGTGGTGACCGTGGCCGACGCCGACGCTCCGGCACTGCTCGAGCTCGCCGCCCGTCACGGCGTGCCGGTGACCGAGCTGGGCCGCACCGGCGGCGACGAGCTCGTGGTCGAGGACGTCCTCGAGGTCAACCTGCTGCAGCTGCGCTCCGCCTGGACCGCCACCCTGCCCGCGGCGCTGGCCGGCGACCCCGCCGCCGTCGCCGCCACGCTCTGACCCGGCCCGGATCTCCCGCCGACCCGGCCCGGACTTCGCGCCGAGCCGGCCGGGATCTCCTCCGGGGGCGACCGCAGGTGCCGCCGCGAGGACGGGGCGCGTCATGATGGGCCGGTGCCCGACGACCTGCCCGTGACCCGGACCCTGGTGATCCCAGGAGCCGAGCTCAGCGAGCGCTTCTCCCGCTCCTCGGGCCCGGGCGGGCAGGGCGTGAACACGACCGACTCGCGCGTCGAGCTGTCGTACGACGTCGCCGCCTCGTCGCTGCCCCCGGTCGTCCGCTCGCGGGTGCTCGACTCCCTCGCCGCCCGGCTCGTCGACGGGGTGCTGACCGTGAGCGCGTCGGAGTTCCGCACCCAGCTGGCCAACCGGCGCGCCGCCCGCGAGCGGCTCGCCGCGCTGGTGCGCTCGGCCGCGGGCCCGCCGCCCCCCCAGCGCCGCCCGACCAAGCCGACCCGCGGCTCGCAGCGCCGCCGCCTCGAGGCCAAGAAGCAGCGCAGCCAGACCAAGCGGCTGCGCCGCGGCCCCGACGAGTGATCGCCGAGCAGTCACTTCTGCACCATCCACCAGTCGATGTCGCACCAGGGACCGGTCGATCCCTCGGCGCTGGCCCTCGGCGATCGACTTCTCGACGGTGCAGAACTGACTGGTCGGTGGTGAACAACTGACTGGTCGGCATCGGGGTGGGCCGCGGCTCCGAACCTGACGTGTGCGCCGTCGTACCCTGCTGACCCTGCCCGCCCTCGCCGGCCTCACCGCCGTCGCGAGCGCCTGCGCCACCGGCCCACAGGAGGTCCCACCCGTGCCCGCACCTGCCGACGGCTCCGCGACCGAGCGACTCACCTACGGCGAGGACCCCAGCCAGTACGTCGTGCTCACCCGGCCCGCGGGCACGCCGCGCGGCGTCGTGGTGGTGGTGCACGGCGGGTTCTGGAAGGCGGAGTACGGCATCGAGTACGCCGAGCCGCTGGTGCCGGCCCTGGTCGAGGCCGGGTGGGCGACGCTGGCGCTGGAGTACCGCCGCGTGGGCGCGGCCGGTGCGGACGGGGCCGGGGGCGGTGTGCCCGAGACCCTGGACGACGTCGCCGCCGGCATCGACCTGCTCGCCGGCACCGACCTCGACCTGACCACGGTGGTGGCCCTCGGGCACTCCGCGGGTGGTCACCTCGCTACCTGGGCCGCGTCCCGCACCCGCCACGAGCGCTGGGGCGGCGGGGTCGAGGTGTCCCACGTCGTGTCCCAGGCCGGGGTGCTCGACCTCGTGGGCGCGCACGCCGCCGGCCTCGGCGGGGGAGCGGTCGCGGCCTTCCTGGGCCACGCCCCCGACCCCGTCGAGCCCGAGGACGCCGCGGTCGACCCGCTGAGCCAGGTGCCGCTCGACCAGCCGGTCTGGTGCGTGCACGGCGCGGGCGACACGATCGTGCCGCCCACCCAGTCGCAGCGCTACGTCGACGCCGCGCTGGCGTCCGGCGCGCAGGCCGAGCTGGTGGAGGTCGACGGCGACCACTTCACCGTCGTCGACCCGGCCTCGCCGGCCTGGGTCCGCACCCTGGAGATCCTCGACGCCCTCTGAGCGTCTAGCGCGAGGGGCGGGCCGGGCCGGGCTGGCAGTGCGGGCACCACCACGTACGCCGGTTGGCGGGATCGTTCGCGACCTCGTCGACCATCTGCACCGTGGTGCCGCAGCGCAGGCACGGGCGGCGCTGGCGGCCCGCGACCCAGTGGGACTCGCCGCGGCGACCCGTGCCGGTGGTGACCTGGTAGGCGCCGGGCACCAGCGCGGAGTGCCGCAGCGCCCGTGCGGCCAGCCTCACCAGGCGCTCGACGTCGACCTCCCCGACCGGGGTCCAGGGGCTGCGGCCGAGGATGAACGCGAGCTCGTTGGCCCACAGGTTGCCCAGCCCGGCGACCCGGGTCTGGTCGAGCATGGCGCTGACCAGCGGCACCTCGGGGTCGGCGCGCAGCCGGCGTACCGCTTCGGCGACGTCGACGTCGTCGTGCAGCAGGTCGGGGCCCAGGTGGCCGACCAGCAGCGACTCCTCGGCGGTGGCGACCAGGTCGAGCTGGTGCAGGCGCAGCCCCCACGCCGTGGGGCCCTCGGTGGTCTCGAGGACGACCCGCACCTCGGCCTGGAGGCGCTGCGGGAGCCGGCGTCCGGGCCGTGTCACCGACCACTCGCCGTCCATCAGCAGGTGGCTGTGCAGGGTGACGCCGCCGGAGAAGCGGGTCAGCAGGTGCTTGCCGTGGGTGGCGTGCTCGAGGACCTCGCGCCCCGCCAGGTCGCGGGTGGCCAACCGCGGCACCCGCAGGTCGGAGCGTGCCACCGTGCGCCCGAGCAACGACCGGTCCAGGCGCCGGGCGAGCCTGTGGACGCTGTCACCCTCGGGCACGTCGTGCGCGCCGCCTCAGGCCAGCACGCCCGCGGGGAAGACGCCCCCGGCGACCATCTGCTTGACCCACGGCCGGCCCAGGGTGCGCAGCCGGTCGGCGCCCTCGTCCCCGAGCGCGGCCCACGGCGCGTGCCCGGTCTCGTCGGTGGCGGTCTCGACCGCGGTGCGCAGCGCCCGACCCTGCTCGCTGAGCGCCCCGTCGGCCTCCAGCAGGCCGCGCCGGTGCAGGTCGGCCGCGCAGGCCTCCCACTCCTCGCTGGACCAGCCGCGGGTCGCCTGGGCCGCCGGCACCGTGAAGCCGGTGCCGGTCGCGGTGTGGGTGACCAGCGACTCCAGGCCGCTCAGGCCGTGGGACAGCAGGGTCGCCACGTGCCCGTCGCCGCGGTGCTCACGCACCAGCGTCAGGGCGTGGAAGAGCGCCAGGTGCGGCTCCTCGGGCCAGGCCAGGTCGGCGTGGGCGGCGTACAGCGCCCGGCCCTCGGGGGTGCAGGCCTCGGCAGCGGTGCGCGCCAGCGCGGCCGCCTCGGCCATCTCGGGCGAGGCGAGCACGTCGTCGCCGAGCAGGCGCCGGTACGCCGCGTCGACGCCGCGCCGCCGCGCCGCCAGCACGTCCTCGGGGGCCGCGGTCTCCCAGCAGGCCGGCACGAAGTGCGCGACCAGGGAGGGGGAGAAGACGTAGAACGTCGCCGCGACCGGGCCCGGCCCGACCCTGCCCATCGCCGCGGAGCGGCCGGCGAAGTAGGCCCCTCGGCCCCGGCGCACGCCGAGGGCGGTGATCTCCTGCTCGACCTCGGGCACGAAGTAGCACATCGCGTGCAGGGTCTCGAGGGAGCGGGCGGTGCGGCCGGAGGAGTGCGGATCCATGGGCCCTGTCTACCCGATCACACCGGCACCGCCGGCCACCCCTGCCGCTCGCCGCCCCGACCCGCCCCGCACTAGGCTGCCGCGGTGCCCGCCCGCCTGCGCCCCGCCGACCCCGCCGACGTCGCCGACGCGCTGGAGCGCCTGGGTGCCGGCGCCGAGGAGCGCGCCGACCTGCGGCTGCTGGTCAAGCACTTCCTGGCGGTGCTCGAGCAGCGCGCGCCCGGGCACTCGGTCGAGGTGCGGGTGCCGCCGTACGCCGCCGTGCAGGTCATCCCGGGCGTGCGGCACACCCGCGGCACCCCGCCGGCCGTCGTCGAGACCGACGCCGGCACCTGGATCGCACTGGCCACCGGTGCGCTGACCTGGGCGCAGGCCGAGGACTCCGGCCGGGTCAGTGCCTCCGGCCAGCGTGCCGACCTGGCCCCGCACCTGCCGCTGACCTGAGCGGGCGCGCTCCCCGCTAGCCTCCACGGGTGGCTCCCCGTGCAGACCCTCGCGACTGGTTCCTCACCCGCGAGGAGCGCGGCAACGGCTCCACCCGCGTCGACGACGCCCACCCGGACGCGGCGTTCTCCACCGGCAACCGGGTCCGGGCGCTGGTGCACGGGCGCACCTACTTCGCCGAGCTGCTGCGCTGCGTCGAGGCGGCCGGCGAGGGCGACCTGGTCTGGTTCACCGACTGGCGCTCCGACCCCGACCAGCGCCTCGGCGACGAGCCGGGCAGCGAGCTGGTGGAGGTCCTGGGCCGCGCGCTCGACCGTGGCGCCGACGTACGCGCGCTGGTGTGGCGCTCCCAGGCCGCCGCGATGGGCTACGCGCACCAGGAGCACCGCGACCTCGGCGACCTGCTGCAGGAGCGCGGCGCCGACGTGCAGCTCGACATGCGCGTGACCCGCGCGGGCACCCACCACCAGAAGTTCGTCGTCGTGCGCCACCGCGACGACCCGGCCCGCGACATCGCCTTCGTCGGCGGCATCGACCTGTGCCACGGCAGGCGCGACGACGCGATGCACGAGGGCGATCCGCAGACCCTGCACGTCGCCGACGAGTACGGCGAGCGCGCACCCTGGCACGACGTCCAGGTCGCCCTGCAGGGACCCGTGGTGCACGACGTCGAGACCGTCTTCCGCGAGCGCTGGGAGGACTCCAGCCCCACGACCCGGCACCCGTGGCGGCGCCTGCGCGACGCCCGCGCCGACCTCGACGGTGCCCGGCGCCCACTGCCCCCGCAGGCCCCGCCCCCGCCACCCACCGCCGACGCCGACGGACGCCGACGGCGGGACCGACACCGGCCACGCCGTCCAGCTGCTGCGCACCTACCCGGTGCTGGGCGCCGGCTGGGCGTTCGACTTCGCCCCTCGGGGCGAGCGGTCGGTGGCCCGCGGCTACACGAAGGCGGTCAAGCACGCCCAGCGGCTGGTCTACGTCGAGGACCAGTTCCTGTGGGGCCACGAGATGAGCACCGTGCTGGCCGATGCCCTGCGGGCCCAGCCGGGGCTGCACGTGGTCGTCGTCTTGCCCCAGTACCCCGACCAGGACGGCTGGTTCGCGCGCGACCCGCAGGTCCTCGGTCGGCTGCGCGGCGTGCAGCGGCTGCTGCTGGAGGCGCCCGAGCGGGTCGCGTTCTACGGGCTCGAGAACCACGTCGGCACCCCGGTCTACGTGCACGCCAAGGTGTGCGTGCTCGACGACGCCTGGGCCTCGATCGGCTCCGACAACTTCTGCCGCCGCTCGTGGACCAACGACTCCGAGGTCTCGGCGGCCATCATCGACCGCGGCGCCACCGAGGGGCGGGCCGGCTTCGCGCGGCGCCTGCGCCTGACCCTGGCCGCCGAGCACCTCGACCGTCTCGACCCCGACGAGCTGACCTCGGTCGACGACATGGACGACGCCGGGCTGCTCGAGGTGATGGCCGACTGCGTCGACCCGGTCGACATGTTCCGGCGCTTCGCCGAGAGCGCCGATGCGCTGGAGGCCTGGCACGACGGCGGCCGGGTCGGGCCGCGACCGCCGGGCCGGCTGCGGCGCCTGCCCGAGCCCCGCCTGCCGCTGGCGCGCCAGCTGCTGGCGGTGCCGAGCTACCGCTTCCTGCACGACCCGGACGGTCGCTCCTGGCGGATGCGCCGGCGCCGGACGTTCTGAGCCCCTGACCCGGCGTGGCGGCGAGGGCGGGCACGACTACCTTGGCGCCATGAGCCACCACGCCGACACCACCGACCTGCGGGCCCGCGTCGCCGACGTGCTGCCCGGGCTGCGCAGCGACCTCGAGGACCTCGTGCGGATCGAGTCCGTGAGCGCCGACCCTGCGCGCGCCGACGAGGTACGCCGCAGCGCCGAGGCCGTGCGCGCCCTGCTGGCCGCGGAGGGCATGGACACCGAGGTGGTCAGCATCGAGGGCGGGGCGCCCGCGGTGATCGGTCACCGGGCCGGCCCGGTGGGTGCGCCGACGGTGCTGCTCTACGCCCACCACGACGTGCAGCCCGAGAACGACCACGCCGACTGGGACTCCCCGCCCTTCGAGCCCACCGAGCGCGACTCGCCCAGCGGGCGCCGGCTCTTCGCCCGCGGTGCGGCCGACGACAAGGCGGGCATCGTGGCCCACCTCGGTGCGCTGCGGGTCTTCGGCGACGACCTCCCGGTCAGCGTCACGGTCTTCGTCGAGGGCGAGGAGGAGGTCGGCTCCGAGACCCTGCCCGCGCTGCTGGCCGCCCACCAGGAGCGGCTGCGCGCCGACGTGATCGTGATCGCCGACTCCGGCAACTGGGACGTCGGCGTCCCGGCGCTGACGACCAGCCTGCGCGGCCTGGTGCGCGCCGACGTCGAGGTCCGCACCCTGACCCACGCGGTGCACTCCGGCATGTGGGGCGGGCTGGTGCCCGACGCCCTGATGACCCTGAGCCGGCTCATCTCGACGCTGCACGACGACGAGGGTGACGTCGCGGTCGCGGGCCTGCACGCCGGCCCCGCCGCCGACGTGGACTACCCCGAGGAGCGGTTGCGCGCCGAGTCCGGCGCGGCCGCCGGCACCCGGTGGATCGGCAGCGGCTCCGTGGTCGAGCGGCTGTGGACCAAGCCGTCGCTGAGCATCACCGGCCTCGACGCCCCGAAGGTCGAGGGCTCCAGCAACACGCTGGTGCCGGCCGCCCGGGCCCGGATCTCGCTGCGCATCGCGCCCGGCGACACGACCGAGAACGCCGTGGCGCGCCTGACCGAGCACCTCGAGCAGCACGTCGCCTGGGGCGCGGAGCTGTCGGTGCGCATCACCGACACCGGGGAGGCCACCCAGATCGAGGCCACCGGACCGGCGTACGACGCGGCCCGCGCGGCCTTCGCCGAGGCGTGGGACGGCACCGAGCCGATCGACATGGGCGTCGGCGGGTCGATCCCCTTCATCGCCGAGTTCCTCGAGGCGTTCCCGCGCGCCAGCGTGCTGGTCACCGGCGTGGAGGATCCCGACACCCGCGCGCACGGCGCCAACGAGGGCCTGCACCTGGCCGAGTTCGAGCGGGTGGTGCTGGCCGAGACCCTGCTGCTGGCCCGGCTCGCCGAGGCGGGTCGTCCCACGTCCTGAGATGCCTGAGCGGGTAAAAATCCGTCCATCTGACAGAACCGAACCTCAGATGTGCGTGACGACGCTCACGCGCGGGTAGAAAGAAGGCGCCCGGTCTAGACCGGGTCCTTGCCCGACCACGACATGGGGAGCTTCTCGGTCACATGACAGCGCCTGACGCCAGCACCGGCCACGCCACCACAGCGGACACCGGGCCCCCGGGAGGGGTCCGTCGTCGTTCCTTCCTCGGCTACGTGATCGGCGGCACCACGCTCGTGGCCGCCGCCGACCTCACGATGGCCCGCCCCGCCCGGGCGGCGGTGCCCTCGTTGCCGCAGGTGCCCGAGCTCTACGACCTCGAGGACCTGCAGACCGACGCGGCGCTGCCGACCTCGCAGCTGATCACCATCGAGATCAACGACGACGGCACCGCCTCGTTCGCGCTGCCGCGCATGGAGGTCGGCCAGGGCATCACCACCTCGACCGCGATGATCATCGCCGAGGAGCTCGACCTGCCCGTCGAGAAGGTGCGCGTCACCCTGGCCCCGGCCCGCCCCGAGCTGGTCTTCAACCAGCTCACCGGCGGCTCCAACAGCACGGTGTCGACGTACACGCCGATCCGTGTGGCCTCGGCCATCGCGCGCGGCGCGCTCCTCGACGCGGCCGCACGCCAGCTCGGGTACGCCGTCGAGCGGCTGCGCACCAAGGACGGCGTGGTGATCGGCCCGGCCGGTGAGACGCTGGGCTACGGCGAGCTGGCCCGGCTCGCGGCCAGCCCCGTCACCGAGGTCGTCGACGTGCTCCTCAAGGACCCCGAGGAGTTCACCCGCATCGGCAAGCCGCGCAACCGCGACGACGCGCGGCTCGCGGTCACCGGCAAGAAGGACTTCACCCTCGACCTCGAGGTCAAGGGGGCGCTGCCCACCATGCTGTGCCGTGCGCCCACGCTCAACGGCACGCCCAAGCGGCTGCGCAACAAGAAGAAGATCCTCCGGATGCCCGGCGTCAAGCAGGTCGCGGTCGTCGACACCGGTGTCGCGGTGCGCGCCAAGACCTTCGGCCAGTGCATCGACGCGATCCGCGCGATGGACGTGGTGTGGAACGGCGGCCCCGTCGACGGCGAGTCCGACCAGACCATCCTGGCCCGGCTGAAGAAGGCCGAGCTGCCGTTGGCGGTGCCCGAGGTGCCGCTGCTGGCCAAGACCGTCGAGGAGCGCTTCGAGTTCATGTTCCGCTCCAGCGCGGCGCTGGAGCCCAACTGCGCGATCGCCGACGTGCGCGAGGACTCCGCCGAGATCTGGTCGGGGCTCAAGGTGCCGATCCTGGCCCAGCAGAACATCGCCCAGGCGCTGGGGATGAGCCAGGACCAGGTGAAGGTCAACGTGGTCACCGGTGGTGGGTCCTTCGGCCACAAGCTCTTCAGCGACGCCGCGATCGAGGCCGCCAAGGTCTCGCAGGCGATGGGCAAGCCGGTCAAGCTGATGTGGCACCGCGCCGACGAGCCGCGCCAGGGCCGGTTGCACCCGATGGTCACCTCGCGCATCCGCGCCACGGTGCTGGCCGGGCAGGTGCTCAGCTTCGAGCAGCGCAACACCAGCGTGGTCACCGACTTCAGCCACGGGCTGGGCGAGATCATCACCTCGACCATCGACGAGGCGCCGACCGAGGTCGGCAAGATGGTCGGCGGCCTGGGCTTCTCGCAGACCATCTTCACCCTGACCCAGGAGCTCGGCTACAACTTCGGCGTCGTCACCCAGCTGCTCAACGAGACCGACGACCGGTTCAACACCGGCAGCATGCGCAACATCTACTCGCCCGACACCAGGGTGGCCGCCGAGCTCGTCGTCGACCGGCTCGCCGCCGAGGTCGGCATGGACCCGCTGGAGTTCCGGCTCAAGCACGCCAAGAGCGCCAAGGTCCGCAAGGCCCTGGAGAAGGTCGCCGAGGAGGGCGACTGGGGTCGCAGGATGCCCCAGGGGATGGCTCAGGGCATCGCGATCCACCAGGAGTACAAGGGCGCCACCGCCTGCCTGGTCGAGATCGACGTGCGCCCCGAGACCGTCAACCGCAAGATCCGCAACGCCGTCACGGGCCCGCGGGTCACCCGTGCCACCTTCGCGGTCGACGCCGGCCTGGTGATCAACCCGCGGGGGCTGCAGGCCCAGATGATGGGCGGGTTCGCTGACGGCCTGGCACTGACGCTGACCAGCAGCGTGCACCTGCGCGACGGCCACTTCCTCGAGGCCAGCTGGGACAACTACTACTACACCCGCCAGTGGAACATCCCGCCACGCTTCGACTGCTTCGTGCTGCCCTCGGAGGACCGGCTGCCGGGGGGTGCCGGCGAGGCCGGGGTCGCCGCCTCGGCCGCCTCCGTGGCCTGCGCCTACGCCCGGGCCACGGGCACCATGCCCACCCGGTTCCCGATCAACCACGGCAAGGTCACCTTCAAGCCCAAGCCGTTCGTGCCGTCGGTCCCCAAGTCGCCGACCAACGGCCTCAAGTTCACCTACTAAGGAGAGGCCGACATGCCCAAGCAGACCTTCATCCTCAACGGCAAGCCGGTCACCGTGAACGTCAAGGACGACGTGCGGGTGCTCTGGGTCCTGCGTGACCTCCTCGGGGTCACCGGACCGAAGTACGGGTGCGGCATCAACGTGTGCAAGGCGTGCACCTCGCACATCAACGGCAAGGCCTTCAACCCGTGCTCGGTGCGGGTCGGTGACCTGGGTCGCCGCGACGAGGTCACCACGATCGAGGGGCTCCCCGACACCGTCGGCCAGGACCTGCACCCCATGCAGGAGGCCTGGATCGACCGCGACGTCCCGCAGTGCGGCTACTGCCAGCCCGGCCAGATCATGGCCGCCGTGGCGCTGGTCAAGAAGGTGCGCCGCGAGGGTCGCGAGATCAGCGAGTCCGACCTCGACACGATCCGCAACATCTGTCGCTGCGGCACCTACACGCGCATCCGTGAGGCCGTCGTGCAGGGGGCCCGCGGGATGGCCTGAGCCGACTCGACGTCGACCTCGCCGTCGAGGGGGCGCACGATCGCGAGACCCGGGGCGGTCCCGAGCCCCATGGGACGCGGCGTGCGCCCGCACCCGCACCCCGCGCAGCGAGCCCTGCGAACCCGTCGCAGACGCTGTCGATCGGGGTCTGCACCAGGCGCCTGGCACTTGCCCGGTGCCTCAGCGCGCGACGGGCAGGCGCACCCGGAAGGTGCTGCCCTGGCCGAGCTGCGACTCGACCTCGGTGCGCCCGCCGTGGCGGGCCACGATGCGGTGCACGATGCTCAGCCCCAGGCCGGTGCCGGGCTGGGCCTGGGCGAGCGGGTTGGTGGAGCGGAAGAACTCCTGGAAGAGCTGCTCCTGGTCGGCGGTCGAGATGCCCAGGCCGGTGTCGGTGCACTCCAGCACCGCCTCGCCGTCCTCGACCGCGAGGCAGACGGTCACCCGTCCGCCGGCGGGGGTGTACTTCTCCGCGTTGCTGACCAGGTTGGTGACCACCCGCTCGATCTCCTCGAGCTCGGCCATCGCCACCACCGGCTCGCCGGGCTTCTCGACGACGACCTCGATGCCCTTGCGGGCCAGGCTGTGGCCCTGCAGCTCCAGCACGTCGTCGACGACGTCGGCCAGGTCGACGGGGCGCGGCACCACCGGGTGGTCGGGGTCGCCCACCTTGGCCAGCAGCAGCAGGTCGTCGGCCACCCGGGCCAGGCGGCGCGCACCCCGGTCGATCGCCGCCACCGACGACGACACGGCCGGCTCGGTCTCCTCGTCCTGCAGGATCTCGAGGTGGCCCACGATCGCCGCCAGCGGGTTCTTCAGCTCGTGGGAGACCGTGGCGATCAGGCGGCTCTTGTAGGCGTCGAGGGCCCGCAGCTCCTCGATCAGGCGGTGCTCGCGCTCGAAGGACCGGGCGTTGAGCACGACGCGCCCCAGGTCGTGACCGATGTCGAGGGCGGCCTCCCGCTCGGTCTCGCTCCACGCCGGCGCACCCGGCGTACGGGTCAGCACCAGGTTGCCCAGCGCCTCGGGGCCGGCGCCGATCGGCACGAAGAGGAGCGAGCCGACCCGGAGGGAGTCGAGGAAGTCGACGACCTCGGAGACGTCGCGCTCGGTCAGTGCCGGTGCGAAGGGGTGCTCGTGGGAGACGACGTCGACGCGCTGGTGCGGCCCACGCCGCCCGCGCTGCCCGCTCGCCGACCCGCACGAGGCGTCCCGGCAGGCTGACCTCGGTCTGGTCGGCGGCCACGATCCGCCCGGTGCCGTGCCCGTCGTCGTCGAAGATCTGCATCCAGGCACCGACCGCACGGAATCCCTGCATCAGGGCGTCGGCGCTGGCGCCCATCACCTCGTCGACGCCGAGGTGGGCCGGGGCGTCGCGCACGATCTCGCGTGCGGTCGAGGCCAGGCGGACCTGCTCGGCCAGCTGCTCACGCTCGAGGGCGAGCAGCGCCGCCCGCGCGGCCTGGTCGGCGTACGTCGCGAGCACCCGCTGGGCCTCCGGGCCGGGACGTCGCCCGTCGTCGGGCACGTCGATCGACAGCATGCCCAGCAGCTCACCGTCACGTCCGTGCAGCGGCGCGCACAGCGCGTCCATGGGGTGCCACGCGTCCGGACCCTCGACGGGAGCGGTGTCGGGCACCCACCCCCAGACCTGGAGGCCGGCGGGGAGCGCCTCGTGGGGGACGAAGCGCAGCGGGCCCCAGTGCTCTGCCAGCTCCAGCTCGGCGAAGATCGACTCGAGGGGGGTCCGCGTGCCCAGCAGCGCGGCCCGCGCCGACTCGTCGCCGGCGACCGCGACGGTCTCGAGCTCGTCGCCGCGCACCAGTCCCACCGCGGCGACCTGGAAGCCCACGACCCGCGTCACGCCCTCGGCGATGAGGGTCAGGACGTCGGCGCCGGGTGTCGCGGCGTCGGCGCCCGGCCAGGCTCGCTCGGTCACAGGTCCCTCGTCCGTCCACGCGTGATGTGGTCATCCCTCCAGGCGCCACGATCTTAACCTTCGCAGTCACGCCCGGCAGGCGAATCGGCTAGGCGGGACCCGGCGCGTAGACTGCGGGCGTGCCCTTCCAGAGCAGTGGCAGCACCCGCCGAGGTGGAGACGGGCGACTGACGACCGCCCTCGACCCGCAGGACCAGGGGCCGCAGGACGCCTGCGGCGTCTTCGGTGTCTGGGCGCCGGGGGAGGACGTCGCCAAGCTGACCTACTTCGGTCTCTACGCCCTGCAGCACCGCGGTCAGGAGTCGGCCGGCATCGCGGTCAGCAACGGCCGTCAGATCCTGGTCTACAAGGACATGGGGCTGGTCTCGCAGGTCTTCGACGAGACGACGCTCGACTCGCTCAAGGGCCACCTGGCGATCGGGCACTCGCGGTACTCGACGACCGGTGCCTCGACCTGGGAGAACGCCCAGCCGACCTTCCGCCCCACGCCCGACGGCTCCATCGCACTGGGCCACAACGGCAACCTGATCAACACCCACGAGCTGCGCGAGGCGGTCGCGGCGCTGCCCGGCCCCGACGGCGAGCTCGACCAGCAGCGCTCGACGGAGACCGCCACCAACGACACCAGCCTGGTCACCGCGCTGATGGCCCACCACCCCGACAGCAGCCTCGAGGCGCGGGCGCTGGAGGTGCTGCCGATGCTGCGCGGCGCCTTCTGCTTCGTGTGGATGAACGAGGACACGCTGTACGCCGCCCGCGACCCGCAGGGCATCCGCCCGCTGGTGCTGGGCCGCCTCGACCGGGGCTGGGTGGTGGCCTCCGAGGACGCCGCGCTGGCCACGATCGGCGCCAGCGTGGTGCGCGAGGTCGAGCCCGGCGAGATGATCGTCATCGACGGCGACGGCTTGCGCTCGCACACCTTCGCCGAGCCCGAGCGCAAGGGCTGCGTCTTCGAGTACGTCTACCTGGCCCGCCCCGACGCCAAGATCGCCGGCCGCTCGGTGCACGAGGCGCGCGTCGAGATGGGTCGCGAGCTGGCGCGCCAGTTCCCCGTCGACGCCGACATGGTGATGCCGGTGCCCGAGTCGGGCACCCCGGCCGCGTCCGGCTACGCCGAGGAGTCCGGCATCCCCTTCGGCCAGGGCTTCGTCAAGAACGCCTACGTGGGGCGCACCTTCATCCAGCCCAGCCAGACCCTGCGCCAGCTCGGCCTGCGGCTCAAGCTCAACGCCCTCGAGCACATGATCCGTGGCAAGAAGCTCGTGGTGGTCGACGACTCGATCGTGCGTGGCAACACCCAGCGCGCGCAGGTGCGGATGCTGCGCGAGGCCGGCGCCCTCGAGGTGCACGTGCGGATCTCCTCGCCGCCGGTGAAGTGGCCGTGCTTCTACGGCATCGACTTCGCCACCCGCGCCGAGCTGATCGCCAACGGCCTCGACGTCGACGAGATCGCGGCCAGCGTCGGTGCCGACAGCCTCGGCTACATCTCTCTCGAGGGCATGGTGGCCTCGACCGGCCAGCCCCGCTCGAGCCTGTGCACCGCCTGCTTCACCGGCGACTACCCCGTCGAGCTGCCCGACGAGTCGCTGCTCGGCAAGCACCTGCTCGAGGCGAGCCTCAGCTCGCCCACCCTGGGCCGCGCGCTGCCGGTCCTGAACAATCCGTGAGCGGCCAGGAGGCCTGACGTGACCGAGACCAACGCCTACGCCCGGGCCGGCGTCGACATCGAGGCGGCCGACACCGCCATCGAGCTGATGAAGGGCTCGGTGGCGCTGGCCACCCGACCGGAGGTCATCGGCGGGCTCGGCGGCTTCGCGGGCCTCTTCGACGCCTCCGCGCTGACGCGCTACACCCGCCCGCTGCTGGCGACCTCGACCGACGGCGTGGGCACCAAGGTCGCGATCGCGCAGGCGATGGACGTGCACGACACCATCGGCCGCGACCTGGTCGGCATGGTCGTCGACGACCTCGTGGTGTGCGGCGCCGAGCCGCTGTTCATGACCGACTACATCGCCACCGGTCGGGTGGTGCCCGAACGGATCGCGGCCATCGTCAGGGGCATCGCCGAGGGCTGCGCCGAGGCCGGTTGCGCCCTGGTCGGCGGCGAGACCGCCGAGCACCCCGGCCTGCTGGCGCCCGACGAGTACGACGTCGCCGGTGCGACGACCGGCGTGGTCGAGGCCGACCGTCTGCTGGGCCCGGCCCGGGTGCGTCCCGGTGACGTGGTGCTGGCCATGGAGGCCAGCGGCCTGCACTCCAACGGCTACTCGCTGGTGCGCCACGTGCTCCTCGGCTCCGCTGCCGACGGCGGCGCCGGGTGGGCGCTGGACCGTGACGTCCCCGAGCTGGGCCGCACCCTGGGGGAGGAGCTCCTCGAGCCCACCCGGATCTACGCCAAGGCCTGCCTCGACCTGGCCGCCCGCACCGCGGTGCACGCCATGTCGCACGTGACCGGCGGCGGCCTGGCCGCCAACCTCGAGCGGGTGATGCCCGTCGAGCTGGCCGCCACGATCGACCGCGCGACCTGGACCCCCCAGCCGGTCTTCGACCTGGTGCGCCGGGTCGGCTCGGTGCTCCCAGCCCGACCTCGAGGCCACGCTGAACTGCGGCGTCGGCATGGTGGCGCTGCTGCCCGCCGACGACGTCGACACCGCGGTCGTCGGTGCTGGCCGGGCACGGCGTACGCGCCTGGGTGGCCGGTCAGGTGACCGCTTCGGCCGACCGCGGTGGGCGTGTCGACCTGGTGGGCCAGCACCCCGGTTGGTGAAGCCTGGGGCGCCTGCGCGAGCCGGGTGTGCGTGAACGACCCCCCAGCAGGTAGCGTTGTCCTCACGAGAGTTGCAGAGACAGCCCGGGAGCCATAGCGCCCCGGCCAAGCGTGCGAGGGGGCTGACCCTATGGGGCGCGGCCGTGCAAAGGCCAAGCAGACGAAGGTCGCCCGCGACCTGAAGTACCGCACTCACGAGACGGACTTCGGGGCGTTGGCGCGAGAGCTGCATGGCAGTGACGAAGCGAGTGAACACCGAGCAGGGCGACGAGCCCGACGAGTGGTCGGACTACGACCCTCGTCGCGACTGACCCCACCGGCGCCGTCGGCCCCTGGCTCCGTCTTCCGGGCGGGCCACCGGACCTCTCGGCGCGCCCGGACCCCCTGCCCCGCGGGGCGGGGACCTGGCGCGAGCCGGCGCTACTTCCTGTGCGCCGGCTCGCGGGGTCAGCTCACCCAGATGGAGCGCAGCCGACCCACGTCGCGCATCCGCGCCTCGGCGATCCGGTCGGCGGCCAGGGCGGGTGAGACGTGCTCGGCCTCGGCGTGGGCGAGGATCGCCAGGGTGGTGTCGAAGATGCCGGTGGCGCGCTGGCGGGCGCGCTCGAAGCTGAAGCCGGCGGGGTGGAGCTCGTCAGCGACCTGGATCAGCCCGCCCGCGTTGACGCAGTAGTCGGGGGCGTAGACGACGCCGCGGTCGGCCAGCGCCTTCTCGACACCGGGGTGGGCCAGCTGGTTGTTGGCCGCACCGCACACGACCCGGGCGCTGAGCACCTCGACGACCTCGTCGCTGACGGCGCCACCCATCGCGCAGGGTGCGTAGACGTCGAGCCGCGAGGCCACCAGCTCCTCGGTCGTGGCGAGGGCCCGCACGCCCGGGTGGGCGTCCAGCACGGCGTCGACGGCCGGGGCGTGGACGTCGGTGACGACCACGTCGGCGCCGTCCTCGACCAGGTGGGCGACGAGGTGCCGCCCGACCTTGCCGACGCCGGCGACCCCGACGGTGCGCCCGGCCAGGCTCGGCTCGCCCCAGGCGACCTGGGCGGCGGCCCGCATGCCCTGGAAGACGCCGTACGCCGTGAGCACCGAGCTGTCGCCGGCGCCGTCGTTGGCGACCGTGCGGCCGGTGACGAAGTCGCACTCGCGCGCGACGTGGTCCATGTCGGCCGAGCAGGTGCCGATGTCGCAGGCGGTGCGGTAGCGCCCGCCGAGGGTCTGCACGAACCGGCCGTAGGCGCGCAGCAGCGCCTCGGTCTTCAGCGTCGCCGGGTCGCCGATGATGACGGCCTTGCCGCCGCCGAGGTCGAGACCGGCCAGCGCCGCCTTGTAGGACATCCCGCGGGAGAGGTCGAGCACGTCGCGCAGCGCGTCGTCGGTGCTGGCGTAGGGGTAGAAGCGGGTGCCGCCCAACGCCGGTCCCAGGGCGGTGGAGTGGATGGCGATGATCGCGCGCAGACCGGTGGTCGGGTCGTTCGCGAAGACGACCTGCTCGTGCTCGGCGCCGGTCTCGAAGACGTCGACGGGGCTGCTGCTGGGGGTCACGGACATGAGGGCCGCTCTCTGCTCGGGCCACGGGGGTGGTGTGGCGGTGGTGGGCGAGGCCCGCAGGGGTGGCGCAGGTCTCACTCCCAGCCTACGACGCCGAACCGGTCGCCCTTTCTTCCGCGACGGCCCCCGGCGCCGGCGCGGGGGCGCGCAGCACCACGACGTCGCCGTGGCTGCCGTAGCCCACGACCCGCCCGCCCACGCCGCGCCCGTTGAAGGTGAGCAGCAGCCAGCCCCCGTCGGGCAGCGGCGTCAGCGTGGGCCACGGGATGTTGGTCGGGTACGCCGCGTCGAGCGGCGCGCCGTCGGGGCGCAGGTCGAGGTCGAGCACGGGGTACTGCGCCCGGTGCCGGCGCGGGTTGTCGCGTCCGTCGCTGGCCAGCACCCGCCAGCCGCCCGTCCCAGCGCACCAGCGTGGTGCCCTCGGTGGCGCGCCGCGAGGTCAGCGCGGCGCGCAGCGAGAGCCGGTCGAGGTCGGCCCCCTCGGCGAGCACGGGATGGAAGTCGAAGAACTCCCGCGCACTGACGTAGCCGACCAGCCACACCGGGCCCTGCCCGAGGTCGGTGCGCACCAGGTGCGGGTCCCACACGCCCACGGAGGACAGGCCGTCGGCCGGCAGCGCCAGCGGCTCCGTGTCGAGCACGTGGCGCCCGCGCAGCAGGTCGGCGTCGGTGCGCGCCGTCGTCACCTCGACGCCCGCGTCGTCGCGGCGGTGGTCGAAGTCGCCCCAGGTGCTGGTCGCGACCAGCCAGCTGTCGCCGTCGCGCACCACGTGGGTGGCGTGGTCGCCGAAGACCCCTGTCCGCCCGGGCCGCCGGAAGAACAGGTCGGCGCGGTGCTCGAGGCGGTAGCCGTCGAGCTCGAGGCGCCACACCGAGGTGTGCGCGGTGCCGAAGAAGCCCGGTCCGGCGCTGGTGGCGCTGAGCCACAGCACCCGGCCCTGCTCGCCCGGAGCCTCGGCGTACGCCGTGCCGTCGGCGTGGCTGAGCAGCCTCAGGTCGCGCAGCCCGAGCTGGCCGAAGCCACCGGCACGCAGCGCGGGCCACCTCGCCGGTGTGCTCGACCTCGAGCCGCGCCAGCCAGGCCTCGTCGCGGCACCGCACGGCCGGCGCCCGGTCCCGATCGGAGCGCGCTCGCGGCTGCTCGACCTCGCGCAGGTCGACGCGTCCGTGGGCCCGCCACCCGGTGCCGTCGTCGCCGAGGACCACGGCCTCGGTGCCGGTCAGCGTGAGGGCCAGTCGGCGCAGCCCGTCGGCGCGCGCCGAGCGCCGGCTGCGGTGCCGGCTGGTGCGCGGCCCGGCACCGGCCGCGGTGGTGACCTCGAGGAAGCAGCGGCCGTCGGCGTGCACCGCGCTCACCGAGAGGGAGCCGTCCCCGAGGCGCAGCCGCACGGGGCCGGCGCCCCGCAGCTCGGCCTCGACCGCGGTGCAGGGCGCCGGCTGCGGCAGCGGGTGCCGTGAGGAGGGTCCGGGGTCGTTCTCGTCGACCTGCACCGCGCTGGGAGACACCAGGTCGAGCGGTCGGCGGCGGGCGACCTCCTCGAAGCGGCCCGGTGCTCGCGGGCCGGGCAGGGGGGCGGGGCGGGTGCTCAGGGCCGCACCAGCCGGGCGAGCTCGTCGACGGCTCGCGCCACCTCGGCGTCGAGCTCGTCGAGCAGCGGCTCGGCCTCGTCGGTGCGCCCGGCGTGTGCGTGCGCCTCGAGCGCGGCGGCCACGGCGGAGACCCGGGGCAGGCCCAGGTTGAGCGCGCTGCCCTTGACCAGGTGGGAGGTGGTGAAGGCGCGGTGGGCGTCGCGGGCGTCGACCGCGTCGCGGATGGCCGCGACCTGCTCGTCGATGCGGGTGGAGAAGGAGCGCGCCGTGCGGTCGAAGAAGCTCTGCCCGTCCTTGACCAGCTCGTCGAGCACCTGGCGGCGCGCCTCGTCGACGGAGCACGGGCGGCTCCGGCTCGGCGTCGTCCTCGGCCGCTGGCGCGGGCCCCTGCCCGGGCCCCACGGGCTCCACGGGTGTCCACGGGTGCCGCGGCCTCCGCGACCCCCTGCGCCTGCGGGCGCGTCCAGCGCCGCACCACCTCCTCCAGCGCGGTGGGGTCGACGGGCTTGGTCAGGAAGTCGTCCATCCCCGCCTGCAGGCAGCGGTCCCGCTCGCCCGCCAGCGCCGAGGCGGTCATCGCGATGATCGGCACCCGAGGTCCCGGCGTCCTCGCGGGCCCTGCATGACCTCGGTGGCCTCGAATCCGTCCATCTCCGGCATCCGGCAGTCCATGAGCACCAGCGCGTAGTCGTGCCCGGCGTGCAGCGCCTCGACGGCGCCCAGCCCGTCGTCGGCGACGTCGACGTGCAGGCCCAGCGACTCCAGCAGGCCCGTCGCGACGAGCTGGTTGACGGGGTTGTCCTCGACGACCAGCACCGCGAGGTCGAGGGAGGGCACCACGACCCGACGCACCGGTCGGCGTGCGGGCTCCCCGCCCCGCCCGGTCGCGGTGACCAGGGCGTCGTACAGCTCGGCGTGCCGCACCGGCTTGTTGAGGGTGGTGCTGACGCCCGCCGCCCGGGCGCTGCGGGTGCTGACCGCCTGGTCGGAGGTCAGCAGCAGCATCTTCAGCCCGGCGAGGTCCGGGTCGCTGTGGATCATCCGGGCCAGCTCGAGCCCGTCGATGCGCGGCAGCACCAGGTCGAGCAGGGCGACGGTGAAGGGCTCGCCCGCCGCGTGCGCCTCGCGCAGCGCCACCAGCGCCTCGGCGGGCGTGGCGACGGCCACCGGGCGCAGGTGCCAGGCGGCGAGCTGCTCGGTGAGGATGAAGCGGTTGGTCTCGTTGTCGTCGACCACGAGCACCCGCTCGTCGCGCAGCGGCTGGGGTCGCGCCGCCGCCCGGCGCGGGGCCACGGAGGTGTGCTCGAGCAGGGCGGTGAAGGAGAAGGTGCTGCCGAGGCCGGGCTCGCTGTCGACCCGGATGCGCCCCTGCCATCGCCTCCACGAGCTGCTGCGAGATGGCCAGGCCCAGCCCGGTGCCGCCGTGCCGGCGGGTCGTGGACAGGTCGGCCTGGGTGAAGGCGTCGAAGAGGCCGGCCTGGGCCTGGGGCGCGATGCCGGCGCCGGTGTCGGTGACCTCGACCCGCAGCAGCACCCCGGTCGCCGTCGCTGCGCTCGACGCGGGCTCGGATCGCGACCTCGCCGTGCTCGGTGAACTTGACCGCGTTGGAGCCGAGGTTGGTCAGGACCTGGCCCAGGCGGGTCGGGTCGCCGCGCAGGAACTCCGGCACGTCGGGGTGGCAGGACACCACCAGCTCGAGGTCCTTCTCGTGGGCCGGGCCGCTGAGCACGGCCGCTGTCTGCTCGAAGACGGTGCGCACGTCGAAGTCGACGTCCTCGAGCTCGAGCTGCCCGGACTCGATCTTCGAGAGGTCGAGGATGTCGTTGATGATCGCGAGCAGCGACAGCCCGGCGCTCTGCACGCCGGCGGCGAGCCGGTGCTGGTGGTCGTCGAGCTCGGTGCGCAGCAGCAGCTCGTTGAGGCCGATCACGCCGTTCATCGGGGTGCGGATCTCGTGGCTCATCGTGGCGAGGAACTCCGACTTCAGCCGCGAGGCCTCCATCGCGGCGTCGCGCGCGGCGCGGACCTCGGCGGCGTCGCGCTCGCGGGTCGCCACCACTCCGAGCTGGTCGGCGACCTGCGCGGCGAGGTGCCGGTGCTCCTCACCGACCCACGGCCCGGTCAGCGCCTGCAGCACGGCCACCACCCGGTCGCCGGCCAGCACCGGCAGGGCGACGAGGCGGCGGGCCGCGCCGCCGGGCGCGTCGTACGGCGCCGGGGCGGGCCCGTCGGCGAGGCACGCGGTGCGCCGCGCGCGTTCGGCGAGGTCGACGTCGGGCGGGCAGGCGGGCGGGATCGGGAGGTCCAGGCGGCGCAGCGGCTCGGTCGTCGGCGTCGACGCGGTAGCCGGCGACGGGGGACCAGTCGGTGTGCTCGACCAGGGAGGCGCCGACGACCTCGACGGCCTCCTCGAGGGTGGTCGCGCTGTTGGCCGCCACCGCGAGCTCCTGCAGCAGGCGGATCCGCCCGGTGGCCTCGGCCGCGGCCTGCTGGTGCCGGTGCAGAGCGGTGACGTCGGCGGTGGTGCCGTTCATCCGCACCGGAGCACCGCTCGCCGGGTCGCGGGTGACCCGGCCCCGGCCGTGCGTCCAGCGGACCTCCCCGGAGGGACGCAGCACCCGCGCGTCGAAGGCGAACTCGTCGGCTCCCTCGAAGGTGGCCCGCACCCGCTCCTGCACCATCTCGCGGTCGTCGGGATGGACCCTGTCGAGGAAGCCCTGGTAGGTCGCGACGTGGTCGGCAGAGTCGAGGTCGTAGATGCGGTAGAGCTGCTCGGACCACACGACCCGGTCGGCCACGACGTCCCACGACCAGCTGCCGATGCCCGACGATGTCCTGCGCCTCGGCGAGCTGGCTCTCGCGCTCGGTCACCTCGGCCAGGCGTCGGCGCAGCGTCTCCTCACCGTCGTCGGGGCCGCCCGGTGCGGCACCGGCGGCGGGGGCGGCGGCAGGGGCGGCGGCGGGGCAGGGGTGAGGCGGTGCAACCAGCGGACCGGGGCGACGTCGCTCGCGCACGGGGGAGTAGCTGACGAGCACCGGCAGCAGCGTGCCGTCGGCGCGCTGCAGCGCCATCGCCACGTTGTCGCGGCCCCGGGTGGCGCGGGCCAGCAGCGAGAGGTGGTGCTGCGACGCGGGTCCGGGCGTCGGGCGCGAAGGCGTCGGCGGCGGGCATGCCGACCAGGTCGTCGCCAGGTCGGGCCGAGCATCTCGCCCAGGCGCCGGTTGGCCCACACCGTGGTGCCGTCGGCGTCGAGCAGCCACAGCCCGTCGGTGGTGGCCTCGACGAGGGCGCGCCACGAGGGTCCGTCGGTGCCGGCCGGCTCAGCCACGTGTCCCTCCCCCGGGTGGTCGTCGCGCGATGGTGGTAGGCGCTGCCCCCAGTCTGACCCGCCTGGGCGTGCCGGGTCCAAGGTTCGCACGCAGTCGACCGCGCCCGAGAGGTCGGCTCGAGAGCTCAGCGCAGCGTGACGACGAGCCCGAGCAGGGTGGGCAGCACGCCGAGCAGCAGCCACGGGCGAGAGCACGGGTCGCCGATGGATCGCCCGGGCGACCGCCACGGCGATCACCGCGAAGACACCCGCGATCACCTCGAGGCCCACGACCGGCACCAGGTCGTCCTGGTCGATCGCCCACGCCGCCAGGAGCAGCCCGAAGGTCAGGTGCAGGATCGTGGTGGTGGCCAGCACCGAGATCACCCACTGCTGGACCCGGCCCAGCGAGACTCCGCTCGGCGGTGGGGGCGGGTTGTCGGGGTCGATCAGGTGGCGGCGCCGCGGGCGCGTGACGGGCTCGGGTGTCGTCATGGTGGCTCCATCGTCCCACGCCGGCCCGTCACGGACCAGGGTCGGAGGTCCCGCGGCGGCCCACCCTCAGCTGGAGGGCTCGGGCACCTCGCAGTCGACCTCGGGGTTGACGCCCACGTAGTTCAGGGGTCCGGCCAGGACGGTGACCGCGGTCGTCCCGGCGGTGGCGCAGCTGACCTCCTGGTCGTCGCCGAAGTAGCCGCGCTGGACCGCGGCGGCGACGCCGATGACGAGCCAGATGACGACGATCGCTCCGAGGATGTCTCGCATGGTGATGCCTCCTTCTCCGCGCCGGCGGCGCTCATCTGGGAGGTTGTCGTGTCCTGGGGGAGCGCACACCGCCCGTGGGGGTGAGGGTCGGTGGCACGGGCCGGACACGAGCCGGTGTGACGGGTGTGTCCGAAGGGGTGGCCCGCGCGGCGACTGGTCACTGGCAGGTTGGTGCCCCACGATCAGGGGCGGGAGTCCGTCCGGGCGTCCCGCACCCCGTCACCAGGAGGAACCATGAACACTCGCACCATCGCCATCGCCGCTCTCGTCATCGCCGTCATCATCCTGCTCTTCCTGGTGCTCTGAGGCTGGCCGAGCCCCGACACGACGGGCCTCCACCCCTGCGGCGTACGCCGACGCCGGGGTGGGGGCCCGTCGTCGTGCCGGGGTGGCGCTCAGTCGGAGACGACCCGCTCGGCCCGGGCCGTCGCGGGCATCAACCGCGAGAGCAGGTCGGCGATGGTGACCACCGCGGGCGAGGCGCCCTCGCGCACGACCAGCGCGATCTGGGTGCCCTGCTCGCGCAGCTCGGAGAGGGCCTCGAGCACGGTCGTGCTCCCGTCGAGCCGGTGCAGGTCGCGCACGAAGGGGGCCACCGGGTCGTCGTCGCGGGCGGTCAGGGTGTCGCGCACGTGCACCACCCCGGTGGGGGCGTGCCGGTTGCCCACCAGCACCCGCAGGTGCCCCGAGGCGCGGGCCTGCTCGTGCACGTCGGCGACGCTGGCCCCGCTCTCGACCACGACGAGCTCGCGGTCGCCGACGACCTGGTCGACGGTGGCGCGCGAGGTCTCCAGCGCGCTCACCAGCTGTTCGGAGGAGCCGGCGTCGAGCTCACCGGTCTCGGCGGAGTGGCGCACCAGCTCGCGCAGGTCGTCGGGGTCCTGCTCGATGGCCACCTCCGCCTTCGGCTCCACGCCGAGGCGCTGCACCAGGCGGTTGGCCGCCTCGTTGAGCAGGTGCAGCGCCGGGCGGAAGGTCCACATGAAGCCCCGCATCGGCAGCGCCAGCATGGTCGCGGAGCGCTCGGGGTGGCTGATCGCCCACGACTTGGGGGCCATCTCGCCCACCACGAGGTGCAGGAAGGTGACCAGCAGCAGCGCCAGCGCGAACGACGCCGGGGCGGCGGCGTACGCCGGCAGGCCGACCTGCTCGAGCAGCGGCTCGAGCGCGTGGTCGACGGCCGGCTTGGTGACGGCGCCCAGCGCGAGCGTGCACGCGGTGATGCCGAGCTGGCTGCCGGCGAGCAGCAGCGGTACCTCCGAGGCGCTGCGCAGCGCGGCGCGGGCCGCGCGGCTGTCGGCGGCGGCGGCCTCGAGGCGGGTGCGGCGGGCCGCGATCACCGAGAACTCGGTGGCCACGAAGAACGCGCTCGCCGCGATGATGGCGATGGTGACGGGGATGGCGGTCAGACCGGTCATCGGGCGACCTCGCTCTCGGTGCTCGGTGGTCGCCGAGGGGGTCGGGGTCACTCGTGCGCAGGGCGACGGCGAGCTGGGCTGGGCACGTGCCGGGCGACCTCGAGCACCTCGACCTCGAGGTGGCGGCCGGGGCGGGTGGTCCTCGTGGGCCAGCTCGGCGGGGTCGGTCGGGCAGGGGCACCACGACGTGCTCGCCCTCCTCGGGCAGGGCGCCGAACGGGTCGCGATGACCAGACCGCCGAGCGTGACGTAGTCGCCCTCGGGCAGCGCCACCCCGATCTCCCGCTCGACCTCGTCGAGCGGGCGCGTCGCCGCGGACGGTCCAGCGACCGTCGTCGCCGGTCGGCACCAGCTTCGGCTCCTCGTCGACGTCGTGCTCGTCGGTGATCTCGCCGACGACCTCCTCGGCGAGGTCCTCGACGGTCACCACGCCGACGAAGCCGCCGTACTCGTCGACCACGCAGGCCATCTGGTCGCCGCTGCGACTCCATGGCGGCCAGTGCTGCGGGCAGCAGCATCAGGCTCGGCACCACCGTGGCCGGTCGGGCCACCTCGGCCACCGGCCGGGAGGCCGCCGTCTCGCCGTCGCCGACGCCGTGCAGGGCGTCGAGCACGTCGACGAGGTGGACCACCCCCACGATGTCTCCCTCGTCGTCGAGCACCGGGTAGCGCGAGTGCCCGCCCTCCATCGCGTCACGCACCTCGGCGAGCGGGGTGTCCTGGGCGACGACGTCGACGCGGGAGCGCGGCACCAGCGCGTGGCCCACCGGGCGCTGCGGGAAGTCGAGCATCCGGTCGAGGACCAGGCTCAGCTCGGGCGGCAGCTCACCGGCCTCACGCGAGACGGTGACGATGCGGCGCAGGTCGTGCAGGTTGGCGGAGTGCTCGACGTCGTGCACCGGCTCGATGCGCAGCACCTTGAGCAGCGCGTTGGAGGCGGCGTCGAAGACCCTGATCAGCCAGCCGAAGGCGCCCATGTAGAGCAGCGTCGAGCGCGAGAGGCGCTCGGCGACGGGGTAGGGCCGGGCGATGGCGAGGTTCTTGGGGAACAGCTCGCCGAAGAGCATCTGGACGAAGGTCGAGCCGACCAGCACCAGCACCGTGCCGGCCAGGACGCCGGTGGCGGTGGGCACCCCCACCCCGCCCAGGACCTCGCCGATCGCGGTGCCCAGCACCGGCTCGGCCACGTAGCCGACCAGCAGCCCGGTCACGGTGATGCCGAGCTGGGCGCCCGAGAGCATGAAGGAGGTGCGGTCGGTGATCCGCAGGGTCCGCTTGGCCGCCTTGTCGCCCCGCCCGGCCATCGCCTTCAGGCGCGACCGGTCGACGGCCATGTAGGCGAACTCCTGGGCCACGAAGTAGCCGTTGGCCGCGATGATGACCGCGATCAGCAGGCTGCCGGCGACCAGGGTGAGGGCGACGTCCATGCCTCCACTGTCGCAGCCGCGCGGTGCACCGGGAGGGTGGGCGGCGGTGCCGGCTCCTCAGGCGGTCCGGTCGCGACCGGTGGCGCGCACGGCCACGAGGGTCGCGAGCAGCAGCAGGCCCGACACCACCGCGGCGACGAGGACCGCGGTGGTGCCGTCGTCGGCCGCGGTCACGGCGATGCCGAGCATCGCCCAGGCGCCGGCCAGCGCGTAGGTGAGGATCCCACCGGTGCGCACGGTGATCGCCAGGAGTGTCAGCGCCGCCAGGGCCAGCGCGACGACCTGCCACCCGGCGTCGCGCGCCGACAGCGGGCCGACCTCGGCGAGCGCGGTCGAGACGTTGAGGAAGACCGCCGCGGTCACCCAGCCGGCGTACAGGCCCACGGCGGCGCGGGTCAGCAGCCGCAACCAGTCGGGGCCGCCGCGCAGCGCGGCCGCGCTCAGCACCGCGACCGTCGCGGCCACCGCCATCACCACCAGCACCGCGGCGGTGGCCAGCACGCTGTCGACGCCGGCCACCGCGATCCACACCGCGCCGCCGACGTACAGCGCGAGCTGGGCGACCTGCAGCCGGCGGCCGGTGTGCTCGACCCCCGCGGCCAGCACGCCGACCGCCTGGGCGATGGCCAGCGCGTAGATGACGCCCCAGATCGAGAACGCCCAGCCGGCGGGGGTGATCAGCAGCTCCGGGCCGGAGCCGGCGTCGGGCGAGGAACCGGGGCCGTTGAGGGTGATCACGGGCGCGACGACCTCGAGGACCGCTGCGGCCAGCACCGCCCAGGCCAGCGGCCGGGCGCCGGGTCGGTGGGTGGTCGTCGGTGCGGGGGACTGCTGCGTGGCGCCGGTCATGACCACGACGGTAGGCGTGGTCGAGCACCCCTCTCACCACCCGCTCGGGTCCGGGGGCCCGGCTCTCCGCCCGGGCGCCCAGGCATGGCGGGAGGTGCCGGGGGGTACGGGGGCGTCTGACCCACGGGAGGTAGCCGATGACGACCGCCACGCCGGCCCCGGTACAGCGTCCCGCCCACGGCAGTGTCCGGATCGCCGTGGTCGCCCAGTCCGACCTGCTCACGCACGGACTGCGGGCCCTGCTCGAGCCGTTCGTGCCGACGGTCCGGGTGGACGTGCTCGACCGGACGCTGTCGTGGCAGGCACCCAGGCCGGTGGTCTTCGAGCCGGCGGCGCCGCTGGACAGTGACGACCGGGAGCTGCTGCGGCAGGTCGTGGAGCGTGGGTGGTTGCCCGTCTCCTACGCGTGGCCGCACGAGCAGGACCGTCGTCCTCGCGTGCCCGGCCCCGGGGCGGGGGTGTCCCGGGCGCTCGGTGCGCGGGAGCTGCACGCCGAGCTGAGCCGCCTGGCGCACCGGGTGGCCGGGCTCCCGGACACGCCGCCCACCCGGTCCCTGGACGTCGCCCCCGGCAGCGGTGAGGCCCGTGCGGAGGGCGCCTCGGACCCAGTGCGCTCCGTCGACCCGTGCGTCGTGCCGGTCGAGCTGAGCGGTCGCGAGCGCGAGACGGTGGAGCTGATCGCCCTGGGCCTGAGCAACGAGGAGATCGCGAGGCACTGCTACGTGACGCTCAACACCGTCAAGACGTTCATCCGCTCGGCCTACCGCAAGATCGGAGTCACCCGGCGCACCCAGGCGGTCGCCTGGGCCCTCGAGCACGGACTGGTCGCCTCGTCGGCCGGCACGGGCCTCATGACATCAGCGCGGCGGGCAGACCCCGCTCCTTGAGCACCTGGCGGGCCACGTCGCGCAGCTTGGTGTTGGTCTCGCTCGAGCAACGACGCAGCAGCTCGAAGGCCTGCTCGTAGCTGATGTCGTAGGTGACGGCCAGCACGCCCTGTGCCACCCCGATGTCGTGGCGCGACTCCAGGGCCGTGCGCAACCCGGTGACGAGCCGGGCCTGGCTGAGCACGCTGGTGGCGTGGATCGCGTAGATCTCGGCCAGCTCCACGGACTCGGGTCCGAAGGCTCGCGTCGAGTGCGCGTAGCAGTTCAGCGCCCCGATGTTCTCGACCTCGGTGTGCAGGCGGATGCTCAGCACCGACCGCACGCCCATCCCGGCGGCCTCCTGGGCCCACCGGGGCCACCGGGGCTCGTGGCGCAGGTCGTCGCTGACCAGGGTGCCGCCGCCGCGCGCCGAGTCCAGGCACGGTCCCTCGTCGAGCTCGTACTGCGACCGGTCGGCCTGCAGCGCCTGCTCCGAGGTGGCGGCCGCTGTGCTCTCGGAGCCGCGCCCAGGGCTGCGCAGGGTGATGCCGGCCGCCTCGCAGCCCGGCACGACCTCGAGCGCCCGGTCGACCACGCGCTGGAAGGTCACCGGCGTGGAAGGGTCTCCGAGCAGTCCCTTGCTGATCCGGGCGAAGAACGCGGCGTACGCCGTGTCCCGGGAGCCCGGGCCGACGGTGCCCTCGGAGGTCATGCAGCGATGTCCCTTCTGAGCTTCGCGAGGATGCGGGCCAGCAGCCGCGACACGTGCATCTGGGTGATCCCCAGCTCGCGGCCGATCTCGCTCTGGGTGCGGTCCTCGTGGAAGCGCAGGTGCAGGATGTAGCGCTCCCGCTCGTCGAGACGACGCACCGCAGGCTCCAGGAGCAGGCGCATCTCGCTGGCCTCCTCCTCGTCGCTCTCCTCCACCATCATGTCACCGAGCGTGGTGGATGTCTGCCTGTCGAGCGGCTGGTCGAGGGACGTGGCGGTGAAGCACCCGTCCGCTCGCTGGGCGTCGTCGTAGTCCGCGCCGTCCAGGCCGGTGTCGGCCAGCACCTCCAGGCGGGTGGGCTCGCGCCCCAGCTGCACCCGCAGCCGGTCGCGCGACCGGGCCACCAGCCGGCGCGCGTCCTGCACGCGTCGCGGCGGGCGCACCATCCAGGCGTGGTCGCGGAAGTAGCGGAGCACCTCGCCGCGGATCGTGGGCACCGCGAAGCCCAGCAGGTCCTCGCCGGCCCCCGGGTCGAAGCGGCGCACGGCTCGGACGAGGCCCTCGAACGCCGTCTGCTCCAGGTCGTCCCAGGCGACACCGCGGTCGCGGTAGCGGCTGGCCACCGCGGTGGCCACGCTGCGGTTGAGCAGCACCACCTGGTCGAGCAGCGCGTCGCGGTCGGGACCGGGCGGCTGGCCGTACGCCTCGGCGAGCAGGCCCGCCGTCGCCCTGCGACGCCGGTCCCGGGTCATGGTGGTGAGGGAGGTGATCGTGCGCATGTGCGCCAACCCAACGGTGGGAGCTGCCTGCCCCGCCGTGGTCTCCAGCGGGGGTCCCTGCCACCCTCCCACTGCGTGAGGGTGGCCACAAGCCCACCTGCGCGGTGATGGTCGCGTGAGACGCCGAGAGCCCCCGTCGCTGGGCGGCGGGGGCTCTCGTTGCAGGTCAGAGCCCTGCGGTGCTCGTGGGCAGGGGCGGGGTCGAACCGCCGACCTTCCACTTTTCAGGCGGACGCTCGTACCAACTGAGCTACCTGCCCGAGCGCGGTCACCTTACCGCAGGGCCGCGGGACGTCACGAATCGGCCGGTGGACGGGCGGTGCTGTCGCGCACGACGAGCGAGGTCGCCATCACGGTCCGCCCGGTGGTGGCGGGGTGCGGCGCGCGGGGGGCCTGGTCGGCGGCACGGGCGGCCGCCATCACCTCCAGGAGACCGGCCACCGCGAGCCGGCCCTTCTCGGTGACGTCCTGGGCCACCGTGGTCAGTGTCGGGGTCAGGGAGGTCGCCAGTGGGCCGTCGTCGAAGCCGACGACCGACAGGTCCTCCGGCACCCGGAGGCCCAGCGCCTCCGCGGCGCGCAGGGCCTGGGCGGCGAACGCGTCGGAGAAGCACAGCACTGCGGTGGGCCGGTCGGGGCGCTGGAGCAGTCGCGTCGCAGCCGCGTACGCCGCCTCTGGGGGTCGGAACGGCGCCACGGCCTCGACCGGCGTGATGCCGGCCGGCTCCAGGACCTCGGTCCAGCCGCGAGCACGCTCCAGCGAGGGCGGGCTGGGTGGGTCCAGGTTGAGCGTGGCGACGCGTCGGTGGCCCAGGTCGAGCAGGTGCCGTGCGGCGGCCCGGGCGCCGGCCAGGTCGTCGACGTTGATGCTCGGCACCCCCGGCAGGGGGTCCTGGTCGACGGTGAGCAGCGGCAGCTCGCGCCGGCGCAGCCACTCCACCTCGGGGGACCCGGGCTCGCTGACGTGCACGAGCGCACCGTCCATCGGCACGTCGCGGGCCGGCACCACGTCGCTGCCCACCCCGGCGACGATCAGGGTCAGTGCGAGCCCCTGGTCGGAGAGGGCGTCGGCGACCGCGACGAGGAACTCGGTGCCGACCGCGTCGCGCACGTTGTCGCCCAGTCGTCCGGTGACGAGCAGCCCCACCGTGCCGGTGCGTCCGCGGGCCAGGGCGCGCGCGGCCGGGTCCGGCCCGGCGTACCCCCGCTGCTCCGCGGTGGCCAGGATGCGGGTGCGCAGGTCGGCGCTGAGCTTCTCGGGGCGGGAGAAGGCGTTCGACACCGTCATCCGGCTGACCCCGACCTCGTCGGCGATCGACTGGAGGGTCGGCTTCGCCATCGCGGACCCGTCCCTTCCTCCTCGGTGCGCGCCCACCGTGCGGGGGCGGGCCCAGCCTGCCAGCCGGCCGGGTCGGTCGCGAGCCGACGCACGCGGGCGCCGGGTGCTCACGTTATGCTCAGCCGCGTCCTGCCCCCATCGTCTAGCGGCCCAGGACCCCGCCCTTTCACGGCGGTAGCACGGGTTCGAATCCCGTTGGGGGTGCTGCTCGAGCCACGTCACGCGGCTGCACCGCCCTCGAATTGGGTGTGGTCGCGGTCGTGGGTTAGAGTTCCGACGCTTCGCCGGTGAGGTTGACCGGCACGAGCGATGGCCCCGTAGCGCAGTTGGTTAGCGCGCCGCCCTGTCACGGCGGAGGCCGCGGGTTCGAGTCCCGTCGGGGTCGCCAGCACGAAGCACGAGAGCTCCGGACCGTCACGGTTCGGAGCTCTCGTGCTTCTCGGGCACGATGGAGCAGTGCCACTCGACCCGCTCGACCCCCTGGTCACCGACCCGGCGCGCTTCGACGCGCTGGTCGAGGCCGCGCTCGACGAGATCCCCGAGGAGCTGGCCTCGCTGGTGCGCAACGTCGTGGTGCTCGTCGAGGAGGAGCCACCGCCCGAGGAGCCCGACGACCTGCTCGGCCTCTACGACGGGCTGGCGATGACCCAGCGCGACTCCTGGTCGCCCGCGGCGCTGCCCGACCGCATCTTCCTGTTCCGCGGCCCGCTGCTCGACTTCTGCGACACCGCCGAGCAGCTGGCCCACGAGGTGCGGGTCACCGTCGTCCACGAGGTCGCCCACCACTTCGGCATCGACGACGCCCGGCTGCACGACCTCGGCTACGCCTGAGCCGAGGAGCGACCCCTCACAGCCGGGCCCCCGCGACGAAGCCCAGGGCGCAGAGCAGCAGCGAGCCCGCCAGCGTCAACAACGCGTACGTCGCCGCCCGCCGGCCCAGGTCGTGGGCCTGCACCGCGAACGAGGAGTAGGTGGTCAGCGCGCCGCAGAAGCCCGTGCCGAGCAGTGCCAGGCTGTGCCCACCCACCGCCAGGCCGACCAGCAGTCCCAGCAGCAGCGAGCCGACCAGGTTGGCCAGCAGGGTGCCCCGCGGGAACGCGGCGGAGTCGAGGAGGGCGCCCAGCCACCAGCGCAGCACCGCGCCGCCCGCCCCGCCGATGGCCACCAGCAGCGGCGTCACGGGCCCGCCTCCCGCGTCCGGCTCAGCTCGCGCGGCCACCGGCGCCGCGCCAGGGCGACCGCCACGAGCGAGGCGCCCAGCGTGAGCACCACGAGCGCGGCAGCAGCCGGCACCCGCCCCGCCTCGAGGAGCGAGCGGGTCTGCTCCGAGGCCGCGGAGAGCGTGGTGAAGCCGCCCAGCAGGCCCGGCCCGAGGCCCAGCTGCAGCAGTGGAGTGCGGCGTACGACGCGCAGGGCGGGCAGGGCGGCGAGCGCGAAGGAGCCCACCACGTTGACGAGCGCGGTCGCCACGACGAGCGCGTCGCCGGTCGCGACGACCTCGCCGACCGACCAGCGCAGCAGCGCCCCTGCCGCACCGCCGGCCGCGATCGCGGCGAGCGCAGCCGGCTCGGCGCTCGCGCCGATCGGGGGGTGCGGGCTCACGGGCCGACCCTAGTCCGGACGGGCTGCCGGCAACGGCGCGGTGCGGGCCTCAGACGCCGGAGTGCCGCGGCTCGCGGGGCCACGGCGCCGGCTGCTCGCCGCGGGCCTGGCGCACGAACTCGCCGAGGTACCACTGCTGGAAGCGTCGTCCCTCCTCGGAGCGGGCCAGCGAGAGCAGCCGCTGCTGGCGGCAGAACGCGTCGGCGGTGTCGAGCAGCTCGATGAAGTGCTCGGTGGTCTCGGCGCTCGAGCGCGCGACCACCACCTCGATGTCGGCCGTCGCCTCGCCGTGCAGCTCGGCGAGGGCGACCGCATCGGCGCCGAGGCCGTGGCGCAGCTCGCGCTCGACCTCGGCGAAGAGGTCGGAGAGCTCCTTGGCGATCGGGTAGTCGGACTGGTGGGCCAGCGCCAGCAGTCGCACCTCACGGCGCAGCTCGCTGAAGTGGCGCTGGAAGGCCTGGTGCAGCTCGACGGGGACGTCGCCGACGCGCACGGTGACCGGGTCGGCAGGGGGCGCGGTGGGCACCTCGTCGAGGCCGGTGATGACACCCTGCACGCCCTCGTCGTCGGCGAAGCTGGTCGCGGGAGCGAACCACACCACCTTGCCGTCGGACTCCATCTCGGCGCCCCAGGCGTCGGAGGAGCGCGCCACGATGCTCAACCCCCGACCGAAGGTGAGCAGCAGGTCGTCCTCGTCGCCGTCCTCGGGCGGTGCGGGCAGCACCGGGCGCTCCCGGGAGGTGTCGCGGACCTCCACCCGGGGGTGCTGGCGGGTGCCGCGCACCCGGACCCGGATCGGTGCCTCCCCGTGCAGCAGCGCGTTGGTGACCAGCTCGGAGACGCCCAGCTCGGCGCACTCGGCCAGCTCAGGACGGTCGATGGCACGGCAGGTGTCCACGACCCAGCGCCTCGCGTCCTGGACGCTGCGGGGTCCCGCGCCCAGCAAGAGGGCGGGCCGGTTCAGCGGCACGGGCGGACTCCCACGGTGGACATCAGGACGGGCGGTCGCGACCGCTCTGCTGGCTGCTTACCCACCCCGGCTCCGGGACAAACGGGCGGGTACGAGCATTTTCACCTAGGTGTCCGGGATGTGACCGACCATACGGATGGTGGAGGGGGCGGGGCTGGTTGAGACGATGGTGGTCTGGGCATCGGTGATGATGGGACGGACGTCCGCACGACCCGGGCCCGCACGACGACCCACGACGTACGACGACGAACCGGGGCAGCGCCCCCGGACACGAGAGGTGAGCACCCATGACCGCGACCCAGGACGCATCGCCCGAGGCGGGACGACGCCACCGGGTGGTGGTGATCGGCTCCGGCTTCGGTGGCCTCTTCGGCACCAAGCAGCTGCGTCGCTCCGACGTCGAGGTCACGATGGTCGCCAAGACGACCCACCACCTCTTCCAGCCGCTGCTCTACCAGGTGGCCACCGGCATCCTCTCCGAGGGCGAGATCGCCCCGCCGACCCGTGAGGTGCTCAGCGGGCAGGACAACGCCACCGTGCTGCTCGGCGAGGTCACCGACATCGACCTGGAGCAGCGCCGCGTCACCTCCCACGTGCTGGGCCGCGAGACCGTCTCGGAGTACGACTCGCTGATCGTGGCCGCCGGCGCGGGGCAGTCCTACTTCGGCAACGACCACTTCGCCGAGTTCGCTCCCGGCATGAAGAGCATCGACGACGCCCTCGAGCTGCGCGGACGCATCTTCGGCGCCTTCGAGATGGCCGAGCTGGCCGCGCGTCGCGGCGAGGAGGTCGACCACCTGCTGACCTTCGTGGTCGTCGGCGCGGGGCCGACCGGCGTCGAGATGGCCGGCCAGATCGCCGAGCTCGCGCACCGCACGCTGAAGCGCGACTTCCGCTTCATCAACACCCGCAGCGCCCGGGTGCTGCTCGTCGACGCCGCCCCGCAGGTGCTGCCGCCCTTCGGCGCCAAGCTCGGCGAGAAGACCAAGAAGGAGCTCGAGGACCTCGGGGTCGAGGTGATGCTCGGGGCGATGGTGACCGACGTCGACGAGCGCGGCCTGGAGATGTCCTACAAGGACGGCCGCACCGAGCGGGTCGAGGCGATCACCAAGATCTGGGCCGCCGGCGTGCAGGGCAGCCCGTTGGGGCGCACCCTCTCCGAGCAGACCGGGGCCCCGCTCGACCGGGCCGGTCGCATCAGCGTCAACCCCGACCTGACCCTGCCCGGGCACCCGGAGGTCTTCGTCGTCGGCGACATGATCTCCCTCGACAACCTCCCGGGCGTGGCCCAGGTCGCCATCCAGGGCGCGAAGTACGCAGCCAAGGAGATCGACGGCCGGCTCAAGGACAAGCCCGCGCAGAAGCCGTTCAAGTACTTCGACAAGGGCTCGATGGCCACCATCAGCCGGTTCCGCGCGGTCGCGATGGTCGGCAAGCTGCGCCTGACCGGCTTCATCGCCTGGCTGATGTGGCTGGCGGTGCACCTCTTCTACATCACCGGCTTCAAGAACCGGGTCACCGCGGTGCTGCACTGGTTCGTCTCCTTCCTGGGCCGCGGCCGCTCCGAGCGGACCGCCACCGAGCAGCAGATCTTCGGGCGCAACGCCCTGGGGCGGCTCCAACGCGGTGCCACCGACCTGGTCTCCGAGCCGGGCGAGTACGACGACCTGCGCCGCGCCGCCGACTCCGAGCGCCGCGAGGAGCTCGAGGCCCAGGCCGCCGAGGAGGCCCGCCTGACCGACGCCGGTGAGCGCGGGACGAAGGTCGGCGACCGGGTCTGACCTGCCTCGTTGGTCGAGCAGTGACGAGCGCCAGCGAGGAGCGGTTGTCGAGACCCGGTGAGGTGCGTGCTCGCCGTACGCCGGGTGGTTGCGGGGTCTCGACGTCGCTCGAGCCTTCGGCCCTCGCTGCTCGACCAACGGTGGCCCTGTCGTTGGTCGAGCAGTGACGAGCGCCAGCGAGGAGCGGTTGTCGAGACCCGGTGAGGTGCGTGCTCGCCGTACGCCGGGTGGTTGCGGGGTCTCGACGTCGCTCGAGCCTTCGGCCCTCGCTGCTCGACCAACGGCGCTGACGCTCGCTGCTCGACCAGCGGCGGGTCGCTCGGCGGTCACTCGAAGAAGCGCGGGGCCTGGTCGGCGGACTCCCTCTCTGCGATCGCCCTGCGGGCCCAGCGGGGGAGGATGAAGACGCCCTCGGCCTCGACGGTGACGCCGTCGGGGCCCAGGATGTGGCCGCGCGCCCAGGTCTTGATGCCCTCGGTGCGCTCGATCCAGGCTTCGGCCCGCAGCGGCCCGAGCGGGGTGCCCTGCCGGTAGACCAGCGTCAGCGTCCCGGTCATCCCCGGCCGCCTGCCTGCTCCCGCGGCCTGGCCGAGCATCTGGTCGAGGACCAGCGCGGACACGCCGCCGTGCACCATCGTCGGTGGGCCCTCGTAGGCCGCGCCGAGGTGGAAGTCGGCCCACACCCGTCCGCTGTCGTCCTCCTGCTCGACCACCAGCGGCGGGGCGACGGCGTTGCGCAGCCCCACGACCGCGTTGCCCCAGGCCCGGCCCTGTCCGTCCTCGCCGAACCGTACGCCGTACGCGCCGTCGAGCTGGCGGCGGCGAAGCCGCTCGGTGAGCGCCTCGACCTCGGTCTGGACGGCGCGGACCTCGTCGTCGTCGACCTCGGTGCGGATGCCCGCGTCGACCAGCGCGCGCAGTGCGTCGGTGAACGGCCCGTAGAGCGCCCGCTGGCGGGCCAGCTCGTCGGCTGAGATGTCGTCCTGCTGGTATCCGGCCACGCAGCCAGACTAGAACAGGTTCCATTTCTGTGGGCGTCGCCCGCGACCCGACGGCTCAGCGACGCTGCTCCAGGGCCTCGGTCGGGGCGCCCAGGTCGGGGCGGTGGTGCAGGAGGATCTCGGTGAACGCAGTCGGGTCGACCATCGAGGAGTCGACGACGAAGGGCGCCATGGCGCGACGGTGGAAGAGCACCTTCCAGCCGCGCGAGCCGGGTCGGCCGCGGACCTCGATCGAGGTGTGCGGGTTGGCGAGGTCGAAGAGGTGGCGTCCCGCGGCGCTGCGGATCTCGAGGCGTCCCTGCTGCAGCGACATCCGGGTCGGGCTGGCGCCCGCGCGCACCGCCCAGATGACGGCGGTGAGCAGCGCCAGCACGCCCGTCACGCCGAGGGCCGTCTCGGTCGGGTCCTGTCGGGCGACGTAGCCGGCCACGCCGGTCGCGGCCAGCGCGAGCAGCAGCAGCATGCCGGTCGCGGCGCGGACGCCGCCGGGCGAGTGCAGCTCGGTCGGCAGGGCGGCCGTCGGCGGGGTGGCTGGCGCCGAGGCCCTGACGGGTGCCGGGGTGGGAGCCGTTGCGGCCGTTGCGGCCGGTGCGGGCGTGGGGCGGGCGGGCGGCTCGGGGTCGCCGGACACGGCGCGCTGCACCCCCGCCCGCAGCGACGAGGCCACGGCGCCCAGGCGCGGCGTGCGCGCCGGGCCGGTCTCCGGGCGGGAGACGGGCTCGGCGACCGGCGCAGCCTCGTCCTCCGGTTCGTCCTCGGGTTCGGGCATCGGCGTCGGGCCCGCTGCCGGCGCCGGCGTGGCAGCGCCGAGCAGCGCGAGCACGTCGCGACCGACGCCCACGTGGTCGGGCGGAGCCGGAGCGGGCTCCTCCGCCGCATCGGGGCCCGGGTCGGCCACGTCGGGCTCTGGTCCCGCGACCGGTTCGGAGACGGGCTCGTCGTCGCGGCGCCGGGCGCGCCGCGCCCGGGCGCGGCGCTGCTCGGTCTGCTCGAGCGCACGCCGGGCCGAGGCGGTCAGCACAGGCTCGAAGCCCTCGAGGTCGATGCCGATCTCGGAGGCGGCCGCGGCGGCGACCGGGGTCGGCTCCGGGGTCGGCTCCGGGGGCTGCTCGGCCTGGTCGGCGACCTCGACCTCCTGCTCAGCGGCGACCACGGCAGGTGGCGCCGCCGGCTCCGGGGCTGCCGCGCGATCGGCCGGCTGGGTGCGCGCGATGCCGTAGGTGCGCGGCCGGGCCGCGGGATCCTCGGCGGTGCGGGCGCGGTGCGCGAGCCACCGGTCGACGAGGTCGTCGCCCGGCTGCTGGTCCTCGGTGCTCATGGTGCACCGATGGTCCCACCGTGAGCGGCGCGCCGTGCGGGAATCGCCCCCGCCCTCAGCGTGGCGGGTCGTCGCCGAGGGCGCGGCGCAGGGCCGGCAGCACCGCGTCGACGTCGTACGGCGTGCGCAGCACCACGATGGAGGTGCCCTCGTCCGGGGGCCGGGGGAGCGCCCTGCTCGGGCCGCCGCCCAGCGCCTCCTCGAGGGCCAGCGCCAGCTCCGCGACGGCCCCGGCGTCGTCCACGACGCCCCGCAACCACCGGCGCAGCACGTGGTTGTGGGCGGTCACCACGGCCGCGGCGAGCAGCTCGGCCCGCAGGTCGCGCCCGGCCTCCTCGCCGGTCCAGGCACGCAGCGCGTCGCGGTAGACCCGGTGGTACTGCAGGGTGCTGGCCAGCTCGCGGTCGCGCAGCGTGGTCACGGTGCGGGTCAGCCGGTAGCGGGCCCGGGCCAGGTCGCCCTCGTGCAGGTAGTGCTCGAGCACCAGCCGGGTCGCCTCGGCGATCCCGATCAGGGTGGCCGCGCCCGGTGCGGTCGCGGTCTCCAGGCGGCCGCGCACCCGCTCGAGGAGGGCCGCGTGCTCGGGGAAGATCACGTCCTCCTTCGAGCCGAACGCCCGGAAGAAGGTGGTGCGCCCGACCCCGGCGGCCTCGGCGATGTCGCCGACCGTCGTGGCGTCGTACCCGCGCTCCTCGAAGAGGGCGAAGGCGGCGGCTCGCAGCCGGTCGCGGACCTCGCCCGCGCCGGGCCTGCTCGAAGTGGGCACCGGACCCTCCCAGGATTGGTGAGACTCGATGCCGAGAGTACGGTACTGAGTACCGAAACGAGGGATGGAGTGCGCGTGACGAGTGTCGAGAACGTCGGCGTGGTCGGCTGCGGCCTGATGGGGGCCGGCATCGCGGAGGTCTCCGCGAGGGCGGGCCTCGACGTCGTGGTGGTCGAGTCGAGCCAGGCGGCCGCGGAAGCCGGACGGGCCCGGCTGGAAGCCTCGCTGCGGCGGGCGGAGTCGCGGGGCAAGATCGACTCCGCCGACGAGGTCCTGCAGCGCATCCGGGTCGAGACCGAGCTCGACGCGTTGGCCGACCGCGGGCTGGTGGTCGAGGCGATCGTCGAGGACGAGGCGGTCAAGGTCGAGCTCTTCAAGCGTCTCGACGAGATCGTCACCGCCCCCGAGGCGATCCTGGCGAGCAACACCTCGTCGATCCCGATCATGAAGCTCGGTGTCGTGACCTCGCGGCCCCAGCAGGTGCTGGGCATCCACTTCTTCAACCCGGTGCCGGTGCTCAAGCTCGTCGAGCTGGTGCCGAGCCTGCTGACCTCCGAGGAGGCCACCGCCACCGCGCGGACCTTCGTGGAGGACCTGCTCGGCAAGCGCTCGATCCTCTGCCAGGACCGCGCCGGCTTCGTCGTCAACGCGCTGCTGGTGCCCTTCATCCTCTCCGGCATCCGGATGATGGAGTCGGGCTTCGCCTCCGCCGAGGACATCGACCAGGGCCTGGTGCTCGGCGCCGCCCACCCCCAGGGCCCGCTGGCGCTGGCCGACCTGATCGGCCTCGACACGACCAAGGCCGTGGCCGAGTCGCTGTACGAGGAGTTCAAGGAGCCCCTCTACGCCCCGCCGCCGCTGCTGGCGCGGATGGTCGACGCCGGCCTGCTGGGCCGCAAGTCCGGCCGCGGCTTCTACACCTACGACGAGAAGTGAGTGCACCCGTGAGCGAGACGACCGACCTGTACGCCCTCTCCGAGGAGCACCGCGCGATCCGTGGCGCCGTGCGTGACCTGGTCGAGGCCAAGGTGGCGCCGTACGCCGCCGCCGTCGACGAGGAGGCGCGCTACCCGCACGAGGCCGTCGGCGGCACTGCAGGCCGCCGACTTCCACGCCCCGCACGTGCCGGAGGAGTTCGGCGGCGCCGGCGCCGACGCGCTGGCCACCGTGCTGGTCATCGAGGAGGTGGCGCGCGCCTGCGTGTCGTCGTCGCTGATCCCCGCGGTCAACAAGCTCGGCTCGCTGCCGGTGCAGATCGCCGGCTCCCAGGAGCTGAAGGAGAAGTACCTCGGGCGCGCTGGCGCGCGGCGAGGGCGGCTTCTCCTACTGCCTCTCCGAGCCGGAGGCCGGCTCGGACGCGCTGTCGATGAAGACCCGCGCGGTGCGCGACGGCGACCACTGGGTGCTCAACGGCACCAAGCGGTGGATCACCAACGCGGGCGAGTCGGAGTTCTACACCGTCATCGCCGTCACCGACCCCGAGAAGCGCTCGAAGGGCATCTCGGCCTTCGTGGTCGAGAAGTCCGACGAGGGCGTCTCCTTCGGTGCGCCCGGAGAAGAAGCTCGGCATCAAGGGCTCGCCGACCCGCGAGGTCTACCTCGACAACGTGCGCATCCCCGCCGACCGGATGATCGGCGCCGAGGGCACCGGCTTCGAGACCGCGATGAAGACCCTCGACCACACCCGCGTCACCATCGCCGCCCAGGCGGTCGGCGTCGCCCAGGGCGCGCTCGACTACGCGCTGGAGTACGCCAAGGAGCGCGAGCAGTTCGGGAAGAGCATCGCGGACTTCCAGGGCCTGCAGTTCATGCTCGCCGACATGGGCATGAAGGTGGAGGCCGCGCGCCAGATGACCTACGCCGCCGCCGGCCGCTCCGAGCGCGGCGACGCCGACCTGACCTTCTTCGGCGCCGCGGCCAAGTGCTTCGCCTCCGACGTGGCCATGGAGGTCACCGTCAACGCCGTGCAGGTGCTCGGTGGCTACGGCTTCACCCGGGACTACCCGGTCGAGCGGATGATGCGCGACGCCAAGATCACCCAGATCTACGAGGGCACCAACCAGGTGCAGCGGATCGTGATGGCGCGCCAGCTGCTGGCCGGGGTGCAGTCGCAGATCTGAGCCGCCCGCGGCGCGGGCGATGAGTCTCCCGCGCCGCTCCGGTCCACCTCTGGACGACGAACGGCGACCGCCCCGGTCGCTGGAGGAGTCCCGAGGAGGATCGTGATGGACGCACGGATGTACCCCTGCCTGTGGTTCGACGGGGTGGCCGAGCAGGCGGCCGAGCACTACGTGGGGATCTTCCCCGACAGCCGGGTCGACAAGGTGTGGCGCTCGCCCGCCGACACGCCCGCGGGCCCGGCCGGGCAGGTGCTGGTGGTCGACTTCACCCTCGCCGGCCAACGCCTCCAGGCCCTCAACGGCGGGCCCGAGTTCCGCTTCAGCGAGGCCGTGTCGCTGGTCTTCGAGTGCGACGACCAGGCCGAGGTCGACCGGCTCTGGGAGGCCCTGGGCGCCGACGGCGGTGAGCCGGGGCCGTGCGGCTGGATCAAGGACCGCTTCGGCCTGTCGTGGCAGGTGGTCCCGCGGCGGCTCAACGAGCTGCTGGACGATCCCGACCCCGACCGTGCCCGCCGCGCCATGGAGTCGATGATGGCGATGGGCAGGCTCGACGTCGCCGAGCTCGAGCGGGCGGCCGCCGGCGGCTGAGCGCTGGCCGCCCTGTTCAGCGCGCTGCCGAACACCTCGTTCTCCCAGAACGTCGGCCTCGTCGCCTTCACTGGCGTGATGAGCCGCTTCGTGGTGACGATCGGTGCGTGCTTCCTGATCCTGTCGGGGTTCGTCCCCAAGATCGCGGTCGTCATCGCCGTTGTCCCGGCCCCCGTCATCGGCGGAGCAGCGGTGGTGATGTTCGGGATGATCATCTCCGCCGGGATCAGCCTCATCACCACGAACCCGCTGACCCAGAACGACCTGATCATCATCGCGGTCTCCGTGGTGGTGGGGCAGGGCTTCGCCCTGAGACCCGAGGTGGCCGGCCAGCTGCCCGACAACGTCGCGGCCCTGTTCACGTCGGGCATCGTGCCCGCGGCCGTCATCGCCGCCGGTCTCTACTGCCTCAAGCCCAAGCACGAGCGCCGGACCGACTCGGACGTCGAAGACTCCGCCGACGACGTCGCGTTCCGCCGGCCGACCTCCGAGTGAAGGAGACCGATGGCCACCGAGCTCGAGCGCTCGCCTTTCGCCTGGGCCCGCGAGCACCTCAGCGGTGCCGGGTGGGACGTCGGCGCGCACGCGCCGCGGGACTGAGCCGGACTCGCCTGCCGGACGGCGACGGCCGCCGACAGGCCCGCCGGGCTCAGGCGTCGACGACCACCGGGATGATCAGCGGGCTGCGGCGGAAGGTCTTGTGCGCCCACCGGCTGACGTCGCGGCTGATCATCTGCTCCAGCTGGTGGGCGTCGCCGATGCCCTCGCCGGCGGCGCGGGCCAGGGTCTTCTCGATGACCTGCACCGCAGGGTCGAAGGCCTTCGGCTCGTGCACGAAGCCGCGCACCAGGAAGTCGGGCCGGTCGGCGAGCTTGCCGGTGTCGGCGTCGACGATCGCGAGCACCGTCACCACGCCCTCCTCGGCCAGGGTGCGCCGGTCCTTCAGCGTGGCCTCGGTGACGCCGCCGACCTGCTGGGCGTCGACGAAGACGAGGCCCGCGGGGACCTTGCCGGTCACCTTGGCGCGGCCCTTGACCAGGTCGACGACCACGCCGTCCTCGGCCAGCACGACGTTGTCCGGCTTCATGCCGGTGGCGATCGCCAGGTCGGCGTTGGCGCGCAGGTGGCGGTACTCGCCGTGCACGGGCATCACGTTGCGCGGCTTGATGATGTTGTAGCAGTAGACGAGCTCGCCGGCGCTGGCGTGGCCCGAGACGTGCACCTTGGCGTTGCCCTTGTGCACCACGTTGGCGCCCCAGCGGGTCAGGCCGTTGATCACGTTGGAGATGGCGTTCTCGTTGCCGGGGATCACCGAGCTGGCCATCAGGATGGTGTCGCCCTTGCCGACCCGGATCTTGTGGTCGCGCGAGGCCATCCGCGAGAGCGCGGCCAGCGGCTCGCCCTGCGAGCCGGTGCAGATCAGGGTGGCCTTGTGGGCGGGCAGCCGCTCGAGCTGGTCGAGCGGGACGATCAGGCCCTCGGGCACCTTGAGGTAGCCCAGGTCGCCGGCCACGCCCATGTTGCGGACCATGGAGCGGCCCACGAACGCGACCTTGCGGCCGTGCTCGTGCGCGGTGTCGAGGACCTGCTGGATGCGGTGCACGTGGCTGGCGAAGCTGGAGACGATGACGCGTCGCGGCGCGGTGCGGAAGACGTGCTCGATCGCCGGGGTCAGGTCGCGCTCGGAGGTGGTGAAGCCAGGCACCTCGGCGTTGGTGGAGTCGGTCATGAAGAGGTCGACGCCCTCCTCGCCCAGCCGCGCGAAGCCGCGCAGGTCGGTGATCCGGCCGTCGAGGGGGAACTGGTCCATCTTGAAGTCGCCGGTGTGCAGGACCATGCCGGCGCGGGTGCGGATCGCCACGGCGAGCCCGTCGGGGATCGAGTGGTTGACCGCCACGAACTCGCAGTCGAAGGGGGCCAGGTCGATCCGGTCGCCCTCCTTGACCTCGCGCAGCTCCGGACGGATCCGGTGCTCCTTGAGCTTCTCCTTGATCAGCGCCAGCGTCAGCCGCGAGCCGATCAGCGGGATGTCGGGGCGCTCGCGCAGCAGGTAGGGCACGCCGCCGATGTGGTCCTCGTGGCCGTGGGTGAGCACGACGCCGACGATCTTGTCGAGGCGGTCACGGATCCAGGTGAAGTCGGGGAGGATCACGTCGACGCCGGGCTGGTGCTCCTCGGGGAAGAGCACCCCGCAGTCGACGATCAGCAGCTTGCCCTCGTGCTCGAAGACCGCCATGTTGCGGCCGATCTCGCCGAGGCCGCCGAGCGCCACGATCCGCAGGGCACCGGAGGGAAGCTTCGGGGGCGCCTGCAGCTCGGGGTGGGGGTGGCTCACTCGGTGTCCTCACGTGCGTAGGGGAGCGGCCGGTTCACCCGGCCGCCCCGTCAGGGTAGTGGCCCCGGGCCGCCACGTAGAGTCGAGGCGGGTGGATGAACCCGACCTCCGACCGCGCCGGACCTTCGCCGTCATCAGCCATCCCGACGCCGGCAAGTCGACGCTGACCGAGGCGCTGGCCCTGCACGCGGCCGTGATCGCCGAGGCCGGAGCGGTGCACGGCAAGGGCGGGCGCAAGGGCACGGTCTCCGACTGGATGGAGATGGAGAAGGCCCGTGGCATCTCGATCACCTCCGCCGCGCTGCAGTTCGCGTACGGCGACCACGTGGTCAACCTGGTCGACACCCCCGGCCACGCGGACTTCTCCGAGGACACCTACCGGGTGCTCTCGGCGGTCGACTCCGCGGTGATGCTGGTCGACGCCGCCAAGGGCCTCGAGCCGCAGACGCTCAAGCTCTTCCAGGTCTGCGCCCACCGGGGCATCCCGGTGATCACGGTCATCAACAAGTGGGACCGGCCCGGCCTCGATCCCCTCGAGCTGCTCGACTCGATCGAGAAGCAGATCGGGCTGCGGCCCACCCCGCTGACCTGGCCGGTCGGGGTGGCCGGCGACTTCCGCGGCGTCCTCGACCGACGTACGGGCGGGTTCGTGCGCTACACCCGCACCGCCGGTGGGAGCACCCGGGCGCCCGAGGAGCACCTCGACGCCGCGGCGGCCGCCGCCGCGGAGCCGGAGCGCTGGGAGGAGGCGCAGGAGGGTCACGAGCTGCTCAGCGCCGACGGCGCCGACCACGACCAGGAGAGCTTCCTGGCCGGCCGGACCACCCCGGTGCTCTTCGCCTCGGCGCTGTCGAACTTCGGCGTCGCCCAGCTGCTCGAGGTGCTGCTCGAGCTGGCCCCGGCGCCCGGGCCGACGACGGCCGTCGACGAGAGCGAGCGCCAGCCCGACGACGACTTCAGCGCCTTCGTCTTCAAGGTGCAGTCGGGCATGGACACCGCCCACCGCGACCGGCTCGCCTACGCCCGCGTGTGCTCGGGCACCTTCGAGCGCGGCATGGTCGTCACCCACGCCACGACCGGGCGCCCGTTCACGACGAAGTACGCCCAGGCCGTCTTCGGCCGCGAGCGGACCTCGGTCGAGCGGGCCCGCCCCGGCGACATCATCGGCCTGGTCAACGCCTCGGCGCTGCGCGTCGGCGACACCATCCACGCCGGGCCGCCGGTGCGCTACCCGCCGATCGCCAGCTTCGCCCCCGAGCACTTCGCCACCGTCAGCGTCACCGACACCGGGCGCTGGAAGCAGTTCCGCAAGGGCATCGAGCAGCTCGACCAGGAGGGCGTGATCCAGGTGCTGCGCTCGGAGCTGCGCGGCGAGCACGCCCCGGTGCTGGCTGCCGTCGGGCCGATGCAGTTCGAGGTGGTCACCGCCCGGATGGAGGCGGAGTACCGCGCCCCGGTGCGCCTGGAGAACCTCGACTACTCCATCGCGCGTCGCGTCGACCCCGAGCAGCGCGACGAGGTCGCCGCGCTGCGCGGCGTCGAGGTCATGCAGCGCACCGACGGGGTGCTGCTGGCGCTCTTCTCCGACCGCTGGCGCCTCGAGGCGATCGAGCGGATGAACCCGCACCTCGACCTCCAGGCCCTCGTGGCGGGCCGGGGCTGAGCACTACCTGACGGCGGGGGCGCCGACCAGCGCCGGACCGGTCGAGGAGCAGCAGTCGCCCGCCGTCTGCGCCCGGTCCTCGGTGTCGTACGTCGGCGCGGCGCCGCAGACGCCGGTCTCGGGCAGCACCAGCTCGACCCGGTCGGCGGCCTCCTGGTCGCCGGCGATCTCGGCCACGACCGAGCGGACCTGCTCGCAGCCGGTCATCGTCAGGAACGACGGTGCTCGGCCGTAGGACTTCATCCCCACGATGTAGAGGCCCTGCTCGGGCTGGCGCAGCACCGAGGCGCCGTGCGGGGAGACCGAGCCGCAGGAGTGGTGCTCGGGGTGGATCTCGGGGGCCAGCAGCCGCGGCGCCGACAGCTCCGGGTCGAGGTCGAGGTGCACCTCGCTGAGCCACGACACGTCGGGGCGGAAGCCGGTCACCGCCACCACCTCGTCGACGTCGGCGACCTCGCGACCGTCGAGCGAGGTCAGCGCCAGGCGTCCCGTCGTCTCGTCGCGGCGCACGCCGGTGGTCCGGAAACCGGTGACGGTGCGGACCACGCCCGACTCGGCGACCGCACGAGCGTGCTCGCCCAGGGCGCCGCGCGCCTCGAGCTCGTCGGCGTCGCCACCGCCGAAGGCGTGCCCGACGTCACCGCGACGCAGCAGCCAGGTCACCCGGGTGCCCGACTCCTCGGCGGCGAGCCGGCCCAGCGCGACCAGCGCGTTCTGCGCCGACGCCCCGGCGCCGGCCACCACCACGTGCCGGCCGGCCAGCCGGGCGCGCACCGCCGGGTCGTCGACGTCGGGGACGGCGTACGTCAGGTGCTCGGCGTGCTCGCGCTCGCCCGGGGCGGGGTAGCCGTCGGTGCCCAGCGGGCCGGGCCGGCCCCAGGTGCCGGAGGCGTCGACGACCGCGGCCGCGCTCAGCACCTCGTGGCCGCGGGAGGTCTCGACGTGCACCGTGAACGGGACCCGCTCGCGGTCGACGGCGACCAGCAGGTCACGTCCCTGCCGCGCCACGCCGATGACCCGGGTCCCGGTGCGGACCTCGACGCCGGCCTCGGCGAGGGCCTCGGCCAGCGGGCGCAGGTAGTGCTCGACCCACTCGGCGCCGGTCGGCGGGGTCGGGTCGGTGGGTCGGGTCCACCCGGTCGGCTCGAGCAGCCGGACCGCGGCGGCGTCGACGAGCTCGGACCACGGCGAGAAGAGCCGCACGTGGCCCCACTCGGTCACGGCCGCACCGGCGACCGGGCCGGCCTCGAGCACCACGACGGGCAGCCCCCGCTCGTGGGCGTGCGCCGCGGCGGCCAGCCCGACGGGCCCGGCGCCGACGACGACGAGCGGGTGGGCGGCGGTGGGGGTCAGGGAGGTCTGCGGCATCGGGTCCTCTGTTCATCGACAATGGTCGATGTAGACGATATCGATCAGCCTCGATGGATGCAACCATCGATCCATGTCGATCGAGGCTAGGCTGGTCCACGTGAGCAGCGCTGTCCTCCCCGACCCCACGCCCGGCCTCGACCTGGACACCGCGACGACGTACGCCGAGTGGTTCGCCACCCTCGCCGACCCGACCCGGGTGCGGCTGCTGCACGCGGTGGCCTCGAGCCCTTCGGGCGCGGTACGGGTCGGCGACCTGGCCACCTCGCTGGGCATCAGCCAGGCCACCTGCTCCCACCACGTGCGGCGCCTGGCCGAGCTGGGCTTCGTCGTCGTCGACAAGGTCGGCACCGCCAGCCTGGTCTCGGTCAACCCGGCCTGCTGCACCGGGCTCCCGCACGCGGCCGACGTGGTGATGGGCACCCTGACCGCGGCCCCCTGCTGCCCCGAGGACCTGCCCGGCGACGTGCGCACCCGGGCGATGACGGAGGCCGACCTGCCCCGGGTGCAGGAGATCTACGCCGAGGGCATCGCCGGGCGCCAGGCCACCTTCGAGACCGACGTCCCCGGCGCTGGACGCGCTGCGCGAGCGCTGGCTGCCGGGGCACCGCTGGGTCGCCGAGCTCGCGGGCGAGGACGCCGAGCCGGGCCGGGTCGTCGGGTGGACCGGGATCTCGCCGGTCTCGGCGCGCGCCTGCTACGCCGGGGTCGGCGAGACCACCGTCTACGTCGCCGCCGAGGCGGGCGGGCGCGGGGTGGGACGCTCGCTGCTGCACCGCCAGGTGACCGAGGCCGACGCCGGTGGGCTGTGGACGCTGCAGGCGGTCGTCTTCCCCGAGAACCGGGCCAGCCTGGCGCTGCACCGCAGCGCCGGCTACCAGGTGCTCGCGGTGCGCTCCCGCATCGCCCGCCTCGACGGGCGGTGGCGCGACACGGTGCTGCTCGAGCGGCGCCGGGCGGACGACCCCGTCGAGGATCCCGTCGAGGACTGAGCACCCGATCGCCCAGGCGGGTGGGGGCGTGGCTGGTTGGCTGGGAGCCATGTCGACTTCTTCCTCCGCCGTCCAGGTCGAGCAGGTCCCCTCCGTCGCCGCCGGGCCGCCCCGGGTCGCGGTCGTCGGGGCCGGGATCGTCGGGCTCAGCACCGCCTACGCGCTGCTCGAGCGGGGCGTCGAGGTGCGCGTCTACGAACAGGGCGAGCCCGGCAACGGCCAGTCGGGCGGGGTGTCGCGGATCTTCCGGCACGCCCACGACGACTCGCGGATGGTCGCCGCGGCACGCGCCAGCCGAGCGGCCTACCGCGAGTGGGGCGAGCGGCTGGGCGTCGAGATGGTCTCCGCCGACGGCGCGGTCGCGATCGGCCCGGCGGTCGAGGAGCACCTGCCGCTGCTGGTCGACGGGGGAGTCGCCGCCCGGCGCATCGACGCCGCCGAGCTCGCCGCCCGGGTGCCGCTGCTGGCCGGCTTCGACGGTCCCGCGATGCTCGACGAGGAGGGCGGCTCGATCCGCACCACCGCGACCATCGCCGCGTTGAGCGCCGCGCTGGGCGAGCGGCTGGTGCGCGACGAGGTGATCTCCGTGCGCCCCCTCGGCGACGTCGACGGCGTCGAGGTGCGCAGCGGCGGTCGCACCGACACCTACGACCGCGTCGTGGTGTGCGCCGGGCGCGGCACCCCCGCCCTGGCCCGCACCCTGGGCCTCTCGCTGCCGGTGGCCCAGGCCGCGCACGTGCGGCTGACCTTCGCGGTGCGCGGCGAGGCGCCCGAGATGCTCGCCACGCTGCAGGACTCCAGCGGCGTCTTCGGCGAGAGCGGCGTGTACGCCGCCGCGGCGCCCGGCAACGCGACGTACGGCGTCGGGCTGAGCCAGACCACCCCGGCCCGCGACGACGCCAGCCTGCCGGTGCCCGCCGGGCTCGACGAGCTCGCCGCCCGGGCCCGCGACTACGTCGCCCGGGCGCTGCCCGGCCTCGACCCCGACCCCGTCGACGTGCGCCACTGCTGGGTCACCACGCTGCCCTGGAGCGACGACGCGATGGCGGTCTGGGAGGCCGGCGGGGTGCTGCTCCCGGTCGGGCACAACCTCTACAAGCAGGCGCCCGGGCTGGGCCGCCACCTCGCGGCCGCCGCCGACGGCGAGCAGCTCGACGCGTCGCTGCGCCCCGAGGCCCGCCTCGGATCCCCTCGGTGACCCCGGTGTCTGCGAGGCTGGGCCCATGACCTCGTGGCGAGACTCCGTGAGCAAGACCGTGGCCGGTGAGATGGACGAGCTGCTCGACGCCTCGCTCAAGGCCGCGAAGGAGCGGCTCGACGCCGACGACGTGCTGGTGCCGTTCGTGCAGGTCGTCGAGGACGACGGCAGCGCGGGCACCCGGCTGGTCGAGATCGTCGAGGACGTGCGCCCCGACCAGCTGCTCGAGGAGCTCTTCGAGAAGCTGCGGGCCGAGCGCGACCAGGTGCGCGCGGTCGCCGTCGTCTTCGACGCGATCGTGGGCGGCGCCCGGGCGGTGCAGGTGCTGCTCGAGCACCGCAGCCCGAAGGCGCCCGCGCTGGTGCTCGCCGCGCCCTACAAGGCCCAGAAGCGCCGCCACCAGATCGGCGAGGTCCGGGCCGCGGAGGGCGAGCGGCGGATCTGGCCCATCGCCACCGACTGAGCCAGCCGATGAGCACGTCCACGGGCGCCGGGGACCGTGCCGGGGCGCGCCCCGCCCGGACCCCGCTGCTCGGGCCGCGCTACCGCGGCGCCACCACCGGCGCCGTCGCGCTGGTCTTCCTCGCCGCCTTCGAGGCCCTGGCGGTCGCCACCGTGATGCCTGCCGTCACCCGCGACCTCGACGGACGCGCCTGGTTCTCCGTCGCCTTCTCCGCCACCCTGGCCGCCAGCGTCGTCGGCATGGTCGCGGTCGGCCTGTGGTCGGACCGCCGCGGCGCGGTGCGACCGCTGCTCACCTCGGTCGCGCTCTTCGCCGTGGGGCTGCTGGCCGCCGGGCTCGCGCCGACCATGGCGCTGCTCGTGGTCGGCCGCTTCCTGCAGGGCCTGGGCCTCGGCGGCCTCGTCGTCGCCCTCTACGTGCTCGTCGCGCAGGTCTTCGACCCCGTCGACCGGCCCCGCATCCTCGGGCTCTTCGCGGCTGCGTGGGTGCTTCCCGGGCTGGTCGGCCCGTTCCTGGCCGGCGTCGTCGCCGACACCCTCGGCTGGCGCTGGGTCTTCCTCGGCGTCGTCGCGATCGCGGCCGCGGCGCTCGCCTTGCTGGTGCCGACCCTGCGCGCCGTCGAGCCGCCCGAGCCCGGCGCCGTGCCCCGGGGCGGCGGCGTACGACGGCTGGTGCTGGCGGCCGCGGTCGCCGCGGCCGTCGTGGCCCTCAACCTCACCGGTGCGCTGCCCGCCGCGGCCCGGGCCGGGGTCGCGGTGGTCGCGGTCGCCCTCGCGCTGGTCGCCGTGCGCCCGCTGCTGCCGCGGGGCACCCTGCGCGCCCGGCGCGGCGTACCGGCCGTGATCGCGCAGCGCGGGCTGGTCGGCGGCACCTTCTTCGCCGCCGAGGCCTACCTGCCCTTCCTCCTCCAGGAGCAGTACGCCGCTGCCACCTGGGTCAGCGGCCTGGTGCTGACCGTCGCCACGCTGGGCTGGGCCGGGGCGTCGCACGTGCAGGGCCGGCTCGGCGACCGGCTGCCCGACGAGGCGGCGCTGCGCCTGGGGGCCCTCGTGCTGGGCGCCGGCATCGTGGCGGTCCTGCTGGTCGCGGCGCTGGGCCTGCCCGGGGTGCTGGTCGGTGCCGGCTGGCTGGTGGCGGCCGCGGGAATGGGGCTGATGTACCCGCGGATCACCTCCACGGTGCTGGCGCGCACCGCCGTGCACGAGCGCGGCACGGCCTCCTCGGCGGTCACGATCAGCGACTCGGTGGGGGCCGCGGTCGCGGTCGCCGTGGCCGGGCTGGTCTTCACCGCGGTCGGCACCGCCGCCGACCGGTCGGCCTTCGTGGCGGTGCTCGCGCTCTCGGCCGGGCTGGCCGCGTTGTCGGTCGCGGTCTCGCGCCGGGTCTGAGCCGCCCCGCGCCGCGACCACCGGGGCGGCGCCGCACGCCTACACTCGCCCGCGTGGCGCGAGGCCACGCGTCCCAGCCCCCGCGGAGCGAGAGCAGATGTCGGCACCACACATGCAGATCGGCGAGGTCGCCGCGCTCACCGGCCTGAGCCTGCGCACGCTGCGCTACTACGAGGAGGTCGGGCTGGTGACCCCCTCGGCTCGCTCGGCGGGCGGGTTCCGGCTCTACACCGCCGTCGACGTCGACCGCTTCGAGCTGGTGAAGCGGATGAAGCCGCTCGACTTCTCCCTCGAGGACATGCGCGGGCTGCTGGCGGTCGTCGACGCCCTCGACGCCGAGCCCGACGACGCCGAGCGGGCCCGGCTGCTGGGCGAGCTGGAGTCGCTGCGCGCCGCGGCCGAGGGGCGGGTCGACACGCTGCGCACCCGCCTGGCCTGGGCCGAGGAGTTCGCCGCCGGGCTCGACGAGCGGGTGCGCGCCCAGCGCGAGCGGTGAGCCGGCTCACCGTCGCCGTGAGCACCGACGATGCACACTCTCCCGTCACGTCAGGGTAGAGTCGCGCCGTCGGCCGCGGTGTCACGCACCCGCGCGCCGCTCCAGACCTCCGTACCAGCCGCACCACCCGCACCCCGACGACGTCGTCCGGTCGCAGCGCCGCTCCCGGACGACGTGCCCCGCACCGCCCAGGAGAGCCCGTGAGCAACCCCGTGCCCGACCAGACCTCGCTGCTGCAGCCCTCGCCGACGCTGCCCCCGGCCGAGACGCACACCGTGCGCGGCGCGCTGCGCCGCCCGGCGGTCCTGCGCCGCGAGGTCGTCGCCGGTCTCGTGGTGGCCCTCGCGCTGATCCCCGAGGCGATCTCGTTCTCGATCATCGCCGGCGTCGACCCCCGCCTGGGCCTGTTCGCCTCCTTCACGATGGCGGTCTCGATCGCCTTCCTCGGCGGGCGCCCCGCGATGATCTCGGCCGCGACCGGGGCGATCGCGCTGGTGATCGCCCCCGTGGCGCGCGACCACGGCGTCGACTACCTGATCGCCACGGTGATCCTCGGCGGCGCGATCCAGGTCGTGCTGGGCGTGCTGGGCGTGGCCCGGATGATGCGCTTCATCCCGCGCTCGGTGATGGTCGGCTTCGTCAACGCCCTGGCGATCCTGATCGCCATGGCCCAGATCCCCTACCTGGTCGACGTGCCGTGGCTGGTCTACCCGCTGGTGGCCTTCGGCGTCGCGGTCATCGTGCTGCTGCCGCGGCTGACCTCGGCGGTGCCCTCGCCGCTGGTGGTCATCGTCGCCATCACCGCCGCCGCGCTGGCCGCCGGCTGGGCGCTGCCCGACGTCGGCGACGAGGGCGACCTGCCCGAGACGCTGCCCGCCCTGCTGATCCCCGACGTGCCCTTCACGCTGACCACGCTGGAGATCATCGCGCCGTACGCGCTGGCGATGGCACTGGTGGGCCTGCTCGAGTCGCTGCTGACCGCCAAGCTCGTCGACGACATCACCGACACCCACTCCGAGAAGACCCGCGAGGCCTGGGGCCAGGGCGCGGCCAACATGATCACCGGCTTCTTCGGCGGCATGGGCGGCTGCGCCATGATCGGCCAGACGATGATCAACGTGAAGGCCTCCGGCGCGCGCACCCGCATCTCCACCTTCTCCGCGGGCGTGCTGCTGCTCGTGCTGGTCGTCGGCTTCGGCGACCTGGTCGCGCAGATCCCGATGGCCGCCCTGGTCGCGGTGATGATCATGGTCGCGGTCGGCACGTTCGACTGGCACTCTGTGGCACCGCGCACCCTGCGCCGGATGCCCAAGAGCGAGACCACCGTGATGCTCTCCACCGTCGTGGTCACCGTCACCACCCACAACCTGGCCATCGGGGTCGGGGTCGGCGTGCTGGTCGCGATGACCCTCTTCGCCCGCCGCGTGGCCCACCTGGCCACCGTGGAGCGCGAGCTGGTCGAGGTCGACGGGCGCCCGCAGGCGCGCTACACCGTCGTCGGCGAGCTGTTCTTCGCCTCCTCCAACGACCTCTACACCCAGTTCGAGTACGCCGACGACCCCGAGCACGTGGTCATCGACCTCGCCGACTCCCACGTCTGGGACGCCTCGACCGTGGCCGCGCTCGACTCGATCACCTACAAGTACGAGCGCAAGGGCAAGACCGTGGAGATCCACGGGCTCAACGAGCAGTCCCTGCACATGCACGGCCGGCTGAGCGGCCAGCTGGCCGCGCACTGAGGTCGGGTGCGAGGCTCGGCCCGTGCCCCGAGCCGTGACCCGTCGTCGTGACCTCGTGCTGGCCCGCGGCCGGTCCCTGGGAGCGGTGCTGGTCGACGAGGTCCGCAAGGACCGCGTGGCCGGGCTGGCCGCCGAGATCGCCTTCTTCGCGGTCCTCAGCCTCTTCCCGGCACTGCTGATCGCGGCTGGGCTGCTGTCCTACCTCGAGGCCCTCGTCGGAGCCGAGGTGGCCGCGCGCACCGAGGCCCGCGTCACCGACGCGCTCGGGCTGGTGCTCACCGAGCGCGGCGAACCGGTGCTCGACTCGGTGCGCGCCGTCTTCGAGGGCGAGTACGGCGGCCTGCTCACCGTCGCCTCGCTGGGTGCGCTCGTCACCCTGTCCGGCGCCTGGGCGGTCGTGGTGCAGGCGCTCAACCTGGCCTACGACAGCGACGAGCACCGCCCCTGGCTGCGCCGCCGGCTGCTGGGCCTGGGGCTGGGCCTGATGACCGTCCTGGTGGTGGTGGTCGCGCTGGCCGTCGTCGTGGTCGGCCCGTTGCTGGGCCGCGGCACCGACGTGGCCGACGTCGTGGGGCTGGGCGGGGCCTTCGAGTTCTTCTGGGACCTCGCCCGCCTGCCGGTGCTGGCCCTGGTGCTCGTCGGCTGGCTGGCGCTGGTCTTCCACCTGGCACCCAACCGGCGTACGCCGTGGCGCGCCGCCCTGCCCGGCGCGGTGGTCACCACCGTGCTGTGGCTGGGCGCCAGCGGCGGCTTCGGCCTCTACCTGCGCACCGTCGGCGAGGGCAACCCGCTGCTCGGCGTCTTCGGCGGCGGGATCGTGGTGCTGACCTGGGTCTACCTGCTCGCCCTGGCCCTGCTGCTGGGCGGCGAGCTCAACGCGCTGCTGCACGACGGCAAGCACCGCGCCCGCGAGCGGGGAGTTTCATCGGCCGGCCGATGAACCTGGCGGGTGGACGATGAAGTTTCATCGGCCACCCAGGAGATGCATCGGCCGGCCGATGAAACTCCCGCGGGCGGCTCAGACGTAGCGCTCCAGGATCGTGGACTCGGCGAGGCGGGAGAGGCCCTCGCGGACGCTGCGGGCGCGCAGCTCGCCGACGCCCTCGACGGCCTGGAGGTCGTCGATGCCGGCGGAGAGCAGCTTCTGCAGGGTGCCGAAGTGGTCGACCAGCCGGTCGACGACGGGGCTGGGCAGCCGCGGGACCTTGGCCAGCAGCCGGTAGCCGCGGGGTGCGACGGCACCGTCGAGGTGCTCGCCGTTGCCCAGGCCCAGCACCTTGGCGGTGGCGGCGGGGTCGACCAGCGCGGTGGGGGAGAGGGCCTCGAGCTGCTGCAGCAGCTCCTCGGGGGTCGAGGCCTTGCGCCCGGCCGGCAGGTAGTCGCGCACCACCAGCTCGCGCTCGGTGTCGACGCCGGTGATCAGCTCCTCGAGCTGCAGCGAGAGCAGCCGGCCGTCGGTGCCCAGCTCGAGCACGTAGTCCTCGATCTCGCGGGCGATGCGGGTGACCATCTCGAGGCGCTGGGCGACCACGGCGACGTCGCGCACGGTGACGAGGTCCTCGATCTCGAGCGCCGAGAGGGTGCTGGAGACCTCGTCGAGGCGCAGCTTGTAGCGCTCGAGGGTGGCCAGCGCCTGGTTGGCGCGCGACAGGATCTGGCCGACGTCCTCGAGCACGTGGCGGGTCGAGCCGACGTACGCCGCGATGATCTGCATCGACTGCGACACCGAGATCACCGGGAACCCGGTCTGGCGCGCCACCCGGTCGGCGGTGCGGTGCCGCGTGCCGGTCTCCTCGGAGGGGATCGTGTGGTCGGGCATCAGGTGCACGGCGGCGCGCACGATGCGGGTCAGGCCCGCGTCGACGATGATCGCGCCGTCCATCTTGGCCAGCTCGCGCAGGCCGGTGGCGGTGAAGGGCACGTCGAGGTCGAAGCCGCCGGTGCTGATCTCGTCGACCCGCTCGTCCTGGCCGATCACGATCAGGGCGCCGGTGCGTCCGCGCAGGATCCGCTCGAGGCCGTCGCGCAACGAGGTGCCCGGGGCGATCGAGGCCAGCGTCTCGCGCAGGCGCAGCAGGTCGTCCGAGCGTTCGGCGGGCACGCGTTCCTCCACAGGGGGCGGGCGGTGGGTCCACCCTCACCTGCGAGTCTAGAGCGGTGCGGCCCCGTGCGCGTCATCATTCCGGTCGGGTTCGGCTCGGTGGCGGGCTCAGCCGGGCCGGTCGGTCAGGCGCAGCACCTCGAGCGCGCTGGCGATGCCGGGCACCTCGAGCACCCGCATGCCCTCGATCTCGCGGGGCGTGCCCACGCCCTGGCCGCGGCGACCCGGCTCGGTCGGCACGACCGCGTGCCGGAACCCGAGCCGGGCGGCCTCGGCGATGCGCTGCGGCAGGTCGCGCACCCGGCGCAGCTCGCCGGCCAGCCCGAGCTCGCCGATCGCGACGACGCCGGTGGGCGGCGCGATGGCCAGGTGCGAGGAGACCAGTGCGATCGCCACCGCCAGGTCGCTGGCCGGCTCGTGCAGCCGGGCGCCGCCGACGGTGGAGGCGAAGACGTCCTGCATCGAGAGCCGCAGCCCGCAGTGCCGCTCCAGCACCGCGAGCACCATGGCGACCCGTGAGCCGTCCAGCCCTGACGTCGTACGCCGCGGCCGGTCGAGCGGTGAGGGGGTCACCAGGCCCTGCACCTCGGCCAGCATCGGGCGTCGGCCCTCCATGGTGACCGCGACGCAGGTGCCGGGCACCCGGCCGTGGTGCTGCTCGACGAAGAGCCCCGTGGGGTCGGCCACCGCGCTGATGCCGTCGGGGCCGAGGTCGAAGCAGCCCACCTCGTCGACCGGCCCGAAGCGGTTCTTCATCGCACGCACCATGCGGAATCGTGAGTTGCGGTCGCCCTCGAAGTGCAGCACCACGTCGACGAGGTGCTCGAGCACCCGGGGCCCGGCGATCGCGCCGTCCTTGGTGACGTGACCGACGAGCACGGTGGTGATGCCACGGGTCTTGGCGACCCGGATCAGCGCTGCGGCGACCTCCTTGACCTGGGTGACGCCGCCGGGGACCCCGTCGATCCCGGAGGCGCCGATGGTCTGCACGGAGTCGACCACGATCAGCTGGGGCCGGGTCTCCTCGATGTGGGTCAGCACCGCGCCGAGGTCGGTCTCGGCGGCCAGGTAGAGCTCGTCGTGGACCCCGCCGGTGCGGTCGGCGCGCAGGCGCACCTGCGAGGCCGACTCCTCGCCGGTGACGTAGAGGGTGCGGCGCTGGTAGCGCGCGGTCTGGGCGGCGACCTCGAGCAGCAGGGTGCTCTTGCCGACGCCGGGCTCGCCGGCCAGCAGGATCGCGGCCCCGGGCACCAGCCCGCCGCCGAGCACCCGGTCGAGCTCGGGCACCCCGCTGGTGCGGAAGCCGGCCTCCTCGACCGACACCTCGCCGATCGGGACCGCGCGGGTGGTGACCGGCGAGGCCGCGGTGCGCAGCGTCGGCGCCGCGGCGGCCTCGGCCACCGACCCCCAGGCCTGGCACTCGCCGCAGCGCCCCACCCACTTGCCGGTCTCCCAGCCGCACTCGGAGCAGCGGTAGGTGGGCCGAGCAGCACGTGCGGAGGACTTCGCCATGACCGGCACGCTAGGCCAGGGCGCCGACAGCGCCGGGCGGCCGTCGTGGTTACAGTGCTCCCGTCGGACTTGGAACGATCAAGAGGTGGCAAGGGGTGGTGACCGTGTCCCGCACCAGCGCCCGCACGTCCGGGCTGCCGCCCACGCTGGCCGACGTCGCCGAGCGGGCCGGGGTCTCGCGCCAGACGGTCTCCAACGCGGTCAACAACCCCGACCTGCTGCGTGCCGACACGCTGCTGCGCGTCCAGCAGGCCATCGCCGACCTCGGCTACCTGCCCAACCGCGCGGCCCGCAACCTGCGCACCCGCGCCTCGCACCTGATCGGGCTGCGCATCCAGGCCGCCCAGGAGGGCACCGCCAACGCGACGATGGACCGCTTCGTGCACTCGCTGGTCGAGACCTCGCGCGAGGCGGGCTACCACGTGCTGCTCTTCACCGGCGACCCCACCGACCCGCTCTCGGGCTACGAGGACCTGCTGCGCTCGACCGCCGTCGACGCCTTCGTGGTCACCGACACCTACCTCGGCAACCCGCAGGCAGAGTGGCTCGACGGGCGGCGGGCACCCTTCGTCGCGTTCGGCCGGCCCTGGGAGAACTCCGAGGCCACGCACGCCTGGGTCGACGTCGACGGCGCCGCCGGCTGCGAGAGCGCCACCCGCCACCTGCTGGCCAAGGGCCACGAGAAGATCGCCTGGATCGGCTGGCGCAAGGACTCCCGCATCGGCGAGGACCGCCGCGCCGGCTGGCACCGCGCCATGAAGGAGGCCGGCCTGCCCACCTCGGGCCTGGCCTCACGCGTCGAGGACACCGTGGCCAGCGGCCGCGAGGCCAGCGAGGTGCTCCTCGACGAGGCCGCGCCCACCGCGTTCGTCTGCGCCTCCGACACCCTGGCGATGGGGGTGCTGCACACCCTGGGGCTGCGCGGGCTGCGCGTCGGCGACGACGTCGCGGTCGTCGGCTTCGACGACTCCCAGGTCGCCCAGGTCGTCCGCCCGGGGCTGAGCTCGGTGCGCCAACCGCTGGAGGACGTGGCGATCGAGGTCGTCACCGCGCTCGAGGGCCTGCTCGGCCGCCCCCGCGTCGCCCAGCAGGGGGTGCTGCTCACCCCGTCGCTGGTCGTGCGCGACTCCTCGGGCCCTGGACCGGCGCTGACCGGCGCTGCCGGCGCGGGCGCGCTCAGAAGCGGCGCCACCACACGTCGACGGCGTACTCGACCTCGGTGCCGCCGCCGGCGGCGGCGTGCTCGGCCAGCGCCTGCTCGGCGGCCGGGCCGGGCAGCTCGATGCGCACCACCGCCTCCAGGTCGGCGGGGGTGTCGAAGGCCCAGCGGGTCAGCACCGGCTCGCGCTGCCAGCCCTGCGCGGCCCAGAACCCCTGCTTCACCTCCGGGGTCGGGTGCTCGGGGAAGCCGCGGGCGAACCAGGTCCCGAAGGTGGAGCGGCTCGCGTCGTTGTCGACGACGTACGCCGCCGCCCCGGGGCGCGTGACGCGCTCGAGCTCGGCGAGGCCCGGCTCGCAGCCGGGTCCGAAGAAGTAGGCCCAGCGCGCGTGCACCACGTCGATGCTGGCATCGGGCAGCGGCAGGTCCTGGGCGGTGCCCTCGAGCACCTTGACCCCCCGGTCGGCCGCCAGTCGCCGGGTGCGGCGCGCGGCGATGGCGCGCAGGTCGGGGTGCGGCTCGACGCCGGTCACCGAGGCGGCCGTGCGCGCGAAGCGGGTCAGGTGGAAGCCGGTGCCGCAGCCGACGTCCAGGACGTCGCGGCCGGCCCAGCCACCGAGCTCCTCGATCACCGCCTCGACGCGCCGGTCGGGGTCGAAGGCGTGGTTCTCGAGCTCGTAGGTGTCGGTGTGGTGCCAGATGTTGGGGCTGGGGCGGGTGCCCTCCGGCAGCACCGTCGGCTCGTTCAGAGCCGGACCAGGCCGCCGGGGGTCTGGATCTGCACGGCGATCACCCCGGGGGTCCCGTGCGGGGCGACCCAGTCGACCTTGACGTCCTCGAGGGGCGCCTCGACCGGCTCGCCCAGCCACTCGCTGACGCGCAGCGGGTCACCGGCGATCTCGAGGCAGGCCAGGGCGTAGGCGTCGTCGGCGCCGTGGCTGGGGTGCAGGTCGGCGGGCACCTCCCACTGCAGGAAGAACGGCAGCTGCGGGTCGGCCATCAGGCCGTTGATGCCGATCTGCTTCCAGCGCAGCTCGGTGCCGTCGGGGCGGTGCCGGCTGCCCTGCGCGGCCTCGCGGCCCAGGCGCTGCTCGGCGACCGAGATGTCGTCGACCGCGACGGCCCAGCCCAGCCAGCCGCCGCCGAGCGCCGAGCGGGCGCGCACGGCCTGCCCGAAGGGTGCCTTGTCGGAGGCGGGGTGGTCGAGGACCTCGACGATCTCGAGATAGGTGTCCTGCGCCAGCGGCAGCACCATGTTGCGGGTGCCGAAGCGCGGGTGGATGCCGCCGTCGGTGAAGTCGCGGCCCAGCAGCCCGCCGATGCGCTGCGCGGTGCTGGCGAGACCGTCGGGGCCGGCGGCGTAGGAGAGGTGGTCCAGGCGCATACCCACGATTGTGAACTCCGCGACGTCGTGTCCCGACGGCGGGGTCGGTTCTCTCGACGTCGAGAAGTCAGTGCGGGTCGGCGGGGTGCAGCGCCAGCGCCGAGCGCGAGCGCAGGTGCGCCTCGCAGTGGCGCACCAGCTCGTCGTAGGCCGCCGAGCCCATCAGCTCGCGCAGCTCGGCCTCGTTGGTGAGGTAGACCGGCTCGACCGCGACGTGCGCCTCGGTGTTCCCCGAGCAGTACCAGTCGAGGTCGTGCCCGCCCGGTCCCCAGCCGCGCCGGTCGTACTCGCCGATGCTGACCTCGGTGTACTCGGTGCCGTCGGCGCGCTCGACCTCGCGGAAGGTGCGACGGATCGGCAGCTGCCAGCACACGTCGGGCTTGGTCTCGAGGGGGTGCAGCCCCAGGTCGAGCGCCAGGCCGTGCAGCGCGCAGCCCGCGCCGCCGGGGCCGGCCTCGGGGTCCTCGGGCGCGAAGCCGGGCCGGTTCTGGAAGACACAGGCCTGCTGGCCGTCGACCTCGGTGACCCGGGTCTTGCGGGCGCCCTCGTCGTCGAGCTCGACCCAGTCGTCGCGCGCGACCGCGCGGCCCGGGTGCTGCTGCCACTGGTGCGGTCCGAGCCGGTCGACGAAGCCGGCGACCCGCTCCTCGTCGGCGTCGTCGGCGAAGTGCGCTCCGAGCGTGCAGCACCCCACGTCGGGGGCGTCGGCGAAGATCCCGGGACAGCCCTGGCCGAAGATGCAGGTGTACGACGAGGTCAACCAGGTGAGGTCGCAGCGCAGCACCTCGTCGTGGTCGTCGGGGTTGACGAACTCGACCCAGGCGCGGGGGAAGACGAGGTCCACTTCGGGCACCGGGCCACCCTACGTTCCCGGGGAGCACCGGGGAGTACGTTGGACCCATGCGGCTGGGCGTCCTCGACATCGGCTCGAACACCGGGCACCTGCTGGTGGTCGACGCCCACGGCGGCGCGGCGCCGCTGCCGGCGTACTCCTACAAGGAGCCGCTGCGCCTGGCCGAGCACCTGGTCGAGCACGGCCCCGACGAGGGCGCGGTCTCCGAGGCCGGCGTGCAGGCGCTGACGGCCTTCACCGCGCAGGCGGTCGCGGTCGCCGAGGACAAGGGCTGCCAGGACATGCTGGCCTTCGCCACCTCCGCGGTGCGCGACTCGGCCAACGCGGACGCGGTGCTCGACCACGTCCACGAGCGCACCGGGGTGCGGATCGCGGTGCTCTCCGGCGAGGACGAGGCGCGCCTGACCTTCCTGGCCGTACGCCGCTGGTTCGGCTGGTCGGCCGGGCGACTGGCGGTCTTCGACATCGGCGGGGGCTCCCTCGAGATCGCCGGCGGGCCCGACGAGGCGCCCGACGTGGCGTGGTCGCTGCCGCTGGGCGCGGCGCGCCTGGCCCGCACCCATTTCGGGTCAGGGGCCCCCGACGACGAGGCGATCCGCGAGCTGCGGCGCCGGATCCGCGCCGAGATCGCCCGCGACGCCGGCCACCTGCTGCGCGCCGGGGCGCCCGACCGTGCGGCGGCGACCTCGAAGACCTTCCGTTCCCTGGCCCGCATCTGCGGCGCGGCGGCGTCGTCGGAGGGCCCGCTCGTGCCGCGGGCCCTGCCGCTGGCGGCGCTGGGGGAGTGGATCCCCAAGCTGGTCGCGATGGGCCACGACGAGCTGGCCGCGCTGCCCGGCGTCTCGCCCAGCCGCGCCCACCAGGTGCTGCCCGGCGCGCTGGTGGCCGAGGCCTGCATGGACATCTTCGATCTCGGCGAGCTCGAGATCTGCCCCTGGGCGCTGCGCGAGGGTGTCATCCTCGAGCGCCTCGACCAGCTCAGCGTGCTGGGTTGAGGCAGGAGCGGCCGTGACCACCCGGATCGGGCTGTCCACCTCCTCGGTCTACCCCGAGTCGACGGCGCACGCCTTCGCGTACGCCGCGCAGCTGGGCTACGACGCCGTGGAGGTGATGGTCGGGATCGACGCACTGAGCCAGCAGACCTCCGCGGTCCAGCAGCTCTCCGAGCACCACGAGGTGCCGGTGTGCGCCGTGCACGCTCCCTGCCTGCTCTTCACCCAGCGGGTCTGGGGCACCGAGCCGTGGGGCAAGCTCGAGCGCTCCGCCGAGATGGCGCACGCCGTGGGCGCCCGCACCGTCGTGGTGCACCCGCCGTTCCGCTGGCAGAAGGACTACGCCCGGGGCTTCGTCGACGGCATCGCCGCGCTCGAGGAGTCCACCGGGCTCTTCTTCGCGGTCGAGAACATGTACCCCTGGCGCGCCCAGGTGACCTCGCGGGCCGCGACCGGCATGGAGATGTACCTGCCCGGATGGGATCCCTCCTCCGAGAGCTACGCCAGCACCACCATCGACCTCTCCCACGCCGCGATCGCCCACGACGACCCGGTCGAGATGGCCGAGCGGCTGGGGGAGCGGCTGCGCCACGTGCACCTGACCGACGGCACCGGATCGCCCAAGGACGAGCACCTGGTCCCCGGCCGCGGCGAGATGGACGCCGCCGGCTTCCTGCGCCACCTCGCCGGTACCGGCTTCGACGGCGACATCGTCCTCGAGATCAACACCCGCCGCTGCGACTCGCGCGAGGAGCGCGAGGCCGACCTGCGCGAGTCGCTGGAGTTCGCCCGTGAGCACTTCGCGGTCGCAGCCACCTGACCAGCCGACCGAGGCAGCGGTGGCCGAGCTCGCCGGGCTCGTCGTACGCCGCGGCGGGCGCACCGTGCTGGCCGGGATCGACGCCAGGCTCGGGCACGGGGTGACCGGGCTGCTGGGCCCCTCGGGCTGCGGCAAGACGACGCTGATGCGGGCCCTGGTCGGCAGCCAGGTCGTCACCAGCGGCACCGTCACCGTGCTCGGCCACCCCGCCGGCAGCGCCCCGGTGCGCGGCCGGGTCGGCTACGCCACCCAGGCCGCCGGGGTCTACGACGACCTCACCGTTGCCCAGAACCTCACGTTCTTCGCCCGGGTGCTGCGCGCGGACGCCGCCGAGGTCGACCGCGTGCTCGAGGTCGTCGACCTCACCGACCAGCGCGGTCAGGTGGTGGGCCGGCTCAGTGGCGGCCAGCGGGGGCGGGTCGGGCTGGCGCTGGCGCTGCTGGGCCGTCCCGAGCTGCTGGTGCTCGACGAGCCCACCGTGGGGCTCGACCCGGTGCTGCGGGCGCGGCTCTGGACCCGCTTCCACGAGCTCGCCGAGGCCGGTGCGGCCGTCCTCGTCTCCAGCCACGTGATGGACGAGGCCGAGCGCTGCGACCGGTTGCTGCTGATGCGCGAGGGCCGTCTGGTCGCCGACGACACCCCCGCCGGGCTGCGCGAGCGCACCGGCGCCGGCAGCATCGAGGAGGCCTTCGTCGCCCTGGTCCGTGAGGAGCAGCCGTGAGCGCCCGCGTCACCGCCGCGGTCGCGGCCCGGGTGCTGACCCAGCTGCGCCACGACCACCGGACGATGGCGATGCTGCTCCTGCTGCCCGCCCTGCTGGTCTCGCTGCTGTGGTGGATGTTCGAGGACGTCGATGCCGGGGCCTTCGACCGCGTCGGCCCAGCGCTGCTGGCGATCTTCCCCTTCACCGTGATGTTCCTGGTCACCAGCGTCACCACGCTGCGCGAGCGCACCAGCGGCACCCTCGAGCGGCTGCTGGTGCTGCCGACCGCGCGCCTCGACCTGCTCGGCGGGTACGCCGTCGCCTTCGGGCTGGTCGCGGTCGTGCAGTCGCTGGTCACGGTGCTGGTCAGCACCACCCTGCTCGGCCTCGAGGTCACCGGACCGGTGTGGATGCTGGTGCTGGTGGCCGTCGTCGACGGGCTCCTCGGCACCGCCCTGGGCCTGTTCGTCAGCGCCTTCGCCCGCAGCGAGTTCCAGGCCGTGCAGTTCATGCCGGCCGTGGTGATCCCTCAGCTGCTGCTCTGCGGGCTGTTCGTGCCCCGCGACGCGCTGCCCCCGGTGCTCGAGACGGTCTCCGACGTGCTGCCCCTGTCCTACGCCGTCGACGCGATGCTCCGCCTGTCGACCTCGACCGGCACCGGGGAGGTCTGGCGCGACGTCGCGGTCGTGGCCGGCTTCGTGGCCGGCGCGCTGGTGCTGGGCGCCGCGACGCTGCGGCGGCGTACCGCCTGAGGCATGGGCTGGTGCGCCGACGTAGCCTGCTGCCATGGCCCTTCTCCGGCAGCCGCTCCTCCTGCTCGCCCGCAGCGAGCAGGTCAAGAACCTGGTCAGCACCCTGCCGGTCTCGGCCGGCATCGTCCGCGGCTACGTGCCCGGCGAGGGCACCGAGGACGCGGTGCGCGCGGCCGGTGAGCTCGCCGCCGACGGCCTGAGCGCGACGCTCGACTTCCTCGGCGAGGACACCAGCGACCGGGCGCAGGCCGACGCGACGGTGGCGGCGTACCTCGACGTGCTGGCCGCGCTGTCGACGAAGGGCCTGTCCTCGGGCACCGAGGTCTCGCTCAAGCTCAGTGCGATCGGGCAGTTCCTGCCCGTCGACGTCGCACCGGAGGGCGGGCACCGGGTCGCGCTCGAGAACGCGCGCACCATCTGCCGCGCGGCGCGCAACGCCGGCACCACGGTCACCCTCGACATGGAGGACCACACCACCACCGACGCGACGCTGGCGACCCTGCGCGAGCTGCGCAAGGACTTCCCCGAGACCGGCGCGGTGCTGCAGTCCTACCTGCACCGCACCGAGGACGACTGCCGCCAGCTGGCCCACGAGGGGTCGCGGGTGCGGCTGTGCAAGGGCGCCTACGCCGAGCCCGAGTCGGTGGCCTACCAGGACGCGGCCGACGTCGACCGCTCCTACGTGCGCTGCCTGAAGGTGCTGATGGAGGGGCAGGGCTACCCGATGGTCGCCACCCACGACCCGCGCCTGGTCGAGATCGCGACCTCGCTGGCCGGGCGTGCGGCGCGCCCGCAGGGCAGCTACGAGTTCCAGATGCTCTTCGGGGTGCGCCCCGACGAGCAGCGCCGGCTGGCCGCCAACGGCGAGCGGGTGCGGGTCTACGTGCCCTACGGCCAGGAGTGGTACGGCTACCTGATGCGCCGCCTCGCCGAGCGCCCGCAGAACCTGGCCTTCTTCGCGCGCTCGCTGGTCTCCAAGAAGTGACTCCTGCCCGCGCCGGGCGGCGGGGGCTGGGAGGATGGGAGCCATGACCTCTCAGACAGCGATCCTGGGCGCCGGCGTGATGGGGGAGGCCCTGCTCTCGGGCCTGGTGCGCGCGGGGCGTCGCGTCGACCGGCTGATGGTCGGCGAGAAGCGGCCCGAGCGTGCCCACGAGCTCGAGGAGCGCTACGGCGTGGCCGTGCTCGACAACCGCAGCGCCGCCGCCAAGGCCGACACGGTCGCGCTGGTCGTCAAGCCGCAGGACATGGCCGACCTGCTCGAGGAGATCGCGCCGGTGCTGCGCCCCGGCGTGCTGCTGGTCAGCCTCGCCGCCGGCATCACCACCGCCTACATCGAGTCGCGGGTGCCCGAGGGCGTCGCGGTCGTGCGTGTCATGCCCAACACCCCCGCGCTCGTCGACGAGGGGATGACCGCCATCTCCCCGGGGTCGCACTCCAGCGAGGCCGACCTCGCCGAGGTCGAGACCCTGATGTCGTCGGTCGGCAAGGTGCTGCGCATCCCCGAGCGTCAGCAGGACGCCGTGACGGCGATCAGCGGCTCCGGGCCGGCCTACATCTTCTTCGTCGTGGAGTCGATGATCGAGGCCGGTGTGCACCTGGGCCTGCCCCGCGCCACCGCCACCGACCTGGTCATCCAGACCCTGGTCGGCAGCGGCAAGATGCTGCGCGAGACCGGCACCCACCCCACCGTGCTGCGCGAGCAGGTCACCTCGCCCGGCGGGACCACCGCCTCCGCGCTGCGCGAGCTCGAGGTGCACAAGGTCCGCGCCGCCTTCCTGGCCGCCATGGAGGCCGCCCGCGACCGCTCGCGCGCCCTCGCCCAGGGTTCCTGAGCGGAGCCCTGGACAGGTGGTGGCCGGGCCGCCCGGCGGGCTGGCAGGGTGGAGTCCATGAGCGACACCGCGGCGCAGCCGCACGTCCGGTTCTGGTTCGACCCCGTGTGCCCCTTCGCCTGGATGACCAGCAAGTGGGTGCGGATGGTCGCCGAGCAGCGCGGCCACGAGGTGGAGTGGCGCTTCATCTCGCTGCGCCTGCTCAACGCGCACGTCGACTACGACTCCCACTTCCCGCCGGAGTACGAGGCCGGCCACACCTCCGGGCTGCACCTGCTGCGCGTGTGCGCCCGGGCCCGCGACGAGCACGGCCCCGACGCCGTGGCCCGGCTCTACCCCGCGATCACCTCGCGCATCTTCGACGTCGACCCTGGTGAGAGCGGCGGCGGGATGCCCGGCGGCGAGCAGGCCCAGGAGCTGCTGCGCGCCGCGCTCGAGGAGGCCGGGCTGCCGGCCGAGCTCGCGACGGCCTACGACGACGCGTCGTACGACGCGCAGCTGCGGGCCGAGACCGACGAGGCGCTCGCGCTGACCGGCAAGGACGTCGGCACCCCGATCCTGCACATCGCCCCGCCCGAGGGCGCGGCCTTCTTCGGTCCGGTGATCAGCCGGCTGCCCAGCGAGGAGCAGGCCGGCGCGCTGTGGGACCACGTCGTCGGGCTGGCCACCTTCCCCGGCTTCGCCGAGCTCAAGCGCAGCCTGCGCGAGCTGCCCCAGCTGCGTGCCTTCGGCCTCGGCGAGGACGAGGCCGGCGTGCAGGAGGACTGGCACGGCGGCTCGCGCCGCCAGAAGAAGTAGTCGCGCACCACCTCGACCCCGCCCGATCCTCCGACGAGATGGAGAGCCACCCGTGAAGACCCTGCGCACCCCTGACGACCGTTTCGCCGACCTGCCCGACTTCCCGTGGCAGCCGTCGTACGCCGAGCTCACCGACCCCGACGGCGGCGAGCCGCTGCGGATGGCCTACCTCGACGTGGGGCCAGCCGAGGGCTTCGACGACGCCCCGGTCGCGCTGCTGCTGCACGGCGAGCCGTCGTGGTCGTTCCTCTACCGCCACGTGATCGGGGTCCTGGCCGCGGCCGGTGTGCGTTGCATCGCCCCCGACCTGATCGGCTTCGGGCGCTCCGACAAGCCCACCCGGCCCGAGGACCACAGCTACGCCCGCCACGTCGAGTGGGTGCGCGAGCTGGTCGTCGACGACCTCGACCTGCACGACGTCACCCTGGTCGGCCAGGACTGGGGCGGGCTGATCGGGCTGCGCCTGGTCGCCGAGAACCCCGATCGCTTCGCGCGGGTCGTGGCCGCCAACACCGGCATGCCCACGGGCGACGTCGACATGCCCGAGATCTGGTGGCAGTTCCGCAGGGCCGTCGAGGGCGCCGACCACCTCGACGTGGGTCGCTTCGTCGAGTCCGGCTGCGTGCGCGGGCTCAGCGACGAGGTGCGCGCGGCGTACGACGCGCCGTTCCCCACCCAGGAGATGGTCGCCGGGCCGCGGGCGATGCCCGGGCTGGTGCCGACCGGCACCGACGACCCGGCCACCGAGGCCAACCGGGCGGCCTGGGAGTCGCTGGGGCGCTGGGAGAAGCCGTTCCTGGTCGCGTTCTCCGACTCCGACCCGATCACCGGGGCGATGGCGCCGCTGATGAAGAAGCTGGTGCCGGGCACCCGCGAGGTCGAGCACCCCGTGATCGAGCGCGCCGGGCACTTCCTGCAGGAGGACGCCGGCGCCGAGCTCGGCCACGCGGTGGCCGACTTCATCGCCGCCACCTGAGGTGGGGGCCGCCGCCGCGGGTCACAGCCCCATCGCCGCCTCGGCGGCCGCCAGCACGGGCGCGGTGACGTCGCGGCACCGCGCCTGCCCGGCGTCGTACGCCGCCTCGAGGGGCCCGGGGTGACCGCGCGCTTGAGCGCACCGTAGGTGCTGATGCCCTCGACGCAGCCGCCGCAGGCCACCAGCACGTCGAGCAGGTTGGTCACGCCGGGCTTGGCCGCACGGTCCGCGCGTACGGCGGTGGACCCGGTCTCGCTGTCGGTGACGGCGCGCGCGATCTTGCGGGTGGGCCGCTGCAGGTCCATCACCCGCGCCCCGACCGGTGCCACCACGATCTCGGGCACCCTGAACACCTCGCCGTAGGTGCGGTTGAAGCGAACGGCGAGGTCGCGCGCCAGCTCGACGTGCTGGCGCTGGTCGTCGCCGACCGGCACCTGGCCCGGCCGGTAGAGCAGGATGTCGGCGGCCATCAGCACCGGGTAGGTCAGCAGCGCCGCCCGGCTCGAGCCGTCGGCGCGCCGGCGCTGCTTGAACTGGATCATCCGCCCCAGCTCGCCGCTGGAGGCCACGCACTCGAGCAGGAAGGCCAGCTGTCGGTGCGCGGGCACCCGGCTCTGCACGAACAGCGTGCTGCGCCCGAGTCCCACCGCGAGGAGCAGCGCCGCCAGCTCGCGGCAGGTTGCCGAGGGTGGGGCTGCCGCTCGGGGTGATCAGAGAGAGCCGGCGGGTGCCGGTGGCGCCGGGAGCGGGAGCGCGGGAGGTGAGTGGGGCGAGCCGGGTGGACATGTCGTCTCCTGGTGGGTGCGTGCCCACGCGAGGCTGTCCGGAGAAGACGAACGGCCGCCCGTGGGCGGCCGTGGGATGAGGAAGGTGCGCTCGATCGGTGGTCCGCCGTCAGGCGGCCCACCACCGCGAGCACGACGCGAGACCCGCGGACGGGCTCGGGGCGGGGCTCGGGGTGGTGACCAGCACGTGGGCACAGTAGCGCCGCGAGTGGCCGGCGTCACCTGCAGCGGTAGCGTCAGGGCCGTGCTCGCCTGCTCCGGACCGTCCACCGTCGTCTTCGACCCGCGCCTGACGGAGTACGACTTCGGCGTGGGCCACCCGATGTCGCCGGTGCGGGTGGACCTGACGATGCGGCTGGCCCGGGAGCTGGGCGTCGTGGACGGCGCGGGCGGTCTGCGGCAGGTGCCGGCGCCGATCGCGTCCGACGACCTGTTGCTCACGGTGCACGAGCCGGCGCTGCTCGAGGCGGTCCAGGACGCCGGGCGGCGGGTCCGGCCCCGGTTCGACGTGGGCCTGGGCACCGACGACAACCCCGTCTTCGCCGGCATGCACGAGGCCGGCGCCCATGTCGTGGGTGCCACGGTCGAGGCCTGCCGGCAGGTCTGGAGCGGCGAGTCGCTGCACTCGGCCAACATCACCGGCGGGCTGCACCACGCCATGCGAGACAGGGTCAGCGGATTCTGTGTCTACAACGACATCGCGGTGGGCATCCGGACCCTGCTCGACCAGGGCGCCGAGCGGGTGGCCTACGTCGACATCGACGTCCACCACGGCGACGGTGTCGAGAAGATCTTCTGGGACGACCCGCGGGTGCTGACCATCTCGCTGCACGAGACCGGGCAGATCCTCTTCCCCGGCACCGGCTTCCCGAACGACCTCGGCGGGGTCGGGGCCGAGGGGAGCGCGGTCAACGTCGCGCTGCCGCCCGGCACCTCCGACGCCGGCTGGCTGCGGGCCTTCCACGCCGTGGTCGGGCCGCTGCTGCGGGAGTTCTCCCCGCAGGTGCTGCTCAGCCAGCACGGCTGCGACTCCCACGCCGACGACCCGCTCGCGCACCTGATGCTCTCGGTCGACGGACAGCGCGCCGCCCACGAGGCCCTGCACGACCTGGCCCACGAGGTCGCCGACGGACGCTGGGTGGCGGTCGGCGGCGGTGGCTACGAGCTCGCCTCGGTGGTGCCGCGCTCGTGGACCCACCTGCTCGCCTGCGTCGCGGGCACCCCCCTCGACGTGCACACCGCGACCCCGGGCGCCTGGCAGGAGCACGTGCAGCGCCTGCTGGGACAGGTGGCCCCGCGGCGGATGACCGACGGCGTGACCCCGTCGTACCGTGACTGGGCGGAGGGCTACGACCCCGACACGTGGCTCGACCGGGCCGTGCAGGCCACCCGGGTCGCGGCCTTCCCGCTGCACGGGCTCGACCCGCAGGCCTGGTAGCACCCGAGACCTCATGGCCCAGATGGGTCATTTGCAAGCCGACACGCCGAGGGATGGCGCGTCACTTGTGATTGCCTCTTCCCCACGAGTCACTCCAGGCCCTATTCTCACCCTTGCGTGGCCGTGGAGTCGTCGGCGGGGAAGCCGGCGGACGTGCCACCCAGGAAGTCGGTGCAAGCTCATGGTGACCAGCTCCTCCGGAGACATCTCCGAGGCCAAGTTCCTGACCGTTGCCGAGGTCGCCGCGATGATGCGCGTCTCGAAGATGACGGTCTACCGCCTCGTGCACAACGGCGACCTGCCCGCGGTCCGGGTCGGGCGCTCGTTCCGGGTGCGCGAGGAGGACGCCAACGAGTACATCCGCAAGTCCTTCTACGACGCCGGCTGAGCACCCCCGGTCGACCTGCGTCGTGGCCTCGCCGGCACACCACGTGCGCGCGCTCGGCGGGTCCTCGTGGACGCGATTCTTCGAGCCCGTCACCGGCCCAGTAGGCTGTCCCGGTCTCTCGCGTCTCCGCGCGGGACCACCAGCTGGGAAAGGAACAACCTGTGGGTTCGGTCATCAAGAAGCGGCGCAAGCGCATGGCCAAGAAGAAGCACCGCAAGCTGCTGAAGAAGACGCGCGTCCAGCGTCGCAAGCTCGGCAAGTAGTCGCGGGCCACCGCGCGGGCCACGCGCCCGCGCAGGTGGCGCACCACCCAGCACGTCGTCGATAGCTCTCGAGGGAATCGGACGCGAACATGGGCAAGGTCGTCCTGGTGACCGGGGTCTCACGTGACCTCGGGCGTCGTTTCGCGCGCTCCCTCGCCGCCGACCCCGCGGTCTCGCGGGTGATCGGCGTCGACGCCGTGCCCCCTCGCGGCGACATCGGCGAGGTCTCCTTCGTGCGTGCCGACATCCGCACCCCGGTGATCGCCAAGGTGATCGCCAAGGAGGACGTCGACACCGTCGTGCACATGAGCGTCATCGCCACCCCCGGCAGTGCCGGCGGGCGCGGCACGATGAAGGAGCTCAACGTCATCGGGACGATGCAGCTGCTCGCGGCCTGCCAGCGCGCACCCAGCGTGCGCGATGTCGTGGTGAAGTCGACGACGACGGTCTACGGCGCCAGCAGCCGCGACCCGGCGATGTTCACCGAGGACATGGAGCCGCGTCGCGCCCCGCGCGCCGGCTACGCCAAGGACGTGGCCGAGGTCGAGGGCTACGTCCGCGGCTTCGCGCGTCGTCGCGGCGACGTGCGGGTCACCCTGCTGCGCTGCGCCAACGTCGTGGGCCCCCACGTGCAGAGCCCGCTGACCTCGTACCTGCGCCTGCCGGTCGTGCCCACGGTCGCCGGCTACGACCCGCGCCTGCAGCTGCTGCACGAGGACGACCTCTTCGCGGTCCTGCACCACGCGGTGACCCACGAGGTGGCCGGCACCTTCAACGTCGCCGGCGACGGCGTCGTGATGCTCTCCCAGGCCCTGCGTCGGCTGCGCCGCCCGACCCTGGCCCTGCCGGGCTTCGCGGTCGGCTCGCTCGGCTCGGCCCTGCGCTCGGCCCGGGTCGCCGACTTCTCGCCCGAGCAGGTCGCCTTCCTGACCTACGGGCGCGGGGTCGACACCACCCGGATGCGCGCCGAGCTGGGCTTCGACCCGGCCCGCTCCACCGCCGAGGCGCTCACCGACTTCGGTGCGACCCTGCCGCGCACCGGTGGGCGGGCCGAGCGCCTGCTCGACGGGCTGGCCGCGGCCTTCCCCGAGCAGGGGGACGCCCCGGACCGGCCAGAGCCGCTGCGCCCGGTCGACGACGACGAGCGACGAGTCCCGGGAGGTCGCCATGGGTGACGCCGAGATCATCCCCATCGGCACCCGCGGACGCCCCGGACGCGGCACCGGCAAGCAGCCGTCCTCGGCCGCGCGTGGCCTGGCCGGGCCGTCGCCCCGCCGCTCCCCCCGACCCCCGGGTGACGACGCCCCCACGAGCGCCCCGGACGTCGAGGACGCCTCGCACGCCCCGGGACCGACCGAGCCGCCCTCGCGCGAGGACGCGCCGCCGCAGCCCGCCGCCGACCAGCCTGTCGCGTCCGACCCGGCCGACGCCGGGCAGGACGGCACGCACCCGCGGCCGCCCACCACGACCGAGGAGCGCCACCCCTCGGCCGGCATCCCCGTCGGCGACTGGCTCTCGGCCTTCCAGCACGCCGCCCGTGAGCTGTTCGGCGAGGAGTGGGAGGGCCAGCTGGCGCGCTTCCTGGCGTTCCTGCGCCGTCGCGTGACCGGCGACTACGTCGTCGACGAGTACGGCTTCGACGCCGAGGTCACCCAGCGCTTCTTCATGGCCGCCCTGCGGCCGATCGCCCAGAAGTGGTTCCGCATCGAGGTGCGCGGCATCGAGAACGTCCCTGCCGACGGCGGTGCCCTGGTGGTCTCGAACCACTCCGGCACCGTGCCCGTCGACGGACTGATGACGATGGTCTCGATCCACGACCACGCCGAGCGGTTCCTGCGCCCGCTCGGCGCCGACCTGGTCTTCCGCCTGCCGGTGGTCAACGCGCTGGCCCGCAAGGGCGGCGCCACCCTGGCCTGCCAGGAGGACGCCGAGCGGATGCTGCGCGGCGGCGAGCTCGTCGGGGTGTGGCCCGAGGGCTTCAAGGGCATCGGGAAGCCGTACGCCGAGCGCTACAAGCTGCAGCGCTTCGGCCGCGGTGGCTTCGTCTCGGCCGCGCTGCGCACCGGCGTGCCGATCGTGCCGTTGTCGGTCGTGGGCGCCGAGGAGATCTACCCGCTGGTCGGCAACGTGCCCTCGCTGGCGCGGCTGCTCGGCGTGCCCTACATCCCGATCACCCCGCTGTTCCCGCTGCTGGGCCCGCTGGGCCTGGTGCCGCTGCCCTCCAAGTGGCTGCTGGAGTTCGGGGAGCCGATCCGCACCGACGAGTTCGAGGACGGCGCGGCCGACGACCCGATGCTCGTCTTCAACGTCACCGACCAGGTGCGTGAGACGATCCAGCAGACGCTCTACACCCTGTTGCGCCAGCGCGAGTCGGTCTTCCGCTGATCGTGGCCCGGCAGGGCCTGGACCAGGCCGGACCGGGTCGGGTCAGGGCAGCAGCGGGTCGGTGAGGCCCTCGACGAGCCCGTTGACGCCGTCGACGACGTCCTCGACCGTGTCGGACACCACGCCGCCGTTGCCGCCGTTGCCGCCGTTGCCGCCGTTGCCGCCGTTGCCACCGCCACCGCCGGTGGAGCTGCCGGTGCCGGGCAGGTTGTCCGTGATGCCCGACAGCGGGCCCTGGCCGGCGCCCGAGCCCGATCCGCCCTGCTGGTCGCCCCCGCCCGCGCCCTGCGAGGGGGTCGAGCCCGGGGTCGGCAGCGTGACGGTGCCCGGAGGGGTGCTGGTGGACGGGGCGTCGCCCGAGCCGGCGCCGTTCTTCTGGGAGCCCTTGCCCGTGCCGGAGCGCTCGCGCGACCCGTCGGCCGCGCGGTCGTCGTCGGCCGGCGGCGTCACCAGGTCGCCGAGCAGAGCCTCGGCGGCGCTGACGAGGAACGCGGGCACCTGGTCGATCGTCGAGCCGGGGCAGGCGGGGCACAGCTGCTGCGTGGTCTGGTCGATCTCGGCGAGCAGGGTGCCGGCCGTGACCAGCACGTCCTGGGCCGGTGCCGGCAGCACTGCGGAGAGGCCCTCCAAGGTGCTCATGCTCTCGACCGTGAACTCCTGGAGCTTCACGATCGTGGTCTCGTCACCGGTCTCGGCGTAGTCGCCGATGAGCACCTGGCTGGCCTCGGCGGCCTGCTCGGTGAAGGAGGCCAACGTGCTCTCGATCGCCTCGAGGTCCTGGCCGTCCTCGGTGCGCGAGAGGGCGTCGGCCTCGGCGAGGCGCCCGGAGGCGTGGGAGAGCAGGCTCCCGCCGCGGCGCTCGTCGCTGGTGCTGACACCGGTGGTCACGTTCTCGATGGCGCGCTTGAGCGGGTAGAGCACGTCGCCGGGCAGGGCCGACTGGGAGGCGACCGCCATGGTGCTCGACGCGCCCACGATGGCCAGTCCGCCCACGGCGGCAGCGAGCCGGCGATCGCGTCGGGTGCGCTGGGGTGCCACGGTGAGCCGAGCCGCGGTGGCCGGCGAGGCCGTGGCGGCCGGTCGCAGCTCGGTGGCGGCGGCGGCCATCAGCTGCTGACGCAGGTCGGCCACGAACTCAGGACGGGCCTGCGGCTGCGGGGAGGTGCGCAGGGCGCCCACGACGTCGAGGAGGTCGTCGAACCGCGCGTCCTCGCCCGGCCGGCCCGCAGCGCGGGCCTCGACCAGTGCGTCGAACTCCTCGGCACGTCGTCGTGCCGCGAACACGGGGCTCATCGGTGGGATCCTTCTCGGTGTACAGGGCGGTGGAGCGGGACGTGAAGACATCTCGACACCCGGCTCAACGACCGGTCGCGACGGTTGGTTACGGCCTGGGACGCAGGCGTCATCGGGCTCACCGCAGGCCCTCCGGCATCAGCTTGGCGAGGTTGCGCACGCCGCGCAGCTGCAGCTGCTTGACGGCGCCGTCGCTGCGGCCGAGCACCGCAGCGGTCTCGGCGATGCTCATCCCCTGGAGGAAGCGCATCACCAGGCAGTCGCGCTGCTCGTCGGGGAGCTCGGTCAGGGCCTTGAGCAGGATCTCGTTGGTCAGCCCCGCCAGCACCATCGCCTCGGGGCCCTCGGTCGCGTCGTCGTGCTGACCCATGTCCTCGGTGGTCATCTCGAGCCGCGTCCGGCCGGCCTTGAAGTGGTCGGTGGCCAGGTTGCGGGCGATGGTCATCAGCCAGGCGCCGAAGTCCTTGCCCTGCCAGCGGAAGCCCTGCATCGAGCGCAGTGCCCGGAAGAACGTCTCGGAGGTGAGGTCCTCGGCGAGCGTCGCTGAGCGGGTGCGGTGGAAGAGGAAGCGGTAGACCGAGCCCTGGTAGTGGTCGTAGAGCAGGCCGAAGGCGTCGACGTCGCCCTTGCGGGCCAGCTCGACGAGGGCGATCAGGCGCTGTCGATCGGTGGCGGACTCCTCCGACGACGTGGCCAGGGCGCTGTCGTCGTACCCACCGCCGGGGGTGGCGGGCCCCGCCGGGCGGTCGACGTCGGCGTGCAGGCTGTCGTCGGAGACCGTCTGCAGCAGCAGCTCGAGCAGCCGTGGGGGGGAGCTGCCCGGGGTGGCGGCCGAGGCCAGCGCCGGGACGAGTGGCGGGGGCGGGGCGAACGAGGAGACGGCGCCGGCGGCGTCGTCGAGGGCGCGGACGACGAGTCGTCGCAAGGCGTCGAAGCCGTGCGTCACGTCGTCGGCGTGCCACGCCATCTGAGGAACCCTCCCATGCACGCTCTCTCCCAGAGCGGATTCGAGGGTACGACGGATCGGTGCGGCTGGGAACAGGAACAGTCGTATACCGAAGAACTTCCTGTCCCGCCCGGAGCCGCGCGCGGCCCGGTCCAGCCCACCCGCGCCGACGGAGGGGGTCCGGGCGGTGGTCAGTGCCGACGGGAGCGGAGCGCGACCCCCGCGGCGACCGTGCCGCTGACCGCACCCGCCGCCGCGCCGACCAGCAACCCGGCGCGGGCCGCCTTGCGTCCAGTGCGGTAGTCGCGCACCCGCCACCCCGCCTCGCGGGCGTGGGCGCGCAGCCGGGAGTCGGGGTTGATGGCGCAGGGGTCGCCCACCATGCTCAGCATCGGCAGGTCGTTGAAGGAGTCGGAGTACGCCGAGCAGGCCAGCAGGTCGAGACCCTCGCGCTCGGCCAGGGCCCGCACCGCCTCGGCCTTCGCGGGGCCGTGCAGCATGTCGCCGACGAGGCGGCCGGTGTAGACACCGTCGTCGTGCTCGGCCACGGTGCCCATCGCGCCGGTCAGGCCCAGGCGCCGGGCGATGACCTGGGCGATCTCGATGGGAGCGGCGGTGACCAGCCAGACCCGCTGGCCCTGGTCGAGGTGCAGCTGGGCCTGTGCCCGGGTGCCGGGCCAGATCCGGTGGGCCATCGCCTCGTCGAAGATCTCCTCGGTGAGCTCCTGCAGCTCGGCGACGGTGTGCCCGGCGATGAAGCCGAGCGCGGAGTTGCGGGCGTCGGCGACGTGCTCGGGATCCTCGACCCCCACGACCCGGAAGCAGGCCTGCTTCCAGGCGGCGCCGGCGATCTCGCGGGTGGTGAAGAACTTGCGCCGGTGCAGCCCGCGGGCGAGGTGGAAGATGCTGGCGCCCTGCATGATCGTGTTGTCGACGTCGAAGAAGGCCGCCGAGGTGGGGTCGCTGGGGGTGACCAGCGCCGTCTCGACCTCGGCCGCGGACGCGGCCGCCTCGCCGGCCAGCGTGGAGCGTTGCTGGAGGTTCGGCAGGGTCCGGCGCTCGGCTGGCGGGGTCACGTCGCCACCTTAGGAGATCGCGGCCCCGGCTCCCAGGGGGCCGGGCGGCCTGTCGGGCGCAGGTGCTGCGGCGGGTTGGTCCACCCGCCTGCCGTGCCGCCGACGATGTGGGAGCATCGCCTGATGGACCTGGGCAGCGCACGGGGGCGTCCCGACGACGACGCCGACCAGGTCGCGCCGATCACCGAGGACCTCAGCGACCTCGTCGTGGCCGCCGCGGCCGAGTCGCCCGACAAGCTCGCCCTCGTCGAGGCCGACGGTCGCAGCGTGACCTGGGCCGAGCTCGAGGACGAGGTGGCGCGGCTGGCCCACGGGCTGTCGGTGGCCGGCGTGGTCGCCGGCTACCGGGTGGTGCTGGCGCTCGAGAACACCATCGAGCTGGTCACCACCTACCTTGCCGTCCTGCGCGTGCACGCCGTGGCCGTGCCGGTCAACCCTCGCTCGACGCCCGGTGAGCTGACACGCATGCTGGCCGACTCCGGCAGCCGCCTCGTGGTGGCCGGGCCCGCCGCCCTCGACGTCGTACGCCGCGCGGTCGCCGACCTCGCGGCCGCTCGTGCCGGGGGTGAGCCGGGCGAGGAGCTCCCGCCGGAGCTGCTGGCGCGGGCGGCCGAGCCCCGCGTCGTGGTGGTCGGCTCCGAGCCCGCTCCGGGGGAGTGGGCCTTCGCGGAGCTGCGCGCCGACGCGACGCCCGTCGAGGTGCCCCGGGTGCGCGACCGCGAGCGGCTCGCGGTGCTGCTCTACACCTCCGGGACCTCCGGGCACCCGCGCGCGGCGATGCTCAGCCACCGGGCGCTGCTGGCCAACATCGAGCAGGTCGGTGCGGTGCGCCCGCCGATGATGCACGGCGACGACGTGGTGCTGGGGGTGCTGCCGCTCTTCCACGTCTACGGGCTCAACGCCGTGCTCGGCAGCGCGCTGCGCCACCGCGCCAAGCTGGTGCTGGTGCGCGAGTACGACCCCGAGACCATCCTCGACGTCGTCGATGACGAGGCCTGCAGCGTGCTGCCGGTGGCGCCACCGGTCTTCCGTCACTGGCGCGACGACGAGACGTTGGCCGAGCGGCTGGGCCCGGTGCGGCTGATCCTCTCCGGCTCCGCCCCGCTCGACCCGGCCGCCGTCGCGGGCTTCACCGCCGCGACCGGGCTGGCGGTGCACCAGGGCTACGGGCTGACCGAGGCCGCCCCGGTGGTGACCAGCACCCTGTGCGTGACGCCGCCACCCGACGGGGCCGGTGACCCGGCCCCTCCGACCCCGGGGTCTGTCGGCAGCGCGCTGCCCGGCATCGAGCTGCGCCTGGTCGAGGAGTCCGGTCGGGCGGCCGAGCCGGGCGACCCGGGCGAGATCCAGGTGCGCGGCGACAACCTCTTCAGCGGCTACTGGCCCGACGGGTCCGACGGGCCCGATGCCGAGGGCTGGTTCTCCACCGGCGACGTCGGTCTCCTCGACCCGCACGGCGAGCTGTTCCTGGTCGACCGGGTCAAGGAGCTGGTCGTCGTCTCCGGGTTCAACGTCTACCCGACCGAGGTCGAGGACGTCGTGCGCGAGGTCGAGGCGGTGCGCGAGGCCGCCGTGATCGGGGTGGGTGACGACGTGACCGGCGAGGCGGTGGTGGCCTTCGTGGTGGCCCCCGGGGCCGACCGTGCCGAGGTCGTCACCGCGGTGCAGGCGCACTGCGTCGAGCGCCTGGCCAGGTTCAAGGTGCCCAGCCGCGTCGAGGTCGTCGACTCGCTGCCGGTGACGGTGACCGGCAAGGTGCGCAAGGGCACGCTGCGCGCCCAGGAGCGCCGGCGCGCCCTGGAGCTGCTGTCGTGAGCGTCCCCGAGCCGCGGGTGCGGCTGCTGACCCGGCCCGGCTGCCACCTGTGCGACGACGCCCGGTCGGTCGTGGAGGCGGTCTGCTCCGAGCTGGGCGAGCGCTACGACGAGGTGTCGATCGACGACGACCCCGAGCTGGCCCGCCGCTACGGCGAGGAGATCCCGGTGACGTTCGTCGACGGCCGTCAGCACGACTTCTGGCGGGTCGACCCGGTGCGGCTGCGGCGGGCCCTCGGCGCCTGACGCGCGTCGGTCGTGGCCCCGCGGGCTCTCGCTCCGCTGCTCGAGGAGGCCCTGCGGGGCCCGGTGGGGGTGGGGGTTCTCACATGTGCTAGCCCACCTGCCCGACCGGCCCTCGCCCGGTTTGTTCTCGCGTTCACAAACTCCTACAGTGGCGAGGTCGCTCGGACGATCCGGGGCCCCTCGGTCCCCGTCCTGCGGCTGGGCATGGAGAGCACTGAAGTGACCGAACGGACCCCCTCCGAGGCGTCGCGGGACATCCCCGAGGCGACCGTCGCGCGGCTGCCGGTCTACCTGCGAGCCCTCACCGGCCTGTCCGAGGCCGGCACCGCGACCTGCTCCAGCGAGCACCTCGCGACCGCGGCCGGGGTCAACAGCGCCATGCTGCGCAAGGACCTGTCCCACCTCGGCAGCTACGGCACCCGCGGCGTCGGCTACGACGTGGAGTACCTGCGCTACCAGATCGCGCGCGAGATCGGTGTGACCCAGGACTGGCCCGTGGTCATCGTCGGCATCGGCAACCTGGGCCACGCGCTGGCCAACTTCTCCGGCTTCCGCAGCCGCGGGTTCCGGGTCGTGGCGCTGCTCGACGCCGACCCCCGCCGCCACCAGGAGGTCGTGGCCGGCGTCGACGTACGCCCGTTCGCCGACCTCGAGGCCATCGTGCACGAGCACGGCGTCGCGATCGGCGTGATCTCCACCCCCGCTCCCGCGGCCCAGGACGTCGCCGACCACATGGTCGCCGCCGGCATCCGCAGCATCCTCAACTTCGCCCCGACCGTGCTGGCCGTGCCCCCCGGGGTCGACGTGCGCAAGGTCGACCTGTCCATCGAGCTGCAGATCCTCGCCTACCACGAGCAGCGCAAGGCGCTGGGTGCTGCGGCGGTCGAGCGTCCCGTCGACGGTGCGCTGGAAGGAAGGCCCGCATGAGCGTCCTGGTCGTGGGGCTCTCCCACAACTCCGCCCCCGTCTCCCTGCTCGAGCGGGTCGCCGGCACCGACGACGACAGCGTCGCCAAGCTGGTGGGCGCGGCCTCCGCCGCCGCCCACGTCGCTGAGGCCACGGTGATCTCGACCTGCAACCGGCTCGAGATCTACGCCGACGTCGACCGCTTCCACGGCTCGGTGGAGGAGCTGTCGACCCTGCTGGTCGACCGAGCCGGCGAGAGCACCGAGGCGATGCTGCCGCACCTCTACGTGCACTACGACGACGGCGCGGTCTCGCACCTCTTCCAGGTCGCGGCGGGCCTGGACTCGATGGCGGTCGGTGAGGGCCAGATCCTCGGCCAGACCCGCGAGGCGCTGCGCCTGGGCCAGGAGCTCGGCACGGTCGGCCCAGCCCTCAACAGCCTCTTCCAGCAGGCGCTGCGCGTCGGCAAGCGCTCGCGCGCCGAGACCGACATCGACCGGGCCGCCCCGTCGCTGATCGCCTCCGCCCTGCGGCGCGCCAGCGGCACCCTCGGCGACGTCGCCGGTCGCCGCGTCGCGGTGCTGGGGGCCGGGTCGATGGCCGGGCTGGCCACCGCCACCCTGGCCCGGCACGGCGCCGCCGACATCGTGGTGCTCAACCGCACAGCCGAGCGCGCCGAGCGGCTGGCCCGCGAGTACGGCGCCCGCACCGCCCCCGTGGCCCGCCTCGCCGACGAGGTCGGCGAGGTCGACCTGCTGGTGACCTGCACCGGCGCCACCGGCGTGCAGGTGGGCGCCACGATGCTCCAGCGAGGCGCTGGCCGGGCGTCCGCTCACCGTCATCGACCTGGCTCTGCCCCACGACGTCGACCCGGGCGCCGCGGACCTCGACGGGGTCACCCTGATCAACCTCGCGGCCCTGGCCAGCGAGGTCGACGACACCGAGGCCGGCACCGAGGTGCGCGCGGTGCGCGACATCGTCACCGAGGAGGTCGCGGCGTTCCTGACCGCGCGCCGCCAGGCCAGCGTGACCCCGACCGTGGTGGCGCTGCGCTCGATGGCCACCGGCGTCGTCGAGGCCGAGATGTCGCGCCTCGAGACCCGGCTGCCCGACCTCGACCAGGCCGCGCGCGCCGAGGTGCTGCACACCGTGCGACGCGTCGCCGACAAGCTGCTGCACGAGCCGACGGTGCGGGTGCGCGAGCTGGCCAACGAGACCGGCGCCGTGTCGTACGCCGCCGCGCTGGCCGAGCTGTTCGCGCTCGACCCCGAGGCCGTCTCGGCCGTGACCAGGCCGGAGGGACTGTCCTCATGACCGAAGCCCCGAACCAGGCTGCCGACCCGGCCGCTCTGCCGCCCGTGCGGGTGGGCACCCGCCGCTCCCTGCTGGCCACCACCCAGTCCGGGCACGTCGCCGACGATGATCCGCCAGCGGCTGGGCCGCGAGGCGGTGCTCGTCGAGGTGACCACCGACGGCGACCGCAGCCAGGCCGCCGGCACCTCGCTGGTCGGCTCCTCCTCCACCGGTGTGTTCGTCAGCGCGCTGCGCGACGCGCTGCTGAGCGGCGAGGTGGACGTGGCCGTGCACTCCCTCAAGGACGTGCCCACCTACCCCGCGGAGGGGATCGTCGTGGCGGCCGTGCCGCTGCGCGAGGACCCGCGCGACGTCGTGGTCGCCCGTGACGGCCTGACCCTCGGCGAGCTGCCGGTCGGCTCCGTGGTCGGCACCGGCTCCCCGCGGCGCGCCGCGCAGCTGCACGCGCTCGGGCTCGGTTTGGAGGTGGTCGGGGTTCGTGGCAACGTCGACACCCGGATCGGCAAGGTCCGCAACGGCGACTACGACGCCGTCGTGCTGGCTCGGGCCGGCCTGTCCCGCATCGACCGGCTCGCGGAGGTCACCGAGGTGCTCGACCCGCTGCAGGTGCTGCCCGCCCCCGGGCAGGGCGCGCTCGCGGTCGAGTGCCGGGCCGACGACGAGCTGGCCGCGGCGCTCGCGGTGCTCGAGGACGCCCCGACCCGGGCGGCCGTCGACGCCGAGCGGGCCGTGCTGGCCACCCTCGAGGGCGGCTGCTCGGCCCCCATCGGGGCGCTGGCCGAGGTCGCCGAGGGCGAGGACGACGAAGAGCTCTGGGTGAGGGCCGTGGCGCTCTCGCCCGACGGGACGCTCTCGGTGCGGATGTCCGCCACCGGGAGCCCCGCCGACGCCGTGGGCGTCGGGACCCGGTTGGGGGCAGAGATGCTCGCCGACGGGGCAGGACAGCTGGGCCAGCCAGGTCCAGCGGCCACCACCGAAGCAGACAAGGTGCGAGAAGCATGACGCGAGGCAAGACCACGACCGAGCCGACCGAGCGGGCACGCGGCTGGGTGTCGTTCGTCGGCAGCGGCCCCGGCGACCCCGACCTGATGACCCTGCGCGCGGTCGAGCTGCTGCGCCAGGCCGAGGTGGTCGTCACCGAGTCACCCGAGCACGAGGAGCTGGTCAGCCGGCTGCTGGGCAGCGCCAGGTCGGCCGGCGAGCCGGAGGTCGTCGACGGCGGCTTCGGCGAGGACGGCCAGCCGCTGACCCACGCCGCGCGCGCCAAGGTGGTGCTCAAGCACGCCAAGAAGGGCCGCCGCGTGGTCCGCCTGATGACCGGCGACCCGTTCCTCTACGCCTCCGGGCCCGAGGAGGCCCAGGCGTGCGCCAAGGCGGGTCTCGGCTTCGAGATCGTGCCCGGCGTCTCCTCGGTCGGCGCCGTCCCGGCGTACGCCGGCATCCCGCTGACCACCAAGGACCACCGCGAGGTCGCGGTCGTGACGTGCGACGGCACCGTCGACTGGAGCCAGTACGCCGACGACCGCACCCTGGTGCTGCTCTCCGGCGTCGGGCCAGGTCGCCGAGATCGCCAAGGCGCTGGTCTCGGCCGGCCGCTCGCCGGCCACCCCGGTCGCGATGACCAGGGTCGGCACCACCACCGAGCAGGCCACCGTCACCTCGACGCTCGCCGACATCGGCGCCGACGCCCGCGCGGCCCGGATGGCGCCCCCGGCGGTCGTCGTGGTCGGCAAGGTCGTCGACCTGCGCGAGACCCTGTCGTGGTTCGAGACCAAGCCGCTCTTCGGCTGGCGGGTGCTGGTGCCGCGCACCAAGGACCAGGCCGGTCCGCTGACCACCCGCCTGCGCGGCTACGGCGCGGTGCCCGAGGAGGTCCCCACGATCTCCGTCGAGCCGCCGCGCAACCCCCAGCAGATGGACAAGGCCGTGCGCGGCCTCGTCGAGGGCCGCTACGAGTGGATCGCCTTCACCTCGGTCAACGCGGTCAAGGCCGTGCGCGAGAAGTTCGAGGAGTACGGCCTCGACGCCCGCGCCTTCTCGGGGCTCAAGATCGCCGCGGTCGGCGACAAGACCGCCGGCGCCATCGCCGACTGGGGCCTGCGCGCCGACCTGGTGCCCTCGGGCGAGCAGTCCGCCGCCGGCCTGCTGGCCGACTGGCCCGAGTACGACGACGTGCTCGACCCGATCAACCGGGTCTTCCTGCCGCGCGCCGACATCGCGACCGAGAACCTGGTCGCCGGCCTGGTCGACCTGGGCTGGGAGTGCGACGACGTCACCGCCTACCGCACCGTGCGCGCCACCCCGCCGCCGGCGCCGACACGTGACGCGATCAAGTCGGGCAAGTTCGACGCGGTCGTCTTCACCTCCTCCTCCACGGTGCGCAACCTGGTCGGGATCGCGGGCAAGCCGCACCCCTCCACCGTCATCGCGGTGATCGGACCGGCCACGGCCAAGACCGCCGAGGAGCACGGGCTGCGCGTCGACGTGCTCTCGCCCAAGCCCGACGTCGAGGTGCTCGTCGACGCGCTCGCCGACTTCGGCGCCGCACGCCGGCTCGCGCTGCTCGAGGAGGGCCAGCCGGTCACCAGGCCCTCCGAGCGCAAGCCCGCGGCCCGGCGCCGCGCGACCTCGCGGTCCTGAGCGGGGCGGGGGAGCAGCGGTGAGCACCGACGCAGTCGAGGGTGCGGTGGCCGGACCGGTGGTCCGGCCGCGCCGGCTGCGCACCACCCCGGCCATGCGCCGGATGGTCGCCGAGACCCAGGTGGCCCCGCGCCAGCTGGTGCTGCCGCTCTTCGTGCGTGAGGGGCTCAGCGAGCCGCAGCCGATCTCCTCGATGCCCGGGGTGGTCCAGCACACCCGTTCCAGCCTGCTCGCCGCGGTCGCCGAGGCCGCCGAGCTCGGGCTGGGCGGGGTGATGCTCTTCGGCATCCCCGAGACCCGCGACGCCACCGGCTCGAGCGGCATCGACCCCGCCGGCATCTTGAACCTGGCGATCACCGACGTGGTCGGCGAGGTCGGCGACGCGCTGACGGTGATGAGCGACCTGTGTCTCGACGAGTTCACCGACCACGGGCACTGCGGCCTGCTGACCCCCGACGGGCGCGTCGACAACGACCGCACGCTCGCGGCGTACGCCGAGATGGCTCGCGCGCAGGCCCACGCCGGCGTCGACATGGTCGGGCCCAGCGGGATGATGGACGGCCAGGTCGCGGTGGTGCGCGAGGCGCTCGACGCCGCCGAGCACACCGACGTCTCGATCCTGGCCTACTCCGCGAAGTACGCCTCCGCTTTCTACGGGCCCTTCCGCGAGGCGGTCGACTCCTGCCTCGAGGGCGATCGGCGCACCTACCAGCAGGACCCCGCCAACGCGGTCGAGGGCGTGCGCGAGGCGCTGCTCGACGTCGCCGAGGGCGCCGACGTGGTGATGGTCAAGCCGGCCCTGGCCTACCTCGACGTGGTGCGCCGGGTGCGCGACGCGGTCGACGTGCCGGTGGCGGCGTACAACATCTCGGGCGAGTACGCGATGGTCGAGGCCGCCGCCGCGAACGGCTGGATCGACCGCGAGGCCGCGATCCTCGAGACGCTCGGCTCGATCCACCGGGCCGGTGCCGACGTGATCCTGACCTACTGGGCGGCCGAGGCCGCACGGCTGCTGCGCGCCTGAGCCCTCGGGACGCGAGCGTGGGCGGGCGGGCTACTTGCCCATGTAGCCGTTCACGCACTTGTCGAAGGGGTCGGTGCTGCTGAGGATGTTGTCGACGTAGCCGTCGAGCGTGCACTGCAGCACCGCCTGGGCGTAGCTGAGCACCTCGTCGACGACCGACACGCTGGTGGAGGGCAGGGCCGGCAGCGTCGGTGTCGGCGCGCCGGGGATGCCCAGGCCGCCGCTGGAGCCCCCGTTGCCGCCGCCGCCGACCGGCGGGGCGGGCGGCGCGGGCGCGGGCTCGGGGGCGGGCTCCGGCGCCGGCTCAGGCTCAGGAGCCGGCTGCGAGGGGCGGGGCCCTGCTGCGACGGGCCCGGCTGGGGGGCCCTGGTCGGCTTCGGCGGCTTCGGCGGCGTGAACGTCGGGTCCGGGGCGAAGGTCTGCGCGGCCATGGTGTTGGTGGGCACCGAGGTGTAGTCGCCGGACATGTAGGCGTCCATGATCGAGAGCACCAGGTCGACGTACTCGTCGGAGTTGTTGTAGCGGAAGACCGCCTTCTCCTGCCCGGCGGTCGTCGACAGGTCGTCGTCGCCGGAGCACAGGTAGACGGCGGTGCCGAGCGCGGCGTCGTCGACGTCCTGCGGGTCGCGCTGGCCGTCGCCGTCGGCGTCGACGCCCACGACCGACCAGGTCGAGGGGATGAACTGCATGGGGCCGATGGCGCGGTCGTAGGTGGTGTCCTTGTCGAACTGCCCGGCGTCGGTGTCGCGGATCAGCGCGGTGCCGCGCTTGCCGTTGAGCGCGATGCCGTAGATGCCGGGGCTGGCCACGCCCTCGTCGTCGAGCACGTTGCCGCCGTAGCGGCCGTGGTCGGACTCGACGCGCCCGATCGCTGCGATCAGCTGCCAGGTGACGTTGCAGGACTCGTCGGCCTCGTTGATGACCGTCTCGGCGCGCTGGTAGGCGGCCAGGGCCGCGGAGGGGATGTCGGAGTTCGAGGCGGTGGCCACCACGCGCTGGGCGTTCTTGCCGCGCAGGCCCGCGGCCACGACGTCGCCGGTCGAGACGCTCGCGGGGGCCTCGATGGCCTCGGTCGGCACGCTGGTGCCGTCGGGCAGCGCGGAGACCTCGGTGGGGCTCAGGACCTGCTCGGAGGCGTTGATCGTCGCGGGGGAGGCCCCGACCAGGCTGGCGGTGACCGCTGCCGAGAGCAGGCCGAGCGGCACCAGGGCCGTCGTCTTCTGCAGGCGGCCGGTTCGCTGTGCGGGCATCGAGTCGTCTCCCCTTGTGGTCCTGCCGGCCGAGTGGCGCCGGCGCTGCTGGTAGGTCGTGCTCCCTCAAGCACCTGTGACCGACCTAACGATCCTCCCATACCGACGTTACGCACCACGCCCGTTCACCGAGACCGGTGGCGCGCCCGCGCCGACGGGTCCCGGTCGCCTCGGCCGGGCCGTCGGCAGTGGGCCGGACCACCTCGCCGGGCACGCGGTCGACGCCGTTGTGACGGGCTTGCTGCGATGGGGACAATGGCCGGGTGAGCGCAGGCCAGCAGCACGTGACGACCGACGCCTCGGCGGAGATGTTCCGCCGGGCCCACCGCGTGACCCCCGGCGGGGTGAACTCGCCGGTGCGCGCGTTCAACGCCGTCGGCGGCACGCCCACGCTTCATCCGTTCCGCGCAGGGCGCGTGGCTGCACGACGTCGACGACAACGCCTACGTCGACCTGATCTGCTCGTGGGGCCCGATGCTGCTCGGCCACGCCCACCCCGAGGTGCTCGAGGCGGTGCAGGCCGCGGTCGCGCGCGGCACGTCGTACGGCACCCCGACCGAGCCGGAGGTGGAGCTGGCCGAGGAGATCGTCGAGCGCACCTCGGTCGAGAAGGTCCGCTTCGTCTCCTCGGGCACCGAGGCCACGATGTCGGCGATCCGGCTGGCGCGCGGGTTCACCGGCCGCGACGTCGTGGTGAAGTTCGCCGGCTGCTACCACGGCCACGTCGACGCGCTGCTGGCCTCGGCCGGCTCGGGCCTGGCCACCTTCGCGGTGCCCGGCACCCCGGGCGTGCCGGCGTCGTCGACCGAGCTGACCCTGGTGCTGCCCTACAACGACCGGGCCGCGGTCGAGAAGGTCTTCGCCGAGCACGGCGACCGGATCGCCTGCCTGGTCACCGAGGCCGCCGCCGGCAACATGGGCGTGGTGCCACCCGAGCCGGGCTTCAACGAGTTCCTGGCCGCGACCTGCGCCGCGCCACGGCGCGCTGTTCGTCAGCGACGAGGTGATGACCGGCTTCCGCGTCTCGCCGGCAGGGCCAGTGGGGCCTCGACGGCGCCGTCGAGGGCTGGCGTCCCGACCTGGTCACCTTCGGCAAGGTGATGGGCGGCGGCTTCCCGGCCGCGGCCTTCGGCGGACGCGCCGACGTGATGGGCCACCTCTCCCCGGAAGGGCCCGTCTACCAGGCGGGCACGCTCTCGGGGAACCCCGTCGCCACCACCGCCGGCCTGGCCACCCTGCGCCTGGCCACCCCCGACGTCTACGACCACCTGACCCGCGCCGGCGAGACCATCAAGGCCGCGACCGCCGAGGCGCTCGACGCCGCCGGGGTCGCGCACACGATCCAGTCGACCGGCACCATGTTCTCGGTCTTCTTCACCGAGGGGCCGGTGCGCGACTTCGACGACGCCTCGCGCACCGACACCGTGGCGTACGGCGCCTTCTTCCACGCGATGCTCGAGCGCGGGGTCTACCTCCCGCCGTCGGCGTACGAAGCGTGGTTCCTCTCCGCCGCCCACGACGACCGCGCGGTCCAGACCGTGCTCGACGCCCTGCCCGAGGCCGCCCGAGCGGCCGCCGCGACCGAGAGGCCCGTGCGATGACCGGCACCCCCGACACGATCGTCCACCTGCTGCGCCACGGCGAGGTGCACAACCCCGACGGCGTCCTCTACGGCCGCCGCGACGGCTTCCACCTCTCCGACCTCGGCCACCGGATGGCCGAGCGGATCGCCGAGCAGATCGGGCACCGCGACATCGTGCACGTGCGCTCCTCGCCGCTGGAGCGGGCCCAGGAGACCGGCCGGCCGCTGGCGACGACCCTGGGTCTCGACATCGTCACCGACGAGCGCGTCATCGAGTCGACCAACGTCTTCGAGGGCGAGCAGTTCGGGCCGGGACACAACGCGCTGAAGAAGCCCTCGACGTGGCGGCACCTGTGGAACCCCTTCAAGCCGTCGTGGGGCGAGCCCTACCAGGAGGTCGTCGCGCGGATGATGAGCGCGGTGCACGACGCGCGGCGCGAGGCGCAGGGCCACGAGGCGGTCCTGGTCTCCCACCAGCTGCCGATCTGGACGACCCGGCTCGCGGCCGAGGGCCGCTCCTTCCTGCACGACCCCCGCAAGCGCCAGTGCACGTTGTGCTCGCTGACCTCCCTGCACTTCGTCGGTGACCGGCTGGCCCAGATCTCCTACTCCGAGCCCGCCGGCGACCTGATCCCGACCGGCGACCGCTCGGCGCCGTTCTCGGCCGGCGGTGCCGCGGAGGAGGACCGGCCTTGAGGCTGCGTGCCCGGTTGGTGCCCCTCATGGTCGCCCCCGTGCTGGCACTGGTGCTGCCCCTGGCCGGCTGCTCGTCGTTGACGGGCACCAACGACGCCGGCTACGTGCCCGGCGACGGCCAGGTCGTGGAGTACGAGGTCGGCGAGCGCGAGGGCCCGATCGAGCTCTCCGGCGAGACCGTCGACGGCGGCACCTACGACCTGGCCGACCAGCGCGGCAAGGTGGTGGTGGTCAACGTCTGGTGGAGCGGGTGCGGGCCGTGCATCAAGGAGATGCCGATGCTCACCGAGGCCGACGCCGAGACCGGCGACGACGTCGCCTTCGTGGGCATCAACATCCGCGACAACTCCGCCGCCGACGCCCAGGTCTTCGAGGACCGCCTCGGCGTCGACTACCCCTCGATCTACGCCCCCGACGGGCAGGCGCTGCTGGCCTTCCCCGGGCGCACCTCGCCGAAGGCGACGCCCTCGACGCTGGTGCTCGACGCCGAGGGTCGGGTCGCCTCGCTGATCAGCGGGGAGATCCCCTCGAAGACCACGCTGCTGACGCTGGTCGAGTCGGCCCAGGAGTCGGGCCAGGAGTCCCTCTCGTGACCGACTGGCTGCAGCAGACCGCCTCCTCGGGCTCGCTGGCGCTGGCGGTGCCGGTGGCCGTGCTGGCCGGCCTGGTCTCGTTCTTCAGCCCCTGCGTGCTGCCGCTGCTGCCGGGCTACTTCTCCTACGCCACCGGGCTCTCGGGGGCCGACATCGCCGAGGGGCGCGGCAGCCGCGGCAGGATGGTGGCCGGCTCGGTCCTCTTCGTCGCCGGCTTCGGGGCCGTCTTCGTGACGCTGGGCGCCCTGGCCGGGTCGGTGAGCACCTGGATCCGCTTCAACCAGTCGACGCTCAGCTTCTGGCTCGGCCTGTTCACCATCGTGCTGGGCCTGGCCTTCATCGGGCTGGTGCCGTGGCTGCAGCGCGACCTGCGCGTGCACAAGGTGCCCGCGGTCGGGCTCGGTGCGGCCCCGGTGCTCGGCTTCCTCTTCGGCCTGGGCTGGACGCCGTGCATCGGCCCGACCCTGGGGGTGATCCTCGGCCTGGGCTACAGCGAGGGCACCGCCGGTCGCTCCGCGCTGCTGCTGGCCTTCTACACCCTGGGGCTCGGCGTGCCGTTCGTGCTGGCGGGGCTGCTGTGGCGCCGCGCACTGGGCGCCTTCGCCTGGGTGCGCCGCCACCAGGTCTGGGTGACCCGCACCGGTGGGCTGATGATGGTCGCGGTCGGTGTGCTGCTGGTCACCGGGTGGTGGGACTACGCGGTCACCTGGCTGCAGGGCGAGCTGGTCTCCGACTTCGAGGTGGCGATATGACCGGCACCGAGACCGAGACGGGCGCCGGCCACCGCCCGGACGGCCGGCGCGCCGGCGAGCTGACCCCGCGCGAGCTGGGCCGCTGGGCCTGGCGCCAGCTGACCTCGATGCGCACCGCGCTGATCCTCCTGCTGCTGCTCGCCCTGGCCGCGGTGCCCGGCTCGGTGGTGCCGCAGCAGGGCGTCGACGCGCTGGCGGCCTCGCGCTGGCGCGAGGACCACCCGCGCCTGACGCCGGTCTACGAGTGGCTGGACCTCTTCGACGTCTACGGCTCGGTCTGGTTCGCGGCCATCTACGTGCTGCTGATGATCAGCCTCGTCGGTTGCATCATCCCGCGCACCATCGTCTACGCGCGCAACGTCCGCGCCGTCCCGCCCGCCGCGCCGCGCAACCTGGGTCGGCTGCCCGACCACGCGTCGTACGAGAGCGAGGAGGGGGTCGAGGAGGTCCTGGAGCAGGCCCGTGCCGAGCTGCGCCGCCGTCGCTACCGGCTGCGGCCGGCCGAGGGCGAGGGGCCGGGCGCGGGGGCGGTCTCCGCCGAGCGCGGCTACCTGCGCGAGGTCGGCAACCTCGTCTTCCACCTCTCGATCATCGTGGTGCTGGTGGGCTTCGCGATGGGCAGCCTGTTCGGCTACAAGGGCGGCGTGATCGTGCTGGTCGGCAACGGCTTCTCCAACAACCTCACGCAGTACGACGACTTCGTGCCCGGCTCGGCCTTCTCCGCCGACGAGATGGAGCCGTTCTCCTTCGACGTCGAGGACTTCGAGGTCGAGTGGCTCACCGAGGGCCGCGCGCGGGGCCAGGCCCGCAACTTCGTGGCGCAGCTGCGCTACCGCGAGGAGCCCGGCGCCCCGGAGCAGGACTACGACCTGCGGGTGAACCACCCGCTGCAGATCGGCGACTCCGAGGTCTTCCTGGTCGGCCACGGCTACGCCCCCGTGATCACGGTGCGCGACGAGCGCGGCGAGGTCGTGGCCAGCGGGCCGCGGGTCTTCCTCCCGCAGGACCAGAGCTTCCTGTCCTTCGGCGTCATCAAGGCGCCGGCCGCCGAGCCCGAGGGGCTCGGCCTGGAGGGGCTGTTCTACCCGACCTTCGTCAACATCGGCGGCGACCCGGTCAACGTCATGGGCGACACCCTCAACCCGGCCCTCTCGATGCTGGTCTACCGCGGCGACCTGGGTCTCGACAGCGGGCGCTCGCAGTCGGTCTACATCCTCGAGAAGGACGATGCCGAGCAGGTGACGAAGGCCGACGGGAGTCCGTTGCGCGTCGACCTGCAGCCTGGCGCGACCCAGGAGCTGCCCGACGGCCTGGGCAGTGTCACCTTCGAGGGCGTGCAGCCGTGGGTGCGGGTGCAGGTCAGCCAGAGCCCCGGCAAGGTGGTGGCCCTCGGCGGGGTCGTGGCGGCCCTGCTGGGGCTGCTGGGCAGCCTGTTCATCCGGCCGCGCCGGGTGTGGGTGCGTGCGCGTCGTGAGGGCGGGCGTACCGTCGTCGACCTGGCCGCCCTGGACCGTTCCGGCGGCGGGGACGTCGCGTTGGTGCTCGACGATATCGTGGAGTCGCTGCGTCCCGCAGCAACGAAGGAGCAGTGATGACCGACCCGTCCTGGGAGGCGTTGAGCCAGCAGGCCGTCGCCGCAGCCGGCGCCGTCTACTTCCTGGCGATGCTCTCGCACCTGGTGGAGTGGAGCCTCCTGCGCAAGGTCCCGGCCTCGGCCGAGGTCGCGCGCGTCTCGGCGGGTGCCGGGGGAGAGCTCGCCCCCGACGACGCCGAGACCTCGGACACCGACGACACCCACCAGCGCCGGGTGCTGATGGCCGGGCGGCTCGGGCTGCTGCTGACCTGGCTGGGTGCCGGCGTGCACCTGGTCGCGCTGGCCTCGCGCGGCATGGCTGCGGACCCCAACCGGGTGCCGTGGGGCAACATGTACGAGTTCACGCTGTCGGGCACCTTCGTGGTCGCCGCGCTCTACCTGGCCACCCGCCGCCGCTTCGCCCTCGGCTGGATGGCCCCGATCGTGGTGGCCACCGTGCTGGTGCTGCTGATGGTCGCCGAGATCTGGCTCTACGCCCCGGTCTCGCCGCTGACCGAGGCGCTGAACTCGCCCTGGTTGGTCATCCACGTCGTCTCCGCCGTCATCGCCACCGGGGCCTTCACCCTCGGCGGCATCACGTCGGTGCTCTACCTCCTCAAGGAGCGCGCCGGGGTCAAGCACCCCGAGCGCACCACCGGCTACCTGGCGCGGGTGCCCGCGCCGGCCGTCCTCGACCGGGTCTCCTACCGGATGCACGCCTTCGGCTTCCCGGTGTGGACCTTCGCGGTGCTCATCACCGGGCCGATCTGGGCGCACGAGGCGTGGGCGTCGTACTGGAACTGGGACCCCAAGGAGGTCTGGGCCTTCATCACCTGGGTCGTGTACGCCGCCTACCTGCACGCCCGCTCCACGGCCGGCTTCAAGGGCCGCTACGCCGCGATGATCGCCCTGGTCGGCCTGGGCACGCTGTGGTTCAACTTCATCGGGATCAACTTCTTCTCCAGCAGCTCCCAGCACTCCTACGCCGACGCCTCCAGCGCCGTCGTCTCGCCGCTCGACTGACGCACGAGCAGTCACTTTCGCACCGCCGAGCGGTCACTTTCGCACCGCCGAGCGGTCGCTTTCGCACCGTGAGAACCCGCCACGGGCCTGAGCGCGGTGCGGCGCGAAATCCGGTTGCCGCTGGGTGGCCGCTGGTGGACAGTGCGGACCGTGACCACCACCGACCACGCCCTGCGCTTCCCGGAGCACGTCTCGCAGGAGCACCGCGACGAGCTGCAGGCGGTCGCGGCGCGCAACGCCGAGGACCACGGGGAGGACCTGGTGGCGATGGTCCTCTCAGGCTCGGTCGGACGCGACATGTCGACGCCTCGCTCCGACGTGGACGTCTACGTCGTCCTCACCGAGAAGGGCATGGGCGGGCGCCGCACCCACCACTCGGCCGCGGTGGACGAGATCCTGGTGTCGTTGTCGGAGCTCGACGACGTGCCGGTCTTCGGCACCGAGGCGTGGTACGGCCGGTGGTCGTTCGCCTGGGCGCCGGTGCTGCTGGACCGCAGCGGTGGACGAGTGCCCGCCGCCGTACGTCGGCAGGCGAGCGTGGACGCCGCCGAGGCCGAGTCCGTCCTGCTCGCACACGACAGGTTGGACGGCTGGCTGAACTACGCCTACCGCGCCCTGAAGAACGACCGGGACGGGCGCCCGCTCGAGCGGCGGCTGGACGCGGCGGAGTCGGTGCCGTGGCTGCTCGACGTCGTCTTCACCCTGGCCGGCAGGGTCCGGCCGTACCACAAGTACCTGCCGTGGGAGCTGCGCACGCACCCGCTGCCGGGCTGGGACGCCGAGCGGCTGCTCGAGCTCGTCGTCGGCACCCTCGACGGCGACCCGGCCGCGATCCGCGAGACGTTCCGCGAGGTCGAGTCCCGCTGCTCCGTCTTCGACTCGGAGCGCCCGGGCCCGGTGCTGCGACCGGTCGTCCAGGGGTGGGGCCGCGAGCTCGAGCTCTTCCAGGCCTGAGTCGTACGCCGTGGGGGTGCGGAGCTGACCGGTGGCTGGTGCAGATCTGACCGGTCGGTGGTGCGAAAGTGACTGCTCGGCCGTCAGGCGGTGGGGGTGTCGGGGTCCTCGGGGTGGCGGCGCTTGCGCTCGAGGTCGCGCAGGAAGTCCTCGTCGTCGTCGGGGGCGACCATCTTCGGCTTCGGCCTGGGGCCCGGCAGGGGGCGGCGGGCCGCGGGAGTGCCGCCACCGGGCAGGCGACGCTGCATCAGTCGGATGGCGAGGTAGGTGACGACGCCGACGACGGCCACCACCAGCAGGAACTTCAGCACCCCTCCAATGTAGGTGCTGCCCGGTGACGACCTACCCTGGAGGGGTGAAGGAGTTCGCTGTCTACACCGGTCTGCGCATCGTGCTGTTCCTCGCCTCGCTGGGGGTCGTGAGCGGCATCTGGCTGCTCGTGGCCGGCGAGGCCAACCTGCTCGGCGTCTTCGTGATCGCCTTCGTGCTCAGCGGGATCGGGTCGTTCTACCTGCTCAACGGACCGCGCGAAGCGCTCGCGCAGCGCGTCGACGCCCGGGCCCGCCGCGCCGGGGAGCGCTTCGAGGAGCGGAAGTCGCGCGAGGACGTCGACTGATGCGCTGCCCCTGACGGCGGCCCCGACCTCGGCTGCTGACGCCGCTGGCTCAGCGCTTCCTGCGGCCCAGGTGCCGGTCGACCCGGCTCGAGGACTGGCCCAGCACCTTGCCGAGCAGGACGCTGCGCATCCGCCAGGCGGCGACGACGGCGACGATCACGAGGACGAGCAGCAGGAACTTCATGCGCCGAGCCTAGCCCGCGGGTGCGGGCCCGGCGGATCAGAGCACCAGCAGCGGCGCGGTCGCGACCAGCACCGACCACGCCAGCTCGGCCGTGCCCGTGGCCTGCAGCACCGGCACCAGCCCCGGGCCGGTGGCGCCGCCGGCGACCGCGCGCAGCCCGGGCAGCGCTGCGACCAGGAAGCCGAGGCCCAACAGCGCCCACCACGTGGTGAGCGCTGCGACGCCGACCACGGCCAGCGCGGCGAGCCGCGACCAGGGCGGCGTACAGGGCCCGGGTGCGGGGGTCGCCGAGCAGCACCGCGAGGGTGCGCTTGCCGGCGACGGTGTCGGTGGGGATGTCGCGCAGGTTGTTGACGACCAGGATCGCGCAGGCCAGCGCGCCGATGCCGACGGCGGCGGCCAGGGCGGCAGGCTCGAAGGTCAGCGTCTGCACGTAGGTGGTGCCGACGACCGCGACCAGGCCGAAGAAGACGAAGACCATCACCTCGCCGAGGCCCAGGTAGCCGTAGGGCTTGTCGCCACCGGTGTAGAACCAGGCGGCCAGCACGCTGACCGCGCCGACGGCGACCAGCCACCAGGCGGTGGTCGCGGCCAGCACCAGACCCGGCCGCGGCGGCCACGCCGAAGGCGAGGAAGGCGGCCCGCTTCACCGCCGCCGCGGGCGCCGCGCCCGAGCCGACCAGCCGCATCGGGCCCGACCCGGTCGTCATCGGTGCCGCGCACGCCGTCGGAGTAGTCGTTGGCGTAGTTGACCCCGACCTGCAGCGCCAGGCTGACGACGAGGGCCAGCAGCGCCTTCCACCACACCGGCCGTCGACGTACGCCGCGACGCCGGTGCCCGCGAGCACGGGCGCGACGGCGGCGGGCAGGGTGCGGGGGCGCGCGCCGGCGAGCCACTGAGCGGGAGCTGCCACGAAGGGCGATTCAACCCCGGCCCGACGCGGGCTCAGCGGGCCGGGTCGAGCTCGTGGCGCTCGAGGAAGCGCTGCGCCATCCGGGTCGAGGGGTGGATGAGCGACGGCGGCGACCACGATGATCGCGGCGATCACCAGCCAGCCCTCGGTGCCCCAGCCCAGCGCCAGCCAGGTGTAGAGCGCCGGGGCCCAGACGAAGCCGAGGGTGCCGCCGAGGTTGCCGGCGCCCTGGTACTCGCCGCGCCGGTCGGGGTCGGAGAGCTCGGACTCGAAGGCCCAGCTCGCGGCGGAGAGGAACAGCTCGGCGCCGGTCACGGCGATGTGGCCGGCCCAGACCAGCATGATCGTCGCCAGCCCAGCGTGTCGTGGGTGACCATCGTGATCGCGCAGGCGATGACGAAGAAGGCGCTGCTGACCCGGGCGCCGCGCAGCGCGGTCGGGATGTCGCGCACGGTGCGGGCCACCGCCATCGGCAGCACGATGCACATCATCGTGTTGGTGCGCGAAGAGCGCGGCCAGCAGCACGCGGGGCGCGTCGGTCTCGGCGACCAGCCACAGCGGGATCACCGTGTGCAGCAGCACCTGGTTGGTCATCAGCACGCCGCTGAAGAACGAGGTGAGCAGGTAGCCGGGGTTGCGCAGCGCGCCCGGCACGGTGCGCGGCGCCTCGGTCTCGTCGACGGCGGCGGTGATCGCGGTCTCCAGCGGCGAGGGCCGCTCCTTGTGCGGGGCCGCCGGCAGCCGGGTGATCCAGTAGCCGTTGACCAGGCTCAGCGCCGCGGTCAGCAGCGGCAGCGCCGTCAGCACGGTGTTGCCCTCGAAGGCCAGCGCCACCGCGCTCAGGCCCGCACCCAGGGTGAAGCCGAGGTTGGTGGCGGCGTACATGTAGGCCTGCGAGCCGATCCGCTCGGAGCGCGGCAGCACGTCGAGCACGTAGGCGCCGCGGGCCGCGCCGCCGGTGGAGTTGACCACCTCGAGGACCACGCTGACGACCAGGAACGCGACGAAGCCGTCGATCCAGGGCCAGGTGGCGTACGCCGCCGCGGTGCCCGACGGCGCCGATCGCCCACAGCCGCTGCGGGCCGACCCGGTCGGCGAGCTTGCCGGCGGGCACCGCGACCAGGAAGGAGGCCACGCCGGCGACGGTGATGCCGATGCCGATCTCGGCCGGGGAGAGGCCGACGACGAAGGTGAAGAAGACCGCGCTGGCGGTGATGAAGGCGCCGTCGCCGACCGCGAAGAGCACCGACTGGACCGACAGCTTGCCGGCCAGCGGGGTGGGCGGCTTGAACTGGGCGAGGACGGCGGGACGGGTCGGCACCGGAGGATGAGACCACGCCCGGCTAGCGTTCGTCGCATGGATATCGGGTCCGGTGGTGCACGTCACGCGGTGGCGGCGATGCGGGCCTGGCTGGGCGCGGCCGACGAGCCGCAGCCGTGGGTGGTGGAGACCTCCGGGTCGAGCGGACGGCCCAAGCGGGTCCTGCTGCCCAGGGCGGCCGTGCTGGCCTCGGTCGAGGCGTCGGCGCGGCGGGTCGGTGCCTCAGGCGCGTGGGTGCTGGCGCTGCCGGCGTCGTACGTCGCCGGGGTGCAGGTGCTCGCCCGCTCGCTGGTCGCCGGGCCACGAGCCCGTGCTGCTCGAGGACCACGGCTCGCTGGCGGCGGCGGTGGCCGCGCTACCGGCCGGGGTCGACGGGTTCGTCTCGCTCGTGCCCACGCAGCTGCACCGCGCCCTCGACGACCCCGACGACCCCGATGACGCTGCGGCGCTCGCGTCGCTGCACACCGTGCTCCTGGGCGGCGGGCCCATCGACGTGGCGCTGCGCGAGCGGGCGGCCGCGGCCGGGGTGCGCGTGGTGGCGACGTACGGCTCGGCCGAGACCGCCGGCGGCTGCGTCTACGACGGGGTGCCCCTCGACGGGGTCGGCCTGGCGCTCGGCCCCGACGGGCGGATCCGGCTCAGCGGGCCCACCCTCTTCGCGGGGTACGACGACGACCCGGCGCTCACGGCCGAGGTGCTGGTCGACGGGTGGTTCCACACCTCCGACGCCGGGCGCCTCGACGACGACGGGCGCCTGCAGGTGCTGGGACGTCTCGACGACGTGGTGGTCAGCGGCGGGGTCAACGTGCCGGCGCCCGCGGTGGCGGCCCGGCTGCGCGAGCACCCCGCGCGTCGCGGCCGCCGAGGTGCTGGGCGTGCCCGACGAGGAGTGGGGCGGTCGGCTGGTCGCGTTCGTCGTCGGGGTCACCGGCCCGGTGGCTCTCGACGAGCTGCGCGCCTGGGTCGCCGACGCGCACCCGCGGTCGTGGGCGCCCCGCCAGCTCGTCGACCTCGAGGCCCTGCCGCTGCTGGCCAACGGCAAGCCCGACCGGGTCGCGCTGCGGGCGATGGCCGTCGAGGCGGGTGCGCTGAGGTGGCCGTACCGGACGAGCTGCGGGTCTTCGCGATACCGATGCGCACCCGTTTCCGCGGCATCACCGTGCGCGAGGGTGTGCTGCTGCGCGGGCCCGGCGGGTGGGGCGAGTGGTCGCCCTTCCTGGAGTACGACGACGTGGTGGCCGAGCCCTGGCTGCGCTGCGCCGAGGAGGCCGCCGCGGGCGACTGGCCCGCCCCGCTGCGCGACGAGGTGGCCGTCAACGTGACCGTGCCGGCCGTCGACGCGGAGACCGCGCACGCGATCGTGCGCCGCGGCGGTTGCCGCACCGCGAAGGTCAAGGTCGCCGAGCCCGGGCAGGACGAGGCCGACGACCTGGCCCGCCTCGAGGCGGTGCGTGCCGCGCTCGACGCCGACGGCCCCGGTGGGCGGGTGCGCATCGACGTCAACGGGCTCTGGGACGTCGACACCGCGGTGTCCTCGCTCCCGCGCTACGACCGCGCCGCCGGCGGGCTGGAGTACGTCGAGCAGCCCTGCGCCGCCGTCGAGGACCTCGCGCTCGTGCGCCGCCGCGTCGACGTGCCGGTCGCGGCCGACGAGTCGATCCGCCGCGCCGCCGACCCCTACCGGGTGCGCGACCTCGAGGCCGCCGACGTCGCGGTGCTCAAGGTGCAGCCGCTCGGCGGGGTGCGCGCCTGCCTGCGCATCGCCGAGGACATCGGTCTGCCGGTGGTGGTCTCCTCGGCGCTCGAGAGCTCGGTCGGGATCGCCGCCGGGGTGGCCCTCGCCGCCGCGCTGCCCGAGCTGCCCCACGCCTGCGGGCTGGCCACCGTGCAGCTGCTCACCGACGACGTGGCCGACGAACCGCTGCTGCCGGTCGGCGGGGTGCTGCGCGGTCGGGCGGCCCGCGGTCGCGCCGGCCGCCCTGGCGCGCCTGGCCGCCGACCCGGCGCGGGTCGAGCACTGGCGGGCGCGGCTGGCCCGGGTGTCCGATGTGTCCCGCGTACGGGAGGATCGGGCGCGTGGCTGAGGAGCACGACGACGACAACGTCAACGACGCGACCCGCACCGCGCGCGCCGTGGTCGGCGCCCTGCTCGGCGCGGGGGTGCGCGACGTCGTGGTCGCGCCCGGGTCGCGCAACGCGCCGCTCTCCTTCGCCGTCTGGGACGCCGCCGCCGCGGGCCTGCTGCGCCTGCACACCCGCATCGACGAGCGCTCGGCCGCCTTCGTGGCGCTGGGGCTCTCGCGCACCGGCGCGCCCGCGGCCGTGGTGTGCACCTCCGGCACCGCCGTGGCCAACCTGCACCCCGCGGTGCTCGAGGCCGCCCACGCCGGGGTGCCCCTCGTGGTCGTCACCGCCGACCGGCCGGCCCGGCTCGCCGGCACCGGCGCCAACCAGACCACCGACCAGGTCGGGATCTTCGGGCCCCTCGTCGAGACCCGCGACATCGGCGCCGACGGCCCGCCCGGCTGGGTGGTGCTGTGGCTCGACGACGGCCCGCCCACCTCAACGTGCGCCTCGACGAGCCGCTGCTGCCCGCCGCGTCCTGGCGCCTCGACGACGAGGACCTGGGGACGACGACCCGCCACGACGCCGGCGGCCCCCGGTGGCCCACCCACCACAGCCCGCTCGACCCCGGGCCGCGCACGGTCGTGGTGGCCGGCGACGACGCCGGCCCGCCGGCGCGGCTGCTGGCCCAGGCGGCGGGGTGGCCGCTGCTGGCCGAGCCCTCGAGCGGGTCGCGCACCGGCACCCACGCGCTGCGCACCTACCGCCTGCTCCTCGACACCGAGCTGGGCCGCAGCATCGAGCGGGTCGTCGTGGCCGGCCACCCGACCCTGAGCCGGCCGGTGACCCGGCTGCTGGGCCGCGACGACGTCGAGGTGCTCGCCGCGCCCGCACGCGGGGTGTGGGCCGAGCGGCCCTTCGCCGGTCGACACCCACCTCGACGGCGCGGCCCCGCACCCCGACCAGCAGGGCGCCGACCCGGCCTGGCTCGAGGCCTGGGTCGCCGCCGACCGCTCGGTCTCGCGGCAGCTCGACGCGCTGCTGGGCGCCGAGCCCGGCCTGACGCCGTACGACGTCGCGGGCGCGGTCGCGCGCGCCCTGCCGCCCGAGGGGCTGCTGCACGTGGGCGCCTCGAGCCCGATCCGCGACCTCGACCTGATGCTGCACGGCTGGCGGGTGGGTGCGCGCCGCAAGGTGGTCGCCAACCGGGGCCTGTCGGGCATCGACGGGGTCGTGTCCACCGCGATCGGGGCGGCGCTGGGCCGGCCCGCCAGCAGCCGGGCCCTCGCACTGGTGGGCGACGTGACGTTCCTGCACGACGCCAACGGGCTGGTGCTGGGTCCCGGCGAGCCGGAGCCCGACCTGACGATCGTGGTCGTCAACGACGACGGCGGGTCGATCTTCTCGATGCTCGAGCAGGGCGCCCCGGTGCACGCCGACCGCTTCGAGCGGCTCTTCGCCACCCCGCACGCCGTCGACCTGGCCGCGTTGTGCGCCGCGACCCGCACCCCGCACTGGCGCGTCGACAGCCTGCCCGAGCTCGAGCAGGCGCTGGCCTCGCCCAACGGCGGCATCGAGGTCGTCGAGGCGCGGGTGCGCCGCCACGACCGCCGCGCCCTCGACGAGCGGATCCGAGCCCTGCGCCCCTGACCCGCGTGGGTGGGAGGATCTTGGCGTGGAGATCGCCCTGCTGCTCATCGCCCTGGCGGTCACCGTGCTCGTGGTCACCGCGCTGGCCGACCGGATCGAGGTGCCCGCGCCGCTGGTGCTGATCGTGGTGGGCGTCGCGGGCTCCTACGTGCCGGGGGTCCCCGAGCTCACCCTGTCGCCCGAGGTGGTGCTGGTCGGCCTGCTGCCGCCGCTGCTCTACGCCGCGGCCATCCAGACCTCGCTGGTCGACTTCAACGCCAACCGGCGCTCGATCCTGCTGCTGTCGGTCGGACTGGTCGTGTTCACGACCGTCGGGGTGGGGGTGCTGGTGCACGCCCTGCTGCCCGGAGTCGGCTGGCCGGGCGCACTCGCGATCGGCGCGGTCGTGGCGCCGCCCGACGCGGTCGCGGCCACCGCGGTCGGGCGCCGCATCGGCCTGCCGCGTCGTATCGTGACGATCCTCGAGGGCGAGTCCCTGTTCAACGACGCGACCGCCCTGGTCTCGCTGCGCACCGCGATCGCCGCCGGCGGGGCCGGCATCACCGCCGTGGGCGTCGGCCTCGACTTCGCGCTCGCGGCCGGTGGGGGCGTGGCGGTCGGGGTGCTGCTCTACGTGGTCATCGCCCGGGTGCGCCGCCGGGTCGACGACCCGCTCACCGACACCGCGATCTCGCTGGTCACCCCGTTCACCGCGTACGTGCTCGCCGAGGAGATCCACGCCTCGGGGGTGGTCGCGGTCGTGGTCGCGGGGCTGCTGCTGGGGCACCGCTCGCCGGTGCTGCAGACGGCCTCGTCCCGGATCGCGGAGCGGACGAACTGGCGCACCATCGCCTTCGTCCTCGAGAACGTGGTCTTCCTGCTGATCGGTCTCCAGGCCGCCCGACTGGTCGACGACGTGGGCCGCAGCGAGGTCGACCTGGGCCGGGTGGTGCTGGTCTGCGGCGCCACCCTGGTGGCCGTCGTCGTGCTGCGCCTGGTGTGGGTCGCCGCGGCCCGGGTCGTGCTGCTGCAGCCCGGCCCCGACGGCGTACGCGTGCGGCCGACGTGGCGCACCACGCTGCTGGTCGGCTGGGCGGGGATGCGCGGCGTGGTCACCCTGGCCGCGGCGTTCGTGATCCCCTCCGACGTCGAGCACCGCGAGGTGCTGCTGATGATCGCCTTCACCGTGGTGGCCGGCACCCTGCTGGTGCAGGGGCTGAGCCTGCCGTGGCTGGCGCGCCGGCTGCGGGTGCCCTCGCCCGACCCGATGGACGACGCCCTGGCCCGCGCGACGCTGCTGCAGCAGGCCTCGAAGGCGGGCTTCGCCGCCCTGGCGGAGATCGAGGGCGACGTGGCGCACGAGGACCGGCACGGTGTCCTCGACCTGGTGCGCCAGCGCATCGACCAGCGCAACTTCGCCGCCTGGGAGCGGCTGGGCACCACGCCGGGCGAGGAGACCCCCAGCGAGCTCTACGCCCGGGTGCGGCTGGCGATGATCGCCGCCGAACGCGAGCGGGTGCTCGAGATCCGCAGCTCGGGACGGGTCGACTCCGTGGTGGTGGCCGAGGTGCTGGCGATGCTCGACGTCGAGGAGTCGCTGATCGACCGGGTGCGGCCCCAGCACGAGCAGGAGGAGCCGGTCGGGCTGCGCCCGCCGCCGCTGGAGAGCTGCGCCCACCTCGCCGCCACCTGGGCCGTGGAGACCAGCGACGCCGGCGTGTGTGCCGACTGCCTCGAGGACGGCACGTCCTGGGTGGCGCTGCGCCAGTGCCTCGAGTGCGGCCACCTGGCCTGCTGCGACTCCTCACCGGCCCAGCACGCCACCGCCCACTTCCGCGACACCGCCCACCCGGTGATGCAGTCCGCCGAGCCGGGCGAGCACTGGCGCTGGTGCTTCGTGCACCACGTCACCAGCTAGCAGCGGGCCTCAGCCGCGCGGCCCGAGGGCCTGCTCCAGGGTCCGTGGGGCCCGGCCCAGCAGCCGCTCCAGGTCGGGGCTCACCCGCTCGAGCGACCCGTCGGCGATCGCGGTGTAGGTGCTCACCCAGGCGTCGAGCTGCCACTGCTCGGCGTCCGGCCACCCGGCGCGCCGCGAGGCGTAGGCCTCCTCGACGCTCTCGTCGACGTAGCGCAGCTCGCGGCCGAGCACCGCGCCGGCGCGCGCCGCGACCTCGTCGAGGTCCAGCGCCTCCGGCCCCGTCAGGTCGTAGGCCGCCCCCGCGTGGGCGGCCGGGTCGCGCAGCACCACCGCGGCCGCGTCGGCGACGTCGTCACGGGCCACGGCCGCCAGCCGGCCGCACCCGCCCGGACCGCGCAGCACCCCGTCGGCGTCGGCGAAGTGCGGCAGCACGTCGAGGTAGAAGCTGTCGCGCAGGAACGTGTGGGCCATCCCGCTCTCGGCGATGGCCCGCTCGGTGTCGTGGTGGTCGCGGCCGAGCGTGAACGTGGTCTCGGGGCCGGCCCCGACGAACGAGGTGTAGACGACGTGGCGCACCCCGGCCGCAGCGGCGGCCGCGACGAAGGTGCGGTGCTCCTCGCGGCGTCGGGGCCCCTCGTGGGCCGAGACCATCAGCAGCCTGTCGACGCCGCGCAGCGCCGCGACGGCGGCCTCCCGGTCGGCGTACGTGCACTCGCGCACGTCGGTGTCGACGTCGGGGGCGCGGGTGACGTCGCGCACCAGCAGCCGCAGGTCCAGGCGCATGTCGGCGCCCGCGAGCAGGGTGGTCACCCGGCCGCCGAGGGCTCCGGTGGCTCCGGTGATGGCGATGGTGGTCATGGGGTCTCCTGCGTGCGGTCGGGGCGGACGGTGGGTCAGGACGGTCGGGGCCTGGCTCAGGTCGGTGTGAACCGCAGCGGGAAGCGACACCGCGCCGGTGTTGCCCGAGGCAGGCAACCACTCACCGGGCCCGTCGCACTCCGCGTCGGGCATCCGGGCCGCCAGCAGCGGCAGCACGACGGCCATGTCGACCCGGGCGACGTAGTGGCCCAGGCAGTGGTGGATGCCGGCGCCGAAGCCGGTGTGCGGCACCCGCTCGCCGCGGGCCGCGGCCTCGAGGTCGAGGCCGGTCCCGCCTCCGGCGGCAGCGACCGGGTCGGTGCCGGCGGCGTGCGAGAGCACCTGAACGATCCCGCCGGGCGGCACCACGAGACCGTCGCCCAGGTCGACCTCCTCGAGCGCCTCGCGGGTCACCCAGGTGACGGTGGGGTCGACCCGCATCACCTCCTCGACACAGGCCGCCCCCAGGTCGGGACGACGGGCGAGCAGCCGCCACTGGTCGGGGTGGCGCAGCAGGGTGCGCACCGCCAGCGTCAGCTGGTTGCGGGTGGTCTCCATGCCGGCGAAGACCAGGAAGACCAGGGCGACCGAGAGCTCGTGGTCGCTGAGGCCGGCCTCGCCCTCCGGTGGCGCGTCGGCCGCGCCCACCAGCGCGGTCAGGAAGTCGTCGCGCGGTGAGACCCGCCGATCCGCGACCACGTCGGCGAGGTAGCCGCTGAGGCCGTCGAGCGCGGCCTCGATGCGCGGCACCTGCGCCGCCACGTCGGTCGAGAAGGACGCCCCGAGGTCGTCGGCCCAGTGCGCGACCTGTGGCCACTGGTCCTCGTCCAGCCCGAGGAGCCGGCAGATCACCCGGGCGGCGTACGGCTCGGCCAGCTCGCCGACGAGCTCGACCCGCCCGCGGCCGGCGAAGCCCTCCACCAGCTCCTCGGCCAGGGTGGTGAACGAGGGCCGCATCGCCTCGATCGAGCGCTTGCGGAAGGCCGGCAGCAGCAGCCGGCGCACCCGGTGGTGGTCCTCGCCCTCGAGGCTCAGCAGCGTCTCGCCCCACCAGTCGTGGAAGAGCCCCGAGTGGAGGCCGTTCTGCTCCGGCCAGCGCGCGTTGCCCTGCACGAAGCGGCGGTCGCGCAGCAGCGCCGCGCCCTCGCGGTGGCGCAGCACCGCGGCGCCGTAGGGCGTGCGCGCCCACCACGAGCGCTCGCGCGCGGCGTGCACCGCTTCGCCGTTGGTGTCGAAGGCGGGGTCGGCCAGGTCGAGAAAGGGCACCTCGACGGTGGGGCGGCCGGTCACCGGCGCACCATCCGCAGGTGCCGCCCGTGGTCGTCGCCGTCGTCGACAGCCCCGTCGAGCACGAACCCGTGACGTTCGTAGAAGCCGGTCGCGCGCCCGTTGCCGGACAGCACCCACAGGTACGCCGCCCGGTCGCCGAGCGCGGCCTCGAGCAGGCGGTGGCCCACCCCGCTGCCCCAGCAGCGAGCCCGCACGTAGAGCGCGTACAGCTCGAGGTCGGGCAGCGTGGCATCGTCGTCGCGGCGTGCCCCGGCCGAGGCGAAGCCGACGAGGCCGTTGCCGTCCTCGGCGAGCCAGGTCGGCGCCGCGCCGGGGATCTGCGCACGTGCAGTGAGGACGTCGCGCCACCGCTCGACGCGCTGGTCGAGCGCGGCGCGGCGTTGGTCGAGCACGCGCTGGGGCATCAGGCCGGTGTAGGCGTCGTCCCAGACGTCGACGTGCAGGCGGGCGAGATCCGCCGCGTCGCTGGTCACGGCTGCGCGCAGCCGTGTCGCTGCGGTGCTGGGGCGGGTGCGGGCGCTCACCTCAGCATCGTAGGCACCGCCGCGGTGCGGGCCGGTCTACGGTGGCGGGCATGCGGATCACCAAGTTCGGCCACTCCTGCGTGCGCGTCGAGCACGACGGCACCGCGCTGGTGCTCGACCCCGGCGCGTTCACCCCCGACGCAGCGGCGGCGGTCGACGGCGCGGCGGGGGTGCTGGTCACCCACGAGCACCCCGACCACTGGACGCCCGAGGCGCTGCGCGCCGCCGACGCCCCGATCTGGACCATCGCGGCGGTCGCCGCACGCATCGGCGAGCAGGCCCCCGACCTGCTCGAGCGCGTCACCGTCGTCGCGCCCGGCGACTCTCTCGACGTGGCCGGGGTGCCGGTGCGGGTGGTGGGCGAGAAGCACGCCGTGATCCACCCCGAGCTGCCGCACTTCGACAACTCCGGCTACCTGCTGACCTGCGGCGACGAGCGCGTCTACCACCCCGGTGACGCCCTGACCGGCCCGGGGGAGCCGGTCGACGTGCTGCTGGCGCCGGTCTGCGCGCCGTGGATGGCGATCGCCGAGGGCATCGAGTTCGCCCGCTCGGTCGCCGCCCCGCGCACCCTGGCCATCCACGACAAGGTCTACTCCGACCTCGCCCTCGGCATCGTCGACCAGCACTTCGGGCGCTTCCTGGGCGCCGACGGGCTCGAGTTCGTCCGGCGACCCGACGGCACCGACCTGTAGCCGACCCGGCCCGAACTTCGCGCCGACCCGGCCCGAACTTCGCGCCGACCCGGCCCGGACTGACCAGTGCTAGCGGGCCCGCACCACCACGCCCACGTGGTCGGCCGCACCGCTGCCCAGCCCCGCGGTCGCGTCGACCCGCACGACCAGCCGGTCACCCACGTCGGCCGCACCGCGACGGCGTACGACGACCTTGAGGTCGGCGTGCCCGCCGGGCTCGATCGCCGGGCTGCGCCAGGTGCCGCGTCGCACCGCGCCGGTGACGTCCTCGCCGCCGAAGCGGTAGCGGACCTTGAAACCCTCGGCGCTGCCGGTGCCCGCGACCGCGACGCGGTCGGCGACGCCCGCGCCGTGGCGCAGCCGCACCAGCAGCCGCTGCTGCTGGCCGGTGCGGCGCAGGTCGGCCCGCACCTTCTGGCGTCGCCACGACCCGGTGGTGCCCTCGCCGCGCAGGTCGCGGGCGCGGGTCCCGACCGCGGCGTCGGCCCGGCTGTCGCGCACCCGGTAGGCGACGGTGCTGGTCGAAGTGAGCCCGGCGGCGTCGGTGGCGGTGACCGCGACCTGGTGCTGCCCTGGCTCGTCGGAGGGGGCCTCGCCCACCTCGCAGGTCACCAGCCCCGACCCGCCGCGGTCGGCGCAGCGCACACCCAGCACGCCTACGGTGAGCTCGGCGCCGAGACCGACGACGGCCTCGTCAGCGGGCTCGACCGTGGGCGGCGTGGCGTCGGGGACCGCGCCCAGCGCGGCTCGGTAGCTGAAGAACGCCCGGTCGGTGGGGTTGCTCGCGTCGCGCACCGACCACAGCACCTCGCCGTCGGGGCCGACCTCGCTGGCCATGACCCGCCGCTCGGCGGCCCAGCCGACCAGGGTGTTGCCGTTGGCCAGGCGCTGCGAGGAGCCGGCGAAGATCGCGAGGTGGTCGGTGGGCTCGGTCATCCGGTGCTCGAAGACGGTGCGGGCCTCGCCGGTCGCCTCGTCGAGCTCGTACTCGGTGACCCGGCTCCACAGCCGCGGGATCGTCGGGCCGTCGGGGTCGGCCTGGTCGACGCAGAGCGTGCCGTTGCGGTTGAACGACGCCGACCCGTTGTCGAAGAGGAGGATGGTGCCGCTGTCCGTCTCCGCGGCGGTGTGCTGGGCGCAGGGCCCCGTGTTCACCTCGTCGTCGGGGAAGCTCCAGTCGCTGCGCCGGCCACCGAGGCGCCACACGACGTCGCCCTCGGCGAAACCGTCGTGGGCGGTGCGCGCGATCTTGAGCACCGCGCTGAGGTGGCGGAACGAGACGAGCAGGTCGCCGTCGTCCATCACCTCGACGGAGTTGACGTGCGCCCAGTCGGGATTGGTGCCCGCGGTGCCCTCGACGGCCCGGTCGACGTGGTCGGCGGCGTCCCACTCGAAGAGCACCTCGCCCGTCGGCGCTGACGTGCTGCAGCACCGCGCCGGTGAGCTCCTCGCCCGAACGGTCGTCGGGCTCGTAGGCCATCAGGTAGGCGCTGCCGTCGTCCTGCCAGGCCACGTCGTGACCGTCGGTGTTCACCAGGCCGACGGTCTCGTACGACGCGACCTCGCGGAACTGCTCGTCGAGCCGCACCAGCCGCGACCCGGTGCGACCGGGGCTGGTGGTGGGCTGCCGGAAGACGCTGTAGCCGTCCGGCACCACCTTGAGGTCCATCGAGGCGCCGCCGTCGGTGGTGCGCACCCAGGCAGGCACCCCGTGGCGGTCCATCGCCACCTCGTAGCTGTCGGACTCCGAGGTCCAGCGGTCGAGCGTGAGCAGCACCTTCCCGTCGGCGACCGTGCCCGACTCGGGCATGGTGGTCACCTCGATCTCGGGGAACTCCGCGGGCAGGTAGACGACCGAGTACGCCGCCCGACCGGCGCTGTCGTCGACCCAGACGGTGACCTCGTCGCCCTCCTCCAGCCCGGTCACCCGGGCCCGGCCGTCGGGCTCGAGCGCCCCGTCGACGTAGACGCGGGCGCCCGGCTCGCTGCTGGTGGCAGCCACGGTGAGTCGGCCACCGGTCGCCGCGGTGGTGGTCGCGGCATAGCGGTGCACGGAGGGGGCGAAGGACGGGTAGCTGCCCACCTCCTTGCCCATGATCCGCAGCGAGTGCTCCGGCTCGGCCGCTCGGGCGGCCGCGACGGCCGGGGCGGCTGAGCCGCCGGGGGCTGCCAGCAGACCCAGCGGGAGCGCCAGGGTCACGGCAGCGGACAGGGTGGCAGGACCGAGACGCATGCCCCCGAGGGTAGGTGGGCGAGACCGGGGTGGCTGACGAACCAGCACCGCCGAGACCACTCTGAGACCTGCGGGTTCGGGCCGACTCGGTGAGAGATCCGGGCCGGGTCGGCGCGAAGTTCGGGCCGGGTCGGCCGGGGTCAGGGGGAGAGGGAGTCGCGCACCGGCACGAACTTGGCCTGGGCCTCGGCGAGCTCGGCCTCGGGGTCGGAGTCGGCGACGATGCCGCAGCCGGCGAAGAGCCGCACGCTGGGCCCGTCGACGGTGCCCGAGCGCAACGCGATCCCCCACTCCCCGTCGCCCCTGGCGTCCATCCAGCCGACCGGCCCGGCGTAGCGGCCGCGGTCCATCCGCTCGATCTCGCTGATCAGCGCGGTCGCCTCGGGGGTGGGGGTGCCGCCGACGGCGGCGGAGGGGTGCAGCGCCTCGGCGAGGTCGAGGGAGGAGACGGTCTGGGCGTCGTGGACGACCCCGGCGACATCGGTGGCCAGGTGCATCACGTTGGGCAGGTGCAGCACGAACGGTGCCTCGGGCACGTTCATCGACGAGCAGTGCGGCTCGAGCGCGTCGGCGACCGAGCGCACGGCGTACTCGTGCTCCTCGAGATCCTTCGACGACCGCGCCAGGGTGGCGGCCAGCGCCAGGTCGCGCTCGTCGTCGCCGGTGCGGCGGATGGTGCCGGCCAGCACCCGCGACGTCACCAGACCGCGCTCGCGGCGCACCAGCATCTCGGGGGTCGCGCCGAACATGCCGTCGACGTGGAACGTCCAGCACATCGGGTACGCCGCGGCGAGACGCTGCAGCGGCCAGCGGACGTCGACGTCCTCGTCGGCGGTGGCCACCAGGTCGCGCGCCAGCACGACCTTCTCGAGGTCGGCGCCGCCGATGCGCGAGACCGCGTCGGCGACCGCCGACATCCACTCCTCGGAGTTCAGGGCGCCGTCGGCGAAGGTGATGCCGGCGGGCGCGTCGGGCGCGACGGCCGGGGACAGACGCGGGGCGAGGGCCTCGAGGCTGCCCCGGCCGACCACGGTCATCCAGGCGCGGTCGCCACGGCGGCCCACCACGACCGACGGCACCTGCAGCACCGAGTCGCCGGGCTCGTCGGCGAAGGCGAACGTGCCGAAGCAGACCAGCCCGGTGCCGGGCTCCTCGACCTCGTCGCGCACCACCGAGCGGGCGGTGGTCTCCTCCCACCACTTCGCGGCGTCGCTGAAGCGGGTCGGGCCCTCGGTGCGCACCTGCGCGGCGCAGCCCCAGCCGACCAGGCCCTCGCCGCGGCGCAGCCAGCTGACCGGGTGGTCGGGCGGCAGCAGGTCGAGCAGCGAGCCGAGCGCGTCGAGCTCCGAGGCGTCGACGGCCACGGTGCGCGCCACCAGGGGAGCGTCGATGGCGCCCTGGGGTCCGGGGCTCGCGCTGGTCGTCACGGGGTCGAGGGTACTCAGCGCACAGCCGCTCCCGGAGCCCGCGTGGGCGACCTCACGGCCGCGGGCCCGGACGGCACCCGGCTAGCTGCGGTGCACCACGACCCGGTCGCCGACCGAGACCTGGTCGTAGATCGCGGCGATCGCGGCGTGGTCGCGGATGTTGACGCAGCCGTGCGAGGCGCCGGCGTACCCCACCGCCGCGAAGTCGGGGGAGTAGTGCACGGCCTGGCCGCCCGAGAAGAACATCGCGAACGGCATCGAGGTGTCGTAGAGGCTCGAGACGTGGTCGCGGCTCATGCGCTGCACCGTGAACAGCCCCTCGCGCGTCGGCGTCGCGGCGCCGCCGAAGCGAGCGTCGAGGGTGGTGCGCACCTGCCCGTCGACGACGAAGGACAGCGTGGCGGTGGTCTTGTCGACGCACAGCGTGGTGCCGACCAGGCACCGCGGGTCGAGGGCCGCCGGCGCCGCGGCCACGACCCGCTCGGGGTGCAGCTCGTCGGTGGTCGGCTCGCGGGTCATCGCCAGCAGTCGGTCGAGGGTGCGACGGTCGACCTCGCCGGTCACCGGGACCTCGCGCTTGGCCTGGAAGCCGCGCACCGACGCGACCGTGACGTCGCCGTAGAAGCCCGTGACCCCGGCGGAGAACCAGCCGATCTGGGCCAGCCGGGCCTGCAGGTCGCGCACGTCCTCGCCCTCGCCACCGGGGCCCAGCAGCGCCGGGCCCGGCACCATCGCCGGCTCGATCGGTGCGGGCGCCGGCTCGACCGGCTGGCGGGCCCGCCGGGCGGGGCGCTCCGGGCGGGCCGGGGCCCGGGCCGGTGCCGGGTCGGCGGCGACCGCCTGCTGCCGGCTCGCGGTGTCGCCGGTGAGCCACCGCTCCTGGGCCAGTCCGGCGCCGTACGCCGTCGCGGGCAGCAACAGCACGAGCGCGACGAGGGTCGCGAGGCGGGTGGGGTGCGTCATGAGGGGGTCCTTCCGGGTGCAGCGGGCGGCGCGATCGGCGGTGGTGACACCAGGGAGACGCACGAGCGCGGTGGAAGGTTGCGTCCCGCCCGCGGGCGTCCTCGTCGGGGGCCTCTACGCTGCGACCGTGGCCCGAGCAGACCTGGACAAGCAGCCGACCGACGTACGACGGATGTTCGACGCCGTCGCGAAGCGCTACGACGTGACCAACGACGTGCTCTCGCTGGGCCAGGACCGCCGCTGGCGCACCGAGGTGCTCGACGCCGTGGCCCCGGTGCCCGGCGAGCGGGTGCTCGACCTGGCCGCCGGCACCGGCACCTCCAGCGCGCCGTTCCACGACCGGGGCGCCACCGTCGTGCCCTGCGACTTCTCCCTCGGGATGCTGCGGGTGGGCAAGCAGGCCCGCCCGCACCTGCCCTTCACCGCCGGCGACGGCACCCGCCTGCCCTTCGCCGACGACACCTTCGACGCGGTGACGATCTCCTTCGGGCTGCGCAACATCGTCGACCCCGCCGCCGGCCTGGCCGAGATGCGCCGGGTCACCCGCCCCGGCGGGCGCCTGGTGGTCTGCGAGTTCAGCCACCCGACCTGGTCGCCGTTGCGCACCCTGTACGTCGAGTACCTGATGAAGGCGCTCCCGCCGGTGGCCCGCGCGGTCTCCTCCTCGCCCGACGCCTACGTCTACCTCGCCGAGTCGATCCGCGCCTGGCCCGACCAGGCCGGGCTGGCCGACCTCGTGGCCGGGGCCGGCTGGAGCGGCGTGGAGTGGAAGAACCTGTCGGGCGGCATCGTCGCCCTGCACCGCGCCACCGCGTGAACGCGGCCGAATTCCGCAACGTCGACGTGCATTAAATGCGCAGGTCAGGCCCCGATCCCGAGCCCGAGCACGCGCCCACCCCCCGGGTCGCCACCCGTGCGGGGGAGTGGCAGACTGTGCCCCACGCCACTAGTGATTCGGTTCACAAGGTCACAACCCGGGCTGCGTGGCGCTCGTAGGAGGAAGGGATCGCGATGGAGCTCTACACCCCGGTGCTGGTGCTGGCCGCGCTGGCCGCCGGCTTCGCCGTCTTCTCGGTGGGCATCAGCACGCTCACCGGCCCCAAGCGCTACAACCGCGCCAAGCTCGACTCCTACGAGTGCGGCATCGACCCCACCCCGCAGCCGGTCGGCGGCGGCCGGGTGCCGGTGAAGTTCTACACGGTCGCGATGACCTTCATCATCTTCGACGTCGAGATCATGTTCCTGGTGCCGTGGGCGGTGCACTTCGACGCCCTGGGCGGCTTCGGGCTGCTCGCCGTCGTGCTGTTCCTGGTCAACATCACCGTCGCCTACGCCTACGAGTGGCGTCGCGGCGGGCTCGACTGGGACTGACCGGACCACATCTGCGAAAGGACCCAGTCATGGGTATCGAGGAGAAGCTCCCCAGCGGCGTCCTGCTGACGACCGTCGAGGGCGTGGCCGGCTACATGCGCAAGGCCTCGTTCTGGCCCGCCACCTTCGGCCTGGCCTGCTGTGCCATCGAGATGATGACCAGCGGCGGCCCCAAGTACGACATGGCCCGGTTCGGCATGGAGGTCTTCCGGGCCAGCCCCCGCCAGGCCGACCTGATGATCGTCGCGGGCCGGGTGAGCCAGAAGATGGCCCCGGTCCTGCGCCAGATCTACGACCAGATGGCCGAGCCCAAGTGGGTGCTGGCGATGGGTGTGTGCGCCAGCTCCGGCGGCATGTTCAACAACTACGCGATCGTCCAGGGCGTCGACCACGTCGTGCCCGTCGACATGTACCTGCCCGGCTGCCCGCCGCGCCCGGAGATGCTGATCGACGCGATCCTCAAGCTGCACGACCAGGTCCAGGCCACCAAGCTGGGCGCCAACCGCGCCGCCCAGATCGAGGAGCTCGAGAACGAGCGCCTCACCGCGTTGCCGACCTCCGAGATGAAGGGCCTGCTGCGGTGAGCGACGACGACAAGCGCGAGGTCGAGAAGGACGTGACCTCGGCCGAGCCCGACGGGCCCGAGCAGACCCCCGGCCAGCCCGCCGTCGAGCAGTCGCCCGAGAACCTGCCGGCCGCGCCCGGCCAGGTCCACCAGGTCGGCACCCGGCACGGGATGTTCGGCGTGCGCGGCAGCGGCGACACCAGCGGGTACGGCGGCCTCGTCTCGGCCGTCACCTACCCCGCGCCCTCCCAGCGCCCGTACGGCGGCTGGTTCGACGAGGTCGCCGACGCCCTCGAGGCCGCGACCCGGGCCGCCGGTCTCGAGCAGGCCGTGGGCAGCGTGGTCGTGCACCGTGGCGAGATCACCTTCCACGTGCGCCGCGAGGACCTGCTCACCGTCGCGCGCGTGCTGCGCGACGACGAGGCGCTGCGCTTCGAGCTGTGCTCGAGCGTCAGCGGTGTGCACTACCCCGACGACACCGGTCGCGAGCTGCACGTGGTGATGCACCTGCTCTCGATGACCCACAACCGGCGGATCCGCGTCGAGGCCACGGCCCCCGACGCCGACCCGCACGTGCCCTCGGTCGTGTCGGTCTACCCGACCGCCGACTGGCACGAGCGCGAGACGTACGACATGTTCGGCATCGTCTTCGACGCCCACCCCTCGCTCACGCGCATCCTGATGCCCGACGACTGGCCGGGCCACCCCCAGCGCAAGGACTACCCGCTGGGTGGCATCCCCGTGGAGTACAAGGGCGGCACCGTGCCGCCTCCCGACCAGCGGAGGTCGTACAACTGATGGCTACCACCGAGCCCGGCTCGACCACCGGCGAGCAGGACCTCTACGCCGGCACCCAGGAGACCTCCGAGGGACGCGTGTTCACCGTCTCCGGGCAGGACTGGGACTCCATCTCCGAGGGCCTGGAGGAGGGCGCCGAGGAGCGCGTCGTCGTCAACATGGGCCCCCAGCACCCCTCCACCCACGGCGTGCTGCGCCTGATCCTCGAGCTCGAGGGCGAGACGGTCACCGAGGCCCGCTGCGGCATCGGCTACCTGCACACCGGCATCGAGAAGAACATGGAGTTCCGCTCCTGGACGCAGGGCGTCACGTTCTGCACCCGGATGGACTACCTCGCGCCGTTCTACAACGAGGCGACCTACGTGCTGGGTGTCGAGCGGCTGCTCGACATCGAGGACGACGTGCCCGAGAAGGCGCAGGTCATGCGGGTGCTCCTGATGGAGCTCAACCGGCTGTCCTCGCACCTGGTGGCCATCGCCACCGGCGGCATGGAGCTCGGCGCCCTGACCGTGATGACCATCGGCTTCCGCGAGCGCGAGCTGGTGCTCGACCTCTTCGAGCTGATCACCGGCCTGCGGATGAACCACGCGTTCATCCGTCCCGGCGGGGTCGCCCAGGACCTCCCGCCCGGCGCGCTCGACGAGATCCGCGGCTTCCTCGACCTGATGCGCAAGCGCCTGCCCGAGTACGCCGCGCTGTGCAACGCCAACCCGATCTTCAAGGGCCGCCTGGAGGGCGTGGGCCACCTCGACCTCCAGGGCTGCCTCGCGCTGGGCCTGACCGGCCCGCCGCTGCGCGCCACCGGCTACCCCTGGGACCTGCGCAAGTCCGAGCCCTACTGCGGCTACGAGACCTACGACTTCGACGTGCAGACCTGGGACACCGCCGATGCCTACGGCCGGTTCCGGGTGCGCCTGGCCGAGATGTGGGAGTCGCTGAGGATCGTCGAGCAGGCCGCCGAGCGGCTCGCCGCCCTCGAGGGCGCGCCGATCATGGTCGCCGACAAGAAGGTCGCCTGGCCCAGCCAGCTCTCGATCGGCTCCGACGGCATGGGCAACAGCCTCGACCACATCCGCCACATCATGGGCGAGTCGATGGAGGGGCTGATCCACCACTTCAAGCTGGTCACCGAGGGCTTCCGGGTACCCGTCGGCCAGGCCTACGTGCCCGTGGAGTCCCCGCGCGGCGAGCTGGGCGCCCACGTCGTCTCCGACGGCGGCACCCGCCCCTTCCGGGCGCACTTCCGCGACCCGTCCTTCACCAACCTGCAGGCGACGTCCGTGATGAGCGAGGGCGGCATGGTCGCCGACGTCATCGTGGCCATCGCCTCGATCGACCCCGTGATGGGAGGCGTCGACCGATGACGCTGTCGCAGACCACCCTCGACGAGCTGCGCGAGATCGCCGGCCGCTACCCCGAGGCCCGCTCCGGGCTGCTGCCGATGCTGCACCTGGTGCAGGCCAGCGAGGGCCGGGTGACCCCCGAGGGCATCGAGGCCTGCGCCGACGTCCTGGGCATCTCGGCCGCCGAGGTCAGCGGCGTGGCGACCTTCTACACGATGTACAAGCGCCGCCCGGTCGGCGACTACCACGTGGGGGTGTGCACCAACACGCTGTGCGCGGTGATGGGCGGCGACCAGATCTTCGAGCGGCTCAAGGACCACCTCGACGTCGGCAACGACGAGACCACCGAGGACGGCTCGATCACCCTCGAGCACGTCGAGTGCAACGCGGCCTGCGACTACGCGCCGGTGATGATGGTCAACTGGGAGTTCATGGACAACATGACCCCCGAGTCGGCGGTCTCGCTGGTCGACGACCTGCGCGCCGGCACGGAGGTCACCTCGACCCGCGGCCCGCGCCTGTGCACCTGGCGCGAGGCCGAGCGGGTGCTGGCCGGCTTCCCCGACGGTCGGGTCGACGAGGGGCCGGGCGCGGGGCCCGCCTCGCTGGTCGGGCTGCAGGTCGCCCAGGAGCGCGGCTGGAGCGCCCCCGCCGTCCACGCCTCCGGCGCCACCGGCACCGAGCCCACGGGTGACGGCGCGCAGGCCGCGAGCCGCACCGACGCCTCCGTGGAGGCCGAGTCGGCCGCCGTCGAGGCGGAGAGCGGCAGCGACGAGAGCGCAGCCGAGAAGAAGGAGGCGAACTGACGTGGTCGACACCCTGACCCCCGTCCTCACCGCCAACTGGGGCGCCGAGCGCTCCTGGACCCTGGCGTCCTACGAGGAGCACGGCGGCTACGCCGGCCTGCGCACCGCCCTGGGCATGGCCCCCGACGACGTGATCGCCGCGGTCAAGGACTCCGGCCTGCGCGGTCGCGGCGGCGCGGGCTTCCCCACCGGCATGAAGTGGGGCTTCATCCCGCAGGACAACCCCAAGCCCAAGTACCTCGTCGTCAACGCCGACGAGTCCGAGCCGGGCACCTGCAAGGACATCCCGCTGATGATGGCCAGTCCGCACACGCTGGTCGAGGGCGTCATCATCAGCTCCTTCGCCATCCGCGCCAACAAGGCGTTCATCTACATCCGCGGCGAGGTGCTCCACGTGATCCGCCGGGTGCAGGCGGCCGTGGCCGAGGCGTACGCCGCCGGCCACCTCGGCACCGACATCCACGGCAGCGGCTACGACCTCGACATCGTGGTGCACGCCGGTGCCGGCGCCTACATCTGCGGTGAGGAGACCGCGCTGCTCGAGGGCCTCGAGGGCCGGCGCGGCCAGCCGCGGCTGCGCCCGCCGTTCCCCGCGGTGGCCGGGCTCTACGCCAGCCCCACGGTGATCAACAACGTCGAGTCCATCGCCTCGGTGCCGGCCATCGTGGCCAACGGCGCCGACTGGTTCGCCTCGATGGGCACCGAGAAGTCCAAGGGCTTCGGCATCTTCTCGCTCTCGGGCCACGTCACCCGGCCCGGGCAGTACGAGGCACCGCTGGGCATCACGCTGCGCGAGCTCATCGACCTCGCCGGCGGCATGCGCGCCGGGCACGAGCTGAAGTTCTGGACCCCCGGCGGCTCCTCGACCCCGCTGCTGACCGCCGAGCACCTCGACCTGCCCCTCGACTTCGAGGGGATGGCCGCGGCCGGCACGATGCTCGGCACCCGCGCGCTGCAGCTCTTCGACGAGACCACCTGCGTGGTGCGCGCGGTGCTGCGCTGGACCGAGTTCTACAAGCACGAGTCGTGCGGCAAGTGCACCCCGTGCCGCGAGGGCACGTGGTGGCTGGTGCAGACCCTGGCCCGCCTGGAGAAGGGGGAGGGCCGCGAGGAGGACCTCGACCTGCTCCTCGACCAGTGCGACAACATCCTGGGCCGCTCGTTCTGCGCGCTCGGTGACGGTGCGACCAGCCCGATCTCGAGCTCGATCAAGTTCTTCCGCGACGAGTACCTCGCCCACCTGACCCACGGCGGCTGCCCCTTCGACCCCGCAGCCTCCACCGTCTTCGCCACCGCTGGAGCACAGGCATGACGACCACCCCCGCGACGACCACCGGCGCCCAGCGCGACGTCGAGCTGGTCCAGGTGACCATCGACGGCATCGAGGTCAGCGTCCCCAAGGACACCCTGGTGATCCGGGCCGCCGAGCAGGTCGGGGTGCAGATCCCGCGCTTCTGCGACCACCCGCTGCTCGAGCCCGTCGGCGCGTGCCGCCAGTGCCTGGTCGACGTCCCCGACGCCGGCAACGGGCGCGGCTTCCCCAAGCCGCAGGCCTCCTGCACCCTGCCGGTCGCCCCGGGCATGGTCGTCAACACCCAGGCCACCAGCGAGGTCGCCGACAAGGCCCAGCAGGGCGTGATGGAGTTCCTGCTGGTCAACCACCCGCTCGACTGCCCGGTCTGCGACAAGGGCGGCGAGTGCCCGCTGCAGAACCAGGCGATGTCCAACGGGCGCGGCGAGTCGCGCTTCACCGCCTCCGGCGGCGTCAAGCGGACCTTCCCCAAGCCGATCAACCTCTCCCCGCAGGTGCTGCTCGACCGGGAGCGCTGCATCGTGTGCCAGCGCTGCACCCGCTTCGCCGAGGAGATCGCCGGCGACCCGTTCATCGCGCTGGTCGAGCGGGGCGCGCAGCAGCAGATCGGGATCGCCGAGTCGGCTCCGTTCCTGTCCTACTTCTCCGGCAACACCATCCAGATCTGCCCCGTCGGTGCGCTGACCTCGGAGTCCTACCGCTTCCGCTCGCGCCCCTTCGACCTGGTCTCCACCCCCAGCGTCGCCGAGCACGACGCCTGCGGCTCCGCGATCCGCGTCGACCACCGCCGCGGCAAGGTGATGCGCCGCCTGGCCGGCAACGACCCCGAGGTCAACGAGGAGTGGATCACCGACAAGGACCGCTTCGCCTTCACCTACGCCGCCCTCGAGGACCGCCTGGGCTACCCGCAGGTGCGCGACCGGGTCGAGGACGGCGGCGACGGCTCGCTGCGTCCCGCCTCGTGGCCCGAGGCCTTCGCCGTGGCCGCCCGAGGCCTGGCCGCCGCGGGCGCCTCCGCGGTGCTGACCGGTGGCCGGATCAGCACCGAGGACGCCTACGCCTACGCCAAGCTGGCCCGCGTCTCGCTCGGGACCAACGACATCGACTTCCGGGCCCGCCCGCACTCCGCGGAGGAGGAGCAGTTCCTCGCCGCGCACGTCGCCCTGGGCACCCCCGGGGCCGGGGCCGTCACCTACGCCGACCTGGAGTCCGCGGCCACCGTGGTGCTGGCCGGCCTGGAGCCCGAGGACGAGGCCGGCGCGGTGTTCCTGCGCCTGCGCCGCGCCGCCCGGCACGGCACCCGCGTGCTCGCGGTGGCGCCGTACCTGACCCGGGGGCTGAGCAAGCTCTCCGCGCACCTGGTGCCCACCGCCCCCGGCGCCGAGGCCGACGCCCTGGCGGCGATGGTCGAGCACGCCGAGCACGGGGTCGACGCGACCGCGGTGGTGCTGGTCGGCGAGCGTCTGGCGACCTCGCCCGGCGCACTGACCGCGGCCGCCGACCTGGCCGCGCGCACCGGCGCCCGGCTGGCCTGGGTGCCGCGCCGCGCCGGTGACCGCGGGGCCGTCGAGGCAGGCTGCCTGCCCGGCCTGCTGCCCGGCGGCCGCCCGGTCGCCGACGCCACCGCGCGGGTCGACGCCGCCGCGTCGTGGGGCGTCGCCTCGCTGCCCGAGCAGCCCGGCCGCGACGCCGACGCGATCGTGGCCGCGCTCGTCGCCGGTGAGGTCCGCGGCCTGGTCGTGGGCGGAGTCGATCCCGCCGACACCACCGACCCGGCCGTCACCCGCGCCGCCCTCGAGGCCGCCTCCTTCGTGGTCGCCCTCGAGCTGCGCGAGACCGAGGTGACCCGCGTCGCCGACGTGGTCTTCCCGGTCGCCGCGGCCGTCGAGAAGGCCGGCACGTTCATCAACTGGGAGGGCCGCGCGCGTCCCTTCGAGGCCGTGCTGCCCAGCCCCTCGGCCCTGCCCGACCTGCGGGTCCTGGCCGGCATCTCCGAAGAGCTGGCCGCGGCCGGGCACGGCGCCGCGCTCGGCCTGCGCACCGTCGACGAGGTCCGCGCCGAGATGGCCGACCTCGGCGCGTGGGACGGCGAGCGCCCCGCCATGCGGGCGGCCGGGGAGACCGGGGCCGCCTCCGGCGAGGGCCTGGCGCTCTCCACCTGGAAGCAGCTCCTCGACGACGGCGCCATGCAGGCCGGCGACAAGCACCTCGCCGCCACCGCGCGGCCGGCCGTGGCGCGGCTCAGCCCCGCGACGTACGCCGCCGCCTCGCTCTCGGGCGAGCGCGTCACCGTCGTGGGCGACCGCGGTGAGCTCACCCTGCCCGTCGAGCAGGTGCCCGGCATGGTCGACGACGTCGTCTGGGTGCCGTCGGCCTCCTTCGGGACCTCCGTCCTCGAACGCCTGGCCTCGCCGGGCAGCCGCGTGCGCCTGAAGGGAGCCTCGCTGTGAACGAACTGCCCCTCTTCGGCCAGGACCCCTGGTGGCTGGTGCTGGTCAAGGCCGTGCTCATCTTCGTCGTGCTGGTGCTGCTGACGCTGTTCAACATCTGGTGGGAGCGGCGCGTCGTGGCGCGCATGCAGCACCGCATCGGCCCCAACGTGCACGGCCCCTTCGGCCTGCTGCAGTCGCTGGCCGACGGGGTGAAGCTGGCGCTGAAGGAGGACATCATCCCCAAGGCGGCCGACAAGGTCGTCTTCGTCCTCGCCCCGGTGCTGGTGGTGATCCCGGCCTTCGTGACCTTCTCGGTGATCCCCTTCGGGCCCGAGGTGACGATGTTCGGCGAGCGCACCCCGCTGCAGCTGACCGACATGCCGGTGGCGGTGCTGTTCGTGATGGCGATCGCCTCGATCGGCATCTACGGCATCGTGCTCGGCGGCTGGTCCAGCGGGTCGACGTACTCGCTGCTGGGCGGACTGCGCTCGAGCGCGCAGATGATCTCCTACGAGGTCGCGATGGGCCTGGCCCTGGTCGCGGTCTTCCTCTACGCCGGCTCGCTGTCGACCTCCGAGATCGTCGCGGCCCAGGAGGACTGGTGGTTCGGCGCGATCCTCTTCCCCTCCTTCGTGATCTACGTGATCTCGATGGTCGGCGAGACCAACCGCGCCCCCTTCGACCTCCCCGAGGCCGAGGGCGAGCTGGTGGGCGGCTTCCACACCGAGTACTCCTCGCTGAAGTTCGCGCTGTTCTTCCTCGGCGAGTACATCAACATGGCGACCGTCTCGGCGCTGGCCACGACGCTGTTCCTCGGCGGCTGGCGTGCCCCGTTCTGGATCGACGAGATCTGGGCCGGCGCCAACGAGGGCTACGTGCCGCTGATCTGGTTCTTCGGCAAGATGCTGCTCTTCATCTTCTTCTTCATCTGGCTGCGCGGCACCCTGCCCCGGATGCGCTACGACCAGTTCATGGACCTGGGCTGGAAGGTGCTGATCCCGGCCGCGCTGGTCTGGGTCGTCCTGGTCGCCACGATGCGCTACGTCTCCACCGCCTACGAGCTGGGCACCCAGGAGATCCTCATCGGTGGCGGGGTGCTGCTGGCCGTGATCCTGCTGTGGGGCTTCTTCGGGCCCGAGGAGACCGGCGAGCCGGTCGAGGACGTCCACACCGCACCCACCGGCGCCTACCCCGTCCCGCCGATGCCGAGCGGGGGCGCCCAGCGCGGCGCCGCCGCCCCGCTCACGTTCCCGTCCCGCACGCAGGCCACCGTGACCCACGGTGCCTCCGAGGAGAGCTGACATGGCAGAGTCCCCCGGCGCCAAGAGCATGAAGGAGCAGTTCTGGGACCCCATCGCGGGTTTCGGGGTCACGTTCCGCACCATGTTCCGCAAGGTCGTCACCGAGCAGTACCCCTTCGACAAGCAGCCGACCGCGCCGCGCTTCCACGGCCGTCACCAGCTCAACCGCTGGCCCGACGGGCTGGAGAAGTGCATCGGCTGCGAGCTGTGCGCCTGGGCGTGCCCCGCCGACGCGATCTACGTCGAGGGCGCCTCCAACAGCGACGAGCCCGGTTCGGTCGAGGGGTCGGGCCGTTTCAGCCCCGGCGAGCGCTACGGCCGCGTCTACCAGATCAACTACCTGCGCTGCATCCTGTGCGGGCTGTGCATCGAGGCGTGCCCGACCCGCGCGCTGACGATGACCAACGAGTACGAGCTGGCCGACTCGACCCGTGAGAGCCTGATCTACGAGAAGTCCGACCTGCTCGCCCCGCTGCTGCCGGGCATGGAGCAGCCGCCGCACGCGATGCTGCTCGGCGACGACGAGACCGACTACTACCGGGGCCAGTACGCCGCCCCGGCGCCCGGCACCGGCGGGGAGGGCGCCAAGTGATCGCCTTCTGGATCCTCGCGCCCCTCATGGTCCTCGCCGCGCTCGGCGTGGTGCTGGTGCGCCGCGCGGTGCACTCGGCGCTGCTGCTGGCCGTGGTGATGATCAGCCTCGCGGTGCTCTACCTGACCTTGGACGCGCCCTTCCTCTTCGCGGTGCAGATCATCGTCTACACCGGCGCGATCCTGATGCTGTTCCTCTTCGTGCTGATGCTGGTCGGCGTCGACGCGGCCGACTCGGTCGTCGAGACGATCCGCGGCCAGCGCCTGATGGCCATCACCGGCGGCCTGGTGATGGGCGTGCTGCTGGTCGTGGTGGTCGCCCAGATCTCGCTCGGCACCATGGTCGGCATGGGCGCGGCCAACGCCGGCGGCAACATCGAGGGCCTGGCCGACCTGCTCTTCTCGCGCTACGTGCTGGCCTTCGAGGCCACGGCTGCGCTGCTGATCACCGCCGCCCTGGGCGCGATGCTGCTGGCCCACCGCGAGCGCCTGGAGCCCAAGGAGGGCCAGCGGGCGATGGCCGCGCGCCGCGTGCAGGAGTACGGCGCCACCGGTCGCCACCTCGGTCCGCTGCCCTCGCCCGGCGTCTACGCCCGCCACAACGCGGTCGACACCCCGGCGCTGCTGCCCGACGGCTCCCCGGCCACCGACTCGGTCTCGCGGGTGCTGGCCGCGCGCGGCACCGTGCGCTCGGCACCGGCGCTCGGTGACGTCGAGGACGTGCAGCGCACCCTCGGCGACGTCGGCGGCATCTCCGGAGGCTCCGGCAGCGCGGCCGACACCTCGGCCGGCGCCGGGTACAACACCGAGAACCCCGACACCCGCCCCCAGGGCGACGACTGGCGTGAGGGAGACGAGTGATGGACGACGTCACCCCCTACATCGTGCTCAGCACGATCCTGTTCACGATCGGCTCGGTCGGTGTGCTCACCCGCCGCAACGCCATCGTGGTGTTCATGAGCGTCGAGCTGATGCTGAACGCCTGCAACCTCGCGCTGGTGGCCTTCGCCAAGCAGCACGGCAACCTCGACGGGCAGGTCGCCGCCTTCTTCGTGATGGTCGTCGCCGCCGCCGAGGTCGTGGTCGGGCTCGCCATCATCATGACCATCTTCCGGACTCGTCGCTCGGCCTCGGTCGACGACGCGAGCCTGCTGAAGTACTAGGAGCCCGCCGCAGATGTTTCTCTTGTCCGAGGGTGGCGCGTCCATCCCCGTGGTCGATCCCCTGGGCGCCGACGGCGTCTTCTCGCTGCTGTGGCTGGTGATCGCGCTGCCGCTGGCCGGCGCCACGATCCTGCTGCTGGGCGGGCGACGTACCGACGCGTGGGGGCACTGGCTCGGCACGCTGACCGCGGTCGGCTCGTTCGTGCTCAGCCTGGTGCTCTTCGTCTCGCTGACCGGTCGCGAGGAGGGCGAGCGCCAGGTCGTCCAGCACCTCTACGACTGGATCCGCGTCGGTGACCTCACGGTCTCCATCGACCTGCTCCTCGACCCGCTGTCGGTGCTGTTCCTGCTGCTGATCACCGGCGTCGGCTCGCTGATCCACGTCTACTCGATCGGCTACATGGAGCACGACCCGCGCCGGCGCCGGTTCTTCGCCTACCTCAACCTCTTCGTCGCCGCGATGCTGATGCTGGTGCTGAGCGAGAACTACCTCGGCCTGTTCCTGGGCTGGGAGGGCGTCGGCCTGGCCTCCTACCTGCTGATCGGCTTCTGGCAGCACAAGCCCTCGGCGGCCGCCGCGGCCAAGAAGGCGTTCGTGGTCAACCGGGTCGGCGACATCGGGCTGAGCCTGGGCATCGCGCTGTTCTTCGTGACCTTCGGCTCGACCAGCTTCACCGTCATCAGCGCCAACGCCTCCGGCGCCAGCGACGGCGTGCTGACCGCGCTGGGCCTGCTGCTGCTGCTCGCGGCCTGCGGCAAGTCCGCCCAGGTGCCGCTGCAGTCGTGGCTGCTCGACGCGATGGAGGGCCCGACCCCGGTCTCGGCGCTGATCCACGCCGCGACCATGGTCACCGCGGGCGTCTACCTGGTGGTGCGCTCCAACTTCGTCTTCGAGCTCGCCCCGCACGCCCAGACCGCGGTGGTCGTGGTGGCCACGGTCACGCTGCTGTGGGGTGCGGTGATCGGCTGCGCCAAGGACGACATCAAGAAGGCGCTGGCCGGCTCCACGATGAGCCAGATCGGCTACATGATGCTGGCTGCCGGCCTGGGTGTGTACGGCTACGCCTTCGCGATCTTCCACCTCATCACCCACGGCTTCTTCAAGGCCAACATGTTCCTGGGCGCCGGCTCGGTGATGCACGGCATGAACGACGACGTCGACATGCGCCGCTACGGTGCGCTGCGCAAGGCGATGCCGGTGACCTTCCTGACCTTCGCCATGGGTTACCTGGCGATCATCGGCTTCCCCGGCTTCTCGGGCTTCTGGTCCAAGGACAAGATCATCGAGACCGCGCTGATCGAGAGCCCGGTCGCGGGCATCGGCGCGCTCATCGGCGCCGGTGTCACGGGCTTCTACATGACCCGGCTGATGCTGATGACCTTCTTCGGGGAGAAGCGCTGGAAGGACGACGTGCACCCGCACGAGTCGCCCTCGGTGATGACCGGGCCGCTGGTCGTGCTGGCCGCGCTGTCGGTGCTCGGCGGCCTGCTCTACCTGGGCCACTGGATCGTCGACTGGCTCTCGCCGGTCGTGGGCACCGCCCCCGAGCACGAGCCGCCGGTGCCGGCGATCGTGATCACCCTGCTGGTGCTGGGCGTCGTCGCGGCCGGTGTCGCCACCGCGTGGCTGCTCGTCGGCAAGCGGCCGGTGCCGGTCACCGCGCCCCAGGACGTCTCGTTCGCCACCCGGGCCGCCCGCGCGGACCTCTACGGCGACACCATCAACGAGACCCTGGTGATCAACCCCGGCCGGCACGCCACCGCGGGGCTCACCCGCGGTGACCGGAGCCTGGTCGACGGGCTGTTCACCGGGAGCGCCGGCGTCACCGCCGCGCTCGGTGCCCAGCTGCGCAAGGTCCAGAACGGCTTCGTGCGCTCCTACGCCCTCTCCGTCGTCGGCGGGGTCGTCCTCGTCCTCGCTGCGCTCCTGGTGGTGAACCTCTGATGTCCGACGTCCCCTGGCTCAGCCTGCTCGTCCTGCTGCCCCTCGTGGGCGCGGTGGCGATGCCCTTCGTGCGCGGCTCGGCCGCGCTGACCAAGCAGGTCGGCCTCGGCGTCTCGCTGGGCACCCTGGCGCTGGCCGTCGCGGTCGCACTGCAGTACGACGTCGACGGCGGCATGCAGCTCACCGAGACCTACGACTGGATCAGCGCCTTCGGGGTGCACTACGCCCTGGGCGTCGACGGGCTCGGCCTGCTGCTGGTGCTGCTGACCGTGGTCCTGGTGCCGGTCGTGCTGCTGGCCTCCTGGCGCGACGACGAGGGCTACCTCGACGGCGGCGCGCAGGGCTCGCCGGCGGCGTTCGTGGCCTGGACCCTGGCCCTCGAGGCGCTCTCGCTGGCGGTCTTCCTGGCCACCGACGTGTTCCTCTTCTACGTCGTCTTCGAGGCGACCCTGATCCCGGCCTACTTCCTCATCGGTGGCTTCGGCCGCGCCGGGCGCAGCGCCGCCGCGGTGAAGTTCCTGATGTTCCAGCTCGCCGGTGGCCTGGTGCTGCTCGGTGGCGTGATCGGCCTGTACGTCGTCTCGGCCCAGGCGGGCACGCCGTCGTACCTGCTCTCCGACCTGGCCGCCCTCGACATCGACACCGCCGCCGGGCGCTGGCTCTTCGCGGCCTTCTTCATCGCCTTCGCGATCAAGGCGCCGCTCTTCCCGGTGCACACCTGGCTGGCCGACACCACCGAGCGCGCGACGCCGGGCACCGCGGTGCTGCTGGTCTGCGTGCTCGACAAGATCGGCACCTTCGGGATGCTGCGCTTCTGCCTGGGCCTGTTCCCCGAGGCCTCGCAGTGGGCCACCCCGCTGGTCGTGGTGCTGGCGCTGGTCTCGATCGTCTACGGCGCGCTGGTGGCGATCGGCCAGGACGACCTGATGCGCCTGATCGGCCTCACGTCGCTGAGCCACTTCGGCTTCATCACCCTGGGCATCTTCGTCTTCTCCAGCCAGGGCGGCACCGGCTCGATCCTCTACATGGTCAACCACGGCCTCGGCACCGCCGCGCTGTTCCTGGTGGCCGGCTACGTCGTCGCGCGCCGGGGCACCGCCTCGATCCGCGAGATGGGCGGGGCCGAGAAGGTCACGCCGGTGCTGGCCGGGCTGTTCCTGGTCGCCGGCCTGGCCGCGCTGGGCCTGCCGGGCCTGAGCACCTTCGTCTCCGAGATGCTGGTGATCATCGCGGCCTTCGACTACGCCTGGTACGTCGGCGCGGTCGCGGTCACCGGCATCGTGCTGGCGGCCATCTACGCGCTGTGGATGTACCAGCGCACGATGACCGGACCGAGCGTCGAGCCGGTCGTGGCGGGCGTGCGCTCGAGCCGCGACCTGTCCACCCGCGAGCTGGTCGCCGTGGCCCCGCTCTTCGTGGGCCTGGTGCTCTTCGGCTTCTACCCGATGCCCCTGATGGAGGCCGCCGACCCCTACGTCGGTGAGCTGCTCGAGCAGGTGGGCGTCACCGACGACCCGCCCGAGGTGAGCGCGCCGGCCGAGGCCGAGGCGCCCAGCGACTCCGACACCGCCGAGGAGGGCGAGAACTGATGGGCGAGTTCACCCAGCCGTTGATGGAGTACGCCAGCATCTGGCCGCTCTTCGTCGTCTTCGGCGTGGCCTGCCTGGGCGTGCTCGCCGAGGCCTTCCTGCCCCGCGGGCGTCGCCACGCCGTCCAGCTCGTGCTGTCGGTCGCCGGCCTGCTCGCCGCGCTCGTGGGCACCGTCCTGGTCGGCATGGATCTCGAGGTCACCGAGGGTGGTGCCGCGCGTGGCCTCTTCGGCGCGGCCGGAACCGTGGCGGTCGACGGGCCCACCGTCTTCCTGTGGGGGATGCTGCTGGTCTTCGCGCTCACCGGGGTCGCGCTCTTCGCCGAGCGCCGCCTCGAGAGCGGGGTCTCCGCCTTCGCCGGCCAGGCCGCGGCCCTCCCGGGCACCGAGGCCGAGCGTCGTACCCAGGCGCTGGACCACACCGAGGTCTACCCGCTGCTGATGTTCGCGGTCACCGGCATGATGCTCTTCCCGGCCGCCGCCGACCTGCTGACGCTCTTCGTGGCCCTCGAGGTGCTCTCGCTGCCCCTCTACCTGCTCGCCGGGCTGGCGCGCCGCCGCCGCCTGCTGAGCCAGGAGGCCGCGCTGAAGTACTTCCTGCTCGGCGCCTTCTCCTCGGGCTTCTTCCTGTACGGCGTCGCGCTGGTCTACGGCTTCGCCGGCTCGATGAGCTTCGCGGCCATCGACGAGGCGGTGCGCAACGACACCGAGAACCGCGGCCTGCTGCTGGTGGGCCTCGGGATGCTGATGGTGGGCCTGCTCTTCAAGGTCGGTGCGGTGCCGTTCCAGGCCTGGACGCCCGACGTCTACCAGGGCGCCCCCACCGCGGTGACGGCCTTCATGGCCGCCGGCACCAAGATCGCGGCCTTCGGGGCGATCCTGCGCCTGCTCTACGTCGCCTTCGGCGCCGAGCGCTGGTCGTGGCAGCCGATGCTGTGGGTGGTCGCGATCCTGACCATGCTGGTCGGGGCGGTGCTGGCGATCGTGCAGACCGACGTCAAGCGGATGCTGGCCTACTCGGCGATCGCGCACACCGGCTTCCTGCTCACCGGGGTGCTCGGCGTCCAGGGTGCGGGCGCGCTCGCCGATGGCGAGATCACCTCGTTGCAGTCGGTGCTGTTCTACCTGCTCACCTACAGCTTCGCCACGGTCGGCGCCTTCGCCGTGGTCACCCTGGTGCGCGACTCCTCGGGCGAGGCGAGCGCGATGGAGCGCTGGGCCGGGCTCGGCGCCCGCTCGCCGCTGGTGGCCGGTGCGTTCGCGTTCTTCCTGCTCTCGATGGCCGGCATCCCGCTGACCGCCGGATTCACCGGCAAGTGGGCGGTCTTCACCGTCGCGCTGTCGGCGGGGGCCTGGCCGGTCGTGCTGGTGGCGATCGCGGCCAGCGTGGTGTCGGTGTTCTTCTACATCCGCCTGATCCGCGTCATGTACTTCGCGGTGCCCGAGGGCGAGGTCGCCTCGGTGACCACGCCGTCGCCGCTGACGACCGCGGTCATCGTGGTCGGCGTGGTGGGCACCCTGGCGCTCGGCGTGGTGCCGGGCCCGGTGCTCGACCTCGCGGCCGATGCCGGACAATTCATCAGGTGAGCTCGACCCCGCCCCTGGCCAACCTGGCGCTGCCCGTCACCGACGAGGCCCTGGCCGCGCGCCTGCAGCAGCGACTCGACACCATCGAGGAGCTGCTGGCCGGCCACGTCCAGGGCCGCACGAAGTACGTCTCCGAGGCCGCGGCGCACCTGATGTCGGCCGGCGGCAAGCGGTTCCGGCCGCTGCTGGTGCTGCTGGCAGCCGAGACCGGCCCGGAGCCGGGCTGCGAGGACGTGCTGACCGCGGCCTGCGTCGTCGAGATCACCCACGTGGGCTCGCTCTACCACGACGACGTGATGGACGAGGCCGATCTGCGTCGCGGCGCCGACTCGGCCAACGCCCGCTGGGACAACCTGGTCGCCATCCTCACCGGTGACTTCCTCTTCGCCCGCTCCTCCGAGCTGACCGCCCGCCTGGGCGCCGACGCGGTGCGCATCCAGGCCGAGACCTTCACCCGGCTCGTCGAGGGACAGATCCTCGAGACCGTCACGCCCGGCCCCGACGAGGACCCGCTGCAGCACTACCTCGACGTGGTGGCCGGCAAGACCGGCTCGCTGATCGCCACCTCCGCGCGCTACGGCGCCCGCTTCAGCGGCGCCTCCCGCGAGGTCGAGGAGGCGCTGGCGGCCTACGGGGAGATCGTGGGCGCCGCCTTCCAGCTCTCCGACGACATCCTCGACGTGGCCTCCGAGACCGACGAGTCCGGCAAGACCCCCGGCACCGACCTGCGCGAGGGCGTGCCGACGCTGCCGGTGCTGATGGCGCGCGCTGCCGCCGCCGGGTCGAGCGACGCCGCCGACGTACGTCTGCTCCAGCTGCTCGACGCCGACCTCACCGACGACGCCGCTCTCGCCGAGACCCTCGGGCTGCTGCGCGCCCACCCGGCGATGGACCAGGCACGCGCCTACGTCGTCGCGCAGGCCCAGGAGGCCAAGGGCCACCTCGGCGTGCTGCCCGACGGCCCCGTGCGCGAGGCCCTGGAGGCCTTCGCCGACCTCGTGGCCGTCCGCACCGGCTGAGAGCTCAGCCGACGGCGGCGGCGACCGTGAGCCGCAGCTGGCGGCGCCGGTGCCGCAGCGCCTCGAACGTGAAGATCACCAGCGCCACCCACACCAGCACGAAGCCGGTCCACCGGGCTGGAGGCATGTCCTCGCGGAAGTAGAGGACGCCGAGCAGGAACTGCAGCGTCGGGGTGAGGTACTGCAACAGGCCGATGGTGGTCAGCGGGATCCGGGTGGCGGCCGCGCCGAAGCACAGCAGCGGCACCGCGGTCACCACGCCGGTGGTGGTCAGCAGCAGCGCGTGGGCGAGCCCGTTGCTGCCGAACTCCGCCGCGCCGGTGCTGCCCAGGAACGCGAGGTAGGCCAGGGCGACGGGTGCGATGAAAAGGGTCTCGAGGGTCAGGCTGGGCACCGCCCCGGCGTTGGCGGTCTTCTTCAGCAGCCCGTAGGTGCCGAAGGACAGCGCGAGCGCCATGGCCACCCAGGGCGGGCGGCCGTAGCCGACCGTCAGGACCGCCACGGCCACCGCGGCCACGCCGAGCGCGACCACCTGGAGGCGCCGCATCCGCTCGCCGAGCAGCAGCACGCCCATCAGCACCGTGACCAGCGGGTTGATGTAGTAGCCCAGCGCGGTCTCGACGACCCGGTCGTGGGTGACCCCGTAGATGTAGACGCCCCAGTTCACGGTGATCGTCGTCGCCGCCGCGACCAGCAGCATCGTGCGCCGCCGGTCGGCCAGCAGCGCCCGCAGCGCCGCCAGCTGGCTCAGGGCCACCACCACCACGGCCATCGTGACGGCCGACCAGACCACCCGGTGCCCGAGCATCTCGAGCGAGCCGGCGGGTTCGAGCAGGGGGAAGTAGAGGGGGAAGGCTCCCCACATCAGGTAGGCCGCTGCCCCGAGCAGGACACCGCGGCGGGACTCGGCCACGAGGTGAGGCTAGACGACCGTCCAGGTGTCGGCGCCGGTGATCAGCGCGCTCAGACGATCGGCCGGGTCGGCGTCGCTCGAGGCGCCAGCGGTGGCGAGCTGCGCGCGCGCCTCGTCGTCGTACGTCGCCCGCTCGACCTGGCGGAAGATCCCGATCGGGCTGGTGTGGAGGTAGCCGGCGTCGGTGAGCCGGCTGATCGCGAACGCGACCGACGGGTCGGGGTTGTGCGCGTCGTGGACCAGCAGCTCGCTCTCGGCCAGCCGGTCCTCGCCGTCACCCACCTCGACGACCCTGACGCCACCGGTGGCCGGGTCGTGGGCCACGCCCTTGGTGGCGCGTCCGTCCTCGGTCGGCACCCCGAAGGTGATCGGCTCGCCGTGCACCAGCGGGATGATCGCGTCGGCCTTGGTGTCGCGGTCCTTGATGGCGTCGAACGCGCCGTCGTTGAAGATCGGGCAGTTCTGGTAGATCTCGACCAGCGAGGTGCCCCGGTGGGCAGCGGCCGCGGCCAGCACGTCGGTGAGGTGCTTGCGGTCGGAGTCGATGGTGCGGGCGACGAACGACGCCTCGGCGCCCAGTGCGAGCGAGACCGGGTTGAAGGGGTGGTCGACCGAGCCCATCGGGGTCGACTTGGTGACCTTGCCGGCCTCGGAGGTGGGGGAGTACTGGCCCTTGGTCAGGCCGTAGATCCGGTTGTTGAACAGCAGGATCGTCATGTTGACGTTGCGGCGCAGCGCGTGGATCAGGTGGTTGCCGCCGATCGACAGCGCGTCGCCGTCACCGGTGACGACCCAGACCGACAGGTCCTCGCGGGCCGTGGCGATGCCGGTGGCGATCGACGGCGCACGGCCGTGGATCGAGTGCATCCCGTAGGTGTCGAGGTAGTAGGGGAACCGGCTCGAGCAGCCGATGCCCGAGACGAAGACGATGTTCTCGCGGCGCAGCCCGAGGTCGGGCAGGAACGACTGCACGGCCTTGAGCACGGCGTAGTCGCCGCAGCCGGGGCACCAGCGCACCTCCTGGTCGGAGGTGAAGTCCTTGCCGGTCTGCGGCTGGTCGGTGGTGGGCACCGAGTCGGTGCCCGAACGCAGGCCCGGGGTGGGCAGGTCGGCGCGGTTCGAGGTGAGCGTCACTGGTGGACCTCCTGGCTGGTGGCGACGGAGAGGTCGAGCTGGTCGGCGGGGATGCCCTCGGCCTCGGCGACGAGCTCGCCGATGACCTGGGCGAGCTCGGCGGCCTTGAGGGGCATGCCGTTGACCTGGTGGTGGCCGACGGCGTCGACGAGGTACTTCGCGCGCAGCAGCATCGAGAGCTGACCGAGGTTCATCTCGGGCACGAGGACCTTGTCGTAGCGGGCGAGGACCTCGCCGAGGTCCTTCGGGAACGGGTTGAGGTGGCGCAGGTGGGTCTGCGCGACGTCGTAGCCGGCTCGGCGCACGCGGCGTACGCCGGCGCCGATCGGGCCGTAGGTCGAGCCCCAGCCGAGCACCAGCACCTTGGCCTTGCCCGAGGGGTCGTCGACCTGCAGCGGCGGCAGCGACTCGGCGATCCGGTCGACCTTGGCCTGGCGGGTGCGCACCATCAGCTCGTGGTTGGCCGGGTCGTAGGAGATGTTGCCGTGGCCCTCGCCCTTCTCGAGGCCGCCGATGCGGTGCTCGAGGCCGGCGGTGCCGGGCACTGCCCAGGGCCGCGCCAGGGTCTCCTGGTCGCGCAGGTAGGGCCAGAACTCCTCGGTCTCGGTGACCGTGCCGTCCTTGGCGGTGCGGGTCGAGGTGTGGTTGGTCGCCGTGGCGAAACCCGGGTCGATGACCGGCAGGTCGGCGACCTCGGGGATCCGCCACGGCTCGGAGCCGTTGGCCAGGTAGCCGTCGGAGAGCAGCATCACCGGGGTGCGGTAGGTGATGGCGATCCGCGCGGCCTCGATGGCGGCGTCGAAGCAGTCGCCCGGCGACTGGGGCGCCACGATCGGCACCGGGGCCTCGCCGTTGCGCCCGAACATCGCCTGCAGCAGGTCGGCCTGCTCGGTCTTGGTGGGCAGGCCGGTCGAGGGCCCGCCGCGCTGGACGTCGACGACCAGCAGCGGGAGCTCGGTCATCACGGCCAGCCCGATGGCCTCGGACTTCAGGGCCACGCCGGGGCCGGAGGTCGTGGTGACGCCGAGCGCGCCCGAGAACGAGGCGCCGATGGCAGCGCCGACGCCGGCGATCTCGTCCTCGGCCTGGAAGGTGGTGACGCCGAAGCCCTTGTGCTTGCTCAGCTCGTGGAGGATGTCGCTGGCCGGGGTGATCGGGTAGGAGCCCAGGAAGAGCGGCAGGCCCGACTGCACGCCCGCGGCCACCAGGCCGTAGGAGAGCGCGAGGTTGCCGGTGATGTTGCGGTAGGTGCCGGCCGACATCGGGGCCGGCTTGACCTCGTAGCGCACCACGAAGGTCTCGGTGGTCTCCCCGAAGTTCCAGCCGGCGCGGAAGGCCGTCAGGTTGGCGTCGCGGACCGCGGCGTCCTTGGCGAACTTGCGGGCCAGGAACGTCTCGGTGCCCTCGGTGGGGCGGCCGTACATCCACGACAGCAGGCCCAGGGCGAACATGTTCTTGGCCCGGGCGGCGTCCTTGCGCGAGAGCCCGAACTCCTTGACCGCGCCGACGGTGATGCCGGTCAGGTCGACCGGGTGCACGTTGAAGCCGTCGAGCTCGGAGCCGGGCGTCTCGAGCAGGTCGAGCGGGTTGGCGTCGTAGCCGGCCTTGGTCAGGTTGCGTGCGGAGAAGTCGTGGGTGTCGACGATGATCGTCGCGCCCTTGGGCAGGTCGCCCAGGTTGGCCTTGAGGGCCGCCGGGTTCATCGCCACCAGCACGTCGGGGGCGTCGCCGGGGGTGAGGATGTCGTGGTCGGCGAAGTGCACCTGGAAGGAGCTGACGCCGGGCAGGGTGCCCTGGGGGGCCCGGATCTCGGCGGGGAAGTTGGGCAGCGTCACCAGGTCGTTGCCGAAGGAGGCCGACTCGGCGGTGAACCGGTCGCCGGTCAGCTGCATGCCGTCGCCGGAGTCGCCCGCGAAGCGGATGATGACGCGGTCGAGCTGCTTGACCTGCTTGGTGTTCTCGGACACGAGGTGCCACTCCTGTGATCGCTGCGCGGACAGACCGGCCGAGCATACTTGGAGTATGTCGGAATGAGAACCTGTTCTAGTTCTCCGTGTTTCCGGGCTCGCCGGACGTCGTCCACTGTACGGCGGGGACGTAGCGGGACCCGCTGCGGCCGAGGAGCGGACCCCGTCCGCACGGGCGGCCCGGATGTGCTCTCAGCGGTAGTTGGTGAACTGCACCGCGAAGTCGTAGTCCTGGCCCTTGACCAGCGAGATGACCTGCTGGAGGTCGTCGCGCTTCTTGGAGGAGACCCGCAGCTCGTCGCCCTGGATCTGCGCCTTGACGCCCTTCGGGCCCTCGTCGCGGATCAGCTTGGAGACCTTCTTGGCATCCTCCGAGGAGATGCCCTCCTTGAGCGCGATGGAGATCTTGGACTGCTGGCCCGAGGGGCGCGGCTCGGAGGCGTCGAGCACCTTCAGCGACACGTCGCGCTTGACGAGCTTGCCCTTGAAGACGTCGAGCACCGCGCTGGCGCGGTCGTCGGCGGAGGCGGTGATCTCGATGGCGTGCTCACCGGACCACTCGATGCTCGCACCGGTGCCCTTGAAGTCGAAGCGGGTCGCGATCTCGCGAGCGGTCTGCCCGAGCGCGTTGTCGACCTCCTGGCGGTCGATCTTGGAGACGATGTCGAAGGACGAGTCGGCCATGGGGTCCACCTGGTTCTGGGTCGTAGCGGTCTGGTCGGGGTATGAGGGGTCGCCTGCGCGGATGCCGCGGCGGTTTGCGGTCGCACCCGGGGGCTGCGCTATTGTTTCGTCTCGTTGTCGCGTGGCCAAACGCCCGCACGACAGCACCCGGCAGATTGCCCGAGCGGCCAATGGGAGCGGACTGTAAATCCGTCGGCTTTTGCCTTCGAAGGTTCGAATCCTTCATCTGCCACAGCACCACCGGGAGCCCCTGGCCGGCGGAGACGTCGGTCAGGGGCTCCTGTGCTGTGCCAGTCGGGTGCGCGCTGGCCAGGCGACGGCTCCTGGGCTAGGTTCGCGACGACCAGGTTCGACCGCGCGGGTGTGGCGGGGGAGGAGGTCTCTCCGTGTCCATCGACCCCCTTCGGTGGGCCGTGCTCCTGCGGCCGGCCAAGGTGGGCCTCGCGGCTGCACTGGCCCTGCTGGCCGTGGTTCCCATGGGCGGCACCGCCGAGCAGTACCCGTACTACGCGCCGCTCGGCGCGGTCGTCGCCGTGTCCTCGACGGTCGCCGGCTCCCTGCGCGAGGCGCTCGAGGGCGTCTCCGCGATCATCCTCGGAGCCGCGCTCGCGCTCGCGATCACCCCCTTCACGGACTTCCAGGTGCTGGCCGTGGCGATCGTGGTGGCCGTCGGCAGCTGGCTCGGCGGGTGGCACTGGTTCGGCGACATGGGCGAGTGGGTGCCGCTGGGCGCCATGTTCGTGCTGATCATCGGGCAGGGCGACCCGGCCCGGTTCGCGGTCGCCTACCTGGGTCTGACCTCGCTGGGCGCTGCCATCGGGGTCCTGGTCAACCTGGCCTTCCCGCCCCTGCCACTGACCGAGAGCAGCCGGACGCAGCGCAGGGTGCGCAGCGCCCTGGTCGACCAGCTCTCCAACCTCGCTGCCGCACTGCGGTACGACGAGCCGCCGACCGCCGAGCAGTGGCGGGAGCAGCAGAGCGACACAGCGCCGATGGTCGAGCAGATGCGGCGGGCACTCTCCCGTGCCGCGCAGGCGCGCCGGGGCAACTGGCGCGCGCCGCGCTGGCGAGCGAGCGTGGAGCAGCAGTACGGTCTGGCGTTCGCGCTGGACCGGCTGGCCGCCCTGGTCGAGGACATCGTCGTGCTCCTGAGCGAGCACGAGCAGGCCGGTCGCGAGTGGGTGGCGCTGGGGCCCCGGTTGCGTCCCAGCGCCGCCGACGTGCTGGACGCCATGGGTCGGGCGCTGGACTCCGTCGACGGCCGGACGGCCGACCCCGATCGGCTCCGGGAGGTCGACGAGGCCCTGCACGTCCTCGTGGGGGCGATCCGGGAGACCCGCACCCACTCCCACGACGACCTGTTCATCGCCGGGACGGTCGTGGTCTACGTGCGCAGCGCGATCGCCAGCCTGGTACCCGAGGAGCTCGCCGAGGAGCTGCCGTCGTGAGAGGAGCGGTGCTCGATCACGAGCCTTCGGTCCGGTCGCCGGGTCGTCCTTCCGCCCGGTGCCCACCTGGGTGTCCTCTGCCGTGTCGGCGCGATCGAAGAACTCGGTGTCGCGCAGCACGAGCTTGGCCAGGCGGACCGTCGAGGCTCGGGCACGGCGGAGCGGTCGCGGGGAGTGGGGTCGCTGGTGGGGGTCGTCTCGTTGGCCGTGTCGTCGGGTACCTCATCGCCTGGCGGACGACTCACCCTCCCGCGCGGCCGGTGCGCGGACCCTCAACGCCCGGGAGGCGGGCTCTCTGCGGTCAGCGTGCCGGCGTTGAAGGGCGAGTCCTTGCGCGAGATCAGCTCGCGCCGCTCCTCGGGGCTCAGCGCCTCCACCTGGGCCACGACGTCGGAGGGGAAGCCGCTGACCTCGGGTGCCGGTGACAGCGGCACGACCGTGTGCACCACCCGGTCGGCGTACACGTGCACGGTGTTGAGGCCCTGGTGGCCGTCGACCCCGGAGACGAAGCGCTCCAGCGGGGCCGGGTCGGTGGTGTAGCAGGACGCCGAGGCGACGCTGACCGGGATGCCGGCCACGGTCGAGTGGCTGGAGTAGTGGTAGTGCCCGCCGAGGATCGCGCGCACGTCGGAGCCGGCGACCACCTCGGCCAGCAGGTGCTGGTCGGCGAGCTCGATGGTCTCGGCCGCTCGCAGCATCGGCAGCGGGATCGGCGGGTGGTGCATCGCCAGGACCGTGCCGTGCGGGGCGGGCACGGCCAGCTCCTCGGCCAGCCACACCAGCTGGGCCGGCGTCAGCTCGCCGTGGTGGTAGCCCGGCACGCTGGTGTCGAGCGCGATCACCCGCAGCCCGTCGACGTCGTGCACCCGGTCCTGCGGCGCCTCGGGATCGGCGTCCTCGCCGAAGAGCCCCCGCGCATAGGGCTCCCGCTCGTCGTGGTTGCCCATCACCCACACCACCTGCGCGCCCATCTCGGCGGCGGCCGGCTCGACGAGCTCGCGCAGCCGGGCGTAGGCCGCCGGCTCGGCCCGGTCGGCCAGGTCGCCGGTGAAGACCAGGGCCTGGGGCGCGGGACGCATCCGGCGCAGCCGCTCGAGGGCGAGCACCAGGCCGGCCTCGGGGTCCACGGCGCCGTACTGCAACGCGCCACCGGCGAGCAGGTGGGGGTCGCTGAGATGGGCCAGGACGTGGCCGGCGGGCGGGTGCTGGCCCAGCTGCACGGGGTCGTTCACCCGGTCGAGCCTAGGCGAGGCGGCTGGGGTGCGGGTGGGCCTTGTAGAAGCCGGAGAAGCAGATGCGTGCGGCGGGCAGGCCGCCGCGGCGCAGGTGCCGGCGACCGCCCGTGGCCAGCGTGGACTCGCCGACCACGAAGGCGTAGTCGAGCGGGTCGACCGGCCGGGTGCGGGCCTGCACGACCTGGAGGGCGGCGGCGCCCGGGCTCTCCTGCCGGCCCCCGCGGCTGACCCAGGTGACCTCGACGCCGGCGGGGTGTGCGATCCCCGGCTCGACGTCGTCGTCGGTCGGCACCTCGATGACGGCGCTCCCGGTCGTGCCGGGCGCGAGGTCGCGCAGGATGCCGCGCAGGGCCGGCAGCCCGCTCTCGTCGGCGGCCAGGTGCACCCGGCGGGTGTCGGCGGGCGGGTCGAACATCGGCCCCTGGTCGAGCAGGGCCACGGGGGTGCCCGGGCTGGTCGCCACCGCCCAGCGGGCCACCCGGCCGGCCAGGTGGCCGGCCGGGTCGGTGTGCAGGACCACGTCGACGTCGATCTCGGTGCCCGCGTCGGTGCGGCGCAGGTCGGCGACGGTGTAGTTGCTGCAGTGCGGGCGCTGCTCCTCCTCGATGGCCAGGTAGGCCTGCCACCAGGAGCGGCCCTCGACCTCGGGGAGCACCAGCGCGGCGTCCGGGGTCGCGGGCACGAAGAGGCGGAACCAGTGGTCGTGGCCCTGCCAGTCGAACCCGTCGAGACCGGGTCCGCCCACGGTGACCCGCTGGAAGGACGGGGAGACCCGCGCACTGGTCAGGACCGTGGCGCGGAACATCTCGGGGTCCGTCGGCATCAGCCGGGGCAGCTCGCTCACGCCGAGAGTGTACTTAGGCAAGCCTACACTTATTCAAGGGTGTCCGGGGCGAGGCGGTAGACCGGGATCCGCCGCTCGGTGCGGGCCTCGTAGTGCGCGTAGTTCGGCCGGGTCGTGAGCACCCTGGCCCAGGCTGCCGCCCGCTCGGGGCCGGCGAGCTCGATGGGGCGCACCCGGGCCTCGCGGCCGCGGACGCGGACCGTGGCCGTCCCGGCCGCGCGCAGGTTGTGCACCCACGCCGGCACGGCCGGGCCGCCGAAGCTCGGCCGCTGACCTCGCCGAGCGTGATCCGGCGGGGTCAGGGTGCGGCTGCGACGACGGCCTGCCAGGACGCGGTGATCCCCGCCGCGACCACCCCGACGTCGGGGGTGGTCCCGGCGTCGGCGGTGATGCCGAACGCCAGGGTGTCGGCGTAGCTGAGCACGGCGACGCCCAGCCGCACCCGGTCGGCGATGGGGACGAACGGCAGCAGCTGGTGCACCGGGCGGCCCAGGCAGGTCAAGGGCACCCGGGGCCCCGGGACGTTGGTCGTCACGGTCGACACCTGCTGCTGGGGCAGTCGCAGCCCCCACCGCAGGGCCCACCTCAGCACCGGGAACGGCACCAGCGTGGCGGCCTCCTGCAGCGCCACGCCCGCCTCCGGCTCGTGGGTGCCCCGCAGCGCCGCGACCCGCTGGTGCACCGCCCGGACCCGCTCCAGGGGGTCGTCCACCTCCACGGGCAGGAGCGAGAGCATGAGCGTCACCTGGTTGTCGGGCACGCCGGCGCTCGTCGGGGCCCGGGAGGAGACGGGGAGCAGGGAGCGCAGGGCGTGCGGGTCGGGCTGCCGGCCGCGCTCGAGCAGCAGCTCGCGCAACCCGCCCGCCACCGCGGCCAGGACCAGGTCGTTGAGGCTCGCGCCGAGGTCGTGACGCACGTCCGCGGAGGCCGCGATGGACACCTCGGTCCAGGCGTAGCGCCGCTCGGCACCGAGCGGGCCCGTGAGGCCGGAGCGCGAGACCGGCCACGCGGCCGTGCCGAGGGCCAGCGCGCCGCGGGCCGCCGTCCCGATCGTGTCCAGGACGCCGCGCCGGGTGATCCCGGGAGCTGCGCCGGGATGGGGCGGGAGCGGCGCCGCCGGCGCGGTGCCCCCGTCGGCGTCGAAGACGACCCGGTAGAGACCGGTGCCGGAGACCCCGTCGGCCAGCGCGTGGTGGACCCGCGAGAGCAGCCCCCACCGGCCGTCGGCCAGGCCCTCGCAGACCGTGATGTCCCACAGTGGTGCCGCACGGTCCATCCGCCGCGTCATCGCCTCGGCGACCACTGCTGCGATCTCGTCCGGTCCGCCGGGGTGGGGCACGCCGAGCAGGGTGACGTGCCGGGTGAGGTCGAGGTCCGGGTCGTCGACCCATGCGGGCGCCCGGAGCCCGAGGGTGGCAGGGGCGAGGCGCTGGGCGTACCGGGGCACCGTGGACAGGCGTCCCGCGACCAGCTCGCGGACCTCCTCGAGCGTGGGGGCCGGCCCCTCGACGACGGCCATCGATCCGATGACCAGGCTCGCCGCCGGGTCGACGTCCTCGGCGGCGAGGAACGCGTAGGACAGCGGGCTCAGACGATCCACGGGCGGGCACCTCCTGCTGCTCAGTGTGGGGCAGCGGGCCGCCGGCCGGCCCGGGGTGAAGGACCCCGTTCGTCGTGACCTCTGGCCCTGGCCTCGGGACCCGGGCCCCCGGACGCTGGTGGCATGTCCGGCATGAGGAGCCCCGTGCGGCCAGTCGACGAGGTGTGGCTGATGATGGACCAGCCCGACAACCTGATGGTCGTCGAGGGGCTGATGCTGGTGGAGGGCGACCTCGACCGCGACACCTGCGTGGCCCTGCTGCGCGAGCGCGTCGTCGACCGCTTCCCGCGCTTCCGCCAGCGTGTCGGGTGGTCGTGGCTGCCCTGGCCGACCCAGTGGTGGCGCGAGGACCCCGGCTTCGACCTGGAGCGCCACGTGCACGCGGTCACGCTGCCGGCTCCCGGTGACGACGCCGCCCTGCAGGAGCACGTCTCCGGCTGCCTCTCCCGGGCCCTCGACCGTGCGCACCCTCCGTGGGAGGTGCACGTCGTGCAGGGCTACCAGGGCGGCACGGCCGTCTACACCAGGATGCACCACGCCCTGGCCGACGGCACCGCCCTGATGCGGGTGGTGCTGTCGTTGGCCGACGAGGGGAGCGAGGAGCCGGGGGACGACGACCATCCGGCCCAGCAGGGGACGGGCGCGACGCTGCTCGCCCTGCCCAGGACGGCCCTGCGGGCGCTGCCCGGTATCGGTCGGTTGCTGGCGGCCCCGGCGGTGGCCGAGCACCTGCTGCTGGCCCGCCGCCCGGCCTCGCCGCTGACCGTGGGGCCCCAGCACCGCAAGCGGGCGGTCTGGGCCCCGCCCATCGACGTACCTGACCTGCAGGCTGTGCGGCACGCGACCGGGACGACGATCACCGACATCGTCATGTCGGCGCTGGCCGGGACGCTGCGGACCTGGTCGCTGGCCCACGGGGTGACCACCCTGGAGGACCTGCCCACGATGGTGCCGGTCGACCTGCGGGGCTCCGCCGCGCTGCGCCCCGAGGAGCTGGGCAACCAGTTCGCCCTGGTGCTGCTGGACCTGCCGGTCTCGGTGGACACCCCGCTCGGTCGGCTGCTCGAGACCTCCGCGCGGATGCGGGTCATCAAGGAGTCGCCGGAGGCCTGGATGACCTACGGGCTGCTCCAGACGATGGGCCTGGTGCACCCGCGCGTGCGGGTCGTCCTCACGGACTTCTTCGCGCACAAGGCGACCGGCGTGACGACCAGCGTGCGGGGCCCCGACGAGCCGCTGCACCTGGCGGGGCACCCGGTCGTGCGTCTGTGGGCCTGGGCGCCGACGTCGGCCGACCAGACCATCTCCACCTCCATCATCGGGTACGCCGGTCAGGTCCACGTCGGCTTCAAGGTCGACGCGACCACCGTGCCGGATCCAGAGCTGCTGGTCAGCGGCCTCCAGGCCGAGCTCGAGGCGCTGGCCGTCGCCACCTCGGGTGGAGGTGGGCCCCGGTGAGCGCGGCGGGGCAGGAGCTGCGGCACGCGGCCGGGTCGGCGGTGGGCTGGACCCGTGCCGCCGTCGGGGCGGTCGACGCCGCTGTGAATGACCGGCTGCCTGCGCCGCTCTTCGCCGCCGGGCACCAGGCGCGCGAGGCGCTGCGGGCCCTCGCCCGTCTCCCACTGCCGACGCAGGAGGCGCAGGCCCTGCTCGAGGCGCTGCACGCGCAGCGTCGGAGCATCGAGGCCATGCAGGCCCAGCTGACGGCCTTCGACCACCAGCTCGAGCTCCTGGAGGAGTCGCTGCGCCCGTTGGAGGCGATGGCCGAGCGCATCGAGAGCCTGCGCGACTCGTTGGTCGAGCCCGCCCCTTGAGGCCTCTCGACCGCCTCAGCGGGCCGGGAGGACCTGCCCCTGCACCTCGCCGAGCGTGATCCGGCCGCCGCCGGTGCCGGGTGCGCTGTAGCGCAGCACCACCTCGTCGCCGTCGTCGAGGAACCGCTCGCCGCGCCACAGCTCGATCAGCGAGCCGACCTCGTCGTCGCCCGGTCCGCTGATGGTGCCGCTGGCGTAGAGGTCGCCGGTGCGCAGGCTCGCGCCGTTGACCGTCAGGTGCGCCAGCATCTGCCCCGGCGACCAGTACGTCGTGCGGTAGCGCGGTCGGCTGACCACCTCGCCGTTGAGCACCACCTCGACGTCGACGTCGAGCCCGCGGGTGTGGCCGGGGTCGAGGTAGTCCAGCGGTGGCGGGTCCTGACCGGGCAGGTCGCACCACGCGGCCTCGAGCGCGGCCAGCGGGGTCACCCAGTGGCTGACCGAGGTGGCGAAGGACTTGCCGAGGAACGGGCCGAGCGGCACGTACTCCCACGCCTGGATGTCGCGGGCCGACCAGTCGTTGACGCCCAGCACCCCGAAGACGTGCTCGGCCAGCCCGGCGGCCGGGACCGGGTCGCCGAGCGAGGATGGTGCCCCGACCACGAAGCCGAGCTCGGCCTCGATGTCGAGGCGCTGCGAGGGTCCGAAGACCGGGGCGTCGCCCTGGCCCGGGGCCGGTCGGCGCTGGCCGGAGGGGCGCACCACGGGGGTGCCGCTGGGCACGACCGTGCCGGCGCGGCCGTGGTAGGCCACCGGCAGGTGCTTCCAGTTCGGCAGCAGCGGCTCGCTGTCGGGCCGGAACATCCGGCCCAGGTTGGTCGCGTGGTGCTCGGAGGCGTAGAAGTCGACGTAGTCGGCGACCTCGAAGGGCTGGTGCAGCTCGACGTCGGCGAGGGGGAGGCCCTCGGTGGTGCGAGCCAGCTCGGCCGCCTGCTCGCGGGTCTGGCGCCACACCTCGGGGCCCAGCGCCATGAACGCGTTGAGTGAGCGCGACTCGAGCTCGGGGCGCCCGGTCGCCTCGTGCAGGTCGAGCACCGTGTCGCCCAGCCGCACGCCGACCCGGCGCGGGCCGCCGTCGCGCGAGAAGACGGCGTACGGCAGGTGGTCGGGGCCGAAGCCGCCCAGGTCGGTCATGCGAGCACCCCCAGGGCGTCGAGGTCGGCGAGCGGCTCGGAGACGGAGCAGGAGCCGAAGGAACGGAACCAGCGGCGGGCGCCGGCGAGGTCCTCGTCGGCCACGGCGGCGGCCAGCGCTGTGCCGTCGCGCTCCTCGAGGGTGGCGACCACGTCGTCGCGGCCCGCCCCGTCGAAGGCGCGCCGGGTCGCGAGCAGCAGGTTGAGGAAGCCGTGCCGCTCGATGCCGTCGTCGCCGGTGTGGCGCACCGCGCGGTGCAGCCCGGCGGTGCACTTGAAGGCGGTCTCGCGGTCGAGGGCGGCGTCGATCCAGGCGGCCAGCGTGGACGCGCTCGGGTGGGCATCGGCGTCGAGCCCGCCGGTGCGGAGCTTGAGCAGCAGCTCGGCCGAGGCGATCTCGTCGGCCGCGGCCAGCCAGCCGTACGTCGGCTCGTCCCGGGTGGCGGGCAGCTCGACGTGCACCGCGACCTCGTCGTCGAGGTCGCCCGCGGCGCGCGCAGCGTCGACGGCCGCGACGACCCGGCGAGCGTTGCCGGGCAGGTCGTCGAGGTCGCGCAGCGCGATCTCGAGGCGGGCCAGGGCGTGGCCGCGACGGGTGGCCAGGCCGACCGGTCCGGCCACCTGGCCGGCGCCGCCGGTCACGACCACCGCGAGCGGCGGGCCGGGATCGACCTGCGGCAGGTCGGTGTCGCGCAGCACGAAGGCGCCGACCAGCGGCTCCTCGCGATCGCGGTAGGCGACCAGGGCGGCGTCGAGCGGCGCGTCGCCGGGCGGGAAGATCGCGGCGTCGTCGACGAGGCCGCGCCAGAGAGGTTCCGTGGTGGCAGGCACGCGGCTACTCTTACCACGACGCGGATAGCGGACACATCTGTCCGACTTTCGAACAGTGAGGAGATGCGGCGGTGGCCTACTACCGACGACTCGGCGAGGTGCCCGGCAAGCGGCACACCCAGCTGCGCGACCCCGAGGGCCGGCTCTACCGCGAGGAGCTGATGGGGGAGGAGGGCTTCTCCTCCGACTCCTCCCTGCTCTACCACCGCGGCGTGCCCTCCGCGCTGGTGGCCACCGACGTCTGGGAGCTGCCCGACCAGTCCCGCACCCCCAACCACCCGCTCGCCCCGCGCCACCTGCGCCTGCACGCGCTCGAGACCGGGGCCGACCCGGTCACCGGTCGCCGCCTGGTGCTGGGCAACAACGACGTGCGGCTCTCCTACGTGGTGACCGGCGTCGACGCCTCTGCGCTCTACCGCAACGCCATCGGCGACGAGTGCGTCTTCGTCGAGGCCGGCAGCGGGGTCGTCGAGACCGTCTTCGGGGCGGTGCCCTACCGCGCCGGCGACTACGTGGTGGTGCCGCGGGCGACCACGCACCGGTGGCTGCCGGCCGAGCCGAGCCGGCTCTACGCCATCGAGGCGAACAGCCACGTCGCCCCGCCGCGCCGCTACCTCTCGCGCTACGGGCAGCTGCTCGAGCACGCGCCGTACTGCGAGCGCGACCTGCACGGCCCGGCCGATCCGCTGCTGGTCGAGGGGCGCGACGTCGAGGTGCTGGTCAAGCACCGCACCTCCGCCGGGGTCGTGGGCACCCGGATGGTCTACGACACCCACCCCTTCGACGTGGTCGGCTGGGACGGCTGCCTCTACCCCTACACCTTCAACATCGACGACTACATGCCGATCACCGGCAAGGTGCACCAGCCGCCACCGGTGCACCAGGTCTTCGAGGGCCACAACTTCGTCGTCTGCAACTTCCTGCCCCGCAAGGTCGACTACCACCCGCTGGCGATCCCGGTGCCCTACTACCACTCCAACGTCGACTCCGACGAGGTGATGTTCTACGTCGCCGGCGACTACGAGGCCCGCAAGGGCTCGGGCATCGGGCTCGGCTCGGTCTCGCTGCACCCCGGCGGCCACGCCCACGGCCCCCAGCCCGCCGCGATCGAGGCGTCGCTCGGCGCCGAGGCCTTCGAGGAGTCGGCCGTCATGGTCGACACCTTCGCCCCCCTCGAGCTCGGCGAGGCCGCCCGAGCCGTCGAGGACCCCGACTATCCGTTCAGCTGGGCGGGCCGCCGGCTCTGACGAGCAGTCACTTCTTAACCACCGAGCAGTCACTTTCGCACCCGCCGTGGGTGCAGGGGTGACCGGTCGATGGTGCAAAAGTGACTGCTCGTGCGTCAGCGGCGGGTGCGCAGGAGGGCGTCGACCGCGGCGGGCGCCAGTGCGGCGTCGATGGCCAGCGCGGCGCAGCCCAGCAGGCCTGCGGCCTCGCCGTGGGTGGCGGGCAGGAAGCGCAGGTCGCGCACGGCCGCGGGGTGGGCGCGGGAGTAGAGCGTCTCGCGCACTCCGGCGGTGTAGAGGTCGAAGGCGGCGCCCATGTCGCCGCCCACCACGACCGCGCCGGGGTGCAGCAGGTTGACCGCGACGGTGAGCACCTCGCCGAGGTGACGGCCCGACTCGCGCAGCAGCCCGCGCGCCAGCGGCTCGCCGTCGAGGGCCAGGGCGACCAGGTCGCGCACGTGCCGGGCCTGCACCCCCGCCTCCCGCAGCCGGGTCACCATCGCCCAGCCTCCCGCGATGGTCTCGAGGCAGCCGGTGGCGCCGCACCGGCACAGCAGGTCGCCGGCCGCGTCGACGCGGGTGTGGCCCAGCTCGCCGGCGGCGCCCCGGCGCTCGCCCACGATGCGCCCGTCGGCGACCACGCCCAGGCCCAGCCCGGTGGACGCCTTGACCACGAGCATGGTCGGCGAGGCCGGCACCCGGCCGAACATCTCCGAGCGGGTCAGGGCGGCGGTGTCGTTGTCGAGGTGCAGCGGTGCGTCGGTCAGCTCGGCGACGTACGCCGCCAGGTCGACACCGTCCCAGCCCTTCAGCACCGGCGCGTCGACGCTGGTGCGACGCTCCGGGTCCACGCTGCCGGGCAGGCTCATCCCGACGCCGACGACGGGGGGCGTGACGCCCTCGAGGAGCCCGCCCAGGCGGGCCACGACGTCGGGCATCAGCTCGGCGGCGGCGACCCCCGGCTCGTGGTCGCGCGTGTCGCTGCTGATCTCACGTCCGGCCAGGTCGAAGACGCCGACCTGGCTGCGGGAGCGGCCGACCGCGATCGCCGGCACCACCGCGGCGTCGGGGTCCAGCGCCAGCGCGCCGGCCGGGCGTCCGCCGGTCGAGGCGACCTCGCCGCCCTCGACCAGCAGGCCGGCCGCGGTCAGGGCGCTGAGCCGCGCGGTCACCGCGCCCCGGGACATGCCGGTCAGGCGCACCAGGTCGGAGCGGGTACCGGCGCGTCCGGTGCGCACCAGGTAGAGGAGATCGCCGGCGGTGGAGCCGGGGCTGGGCTCAGGCATTCTGCGATTACAGCACCGACTTTTGCTCAAAACAATCACAAGTGGGCTTGTATCGATCCAAAGTTCCTGCGACCGTGGATCCATGACCTCTTCCGACGTGGCTGCCACGCTGCCCCAGGCGTGCGACTTCACCGTCTTCGGTGGCACCGGTGACCTGGCGTTGCGCAAGATCCTGCCCGCGCTCTACCACCGCGACCTCGAGGGCCACCTGCCCCCCGACACCCGGATCATCGGGGTCTCGCGCTCCGAGCTCGACGACGACGGCTACCGCGCGGAGGTGCGCGCCGGTCTCGAGACCCACCTGGCGCCCGAGCACCTCGACCCCGACGCGGTCGAGCGGCTGCTGGGCCGGCTGCACCACCTGTGCCTCGACTCCGCCTCGAGCGAGGGCTGGCACCTGCTGCACGACCTGCTCAAGGACCGGCCCCACGCCGACGAGACCGTGCGCGTGTTCTACCTCGCCGTCGCCCCCCGCCTCTTCGGGCCGACCTGCGCCCGGCTCGCCGAGATCGACGTCGTCGACGAGCGCGCCCGCGTGGTGATGGAGAAGCCGATCGGGCACGACCTGGCGTCCGCCCGCGAGGTCAACGACGCGGTGGGAGAGGTCTTCGAGGAGCGCCAGATCTTCCGCATCGACCACTACCTGGGCAAGGAGAGCGTCCAGAACCTGCTGGTCACCCGCTTCGCCAACACCTTCCTCGAACCGCTGTGGAGCTCGCGCTGGGTCGACCACGTGCAGATCACCGTCGCCGAGACGGTCGGCGTGGGCAGTCGTGGCGGCTACTACGACCACGCCGGCGCGCTGCGCGACATGGTGCAGAACCACCTCCTGCAGCTGCTGTGCCTGGTGGCCATGGAGCCGCCGACCTACGTGGGCCGCGAGAACGTGCGCGACGAGAAGCTCAAGGTGCTGCAGGCGCTGAAGCCGATGAGCGCCGAGGACGTCGACCGCGACACCGTGCGCGGCCAGTACGCCGCCGGGCTGACCGCCGAGGGCCCCGTGCCGTCGTACGCCGACGACCTGGCCGGCCCAGAGCCCGCCGGCGCCCCCGACTCCTGGACCGAGACCTTCGTGGCCCTCAAGGCCGAGGTGCGCAACTGGCGCTGGGCCGGGGTGCCGTTCTACCTGCGCACCGGCAAGCGGATGGACCGGCGCGTCTCCGAGATCGTGGTGGTCTTCAAGGAGCCGCCGCACGCGATGTTCCCCGGCTCCGAGGGCGTGACCACCGCCAACCGGCTGCACATCTGCGTGCAGCCCGACGAGGGCATGCGCCTGCACCTGACCGCCAAGGAGCCAGGCCCCGGTGGCATCCGGCTGCGGCCGGTCTCGCTCGACCTCTCCTACGCCGACGCCTTCGACCAGCGCTCGCCCGAGGCCTACGAGCGGCTGCTGATGGACGTCATCCGCGGCAACCCGACCCTCTTCATGCGCCGCGACGAGGTCGAGGCCGCGTGGTCGTGGGTCGAGCCCGTCCTGGCCCGCTGGGCCGACTCGCCCGAGCGGCCGCGCCGCTACCCCGCCGGCACCCCCGGCCCCTACGCCGCCGCCGCGCTCCTCGAGCGGGACGGCCGAGCCTGGCAGGAGACCGACCAGTGACCCGCACCCCCAGCACCCCCGCCGCCAGCCCCGGCACCCCCGTGCCGCTGCACCCCGTCGTGGCCGAGGTGACCGAGCGCCTCGTGACCCGCAGCGCCGCCACCCGCGCGGCGTACGTCGAGCGCAACCGTGCCGCCGCCCAGGCCGGCCCGGCCCGCACCCGGCTGGCCTGCGCCAACCTCGCGCACGGCTTCGCGGCCGCGGAGCCCGCCGACAAGGAGGCGCTGCGCGGCACGGTCAAGCCGAATCTGGCGATCGTCACCAGCTACAACGACATGCTCTCGGCGCACCAGCCCTTCGAGACCTACCCGCGCCAGCTGAAGAAGGCCGTGATCCGCGCCGGCGGCATCGCGCAGGTCGCCGGGGGAGTGCCCGCGATGTGCGACGGCATCACCCAGGGCCGCGCCGGCATGCAGCTCTCGCTGCACAGCCGCGACGTGATCGCGATGTCGGCCGCGATCGGGCTCTCGCACGACATGTTCGACGCCGCGATGATGCTCGGGGTCTGCGACAAGATCGTGCCCGGGCTGCTGGTCGGCGCGCTGTCCTTCGGGCACCTGCCGACGGTCTTCGTGCCGGCCGGACCGATGGAGTCGGGGCTGGCCAACAAGGAGAAGGCCGCGGTGCGCCAGCGCTTCGCCGAGGGCCTGGCCACCCGTGAGGAGCTGCTCGAGGCCGAGGCGGCGTCGTACCACTCGGCCGGCACCTGCACCTTCTACGGCACCGCCAACTCCAACCAGCTGCTGATGGAGGTGCTGGGCCTGCACCTGCCCGGGGCCTCCTTCCCCAACCCCGGTACGCCGCTGCGCGCGGCGCTGACCGACGCCGCGGCCGCGCGGGTGACCGCGATCGCCCGCGGCGAGGCCGAGGACGCCCAGGTCGGCGACGTGGTCGACGAGCGCTCGCTGGTCAACGCCTGCGTGGCGCTGCTGGCCAGCGGCGGCTCGACCAACCACACGCTGCACCTGGTCGCGATCGCCCGGGCCGCGGGCGTCGACCTGACCTGGGACGACCTGTCCCAGCTCTCGGCCGTGGTGCCGTCGCTGTGCCGGATCTACCCCAACGGCTCCGCCGACGTGAACCACTTCCAGGCCGCCGGCGGGATGGCCTTCCTGGTGCGCACCCTGCTCGACGCGGGTCTCCTGCACGAGGACGTACGGACCGTCGCCGGGCCGGGGCTGCGCCGCTACACCCAGGAGCCGCGGCTGCTCGAGGACGGCTCGGTGACCTGGGTCGACGGCCCCACCGAGTCCCTCGACCCCGAGGTGCTGCGCCCGGCCACCGACCCCTTCGCCGCCGACGGGGGGCTGCGGGTGCTCGACGGGCCGCTGGGCCGCGCGGTCATCAAGACCAGCGCCGTGGCCGGCGAGCACCGCGTCGTCACCGCGCCGGCCGTGGTCTTCGAGGACCAGGCCGACCTGCTGGCGGCCTTCGAGCGCCACGAGCTCGACGGGCGCGACCTGGTCGCGGTGGTGCGCCACCAGGGCCCGGCCGCCAACGGGATGCCCGAGCTGCACAAGCTCACGCCCGCGCTCGGCGTCCTGCAGGACCGGGGCCAGAAGGTCGCGATCGTCACCGACGGCCGGATGTCCGGGGCCTCCGGCAAGGTCCCGGCCGCCATCCACGTCACGCCCGAGGCCGCGCTCGGCGGGCCGCTGGCCCGCATCGTCGACGGCGACGTCGTCACCGTCGACGCCGACCGGGGGCTGCTGGGCGTCGCCGACCCCGAGACCGTGCTGGCCCGCCCTGCGGGGCAGCGCCCCGAGAGCGCCTCCGACCTGGCCGGCACCGGTCGCGAGCTGTTCGCCATGTTCCGCGCCACCGTCGGGCCCGCCGACGCCGGCGCCAGCGTCTTCCCCTTCCCCTCGGACGACCTCTCGGCCCAGGAGGCCCCCGTTGCCCAGCACGCCTGAGTCCCTGCTCGACCTCGCGCCGGTCGTCCCGGTCGTCACCGTCGAGTCCGTCGCCGAGGCCGTGCCGCTGGCGCGCGCCCTCGTGGCGGGCGGGCTGCCGGTGATCGAGCTGACGCTGCGCACCCCCGTGGCCCTCGACGCGGTGCGCGCCGTGGCCGCCGAGGTGCCCGAGATCGTGCTCGGGGTCGGCACCGTCACCACGCCGCGCCAGGCCGAGGAGGCCGCCGCGGCGGGGGCGTCGTTCCTGGTCTCGCCCGGCACCACCCCGCGGCTGCTGTCGGCGATGCTCGGCACCGGCCTGCCGTTCCTGCCCGGCACCGCCACCGTCTCCGAGGTGCTCGCCGTGCTCGAGGCGGGCGTGAGCGAGATGAAGCTGTTCCCGGCCGAGGCGTCCGGGGGAGCGGCGTACCTGCGCGCGCTCTCGGCGCCCGTGCCCGCCGCCCGGTTCTGCCCCACCGGTGGCGTCACCCTCGCCTCCGCCCCCGACTACCTCGCCCTGCCCAACGTCGGTTGCGTCGGCGGCACCTGGATCACCCCCCGCGAGGCGGTGGAGTCCGGCGACTGGGCGCGCGTCGAGAAGCTGGCCGCCGAGGCCGCCGCCCTGCGCTGACCCGGCCCGAATCTCGCGCTGACCCGGCCCAGACTTCGCGTCGAGCCGGCCCAGATCTCCCGTGCCGGGGTGCCTGAAGTCCTCGCGACGCCATCATGGGCGGATGAGCGATCCGTACGACGGGCCGATCCGCCCCGGTGCGGGACCCGGCACCGGGGAGACGCAGTGGGCCTTCGATGCCGAGGTTTGGCTGGCCGAGGGCGGGTCCTGGGCCTTCGTCACCGTGCCGGGCGAGGTCGACGACGACATCCGGCTGCTGGCCGGGCCCCGGTCGGGCTTCGGGTCGGTGCGGGTCGAGGTCGTGCTGGGTGCCACCACGTGGCGCACCTCGGTCTTCCCCGACAAGGCGCGCGGCTTCGTGCTGCCGCTCAAGCAGCAGGTCCGCCGGGCAGAGGGGGTGCACGTCGGTGACCACGTGCGGCTGCTGCTCAGGCTGGTGCAGCCGTAGCGGCGCGACGAGCCCGGCTGAGGCGAGCTGGTCGCAGGGGTTGCTCGGGCGTCGGTACGGGCCGACTCAGGCGGAAGTCCGGGCCGGCTCAAGGGGAAGTCTGGGCCTGGTCAGCGCGAGATCCGGGCCGGGTCGGCGACTAGGCTCGGCGAGGTGAGCAACCCCGACCCACGGCCCGACGAGGTCACCTGCACCCCCGGCCCGCCGTCGGGCGCCGTGGAGGTGCTGCCGGCCCGCGAGGTGCCGCTCGGTGGCCCCCGCGCCATGCTCGTACGCCGCACGCTCCCGCAGCGCTCCCGATCGCTGGTCGGCGCGTGGTGCTTCGTCGACCACTACGGCCCTGACGACGTCGGGGTGACCGGGGGCATGAAGGTCGCCCCGCACCCGCACACCGGCCTGCAGACCGTCAGCTGGCTGTTCAGCGGCGAGATCGAGCACCGCGACTCGGCCGGGCACCACGCGGTGGTGCGGCCCGGCGAGCTGAACCTGATGACCGCCGGGCGCGGCATCAGCCACTCCGAGATCAGCACGAGGGCCACCGGCACCCTGCACGGCGCGCAGCTCTGGGTGGCGCTGCCCGACGCCACCCGGCACGCCGACCCGGGCTTCGAGCACCACGCGCCCGAGCCCGTCGAGGGGCCCGGCTGGCGCGCCCGGGTGTTCCTGGGCGAGCTGCTCGGTCAGCGCTCGCCGGTGCGCACGCACACCCCGTTGGTGGGCGCCGAGATCGTGCTCGACCCGGGCACGACGCTGCGCCTCGACGTCGACGAGGAACACGAGCACGGGGTCCTGGTCGACCTGGGCGCCGTCGAGGTCGACGGGGTCGCCGTAGCCGGCCACGAGCTGGCGTACGTGCCGTTGGGGCGCCCGAGCACCACGCTGGTCGCCGGCGAGGAGCCGACCCGGTTGCTGCTGCTCGGCGGCACCCCGCTCGGTGAGTCCCTCGTGATGTGGTGGAACTTCGTGGGCCGCAGCCACGAGGAGGTCGTGGCCTTCCGCGAGGAGTGGCAGGCCCAGGTCGAGTGCGACGGCGAGGTGGTCGCGGACGCCCAGCAGGTCGCACCCGGCCGGTTCGGGGTCGTCGAGGGCGACCGCACCCGACCCATCCCTGCACCGCCACTGCCCAACGCACGGCTCAAGGAGCGCGGGTGAGCGGACCGGTCCCCGGCGCGGAGGACGGCGTGCCGCGTTGCCCCTGGGCGGGCGCCGCCCCCGGCACGATGCGCGACTACCACGACCACGAGTGGGGTCGCCCGGTCGAGGGCGAGAGCGCGCACCTCGAGCGGCTGACGCTGGAGGCCTTCCAGTCCGGGCTCTCGTGGTCGACGATCCTGGCCAAGCGGCCGGCCTTCCGCGAGGTCTTCGCGGGCTTCGACGCCGAGCGGGTCGCGGCGTACGACGCCGCCGACGTCGAGCGGCTGATGACCGACGCACGCATCGTGCGCAACCGCCGCAAGATCGAGGCGGCGCTGGTCAACGCGGCCGCCACCGTGGCGCTGCGCGACGAGGGCGGGCTCGAGGCGCTGCTGCGCTCGCACGCCCCCGCGGTGCCGCCGGCCCCGGCCACGACCGCCGAGCAGCAGACCACCTCGCCCGAGTCGCTGGCGCTGAGCAAGGACCTCAAGCGCCGCGGCTTCGTGTTCGTCGGCCCGACGACGATGTTCGCGCTGATGGAGGCGATCGCGGTCTTCGACCCGCACCTGGTGGGCTGTCATCGCCGGTCGCCGTCGGCCACACTGAGCCGGTGCTCCTCGGACTGACCTGGCTGCTGGCCTGCCAGCTCGCCGGTGAGCTGGTCGTCGAGGCGACGGGGGTGCCGGTGCCCGGGCCGGTGGTCGGCATGGTGCTGCTGCTCGTGGTGCTGGTGCTGCGCGACCCGCCCGACGACAGCCCCGTGCACCGCACCGCCGACGCGGTGCTGCCGCACCTGCAGCTGCTCTTCGTGCCCGCCGGGGTCGGCATCGTCGCCTACGCCGGCGTGCTGCGCGACGACCCGATCGCGGTCGTCGTCGCGCTGGTCGGCTCGTGGTTGCTGGGCCTGGCCGTCGTCGGCGTCCTGGCCGACCGGCTCGGACGCCGCACCCGTGTCGTCGACGAGCCCGGAACCGCCGGGGGTGCCCCGTGAGCGGGGCCGCGGACGCCGTGCTCGACCAGCCGCTGCTGTGGCTGGTGGTGACCCTGCTGGCCTACCAGCTGGGGCTGTGGCTGCGCGAGCGCACCGGGTCGCACCCGCTGGCCCAGCCGGTGCTCGTCGCGATCGTGCTCGTCGGGGGCCTGGTCGTGCTCCTCGACGTCGACTACGCGGCGTACGCCGACGACACGGCGCTGATCACGTTCGTGCTCGGCCCGGCCACGGTGGCCCTCGCGGTGCCCCTGCACCGCCAGCTCGCCCGCCTGCGCGGCTTCGTGCTGCCGTTGCTGAGCGCCGTCGTGGCGGGGGCCGTCGTGTCGGTGGCGGCCGCAGTGGGACTGGTGCGCCTCCTGGGCGGCGACGACCTGCTCGCGCTCAGCATGGCTCCCAAGGCCACGACCACCCCGGTCTCGATCGCGGTCTCCGACACCCTCGGCGGCCTGCCGCCGCTGACCGCCGCCCTCACGATCACCGCCGGCATCCTCGGCGCCGTGGCCGGCCCCGGTGTGCTGAGCCTGCTCCGGGTCCGCGACCACCGCGCCCGCGGGCTCGCCGTGGGCTCCGCCTCCCACGGCATCGGCACCGGGCGGATGATCGTCGACCACCCGGTCGAGGGCGCGTTCTCCGGCCTGGCGATGGGGCTGACGGCGCTCGTCACGAGCGTCGTGGCTCCGCTCCTGGTGACCCTGCTCCTCTGACCTCGGCCCACCCTCTCGCGGACTCTTCCACCCGCCGGGGCGGGGGACGCTAGGTTCGCTGCCCATGAGCGTGCACGCGTACACCGACGACGCCCTGGGCCACCTCGACGCCGTGGGCACCGTGGAGGCGCTGGCGGCCGGCGAGGTCAGCGCGGGCGAGGTGGTGCAGGCCGCCATCGCCCGCACCGAGACCGTCGACGCCGAGCTCGGTGCGGTGGCCTGGCGGGCCTGGGACCGGGCGCGGGCCGAGGCGGCCGCCCCGCACGGCGGGTTCTTCTCCGGGGTGCCGACCTTCGTCAAGGACAACGCCGACGTCGAGGGCATGCCCACCCTGCACGGCACCGACGCCTTCGTGGGGCGCCCGGCCCGCCGCGACGGCGACCTGGCCCGGATGTACCTGGCCACCGGGCTGGTGGCGCTGGGCAAGACGCGGCTCTCCGAGCTCGGGTTCAGCGCCGCCGCCGAGCACCCCCGGCTGGGCCCGGTGCGCAACCCGTGGGACCCCGCCCGCACCGCCGGCGCCTCGTCCGCCGGCTCCGCAGCGCTGGTCGCTGCCGGCGCGGTGCCGATCGCGCACGCCAACGACGGCGGCGGCTCGATCCGCATCCCCGCGGCCGTCAACGGCCTGGTCGGCCTCAAGCCCACCCGGGGCCGGCTGGCGCAGGACGTGCTGCTGCGTCGGATGCCCGTGCGCATCGTCAGCGACGGGGTGGTGACCCGCTCGGTGCGCGACACCGCAGCCTTCCTGCGTGAGGCCGAGAAGGTCTACCGCGACCTGTCGCTGCCGCCGGTGGGCGACATCACCCGCCCCGGGCGCCGACGCCTGCGCATCGGGGTCACCACAGCGGGTGCCGGGCGTGCCGCGACACCCGAGGTCGCCGAGCAGACCCTGCGCACGGCGGCGCTGCTCGAGGAGCTGGGTCACCACGTCGAGGAGGTCACGGCTCCCGCGCCGGCCTCGTTCGCCGACGACTTCCTGCTCTACTGGGCCTCGCTGGCCGCCGCGTCGCTCGTCGGCGGGCGCAGCCAGCACGGCCGCACCTTCGACCGCACCCGCCTCGACGAGCTCACCCACGGCCTGGGCGAGCACGTACGACGCCACCTGGTCCGCCTGCCCTCCGCGGTGGCCCGGCTGCGCCGCACGGCCGCGGTCTCGGCCCGCTTCCACCAGCGCCACGACGTGCTGCTGACCCCCACGCTGGCCACCCCGACCCCGCTGGTCGGCCACCTCGCGCCGCAGCTCGGCTACGACACCGTCATCGAGCGGCTGCAGGAGTGGGTGGCCTTCACGCCGTGGCACAACGCCACCGGCGACCCGGCCGTCTCGCTGCCGCTGGCGACCGACGCCGGCGGGCTCCCGCTGGGCATGATGCTCAGCGCCGGGCATGGGCGCGAGGCGCTCCTGCTCGAGCTCGCGCTGGAGCTGGAGCAGGCACGCCCGTTCACGCATCTGGGCAGGTCAGCAGGGGTGTGACCCGGTGCGGCGGGCCTCGATTTCCACTCCCCGGGGGGTGTGTGTAATCTTCTTCCGCGTTGCCCCTTTAGCTCAGTCGGCAGAGCGTCTCCATGGTAAGGAGAAGGTCTACGGTTCGATTCCGTAAAGGGGCTCTGGGAGAGGGTTGCCCGCCGGACTATCCTGGCGGGCGGACCCGGCCCCGTGGCGGGGTAGCTCAGGTGGTTAGAGCACACGACTCATAATCGTGGTGTCGCGGGTTCGAGTCCCGCTCCCGCTACTGCACCTGACGAGCGACACCCCAGCACCCCGAACCGACCCTAGGACTTCCCCGTGGCCTCCAAGAGCTCCGACGTTCGCCCCAAGATCACTCTCGCCTGCACGGAGTGCAAGGAGCGCAACTACATCACCAAGAAGAACCGCCGCAACGACCCCGACCGTCTGGACCTGGCGAAGTTCTGCCCCCGGTGCCGTCAGCACACGACGCACCGCGAGACCCGCTGAGACCAGCGGCTCACCAGCTCGTCGCGAGCGGCCCGTCCGGGACACCGGGCGGGCCGTTCGTCGTTCCCGCGTACTAGGTTGGAGACATGGCGCTGGACCCCTCTCTCGTCGGCCGCTCGTTCCCACCGACCCGGCCGTACGTCGTCACCGAGGAGCGGCTGCGCACGTTCGCGGCCGCCAGCGGTGCCACCTGGGAGGGCGGTCCGGCCCCGGCGACCTTCCCGATCGTGCTGGCCTTCGAGGCGATGAACGCCTTCCTCGAGGCCGAGCAGGTCGAGCTGCGCCGGATCGTGCACGGCGAGCAGCGCTTCGCCCACGAGCGCAGCGTGGTGCCCGGCGACGTGCTCACCACGACCCTGGGCGTCACCTCGCTGCGCCAGATCGGCGGCAACGACATCATCGGCACCCGCAGCGAGGTCCACGACCAGACCGGTGCGCTGGTGTGCACCGCCGGCGCGACCCTGGTGCACCGCGCGGAGGAGCAGGCATGACCCACCTCGAGCCCGGCGCCGCCCTGGCGCCGCAGGAGTACGCCGTCACCCGCGGCGACCTGGTCGCCTACGCCGCCGCCAGCGGCGACCTCAACCCCATCCACTGGTCCGACCGCGTCGCCACCCAGGTGGGCCTGCCGGGCGTGATCGCCCACGGCATGTACACCATGGCGCTGGCCGCCCGTGCCGTCGCGACCTGGACCCACGACGCCCCGGTGCTCGAGATCGGCTGCAAGTTCACCGCGCCCGTCGTGGTGCCCGACGACGACGAGGGTGTGGTCGTCGTGGTGGGCGGCAGCGTGAAGTCCGTCGAGGACGGGCGCGCCACGATCGCGCTCGAGGTCACCTGCTCGGGCCAGAAGGTGCTCGGGATGCCGCGGGCCGTGGTGGCCGTCGATGGCTGAGCCCGCCGCGAGGGGCGCCACCCACCCGAGGCTCGCCGAGCGCACCACCCTGCGCCTGGGCGGGCCCGCCGCGCGGTGGGTGCGCGCCGGCACCGAGGCCGAGCTGGTCGCGGCCGTCGCCGAGGCCGACGCCGCGGGCGAGCCGGTGCTGCTCCTGGGCGGCGGCAGCAACCTGGTGGTCGCCGACGAGGGGTTCGCCGGCACGGTGGTCGAGGTGGCCACCCGCGGCGTCGTGCCCGACGTCGACGCGGGCGGGGAGGACCCGGTCTGCGGCGGCGTCCTGGTCACGGTCGCGGCGGGGGAGGACTGGGACGCCTTCGTGGCGATCGCCGTCGAGCGCGGCTGGGTCGGTGTCGAGGCGCTCTCCGGCATCCCGGGCAGCGTGGGTGCCACGCCGGTGCAGAACGTGGGCGCCTACGGCCAGGAGGTCGCCCAGACGATCGCGTCGGTGCGCACCTACGACCGGCGCGACCAGCAGGTCCGCACCCTGGCCAACGCCGACTGCGACTTCTCCTACCGCCACTCCCGGTTCAAGGCCGAGCCCGGGCGCCACGTGGTGCTCTCGGTGACCTTCCAGCTCGCCACCGGCACCCTGGCCGCGCCGGTGCGCTACGGCGAGCTGTCGCGCGTGCTCGGTCTCGAGGGCGGCCAGCGTGCGCCGCTGCGTGCCGTTCGCGAGGCGGTCCTGGGCCTGCGGGCCGGCAAGGGCATGGTCCTCGACGCCGACGACCACGACACCTGGAGCGCCGGCTCCTTCTTCACCAACCCCGTCGTCGACGCCGCCGCGCTGCCCGAGGGCGCCCCGGCCTGGGAGCAGCCCGACGGGCGGGTCAAGACCAGCGCCGCCTGGCTGATCGAGCACGCCGGCTTCGCGCGGGGGTACGGCGTCGACGTCGGCAGCGGGCGCGCCCGGCTCTCGAGCAAGCACACCCTGGCCCTGACCAACCGCGGCGAGGCGAGCACCCGCGACCTGCTGGCCCTGGCCCGCCACGTGCGCGACGGCGTGCAGCAGCGCTTCGGCGTACGCCTGGTCAACGAGCCGGTGCTGCTCGGCTGTGACCTCGACGGCGACCTCGACGAAGCCTGAGGCCGGGTCGGCCGCTCAGGCGGAGGCGCCGATGACGAACAGCCCGACCAGCAGCACCCCGACCAGCAGGCCGAGGGCCAGCAGCACCGTCGAGACGATGCCCAGCACCATCCCGGCGCCGGCCTCGCTGGCCCCGGTGTAGTGCTGCGGTGCCGCCTCGATCTCGCGCTTGACCTTGCGCCCGGTGTACCAGGCGAAGGGGCCCGCCAGCAGCGGCAGCCCGCAGATCATGCCGCCGGCCAACGACACGATGCCCAGCACCAGGGCGGTGTTGGCCTGGGGGTGGATCGTCGGGCCCTGGCCCGGTCCCGGCTGGCCCTGCGGGTGGTAGCCCTGGCCGTACCCCTGGCCATAGTCCTGCTGGGGCTGGCCCTGCGGTGGGTACGCCGGGTACTGGGGCGGGTACGGGGAGCCGTGCGGGTCCTGCCCGTACGGCGGCGGGCTCGAGGGGCTCGAGGGGCTCGAGGGGGTCGTGTCGTCCGGGTCCCGATCAGTCACGGCGCCATCCTCTCACCGCGCGGCCCCCTTCGTGCTGGCCGGGAGCCGCGAGCCACGCGTCGATGTCGGCCAGGACCTGCTCGCGCACGTCGGAGGGTGCGCGGGAGCCGCGCAGCGACATCCGGGCCAGCTCGGCCAGGGTGGCGTCGTCGAGGTCGTGCGCGGCGCGCATCGTGGCGTACTGCCCGGCCAGCCGTGAACCGAAGAGCAGCGGGTCGTCGGCGCCCAGCGCGACCTGGGCGCCGCCCTCGAGCAGCGTCGGCAGCGGCACCGAGGTGAGGTCGGAGTAGACCCCGAGCGCGACGTTGGAGACCGGGCAGACCTCCAGCGTCACGCCGTCGGCCGCGACCCGCTCCAGCAGTGCGGGGTCCTCCGCGACCCGCACCCCGTGCCCGAGCCGGTCGGCGTGCAGCTCGTCGAGGCAGGTGCGCGCGTGCTCGGGCCCGCGCAGCTCGCCGCCGTGGGGGGCCAGGAGCAGGTCAGCGCGGCGCGCGATCCGGAACGCCGCGGCGAAGTCGCTGGTCGTGCCCCGCCGCTCGTCGTTGGAGAGGCCGAAGCCGACGACGCCCCGCCCGGCGTACTGCGCGGCCAGTCGGGCCAGGGTGCGGGCGTCCAGCGGGTGCCGGGTGCGGTTGGCCGCGACCAGCACCCCGATGCCCAGCCCGGTCTCGCGCGAGGCCTGGTCCACGGCGTCGAGGACCAGGTCGGTGAAGGCGGTCGCGCCGCCGAAGCGCGCGGCGTAGCCGCTGGGGTCGACCTGGATCTCCAGCCACCGCCCGCCGTCGGCCACGTCGTCCTCGGCGGCCTCCCGCACCAGGCGGCGCACGTCGTCCTCGGTGCGCAGCACCGACCGGGCCACGTCGTAGAGGCGCTGGAAGCGGAACCAGCCCTTCTCGTCCGCGGCGCTGAGCCGCGGCGGCCACTGGTCGACCAACGAGTCGGGCAGGGCCACCCCGTCGCGCTCGGCGAGCTCGAGCAGCGTCTCGTGACGCATCGAGCCGGTGAAGTGCAGGTGCAGGTGGGCCTTCGGCAGCTGGTGCAGGTCACGCAACGTCGGGTCCTGGCCTCTCGATCATCCCTCCACCCTAGGGGCCCGCGCGACGCCCGGCGCCGGGGCCGGTTTGGACGGGGCCGGGACCTTCCCCGTAGACTCCTCGATTGGTGGATCCCCACATGCTGCGGCATGCCCGGGTGACACCGGAGGGCACTAGCTCAACTGGCAGAGCATCGGTCTCCAAAACCGAAGGTTGGGGGTTCAAGTCCCTCGTGCCCTGCAGGACATCTGGTCGGTGAGGCCGGACGGACGAGCGAAGGAATGGTGACGGCGTGTCGGACAGCAAGCCGGTCCGCGACGGCGAGAAGGCCGAGCGCACGAACCCGGTGACGTTCTACCGACAGGTGGTCGCCGAGCTCCGCAAGGTCGTCTGGCCCACCCAGGAGCAGCTGGTCACGTACTTCATCGTGGTCATGGTCTTCGTCCTGATGATGATGGCGATCATCTCGGCCCTCGACCTCGGTCTGGGGCGCTTGGCGTTCTTCGTCTTCACCGGCCAGTCCGACCAGTGACCGCAGCCGCGACGGTGACCCGTCGCGGCCACGGCCCCCCGCGACCGGCGCACGCCGGCGCAGGCAATTGAGCACAGCAACGTGATGGAGCAGCGCGTGACGGAGCAGTACGACTCGGTCGAGACCGAGGAGACGGAGACGTCGGAGAACCCCGAGGTCGACCCGGTGGAGCCGGTGTCGCACCCGGAGGCCGACGAGGCCGTCGACGGTGCCGTCGACGACAGCGCCGCCCAGGCGGTCGCCGACGCCGAGGCCGACGAGGCGGAGGTGGCCGACGAGGTCGACGCCGGGGACGCCCCCGAGCCCGAGGAGGACGCCGACGACCCGCTCGAGGCGTTCCGCCGCGAGCTGTGGGCCAAGCCGGGCGACTGGTTCGTCGTGCACACCTACTCCGGCATGGAGAACCGGGTGAAGTCGAACCTGGAGAACCGCATCATCTCCCTCAACATGGAGGACTACATCCACGAGATCGTGGTCCCCACCGAGGAGGTCGCGGAGATCAAGAACGGCCAGCGCAAGATGGTCAAGCGCACCGTCCTGCCCGGCTACGTGCTGGTCCGCATGGACCTGACCGACGAGTCCTGGTCCGCGGTGCGCCACACGCCCTCGGTCACCGGTTTCGTCGGCAACTCCCACCAGCCCGTCCCGCTCACCATGCGTGAGGTCGAGGACATGCTGGCCCCGGCCGTCGTGGCCCGCGCCGAGGCCGAGGCCGTCGCCGCCGGCACCGCCGCGCCCGGCTCGCCGACCACCGCCAAGAAGCCCGTCGAGGTCGCCGACTTCGAGGTCTCCGACTCGGTCATGGTCGTCGACGGACCGTTCGCGACGCTGCACGCCACGATCACCGAGATCAACGCCGAGGCCCAGCGGGTCAAGGCGCTGGTCGAGATCTTCGGCCGCGAGACGCCGGTCGAGCTCAGCTTCAGCCAGATCCAGCGGGTCTGAGGCACCTCCCCGTCCGGTCCGATTGGGCCGGCGGGGCCCGCGCGCCGCACAATGGTGGGCGCGACACGCAACACGCAGGTGGCAGAGGGCCCAGCCCGCCCTCGTCATGACCACGAGAGAGAAAGAGAACCAGCTTCATGCCTCCCAAGAAGAAGATCGCCGCACTGGTCAAGGTGCAGCTGCAGGCCGGCGCCGCGACGCCCGCCCCGCCGGTCGGTACGGCCCTGGGCCCCCACGGCGTCAACATCATGGACTTCTGCAAGGCCTACAACGCGCAGACCGAGTCCATGCGCGGCAACGTGATCCCCGTCGAGATCACCATCTACGAGGACCGGTCCTTCACCTTCATCACGAAGACCCCGCCGGCCGCCGAGCTGATCAAGAAGGCCGCCGGTCTGCAGAAGGGCTCGGGCGTCCCGCACAAGGAGAAGGTCGGCAAGCTGACCAAGGACCAGGTGCGCGAGATCGCCCAGACCAAGCTGCCCGACCTCAACGCGAACAACATCGACGCCGCGATGAAGATCGTCGAGGGCACCGCCCGCTCCATGGGCATCACCACCGACTGACGCCTCGACCGACACGTCGTCGCACGCCGCACCCGCCGCGCGCGGGCCGGCGTACCGCACCTGTGGCAGGGCCGCGCTGGCCCACCTGACCACACCTGGACCAAGAAGAGAGAGACCAGACATGCAGCGCAGCAAGACCTACCGCGCGGCCGCGGAGCAGTTCGACCAGGACGAGCTCCACGCCCCGCTGTCCGCGATCAAGATCGCCAAGACCACCAGCAAGAAGAAGTTCGACGAGACCGTCGACGTGGTCATGCGTCTCGGCGTCGACCCCCGCAAGGCCGACCAGATGGTGCGCGGCACCGTCAACCTGCCCCACGGCACCGGCAAGACCGCCCGCGTCCTGGTCTTCGCCAACGGCGACAAGGCCGAGGCGGCCCGCGAGGCCGGCGCCGACGAGGTGGGTGGCGACGAGCTGATCGAGAAGGTCAACGGCGGCTACCTCAACTTCGACGCCGTCGTGGCCACGCCCGACATGATGGGCAAGGTCGGCCGGCTCGGTCGCGTCCTGGGCCCCCGCGGCCTGATGCCGAACCCGAAGACCGGCACCGTGACGCCGGACGTGGCCAAGGCCGTGTCCGACATCAAGGGCGGCAAGATCGAGTTCCGCGTCGACCGCCACGCCAACCTGCACTTCATCATCGGCAAGGCCTCCTTCGGCGAGACCCAGCTGGCCGAGAACTACGCCGCCGCCCTCGAGGAGGTGCTGCGCCTCAAGCCGGCCAGCTCCAAGGGCCGCTACATCAGGAAGGTCACCGTCTCCACGACGATGGGCCCGGGCGTGCAGGTCGACCCCAACCGCACCAAGAACGTCGCGTCCGAGGACGAGGTCCAGGCCTGACCGCCTGACCCCCCCGCGTACGCCGAAGGCCCGGTCCCTCCTCGAGGGGCCGGGCCTTCGTGCGTGCTGGGGAGCCTCAGCCGGCGCTGAGCTGCTCGGCGGCGGCCAGCGCCACGCAGGTGGCGACCCCGGCCATGGCGGTCTCGACCTGCTCGAGCGGGGGGAAGGTCGGCGCGAGCCGGATGTTGCGGTCGCGGGGGTCCTGGCCGTGCGGGAAGGACGCACCGGCGGGGGTCAGGGCGATGCCGGCCTGCTTGGCCAGCTCGACCACCCGGGTAGCGGTGCCGTCGAGCACGTCGAGGTTGACGAAGTAGCCACCCGTGGGCCGGGTCCACTCGGCGATCTCGAGGCCCTCGAGCGTGCCGGTCAGCGCCGCGTCGACGGCTGCGAACTTGGGGGCGATCAGCGCCCGGTGCTTGCGCATGTGCGCGCGCACCCCCTCGGCGTCGCCGAAGAGCTGCACGTGGCGCAGGTGGTTGACCTTGTCGGGCCCGATCGAGGCCATCGAGAGATGACGCAGGAACCAGGACTTGTTGGCCTCCGACATGGCCATGAAGGCCACGCCCGCGCCCGCCCAGGTGATCTTGGAGGTCGAGGCGAACATGACCGGACGGTCGGGGTGCCCGGCCGTGGCGGCCAGGCCGAGGGCGTCGGCGCTGCGGACCTCGTCATCGGTCAGGTGGTGCAGCGCGTAGGCGTTGTCCCAGAAGACCCGGAAGTCGGGGGCCGCGGTGGGCATCGACATCAGCGCCCTGGCCACCTCGGGGGAGACCACCGAGCCGGTCGGGTTCGCGTACGTCGGCACCACCCACATGCCCTTGATCGCCGGGTCGTCGGCCACCAGCGCGGCGACGGCCTCGACATCGGGGCCGTCGTCGTGCATCGGCACGGTGACCATCTCGATGCCGAAGTCGGCCAGCATGGAGAAGTGCCGGTCGTAGCCGGGCACCGGGCAGACGAACTTGACGACCGGCTCGTCCTTCCAGGCCCGCTCGGAGCCCGGCCCACCCCACAGCAGCAGGTAGGTCAGGGCCTGGTGCATCATCGTCAGGCTGGAGTTGCCCCCGCAGATCAGCTGCGCCGTCTCGACCTCCAGCAGCTCGGCGAAGATCTCGCGCAGCCGCGCCAGACCCTCCAGGCCGCCGTAGTTGCGCACGTCGGTGCCGGTGGCGTCGGTGGTGGAGGTGGGCAGGTCCAGCAGCGCGTCGGAGAGGTCCAGCTGGTCGCTGGACGGCTTGCCGCGGGTCAGGTCGAGGCCCAGGTCGCGTGCCTGCAGGGCGGCGTAGGCCTCCTGCTGGGCGGCCAGGAAGGTCGCGAGCTCGTCGGCGGACAGGGAGCGGAGCGGCGAACGCGTGGTCATGGTGACGATCCTGCCAGCCCGCCCGCGACGAGCCGATTTGGCCGCCCCCGCGTGGACGGCGTACTGTCCTGCTCGTAACCAGAGACCGCCGGTCGTCGCGCCACGCACGTGGGGTGACCGAAGGCTCCGAGTGATCGGGCGACCAGCGCAGGAGTACAGAGCCCCCCGTCCACGACGGGGTCCACGCCCTGAGCCTGCGCTCGGGGCGTTCGTCGTCTCAGGGCCAGGCCCACCGGACCACGGTCTCACCGTCCGGAAGGAGACCCATGGCGCGGCCAGACAAGCAGGCAGCCGTCGCAGAGATCGTTGAGCAGTTCAACGCCTCTGCTGGCGCTGTGCTGACCGACTACCGCGGTCTCACCGTGAAGGAGCTGCAGGACCTGCGCCGCTCCCTCGGCGAGAACGCCAACTACGCCGTGGTCAAGAACACGCTCGCCAAGATCGCCGCCAACCAGGTGGGCATCTCCGGCTTCGACGACATCCTGGTCGGCCCCACCGCCATCGCCTTCATCGAGGGTGACGTGGTCGAGGCCGCCAAGGGTCTGCGTGACTTTGCCAAGGCCAATCCCGCCCTGATCATCAAGGGCGGCATCCTGGACGGCAGCCCGCTCTCCGCGCAGGAGGTGGCCAAGCTGGCCGACCTCGAGTCGCGCGAGGTCCTCATGGGCAAGCTGGCCGGCGCGATGCTCGCGTCGCTCCAGAACGCCGTCTCCCTGTTCCAGGCCCCGATCGCCCAGGTCGCCCGTCTCGCGGGTGCGCTGGAGTCGAAGGCCGAGCAGGACCCCTCGATCCTCGCAGGTGGTGCCGGCACCCCGGCCGCCGCCGAGGAGGCCCCGGCTGCGGCCGAGGCCCCCGCCGACGAGGCCCCCGCTGCGGCGCAGGCCTCCGACGAGGGCGACACCGCCGAGGCCTGAGCCCGTCGGCTCAGCACGGCAGCACACCACCTGAAACCCGGCCGATCCGCACCTGATCGGGTGCCGGCCACCTAACGGAAGGAACCGCCACCATGGCGAAGCTCAGCACCGACGAGCTCCTCGACGCGTTCAAGGAGATGACCCTCATCGAGCTCTCCGAGTTCGTGAAGCAGTTCGAGGAGACCTTCGACGTCACCGCCGCCGCCCCGGTCGCCGTTGCCGCCGCCCCCGCCGCCGGCGGTGCCGCCGGTGGCGAGGAGGCCGCTGCGCAGGACGAGTTCGACGTCGTCCTCGAGGCCGCTGGTGACAAGAAGATCAACGTCATCAAGGAGGTGCGCGCCCTCACCTCGCTCGGCCTGAAGGAGGCCAAGGAGCTGGTCGAGGCCGCCCCCAAGGCGATCCTGGAGAAGGTCGACAAGGCTGCGGCCGAGAAGGCCAAGGAGGCCCTCGAGGGCGCCGGCGCCACCGTCACCCTCAAGTGACGACCAGTCGCTGACCCCGACGACCCCCGTCGACCTCACGGTCGGCGGGGGTCGTTGCATTTGCGCAGGTCGGGCGCGGTGAGCCTGCCGTTTTGGGTGCTGTGCGGACACGTGGTGACGGGATGGTCTCGAAACCCGGCGCGCGAGTGACGGAGGTGACAATAATGCGTAACCTCACGGCGCAGGCAGCGTTGTTACCCATGAGTGTGAGCCGGTCCGGGCTCCAGCACGGGGGACGACGAGCGCAGACCGCGAAGGGGAGCACGGCATGGGCGTGGAGATCGAGGTCAACGACTTGACCAAGTCGTTCGGCAAGCAGCTGATCTGGGGTGACGTGTCGCTGACGATCCCCGCCGGCGAGATCTGCGTGATGCTCGGCCCCTCGGGCACCGGCAAGTCGGTGTTCCTCAAGACGTTGATCGGTCTGCTCAAGCCCGACCGCGGTTCGATCATCATCGAGGGCACCGACATCGCCTCCTGCTCCGAGCGCGAGCTCTACGAGATCCGCAAGCTCTTCGGCGTGCTGTTCCAGGACGGCGCGATGTTCGGCTCGATGAACCTCTACGACAACATCGCCTTCCCGCTGCGCGAGCACACCAAGAAGAGCGAGTCCGAGATCCGTGCCATCGTCATGGAGAAGCTCGACCTCACCGGCCTGATCGGCACCGAGCAGAAGCTGCCCGGTGAGATCTCCGGCGGCATGCGCAAGCGCGCCGGCCTGGCGCGGGCCCTGGTCCTCGACCCCGAGATCGTGCTCTTCGACGAGCCCGACTCGGGTCTGGACCCGGTGCGCACCTCGTTCCTCAACCAGCTCATCGTCGACCTCAACGCCCAGATCGACGCCACGTTCCTGATCGTGACCCACGACATCAACACCGCCCGCACGGTGCCCGACAACATCGGCCTGCTCTACCACAAGCACCTGGCCATGTTCGGCCCGCGCGAGATGCTGCTGAGCTCGGAGGAGCCGGTCGTGCGCCAGTTCCTCAACGCCCAGAAGATCGGGCCGATCGGCATGTCGGAGGAGAAGGACGCCGACGAGCTGGCCGCCGAGTCCGACCAGGAGCTGCCGCCGCTGCCGCCGATCCCGATGCAGCTCGAGCCCTCCAACGGCATCGCCCGCCGCTCGCAGCGCGAGCCGGGCGCCTGGTGCCGCGAGCAGGGCATCACCCCGCCGCCCGGCTCCTTCCAGGACAACGTCTCCATGGCGTCCGGGGCCTGAGGGGGACCTGAGACACGTGGCATCTTCAACGGCGACCCGGGTCCTCGCGCCCGTCGGGGCCGCAGGCAACCTCTTCGCCTTCGCCCTCGACGTGGGGCGTGGGCTCTTCCGTCGTCCCTTCCAGCTGCGCGAGTTCATCCAGCAGGCCTGGTTCATCGCGTCGGTCACCATCATCCCCACGGCTCTGGTCGCGATCCCCTTCGGTGCGGTCATCGCGCTGCAGGTCGGTGGCCTGATCAAGCAGTTCGGCGCCCAGTCGTTCACCGGCTCGGCCTCGGTGCTGGCGGTGGTCCAGCAGGCGGCGCCCATCGGCACCGCCCTGCTGATCGCCGGCGCCGGCGGCTCGGCGATCGCGGCCGACCTCGGCGCCCGCAAGATCCGAGAAGAGCTCGACGCCATGATGGTGCTGGGCATCGACCCGATCCAGCGCCTCGTGGTGCCCCGCGTCCTCGCGGCGATGCTGGTCGCGGTCTTCCTCAACGGCCTGGTCAGCGTCGTGGGCGTGGCCGGCGGCTACGTCTTCAACGTCGGCCTGCAGGGCGGCACGCCCGGTGCCTACATCGCCAGCTTCACCGCGCTGGCCCAGCTGCCCGACCTGTGGGTGGGGCTGCTCAAGGCGCTGATCTTCGGCATGATCGCCGCGATCGTCGCGGCCTACAAGGGGATGAACGCCAACGGCGGTCCCAAGGGCGTGGGTGACGCGGTGAACGAGTCCGTGGTCATCACCTTCGTCCTCCTGTTCATCGTCAACTTCGTCCTGAGTGCGATCTACCTCCAGGTCGTCCCCCCGAAGACGGGCTGAGGCAGATGGCAAGCATCAAGTCGGTCTACACCAAGCCCGCCGGCGCGCTCGACCGCCTCGGCGAGGAGCTGGCGTTCTACGTCCGCGCGCTGATGGCCGCGCCGCGCTCGATCAAGCGGTACCCGCGCGAGATCCTTCGGATCCTGGCCGAGGTCACGCTCGGCTCGGGCGCGCTGGCGGTCATCGGCGGCACGGTCGGCGTCATCCTGGCGATGACGTTCTTCACCGGTGCCCAGGTCGGACTCTCCGGGTACGCCGCGCTCGACCAGCTCGGCACCGCGCCGTTCGCCGGGTTCGTCTCGGCCTACTTCAACACCCGCGAGATCGCCCCGCTGGTGGCCGGCATCGCCCTGGCCGCGACCGTCGGCTGCGGCTTCACCGCCCAGCTCGGCGCGATGCGCATCTCCGAGGAGGTCGACGCGCTCGAGGTGATGGCGATCCCCTCGATGCCGTTCCTGGTGACCACCCGCATCGTCGGCGGCCTGATCGCGATCATCCCGCTCTACGTGGTCGGCCTGCTGTCCTCCTACTTCGCCACCCGCCTGACCGTCACCCAGTTCTTCGGGCAGAGCGCGGGCACCTACGACCACTACTTCAACCAGTTCCTGCCGCCCGGTGACGTGCTGTGGTCCTTCGGCAAGGTGCTGGTCTTCGCGGTCGCGGTGATCCTGATCCACTGCTACCACGGCTACAACGCCGGCGGCGGTCCCGCCGGGGTGGGCGTCGCGGTCGGTCGCGCGGTGCGCACCAGCATCGTGGCGGTCAACGTGATCGACCTGTTCCTGTCCATGGCCATCTGGGGCTCCAGCACCACCGTCCGGTTGGCGGGTTGAGACGATGATCCTTCGACAGTTCAAGCTCCTGGGCATCGTCTTCCTGGCGATGCTCGTCGGTGGCGCGTGGCTGACCTTCGCGATCTTCACCAAGAAGTTCGTCGACTACGACGAGGTGACCCTGCAGAGCTCGCGCATCGGCCTGCAGCTGCCCGAGCGTGCCGACGTCAAGATCCGCGGCGTCATCGTGGGGGAGGTGCTCGACTACGAGCCCACCGAGGCGGGTGCCGACATCACCCTGGGTCTCTACCCCGAGGAGATCGGCACGATCCCCGCCGGCGTGACCGGCTCGATCGTGCCCAAGACCCTCTTCGGTGAGAAGTACGTCGCCCTGGTCGTCGAGGGCGACGACGTGAGCGGGCCCAGCATCGAGGCCGGTGACGTCATCGACCGCACCGAGGTCGCGACCGAGGTCGAGAAGGTGCTCTCCGACCTCAACCCGCTGCTGCGCACCGTGCAGCCGGCCGAGCTCAACATGACCCTCAACGCCCTGGCCACCGCGCTCGAGGGGCGCGGCGACCAGCTCGGTGAGAACCTCGAGACGCTCGACTCCTACCTCAAGCGCTTCAACCCCCAGCTGCCCGGCGCGATCGAGGACCTCCGGCTGAGCGCCGAGGTCTCCGACATCTACGCCGACGTGCTCCCCGAGGTGGGCCAGATCCTGCGCGACCAGGTCACCACCCTGGGCACGCTGGAGGAGCAGTCCGACACGCTCAACGCGCTGTTCCGCGACGTGAGCGCCCTCTCGGGCAGCGCGCGCAGCTTCTTGGCCGAGAACGAGCAGAACCTGATCCGGCTGGGCGAGGTCTCCGAGCCGCAGGTGCGGCTGCTGGCCAAGTACTCCCCGCAGTTCACCTGCCTGACCCGGGGCGTCGTCAACGCCGGCAAGCTGCAGGCGGAGGCGTTCCGCAACTTCACCCTGCACATCGTGCTGGAGACCCTGCCCAACCAGCCCCGCAGCTACAACGCCAACGACAAGCCCCGCTACGGCGAGGACCGTGGGCCCAACTGTCTCAACCTGCCCACCCCTCCCGGAAGCCAGGAGAACCCGAACCAGGTGCAGCCCGACATGGACGACGGCGTCGACGAGCCGACGGGCAAGGGCACCAGCCGGGTGGCTCCGGGCTTCGGTTACGAGCAGGGCTATGCCGGCAGCTCTGCGGAGAGCGAGCTGCTCAAGTCGCTGCTGGCCCCGGGCATGGGCGTCAGCACCGGTGACGTGCCCGACCTGGGTGCGTTGCTCCTGGCCCCGATGGCGCGTGGCGCGGAAGTGAGCCTGCGATGAGCAAGGTCCTCGACACCCAGACCTTCGGCGCCCTGGTCAAGCTGCTGGTCTTCGTGCTGGTCACGCTGCTGGCCACCGGCGTGCTGGTCATCACGATCGGCAACATCTCCTTCGCCGACTCCCGTGAGTACCAGGCCGAGTTCGTCGACGCCACCGGCGTCGTCTCCGGCGACGACGTGCGCGTCGCGGGGGTCAAGGTCGGCACCGTCACCGACGTGGAGGTCGTCGACCGCACCCGGGCGCTGGTCAGCTTCGACCTCGAGGAGGAGGTCAGCCTGACCGAGTCGAGCCGCGCCTCGATCCGCTACCGCAACCTGGTCGGCCAGCGCTACATCTCACTGACCCAGCAGGTGGGCGAGACGACGGCCCTCGAGGAGGGCGAGACGATCGATGTCTCGAACACCTCGCCGGCGCTCGACCTGACCGTGCTCTTCAACGGCTTCAAGCCGCTCTTCCAGGCGCTCTCCCCGTCCGACGTCAACAAGCTGTCCTACGAGGTGGTGCAGGTCTTCCAGGGCGAGGGCGGCACGCTCGAGAGCCTGCTGGCCAGCACCGCCTCGGTGACCAGCACGCTGGCCGACCGCGACGAGCTGATCAGCGACCTGATCAGCAACCTCGACCAGGTCCTCGACAACATCGCCGACCGCGACGACCAGCTCAGCGACCTGATCCTGAACTTCCGGACCCTGGTCAAGGGCCTCAAGCAGGACCGCGGCGCGATCCTCGGCTCGCTGGAGCAGATCTCCCTGCTCTCCGAGCAGACCTCCGACCTGGTGGGCGGCATCCGCCAGCCCTTCACCAACGACGTCAAGCAGCTGCGGCGCCTGGCCGGCAACATCAACCGCAACAAGGGCGAGCTCGACCGGGCGCTGCAGGTGCTGCCGATCAAGCTGCAGAAGGTCGGGCGCACCGCGATCTACGGCAGCTACTTCAACTTCTTCCTCTGCGGCTTCGAGGGGCGGGTCCGACTGCCCGGCGGCAGCGCGGTCCCGGTGAACTTCAAGACCGGTGCGGAGAGGTGTGATCTCGGATGACCCCCTTCCGTGAGCGGAACCCGGTGATCGTCGGGCTGGTGAGCATGAGCGTGCTGGCCGTGCTCCTGGTCGCGGCGTTCCGGGCCCAGGACCTCCCGGTCATCGGCGGTGGGGACACCTACTACGCCGAGTTCGCCGAGGCCGGCGGCCTGCAGCCCGACGACGAGGTCCGCATCGCCGGCGTGCGCGTGGGCCAGGTCAAGAGCATCGAGCTGGCCGACGGCGTGGTCCGGGTGGCCTTCCAGGTCAAGACCGACTCGGGCTTCGGGCCCGACAGCCGCGCCGACATCAAGGTCAAGACGCTGCTGGGCTCGATGTACGTCTCGGTGGACCCGGCCGGCTCCGGCCAGCTGGAGGAGGGCGCGACGATCCCGGTCGAGCGCACGTCCTCGCCGTTCGACGTGGTCGAGGCCTTCGAGGGCCTCGCCGACACCGCGGGTGAGATCGACACCGACCAGCTGGCGCGCTCGCTGACCACCCTGGCCGACCTGACCCGCAACACGCCCGAGGAGTTCCGGGCCGCCCTCGACGGCGTCTCGCGGCTCTCGACCAACATCGCGGCCAAGAACGAGGAGATCGGGAGCCTGCTGACCAACCTCGAGCGGGTCTCGACGGTCCTCGACGACCGCGACGACGACCTCGTCGACCTGATGCAGGACGCCGACGTGCTCTTCCAGGCGCTGGTCGCTCGACGCGACCAGATCCACCGCCTGCTGGTCTCGACCAGCGACCTCTCCCGCGAGCTGACCCGTCTGGTGCGCGACACCCGCAGCGACCTGCGCCCGGCCCTCGAGGAGCTCGAGGAGGTGCTCGCGGTGCTGAACAAGAACGAGGACAACATCGACGACAGCATCCGGCTGATGGCGCCGTTCTACCGCGTCTTCGCCAACACCCTGGGCAGCGGGCCGTGGTTCGACACCTACATCCAGAACCTCCCGCCCGTCCCCGAGGTCCTCAACGGAGGTGGCATCTCGTGAGCGCCGTACGCCGCTTCGCCGCACCCCTGGTCATCGTGGCCCTGCTGGTCGCCGCGGCACTGACCTTCCTGGGCAGCGAGGACCGCAAGACGCTGACCGCGCAGTTCCCGCGCACCGTCTCGGTCTACGAGGGCTCCGACGTGCGGGTCCTCGGGGTGCCGGTCGGCCAGGTGGAGACCGTGGTGCCCTCCGGCACCGAGGTCGTGGTGACGATGTCCTACGACGCCGACGTGCAGGTGCCGGCCGACGCCAGCGCCGTGATCATCGCCCCGTCGATCGTGGGCGACCGCTACATCCAGCTGACCCCCGTCTACGAGGAGGGTGACGAGCTGGCCGAGGGCGAGATCCTCGGTGTCGACCGCACCTCGGTGCCGCTCGAGCTCGACGACATCTACGCCAGCCTCGACCGGCTCAACGTCGCGCTGGGCCCCGAGGGCGCCAACAAGAACGGGGCGCTCAACGACCTCCTGCAGGTCACCGCCGAGAACTTCGGTGGCCAGGGCGCCGCCTTCAACCAGACGATCGGTGACTTCAGCCGGCTCTCGGAGACCCTCGACGACAACAAGGACGAGCTGTTCTCCTCGCTCACCGAGGTCCAGGCCTTCGTCAGCACGCTGGCCGAGAACGACACGACGGTGCGCCAGTTCAACCGGTCCCTGGCCGACGTCTCGGAGCTGCTGGCCGGCGAGCGCCAGGAGCTCGCGGGGTCGCTGGCCAACCTGTCCACGGCCCTCGGCGAGGTCAACGACTTCGTCAAGACCAACCGCGACGTGCTGGGCCGCGACATCAAGGGGCTCAACCGGGTCGCGAAGGTGCTGGTCAAGCAGCGCGCGAACCTCGACGAGGTCCTCGGCGTGGCGCCGCTGGCGCTGAACAACCTCTACCTGACCTACAACCCCGAGGCCGGCACCCTCGACACCAACGCCAACGTCGGCAACCTCGTCAACCAGATCGAGACCGAGCCCGCGCTGTTCCTGTGCACCGTGGTCAACTCGGTCGACCCTTCCGGGGGACTGTGCGACCTGGTGCAGGACACGCTGCCCCGGCCCGGGGCACTCGACGCCCTTCGTGGTGTCGAGGGTGGCGCCGCTCGTGGCGCCGACCCGTTCGACCCGACCCTGGGCGGTCTCGTGGAGGTGACCCGCTGATGCGCCGGACCCGACTCGCGCTGGCGATGCTGGCGGCCTCGCTGACCCTCAGCGCCTGCGACTTCGACGTCTACCAGCTGCCGCTGCCCGGTGGCACCGACACCGGGGACGACCCGATCACCGTGACCGTGCAGTTCCGCGACGTCCTCGACCTGGTGCCCAAGTCGACGGTCAAGCTCAACGAGGTCGACGTGGGCAAGGTGACCGACATCGAGCTCGACGGCACCGTCGCCGAGGTCACCGTCGAGCTGCGGGGCGACACCGACCTGCCCGACGAGCCGCTCGCCGAGATCCGCCAGACCAGCCTGCTCGGCGAGAAGTTCGTCTCGCTCTCGGCCCCGGCCGACGGCGGCAGCGGGGAGCTGGGGGACGGCGACGTCATCCCGCTCGACCGCACCGGTCGCAACCCCGAGGTCGAGGAGGTCCTGGGCGCGCTCAGCCTGATCCTCAACGGCGGCGGCGTGGCCCAGCTCAAGACCATCACCCAGGAGCTCAACCTGGCCCTGGAGGGCCGTGAGGACTCCGCGAAGTCGGTGCTGACCCAGGTCGACACCCTCGTGGGCACCCTCGACGACAACAAGGCCGACATCGTCGACGCCATCGCCCGCCTCAACGACCTGGCCATCGCGGTGCGCGGCCAGCAGGACGACATCAACCTGGCCCTCGACGAGCTGCCCACCGCGCTCGTCTCCCTCGACCGCCAGCGCGAGGACCTCGTCACGATGCTGCAGGCGCTCGACCGGCTCGGCGACGTGGGCGTGCGGGTGATCCGTGCGACCAAGCAGGACACCATCGCCACCCTCACCCAGCTCCAGCCGGTGCTGACCGAGCTCGCCGACTCCGGCGACGCCTTCGTCAAGGCGTTCAACGTGTTCCTGACCTACCCGTTCGTCGACGAGGTCGTGGGCCGCGACCCCCAGGTCGCGCGCAACCTGCACATGGGCGACTACACCAACCTCGACATCCAGCTCGAGATCGACCTGTCCGGGGGCATCACCGGCATCCCCACCGAGCTCCCGACGCTGCTGCCCTCCGAGCTGGATCCCACCAAGCTGCTCGGCGACGTCGTCAAGTGCCTGCAGAGCCTGAACGTGACCTCGAAGGCCTGCGTCGAGGTGCTGACCACCCCGCAGAAGCTCGCCCAGATCCAGGAGCTGTGCCTGAAGAAGAAGAACCGGGACGCGGTCATCTGCCAGTTCCTCGACGGCCTGCCCACGCTGCCCAACGGCCTGCCCGACCTCGGCGACACCCTCGACGGCCTCCTCGGCGGCGCCGGTGGCGGTGGCGGCGGCGGTGGCGGCGGCGGCGGTGAGGGCGGCGGTGGCCTGCCCGAGCTGCCCATCGTCGGGGGGCTGCTGCGCCCCGGCTTCGACCCCGAGCGCGGCCCGACGATGGCCGAGCTCGCCGCGATCTACGACGAGGACCTCGTGACCCTGCTCGTGCCCGGGATGGTGGCCCGATGATCACCCGCCGCACCAAGCTCCAGCTGGTGGTCTTCGTGATCATCACGCTCGTGGGCGTCTCCTACGTGGGTGCTCGCTACGCCCAGCTCGACCGGCTGTTCTACGACAGCTCCTACACCGTGGTCGCACACCTCGAGCGCTCCGGCGGGATCTTCGCCGGCGGCGAGGTCACCTACCGCGGTGTGGGTGTGGGCCGGGTCGACAAGCTCGAGCTCACCGACGAGGGCGTCGACGTCTACCTCTCGATCGAGAACGACTACGACTCGATCCCCGCCGACACCCTGGCCGTGGTCGGCAACCGCTCGGCGGTGGGTGAGCAGTACGTCGAGCTGCAGCCGAAGGTGGAGACCGAGCCCTACCTCGAGCAGGGCTCCGAGATCGCGCTCGAGGACACCCGCACCCCGATCGCCACCGAGGTGCTGCTCGAGAACCTCTCGACCACGGTCGGCTCGGTCGACCGGGGGGCCCTGCGCACCACGGTCAGCGAGCTGGGCGAGGCCTTCGCCGGCACGGGCGAGGACCTGCAGCGCATCATCGACACCGGCAACTCCTTCATCGAGACCGCCAACGACAACCTCGACGTGACCACCGCGCTGATCCGCGACGCCAACGTGGTCCTCAACGGCCAGATCGCCTCCGAGAGCGCGATCCGGACCTTCGCCGACCAGCTCGCCCTGTTCTCGGGCACCCTGGCCGACGCCGACCCCGACCTGCGCCGCCTGATCGCGAACGGCTCGCCGGCCGCGGTCCAGCTGCGCGGGCTGATCGAGGACAACCGCGTCGAGCTCGGCAGCCTGCTCAACAACCTCGTCACCACCGGTGAGGTCGTGGTGCGCCACCTCGACGGCATCGAGCAGCTGCTGGTGATCTACCCCTACGTCGTCGAGGGCGGCTTCACCGTCGTCTCCAAGTCGCCCGACACCGGGCTCTTCGACGCCCACTTCGGGCTGATCATCACCACCAACCCGATCTGCAAGCAGGGGTACGAGGGCACCGACCGCCGCCCGCCGCAGAACGGCGAGAACCGCCCGATGAACGAGGACGCCCGGTGCGAGGAGCCGCCGACGGTCAGCAACGCCCGTGGCTCGCAGAACGTCTATCCCCGCCCGGCGGCGTCGTTCGACCCGTCGTCGGTGGTGGCCTCGTTCGACCCCGACTCGGGCGAGCTGACCTGGGGCGGGACCCCTCCGGCCGCGTTGTCGTCGCCCGGTAGCGTGGCCCCGCCCACGCTCGGTAAGGAGTCCTGGAAGTGGTTGTTCCTCCAGCCGCTCGTCGCCGACAGGTGACGAGGGACCCGGCCGCCTCCGGCGATCCCGCAGCACTCCAGCCGACCCGCACCGCCTCGCCCGGCTTCCGCCTGGCGCTGGCCGGGCTGCTCGGCGTGCTGCTGGTCGCCGGCGTCGCGGTGGTGGGCTACGTGGTCGCCACTCGCAGCTCCAGCGCCGATGGCAACCTCGCCGAGCGCGTCTCCAACGTCGCGCAGGGCCGCAACGAGATCCAGGACGAGCGCGAGCGGGTCATGGACGTGGCCAGCCAGTTCATGCTGCGGGTCAACACCTACGGCCCCGACCTGCTCGACGACGACGGACAGATGCCCGAGTGGCGCGAGCTGGTCACCGAGCTCATCACCGCCAAGTTCCGCACCGACTTCGAGGAGCAGGCCGGCACCGCGGAGCAGCTGGTCGCCCAGAGCGGTGTGCGTCGCACGAGCAAGGTGCACGCGGTCGGGGTGTCGACCATGGACGCCGACTCCGCCACCGCGCTGGTGGCCGGCGAGTTCGTCAACGCCATCGCGCAGGGCGACCAGGAGCCGGTGGCGAGCCCGCCGGCGCAGTTCCGCGTGCGCGTCGAGCTGGTCGAGGTCAGCGGTGAGTGGCAGGTCGACGCCTTCGACCAGGTCACAGGGAGCGGCGCCGCACCGAGCGCGCCCACCCAGGAGCCGGAGCCCGGTGAGGGCAGCGACGGGGGAGAGCAGTGAGCGCCGGCGGAGCCAGCTGGTACGACGTGCTGGGGGTCGAGCCCGGCGCCAGCGCCGAGGAGGTGCGGGCGGCCTGGCGCGCGGGGATCGCCGACCTCGACCCCAGCGAACGCCGCTTCCGCCTGCTCAACCAGGCCGCGGAGGTGCTCCTGGACCCCCAGCGTCGAGCCGAGCACGACGCCGCCCTGGCCCAGGAGGAGCGCGAGCCCGACGAACCGGCGGACGTCGATCCCGAGCACGACAAGGACTCGGCGCTCGAGGCGCGCGCGACGAGTCCGGCCCCGAGCCGGCTGCCGCTGGTGCCCGGGTGGGCGCTCGTGGTGCTGGTGGTGCTGGCCGCGCTCTCGGTGGGCGCCGCCGTGCTGGTGTGGGTCCAGCCCAACGAGCGGGTGGTCGCCTCGACGAGCGGCGGCAACGAGATCGAGGAGTCGGCCGAGCAGGCCCGGGCGGTCGCCGAGCGCGCCGTGGGCCCGGTGCTCTCCTACGACTACCGCTCCTTCGACGAGTCGACCGCGGCGGCGCGGTCGTACATGACCGCCGACTACCAGGAGGAGTACGACAAGCTGGTCGCCGCCCTCGAGCCGAACCTCGAGGAGGTCCAGCCCGTCGTGGAGGTCGAGGTCGTCGACTCCGCGGTGGTGCGCACCAGCGGCGACCGCGTCGACGTGCTGGTCTTCGTCAACCGGCCCACCCTGCGCAAGGACATGGACGAGCCGGTGGTCTACAAGGACCAGGTCACCCTGCGGATGCAGCGCGAGGACGGCCGCTGGCTGGTCGGCGCCCTGTCCACCAACCAGCTGCAGGAGTGAGCCGGCCCGGCGAGGGTGCTTGACCCGCCGGGGTGCAGGGCTCATCATCATCGGGACATCCATCGTCCACGGTGCGTGCACATCTTGTCGCGCCTGTGATCTTCGGGTAACGTAGCGCTTTGCGCCTGCCCTCAAATGCCCTCTAGCCTGCCCGGTGGCTGTGTGGTGGTGGACTGGCGCCATCGATGAGCAGACCCGTCGAAGGACTCACTCTTGGCCGCGCGCTCCGCATCCGCCGTTTCTCGTGCAACCCGCCGCATCTCGTTCGCGAAGATCGCCGAACCTCTCGAGGTTCCCCAGCTCCTCTCCCTCCAGACCGACAGCTTCGACTGGCTGGTCGGCAACGACAAGTGGACCGCCGAGGTCGAGCGTCGCCGTGCCAACGGCGACGACGTCTCGGAGAAGTCCGGTCTGACCGAGATCTTCGAGGAGATCTCGCCGATCGAGGACTTCAGCGAGACCATGTCGCTCTCGTTCGAGAACCCGGTCTTCTACGACCCGAAGTACACCGTGGACGAGTGCAAGGAGAAGGACTTCACCTACTCCGCCCCGCTCTACGTCTCGGCGGAGTTCACCAACAACGACACCGGTGAGATCAAGGGCCAGACGGTCTTCATGGGCGACTTCCCGCTCATGACCCCCAAGGGCACGTTCGTCATCAACGGCACCGAGCGCGTCGTGGTCTCCCAGCTGGTCCGCAGCCCGGGCGTCTACTTCGAGCGCTCGGCCGACAAGACGTCCGACAAGGACATCTACACCGCCAAGCTCATCCCCAGCCGCGGTGCGTGGCTGGAGTTCGAGATCGACAAGCGCGACCTCGTCGGTGTGCGGCTGGACCGCAAGCGCAAGCAGAACGTCACGGTGCTGCTCAAGGCCCTCGGCTGGACCAACGAGCAGATCCGTGAGGAGTTCGGCCAGTACGAGTCGATGATGCTCACGCTGGAGAAGGACCACACCGAGACGCAGAAGGACGCGCTGCTCGACATCTACCGCAAGCTGCGTCCGGGCGAGCCCCCCACCGAGGAGGCCGCCCAGACCCTGCTGAACAACTACTACTTCAACCCCAAGCGCTACGACCTGGCCAAGGTCGGTCGCTACAAGATCAACAAGAAGCTCGGGCTGACCGAGGCCTTCGACCAGCAGACGCTGACCGTCGACGACGTCGTCGCCGCGATCCGCTACATCGTCGCGCTGCACGACGGCCGCGAGGAGGTCGAGGCGCCGGCCGGGACGCTCGACATCGCCGCCGACGACATCGACCACTTCGGCAACCGCCGGATGCGCACGGTGGGCGAGCTGATCCAGAACCAGCTGCGCACCGGTCTGGCCCGCATGGAGCGGGTGGTCCGCGAGCGGATGACGACCCAGGACGTCGAGGCCATCACGCCGCAGTCGCTGATCAACATCCGCCCGGTGGTCGCGGCGCTGAAGGAGTTCTTCGGCACCTCGCAGCTGAGCCAGTTCATGGACCAGACCAACCCGATCGCGGGGCTGACGCACAAGCGTCGTCTCTCCGCGCTGGGCCCGGGAGGTCTGTCCCGTGACCGCGCCGGCATGGAGGTCCGCGACGTGCACCCGTCGCACTACGGCCGCATGTGCCCGATCGAGACCCCGGAGGGCCCGAACATCGGCCTGATCGGCTCGCTGGCCTCCTACGGGCGCATCAACCCGTTCGGCTTCGTGGAGACGCCCTACCGCAAGGTCGTCGAGGGCCAGGTCACCGACCAGATCGACTACCTGACCGCCGACGACGAGGACCGCTACGTCATCGCGCAGGCCAACGCCCAGCTCGACGACGACCTGCGCTTCGTCAACGAGCGCGTGCTGGTGCGCCAGCGCGACGGCGAGGTCTCCGAGATCCTGGCCGGCGAGATCGACTACATGGACGTCTCGCCGCGACAGATGGTCTCGGTCGCGACCGCGCTGATCCCCTTCCTCGAGCACGACGACGCCAACCGCGCCCTGATGGGCGCCAACATGCAGCGTCAGGCCGTCCCGCTGATCCGCAGCGACAGCCCGCTGGTCGGCACCGGCATGGAGTACCGCGCCGCGGTCGACGCCGGCGACGTGGTCGTGGCCGAGAAGGCCGGTGTCGTCAAGGACGTCTCCGCCGACCTGGTCGAGACCATGAACGACGACGGCAGCTACTCCAGCTACAAGCTGGCCAAGTTCCGTCGCTCCAACCAGGGCACCTGCATCAACCAGCGCCCCCTGGTCGCCGAGGGCGACCGCCTCGAGGTCGGCAGCCCCATCGCCGACGGCCCCTGCACCGACGAGGCCGAGATGGCGCTGGGCACCAACCTGCTCGTCGCCTTCATGCCCTGGCAGGGCCACAACTACGAGGACGCGATCATCCTCTCCCAGCGCCTGGTGCAGGAGGACGTCCTCACCTCGATCCACATCGAGGAGCACGAGGTCGACGCCCGCGACACCAAGCTGGGCCCCGAGGAGATCACCCGGGACATCCCGAACATCTCCGAGGAGGGCCTGGCCGACCTCGACGAGCGCGGCATCATCCGCATCGGTGCCGAGGTCGTCACCGGCGACATCCTCGTCGGCAAGGTCACGCCCAAGGGCGAGACCGAGCTGACCCCCGAGGAGCGCCTGCTGCGCGCGATCTTCGGCGAGAAGGCGCGCGAGGTGCGCGACACCTCGATGAAGGTCCCGCACGGCGAGTCGGGCACCGTCATCGGCGTGCGCGTCTTCGACCGCGAGGACGGCGACGAGCTGCCCCCGGGCGTCAACCAGCTGGTCCGCGTCTACGTGGCCCAGAAGCGCAAGATCTCGGTGGGCGACAAGCTCGCCGGTCGCCACGGCAACAAGGGCGTCATCGCCAAGATCCTGCCGATCGAGGACATGCCGTTCATGGAGGACGGCACCCCGGTCGACGTCGTGCTCAACCCGCTGGGTGTGCCGCGACGGATGAACATCGGCCAGATCCTCGAGCTGCACCTGGGCTGGCTGGCCAAGCAGGGCTGGAACCTCGACCTCGCCGACGACACCTCGGACGCCGACTGGAAGCAGCGGCTGATGAAGATCCACGTCGACCAGGCCGAGCCCGGCACCAAGGTCGCGACCCCGGTCTTCGACGGTGCGCGCGAGGACGAGATCACCGGGCTGCTCGGCTCGACGATCCCCAACCGCGACGGCGTTCGGATGATCGACGCGACCGGCAAGGCCGACCTGTTCGACGGCCGCTCCGGCGAGCCGTTCCCGGACCCGGTCTCGGTGGGCTACATGTACATCCTCAAGCTGCACCACCTGGTGGACGACAAGATCCACGCGCGCAGCACCGGCCCGTACTCGATGATCACCCAGCAGCCGCTCGGCGGCAAGGCGCAGTTCGGTGGCCAGCGCTTCGGTGAGATGGAGGTCTGGGCGATGGAGGCGTACGGCGCCGCCTACGCCCTGCAGGAGCTGCTGACGATCAAGTCCGACGACGTGCCCGGTCGCGTCAAGGTCTACGAGGCGATCGTCAAGGGCGAGAACATCCCCGACTCGGGCATCCCCGAGTCGTTCAAGGTGCTCGTCAAGGAGATGCAGTCGCTGTGCCTGAACGTGGAGGTCCTCTCCCAGGACGGCACCAGCATCGAGCTGCGTGACGCGGAGGAGGACGTCTTCCGCGCCGCCGAGGAGCTGGGCATCGACCTGTCGCGTCGCGAGCCGAGCTCGGTCGAAGAGGTGTGAGCCGAGGAACGCGCGGAGCGCCTGTTCCTCGGAACAACGGGCAGCACGGCGCTCCGCCGTTCCTCGCTTCTCCTCCTTTCTCACTTTTCCAAGAACCAATGAAGGGTTGCAGCCAAGGTGCTCGACGTTAACTTCTTCGACCAGCTTCAGATCGGCCTGGCCACCGCGGACGACATCCGTACCTGGAGCCACGGCGAGGTCAAGAAGCCGGAAACCATCAACTACCGCACGCTCAAGCCCGAGCGCGACGGTCTCTTCTGCGAGAAGATCTTCGGTCCCACCCGGGACTGGGAGTGCTACTGCGGCAAGTACAAGCGCGTGCGCTTCAAGGGCATCATCTGCGAGCGCTGCGGCGTCGAGGTGACCCGCTCCAAGGTGCGCCGCGAGCGGATGGGCCACATCGAGCTCGCCGCCCCGGTCACGCACATCTGGTACTTCAAGGGCGTGCCCAGCCGGCTCGGCTACCTGCTCGACCTGGCCCCGAAGGACCTCGAGAAGGTCATCTACTTCGCGGCCTACATGATCACCTCGGTCGACGAGGACGCCCGCCACCGCGACCTGTCCTCGCTGGAGGGCAAGGTCGGCCTCGAGCGCGAGCGCCTCGAGAAGCGACGCGACCAGTCGCTGGAGGACCGCACCCGCAAGCTGGAGGAGGACCTCGCGGCCCTCGAGGCCGAGGGCGCCAAGGCCGACGCGCGCCGCAAGGTGCGCGACGGTGCGGAGCGGGAGATGAAGCAGCTGCGCGACCGTGCGCAGCGCGAGATCGACCGCCTCGACGAGGTGTGGAACACCTTCAAGTCCCTCAAGGTCCAGGACCTGATGGGCGACGAGATGCTCTACCGCGAGATGAAGGCCTGGTTCGGCAAGTACTTCGAGGGCCACATGGGTGCCGCGGCGATCCAGAAGCGCCTGCAGGACTTCGACATCCCCGCCGAGGTGGAGTCGCTGCGCGACACCATCGCCAACGGCAAGGGCCAGAAGAAGGTCCGCGCCCTCAAGCGGCTCAAGGTCGTCGATGCCTTCCGCAAGACCGGCAACGAGCCGCGCGGCATGGTCCTCGACGCCGTCCCGGTCATCCCGCCCGACCTGCGTCCGATGGTGCAGCTCGACGGTGGCCGCTTCGCGACCTCCGACCTCAACGACCTGTACCGCCGCGTGATCAACCGGAACAACCGGCTCAAGCGCCTGCTCGACCTCGGTGCGCCCGAGATCATCGTCAACAACGAGAAGCGGATGCTCCAGGAGGCCGTCGACTCGCTGTTCGACAACGGCCGCCGCGGTCGTCCGGTCACCGGGCCGGGCAACCGTCCGCTGAAGTCGCTGTCCGACATGCTCAAGGGCAAGCAGGGGCGCTTCCGCCAGAACCTGCTGGGCAAGCGCGTGGACTACTCGGGCCGTTCGGTCATCGTGTCGGGTCCGCAGCTCAAGCTGCACCAGTGCGGTCTGCCCAAGCAGATGGCGCTGGAGCTCTTCAAGCCCTTCGTGATGAAGCGCCTGGTCGACCTCTCGCACGCGCAGAACATCAAGTCCGCCAAGCGGATGGTCGAGCGCGCGCGTCCGGTCGTCTGGGACGTGCTCGAGGAGGTCATCACCGAGCACCCGGTGCTGCTGAACCGTGCACCCACCCTGCACCGCCTGGGCATCCAGGCCTTCGAGCCGCAGCTGATCGAGGGCAAGGCCATCCAGATCCACCCGCTCGTGTGCGGCGCGTTCAACGCCGACTTCGACGGTGACCAGATGGCGGTGCACCTGCCGCTGTCGGCCGAGGCCCAGGCCGAGGCTCGGATCCTGATGCTGTCGACGAACAACATCCTCAAGCCCTCGGACGGGCGTCCGGTGACCATGCCCTCGCAGGACATGATCATCGGCCTGTTCTGGCTGACCACCGACCGTGAGGGCGAGCCCGGCGAGGGCCGGTCGTTCTCCAGCCCGGCCGAGGCGATCATGGCCTTCGACCGCCAGGAGATCACCCTGCAGTCGAAGGTGAGGATCCGCCTCGACGACGTGGTGCCGATGGTGGACCCCGACCTCGCGGAGCAGCCGGTCCCGGCCGCGACGACGACCACGGTCGAGACCACCCTGGGTCGCGCGCTCTTCAACGAGACGCTCCCGGCCGACTACCCGTTCGTGAACTACGAGGTCGGCAAGAAGCAGCTCGGCGCGATCGTCAACGACCTCGCGGAGCGCTACACCAAGGTCGAGGTCGCCGCCTCGCTCGACGCGCTCAAGGACGCCGGTTTCCGCTGGGCGACCTTCTCGGGCGTCACCGTCTCGATCGACGACGTCACGACCCCGGCCGACAAGCTGGAGATCCTGGCGCCGTACGAGAAGCAGGCGGCGAAGGTCCAGAAGGACTTCGAGCGCGGCCTGATGACCGACGACGAGCGCCGCCAGGAGCTCGTGGAGATCTGGACCGACGCCAGCCGCAAGGTCGGCGACGCGATGGAGGAGGCGTTCGACCACGCCAACCCCATCCACATGATGGTCGCCTCGGGTGCGTCCGGAAACATGAACCAGATCCGTCAGGTCGGTGCCATGCGTGGCCTGGTGGCCAACCCCAAGGGCGAGATCATCCCGCGCCCGATCAAGGCGAACTTCCGTGAGGGCCTCTCGGTCCTGGAGTACTTCATCTCCACCCACGGTGCTCGCAAGGGTCTGGCCGACACCGCGCTGCGCACCGCCGACTCGGGCTACCTGACCCGTCGCCTGGTCGACGTCTCGCAGGACGTCATCATCCGTGAGGACGACTGCGGCACCGAGCGCGGCCTGCCCAAGCGGATCGGTGAGCGTCGTGAGGACGGGTCCGTGGTCAAGGCGGAGAACGCCGAGACCGCGGCGTACGCCCGCGCGGCCGCCACCGAGGTCACCCACCCGGAGACCGGCGAGACCCTCGCCGCCGCCGGTGAGGACCTCGGCGACGTCAAGATCGACGAGCTCGTGGCCGCCGGCATCGAGGAGGTCAAGGTCCGCTCCGTGCTGACCTGTGACGCCAAGACCGGTACCTGCGCCAAGTGCTACGGCCGCTCGCTGGCCACCGGCAAGCTGGTCGACATCGGTGAGGCGGTCGGCATCATCGCCGCCCAGTCCATCGGTGAGCCCGGCACGCAGCTGACCATGCGTACCTTCCACACCGGTGGTGTGGCGTCCGCGGACGACATCACGCAGGGTCTGCCCCGCGTGGTCGAGCTCTTCGAGGCGCGCTCGCCCAAGGGCCGCACGCCGATCGTCGAGGCTGCCGGTCGGGTCGAGATCGAGGACACCGACAAGGCCCGCAAGGTCCTGGTCACCCCCGACGACGGTTCGGAGGTCCAGGAGTACCCGGTCTCGAAGCGCTCGCGCCTCAACGTCGAGGACGGTCAGCACGTCGAGGTCGGCCACCACCTGACCTCGGGCACCCCGGACCCGCAGGACGTCCTGCGGATCCTCGGTGTGCGTCGTGCCCAGGAGCACCTCGTCGACGAGGTCCAGCAGGTCTACCGCTCGCAGGGCGTGTCGATCCACGACAAGCACATCGAGATCATCGTGCGCCAGATGCTGCGTCGGGTCACCGTGATCGAGTCGGGCGACACCAACCTGCTGCCCTCCGACCTCGTGGACCGCGTGATCTTCGAGACCGAGAACCGGCGCGTGGTCTCCGAGGGCGGCAAGCCGGCCTCGGGACGTCCGGTGCTGATGGGCATCACCAAGGCCTCGCTGGCGACCGAGTCGTGGCTCTCGGCGGCCTCCTTCCAGGAGACCACCCGGGTGCTCACCGACGCGGCGATCCACGGGCGCAGCGACTCGCTGCGCGGCCTGAAGGAGAACGTGATCATCGGAAAGCTGATCCCGGCGGGTACCGGCCTCGAGCGGTACCGCAGCATCCGGGTGGAGCCCACCGAGGAGGCCCGCGCCGCGGCGTACTCCGTGACCGGTTACGACTCCTACGACTACGAGTTCGGCGGCAACGCCGGCGGCCAGGCCGTGGCCCTGGACGACTTCGACTTCGGGTCGTACCAGAGCTGACCGCTCGCCCAGCACGACGCCAGGGCCCCTCCCCCGTCCGGGGGAGGGGCCCTGCGCCGTCCCGTGGTGCCGTGGAGGCCACCTACCGGGAGGGACACGTCATGGACGAGCAGCCCAGCGAGGCCGAGGTCGATCAGGTCGAGCGCGAGCGCGCCGAGCGTCTGGCCGAGGAGAACCGGCCCGAGGGGGCCGAGGTCGACAACACCGGACGCGACTTCGATCCCGAGAAGGGCATGTTCACCGACCGGGAGGAGCACGCGTCGACCGGGCGGCTCTACCCGCCGCTGGAGGAGCAGGACTCCTAGGAAGCGGCCGGACTTGGGGGGTGCGGGCCCACCTGGGAGAATCGGTGCGTGAGCCTCCCGACCCAGACCGACGTCCTCGTCGTCGGCGCCGGACCGGCCGGGTCGGCGGCCGCCGCCTGGGCCGCGCGCGCCGGCCTCGACGTGCTGCTGCTCGACGCGGCCGTCTTCCCCCGCGACAAGACCTGCGGAGACGGGTTGACCCCGCGTGCGGTGCACGAGCTGTCGCGTCTGGGGCTCGAGGACTGGCTGCGGGCGCACACCGTCAACCAGGGCCTGCGCGCCCACGGCTTCGGCCAGACGCTGCTGCTGCCCTGGCCAGGCGGCACCCTGCCCTCCTGGGGCAGCGCCGTGCCGCGCACCGAGCTCGACGACCACCTGCGCACCACCGCGATCAAGGCCGGCGCCCAGGCGCTCGACGGCGTGCGGGCCGTCGACGTCGTGCGCGAGGGCGACCGGGTGCGTGCCGTCGTCGTGGAGCGGCGCGGGCCGGGCGGACGCGACGACGTGGAGCGCTTCGAGATCGGCTGCCGCCGCCTCGTGGTCGCCGACGGGGTGCGCTCGCCACTGGGCAAGGTGCTGGGCCGCGAGTGGCACCGCGACACCGTCTACGGCGTCGCCGGGCGCTGCTACGTCACCTCCACCGAGTCCGACGACCCGTGGATCAGCTCGCACCTCGAGCTGCGCGGCGAGGACGGGGCGATCCTGTCCGGCTACGGCTGGATCTTCCCCCTCGGCGACGGCGAGGTGAACCTGGGCGTGGGCACGCTGGCCACCGCGAAGCGGCCCGCCAACATCGCGGTCAAGCCGCTGATGCAGTTCTACGCCGACGAGCGGCGCGAGGGCTTCGGGCTCTCGGGCGAGCTGCGCGCCCCGACCTCGGCGCTGCTGCCCATGGGCGGCGCGGTGTCGGGCGTGGCCGGCCCCAACTGGGCCTTGATCGGCGACGCCGCGGGCTGCGTGAACCCGCTCAACGGCGAGGGCATCGACTACGGCCTCGAGACCGGCCGGATGGTCGCGGAGCTGATGGCCGACCTCGCCCCCGACCGCGACCGGCTGGCCACCGAGTGGCCGGCGCTGCTCTCGGCGCACTACGGCGAGGCGTTCTCGGTGGCCCGGCGGCTGGCGGGGCTGGTCACGGTGCCCCGGCTGCTGCCCGCCCTCGGCCCGGCCGGCATGCGCTCGGACTGGCTGATGACGCTGGCGCTGCGCTGGATGGGCAACCTGGTCACCGACGAGGACCGCGACCGCGCCGCCCGTGTGTGGCGCTGGGCGGGCCGCCGGTCGCTGGCCCTCGACGCGCGTCCCCCCTTCTCCTGAGTGGCGAGCCTCCTGGGCGGTGAGCCGGCGTACGGCGCCACCGTCCGTGCCGGGCGACTCGCGCTGCGGGCCCTGCGGGTCACCAGCCGGTGGTCGGGCGAGGAGCACCTGCCCGAGACCGGCCCGGTGCTGCTCGCCAGCAACCACGTGGCCTTCCCCGACTTCCTCTTCGTCGGACAGGCCGGCCTGGCGCGCGGGCGGCACGTGCGCTTCCTGGCCCGCCACGACGTCTGGGACCCGCCGGTGGTGGGCCGGATGATGACCGCGATGCGCCACGTCCCCGTCGACCGCCGCGCGCCCGCGGCCGCGTACCTGGGCGCGCGAGCGCTGCTGCGCGCGGGCGAGGCGGTGTGCGCCTTCCCCGAGGCGGGCGTCTCGCACTCCTACACGGTGCGCGCGCTGATGCCGGGCGTGGCCGCGCTGGGCAGGGAGCTCGGGCTGCCGGTGGTGCCGGTGGCGGTGTGGGGCACCCAGCGGCTGTGGCCGCTGCGCCGCGAGGTCGGGGAGGTCTCGCCGCGCCCCGCGCTGACCCGGGGCCGGATGGTCGACGTGCGCTTCGGACCGCCGCTGCGGGTCGCGGCAGGGGCCGACCTGACCGCGACCACGACCGAGCTCGGTGCCCGGCTGACCGGGCTGCTCGAGGACCTGCAGGGCCTGCCCGAGCACCGGCCGCGACCCGGCGAGCAGGCCCGCTGGCACCCGCGTCACCTCGGTGGGACCGCGCCTACGCGCGAGCAGGCGCGGCTGCTCGACGAAGTGCCGCGCTCGGCGGTGCCGCCTACCTGGGGACCGCCCGGCCAGGCATCTCCGGTCAGAACTCGGCCGCGGCCGTCTCGCAGAGGTTGAGGTGCGGACGCACCGCGTCGTTGACGACGTAGTAGGAGGAGAGGATGAAGCGTCGCGTGTGCCCGTGGGCGCTCCACCACAGGCGCAGCATGCCGTTCTCGGGCAGGCTGACCGGGGGCACCGCGCCGAGCACCGGGTCGTGCTCGAGGGTGTCGGCCTCCACGTGGTCCTCGACGGGCCCCTCGCCCTCGATCCGCTCGTAGTAGAGGACAGCGGCGGGGTCGTCGGTGCGCAGCAGCACCTCCTGGCGGCCGCCGTCGCCCGTGTCGGGCGTGCAGCTGAGCTCGAGGTCGCCGAGGCCGTCGAGCGCGGTGACCTGGGGTGACTGCGCGCCCAGCCCGTCGGCGTCGCCGTGCCAGTCGACGCCGATCGAGGTGCCGGTCACCGTCTGCAGGGTGGCCGCGATCCGGCAGGAGCGGTACTGGCGCGGGTGGTGGAACCCGTTCCACCACCAGGTGATCTCGAGGGAGGTCGAGGGCACGCGCGCGGCGGAGGCCGCGGGCCGGTGGCGACCGGGGCGTTGGCTGACCACGCCGTGCATGAAGCCGCTCGACCAGTTCTCGACCGGGGTGAGCTGGTTGAGCCCCTCGTGGGCGCTGCGCCCGGTGCCGCCCCGACCGTCGTCGTCGGCGGAGGCCCAGCGGTAGATGCGCACGTTCTTGACCGCCACGGCCGGACCGGCCTTGTCCTCGTGCTTGGCCAGCCACATCTGGGTCTCCGCCGACCGGTCGTAGGGCGTGAGCCTGACGATGGTGTTGCGCGGCTTGCAGACGAGCTCGAGCACGCCGACGCCCGGTACCGGCGTCGATCGGACCCGACGACCGCCGGTGCGGCCGTCCCAGTCGAGGACCACCTTGCGGCGGGTGGCGTCCTCGACCCGCCGGGGGGCGAGCCGCTCGGCGGGGGTGGCGGTCCCGCCGCCGGCCCCCTGCCGGTCCCCGGCAGCGGAGGTCGGGGGAGCGAGCAGCGCCACGAGCAGCATCACGATCAGCGCCGTCGCCGCACTCGACCTTGCCGATGGCGTGCCGTGTCTCATCTGGCCGGCTCCGCGGGCTCGGTGGGCGCGACGGACTCCTCGGTCACCGGGTCCTCGTCGGCGATGACCAGGTCGGGGGTCTCGCGGCCGCTGACCCAGTCCTCCTGGCGCTCGATCTCGGCCTGGGACAGCGCGACCAGCTGGGCGTCGACAGCGGCCTCGCCGGCCCGGTCGAGGTAGTGCAGCAGGAACTCGGCCACCTCGGAGCGTCCCATCGACCGTGTCGTCGTGGTCAGCAGCAGGCGTCGAGACAGGGGGTACTCGCCGCTGGTGATGGTGCGCTGCGAGGGGAAGATGCAGCTGCGCTCCCCGTCGGGCTCGGTGATCTCGAACGGGCGCAGCTGGTCCTCGAAGAGCTCGTAGTAGCTGAAGAGGAAGTAGCCCACGTGTCCCCGGGTGCGCTGCACGCGGGCCCGGGCGTCGGCGGCCGCGTCGTAGCGCCCCACCACGGCGTCCTTCTCGTCGGCGAGCGCGACCATCTCGCGCCGGGTCTCGGCCAGCGCCTGCTCGGCGCGCACCACGCGTGCGCGGTCGGCGGCCTGCTGCTCGGCGGGCCGCTGGTCACGCACCCCCTTCTCCACCTCGGCAACAGCGGCCTCGACCTCGGCGCGGGCGTCCTCGACGACCTGCCACTGCTCCTCGAGACGGTTCTTGGCCTGGTCGCGCACACGGGACCGTTCGCCCAGCAGCCCTGCCAGGTCCTCGTCACGCTCCCGCCCCACGACGAAGAGCCGGGAACCCTGGTCGGTGTCGAAGGTGCGGTAGTCCGAGCGCAGGTTGATCAGCGACGGGTCGGGGGCGTCGAGCACCGTGCGGCCGAAGAACTGGAACGCGTTGTTCTCGCGGTTGGGTCCGGCGACCTCCAGTGGGACGTCGTCGTAGCCGTCACCCAGCTGGGCCCAGGAGGTCACGGGGGAGCCGGCACGGTAGACCTCGCGCACCTGCTGGGTGCTCAGGCAGTCCCCGCCGACGTCGGTCTCGTTCTTGATGGCCACCACCACGGCGTCGGAGGCGACCTGCAGCTGCACGACGTCGAGACCGACCGCGCGACAGGCCTCGAGCTCGGCCGGGGCGATGGCGCGCGTGGAGTCGACGACGTCGACCTCGCCGGCGCACAGCGACGCGAAGGCGGCGTCCTCGCCCCGGCCGGACACCTGGACCTCGGTGGAGGTGCCGCTGCGTGCGAACGTCGCGACCTCCTCACTGGTCAGGGCGCCGTTGACGCCGTCGACCTCGACGATGCCGGCGCTCGGCGACGGCAGCGCCCGGTTGGCCTGGCGCACCCGCTGCGCCTCGGCCTGTCCGTCGCGGTAGTCGCGCGCCTGGGCGTCGGCCACGAGGTCGCTGGCGTCCTGGCTCGGCTCCTGCGAGCACCCCACGGCCACGACGGCCAGGGCCAGCAGGGGGGCCACGGTCCGGGCACGCAGGCGGGTGCTCATCGCTGCTCCTCGGTCGTCGTCAGCTCGCGGGAGGACCGCGAGGTCACGAGCCCGGAGTCCGCCGACCCCTGGGCAGGCGGGTAGCGGTAGCGCTCGCCGAGCTCGACGACCTCGAAGTCGGTCAGGTCCAGGCCCTGCAGCTCGTTGCCGTCGATGAGGCCCGAGGTGACGTCGCGCTGGGCGTAGAGGGTGGGCACCTCGGCCCTGTCGACCACGATGGCGCCGTAGGTGCGCAGCGCCAGCACGATCGCGTCGGCCATCCGGCGCTGCTGGTCGCTGAGCGGGATCAGCTTGCCGGTCGCCGGGTCGCGAGGGCGCTCGGGCACCACGTCGGCGCGCAGGCGGATGCGGGCACCCTCGGGCAGCGAGTCGGCCGGCCCGTTGCCGTCGGTGGACGAGGCCGGCTGGACGAAGACGTTCTGGGCCGGACCGGGCAGGCTGATGGCCAGCGCGTGCTCGATCAGGCCCGCCTCGAGCTCGGCGGGACGGATCAGGCCGGCGAACAGCGGCAGCCCCGAGCCACGGGCGCTGACCTCCTGCGGTGCGCCGAAGCCGGGGCCGTCGAGGTCCCAGCGCCTCATGTAGTGGTAGGAGATCGAGCCGTCGTCCTCGCGCCGGGCGCGCCACAGGTCGTAGGCGACCGACTCGGTGGTGTCGAAGACCGTGAACCAGCCGTCGTACCTCGGGTCGGGGTCGATGTCGGCCGGGATGTCGAGAGTGATCTCGTCGTCACCGTCGCCGCACTGGGCCTGCCGGCACACCACGGCGGTGGGGTCGCCGCCGGCGACGACCGGCACGGTCCAGGCCTCGGTGTTGATGTAGATCGGGTCGGTGATCGTCTCGGTCTGCACCCGCACCGAGTCGCCGTCCTCGACCACGCCCTCCCGCACCTGGGCGCGCCGGATCAGCCTGTCGGAGTCCGCGTCGACGGCGGCACCGTCGACCCGCTCGTTCCACGGCGAGTCGGCGCTGAAGTGGCGCCGCTCGGCCACCACGACGCCACCGTCGGAGCCCATCACCGTGGCAGGGCCCGACGTGGCCCCCGCGGTGACCACGACGTCGCCGTCGGGCGAGCGGCCCGAGGCCCGGTCGTCGGCTCCGCCGCAGGCGCTCAGCCCGGCGAGCAGCCCGGCCACGAGCCCCGCGGCGCCCAGGCGGGCGTGGGCGCGGCGGCTGGCGCTCATCGATCTCCTCCGGGTGACGGTGGGCCGACGAGGTCGAGGTCGGCGCCCGGTCGTCCGGTGCGGGCGCGGGCGGCCACCACGATGGCGTGCGCCTCCCGGCGGGCCTGGAGCCGGATCAGCTCGGCGTCGAGCTCGGCCCGGGCGGTGACCAGCTCGCAGCGTCGCGCGACCTCTTCCTCGACCGCCGCCAGGTGGGCCAGGGTGGCCTCGCGGGCGGCGTCGATGCGCTGCCCCGCGACCCTGGCCACCTCGGCCACGTCCACCACGTCGGCCACGTCGGCCACGTCGGCCAGTCGGCCACGTCGACGTCGAGCGCCGGCTCCGGGACGGGCTCGGGCTGCGGCTCGGCCACCGGCTCGGCCACCGAGGTGGGCTCGGGCACCAGGCGGTGCGTGAAGTCGACTCGACCGATCCGGGCGCTCTGCGCGGCGGCGAGGACGTCGTCGAGCGACGGCGGTGGGCTCACCGCGGTGCTGGTCTCCATCAGGGGGCCTCCTCGCTCTCGGGGAGCACCGGCGGGGCGGGGTCGGGGTCGGGGTCGAAGCCCGGCGGCACGGCCACCAGGGTGTAGCGCTCGGTGCGGTAGACGCTGGTCAGCGCCGGGTCGTCACCGCGGGCCGCCTCGGGGTAGCGCTCGGTGAGGAGGTCGGCGTCGCTGGTGGAGAGCAGCAGGTAGTCGACGTGCTCGACGGGGTCGGCCGCCGCCTCCTGCCAGGGCCCGTCGGAGGCGTCCACCCGGTCGAAGAACAGGTCCGGGCGTCCGGTGAAGAGCATCACCGCGTAGGTCTGGGCGTTGTCGGTGAGGATCGAGCCGGTGCGCTGGACGTTGTCGCGGATGAAGGCGGCCATCGCCTGCTCGTCGACGACCCCGACTGCCTGGCCGTCGAGGGTGCGGGCGCCCTCCTGGCTCTGCCCGGTCGAGACCGCGGCCGCGAAGACCGCCTCGAGGTCCTGGTGCTGGTAGCTCCTCATCGCCTGCAGCGTCCACGGCACGCTGAGCAGCAGTCCGACCACCAGCAGCGCGCCCACGAGCGTGGCGCCGTCGCCGGCCGAGCGGGCCAGCCAGATCGCTCCCACGGTGGCCAGCAGCAGGATCGGCAGCGCGTTGCGCATCGCCATCGGGGAGTCCGAGAGCCCCAGGACCACCGCGAAGCCGGGGGAGAGGACAGCCACGGCCAGCAGCACCCCCAGCCAGAGCGCGAAGGTGTTGGCGCGTGCCAGCCCAGCGAACACCAGTGCGGGCAGCACGACGATGGCGATCGGGGCCCCGAAGAGCACCAGCTCGCCGGTGTGGCGGGCCAGCTCGACGAAGGTGAAGCTCTCGGTCAGCGCGGTCGAGGCGTCGCTCGCCGAGGTGATCCACGCGACCGGGTTGTCGAGCAGCAGCAGGTTGAAGACCGTCCACAGGGCGATCACGTAGACCGTCGGGGCGGCGAAGCCGATGGTGGTGCCCTCGACCTCGCTGCCGTCGGCGCCCATCCGGGCCAGCACCGCACCGATGAGCACGGCGCTGACCAGGAACCACAGCAGGCTGCTGTAGCCGGCCAGCGCGGCCACGGAGTAGGCCAGTCCCGCGATCATGACGAACCGGATGTCGGCGGTGACGTACCAGGCGAACAGCGCCCCGAGGGCAGCGACCACGAAGCACATCCAGATGATGTGGCGCGCCCCGCCGGCGGCGTACAGGGCCAGCAGCGGGTTGGCGCCGAGCGAGAGGAGCACGGCGCCCCGCAGCGGGGCCGCCACCGTGGCGCGGCGCAGCATCGTGTTGAGGACGACCATCGTGAAGGCGGCGAAGAGCGCGGAGGTCAGCGGCACGATCACCAGGGAGCGGGCCAGGGCCGGCGCCAGCGTCAGCGGCGAGACCAGCAGCGTGGCCAGTGGCGGGTAGTCGAACCCGAGGGCGGAGAGCTTGGCAGGGTCGTTGTGCCAGATCATCAGGGCCCGGTTGAGCCGGTCGAGGCTCTCGAAGCCCACGACGTGCTGCTGGACCACCAGCCAGTAGCCGAACCAGGCGTAGGCCAGCGAGAAGACGGCGAAGACCAGCACGCTCTCCCAGGGTCGCCGCGGCACGTCGAGGGGGCGGCGGCCCACCGACTGCACGACGCCGGAGAGGCGGTCGCGGTGGGCCACGGCCGGTGCGCCCCCCGGGGCCGGGGTGGTGGGGCCGGGCTCGACGGTGAGGCTCATCAGTGCCCACCCGCCTGCGGCTCGTTGAGGCCGTGCTCGGTCTTCTCCCAGTAGAACGGGTTGGTGAAGAGCTGGATGAAGCCCTTCCAGGCCGCCCAGCTCATCAGGCCCCAGTACAACGGGGACAGCAGCGCGGTGCGGGTGATGCCGAACTCGCCGCGCTGCAGGCTGCCGGCGACGTTGAGGTAGACGAAGACGAAGTTGCCGATGAAGAGCATCGCGCTGGCGGCGTAGAAGACCAGGCCCGGGAAGAGCTGCTGGATGAAGCCCGCCTGCGTGAGCACGTACAGCGTCGTCAGGCCCCAGAAGACCGGGTTCATCAGCAGCACGAAGGCGCTGCCCATGGTGAGGTTGAAGGACAGGAAGCCGCGCACGCCGGTCTGGCTCAGCAGCGCGACCGGGTTGCGCATGTGCACCAGCCAGGTCTGCATGTAGCCCTTGATCCAGCGGCTGCGCTGGCGGATCCAGTTGGGGACCTGCGAGTTGGCCTCCTCCAGCGTCGTGGAGTCGATCATCGCGGTGCGGTAGCCCTCGCGGTGCAGCCGGATGCCGAGGTCGGCGTCCTCGGTGACGTTGAAGGGGTCCCAGGCGCCCAGGTCGCGCAGCACGTCGGTCCTGAAGTGGTTGGAGGTGCCGCCCAACGGGATCGGTGACTCCGAGGCGCCCATCGCCGGCAGCACCAGCTCGAAGTGCATGGAGTACTCGTTGGCGAACCAGGCCGTCAGCATGTTCTGGCCCTGGTTGAAGTAGTTGAGCTTGGCCTGCACGCACACGACGTTGCCGGGCACCCGCTCGAAGGCCTTCACGGCCTTCTTGAGCTGGTCGGGGTCGGGACGGTCCTCGGCGTCGAAGATCACGCACAACGAGCCGGTGGACAGCTGCAGGCCGTAGTTGCACGCCTTGGGCTTGGTCTTGGGCTGGGCGTCGGGGACGACCACCAGGTGGAAGTGGGGCGGCAGCCGCATCCCCCGGATCGTCTCGATCGTCTCGAGGTCGTCCTCCTCGCACAGCAGCTTCACGTCGAGGCGGGTGCGGGGGTAGTCGAGGGCATTGATGTCGCGCACCAGCCGGCCGACGATCCCGGCCTCCTTGTAGAGCGGCACCAGGATCGTGTAGACGGGCAGCTGCCGCTCGTCGATCGCGGCGATCTCCTCGTCGGTGATGTCGGTCTCCAGGTGCGTGCCGAGGGCACGCAGCGTGAGCCGGAGCTTGTAGACCGAGACCAGCAGGTAGACGACGCTGGCGATCCCGACCAGGCCGATCAGCGTGCCCATCGGCCACAGCAGCCCGCACAGCACGATCAGGACCAGCGTGATGACCAGCACGGCCTTCTGCGTCGAGGAGATGACCACGTGCGCCGAGGACTCCGGGGCGTTCTCCATCAGGTGCCGTGTCGAGACGTCGGCGTAGTGCTCGGAGTGGATGCGCTGCAGGAGCTGGTCGAGCTCGGTGCGGTTGGCCAGCAGCTGGCGCACCGGCTGTCCCAGAGCGGTCTCCACGTCCCGCAGCGCCGCGCCGGTGATGGGCCGGGCCACGGCCAGCAGCACGACGCCGTCGCTCTCCGCGACCGGGGCGACCTGGAGGGTCCGGGCCAGCGGCTCCGGCAGCCGCCGGGCGACGTGGGGGTCGGGCTCGAAGTCGGTGAGCCCCACGCGCTGCATCTGGTGGATCTCCGAGAGCGCGGCCACCAGGACGTCCTCGTCGATGGCCTCGTGGGCCACCAGGATGTCGCCCAGCGGGTCCCGGGTGCGCGAGAACTCGACCATCGCGCGCTGCAGCTGCTCGTCGGTGACCAGGCCGCTGCGAGTCAGCATCTGGGCCGTCAGCACCCGGGTGCGCCGCGACTCGGGACTCTCCACGTCGCCGTCGACCGGAGGGTGGGCCGCATCGATCGCGGCCATCACCTCGTTGGCGGTGTGGCGCACCAGCAGCACCGGTGCGTCGATGCGCTCGGCCACCACGTGCTCGGTGATCGGGTCGGCGGCCTCGGCCGCGGCCACCAGCACCTGGCCGTCGACGACCGCGTAGGCCAGCACCCGGAAGGTGCGGCAGATGCCCGCAGGCAGGAGCCTGGCCAGCTCGGTGTCGACGCCGTCGCCGAGCCGGGGTGACGGGGCCTGCGGGGCCTGCGGGGCCTGGCCGCGGGTGGGTCGGCCCGTCTGGACGGTGGTCATCGGATGCCGGTCCCGAAGCCGTGGGCGGCCGCCTCGTCGTCGGCGTGCGCCGGTGCCGGCCCGCCCCCGGCGCGCTCACCGCGCGACCGGACGGCCGACCAGCCCAGGAAGGCCAGCAGCAGCACCAGCAGCGGGGCGATGAGGAAGCCGATGAAGACGACGACGAAGAGTGCCAGCGTCGCCACGATCCCGACCGTCGCCGCCCCCACGGACTTGCCGCTCGGACCTGATGTCGACACCTGGAGCGCCATCGGACCTCTCCCTCCCCCCGGGTCCCGTTCTCGCCGGCACCGCTGCCCCGACCGGGACCGCGCCACCAACGTAGGGCCGCTGCTGCTGCGGGCTGGGAACAGATCGCCCACGCCCGGGTAACAGGACGGGGGCGCTGGCCATCAAGCTGGCAACGGCTCCGCGCGGGTGGTCAGGAGGCGCGCATCCAGGCCCGGGCCAGGCGGCCCCAGGCGGTCGGCTCGCCGCTCAGGCCACGGCCCAGCGACATCGGGTCGCCGGCGTGGTCGGCCCACACCCAGAAGAGGGCACCGATGCCGTGCTGGTCGGCCCAGTCGAGGTAACCCGCGACCCATCCGTCGAGCGGGTCGGTGGCGCCCAGCTCGCTGGTCAGCACCGGGACGCTGCTCGCCAGCGGGGCCAGCACCTCGTCCCAGCACTCGCGGGTCGCGCACTCCTTGAAGTCGTAGGCGTGGAAGGCCGCCACCAGCTGGTCGTCGTCCGGTCGGAACTCGGCCCAGCGCGAGAGGTCGTTGGCGTAGTCGAGCCCGCCCAGCAGGACCGGCTGCTCGGCGCCGGCCCCCCGGATGGCGTCGACGACGGCCTGCATGCCCTGGGCGGCGTACGTCGTGCGGCCGGTCGTGGCGGTCCGGTCGTCCTCCGCGGGGGCCGCGCAGCCGCCGTCGCGCCAGCACTCCCAGGTCAGGTCGAAGACCAGCCTGTCGGCGGCGTCGTAGCGGGAGTACGGCTCGTTGAAGGCGTCGAACATCACCGAGGGGTTGTCGGCGTGCGTCTGGGCCACCGAGCGCCAGAACGCCAGCGACTCCGCGTCGGGCATCGCCAGGTTGCCGAACTCGGGGGTGCCGATGCGCTTGCGGCTGTGCAGGTCGAGCACCACCACCATGCCCTCGGCGTTGAGGGCCTCGATGAAGGCGCCGACGTGGGCTCGGTAGCCGGCGGGGGTCCGCTCGGTGTACTCGTCGCTGACCGGCGCCGCGCGGGTGCCCAGCCAGCAGTCCTGGTTGAGCGGCAGCCGCACCGTGTCGGCGCCCCAGCCGGCGATCGCGGCGGCCTGCGTGGCCATCGGGTCGGTGCCACCGGCCTCGAGCGAGGAGAAGCCCCAGCCCTGGGCGCAGGCGTACTCGAGGCTGCTCCAGTTGACCCCGCGCGGCACCCAGACCCGTCCGGTGCGCCGGTCGACGAGCCGGTTGCCCTCGACCACCGGCTGCGGCGCGGCGGAGGCCGCGGGGGCCGCGCCACCGTCGAGGACGCGCACCACCAGCACCGCCGTGGCGGCGGCCGCGAGCAGCAGCAGGGCAGCGGCCAGCACCAGCAGGACGCGCACACGCGGTCGAGGCACGACGCCCCCCTCCTGTGTCGTCGGCTCGGGAGATCCTACGGCCGGGGCGGGCCTAGGGTGGGCTCATGAGCGAGACCGTCTTCACCTACGCCGCCCCCGCACTGAAGTTCGGCACCGGCGCCTCCGCCGAGATCGGCCACGACCTGCTGGGCCACGGGGCTCGGCGGGTTCTCCTGGTCACCGACGCGGGCGTCGCGGCGACCGGGGCGCCCGCACGCATCGCCGAGCAGGTCACCGCCCGCGGGCTGGAGGTGACGACGTACGACGGCGTGCACGTCGAGCCCACCGACGAGTCGATGGCGCACGCGATCGCCTTCGCGCGCGACGCCGGCCCCTTCGACGCGATCCTCGCCGTCGGCGGCGGCTCGGCCATCGACACCGCCAAGGCGGTCAACCTGCTCACCACCAACCCCGGTGAGCTGATGGACTACATCAACGCGCCGGTCGGCAAGGCACAGGCGCCGGTCAACCGGCTGCTGCCCCTGGTGGCCGTGCCGACCACCACCGGGACCGGCTCGGAGAGCACCACCATCTGTGTGCTCGACGTGCTGTCGCTGCACGTCAAGACCGGCATCAGCCACCCGGCGCTGCGCCCGACGATGGCGGTGGTCGACCCGGCCCTGACCATGGGCCAGCCGACGATGGTGACCGCGGCCGCCGGCATGGACATCCTGTGCCACGCCCTGGAGAGCTGGACGGCGAAGTGGTTCGCCGACTTCGACGCCAAGACCCCCGAGCAGCGGGTGCCCTACTGCGGCGCCAACCCGATCGCGGACCTGTGGTCGGAGAAGGCGATGTCGCTGCTGGCGACCTCCTTCCGCGCCGCGGTCGCCGACGGGAGCGACGTCGTGGCGCGCGAGCAGATGGCGCTGGCCGCCACCTTCGCGGGCCTGGGCTTCGGCAACGCCGGCGTGCACATCCCGCACGCCAACGCCTACCCCGTCGCCGGCCGGGTGCGCGACTACCGGCCCGAGGGCTACCCGCAGGACGAGGCGATGGTGCCGCACGGGATGGCGGTCACGCTGACCGCGCCCGAGGCGTTCCGCTTCACCTACGCGGCCTCCCCGGAGCGGCACCTGGCTGCCGCCCGGCTGCTCGACCCGACACTGGGCTCCTCGGCCACGGGCCCCGACGTGCTGCCCGACGTGCTGGCCACCCTGATGCGCGACATCGGCATCCCCAACGGGCTCGCCGAGGTCGGCTACGGCGAGGGCGACGTCGACGACCTGGTCGACGGGGCCCTCAAGCAGCAGCGGCTGCTGGCCACGGCCCCCCGCGAGGTGCACGCCGAGGACCTCGCCGCGATCTTCCGCGGCTCCATGCAGCACTGGTGAGACCGGGCGCCGCGGGTCACCGCCCCTCCGGGACAATGGCGGGGTGAGCCAGACGCTGAGCAGCCCCGACGCCCGGTCCGGCGGTCCCGGCGCGGGCGACATCGTCGCCGAGCTGCGCCGCCGGGGCGTGGGCGACGTCGACGACTCGACGCTGGCGCGGGCGCTCTACTCCACCGACGCCTCGCTCTACCGGGTGCCGCCCCGCGTCGTCGTACGACCGCGGCACCGCGAGGAGCTGCTCGCCACCCTCGACGCGTCGCGGGCGACCGGGGTGCCGCTGACGATGCGTGGCGCCGGCACCTCGATCGCCGGCAACGCCGTCGGGCCCGGCATCGTGGTCGACACCTCCCGCCACCTCGACCGGGTGCTGGCCATCGACGCCGAGGCCGGCACGGCCGTGGTGGAGCCGGGCACCGTGCACGCCACCCTGCAGCGCGCCGCCCTGGCGCAGGGGCTGCGCTTCGGTCCCGACCCCTCGACGCACCCGCGCTGCACGATCGGCGGGATGATCGGCAACAACGCCTGCGGCTCCCGCGCGCTCGGCTACGGCCGCACCGCCGACAACGTGGTGGGCCTCGACGTCGCCTTCGGCACCGGCGAGGTGTGGACCGGCGGTGGGCCGTCGGCGGCCGGCGACGCGCTGGCCGCGATCACCGACGCCTCGTTGGCCCACGTGCGCACCGAGTTCGGCCGCTTCACCCGCCAGGTCAGCGGCTACTCCTACGAGCACCTGCTGCCCGAGAACGGCCGGCGCCTCGAGCGGTTCCTCGCCGGCTCCGAGGGCACTCTCGGCGTCGTGCTGGGCGCGACCGTGCGCCTGGTGCCCGACGAGCCGGTGCGCCAGATGCTGGTGCTGGGCTACGCGTCCATGGTGGAGGCGGCCGACGCGGTGCCGGCGATCCTGGCCGCGGCTCGCACTCCCGGCGGGCCCGACTCCCACGGCAGCCCGAGCGGGTCCCCGCTGGTGGCCTGCGAGGGCCTCGACGCCCGCATCGTCGACCTGGTGCGGGGTCGCGGCAGCAGCGTGCCCGACCTGCCGCGCGGCGGCGGCTGGCTCTTCGTCGAGCTCACCGACCCCGACCTGGTCGCGCCCGTCCTGGCGGCCGCCGAGCCCCTGGGGCACCGCCTGGTCACCGACGCCCGCGAGTCCGCCGCGCTGTGGCGGATCCGCGAGGACGGCGCCGGCCTGGCCGCCCGCTCGCTCGAGCGCCAGGCGCTGTCGGGCTGGGAGGACGCCGCGGTGCCGCCCGAGCGTCTCGGGGCATGGCTGCGCGACTTCGACGAGCTGCTCGAGGGCCACGAGCTGCAGGGCGTGCCCTACGGGCACTTCGGCGACGGCTGCGTGCACGTGCGCATCGACTTCGACTTCACCGACCGGGACAGCGACCCCGACGCCGGGCGTCGCCGCTTCCGCGAGTTCCTCACCGCCTGCGCCCACCGGCTGCGCGAGCACGGTGGCTCGCTGTCGGGCGAGCACGGCGACGGCCGGGCCCGTTCCGAGCTGCTGTCGGTGATGTACGACGAGGAGTCGCTGCGGCTCTTCGGTGCGGCGAAGGCGGCGTGCGATCCCGACGACCTGCTCAACCCCGGGGTGCTGGTCGACCCCGACCCGTTCGACGCGCACCTGCGCCCGGCCCGCCCGCGTCACGAGCCGCGCACGGTGCTGCGGCTGCTGCACGACGAGGGCTCGCTGGGCACCGCCGTGCACCGCTGCACCGGTGTCGGCAAGTGCGTGGCCCCGCACACCGCGACCAGCGGCGTGATGTGCCCGTCGTGGCAGGCCACCCGCGACGAGAAGGACTCCACCCGCGGGCGCGCCCGGGTGCTGCAGGAGGCCCTCGACGGCGAGCTGGTGCAGGGGCTGGGCGACCCGGCCGTGGCCGAGGCGCTCGACCTGTGCCTGGCCTGCAAGGGCTGCGCCTCCGACTGCCCCACCGGGGTCGACATGGCCAGCTACAAGGCCGAGGCGCTGCACCAGCGCCACGACGGCGAGGGCGCCACCGAGCGGCGCCCGCGCAGCCACCTGACCCTGGGCCGGCTGCCGATGTGGGCGCGCCTGGCCGCCCCGCTCGCCCCGGTGGTCAACCGCAGCCTGCGGCTGCGCCCGCTGGCGCGACTGGCCAAGGCCACCGGCGGCATCGACCAGCGCCGCTCCATCCCCGACTTCGCCCCGCGCACGCTGCGCCGCGGCGCCAGCACCGCCCGGCTGCGTGACACCGGCCCCGACGAGGCCCCCGACGTGTGGGTCTGGGCCGACTCGTTCACCGACCACTTCCTGCCCGGCTCGGGCCACGCGGCGATCGAGGTGCTGGAGGCCGCCGGGCTGCGGGTGCGCGTCATCGACGAGACCGCCTGCTGCGGGCTGACCTGGATCACCACCGGCCAGCTCACCAGGGCCCGGGCGATCGCGGCGCGCACCGCGGCGACCCTGGCGGCGTACGTCGCCACCGGCGCCCCGGTCGTGGGCCTCGAGCCGTCGTGCCTGGCGACGCTGCGCAGCGACCTGGTCGAGCTCAGCGACGACCCGCGCGCCCAGCAGGTCGCCGAGGGCGTGCTGACCTTCGCCGAGCTCGCGACCCGCCTCGACCTGCCGCTGCCCGACCTCGCCGGGGTGCAGGTGGTGGCCCAGCCGCACTGCCACCAGCACGCCGTGCTCGGCTGGGACGCCGACCAGGCGCTGCTCGAGCGCGCCGGCGCCACCGTCACCCGGGTCGCCGGCTGCTGCGGGCTGGCCGGGAACTTCGGCATGGAGAAGGGCCACTACGACGTCTCGGTCGCGGTCGCCGAGACGCACCTGCTGCCGGCGGTGCGCTCGCAGCCCGACGCGGTGGTGCTGGCCGACGGCATGTCGTGCCGGGTGCAGCTCGACGACCTGGCGGGCGTGCCCACGATGCACCTGGCCGAGCTGTGGGCTTCTAGGCTGGGGCGGTGATGTGCCCGTGAACCCCCGCCAGCGACGCCTCGTCATCCCCGTGGCCCTCGGTGTGCTGCTGCTGATCGTCGTCATCGCCTCGCTGGTCTGAGGAGCACCATGAGCGAGCCCCTGCTCCGCGGCCTGGCCCGGATGCGCAGCCACCTGCTCGACCCCGACGCCCTCGTGCGCGCGGTCGCCTCGGGGCGGCAGAAGGGCGGTGCGCCGCCGTGGCGCCGCGTCGAGCTGCGCTACGTCGACCTCAAGGCCGGGCGCCACCTGCAGGTCACGTCGTACGACGAGCAGCAGGCGCACACCGCCAACCACGCCGTCGGGGAGCCCCGCCAGCCCAGCCCGGCTCGCGACGCCGTCGACGCGCTGCTCGACGAGTCGTTCGGCAACTGGCACGTCGAGACGACCACGCAGAGCCACCAGCTGCGGGTGACCAAGAAGGGCGAGGCGCTGGTGCACACCAGCGACCGCAAGGAGGCGCTCGAGGCCAGCCGCGGCCACGACCGCGGCAAGGAGCGGCTGCTGCCCGAGGACGACCCGCTCTTCCGCGAGCTGGGCCTCACCGACGCCCAGGGTCGGCTCAAGCCGAGCCGGCAGGCGAAGTACCGCCAGGTGGAGGAGTTCCTGCGCCTGCTCGACACCACCGTCGTCGAGGCCGTCGAGAAGGGCCACCTGCGCCGGCCCACCGAGGCCGAGCCGCTGCGCGTGGTCGACCTGGGCTGCGGCAACGCCTACCTGACCTTCGCCGCCCACCGCTACCTCTCCCACGTGCGCTCGTTGCCGGTCGCGATCACCGGCGTCGACGTCAAGGAGCAGTCGCGCGAGCACAACAGCGCCGTGGCCGGCCGCCTCGGCGCCGACGCGAGCTTCGTCGTCGGCACCATCGCCGACGCACTGGTCGACCCCGCGCCCGAGGTGGTGCTGGCCCTGCACGCCTGCGACACCGCCACCGACGAGGCCCTGGCCCGCGCCGTCGCCTGGGGAGCACCGGTCGTGCTGGCCGCCCCCTGCTGCCACCACGACGTCGCCGCGCAGCTGCGCCGCGCGCCCACCCCGTCGCCGTACGCCGCGCTGACCCGCCACGGCATCCTGCGTGAGCGCTTCGCCGACACCCTCACCGACGCGCTGCGCGCCTCGCTGATGCGCCTGGCGGGCTACAAGGTCGACGTGGTGCAGTTCGTCGAGAGCCAGCACACCCCGCGCAACACGCTGCTGCGCGCCACCCGCACCGGCTCACCGGTGCGCGGCGGCACGCTGCGCACGGAGTACGACGAGCTGGTCGCGACGTGGGGACTGACGCCGCGGCTCGCGGTGCTCCTGGACGAGCAGCAGGATGCGGGTGCCTGACCGGCTGCGGGGGCCGCTGGTGGCCCTCGCGCTGGCCGCCCCCTTCGCGGTGGGCCTGGCCGCCCACGCCGCCGGCGGGGACGAGGCCGAGGTCGTGCTCACGTTCGCCGACCCCGAGATCCTGGAGTCGAGCGGACTGGTGGCCGCCGACGGGCTGCTGCTGACCACCAACGACTCCGGCGACAGCGGCCGGGTCTTCGCGGTCGGTCCCGAGGGGCGCACCGTCGGGGTCAGCACGTGGGCCGACGAGCCCACCGACGTCGAGGCCCTGGCCCCGGCCGGCCCGGGGCAGGTGTGGGTCGGCGACATCGGCGACAACCCGGGGTCGCGCGACTCGGTCGCGGTGGCCCGGGTGCCCGTGGGCCCCGGTGCGGTCGACGCCCGCGCCGACGCCGCGGGTGCGACGTACGAGCTGGTCTACCCGGGTGGGGCCCGCGACGCCGAGACGCTGCTGAGCCACCCACGCACCGGGCGGCTCTACGTGGCTTCCAAGAGCTTCTTCGGCGGCGCCCTCTACGAGGCGCCGGCGCGGCTCGACCCCGGCGCGCCCAACGAGCTGCGCGAGGTCGGCGCGGTGCTGCCGATCGCCACCGACGGGGCGTTCTGGCCCGACGGGCGCCACCTGGTGGTGCGCGGCTACGCCCGCGCGGTGGTCTACGCGTGGCCCTCGCTGGCCGAGGTCGGCGACCTCGACCTGCCCGACCAGCAGCAGGGCGAGGGCATCGCCGTCACCGACGACGGGCGGGTGCTGGTGAGCACCGAGGGCCAGTTCACCGACGTGCTCGAGGTGCCGCTGCCCGACGCCGTGGCGCGGGCGGTGGCACCCGAGCCCGAACCCCCGACCGAGCCCGCCCCCGGGGCGGCGCCGGCGCCCGAGCAGCCGGAGGTCGAGCCGGTCGACCGCGCCCAGGACGAGAGCCTGCGCACGGTTCCGCTGGCCTGGCTGCTGGGCGCGCTCACCGCCGTGGTGCTCGCCACGCTGCTGCTCGCGCGCGCCGTACGCCGCCGCTGACGCGGGCCGTCACACGTGCGGGTGGTACGGCGCGGCCGTCCCGCTGGCTACCTTCTGGCCCATGGTGCGGCTGCGCAGGACCTCTCCCGACCAGCCGGGCTGGACCCGCCGGCGAGCCGGGCGCGGGTTCGTCTACCTCGACGCGGGCGGTGAGCGGCTGCCCGACGAGGACGCCCAGCGGGTCCGCGAGCTGGTGATCCCGCCGGCGTGGCGCGACGTGTGGGTCACTCCGCACGAGAACGGCCACCTGCAGGCGGTCGGCACCGACGACGCCGGTCGGCGCCAGTACCTCTACCACCCGGCGTGGCGCGAGAAGCGCGACGCGGAGAAGTTCGACCGGATGCTGGAGTTCGGCACGGGGCTGACCCGGGCCCGCGAGCTGGTGCTCGAGGACCTGGGCACGCAGGGGATGCCGCTGGAACGCGCCTGCGCCGCGGCCGTGCGGCTGCTCGACCTGGGTTACTTCCGCATCGGCAACGACGTCTACGCCGACGAGAACGGCTCCTTCGGGCTGACCACGCTCGAGCGACGACACGTGCGCCGGCGCCAGGACCGGCTGGTGTTCACCTTCACCGGCAAGTCGGGGGTCGACCACCGCATCGAGATCGACGACGCCACCGTCATCGAGGCGCTCGAGGTCATGCGCCGCCGCCGCGGCGGCGACCTGCGGCTGCTGTCCTACAAGCAGGGCCGGTCGTGGCGCAGCGTGCTGCCCGACCTGGTCAACGAGTACGTGCGCGCCTCGACCGGGCTCGAGGCGACCGCCAAGGACTTCCGCACCTGGCACGCGACGGTGCTGGCGGCCGCGGCCCTCGCCGAGACCAGCGAGCACGGCGAGTCGGCCGCCTCCCGCAAGCGGGCGGTGGCCGGGGCGATGAAGGAGGTCTCCGGCTTCCTGGGCAACACCCCCACCCTGGCCCGCTCCTCCTACGTCGACCCGCGCGTCGTCGAGGCCTACGAGGAGGGCCGCACCATCGCGGGCACCACGCGCCTCCACCACGACACCCCCGACCAGCGGCAGGCCGCGCTCGAGCGCGCCACCCTGCGGCTGATCCGCGACTCCTGAGGAGGGGCATGCAGATCACCGTCGTGCGAGACGACATCACCACCCAGGCCGTCGACGCCGTCGTCAACGCCGCCAACCGCCGGATGCGCGGCGGCGGCGGGGTCGACGGCGCGATCCACGCCGCCGGCGGCCCCGCGGTGCTCGAGGACTGCCGGCGCCGGTTCCCGCACGGCCTGGCCACCGGCGACGCCGGCTGGACCACGGCCGGCGAGCTGCCGGCGCGGTGGGTGGTGCACGTGGTCGGGCCCGACCGCACCGCGGGCGAGACCGACCGTCGGCTGCTGGTCTCGTGCTACGCCCGGGCGGTGGAGGTGGCCGACGAGCTGGGCGCCCGCAGCCTGGCGCTGCCCCTGGTCGGTGCGGGCGTCTACGGCTGGTCGGCCTCCGACTCGGTCACCGCCGCCCTCGAGGTGCTGCGCACCGCCGACTCCGGGCTCGAGGAGGCTCGCTTCGTGGCGTTCGGCCAGGCGGCCTACGACGTGGTCAGCGCCGCCCTGTAGGGCTTGCAGCGATGCGGAAGCCCTGGTTGCCGCTGGCGCTGTCGGGGGTGTTGGAGGTCCGCGCGCCCACCCGGTAGCGGGTGCAGTACGACGCGTGGCACAGGTAGGAGCCGCCGCGCATGACCCGCTGCCCCGGGGCGCCCGGGCGGTCCCAGACCTCGTCGATCCAATCCCACACGTTGCCGGCCATGTCGTGCAGCCCGTGGCCGTTGGGCGCGAACGCGGTCACCGGGGAGGTGCCGCGGTAGCCGTCGTCGGCGGTGTTGCGGGTCGGGAAGGTGCCCTGCCAGATGTTGCAGCGGTGCTCGCCGCCGGGGGTCAGGTCGTCGCCCCAGGGGTAGCGCGCCTGCTCCAGCCCGCCGCGCGCGGCGTACTCCCACTCGGCCTCGGTGGGCAGGCGCGCGCCTGCCCACGCGGCGTACGCCGCCGCGTCGTGGAAGGACACGTGCACGACGGGGTGGTCGCCGCGCCCGGCCAGGTCGCTGCCGGGGCCCTCGGGGCAGCGCCAGGTCGCGCCGTCGACGCCGCACCACCACGGGGCGCCCGGCACCCGGGGGGAGATCTTGCGCAGCGGCCCGGGCAGGAACCCCGCGAAGACGAACGACCAGCCCAGCCGCTCGGACTCGGTGACCCAGCCCGTGGCGTCGACGAAGGCGGCGTACTCGTCGTTGGTGACGCTGGTGCGCCCGATCGCGAACGGCGCCACCTCGACGGGACGCACCGGGCCCTCCAGGTCGTCGGGGAAGCCGTCGGGGTCCTGGCTGCCCATCGCGAACGTGCCGCCGGGCAGGTCGACCAGGCCCGGCGGGGGGCCGGAGCCCGCCGCTGCGGGCACCGGGACGGGCGCGGGCGCGGGCGTGCTGGACCGGCCGGGCGTGGGGTCGGGGCGACCGGGGCTGCAGCAGGACGACATGACGGGTCACAATCTACTCGGGGAGCCGTGCCGGGTCCCCTCGCGATCCGGAGGTGGCGAGCGTGACGCAGGGCGAGGGCCGCTGGCCCCGATGGGTGTACGACGACGGAGCCGAGCCCGATCCGCGCTTCAGCTTCGCCAACGAGCGCACCTTCCTGGCCTGGATCCGCACCGCGCTGGCACTGGTGGCCGCTGGAGTGGCCGTCGACGTGATCGACCTGGACGCCTCCGCGGCCCTGCAGCGGACGTTGGCCACGCTGCTGGTGGTCGCAGGGCTGGCCTGCGCGGGGCTGGCCTGGTGGCGCTGGGCCAGCTCGGAGCGGGCGATGCGCCGCGGCCTGCCGCTGCCCTCCGGCGGCGCGGCGGCCACCGTCGCCGGCGCGCTGGTGGTCGTGGCGGGCGTCCTGGTCCTGGTGCTGTGAGCGCGCCCGCGGGCCCGGCGGTGCCGGTGCCCGAACCGCCGGGGCTGGCCAACGAGCGGACGGCCCTGGCCTGGCAGCGCACGGCGCTGTCGGTCGTCGCCGCAGCCCTGGTGGTGGCCCGGCTCAGCATCGAGCGGGTCGGTGTGCTCGTGCTGGTGGTCGCGGTGGCCGGCGTCGTGCTCGGCGGGTGGGTCGCCGTCGAGGGGTTGGGGCGCTACCGGTCGCGTCACGGGCTCGCCGGGTCGCCCGGCAGCGGCGTACGGGGGCGGGGCGGCCGCGCGACGGCGCTGCTGACCGTGACGGTGGTGCTGGTGGCCCTCACCGAGCTCGCCGCGATCGCCCGCGGCTGAGCCGGCGCACGCCGGCGCTCAGAGGCGCTCGACGACCCAGTCGACGCAGCGGGTCAGTGCGACGACGTCGTCGGGGTCGACCGCGGGGAACATGCCCACGCGCAGCTGGTTGCGGCCCAGGCTGCGGTAGGGCTCGACGTCGACGACGCCGTTGGCGCGCAGCACCGACCGGACGGTGGCGCCGGGCACCGCGTCGTCGAGGTCGACGGTGCCGACCACCAGCGAGCGGTGGGCGGGGTCGGTGACGAACGGGGTGGCCCAGGCCTGCTGCTCGGCCCAGGCGTAGAGGTGCTCGGACGAGCGGGTGGTGCGCTCGACGGCCGCGGGCAGCCCGCCCAGGCCGTTGAGCCGGTCGAGCTGCTCGGCGAGCAGGAAGAGGGTGGCGACGGCCGGGGTGTTGTAGGTCTGCTGCTTGCGCGAGTTGTCGATCGCGGTCGGCAGGTCGAGGAAGGCCGGCACGTAGCGCCCGGAGGCAGCGATCCGCTCGGCCCGCTCGACCGCGGCCGGCGACATGACGGCGACCCACAGCCCGCCGTCGGAGGCCAGGCCCTTCTGGGGCGCGAAGTAGTAGACGTCGGTGGCGCGCAGGTCGACGGGCAGCCCGCCGGCCCCCGAGGTCGCGTCGACCAGCACCAGGGCGCCCGGGTCCGTCCCCTCGGGGCGCACGACCGGTGCCATCACCCCCGTGGAGGTCTCGTTGTGCGCCCACGCGTAGGCGTCGACGCCCGCCTCGGCCAGCGGCTCGGCGAGGGAGCCCGCGGGGGCGCTGCGCACCGAGGGCTCCTCCAGCCAGGGGGCGCCGGCGACGGCGGTGGCGAACTTGGAGGTGAACTCGCCGTAGGTCAGGTGCTGGCTGCGTCGCTCGACGAGCCCGTGGGTGGCGACGTCCCAGAACGCGGTCGAGCCCCCGTTGCCGAGCACCACCTCGTGGTCGTCGGGCACGTCGAGCAGGGCGCGCACGCCCTCGACGACCCGGCCCACCAGCGCTCGCACCGGCGCCTGCCGGTGCGAGGTGCCCATCAGCGTCGCGCCGGTGGCCGCGAGCGCGTCGAGGTGGGCGGCCGGCACCTTCGAGGGCCCGGAGCCGAAGCGGCCGTCGCCGGGCAGCAGGTCGTCGGGGATGCGCAGGTCCACCACGGGGTCGCTCACAGCACCTATTGTCTCCGGTGACCGGGTGCTGCCCACAACGGGTGGTGGCAGCGGCGGTCCGACACGGGAGCAGCCATGACCAGCAACGAGCTGCCGGAGACCGCTCGGACCCGGCTCGGGCTGCGCGTGGTCGGCCTGCTGCTGCTCCTGGGCGGTGGCGCGGTCTTCGCCTGGGGCATCACCACCGTCTTCGGCTACGACGGCTACGACTCGCCGCCGGGCCTGGCCATCGCGGCGTTCCTCGGCGGGATGCCCGTGGCCGTGGTCGGGCTCGGGATGCTCAACGCGAGCACCATCGGCGCGCAGTCGCGCTACGTCGCGGGCGAGACGATGCCCACGCTCAAGCAGTCGGCGGCCTACCTCTCCGACGGGGAAGGCATCATGGGAGTCGGTCGCACGGTCGACGACCGGGAGCGCGGCGCTGCCGCGCACGGCCCGTACTGCCGCTCGTGCGGGGTGCGCAACGACGAGGACGCGAGGTTCTGTGACGGGTGTGGTTCGTCCCTCGCCTGAGGGCATCTTCGAGCTGGAGCGGGTCGGCTTCGCCCATCCCGACGTGACCCGGCTGGTCACGGAGGTCCAGGCGTTCTACACCGAGCGCTACGGCGGACCCGACGAGACGCCGCTGGACCCCGCGATGTTCGAGCCGCCGACCGGCAGCTTCTACGTGGGCCGGCTCGACGGCGAGCCGGTGGCGACCGGGGCGTGGCGGCGCAGCGACGTCGGCACCTACCCGGGGCTGGTCACCGTCGAGGTCAAGCGCATGTACGTCGCCCCGCGAGCGCAGCGCCGGGGGCTCGCGCGGCGGATCCTCGCCCACCTCGAGCGCAGCGCCGCCGAGAGCGGCGCCCGGGCCGTGGTGCTGGAGACCGGCACCATGCAGCCGGAGGCGATCGCGCTCTACACGTCCTCGGGCTACGAGCCGGTGCCCGGCTTCGGCTACTACAAGGACGCGCCGCTCTCACGGTGCTTCGGCAAGCGGCTCTGAGCCGTCGGACCAGACCTCACCCCGCCGGGGCGTACCCCGGCGGCGGACGTGTCGTTGAGGGGGCATGAGCAGCACCACCGACCTCGCCCAGCCCCCCGACCAGATCGTGGCGGGCGCGCTCGAGCGCCTGTCCGCGGCGTTCCGGGCCCGCGACGTCGAGGCGGCGGTCGACTGCTTCTCGCCCGACGGGGCCGTCTACGGCGACGACCTCGGCGAGCACGCGCACGGCGCCGAGGAGCTGCGGCCCTTCCTGGCCGAGCTCTTCGAGGAGGCCTTCACGATCACCTGGGAAGCCGGGTCGACGGGGGAGAGCGGCGCGAGCGGGGAGACCTGGTCGCGCCGCCGCGGAGACGTGCTGTGGTTCGTCTCCGAGACCGAGGCCGTCCTCGACTACCCCGACGGGCTGTCCGAGCGGGTGCGCTTCCAGCTCTCGGGCATCCTCAGCGCCACGCAGGGTCGCTGGCGCTTCGAGCTGTTCAACGGCGCCCAGCCGGTCTCGCCGAGCCGCGAGCTGCTGGTCAGGGCCGGCTGATCAGGGCCGGCTGGTCAGGGGGCGAGGCTGACGACGGCGTACCGCTCGTCGTCGATGCGCCTGCCCCACAGCTGCGGGTCGGGCAGCGGGTGCACGGTGCCACTGCGTCCGATGGCGCCCAGCGCCGCCACGACCTCCGGCGCGGTCAGCCCGCCGCGGGTGCCGTCGCCCTGCGACCAGCAGCCCTCCACCAGCACCAGCCGGCCCTCGGGGGCGAGCAGCGCCGACCAGCGGCGCAGCGCCTCGACGGGGTCGGGCATCGCCCACAGCACGTGGCGCGAGAGCACGACGTCGTAGTCGCCGCGGGCCAGGGGCGGGTCGTAGGCGTCGGCCTCGGTGACGGTGACGTCGCGCTCGTGGGCGGTCTTGGTCAGCGCGCGCTCCACCATCTCGGGGGAGAAGTCGACCCCGTCGACCGCGTGCCCGTGCTCGGCCAGCAGCAGCGCCAGCGTCCCGGTGCCGCAGCCGAGGTCGGCGACCCGGCTCGCCGGCGGGGGCAGCAGGTCGTGCAGCAGGCGCGACCAGGCGGCCCGCACCGAGGGGTCCCGCAGGCCGTGGTCGGCGGCGAGGTCGAAACCCGGGGCCTCGGCGTCCCATAGTCGGACAGCATCGCGGCTGGTCATGGCCGACGACCCTAGGCCATCGCCACCCCTTCGGGCGAGCGGTGCCGGGGAGTAGGCCTGGCCGGTGCGGACCGGTAGGAAGGGACGATGAGCGATGACGTCGATGCCCTGACGCGTGCCGAGCTGATGCAGCGGGCCCGTGATGCCGACGTGGCCGGCCGGTCCACGATGACCAAGGAGGAGCTGGCGCAGGCGGTGGGAGCCGGGACGCAGACAGGGTCGCGGGTCGAGGCCTTCCGCTCCCTGGCGCTGCAGCGGGCGCGCGGTGAGATGGTCTTCCTGCCCCGCCACCTCACCGGCCTGGAGCGCCGCCGCCACGTGCGCCAGACGATCCGCGAGGACCACGAGACCCGGATCTCCAGCCGCAGCCAGGACGCGGAGGAGAAGTTCGAGAAGCTGCACGACTCGCTGTTCTCGTTCTTCCGGGGCACCTGCCTGCTGTTCTACCGCGACCTGGCGGGCGAGGACGCCTGGATGCCGACGGTGCTCACGCTGGGTGACGTGCACCCGGAGAACTTCGGGGTGATGCCCAGTGCCGACGACGTGCCGATCTTCGGGGTCAACGACTTCGACGAGGCCTACTACGCGCCGTTCACGTGGGACCTCAAGCGCGGCGCCACCGGCTTCGTCATCGCTGCGCAGGAGGAGGGCGGGCACGGGCGCAAGCAAGCAGCGCAGGATCGCCGGCGCCTTCGTGCGCGGCTACGTCGAGGCGATGCGCGGCTACGCCACCGACGCCACCGAGCAGCAGGGCCAGATGCGCGAGGACAACGCGCCCAAGATCATCCGCCGGCTCTTCGAGTCGGCCAAGGAGGACCGCGACCACTGGCTGGCGCGCAAGTACCACGACGAGTACCGGCGCGGCTTCCGCGCCGACGACGAGCACGTGCCGGTGACCTCGCGGGTGCCGGAGTTCCAGGAGGCGCTGGAGCGCTTCGTGCGGGAGAACGACATCGAGGTGCCGACGCGGGCCGGCTCGATGCGGGTCAAGGACGTCTGCGAGCGCCTCGGCCAGGGCACCGCCTCCCTGGGCCTGCCGCGCTACTACCTGATGGTCGAGGGCCCCCACGCCGACGGCAGCGACGACCTGCTGCTCGAGCTCAAGCAGGCGCGGCGCTCGGCGCTGGCCGGGCTGGTGCCGCCCTCGGAGTACGTCGTCGACGGCAACGCCGACCGGATCTCGCACGCCCAGGGCGTGCACCTGGTGCGCGGCGACCGGTTCTACGGGGCCGTCGAGATGGACGGACTGAGCTTCATGGTGCGCGAGCGCTCGCCGTACCGCGACGACATCGACCTCGACGAGCTGTCGGACAAGCAGTGGCGCAGGTACGCCGCCATCTGCGGCGCCTCGCTCGCCCAGTCGCACGCGCTCTCCGACGAGGCGGGGCTGGTCGACCACGACATCGAGCCCGACGTGCTCGATGCGATCGGACCGGAGGCGCTGTTCGTCAGGACATCGTCGAGCTTCGCCGCCGAGGCGGCCGACCGGGTGCGGGCCGACCACCGGCACTTCCGCTCCGACCAGGAGCTGGGCGCCTTCGCGATGGTCGACCGGGTCTTCCGCTGAGACCCGGCCGACCGACGGGGGATCAGGCTCCCCAGGCCTCCTGCCAGCCGGGGATCTCCGAGGCCGGACGCGAGCCCGGGCCGGTGTAGACCGCGGAGGGGCGGATCAGGCGACCGGTGCGCTTCTGCTCCAGGATGTGCGCCGACCAGCCGCCGGTGCGCGCGCAGGTGAACATCGAGGTGAACATGTTCGAGGGCACCTCGGCGAAGTCGAGCACGATCGCGGCCCAGAACTCCACGTTGGTCTCGAGCACCCGGTCGGGGCGGCGCTCGCGCAGCTCGGCGAGGGCGGCCTTCTCCAGGGCCTCCGCGACGGCGTAGCGCGGCGCGTCGAGCTCCTTGGCGGTGCGGCGCAGCACCCGGGCGCGCGGGTCCTCGGCGCGGTAGACGCGGTGGCCGAAGCCCATCAGCCGCTCGCCGCGGTCGAGCAGGCCCTTGACGTAGGCCTCGGCGTCGCCGGACTCCTCGACGTCGGAGATCATCCCGAGCACGCGGCTCGGGGCGCCGCCGTGCAGCGGGCCCGACATCGCGCCGATGGCGCCGGAGAAGGCGGCGGCCACGTCGGCGCCGGTGGAGGTGATGACGCGGGCGGTGAAGGTGGAGGCGTTCATGCCGTGCTCGGCCGCACTGCTCCAGTAGGCGTCGATCGCCTTGACGTGCTTGGGGTCGGCCTCGCCCTTCCAGCGGATCAGGAACTTCTCGGCGAGGGTGGCGCCCTCGTCGACCTCCTTCTGCGGCACGACGGCCTTGTTCAGCCCGCGCGCCGACTGGGCGGCGTACGAGAGCACCATGACGGCCAGGCGGCCGATGTCCTCGCGGGCCTGCTCGTCGGAGATGTCGTAGGTCTGGCCGAAGCCGAAGGCCGGGGCGAGCATCGCGACGGCGGCCTGCACGTCGACGCGGACGTCACCGGTGTGCACCGGCAGGTTGTAGGGCTCGGCCGGGGCGAGGCCCGGGGTGTAGGCGCCGTCGATCAGCAGGCCCCAGACGTTCTCGAACGGGACGCGCCCGACGATGTCCTCGATGTCGACACCGCGGTAGCGGAGCGCGGATCCCTCCTTGTCGGGCTCGGCGATCTCAGTCTCGAAGGCGACGACGCCCTCCAGCCCGTGGTGTACCTCGGTCATCGCGTGACTCCTGTGTCGTGTGCGGCAGCGTCCAAACCGTCGCATTGTGTCAGTGATGCTGCCCGCCCGGCAGCGGGCCGGTCCAGGACCCTGCGGGGTGGTGCGTGCGCTGGCTACCGTGAGGACCATGCCCGAGCCCACCGACGTGTCGCCCGACCGCGGGGAGCTGCGCGCGCTGCGCCAGGAGTACGCCGCCGACGGGCCTCACGAGGCCGCGCTCGCCCCGGACCCGTGGACCATGTTCGGGCGTTGGTTCGACGACGCGCGGGCGGCCGGGCTGCACGAGCCCAACGCGGTCGTGGTGGCCACCGTCTCCGCCGACGGGGTGCCCGCGGCGCGCACGGTGCTGCTCAAGGGGCTCGACGACGGGGCCGGGCGGCAGGGCTTCGTCTTCTACACCAACCACGGCTCGCGCAAGGGCGCGGACCTCGAGGCCAATCCCCGCGCCGCGCTGCTCTTCCCCTGGCACCCGCTCGAGCGTCAGGTGCGCGTCGACGGCGTCGTCGAGCGGCTCCCGCGCGAGCTGGTCGCCGCCTACTTCGCCGAGCGCCCGCGCGGCTCGCAGCTCGGCGCCTGGGCCTCGGCGCAGTCGTCGGTGGTCGCCGGGCGCGAGGAGCTCGAGGCGGCGTACGCCGCGGCCGAGGCGCGCTTCGCCGGCGCGACGTGCCGGTGCCCGACGGCTGGGGCGGCTACGTCGTGCTGCCCGAGGCCGTGGAGTTCTGGCAGGGCCGGCCCAGCCGCCTGCACGACCGGCTGGTCTACCGCCGCTCCGGGTCGGGTCGGGTGGTCGGTGGAGCGGCTGGCGCCCTGACGGGTCGTGGTCCGGGTCGTGGCCCCTGGCCGCGGTATGGCGCGTCCTCAGGCACACGACCCGGTCGCCGAGGAGCCGCAGCGGACCGGATCGAGCCCGGCGAGCCGAGCCCCGACGAGCCGACGGAGGCGTCGGGCAAGCCGTGCCCGCGGGTGCTGCCCACCGCGGGTGAGGACGCCGACGCGGCCGCCGTGGAGCTGCCCGACCTGCCACCCGTACGTCGGGCCTGGGTGTGCCGTCGCCGACTTCGCTCTGCTTGCGGACGCCCTCGACGGTCTGGCGCTCCTCGACCTCGACACCTCGCAGCGCGTCTGCACCGCCGACCTCGGCCCGCGCTTCATGGTCGTGCTCGCCGACGCCGGTGACCTGACGGGCGTGGTCGTCGGGTCGCGGCGCCTGACCCGGTCGCGGTGCTGGCCCGGGCCCCGACCGGCTGGCACCCTGGGCCCATGGTCTCGGATCTGCGTCACTGCCGGAACGGTCACGAGGTGCCCGAGCGGCGCCTCCCTCTGCCCCACGTGCGGCGACGGAGGGTCGTTGCGCGACGCGGAGGGCTCCGGAGACAAGCCCACCAGGGGCTGGGTCTGGGTGGTGGTCGGGCTGCTCGTTACCGGCCTCGGCCGGGCTGATGTGGGCCGGGGCCGACGCCGGACGACGGCGGGGCAGGCGCTCGTCGGCGTCTGATCGTCGATCCTGGGATCGTCCTGGCCGGCGTCGGCGTCGTGGCCGAGGGCGTGCTCGTGGGGATGCGCCGGTGGCAGTACGAGAACGGTCGCCCGGTGCGCTGACGTGGCGACCTGGGAGACGCACCCGGTCACGCCCGACCGGTTCGAGGACTTCGCCGACGTCGTCAACCCGAACCGGCGCGGCTCGCACTGCTGGTGCCTGTCGCACCGCCTCCGGCGGCGCAGATCGGGGAGCTGGGACAGGGGAGCCGCGAGCAGGCCGCGCGGGCACTCGGCGAGCGCGAGCACCCACCGGGCGTGGTCACCTACCGCGACGGCACCGCCGTGGGCTGGTGCAGCATCGGTCCACGCGCCGACAACCCCAAGCTGGCCGCGTCGAGACTGATCAGGCCCGTCGACGACCTGGCGGTGTGGAGCGTGATCTGTGTCGTCGTACGCGGTGGGCACCGCCGGCAGGGCGTCACGACGGCGCTGCTCGAGGGCGCGGTGGCCTGGGCGGCGTCCGAGGGCGCGCCTGCCGTCGAGGCCTACCCGGTGGACCCGTCGGGGGAGCGGATGGACCTGACGATGGCCTTCGTCGGCACCCGGTCGATGTTCGAGAAGGTGGGCTTCGAGGTCGTCGGCACCACCGGTGCGGTGGCGAGCCGGATGCCGCGGCTGGTGATGCGGCGCCGTCTGACCGTATCCCCGATCTGTGGGTAGCGTCGATCTGCGGCAGCGAGGACCATCGAAGTGTCGGTGACCGCGACGAGCGCTGTCGCCGACCCCCCAGACCGGAGACCGCCATGCATCGAGGACACCCCATCCGTGCCGTGGCCGGCGGGCTCATCACCGCTGCGCTGCTCACCGTCGGCCTCCCCGCCGTCGCCCAGGCCGAGGGGTCGGTGACTCCGAGGATCTCGTCGCCGAGCGCGGTCCCCGCTCCCAAGAACCAGCAGGGGGGCGTGATGAGCCCCTACGTCGACTGTTTCAAGAGTGGCGCGGAGCCCCGCGTGAAATGGGTCCTCACCAGTCTCGCGACGGACGAGTCGCAGACCTACCGCTGGCGGGGCGCGTTGCCGGGCGCGCACTTCCCCCGGGTCGACGTCGGGCGCTACCACTCCAGGACCACGGCCTGGTGTCGGGGCACCAAGGCCAGTCGGGTCGACCGGGTCCGGGTCGGTGAGAAGACCTACAAGAAGACCGTCTCGCGGCGCGAGTTCAAGCAGGTGCGCCGCGGGATGACCCGGGCGCAGGTGCGTGAGGTGGTCGGCTTCGGCGGCAGGGACTGCTCGGCCTGGAACGGACGACGGACCTGCGTCTACGACATGATGCCGTTCTGGCGCTGGTCCCTCATCACGTTCAAGGACGGCGGGGTCGTCTCGAAGCTCTGGGATGTCGCGCACGACTGACCCGGACCCCGACTGGCTCTCCACAGATCGCGGAGAGCCCCTTGACTCGAACACCCGTTCGAGTAAAATCAAGGGTATGCAGACGACGTTGGAGCACCTGAGCGAGGCCGAGGTCCTCGAGCGGGCCAGCGACTGCGCCCGCACCGCCCGCGAGGCCGAGGTCGAGCTGCTGGTCATCGCCCACCACTGGGCCGTCCTGCACTCCGTGGACCGGCTCGACCCCCAGCAGCGGCGGCTGCCCGGGCGCGAGCAGGGCCGCCGCTACGGCGGCGAGGGGGTCGCGGAGGTCTCCGAGTTCGCCGCAGCCGAGCTCGGCGCCCGCATCGGTGTCACCACGTGGGCCGCGGCCCGGTTGATCGGCGATGCCCAGGACCTCCACCACCGCCACCCGGTGCTGTGGGCGCGCGTGCAGGCCCTGGAGGTCCGCGCCTCCTACGCCCGCCACGTCGTCACCAAGACCCGCGAGCTCTCCCGCGCCGAGGCCGCCCACGTCGACGCCGAGGTCGCCGAGTCCGCCGACGGGCGGATCCCCTGGACGCGGTTCGAGGCCCTCGTGGCCGGCAAGGTCGCCACCGCCGCCCCCGCGATCACCCGCGAGAAGGAGGAACGCGCCAAGAAGGCCCGCTTCGCCAAGATCATCGGCCGCCCCGAGCACGGCATGGCCTCCTTCCTCATCCGCGCCGACATCGCCACCATCACCCGCATCGACCACGCCATCACCCACCGCGCCCGCGCCCTGGCTCAGGCTCTGCCTGACGAGCCCGGTGCCCTGCGCGAGGACGAGGAGACCCGCGCCGACGAGCGCAGCGTCACCATCGACGACCGCCGGGTCCTGGCCGCCCTCCAGCTCACCACCGGCGACGGCGAGAGCGGGGGACCCGAGGTGTCCCTGGTCCTCCACCTCGACGGCCGGGACCAGGTCGAGCTCGACGAGCACGGCCAGCCCCTCGAGCCCATCGCCCGCCTCGAGGGCCACGGCCCGGTCACCCGCAGCTGGGTCCGCGAGACCCTCGGCCCGCACGCCCGCTTCACCATCCGCCCCGTCCTCGACCTGGCCCACCAGAGCCCCGTCGACGCCTACGAGATCCCCACCCGCCACCGATTCGCGGTGCGAGTCCTCTCCCCGGCCGACACCTTCCCCTACGGCTCCTGCACCAGCGAGCACATGCAGATCGACCACACCCGGCCCCACGCCCACGGTGGCCCCAGCAGGCTCGGCAACTACGGGCCCCTCACCACCCATCACCACCGGATCAAGACCCACAGCACCTGGCAGGTCCGACAACCCTTCCCCGGCATCCACCTGTGGCAGGACCCCCACGGCGCCACCTACCTCGTCGACCACACCGGCACCCGACCCCTCGACCAACACCGCCACGAAGCCGCGCCCGCGCCACCACCCCCACGACGACAACCCACCAGCACCTTCGAGATCTACCGACCCGACATCCAGCTCGTCCTCGTGCCCCAAAGCGTCCCGTGACGGTGCGGCGTGCATCGTCGACAAACCTCTTGTCCGTCCCCGGGGCTGGGCGTACGGTTTTCGCACACGGGAAAGGAGGTGGTCCGGAGAATGAGTTCTTCTAGGACGCGTGAGGTGGCTGCCCGCTAGCAGCCCCAGCAGGACGACGGGGCAGGAGTGCCCCTGACGCTGCTGGCGAATCCCAAGCAGCTGCCCGACCCGCAGGTGGCCCGGCTCCGTCCGCCGGGCACGGCCCTCGTCTCGAGGGTCACGCCTGCGGGTCGCTGCATGTCCGGGACCGGCGCGGGTTGCTCGATCAGGAGCGCGGGAATAAGGTTGCGCAAGTCAACCGTTGAGCGCTGTGTGAATCGAGAGTCCGTGAGCCAGGCCGTCCCACCCGCCCCCGCCGCTGCCGCACCGGCAGGTGCGGACGCGCCGATGACGCACCGCCAGGTGCTCGAGGCGCTGAGTGGGCTGCTGCTGGCGATGTTCGTGGCCATGCTCTCGAGCACCGTGGTCACCAACGCGCTGCCGCGCATCGTCGCCGACCTCGACGGCACCCAGACCGGCTACACCTGGGTCGTGGTGGCCACCCTGCTGGCCATGACCGCCACCACGCCGGTGTGGGGCAAGCTCGCCGACCTCTTCAGCAAGAAGATGCTCGTGCAGCTGGCGCTCGTGGTCTTCGCGGTCGGCTCGCTCATCGCGGCCCTCGCCCCCAGCATGGAGGTGCTGATCGGTGCCCGCGTCGTGCAGGGCCTCGGCGTCGGCGGCCTGACCGCCCTGGTGCAGGTCGTGATCGCCAGCATGATCCCGCCGCGCGAGCGCGGTCGCTACTCCGGCTACATCGGCGCCACCTTCGCCCTCGCCACAGTCTCGGGGCCGCTCATCGGCGGCCTGATCGTCGACTCCCCGCTGGGCTGGCGGGGCACCTTCTTCGTGGGCCTGCCCTTCGCCGTGCTGGCCTTCGTGCTGCTGCAGAAGACGCTGCGCCTGCCGGTCGTCAAGCGCGACGTCCACATCGACTACACCGGCGCCACGCTCATCGTCGCCGGCGTCAGCCTGCTGCTGGTGTGGGTCAGCCTGGCCGGCAACCAGTTCGACTGGGTCTCGCCCGTCTCGGCGCTGCTCGTCGTCGCCGGCCTGGTGGTCGTGGCCGCCGCGGTGTACGTCGAGGCGCGGGTGGCGGTCGAGCCGGTGGTGCCGCTGCGTCTCTTCCGCGACCGCACCATCGCCCTGGCCACGACGGCCTCGGTGCTGATCGGCGTCGCGATGTTCGGCTCCACGGTCTACCTGTCGCAGTACTTCCAGACCGCCCGCGGGATGACCCCCACGGCCGCGGGCCTGATGTCGATCTGCATGGTCGGCGGACTGCTGGTCTCGAGCATCGTCTCGGGCCGACGGATCACCACCACCGGGCTGTGGAAGCGCTGGCTGGTCTCGGGGATGAGCCTGACGGTGCTCGGCCTCGGCCTGCTCGGCACCATCGACGACACCACCGACCTGCGGGTCGTGGGCCTGTTCATGGCCGTGCTGGGCGTCGGCCTGGGCGCGACCATGCAGAACCTCGTGCTGGCCGTGCAGAACAACGTGCCGCTGAGCGAGCTGGGCGCCGCCAGCTCGGTCGTCGCCTTCTTCCGCTCCCTCGGCGGGTCCGTGGGCGTCTCCGTGCTCGGGGCGCTGCTGAGCACCCAGGTCGCCACCAAGGTCACGGCCGGGCTGAACGACCTCGGCATCGAGCAGGACGGGCACAGCAGCCACGAGATCCCCGACCTCGACACGCTCCCGGCCCCCGTGCGCGCGGTCTTCGAGCAGGCCTTCGGCGAGTCCTTCGGGCACATCTTCCTCGTCGCCACCCCGCTCGCGGTGCTGGCCCTGGTGTGCGTCGTGGCCATCCGCGAGGTCCCCCTACGCACCACGCACGACATGGTCCCGCTCGCCCCTGCCGACTCCGCACCCGAGGCCACCGCCGACCTGGTCGAGGACGCGGGGGCCCAGGAGACCCGCGACGTGGCCCCGGCCACTACGCTGCCCCCACGATGACCGCGTCACGAGCAGAGTCCCTCATGCGCCTGGAGCAGGAGGTGGGCGTGATGATCCGCCGCGTGAAGCGCGTGATCGGGGAGCGGGCCCACGCCGTGCACCCCGACCTGCAGCCGGCGTCGTACCTGATGCTGGCCTACCTGGGCCAGCACGGCCCGATGCGGGCCTCGGTGGCAGCCGAGATGTTCAACATCGACAAGGGCGCCATCAGTCGTCAGGTCGCCCACCTCGTCGATCTCGGCCTCGTCGAGCGCACCCAGGACCCCGACGACGGCCGGGCCTCGCTGATCTCGGCCACCTCGTCGGCCGTCGAGCGGTTGACGGCCGTCGCCGAGCACCGGCGGCGCTGGCTCGACGAGCGGCTCGACGACTGGGGTGCCGAGGAGCTCGAGGACTTCGCCCGGGTGCTGGGCCGCTACAACGAGGCCCTCAACCGCGGCTGAGGGCCTCGCCGAGGAGCGTCAGGCGCGCACCCAGACGGCCGTGTCGCCGGGCAGCAGGTCCGAGACCGGCCCGCTGCTGGCCACGACCTCGCCCTGCGGGCGGCTGACCGGGGTGGTGCCACAGTTGAGCACCACGGTCACCGGCCCGCGCCGGAAGGCCAGCACGTCGCGGCCCAGGTCGAGCATCTCGACCTCTCCGGTCACGCCGGCGAGCGCCCGGCGCGCCGCGAGCGCGCGCTGGTAGAACGCCAGCGTCGAGTCGGGGTCGACCCGCTGCGCCTCGACGCTGACATCGGCCCAGCTCTCGGGCTGCGGGATCCACGGCTGGCCCTCGCCGGGCCCGAAGTCGAACGGCGGCTTCTCGCCCGACCACGGCATCGGCACCCGGCAGCCGTCGCGTCCGACCTCGCCGGTGCGCAGGTAGGACGGGTCCTGTCGGTGCTCGGGGGCCACGTCGACCTGCTCGAGCCCCAGCTCCTCGCCCTGGTAGACGTACGACGAGCCGGGCAGCGCCAGCATCGTCAACGTGGCGGCGCGCGCCCGGGCCAGGCCCTTCGCGCCCCCGCCGTAGCGGGTCACGTGGCGTACGACGTCGTGGTTGCTCAGCACCCACGTCGGGCTGGCCTGGACGTCGGCCAGCGCGGCGAAGGTGCCGGTGATGACGCCCTCGAACGCCTCGGCCGACCACGGGGCCAGCAGCCAGGAGAAGTTGAAGGCCTGGCTCATCTCGTCGTGCCGCACGAACTGCGCCATCGACTCGGGGGTCTGGGTCCAGGCCTCGGCCACCAGCATCCGGTCGCCGTCGTACTCGGCCAGCACGTCGTGCCAGCGGCGGTAGACGTCGTGCACCTCGGGCTGGTCCCACATCGGCTCGTCGCGCAGGGTGCGCTCGACCATCGAGCGCTCCTCGTTGATCGGCGCCGCGCTGTCGGGCTGCTCGCCCTCGGCGACCTCCTGGTCGCGCAGCGACTCCTCCTTGAGCAGGCCGTGCGCCACGTCGACGCGGAAGCCGTCGACGCCGCGGTCGAGCCAGAAGCGCAGCACGTCGACGAACATGTCGCCGACCTCGGGGTTGCGCCAGTCGAAGTCGGGCTGGGTGGAGTCGAAGAGGTGCAGGTACCACTGCGGGTCGTCGTCGCGCCCGCCCGGGTGCTCGGCCGCGCGGGTCCACGCGGCGCCGCCGAAGACCGAGTGCCAGTTGTTGGGCGGCTGCTGGCCCTGCGGGCCGCGGCCGTCGCGGAAGAGGTAGCGGGCACGCTCGGGGCTGCCGGGCTCGGCGGCCAGCGCCGCCTGGAACCACTCGTGCTGGTCGGAGGAGTGGTTGGGCACCAGGTCGGCGATGATCTTCAGGCCCAGCTCGTGGGCGGTCGCGACGAGGGTGTCGGCGTCCTCGAGGGTGCCGAAGAGCGGGTCGATGTCGCAGTAGTCGCTGACGTCGTACCCGTGGTCCTTCTGCGGGGAGCGGTAGAACGGCGAGATCCAGACCGCGTCGACACCCAGGTCGCGCAGGTAGGGCAGCCGGGCGGTGATGCCGGGCAGGTCGCCCACGCCGTCACCGTCGGCGTCGGCGAAGGAGCGCGGGTAGACCTGGTAGATGACGGCGTGGCGCCACCACTCGGCGCGCGGCACCCTGGTTTGGATCGTTCAAAGCCATGTGCTCCAGTGTTCCACACCGCCCCCGGTCGGGGCACGCTCACGCGAAGGCGTCGGGGGAGACCTCGATCCAGACCTGCTCGGCGCGCCCGACCACCGCCCCGCGCGGGTCCACGACGGTGGTGGCGGTGCGGTGCTTGCGGCCCTCGTTGCCGCGGGCCAGGCCGACGACCACGTGCTCCTCGCCGGCCACCGGGGAGCGGAGCACCTCGGCGGTCATCCGGCCCAGCACCATCATCCGGTCCGCCATGTCGGCCGCCCAGGCGCCGGCGCAGTCGAGCGCCGCCCAGACCACGACGCAGGTCGGCCTCTCCGGCCACCCAGGGGGCGGCCACCCGCGGGCGCCCGTCGAGGTCGTCGACGCGCCCCGGGAAGATCCGCAGGCCGTCGCCCGGCGCGCGGTCGGTGCCGCAGGTGAAGCAGGTCGGGAAGGGGTGCTGCTCGAGCCCCGGGTAGCGGGTCGCCGCCTCGCGGGCGAGCGCCGTCGACACCGCGGCCACGCCCTCGGGCGCGAGCTCCGCCCGGCGCGCCACCAGCGCCGGCACGCCGCCGTGCAGCGCGGTCACGACGCCGTCCTCCTCGACGACCTCCATCGCGGTCTCCAACGGCGGCGGCTGGCGCAGCGTCACCTCGACCGCCCCGCCGTCGGCGTCGACGTACGCCGCCAGGGCGCCGGCCGACCAGCCGCCGTTGCCGGAGCCGGTCGGTCCGTTGAAGCGGGCAGGGACGACGAGGGGGTCGAGGGTCGCGGGAAGGGTGCTCATCCCTTGATCCTCTCGTACCTGTCGAGGGCCTCCTGGCGCTCCTCCTTGTGGTCGAGCATCGGCGCCGGGTAGCCGACCAGGTCGCGGGTGTCGGCGTCGGGCTCGTGCGGGTCGGGCACCTGGTGGGGGTCGGCGAGCTCGCCGACCCAGCGACGCACGTAGGCGCCGTCGGGGTCGAAGCGCCGGCCCTGCGTGGTGGGGTTGAAGACCCGGAAGAACGGCGAGGCGTCGGTGCCGCTGCCGGCCGTCCACTGCCAGCCGTGGTTGTTGCTGGCCAGGTCGCCGTCGACGAGCCAGTGCAGGAAGTGCCGGGCGCCGTGCTGCCACTCCACGTGCAGGTCCTTGACCAGGAAGCTGGCCACGATCATCCGCAGCCGGTTGTGCATCCAGCCGGTGGCGCGCAGCTGGCGCATGCCGGCATCGACGATCGGGAAGCCGGTGCGCCCCTCCTGCCAGGCGGCCAGCTGGTCGCCGGGGCTGTCGTAGTCCATCCGGGAGAACTCGGCCTTGTAGTAGTCGCGGGCCGAGTCGGGACGCCGGTGGAGCACGTCGGCGTAGAACTCGCGCCAGGCCAGCTCGGTGCGGTAGGTCTGGGCGCCCCTGCTCCGCTTCGCGCCCAGGTCGGCCAGCAGCGTGCGCGGGTGCACCTCGCCGTACTTCAGGTGCACCGACATGCGGCTGGTGCCGTCGCGGTCGGGGCGGTCGCGGTCGGTGTCGTAGTCGTCGACGCGGTCGAGGAACTCCTCCCACTGCCGCCGGGCCGAGGCCTCCCCGGGCTCGGGCAGCGCGAGGCCGGCAGGGACCCGCGGCTCGGGGACCTCGGTGGTGCCCTCGTCCAGCTGCAGCCACGAGACGCCGGTCGGGGCGTCGGCGGGCGCGTCCCAGCCCACGTCGTTCCAGGCCCGCGAGAACGGGGTGAAGACCTTGTAGGGCTCACCCGATCCGTTGCGCACCCGTCCCGGGTCGACGGCGTACGGCGACCCCGTGCGCACCAGCTCGACGCCGGCGTCGGCGAGAGCCTGCTCGACCGCCTCGTCGCGCTCGCGGCCGTAGGGGCCGAAGTCGGCGCTGACGTGCACCCGCTCGGCACCGACCGCCCTCGCGGCCAGCACCACGCGGCGCACCGGGTCGCCGCGCACCACCGACAGCCCGCCCTGCCGCTGGCCCAGCGAGGCGTCGAGCGAGCGCAACGAACCGGCCAGGTAGGCCTGCCGGCTCGGGCCGGCGGGACCCCACAGGCGTGGGTCGAGCACGAAGAGCGGCAGCACCTCCCCGTCGGCGCCGGCCTCGACCAGGGCCGGGTTGTCGCTGAGCCGCAGGTCGCGGCGGAACCACATCACGCTGACCACCCCTCGAGCCTGCCAGCGACGCGGTGGGGGCAGCACACCCGAGCGGTCACCGAGCGGTCACGGCCCGCGGGGCGCAGGGGTGGACCCCGTGGTGGACAATGGTCGGGTGAGCGACCTGATCGACACCACCGAGATGTACCTCCGCACGATCTACGAGCTCGTGGAGGAGGGGATCGTGCCCCTGCGCGCCCGGATCGCCGAGCGGCTGCACCAGAGCGGGCCCACGGTGTCGCAGACGGTGGCGCGCATGGAGCGCGACGGCCTGCTCACCGTCGAGGGCGACCGCCACCTCGAGCTGACCGAGGACGGTCTGCGCCTGGCGACCCGGGTGATGCGCAAGCACCGCCTGGCCGAGCGCCTGCTCATCGACGTCATCGGCCTCGAGTGGGAGCTGGTGCACGAGGAGGCGTGCCGCTGGGAGCACGTGATGTCCGAGACCGTCGAGCGCCGCCTGCTCGAGCTGCTCGACCACCCCACCGAGTCGCCGTACGGCAACCCGATCCCGGGCCTCGACGAGCTCGGCCAGACCAGCACCGCGGAGACCTTCATGAGCGGCGTCGAGTCGCTGACCAGCGCCGCGAGCCCCGAGGAGGGCCGCGTGCTGGTGCGCCGGATCTCGGAGGAGATGCAGAAGGACGAGCAGCTGATGAGCGCGCTGCGCCGCGTGGGAGCGCTGCCCGACAAGACCGTGACGATCGTGGCCACCGCGGCCGGGGTGCTGGTCGGCGCGGCCGGCGAGAGCGCCGAGATCGTGCCCGAGGCGGCCGACCACATCTTCGTGCGCAAGCTCTAGCCGGTCGCCTCGCAGCCGGTCGCCGCGCGCCGGTCGGCCAGCTCGGTCAGGAACTCGCTGCACCCCGCGTGCACCGTGTGCGTGGCCAGCTCGTCGCCGCGGGTGACGCCGCGGTTGAGCACCACGACGTCGGTGCCGGACCGTGCGGCACGCTTGACGAAGCGCAGCCCGCTCATCACCGTCAGGCTGGACCCGGCGACCAGGAGCGCGCCGCCGTCCGCCTCGAGCGCCTCGACGGCCTCGTAGCAGCGCGCCACCCGCGCCGGCGGCACGTTCTCGCCGAAGAAGACCACGTCGGGCTTGAGCAGCCCACCGCACTCGCAGTCGGGCACGACGAAGCCGTCGGTCTCCTCGAGCGCCACGTCGCCGTCGGGGTTGCTGGCCACCTCGGCGTGCTGCTCGGCGAACCCGGGGTTGAGCGCGGTCAGGCGCTGGTGCAGGTCGGCGCGGGCACTGCTCGCGCGGCACGAGAGGCACACGACGTCGGCGATCCGGCCGTGCAGTGCGACCAGGCCGGGGGTGCCGACGCGCTCGTGGAGGCCGTCGACGTTCTGGGTGATCACCAGCGCGGCGCCCAGACGGGCGACCGCGAGGTGGCCGGAGTTGGGGTCGGCGTGGCGCATCCGGCCCCAGCCGAGGTGGCTGCGGGCCCAGTAGCGCCGCCGCGGGCCGGGCCCGGAGACGAACTCCTGGTAGGTCATCGGGGTGCGGCGCGGAGCGCCCGGGCCGCGGTAGTCGGGGATGCCGGAGTCGGTCGACAGCCCGGCGCCGGTGAGCACCACCAGGGGCCGGTCGACCAGCAGCTCCAGCGCCGCGTCGTACGCCGTCCCGGTCGCGGTGGCGGGGGCCAGGCTCACCGGGCGTACCGCTCCGCGGCCCTGGCCCGCGCCTTGGCGGCCTCGACCTCGCGGTCCTTGGGTGGCGCGGTGGTGACCAGCGCGTCGAGCAGGTGCCGGGTGGCCTCGGCGACCTCGGCGACGGCCCGGTCGAAGGCGGCCTGGTTGGCCTGCGAGGGCCTGGTGGACCCGCTGACCTTGCGGACGTACTGCAGTGCCGCGGCCTCGACCTCGTCGGTGCTCGCCGGCGGCTCGAAGTTGTGGAGCTGGCGGATGTTGCGGCACATGTCCACGAGAGTACGTCGCCGCCACGCGGACCGGTGCTGCCGCGAGGAGGGTGGTGCTGGTTCGATGGGGCCATGGCTGCCACTCCTGATCCCGCCTCCCGCTCCGAGCGCGAGCACGACCTGGTGCTGCTCGGCGCCACCGGTTTCACCGGTCGGCTGACCGCGGAGTACCTGGCACGCAACGCCCCCGCCGGGCTGCGCTGGGCGCTGGCCGGGCGCAACCCGGAGAAGCTGGCGGGCGTGCGCGACGACCTGGCCGCGATCGACCCCGCGCTGGCCGAGCTGCCGCTGGTGACCGCCGACTCCGGCGACGCCGCGTCGCTGGCCGCCCTGGCCGGCAGCACCCGCGTCGTGATCACCACGGTCGGGCCCTACCTCGAGCACGGTGAGCCGCTGGTGGCCGCCTGCGCCGCGGCGGGCACCGACTACGTCGACCTGACCGGCGAGCCGGAGTTCGTCGACCGGATGTACCTGGCCCACCACGAGAGCGCCGAGCGCACCGGCGCGCGCATCGTGCACGCCTGCGGCTTCGACTCGATCCCTCACGACCTGGGGGCCTGGTACACCGTCCAGCAGCTGCAGGCCACCGGCCCCGTCACGGTGCGCGGCGTGGTCCGCGCCTCGGGCACCTTCTCCGGGGGCACGTTCCACTCCGCGATGGGGGCGACCTCGCGGATGAAGCAGACCCGCGAGGCCTCGAAGCAGCGTCGCGAGGTCGAGAGGCGCCCGGAGGGCCGGCGCAGCCGCGCGGTCGCCGGCAAGCCGCACCGCGACGGCGAGCTGGGCTACTTCCTGCTGCCGCTGCCCACGCTCGACCCGATGGTGGTCGCGCGCAGCGGCGCCGCGCTCGACTCCTACGGCCCCGACTTCCGCTACTCCCACTACATCGGCACCAAGACGCTGCGCTACGCGCTGGGCGGGATGGTCGGCCTGGTCGGGATCGGCGTGGCCGCGCAGGTCCCGCCGGTGCGCAACCTGCTCAAGAGCCGCATCAAGCAGGGCGAGGGTCCCTCGCCGGCGCGTCGGGAGAAGAGCTGGTTCACCGTCGACTTCGTCGCCGAGGGCGACGGGCGCACCATCCACACCCGGGTCTCTGGCGGCGACCCCGGCTACGACGAGACCTCCAAGATGCTCGCGGAGTCGGCGCTGTGCCTGCTCCACGACGACAACCCGACCACCGCGGGCTGCGTGACCACCGCGCAGGCGATGGGCGAGAACCTGACCGCCCGGCTGATGGCCGCCGGCATCCGCTTCGAGACGGTCGAGGGCCAGCGCGAGGGCTGAGCGCGAGGGCTGAGCAGACCGCACGGGGCGCGGCTGGTCGGGACTGTCGGTGCGCTGCGGCAAGATGGCCCTCGTGCCTCCCCGCCTGTCCACCGCCCCGCTGACCACGCCGGCAGCCGCCGACGCGGCGGCCCGCGCGGCGGTGTTCCCGCGGGTGCGCTGGATGGGCTCGAAGCACAAGCTGCTGCCGCACCTGGCGCAGGCCTTCGCCGACATCGCGCCGGCGTCGGGCCCGGGATCGGCGCTCGACGCCTTCAGCGGGTCGGGCGTGGTGTCCTACCTGCTCAAGCACCAGGGCTGGTCGGTGCACAGCAACGACTACCTCGGCTTTCCCGGGGTGGTGGCCAGCGCCGGCGTGGTCAACCACGACACCGTGCTCTCGGGCGACGACGTCGAGCGCATCCTGGGCCCGGCCGCCGACGAGCGCGACTTCGTGCGGCGCACCTTCACCGGCGTCTACTTCACCCCCGACGACCTGGCCTTCCTCGACTCGGCGTGGAGCCACATCGACACGATGGTCGGCGGCGGGCCGCGCGGTGGCGATCGCCGCGCTGTGCCTGGCCGCGGCGCGCAAGCAGCCCCGCGGGGTCTTCACGCTCACCGGCGACCTGAGCCGCTACGACGACGGGCGGCGTGACCTGCGCCTGAGCCTGCGCGAGCACTTCGTCGAGCGGGTCGCCGACTACAACGCCGCCGTCTTCGCCGGTCCGCGCGCGTGCACGCGTCTCCTCGCTCGAGGTCGGCGAGCTGCCGCAGCGCCGCCACGACCTGGTCTACCTCGACCCGCCGTACGCGCCGCCGGCCGACGACAACGACTACACCAAGCGCTTCCACTTCCTCGAGGGGCTCTCGCGCTACTGGGTGGGCGACACGATCATGTGGGACACCAAGAGCCGCAAGCTGCCCAAGCGGGTCACCAAGTACTCCTCGCGGCGCACCATCGAGGAGGCCTTCCGCGAGGTCTTCAAGCAGTTCCACGACTCGCCGCTGGTGCTCTCCTACTCCTCCAACGCGCTGCCCGACCTCGAGACGCTGGTGCGGCTGCTGCGCGAGGTCAAGGACGAGGTGGAGGTGCGCCGGGTGCCGCACACCTACCACTACGGCACCCACCGCTCCGCCGTACGCCGCTCGGTCGACGAGTACCTGTTCCTCGCCCGATGAGCGCCGACGCGGGTGCGATGCAGGCCTACCTGGGCCGGCTGCGGCGCCTGACCACCCATGTCGCCGTCGACGAGGCCTCCGAGCAGGCCGACGCGATCGTGGCGGCGGGGGCCAGCCTCGGCGCGCTCGACGAGATCTCGGTCGAGTCGCTGACCCGCTGGGTGCGGGCCCGGCCGGCCGACGTCTACGCGCTCGGGCTGAGCGTGGGGCTGTCGCAGGAGAAGCTGAAGAACCTGTTGCGGGTCGCCTTCGGCACCACGTCGTGGGTCAAGGCGGTCGCTGCCGATGCCCGCGGGGTCGTGGCGTGGCTCGAGGAGGACTTCGGGCTCCTGGAGACCCTCGAGGCCCAGCGGCACCGCACCTACACCTTCGGCGACGTGCTGGCCGCGCGCGGCACCAGCCGCCAGACCGCCAGCCGGGCCGGGGTGGCCGGCAAGCTGATCGAGGACGCCGTGGAACGGATCGTGCGAGAGCTGGGCCTGCCCTACGAGATGCGCGGTCGCTTCGTCGGTCGCAACGGCGACACGGGGCCGGCCGACCTGGCGGTGCCCGGCTTCGACGACACGCTGATCGCGGTGGCCTGCAAGGGTTTCGACTCCACCGGGTCCAAGCTCACCGCGGCCGTGACCGAGGTGATGGACATGGCGAACGTGTCCTTCGCCCACCAGTACGTGCTGGCCGTGGTCGACGGCATCGGCTGGCTCAGCCGCCAGGGCGACTTCCGGCGGATGCATGCCCTGCTCGAGCAGCACCGCATCGACGGCCTCTACGCCCTGGCCGACCTCGACGCCTTCCGCGCCGACCTGCACGCAGCCGCCGTGCGCCACGGGCTGCTGGAGGGGCCGCTGCCCGAGGCAGCTGCCGTCGATGTGCCCGGGGAGGCGCTGGCGGCCCGGGTCGAGGAGCCGGACGCCCAGCTGCACCTCGACCTGTGAGCCGTCAGAGCCTGTCGCCCGCCCCAGCCGGGGCGACCCCGGGCACGTCCTGGACTCCACGCCCTGCTCTCCACGGGGCTACCGGACGTTGCAGGGCTCGACGGTGCGGGTGACGTCGGTGACAGCCGTGCTCGGACGCGGCGTGGTGGTGGGTGCCCCAGGCAGGAGTCGAACCTGCGACCTTTCGCTTAGGAGGCGGCTGCTCTATCCGCTGAGCTACTGGGGCCGCTCGGCCATTTTGTCAGCACGGTGCGCCCGGCACGAAAGCAGGGCTGGGGACGGGGGGCGCTGCTGCAGGTAAAGACGATCGGTGATGATGGGGCGATGACCGCGCGCGGAGGAGTCCCAGCGGCCTCCGCGCGATCGGGGGCCGTCCTGGCGGTCGTGATCGCTGCGGCGGTGCTGGGGGGCGCGCTCGTCGCCGTGACGACGGGTTGGCTGGACTCCGCGGGCACCTCGGAGCAGGAGCCCGAGGGGCGCCGACGAGTGGCGCGGATCGAGGGTCGCGAGCTGGCCGCGACCCTGCGGGTCGTGTCGCAGAACGTCTTCCACGACCTCGACCGCACCGACACCGAGCACGACATGACCCGCATCCTCGGGCGCGGAGGCGTCGACGTCGTGGGCTGGCAGGAGGCGCACACCGAGCACTTCGTGGCCCTGCACCCGCGCTACCGCGCCCAGGGGTGGCGCACGGCGTACTTCGACCAGGCCAAGGGCAGCCGGGGCGACGCCATCTCCTGGCGCAACGACCGGTTCGCCCTCGTCTCGCGCGACGCCTGGGCGATGCACCCGGGGGCGGGCCCACGCGCCACCCAGCGGCCCTTCGCCGCCCGCTGGGTGACCACGGTGCTGCTGCGCCACCGCGACAGCGGGCTCACCGTCCGGGTCGTCAACACCCACGTCAACCACTTCATCGAGACCGGCCAGCGCTTCCGCCGCAACATCAACGCCCGCTACGCCAAGGCGCACATCGCGTGGCTGGCCGAGCGCTGGGACACCTGGTCCGGCGACGTGGTGATCGGCACCGGCGACTACAACTTCGACCACGCCGACGACCGGGACGCCCGTCCCCGGGGCGGGATCTCCCGGCAGTTCGAGGAGCGCGCGGTCTCGTCGTACGAGGCGCTGGGCCTCGAGGGCGTCGAGCCGACGCTGGCCGGGCGGTGGGTCGACTACGTGCTGCTGGCCCAGCGCACCCTTGACGAGCAGCGCGCGCAGCTGGCCGCCCACCGCAGCCTCGGCGGCTTCCGCTCCGACCACCGGCCGCTGCAGGCCACGGTGCGCCTCTACCGCTGACCCGAGGCGCTCCTGAGAGGGCGCTGAGCGGAGTTGGATGAGCGGCGGGGCGCGCCGCACAATCGACGCGTGACCGACCCCGACCCGACGCCGCACGCCGAGGTGGCGACCCCCGTGGCCGCCGGCGCACGGGTCGGTCGCCGGCGGGCCAGGCCGCGCCGCTCGCACACGGTGGGCCGGGTGCTGGTGGCCACCCTGGTCGTCCTGGGCATGGTCTCCGGCCTCTCGGTGACCTACCTCTACCGCCACTACAGCGACAACCTCACCGTCCTCGACATCGAGGACCAGCTGGTCGGCGAGCGCCCCGACAAGGTCGAGGTCGCCGGGCCGCAGGAGCCGCTCAACGTGCTCGTGATGGGCTCCGACAGTCGCGACGGCGAGGGCAACAACATCGACGGGCTCACCGGCGGCGGCGAGCGCTCCGACACCACGCTGCTGCTGCACCTCTCCGCCGACCGGGAGCGTGCGTACGGCGTCAGCATCCCGCGCGACTCGATGGTCGACCGGCCCGCCTGCCGCACCGAGGGCGGCACCGAGGTGCCGGCAGAGTCCTACACGATGTGGAACGAGGCCTTCCAGCTCGCCGGGCCCGCCTGCACCATCCAGCAGTTCGAGGAGCTCACCGGCATCCGCCTCGACCACTTCGTCGTGGTCGACTTCGAGGGCTTCCAGGGCATGGTCGACGCCGTCGGCGGGGTCGAGGTGTGCATCCCCGAGACGATCGACGACCGGGCGCACGGCATCTACCTCGAGGCCGGCACCCGCAAGCTCGAGGGCATCCAGGCGCTCAACTACGTGCGCGAGCGCTACGCGCTCTCGGGCGGCTCCGACATCGGCCGGATGAAGCGCCAGCAGGCGTTCATCGCCTCGATGGCCAGCACCGTGCTCTCCTCCGACACCCTGGCCCGCCCCGACCGGCTGCTGGCCTTCCTCGAGGCCGCCACCGAGTCGCTGACCCTCGACGAGGGGCTGGGCAACCTGGTCAGGATCGCCCGGCTCGGCTACGAGTTCCGCGGCATCGGGGCCGACAAGGTCCAGTTCATGACCATCCCCAACGCCGTGGACCCCGCCGACCCCAACAAGCTGGTGTGGTCCGAGGACGCAGCCGGGGTCTGGAACGCGCTGGCCGCGGACGAGCCGCTGACCAAGCAGCTGCGCAGCGACGTCATCAGCGCCGGCAAGGTGCCCGGTTCCTCGTCGGACGACTCCGACGACTCCGACGGGTCGGACGGCTCGGGTGGTGGCGGCAACGGTGGCGGCAACGGCCTGGCCAGCGACGAGGCGCTCGAGGCTGCGGGGCTGTGCACATGACGGCACCGGGGCCCGAGAGCGACTGGGAGCGCCGCAAGCGACTGGCGGAGGTCTTCGGCGACGCGCTGCCCGAGACCACCAGCGACGAGCGCGCGGGCGACGAGCGCGAGCACCGCGACGGCGACGCCTGGCTGCGGGCCCAGGTGCCGCCGCACCACGGCGACTACGCTCGGATCGACCCTCAGGCGGTCGGGCTGCCGCGCCCGGTGACCAGCGCGTCGCGGATCTCGCGCAGCAGCACCGTGTCCTCGGGGGTGCCCGGCGCCGGGCTGGGGAAGTACCTCTCCTTGGCGCGCGTGTAGGGCAGCACGATCAGGAAGTAGACGACGGCGGCCAGGATCAGGAACGAGATCACCGCGTTCATGAAGGCGCCGAACGAGTTCTCCTCGTTGGTGAAGTACTCGCTGGCCCCGTCCGGCAGCTGCGCCGTGAGCCAGTTGGTGAACGTGGTGACGACCAGCCCGAACGACGTGGCCACGATGACGGCGACCGCCAGGTCGACCAGGTTGCCGCGGAGGACGAAGCTCTTGAACCCACCCATGAGAGAGACCTTTCGGCGTTGCGTGTCGACCCGTCCGGGCCACCGCGACCCTAGTGCGACCAGGCGTAGGAGAGGAAGGACCGGGCCGCGGCCTCGCTGAGCGTGGGCACGGTGGCCGGGTCGACGCCGAGCACCACCACCCGCCCGCCCAGGCCAGTCGCGACGCTGCCGGGCGCCGCCGAGGGCTGCGGCAGCGCCAGCACCGTGACCCCGAGCGCCACCACCCCCGAGCCACCCTCGGCCGGGTCGGTGGCCACCAGGTCGATGCGGTCGCCCACCGCCAGCAGCGCGGCGGCCTCGGGGTCGGGCAGGCGCACCGGCAGTGCGACCACGCCCGGACCGGCGTGCTCGCCCAGCCCAGCGCCGACCAGCCGCGCGCGGCTGACCGGCTCGCCCCGGGTCAGGGGCGAGGCGAGCACCTCACCGACCGGCGCCGGCGCCAGGTCGTCGGGCACGCTGCCCGGCGCGAAGTCGACCGTCGTCAGGTCGTCCGCCCCGATCGCCGCGCCGCCCGGCAGGTCGTGGGCGGCGACCTGCACCGCCACGCCGGGCGGGGGCGGCTCGGTGGCGGCCTGCAGCCCGACCAGGACCGCGACCGCACCGAGCAGGGCGGCGAGCGGACGGCGCCGGGCCAGCAGCGAGCGGCGTACGCCGACGGCGGCGCGACGCAGCCTGGTCAGCGGCGGGTCGGGGTGGCGGGGGTCGGCGCAGAGCATCCGGCGACGCTAGGCCGCCGGCACGGGTGCTGCAGCGCTCCTCCACAGGCCCCGAGTGGGCGAGGGTCAGGAGGAGGCGGGAGTACTGCTCGAGCTGCTGGTGCCCGACGTGCCCGACGTGGCGCTGCTCGACGAGGTCGACTCCGTGCTCGAGGGCGTCGACGAGCCGCTCGAGCCGTTGCTCCCGGAGGAGCCGGCGCTGCTCGAGCCCGGCTCGCTGCGGCTGTCGGTGCGGTAGAAGCCGGAGCCCTTGAACACGACGCCGACGGCGTTGAAGAGCTTGCGCAGCCGGCCCTCGCACTCCGGACACGTGCTCAGTGCGTCGTCGGAGAAGCTCTGGAACTGCTCGAAGGCGTGGCCGCACTCGGTGCAGGCGTACTGGTAGGTCGGCATCGTGTCTCCGCAGGGGTGGCGCCCGGGGGCGCATGGAACTGTGACGGTCGATCGTGACGCGGCGCTGGCACTCGGCTGCACCGACTGCTAATCCTACGTCAGGGCAGAATGGCCGCCACCATGACCGACACCACCTCGAGCGCCAGCGCCCAGCAGCCCGACCCCTCCACCGGCCCCACCCCGGCGGCGCCGGGTGGCCCGGCCGGGGCGGTGGCGGGGTTCGTGGTCGGCGGTTGGCGGCGGTTCCGGTCGCTGCCGCTGCCGATGCGCCTGACGGCGTACGTCGCCCTCGGGCTGGTGCTGCTGCTGGTGCTGGCGACCGCCACCACCACCGTGCTGGTGCGCCGGCCCCTGCCACAGACCAGCGGCGTCGTCGAGATCGCCGGGCTCGACGGCGAGGTGGAGGTGCTGCGCGACGAGCACGGCATCGCCCAGGTCTACGCCGACACGATGGGCGACCTGGCCCGCGGGCAGGGCTACGTGCACGCCCAGGACCGGTTCTTCGAGATGGACGTGCGCCGCCACGCCACGGCCGGCCGACTGGCCGAGCTCTTCGGCGAGGAGGCGGTCGAGAGCGACGCCTACGTGCGCACGATGGGCTGGCGGCGGGTGGCCGAGAAGGAGGTCGCGCTGCTGACGCCCGACACCCGTGCCTTCCTCGAGGCCTACGCCGACGGGGTCAACGCCTACCTCGACGACCGCGGCACCTCTTCCATCTCGGTCGAGTACACGGTGCTGCGCCTGGGCGGCCTGGACTACCAGCCCGAGGACTGGACGCCCGTGGACTCCCTGGCGTGGCTCAAGGCGATGGCCTGGGACCTGCGCGGCAACATGGGCGACGAGATCGATCGCGTGCTCAGCGCCGACGCGGTGGGCGCCGAGCGGGCCGCCGAGCTCTTCCCCGCCTACCCCTACGGCCAGGTGACCCCGATCGTCACCCAGGGCGCGGTGGTCGACCAGGTCTACGAGCAGGACGCCGAGCGTGGCCAGACCCGGCTGCCGCTGCGCCCGGGCTTCGAGGCCGACCAGCACACCGCGCTGCGCGACCTGCGCGACGGGCTGGAGCGGATGCCGGCTTGGCTGGGGCGCGGCGAGGGCATCGGCTCGAACTCGTGGGTCGTGTCCGGCGAGCTCACCGAGTCGGGCGACCCGCTGCTGGCCAACGACCCGCACCTGGGCACCAGCCTTCCGGGCGTGTGGACCCAGATGGGCCTGCACTGCCGCGACGTCGGGCCGCAGTGCCCGCTCGACGCCAGCGGGTTCACCTTCTCCGGCGTGCCCGGCGTCATCATCGGCCACAACGCCGACGTCGCCTGGGGCTTCACCAACCTCGGCCCCGACGTGGTCGACCTCTTCGTCGAGCGGGTCAGTGGTGAGGACGTGCTGCGCGACGGCGAGCTGCGCCCGCTGCGGATCCGCGAGGAGGTGATCCGCGTGCAGGGCGGGGAGGACGTGCGCATCACGGTGCGCACGGGCAGCCACGGCCCGCTGGTCTCCGACGTCGCCGAGCAGCTGGCCGAGGTCGCCGAGGTCGCCTCCGGCAGCGCGGGCACCACCGTGCCCGACGGTGAGGAGGCCGCCGTGGCGCTGAAGTGGACCGCGCTGCAGCCGGGCACCACCGCCGACGCGATCCTGGCGCTCAACCTGGCCACCGACTGGGACTCCTTCCGTGCCGCGGCCGCCGACTTCGAGGCGCCCGCCCAGAACCTCGTCTACGCCGACACCGAGGGCCACATCGGCTACCAGGCGCCGGGGCGGATCCCGATCCGCAAGTCCGGCAACGACGGCCGCGTGCCGTCGGCCGGCTGGCTGCCCGAGAACGACTGGACCGGCAGCGTCGTGCCGTACGACGCCCTGCCCAGCGTGCTCGACCCCGACGAGGGGTTCGTGGTCACCGCCAACCAGGCCGTGGTGGGTCCGGACTACCCCTACTTCCTCACCGACGACTGGGACCGCGGCGCGCGTTCCGAGCGCATCCGCGACCTGCTGACCGAACGCTTCGAGGCCGGCCCGGTCGACGCCGACGACATGCTCGAGGTGCAGCTCGACACCCGCAACCCGATGGCACCGGTGCTCGTGCCGTACCTGCTCGACGTGCCCCTGGGTCGCGGGTACGCCGACGACGGGCAGAGGCTGCTCGGCGACTGGGACTTCAGCCAGCCCGCCGAGGGCGAGCACTCCGCCGCGGCGGCGTACTACAACGTGGCGTGGGCCAACCTGCTCGACCTCGTCTTCGACGACGAGCTGCCCGGTGACCTCGCGGCCGACGGCGGGCAGCGCTGGATGGCCGTGGTCACCGACCTGCTCGACGAGCCCGACGACCCCTGGTGGGACGACGTGGCGACCGAGGAGATCGAGGACCGCGACGACACGCTGGCCCGGGCGATGCTCGAGGCCCGCGACGAGCTGGTGCGCCGGCAGGCCCGCGACGCCGAGAGCTGGACGTGGGGCCACCTGCACCGCCTCGACCTGCGCTCGGCCACGCTGGGGGAGTCGGGGATCGGTCCGGTCGAGGCGCTGCTCAACCGCGACGACTGGGGCGTGGGCGGCGGCTCCGCGATCGTCGACGCCACCTCGTGGGACGCCGCGGAGGGCTACGCCGTGACCGCCGCACCCTCGATGCGCCTGGTCACCAGCCCCGGCGACTGGGACGCCTCGCGGTGGATCAACCTCACCGGCGTCTCCGGGCACCCGGCGAGCTCGCACTACACCGACCAGACCGACCTGTGGGCGCGTCGGCGAGACGCTGCCGTGGCGCTTCGGCGAGGAGGCCGTGCGGGAGGCCTTCGAGGACCGGCTGGTGCTGACGCCCGCCGGTTGAGGCGACGCCGCTGGTCGAGCAACGAGCGCCGGAGGCCCGAGCCCGGCCCTCGCTGCTCGACCGGACGGTCAGCTGTGCCCGCCGGTCAGTGCGTGGCCACCCGCTCCGGCGGGCGCACACGACCCCGGGAGACGCGCACGACGCGTCCCTCGTCGGCGGCGACCCGCAGTGCCCGGGGGAAGCGCCCGGGCCCCCAGAAGCGCGCGTTGACCGCGTCCGCCAGCTCCGCGACCGGCACCTCCCCGTGCTCGGCCACCGCTGCGCTGATCAGCTCGATCTCGGAGTCCAGCGCCCGCTCCGAGGGCTCCTCGGGGGCCGGTGGGAGCCACGGCGAGCCCACGCCCCGGCCCGGTCCGGGGCGGTAGCGGCGGCTGCCGGTGCTGTCCGCCCGCTGACGCGCGCGGCGCTCGCGGATCCTGGCGTCCCGCTCGCGGCGCTCGACGGCTCGGCGGTCCTCACGGTCGTCCTCGCGCGCCTCGGCCCCGTCGGTCTCCTCGTCGCTCTCGTCACCGGCGTCGGTGTCCTCGTCGCTGGTCAGCGGAGCGGCGAGGCTCTCGAGGTCGCTCTTCTCGGCCTTGACGCCGAAGAAGATCTCCACGATGCCGCCGACGGCCATCACACCGGCGCCGATGTAGAAGGCGAGTGCCACCAGTCCCCGGTCACCGGACTCGATGAGGCGCCCGAAGAGCAGTGGCCCGGTGATGCCGCCCACCGCGGTGCCGACCGCGTAGAAGAACGCGATCGCCAACGCGCGCGTCTCCATCGGGAAGATCTCGCTGACCGTCAGGTACGCCGCGCTGGCGCCGGAGGAGGCCAGGAAGAACGTGACGGCCAAGATGGCCAGGAAGACCCAGCTGTTCCCCTCGGTGGCGGTGAGGTAGAGACCGAGCACCACGGCGACGACCGCCGAGCCCAGGTAGGTGCCGGCGATCATCGGCTTGCGCCCGACGGTGTCGAAGAGGCGGCCCAGGGTGACGGGGCCGGCGAAGTTCGCCAGCGCCCAGACGATGACGAACAGCGGCACCATGCCCGAGGAGACGTCGTAGAAGCCGTTGAGCAGGGTGCCGAGGTTGAAGGTGACGCCGTTGTAGATGAACGCCTGGCCCACGAAGAGCGCCAGGCCCAGCACGGCCCGCTTCGGGTACTTGGTGAAGGCCACCTTGGCGATCTCGCGGAACGGGATCGCCGTGCGCTGACGGATCACCAGGGTGTCCTCGGGCTCCTCGAGCTCCTGCCCGGTCTCCTCGCGCACGTCGTCCTCGATGTCGCCGACGATGCGCTCGGCCTCGTCCTCCTGCCCGTGGATGAACAGCCAGCGGGGGCTCTCGGGGACGTGCCGGCGCACCACGAGGATGGTCAGCCCGAGCACGGCTCCCAGCCCGAACGCCAGGCGCCACCCGAGGTCGGCGGCGAAGATGGAGGTGTTGAGCAGCACCAGCGCCAGGGCCGAGCCGGCCGCGGAGCCGAGCCAGTAGGAGCCGTTGATGGTCAGGTCGACGCGTCCGCGCACCCGGGCCGGGATGAGCTCGTCGATGGCCGAGTTGATCGCTGCGTACTCGCCGCCGATGCCGGCACCGGTGAAGAACCGGGTGACGTAGAAGAACAGGGGCGTGGTCGCGAACGCCGTCGCGACCGTCGCGACGATGTAGACCGCCAGCGTGATCAGGAAGAGCTTCTTGCGGCCCCACCGGTCGGTGAGCTGGCCGAAGAACAGGGCCCCCAGCGTGGCGCCGACGATGTAGATCGCTGCGGCCAGCCCGATCTGGCCCGCGCTGATGTCGATGCCGCTGCCGTCCTCGGTGAGCCGGGCGGCCACGTTGCCGACCATGGTCACCTCGAGCCCGTCGAGGATCCACACCAGGCCGAGCCCGAAGACGACCCGCCAGTGGAACTTCGACCACGGCAGCCGGTCTATCCGCGCCGGCACCTGGGTCTCGATGCGCTTGAGCTCGGCCGTGCTGCTCATCGCGCCACCCCCGTCGCGACGACTCCGTCGTGGCGCCGGCGCAGCCAGCGCCAGATCCGCAGCGGGAACATCCCCAGCAACGGGGCCCGGCGGCCCAGGTCGCCGGAGGCCGGGCGGTCGAAGGCCTCGGCATAGTGGGCGGCGGCCCTGGCGGAGGCGTACTGCTTGGAGCCGCCGGCGCCGCAGCCGCGTTCGCAGGCCCAGGTCATCACCGCTCCCTCGCTGCGGAAGCGGTGGCGGTGGTCCAGCAGCCGACAGGTCAACGGTGGGGCCGTTGTCGGGGACGCGGACGTGGTCATGGGGGCTCCTCTCCTCGACGGTCCCCGCACCACTGGTCGGCGAGAAGACCGTCTCGACTACTACCCGCGCGTCTGGGAGGGGGCGCTTCACCCCCTCGGGCGCGGTCGCCCGCGCAGGTGGAGGCGCAGCAGCCCGGCGGGGGAGACCACCGCGGTGACCGGGCGGTCGTGCGGCTCCCGCGGCACCTCGAGACCCACCTCGTCGTCGTGCAGCAGCACGCAGGTGAAGGTGTCGACCGGCACCCGCGCCAGGGCCCGGTCGTAGGAGCCGCCGCCACGACCGAGCCGCATCCCGTCGGGGGCGACCGCGAGACCCGGCACCAGCACCACGTCGGCACCGGCCACCGCGTCGGGGCCCAGACGCTCCCCGTCGGGCTCGAGCAGGCCGCGTGTGGCCGGGCGCAGGTGCTCGTCGACCCCCGTGCCGTGCCCAGTCCAGGTCGCCGTCGGGCAGCAGCACCGGCAGCAGCACCCGGCGGCCCGAGTCGACGAGCGCCTCGAGCAGCAGGGCCGTGCCGGGCTCGCTGCCCACCGAGACGTACGCCGCCACGGTGGCTGCGCGGCGTACCTCGGGGCTGGCCAGCAGGTGCTCGGCCACCGCCCGGGCGACCTCCCGGCGCTCCGCGAGGGGGCGCCGACGCCGGGTGGTCAGCACCCGGTCGCGCAGCGCCGTCTTGGCCGCGTCGGCGCCGTCTGTGGAGGGGGTTTGCTCACACCGCACGGGTCGAGCCTACGATCGGTCTCATGGGTTCCCCTGGCTTGCACGCGGCCCGCGAGAAGATGAAGGCCGCCGGCGTCGACGAGGTCGCCATCGAGACGTTCGCGCACTACTACCGCCTGCTCGAGCACGGCGAGACCGGGATGATCCCCGAGTCGAGCATCGAGCCGGTCGACATGGAGTCGTTGGCCGACGTCGAGGTCGACGACCGGGCCGCGGCCGAGGCCATCACCCAGACGGTGGTGATCAAGCTCAACGGCGGCCTGGGCACCTCGATGGGCATGGACCGTGCCAAGTCGCTGCTGTGCGTGCGCCGCGGCCTGTCCTTCCTCGACATCATCGCCCGCCAGGTGCTGCACCTGCGCCAGCAGCATCGCGCGACGCTGCCGCTGATCTTCATGAACTCCTTCCGCACCTCCGGCGACACCATGGCCGCGGTCGCGCGCTACGAGGACCTCGCCGTCGAGGGGCTGCCGCTGGAGTTCCTGCAGAACAAGGAGCCCAAGCTCCTGGTCAAGGACCTCTCGCCGGTCAGCTGGCCCAAGGACCCCGACCTCGAGTGGTGCCCGCCAGGGCACGGCGACCTCTACACCGCGCTGCGCGGCACCGGCCTGCTCGACCAGATGATCGAGGCCGGCTACCGCTACGTCTTCGTCTCCAACTCCGACAACCTGGGGGCGGTGCCCGACCCGCGGGTGGCCGGCTGGTTCGCCTCCTCCGGCGCGCCGTTCGCGATCGAGGCCGTGCGTCGCACCCCCTCGGACCGCAAGGGCGGCCACTTCGCACGCCGCAAGAGCGACGGGCGCATCGTGCTGCGCGAGACCGCGCAGACCCTCGACGAGGACAAGGCGGCGCTCGGTGACCTCGACCGGCACCGGTTCACCTCCACCAACAACCTGTGGTTCGACCTGCAGGCGATGAAGGACGCCCTCGACCAGCGCGAGGGCATCCTGGGCCTGCCCCTGATCAAGAACGTCAAGCACGTCGACCCCGGCGACGCCTCCTCGCCCAAGGTGGTGCAGGTCGAGACCGCCATGGGCGCCGCGATCGAGGTCTTCGAGGGCGCCCGTCTCATCGAGGTCGGCCGCGACCGGTTCGTGCCGGTCAAGACCACCAACGACCTGCTGGTCCTGCGCTCCGACGTCTACGCGATCGGCTCCGACTTCGTGCTCGACCAGGAGTCCGAGCAGGTGCCCTACGTCGAGCTCGACGAGACCTACTACAAGCTCGTCGGCGAGTTCGACAAGCGCTTCCCCGAGGGCGCTCCGTCGCTGAAGCAGGCGCAGAGCCTGACCATCGAGGGCGACGTCACCTTCGGTCACGGGGTCGCGGTGGTCGGCGACGTCAAGGTCGGGGGACGCTCGGCCCAGCGCGTCGACCCGGGTGCCGTGCTGAGCGGCGACCCGGATGCCTGACGCGCCGGCGCCGATCACCGTCGAGGAGCACCTCGAGCGCATCCTCGACGTGGTCCGCCCGCTGCCGGCCTACCAGCAGCCGCTGATGGAGTCGCTGGGACTCGCAGCGGCAGAGTCGGTGGTCTCGCCGATCGCGCTGCCGCCCTTCGACAACTCCGCGATGGACGGCTACGCCGTGCACCGCGCCGACGTGCTGGGCGCCGAGGAGGGCGACCCGGTCGAGCTGCCCGTCGTCGGGGAGATCGGCGCCGGCAACGCGCGGCTGCTGGCGCTCTCGCCCGGCACCGCGGCCAAGATCATGACCGGCGCGCCGATGCCGGCCGGCGCCGACGCGGTCGTGCCCTACGAGTGGACCGACCGCGGCGTCGCCCGGGTGCGCATCGACAAGGTGCCCGGCGAAGGCCAGCACGTGCGCTGCTCGGGCGAGGACGTCTCGGTCGGCGACCTGCTCATCGACGAGGGCACCGTGCTCGGTCCGCGCCACCTGGGCCTGCTGGCCTCGGTGGGGCGCGCCACCATCGCGGCGCGTCCGCGTCCGAGGGTGGTGATCCTCTCCACCGGCACCGAGCTGCGTGAGCCGGGCACCCAGCTGGGCCACGACTCGATCTACGACGGCAACTCCTACCTGCTCGCGGCCGCAGCTCGCCGCGCCGGCGCGCTGGCCTACCGGGTCGGGATCGTGCCCGACCAGCCGCGTGCCTTCCTCGACGCCCTCGAGGACCAGCTGGTGCGCGCCGACGTCGTGGTCACCTCCGGCGGCATCTCCATGGGCGACTACGACGTGGTCAAGGAGGCGCTGGCGCCGCTGGGCACCGTCTGGTTCGGGCCGGTGGCCATGCAGCCGGGCAAGCCGCAGGGCTTCGGCACGGTCGGCGAGGACGACACCCCGATCTTCACGCTGCCCGGCAACCCGGTCTCGTCGTACCTGTCCTTCGAGCTGTTCGTGCTGCCCGCGCTGCGCGCGATGATGGGGCTCAGCCCGCTCTCTCGCCCGCAGGTGCCGATGCGGCTGACCCACGCCATCACCTCGCCCCCCGGGCGGCGCCAGTTCCTGCGGGCCACGACCGAGCCCGGCCACGGCCGGGTCAGCCCGGTCGGCGGGCCCGGCTCGCACCTGGTCGGCGACCTGGCCGAGGCCGACGCGCTGGTCGTGGTGCCCGAGGACGTCACCCGGCTTCCGGCCGGGGCCGAGGTGGGCGTCATCCACCTCGACTCGGGGCTGGAGGGCGGTCACTGATGGCTGGAGAGACCGGCCAGGACCGGCTGACCCACGTCGACGAGCACGGCGCGGCCCGCATGGTCGACGTCTCCGAGAAGGCCGTCACCGCGCGCACCGCCCGGGCGTCTGGCCGGGTGCTGGTCTCGGCGCAGGTGGTGGCGCTGCTGCGCGGCGAGGGCGTGCCCAAGGGCGACGCGCTCGCGGTGGCCCGGCTGGCCGGGATCATGGGCGCCAAGCAGACGCCCTCGCTGGTGCCGCTGTGCCACCCGCTGGCGCTCTCGGGCGTCGAGGTCGACCTCGCGGTGGCCGACGACGCCGTCGAGATCGCCGCGACCGTGCGCACCACCGACCGCACCGGCGTCGAGATGGAGGCCCTGACCGCCGTCTCGGTGGCTGCCCTGACCGTCGTCGACATGGTCAAGGCCGTCGACAAGGCAGCCGTCATCACCGACGTGCGCGTCGAGACCAAGAGCGGCGGCCGCTCGGGCGACTGGGCTCGCCCGTGAGCCTGCTCGCCGGCGTCGTCGTCGCCTCCAACCGCGCGGCGGCCGGCGTGTACGACGACACCACCGGCCCGCTGATCGTCACCGCCCTGCGCGGCCTGGGGTTCGTCGTCGACGAGCCGGTCGTGGTGCCCGACGGCGACCCGGTGCGCGAGGCGATCGCCGCCGCGGTCGGGGCCGGTGCCCGGCTGGTGCTCACCACGGGCGGCACCGGGCTGACCCCCACCGACCGCACCCCCGAGGCCACCCGCGCGCTGCTGGAGCGGGAGGTGCCCGGCATCGCTGAGGCGATCCGCGCCCACGGCCTGGCCAAGGGGGTGCCGACCGCGATGCTCTCGCGAGGCCTCGCCGGGGTCGTCGGTTCCTGCCTGGTGGTGAACCTGCCGGGTTCGCGGGGTGGGGTCAAGGACGGACTCGAGGTGCTCGCGCCGGTGCTGGTGCACGCCGTGGAGCAGGTCGTCGGGAGCGACCATTGAGCCGTCCCCGGCCGGCTGCGCGAGGCAGGTGGCCGGTGCGGCTGCGCCACGGCGAGGTGCTGCTGCGTCCGATGCGGGTCTCCGACGCCGAGGCCTGGCGCCGCGCGCGCCAGCAGAACGCGGCGTGGCTGCTGCCGTGGGACGCGACCGTCCCGCCCGGGGGCGACCCGCGGCCCACGACCTTCCGGGCGCTGGTGTGGCGGATGCGCCGCCAGGCCCGCCACGGCACGACGTACCCGTTCGTCGTCGAGGTCGACGGTGAGTTCGCCGGGCAGGTGACGATCAACAACGTCGTCGGCGGCTCCGCCCAGTTCGGCTCGGTCGGCTACTGGATCGACCGGCGCTTCGCCGGGCGCGGGATCATCCCACTGGCGGTCGCGATGGTCGTCGACCACGCCTTCGCCGAGCTCGGCCTGCACCGCGTCGAGATCGCGATCCGCCCCGAGAACTCCAACTCGCTGCGGGTCGTCGAGAAGCTCGGCGCCCACGAGGTCGGCTACGCCCCCCGCTACCTGCACATCGACGGCGCCTGGCGCGACCACCGCCTCTACGCCATCACCGCCGAGGACGTGCCGGCCGGGGGACTGGTGGGCGTCGTCGCGGGCGCTTGAACCCCACGAGTCACACCAGCAATTTGCGACACACTGGTGGACATCCACCCCATCGTGCGCTAGCGAACCTAGGGTCGAGCCCGTGGACCTGAGCGCACTGATCTTCGTCGCCCTCGCCGTGGCGTGGGCCGTCTACCTGGTCCCGAAGGCGCTCAAGCACCACGACGACGTGGTGCGCAGCCGTTCGGTCGACCGCTTCTCCCAGACCATGCGGGTGCTGGCCCGTCGCGAGCCGGTGACCCGCCGCTCGGCGCGCCTGGTGGTCACCCCCGGGCGCGCCTCCGCGCCGCCGGTGGTGGTCACCAAGGCCAGCAGCGCCTCGGTCGGCAGCGAGGCCCCTGGGCCGGCCGCCCCGGCCACCGTCGACGCCTCCGCCCTGCCGCCGGTGCGCACCCCGGCCCAGCGTCGGGCCGCGGCCAACCGGGCCGCGCGCCGGCGCCGCCGCGTGCTCGTCGCGCTGCTGGGCGCCCTGGCAGCGGTCGGCGTGCTGAGCATCGCCGGCCTGCTGGGCCCGGTCTACCTGGGCATCCCGGGTGCGCTCCTGGTCGCCTGGCTGGTGGCCTGCCGGCTGATGGTGCGCCGCGAGACCGGTCTCGCCGGCCCGCTGGCGCGGATCCCCGTCGTGCCGCTGGAGGACGACGGCGCGGAGGCCGAGACCCGCGCCGAGGACGCTCCCGAGGCCGACGAGGGCGTCGCCGCCGACGAGGGGCCGCAGACCGAGGAGGTGCCGGTCGTGCAGCCGCAGGTGGCTGTCGCGGCGCCGGCGGACGGCTGGGACCCCGTGCCGATGACCCTGCCGACGTACGTCACGAAGCCGGCGGCCGCGCGCCGCACGGTGCGCACCATCGACCTCGACTCCACCGGGGTCTGGACCTCGGGACGCACCGAGATCGACGCCGCGCTCGCCCGGGAGGGCGACCAGGCCGAGCGGGAGCGCCGGGCCCGGCGTGACCAGGGTGACGACGGGCGCGCGGTCGGCACCTGAGCGCCTGCCCCTGGCGCTCCGCCCACCGAGCCCACCAGGGGTCCGGATTCGGCACCCACCGGGCCGGGTGCTAGCGTTTCTCGAGCGTCTTCGGGCGCGATGGGGCTGTGGCGCAGTTGGTAGCGCGTCTCGTTCGCAATGAGAAGGTCAGGGGTTCGAATCCCCTCAGCTCCACCAACCTGGCACGACCTCGGCCCGTCGGCCGAGCTCCGACCCGCGCGGGTTCCGCGTCGGGCGTGAACCGCGGTCTGCGATCTCGGCCACGTGGACTGTGAGGTCTTCGCGTGCAGACTCCACGAGACCCCCGAGCTGCTCTGCGCTGGCCGAGCCTGCCCGTGGTCGCAGGTCCACCACCCTGCCGCCGCTGCCTGCCCCCGTTCCGGGGACCGAATTCACCCGAGCGGGATGAGACCCCTCGTTGCTGCCTGGGCAATCGTGGCTGCAGACCCGAGAGCCACACCATGAGACGGAGACCCTCTCGTGACGCACTCACCCGATCGACACGCCCGCCGGGTGCTGCCGATGCCGGACCTGCCCCCGGCGGGAGGGCTCGCGACGTATGACGTCACGGTTCCCGCGACAACGTTCCCGCTGATCGAGCCGCTGCTGCCGCTTGCCGGACGCGGGTCGCGGTGTTCGGGCTCGTCAACCGGGGGACCTGCGCCGGGGCGGTCTGCTTCATGGTCGATGGGTTCCTCCAAGCCGCCCACACACCAACTCCGACAAGAACGGTGGTTCTCCGCCCATGACGCAGCTCACTGAACCAGAGGAAGCGGCCCTCTTCGGCAACAGGTTCCTGACCGAGACAGCCCCCTCGACCCACTTCCCCGCCAGCGGGATGAGTCCCACCGAGGCCATGCGCCTGGTCGCCGAGGATCTCGCCCTGGAAGGAGATCCGCAGCGCAACCTGGCAACCTTCGTCACCACCTGGATGGAGCCCGAGGCCCAGCGGATCATCGCCGAGAACCTCCACCGCAACTTCATCGACCACGCGGAGTACCCCATCTCGGCGGAGATCGAGCAGCGCTGCGTGCGGATGCTCGCAGACCTGTTCAACGCACCCGGCGAGACGACCGGCTGCCGAACTCAGGGGTCCTCCGAGGCCATCATGCTCGGAGCCCTGTCCTTGAAGTGGAAGTGGAAGGAACGCCGGGAAGCCGCCGGCCTGCCGGCGGACCGGCCGAACCTCGTCTTCGGTGGGGACGTCCACGTGGTCTGGGAGAAGTTCTGTCGCTACTTCGACGTCGAGCCTCGGATCGTCCCGCTGGCGGAGGACAAGTACATCATCGGCCCCGCTGACGTGGAGGCTCGCCTGGACGAGAACACGATCGGTGTGGTGGGGGTCCTGGGCACGACGTTCACGGGCCAGATGGACGACATCGAGGGGATCAACCGGCTGCTGCTCGACGTCAAGGCGACGCGACACCTGGACATCCCGCTGCACGTCGACGGTGCCAGCGGCGCTTTCGTGTGGCCGTTCCTCTATCCCGACACCGCCTGGGACTTCAGGTTGGAACAGGTGCGCTCCATCAACGTGTCCGGCCACAAGTACGGCCTCGTCTACCCAGGCATCGGGTGGCTGGTGTTCCGGGACAAGTCCGACCTCGCCGACGACCTCGTCTTCTACGAGAACTACCTGGGCAAGACCGACGCCACGTTCACGCTGAACTTCTCCACGGGCGCCTCCATGGTGCTGGCGCAGTACTACAACTTCGTCCGGCTCGGCCGCGACGGCTACTCCTACGTCATGAGGCAGATGCAGCAGAACGCCCGGGCTCTCGCGGACAACCTGCGGGCGAGTGGCCGCTTCGAGGTGATCGGTGACGACCAGGAGCAGCTGCCCCTGGTGGCGTTCCGGCTCAAGGGCGAGCACGCGTCGTACGACGAGTCGGACCTCGCGTGGCAGCTGTCCGCCGAGAGGGGCTGGATGGTGCCTGCGTACACGCTTCCGCCCGATGCGGAGCACGTGAAGATCATGCGGGCGTTGGTCAAGGAGACCATGAGCCGAGAGCAGGTCGAACGGTTCACCCGCGACATCATCGACGCGTGCGTGACTCTCGAGGCGAAGGGCGGCGCCCACCAGATCGAGCGCGACCAGACGAAGATGGGCACGGGGTACTGATCGCTGAGCGAACCGAACCGGATCGGGCAGGCTGGGGGTCGGATCCCCTCAGCGCCACCAGGCACACCACGGGCCCGCGGCCGGCAGCGAACGCCGGGTGCCGGCCCGTGCGTCGTCAGGCGTCGTCCTCTGGCGCGCGTGGGAGACTGCGGGCATGCTGAAGGGTCTGCGCGCCGAGCCGCTCGTGCGCATGCTCGGTCACACGACGATCACCCTCCTGCTGTCCACGCTCGCCTACTTCATGCTCCCGCTGCGCTTCGACAGCGTCGGGCCGTGGACCCTCGGGCGCCTCGGCGTGACGGTGCTCGCCCTCGGCCTCCTGGTCCTGCTGTTCCGGGTCCACCTCCGCAGGAGCGCCCGTCGTCAGGAGGGCAGCTGGCTGCGGATCCAGTTCCTGCTGTCGGCCCTCTACGCCCTCGTGCTGCTCTTCGCCCTCGTCTACGCCGCCCTGGCCGTCCAGGACCCGGGGCAGTTCGCGGGCATCGAGGGCCGCGTCGACGCGCTCTACTTCTCCGTGACCCTCGTCGCGACCGTGGGCTTCGGTGACATCCATCCGGTGGAGACCACGGCGCGGCTGATCACGACCACGCACATGTTGTTCAACCTGATCTACCTCGGGACCGCGATCCGCGTGCTGGTGGACAGGGCACCCGCGCCCACCGTGGAGGCCGAGCCGGACCCCCCGGCGGACGCAGGGGAGCCCCGCCACGGGGCAGGCTCCTGAGTGCTCCCAGGAGCCGTTGCCGTCACCGGGGTGCGGCCCACGAGGCGGGGATGTCCGCGCCGCCCTCCTCGGTGACCCGTTCGCCCATCTGCACGTAGGCCGGCTGAGGCATCAGCCTGCCTGCGACCAGCGCCTGACCCATCGCGAAGGTCGTCGCGCCCGCCACCAGCCCGGGAGGTACGAAGGAGAAGATCCGCCCGAGCGCGGCCAGGTCCGCCTGGGAGTTCATCCGCATGAGCAGCAGGTTGTCGCACTGGGAGACCAGGTCCTCCGGGACCTTGTGCGGGCGCTGGGTGGAGGCCAGCAGGTAGAGACCGAACTTCCGCCCCTCCGCGGCGATCTGGATCGCCGACGCCGTCGACGACGCCGACAGGGGGTTCCCCGGCGCGGCCGGGCAGACGTTGTGCGCCTCGTCGATCACGACCAGGCGAGGGCGACGCGCGGCCCTCGTCCGCCACAGCGTGGCGAGCACGGCCTGGGACACGAGCCGCTGCTCCTGCACCGTGCCGAGGGACCCGAGGTCCACGACGGTGCAGCGACTGCCGGGATCACGGACGTCGTCCACGATGGAGGGCAGCCGGGGGTCCCACACGTCCCAGTCCAGCACGCCCAGGTTCAGCGCGCGGCGGCCGAGGCTGCGGGCTCCCGGGGTCTCCACCTCGAGCAGCTGCTCCACGCCGGTCACCAACGGCTGGCCCTGCTGCTGCTCGCGGAGCAGGTCCTGGAGGACGGCGTACTCGTCGAGGTCGTGGACGGGGTCGAGCCCCAGCACCGCCGCCTGGGCGGCCGGTTCGAGGTCGGAGAAGCGGAGCCGGAGCCGGTGGTCGGCGGTCGGGCCGTCCCCCCACACCGCGATGTCGTCGGCCACGGGGGAGAAACGCTCCGCGAGGGCCGGGTCGGCCCCGTCGCGGACCCGGGCGAGCCCGACGTAGTCGGAGTTGGGGTCGAGCACCAGGACCGGCAGGTCGGTCTCGGCGAGCACCCGCTCGAGCAGGAGCCCCAGGGCGTAGGTCTTGCCGGAGCCGGACTGCCCACACATGAACGTGTGCCGGCCGAGCCCTCCGCTGTCCAGTGCGGCCGGGACGCCGGGGGCACGCAGCAGCGTGCCCACCGTCAGGGTGGCGCGGCCGGGCCGGGTCCGCTCGCACCAGGCGCCGACCTCGTGGGGAAGCGCGGCGCGGACCGAGACGTCGTGGAAGCTGCCCCCGTCGGTGTCGAGGAGCACCCCCGACCCCCGGGCAAGACGCAGGAGCAGATCCGTCCCGCCGTCCGCGGGCCCTGCGAGAGCGGCTCGCTCCGACGCCGCGCCCAGGTCGGTGATCTGGCCGAGGCGTCGGTGGCCGTCCCCCGCCAGGACGACGTAGCCGCCGCGCCGGAGCTCCAACCCGTGGAGGGAGGCCTGGAACTCGAACGAGACACCGTCCAGCGAGGTGGCGAGGGGAAGGATGCCTCGCTCGACCTCCTCGCGCACGGCTCGGTAGCCCGACATCCGTTCCGCGAGGGTGCCCTCCGGGTCCCCGGGCCGGGACGCGGGTGTCGGTGCGCTCATCCCTCGCCCTCCGCCTGCGTCGTCGGCGCCGGCGAGGGGCAGCCGTCGGACATCGATGATCTCCAGACCGTGGGAGCGGAGCAGGCCGAGGAAGTCGTCGAGCGCGGCGCGGTCGACGAACTCGCCGCTCAGCACCGTGCGACGCTCGTGCTGCGCGATGTCGATGTCGCCCAGCTCTTCCTCGAGCGGCCCGGTGGGGACCAGGCCGTTCGCCCGGATCTCGTACATGCGTCTGGCCATCTGACCAACCTCTTCCGGATCAGTGCCACCCAGCACACACCGGTCGGCGTCCGGTGGCATCGTCCGTGGCGGACGATGGGCGCACCCTCCCGGTGCCCGCGGCTCGCGTGTCAGGTGTCCCTGTCCAGCGACCTCGAGGTCCCCTCGTCCCGCCGGGGCTCCAGGCCCAGGCGCGACTGCAGGGCGCGTGCCCAGGCCTCCGGTGCCCGGTCCACCTCCGCCGCGACGACGGTGGCGGTCACCACGAGGAACGTGAGGGACAGCAGCCAGCCGACCAGCGCGATCGTCACACCGAAGAGGCCGTACCGCTCGCTGTACGCCTCGATGAGCATCGGCATGTACAGGGCGGTGACGTAGCCGTACACCGCGACCGCGACGCCGGTCAGCAGTCCGCCGAGCAGGAGTCGCCGCCACTCGAGGCGACGGTCGAGCAGCAACCAGGGGATGAACGTCCAGAGCAGGGCGCTCGCGACGACCGAGATGGTGAGCGTCGCGACCCAGTCGCGCGCGAGGTCGTCGGCCTCCCTGCGCAGGAAGTACATCAGGGTGATGTCGAGGACGAGCACCAGCAGGCCCGTCACAGCGCTCCGCGAGGCCTGGAAGCCACGCACGGGGGTGGTCCGCCACGCCTGCTGGTACATCCGTTGCAGCCGCCGGGTGAAGGACACGCTGGAGAACAGCAGGAGCACGGCGCTGAGGACCCCGATGCTGCCCGCGTCACCCGCGCCGAAGATCTGCTGCACCGCCTCGGCAGCGTCGCCCGACAGGCCCAGCCGCTCGATCAACGCATCCGAGACCGCGGTGGGATCGCCCCGCGGCAGCAACGCCGACACGATGATGAGCAGCGGGATGAGGGTGGTGAACGCCTGTGAGGCGATGACCATGGCCCGGTCGAAGCCCTGCAGGACCGCGAACGACCTCGTGAGCCGTCCGAGGAACGAGTGCTCCACGCGGCTGAGCAGGGACGGCAGGTCAGGGACCACGTCGGTTCCCTCCCGTGCTCGCGCGACTCCCCGGTCGACGATCTGGCCCCAGTGTGCGAACAGGGCGCCCCGGACGCCTCATCCGGTCCGGGGGAGGCGTCCTGTGCGGGTCGCACCGTAGGAAGGGGCGAGACCACGGATGCGCCAGCGCAGGCGAGGCGACGCGGGTGGATGGAGGCGCACGATGAAGAGGGGCACCCGGCACCAGGTCGATGCCGGCAGCAGCGTCGGGGATCGCTCCAGGCTGCCGCGCATCGTGCTGGTGCTGCTGGTCACCGCGAGCCTCACGATCACCCTGGCAGGACTGCGGGCCACGTCGTCCATCATCGGGCCGACGTTCCTGGCCGCGGTGCTCACGATCACGGTGCACCCGGTGCGCCGCCGCATGGTCAAGCGGGGGCTGCCCGAGTGGCTGGTCTCCCTGATCGCCGTCGTCTCGGTCTACCTGCTGATCCTGTCGGTCTCCCTCGCGGTCGTGTTCTCCATCGGCCGGCTCGCGGCCATCCTCCCGGAGTACGTCTCCGAGATCGACGCCACGGTGGCCGACGCGAGCGCCTGGCTCCAGCAGCAAGGGGTGGGCGAGGAGCAGATGGAGGCGATGTCCGGCGCCCTCGACGCGGGCCAGGTCGTCGGCGTCGCGACGGAGATCTTCAGCGGTGTCCTGGGGTTGTTGTCCAACATCTTCTTCATCGTCACCGTCGCGCTGTTCATGGCCTTCGACACCTCCGCCACCCAGCGGGTCTTCGACCAGGTGCGGACGGCCAGGCCGCAGTTCGTCGACGCGCTCGACAACTTCGCGCACGGGACCCGCACCTACCTCGGTGTCTCCGCCGGGTTCGGGCTGATCGTCGCCGTCATCGACGGGGTCGCGCTGTACCTGCTCGGCGTGCCCGGAGCCTTCGTGTGGGCGGTGCTGGCCTTCGTCACGAACTTCATCCCCAACATCGGCTTCGTCATCGGCCTCATCCCGCCCGCGATCCTGGGATTGCTCGAGGGCGGACCCGGCCTGATGATCGCCGTGATCGCCGTCTACTGCGTGATCAACGTCGTGATCCAGTCCGTCATCCAGCCGAGGTACGTCGGGGACGCCGTCGGGCTCACCCCCACCATCACGATGCTCTCGCTGGTCTTCTGGGCCTGGGTGCTCGGCCCGCTCGGTGCCCTGCTCGCGGTCCCGCTGAGCCTGCTGATGCGAGCCCTGCTGATCGAGGCGGACCCGGCCGCCGCGTGGACCCTTCCGATCGTGTCGGGCCGACCATCCGCCGATCCCGGGGACGAGGAGCACAGGGACGCCGAGCCGCGCCCGTCGGGCACCACCTGAGCCTGCCGATCCCTCCCACTCCGGTCTCGACTCCGACCCGGGTCCTCCTCCGGCTCAGTGCCGGGCACGTGAGCGCTCAGGGCGTTCCGCCGAGCGGGACCCCTGCCGGCGACGCTCCACCCGTCGAGTCCTCCCCGCCACGCTGGCCGCTGGCCCTCAGCATGCCGACGAGGACCTGGTGGAGCTCGTCGGCCCCTTCGATCTGCTCCGGGACGTCGGTCATCAGGTCGGTCGGTGCGAGGAGGACGGCGTCGTCCTGCCAGCCCCCGAGACCGCCGTGCGAGCCCACCAGGCCCTCGAAGGCCGCGACGTCGTGGGTGAGGGGGTCCATGCAGCTGTTGACGTAGAGGTCCGGCGCCTCGGGCATCGCCAGTGCCCGGTGGAGCACGCGCGCCGCGTGGGGACCGAAGGGAGCGAGCGGGTCGGTCCCCTGCACCTGACCCGTGGCGAGGTCGTGACGACCCTCCGGGCCGATGGCCCACGCCACCCCCTCGACGTCCAGGCCGCCGACGAACGCGATGCCGGGATGAGCCGCCAGACCCGGGACCAGGCCGGGCCAGGCCCGGTCGAGCTGGTCCAGCGTCCATCGCCGCTCACCTCGGACGTAGAGGAGCCCGAGGTTGCCCGAGCCGAGCACGACCACGGGTTCCTCCTCGCCGCCGTCGGAGGGGGCGGCGGCCCGCTGGGCCTCGACCAGCTTCTGGTCCGCCCGGGTCGCCACCTTGCCGCTCAACCCGTCCGTGCCGATGTCACCGGCGAGGGATTCGGCGCGCCCCAACCCCTCCACCGACGCGTCGACGGACTGCACACCCGTGTCCATCAACGACGAGCACAGCGCGGCGAGCGTCTGGCCGTAGCGGTCGGCGAACGTGGTGCCCTGGGACTGCCCGTGGTCGGACAGGGCGACGAGGCGATACCTGCGGGGCGCCGTCGCGGAGAGCCTCGTGAGCACTCCCAGGGTCGTGTCGAGACCGTCCAGGGCCCCCAGCGACTCCGGGCGGAACATCCCGGCATGGTGGGCGATCTCGTCGTAGTCCACGTAGTCGACGTAGATGCACTTCGTCCCCCGCCGCATCTCCTCCACCACGAGGGCGGTGTTGAGGTCGCGCAGGAGCGCGTTGGTGACGCCGCGCAGGAGGGCGAACGTCCAGCCGCGGTGCACCCGAGGGTCGAGGTCGCGCTTGACCTGGCGCCGGGCCTGCCAGCGCTCCTTGAGGATCTCGGCCATCGTGCGGCTCACGCTGCGCATGAAGCCGTTGGGAGTCGAGACGAACCACGCGAACGCGCGCCGGGTCTGGGTCGTGCCACGCCCGAGGCCGACGCGGCTCATCGTCATCAGCGAGCGGTCGGCATCGCCGGTGAACAGGTTCGAGATGGAGACCCCGTCCTCGTGGAGCAGGCCGTGGCCGGTGCTCGCGCGGTCCTCGATGACCCGCGCGTCCGCGGGCCGGTTGGCGACCAGGATGCGGCCGAGCTCCCGGTCGTACCACCGGAAGGCCGGGATGCCGGCGACGGTGCCGTGCAGGATGCCCAGCTGGCTGGCGGGGGTCGTGCACGGCAGCTGAGGTGTCCACGGCCGTAGCTGGTAGTCACCGGAGGACAGCCAACGGCGAAGGGTCGGCAGCGCACCTGACTGCAGTGCCCAGCTCAGCACCGGGAAGGGCACGCCGTCCAGCTGCACGAACAGCACCCCGTCGACGTCGGGGTCGGCCACCGGCTGCGGTCGCCTGCCGCGCCGGGCCAGGGAGCCGACGAGGCCCTCCTCGGTGCCGGCCGTGGCGGCCCAGGCGACCGCGGTGGCGACGAAGGCGCTGATCCAGGTGGCTGCGAGAGCAGCCGGGCCGGTGGCGTCGACACCCGGGACCAGGAGGATCGCGACGTACATGATCATCGCCTGACCCACCAGTGCGAGCAGCACGACCGCGAGCCAGCCGACCCGGGCCGACACCTCGACGAGGAAGGGACGGAGCACGAGACCGACGGCGCCGGCCACGGCGGCCACGGCGGCGTACGACCAGAGGCTCGTGGCGGACACACCGGGGAGCAGGGCGCCGGTGACGGCGAGCGCGATGGTCGCGAAGACCCAGGTGGCCACCAGTCGACCGAGGTCGCCGACACGGATCCGCCGGTCCGGCGCCTCCGCGCCGGGCGTGCGTGGGCGCGTGCCTGTCTCGGCCATGACCGTCGGTCCTCCCCTCCGGCAGCCCCAGGGCGCCACGTCACCGGTCACCGTCACTGTGGCGACCCACGGCGTGAGGGCGCATCCCCTCTCGCGGATGAGCTCGGGCCTGTCTGGTGCCCCGGCCAGGGATCATCCACGCGGGATGAGGGACCCGTACCGGGACGGACGGGAGAATGAGCCAGGACCACCACACGGCAGAGGGCTCTGCGCAGTCCGCGCGGCGCCTCAGGGAGGGGAGTGTGCGATGTCCACATCGACACCGAGCCGGACCACAGAACCGGACAGCTACAGCGGCGGCGCGGTGGGCGTGACCGTCTTCGCTGGCGTGATCATGTTCCTGACCGGGTTCATGGGAGCCCTCCAGGGCTTGGTCGCCCTGGCCAACGACAACTTCTACGTCGTCGGGTCGGAGTACATCTTCGAGCTCGACGTCACCAGCTGGGGCTGGATCCACCTGATCCTGGGACTGGTCGTGGCGGGGGCCGGCGTCGCACTGTTCCAGGGAGCCACCTGGGCGCGCGTGGTCGCGGTCGTGCTCGCCTCCCTGGCCATCCTGGTGAACTTCCTGTGGATGCCGTACTACCCGATCTGGAGCCTGACCCTCATCGCGTTCAGCTTCTTCGTCATCTGGGCCGTCACGATGCACGGCCGCGACATCACCGTGGCCTGACCGGGTCATACCGGGTCATCAGTTCGTCCCGCAGCCATCGAGGAGAGTCGATGACCACTGCACCGACCAGAGCACCTGACCAGACCCACCGGTCGGAACAGCACGACCGGACCCACCCGACCAGACCCACACCGCCCAGGAGGACACGATGCCCGGACTGATCCGAGGAGTAGCCCGTACCGCCGTGGTCGCAGGCACCGCGACAGCGGTCAGCGGCCGCGTCCAGCGGCGCCAGGCCGCGAGGTTCGCGGAGCGTGACGCGGAGACGGCCGTGGAGGGGGAGGGGGCCTACCAGCAGGCTGCGCCGCAGCAGGAACCCACCGCGCCGCGGGCCCCCGCAGCCACGTCGACGACCGAGCTGCTCAGTCAGCTGAAGGAGCTGGGCGAGCTCCGGGACCAGGGGATCCTCACGGAGCAGGAGTTCGCCGCGCAGAAGGCCAAGCTGCTGGGTGACTGACTCCGGCTGCCGCGATGAAACGGCAGCCGGAGCGTCGTCTCACTGGATGTGTCCCATTTCTCGGCCGGGTAAGCCTCCGAGAGCCGAGCGCGCTGATGGTGGCGATACCCAACCCACGAACTGCGAGGTATCTGTCCGTGAGCTCGTCGAGCACGTGGTCGCAGGGAACGAGTTCGCGGTACGACTCCTGTCGGGGGCAGAAGACGCATGATCTCGCTCCCGACACCTTGCGCGCCGTCGAGCCCGAGCACGTGACAGGTGGCGCAGGGTCGTGGCGATGCAGGCGACCTGGAGCCAGCCGGTCGCGGAGGTGGTGGTGTTCTCGAACGACTTCGCGGGTCGCCGGGCGCGGCCGGGCCGTCCGTGCGCGGCGCAGCTCGAGGCGGTCACGTCGACCGCCACGCGCTTGGCGCCCTTCGTGCGGCCATAGGGGCCGCCGCGGTCGTGGAACGTGAACCCTCCGTTGGACGCCCCGCGCGCAAGATGGGTGTCGATGACCACCATCGACGGCGTCGCCTCGGCGCGGCCGTCAGTCTCCCGGGCCGCCGCGTGCAGCACGGTCACCCGCGTCCAAGGCCCGAACGACTCGGGCAGGAACCGCCACTGGCAGCCGGTGTGGGAGACGTACAGCATCGCGTCCACCACCGCGCGCAGGTCCGGCGCATGCTTGGGTCCCCGCTTCCCTGGCGCGTTGAACACCGGCTCCAGCAGTGCCCAGACGGTGCGGTCCGGGCTGACCGGCGCAGTCGATGCCGAAGAGGAGACACCCAGTCAGGCCAGGGCCTTGGCCTTGAGGGCCTCGTACTCGCTCTGCTCGATCTGTCCGGAGTCGAGCAGGGCCTTGGCGTCGGCGATCTGGCTGGCCGGTGTGGCGGGCTGGCTCGCCACCTGCTGGATGTACTTCTCCTGCGCCGCCTGCTGCTCGGACAGCGAGGCCTGCTGCCGGTCCGCCATGCTCCGACCCCGGGCGATGAGGTAGATCAGCGCGCCGAGCCAGGGCAGGAGGGTCAGCACGACCACCCATGCGAGCTTGGCCCACCCGCTGAGGTCTCGGTCTCCGAACACGTCGAACAGGCAGCGGAACCACACCATCACCGCGGAGATCCAGAAGAAGAACCAGAAGCTCCACAGGAGGACTTCCCAGAAGTCACCGGTTATCGAATCCATTGCGCTCCTCCGATCGAAGCTCGCCGGCGGGTCCGTGCCCGCGAGGGCCCGGGGTCGACGAGCGGTCCACCGGGCCTGGTGCCAGGCCCGTGGCTGCTCACCCTGCTCCGGTCGCCGCCCGGCCACATCGCCCGCCACGGATGAGCCGTCACGGCTGCCGGACCCTGACGCCTCACCAACGGCGGGTGATGCCCGGCCGAGCCGCCCGACCCACGATGGAGACCCCGCGGCTGGTCGCTCGACCGCTCGGGCACCCCAAGGAGGTGGTGGCATGACCGACACCATGACGACCGACGTCTCCCAGCTCGACGAGCTCGGACCGGTCGACTGGATCGTGTTGGAGTTCCCGGGAAGCAGGTTCAACGGCGAGATCGCACCGGCTCTGCTGGACCTGACCGAGCGCGGCATCGTGCGCGTCCTGGACCTGCTCCTGATCAGGAAGAACGAGGACGGCTCGGTCGACATCCACGAGATGAGCGACCTCGACGACAGTGAGATCGGCGAGCTCAGGGCGTACGAGACCGCGTTGGCCGACCTGCTGAGCGAGGAGGACGTGTACGCCGCCGCCGAGGCCGTCGAGCCCGGCAGCAGCGCCGCGCTGCTGGTGTGGGAGAACACCTGGGCCGCGCCGTTCGGGTCGGCCGTGCGCCACGCCGGGGGACAGCTCGTGGCGAGCGGACGGATCCCGATCCAGGCCCTGCTGGCCGTGATCGAGCAGGACGAGGACGAGTCCCTCGACGACGGAGAGGAGAGCTGACATGCCGATGGCAGCACGAAGGGCCCGCCGCGGGGGAGTGATCGGCCCCGCACCCGTCGCCAGGACAGCGGCCACGGTCGGCACGGTCGCGGTCGTCGCGCACGGCGTCAACCGTCGCAGCGACCGCCGCGAGGACCGCCGCGAGGACCGCCGCGGCCGGCGTCGATGAGCAACGCACGCACGTGCCACGAGACCCGCCCGCACGCCGGTGCAGGCGCTCACCACGCAGAGCCGTCAGCGGCGACCTGGACAACACGCTGACCTTGTCCGTCTGGGGCGACAACGGGGCCAGCTGGAAGGAACGTCACCGGCTCCTTCAACGAGATGACCTTCCTCGCCGGCGTCGTCCTCGATGAGCACGCCTCGTGGGTGGACGGTGGTGGGCTGCTCCACCGCACGCGATGGTTGCCCCACGCGGTCGCGGTCGCGCTCCAGCGGCGAGTCTGCAGTCACCCGGCGCGGATGAGGCACCGGCGGCCAGGTGGACCCATGGTGGAGGAGTCCTGACCAGCTCACCCGTGAAGGGGTGGCGTCGTTATGAACAACGTGTCTGAGGTCGAGCTCCTGCGAGCGCGAGTCGCCGAGCTGGAAGCGCAGCAGGCGGCGGAAGCCGGCCCGGGGCCGAAGCAGGGGAGGTCCTCGGCCGGATGGGCCGTGGCGTCCGCGGCGCTGATCCTCGTGGCCTGCGTGCTCGCACCGCTGTCGGTGGCCTCGGTGTGGGCCAGCAACCAGATCTCGGACACCGACCAGTACGTCGAGACGGTGGCGCCGGTGATCGAGGATCCGGCCGTGCAGGACGCACTGGCCGACGAGGTGACGGCGGCGGTCTTCGAGAACCTGGACGTCGAGGGCTTCACGACCGAGGCGCTGGAGGCCATCGCGGACCAGCCGAACGTGCCTCCGCGCGTCGCCACCCTGCTGCCGTCCCTGTCGGAGCCGCTCACCAACGGTGTCGAGGGCTTCACGCGCGACCAGGTCGAGGTCTTCTTCGCCAGCTCGGAGTTCGCCGACCTGTGGGCGGAGGTGAACCGCGTCTCCCACGACCAGCTCGTCCTGCTGCTCGAGGGGAACGAAGGTGGCGCCGTGAGCGCCCAGGGCGACCAGATCACCCTCAACATCGGTCCCATCGTCGCGGCCGTCCAGGACCGGCTGGTGGAGCGCGGCTTCGAGCTGGCCGCCAACATCCCCGACGTCGACCGGAGCTTCGTCCTCGCCGAGTCCGAGGCGATCACGCGGGCCCAGACCTTCTACAGCACGCTCCTCCTGCTCGGGGTGTGGCTGCCGATCGTCACGCTCGTGATCTTCGTCGTCGGCGTGGTGCTCGCCAGGGACCGCCGCCGCGCGCTGGTGAAGGGGGCGCTGGGCCTCGCCGGCGCGATGGTCGTCCTCGGCGTCGCGTTGACCCTCGTCCGGGTGTACTACGTCGAGACCACCCCGGCCGACATCCTGAGCGCCGAGGCTGCCGGCGGTGTCTTCGACACCCTGGTGCGCTTCCTGCGGACCGCGCTGCGTGCGCTCGGCGTGGCAGCCCTCGTCGTCGCGCTCGCCGCCTTCCTCGCCGGACCGTCGCGTGCGGCCGTGAGGACGCGCGCCACGTTCGAGCGGTCGGTGGGCTCGGCCCGCGGTGGCGCCGAGCACGCCGGCTGGGACACCGGCCGGTTCGGCGCCTGGGTCTTCGCGCAGCGGCGCGTGCTCCAGGTCGCCACCTTGCTGATCGCCGGGCTCGTCCTCATGTTCTGGACCCAGCCCACCGCCTGGACCGTGGTGTGGACCGCCGTCGCCGTCGTGCTGGTGCTCGCCGTGATCGAGTTCCTCAGCGCCCCGCCCGTACGGCCCGCGATGCCCCCCGAGCAGGGGGCGCCGGCTCCCGCAGCGCCGGCACCGGCGCCCGGACCCGCAGTGCGGGAGCTCGAGGTGACGGGCGCACCCGCGCCCCACAGCGCCGAGCAGGCACCCAGACCCTGACCGGGAGGGCCGTCGGGTCGCTCCGACGGTGCGGCGACGAGGCAGTGATCCGGTGACCGACCGGACGGCATGGGTCGGCTGGGTCGTCCTCGGTGCAGCGATGATGGCGTTGCTGGGCACCTTCCAGGTCCTCGCCGGCGTGGTGGCACCGTTCAACGGGACCTGCTTCGTCGCCCGGCACCAGGACCTCGTGGTCTCGGTCAGCCACGACACCTGGAGCTGGGCTCACCTGATCGGCGCCCTGGTCATCTACGCCGTCACGGCCCACGGCTCGGAGATCAAGAACCTGCCCGTCCAGCCCCCCGGACCGGGTCTGCGACGGGACTCTCGTCATGTCCCACCCGGCAGCCGGCGTCCCGCGGCCCACCGCCAGGTCGAGGCGGGGCTGGGCCAGCCGTCTCCGGGGTGACGGGGCGGACGTCCTCGGCCCCGCCGAGACGTCCATCCGCATGGACGTGCCGTCCGCACCGCTGCGAGCCGGCACCCGGGCGATTGCTAGGCTCAGCCGTCCGACGAGCAACGCTCCTGCTCAGTGCCGGGCCGGCTCGACTCGTGCGGAGACACCCCCGCCCGGCCGACGAAGGGTCTGCGATGACGTTGATGTGGCTGCTCGCCGCCCTCGCGGTGGTGCCCGTCCTCGTGGTCCCACTGACCGGCGCGCTGGGACGCCGAGCAGGCTGGCCGCTGGCGATCGGATTCCTCGCCCTCGCCGCCGCGATGGTCCCGTCCGCGCGCGAGGTGCTGGACGGTCGCGAGGTCACGCAGACCCTCGCGTGGCTGCCCGCGCTCGACGTCGACCTGGCGCTGCGCATGGACGGGCTCGGGCTGGTCTTCGTGATGATCGCCCTGGTGATCGGGGCGGCGGTCTTCGTCTACTCCGTGGAGTACCTGGGGGAGGGGCGCCAGCTCGGCTTCTACCTGTGGATGACCGTCTTCGCGCTCGGCATGGTCGGCCTGGTCCTGGCCGACGACCTGGTCCTGCTGTTCGCGTGCTGGGAGATCACCTCCCTGGCCTCCTTCCTGCTGATCGCCCGGTCCGGCTCCGGGGCGGAGTCGGCGTCGGCCCGCACGCTGTTCATGACCTTCTTCGGGGGGCTCACGCTGCTGCTGGCCGTCGTGCTGATGATCGTCGCCACCGGTACGACGTCGCTCTCGCAGGCGCTGGCCTCCGACGTGTGGTCCGAGCGCCCCGGGTTCACCGCCGTCGTCGCCGTCCTGGTCGCCGTCGCCGGGTTCACCAAGGCCGCGCAGTTCCCCTTCCACCCCTGGCTGCCCGACGCGATGGCCGCGGCCACCCCGGTGAGCGCCTACCTGCACGCGGCCGCGGTGGTCAAGGCCGGCATCTACCTGATGCTGCGCTTCTCCGAGGCGTTCTCCGACGTCCCGGTGTGGAACGCGCTGCTGATCAGCGTGGGCCTGTTCACCGCGGCGATGGCGGCGCTCTTCGCCTTCCAGCAGCACGACCTGAAGCGGCTGATGGCCTACTCGACGGTCAGCCAGCTGGGGCTGATCACCGCGGCCATCGGCGTCGGCACCGAGAAGGCGCTGACCGCCGCGGTGATCCACACGATCGCGCACGCGCTGTTCAAGTCCGGGCTGTTCATGATGGTCGGCGTCATCGACCACGCCGCCGGCACCCGCGACATCCGGCGCCTGCCCGCGCTGCGTCACGACATGCCGTGGAGCTTCGCGACCGTCGTCATCGGCACGGCGGGCATGGCCGGCATCCCGCCGCTGCTCGGCTTCGTGAGCAAGGAGACGATCCTCGGATCGATGCTGGAGGCCCCCGGTCCCGCCTGGGTCGGGGTGCTCGCCCTGGTCGCGGCCGGGCTCGGGTCGGTGCTGACCTTCGCCTACAGCGCCAAGATCGTGCTCGGGGGGTTCGTCGACGGGAAGCGGGCCAAGACCTGTCACGAGCCCGGCGCCGGGCTGTTCCTGCCCGCCGCGGCACCGATCTGGGCCGGGCTGCCGCTCGGGCTCGCCGTCTGGGTCCTCGACGTCCCTGTCGAGCGCGCCGTCCAGGCGATGGGCGGGGAGTCGGCGTACGAGCTGAAGCTGTGGCACGGCCTGGCCCCGGAGCTCTTCGTCACCGCGGCCGCGATCACGCTCGGTGCGGTGCTGATGACGCAGCGCCGGACCCTCTATCGGGTGCTCGACGACGACCTGCTGCCCGGCACCGGCGCCGACGCGCTCGAGCGCATCTTCGCCGGCGCGGCACGCGTGGGCGGCAGGATCCGTTGGACCGTCGCCGCCGACCACCCGCGTCGGCACGTGGTGCCCCCGCTCGTCGTGCTGACGCTCCTCCTCGGGGTCGGCAGCGTGGCCGTCCTCGCCGGCGGCGACGTGCCCGCTACCCAGCCCGACCTCTGGCGCCCGATCGACGTCGGGCTGCTCGCCCTCATCGCGCTCGGTGTCGTCGGCCACGTGCCTGGCCCGACTCCCGGGTCGCCGCGACGGTCTCCCTCGGCGGCGTGGGGATCGCCGTCACCGTCCAGCTGTTCGCACTCGGCGCGCCCGACGTCGGCCTGACCCAGCTGATGGTCGAGGTGTTGACCGTGGTGGTCATCATGCTGGTGCTGCGCCAGCTCCCGCGTCGCTTCGGGCGCTCGGCCGCGCCGACGGGGTGGTGCCCCCCTCGTGCTGGCCGCGGGCCTCGGCGTCGCCGCGGGGCTGGCCACCTGGCTGCTCACCGGGCGCCGGGAGCGCTCCGGCCCGGCCGAGTACTACCTCTCCGAGGGCACGGAGGAGACCGGTGGCGACAACCTGGTCAACGTCATCCTCGTGGAGTTCCGGGCCCTGGACACCCTGGGCGAGCTGGCCGTCCTCGGCCTGGCCGGGGTCGCCATCATCGCCGTCCTGGCGACCATCCCCTCGCGGACCCTCGACCCGCCCGGCTGGGCCGAGCGGTGCGACCGGATCCCGCTGCGCCCCGTCGCGAGGCTGCGGGACCCCCAGGCCCGGGCGGCGCTGCTCGACGCGCAGAGCAACCTGCGCGCGCTGCAGCTGCTGCTCCGCGTGGTCGGGCCCGTGCTGCTCGTGCTCTCCGCGGTCATCTTCTGGCGCGGCCACAACGCCCCCGGCGGCGGCTTCATCGCGGCGCTGGTCGCCTCGGTGGCGGTGGCCCAGGTCTACCTGTCCCGCCCCGAGGACCGGGCGGTCGGCCCGGCGCGCCTGCACGTCGCACTGATCGGCGGCGGCGTCCTGACCGCCCTGGCCAGCGGGCTGCTGGGGTACGCCGACTCCTCGTTCCTGCAGCCGCTCTACGGCACGCTCGCCGGCACCAAGCTCAGCACCTCGCTGATCTTCGACGTCGGGGTCTACGCCGCGGTGCTCGGCCTGGTGATGGTGGCCTTCGACCGGCTCGGCGCCGCACCACCGGACGTCTCCGCCGCGGAGCCAGCCAGCGAGGGACCCGCCGTCCAGGAGGGCGCCGCCGGCTCGCCGTCCACCACGACGACCAAGGAGGGGATCGGGTGACCGTCCTGCCGATCACCATCGGGTTCCTGGTCGCCGGCGGCGTCTACCTGCTCTGCCAGCCGGGCCTGGTACGCATCGTCTTCGGGATCACCCTGCTCTCGCACGGGGCGAACCTGGTCCTGCTCGCCTCCGGCGTCTCCGCCTGGCGGGGCGAGCCACTGACCGGGACGGGGGACCCGGCCGACGCGGGTGACCCGCTGCCGATGGCCTTCGTGCTCACCGCCATCGTCATCACCCTCGCCGTCACCGTCTTCATGCTCGCGCTCGCCCGGATCGGCCACGACGACGACACCCGGCACGTCCCCGACACCGGAGAGGACCACCACGCATGACCGGCTCCCTCCTCCCGCTGCTCGTCGTGGTGCCCCTGCTGGGCGCCGCTCTCGGCGTGCTCGTCCCCGGGAGCATCGCGCGGGTACTGCTCGTGCTCGCCCCGGTGGTGACCACCGCCGGCGGTGCCGCCCTGCTCGTCGAGCACGCGGAGACCCCGGTGCTGGCGACCAGCATCGGAGGGTTCGTCCCCGGGATCGCCATCCCCCTGGTCTCCGACACCCTCACCGCCGTGATGATCACCGTCACCGGCCTGACGACCACGGCCTGCATCGTCTTCGCGCTGCTCACGGGGGAGGCGCGGCTGCGCTTCTTCCCGACCCTGGTGATGATGCTGTCCGCCGGCGTCAACGGCGCGCTCATGACCGGGGACATCTTCAACCTGTTCGTGTTCATCGAGGTGATGCTGCTGCCGTCGTACGCGCTGATCGCGATGACCGGCACCTGGCGACGGCTCGGCATCGGCCGGCTCTTCGTCGTGGTCAACCTGGTGACCTCGACGATCCTGCTCATCGGCGTGGGACTGGTGTACGGCGTCGCCGGCTCGGTGAACATGGCGGTCCTCACCGACGTGGACGCCGATGACCCGCGCTTCCAGCTGGCGGTGGGAGTGGTGCTGCTCGCACTGGCCGTCAAGGCCGGGGTCGTCCCGCTGCACGGCTGGCTCCCGCGGGCCTACCCCGCCACGTCGGCCGCAGTGATGGCGCTCTTCTCCGCGCTGCACACCAAGGTCGCGATCTACGCGATCTTCCGCATCCACCAGACCGTGCTCGACGGCGCCGCCTCGTGGATGGTGCCGCTGCTGGTGCTGGTCGGCGTGACCATGCTCGTCGGCGCCTACGGCTCCCTCGGCGAGCGGATGATCCGGCGCAGCCTGGCCTGGCAGATGGTCGCCGGCGTGGGCTACATCCTCCTCGGGCTGGCGATCGGCACCCAGCTCGGGCTCGCCGCCGGGCTGTTCTACATGGTCCACCACATCCTGGTGATGGGCTCGCTGCTGCTGAGCTCGGGTGCCATCGAGCGCGCCTACCTCAGCCACCAGTTCGTCGGGCTCTCCGGCCTGATGCGCCGCGAGCCGCTGCTGGCGGTCGTCGTCGCGCTCGGGATGATGTCGCTGATCGGGTTCCCGCCCTCGTCGGGGTTCTTCGCCAAGGTCGGCATCGCCCGCGCCGCCGCCGACCTGGACGGCGCCTGGATCTGGCTGGTGCTCGGCGCCGTGGTGATCGCCAGCGTCGGCACCCTGCTGTCGATGTCGGCGCTGTGGACCGACGTCTTCTGGGGGCCGCCGCTGGAGGAGTCCCCCTCGCGCGGCAAGGGCCACACCGATCTGCCACCTGTCGACGCCGACACCCGGATGCAGACGCGGACCCTGGCCCCGGCCGGCGCGCTGCTGCTGGTCTCGCTCGGGCTCTTCGTGGTGCCGGGGCCGGTGTGGGAGCTGTGCCTGCAGGCGGCCGACGGGCTGCTCGACGTCACGGCGTACGTCGAGGCGGTGACCGCGTCGTGACCCTCCTGCGCCTCGTCGTGGGCTACGCCCCCTGGCTGGTCTGGCAGCTGACCCTCTCCGTGCTGCGCCTGGCCGCCGACGTGGGCACCCCCGGCTCCACCCAGCGACCCAGGATCGTCAAGCTCCCGCTCGACGACCTCACCGACCTGGAGGTCACGTTGCTGACCAGCTCGATCACCATCACCCCGGGCACGCTGGTGCTCGGTGTCTCCCCGGCGGACGGCGCGCAGCCGCCCGCGGCCTTCGTGCAGGCGCTCTTCGGGGCCGACGAGGACGCCGTGCACGCCGATCTCGTCGGGATGCGTGACCACGTGCTGGCCGCCACCCGCGGAGGGGGCAGGCGATGACCGTGCTCGTCGTGGCCGCCATCGTCGTGGTCGTCGTCGCCTCGGCCCTGGGCTCCGTGCAGATCCTGCGCGGACCCGACGACGCGAGCCGCGCGGTCGTCGGCGACCTGCTGTTCTTCTGCGCCACTGCCGTGTTCGTGCTGGTCGGTGTGCTCGGTTCCATCCCCGTCCTGTACGACGTGGCCCTGCTCGCGGCGCTCTGCGGCATCCTGGCCACGGCGGCGTTCGCCCGGATGCTCACCAGGGGCGAGCGATGAGCGCGGCCGACGTGGGCTCCGTGGTGGCCGGTCTGCTGATGCTGCTGGGCTCGCTGTTCTTCCTCGTCACGGCCCTCGGCATGCTGCGCTCGCGCGACGCCATCAGCCGGGTCAACAACCTCAGCCCGGCCACCGGCGCCGGTCTGCCCCTCGTCATCGTCGGCGCTGTGGTGCACGACCTGTCCGCCGGCGACCTCACCGTGCTCGACGCGGTCAAGGCAGCCCTGGCCATCGGCGCCGCGCTGGTCGTGTCGTCGGTGGCCAGCAACATGCTCGGGCGGGCGGCGTACCGCAGCCAGACCGAGCTCGACCCCCGCACCGTGGGCAACGCGCTCGAGCCGTTCGAGGACCTCGACGGGGGCGAGCGCGAGGACTAGCAGGGCCGCGGGCCGAGGGCACGGGTCTGCGGGCGTCTCACGTCCGGGACGCCCGAGTGCTCCTGGCTGCGGCGAGTCGCGCCACCCTCGTCACACGGCTCGGACCCGCCGTGCGGCCGGGCGCCACGTGGCCAGGAGCGCGACGGCGAGCAGCAGCTCGATGGTGTCGCCGCCGAAGTACATCAACGACCCGGCCGCCCGCATCTCCTGCACCGGCTCGTCGACCTGCACCAGCACCCCCGCGTGCAGCAGCTGCGAGACCGTGGCGTGCACGGCCACCGCGACGCCCAGCGCGACCAGCCGGGCCCGTACCGAGGCCCGCCCCGCGGCGGGGTCCGGCCCCGCGATCGCCCAGGTGAAGAGCAGTCCGGCGGCGAGCAGGTGCACGTGCACCAGGGCGTGCACCAGGTCGTGGCGGGTGCTCAGCTCGTAGAGCGGGGTCAGGTAGAGCACCACCAGCCCGCCGCTGCTGAGCACCAGTGCCGGCACCGGGTGCGCCAGCACCCGCCCCACCGGGCCGTGCAGCAGCCGCCCCAGGCGCCGCGCGTGGCGGTGCGGCATCCGGCGCAGCAGCAGCGTCGTGGGCGCCCCGAGCACGAGGAGGAGCGGGGCCAGCATCGCCAGCAGGAGGTGCTGGGCGGCGTGGCCGGCGAAGTCGCGCCCGGCCCAGGCATCGACGTCCGGCGACAGGGCGAGGACGACCAAGGTGGTGCCGGCCAGGAAGGAGGCCGTACGCCGCGCCGGCCAGCCGCGTCGCTCCCGCTCGAGCGTCGCGGCCCAGGCGTAGCCCGTCCCGGCCAGGCCGGCCAGCAGCAGAGGCGCCCAGCCCAGCAGCTGCACGACCGGGCCGGTCATGGGTCGTCGTGGAGCCGCGCGCCGCGCTGCAGCAACCAGCCGCCGAGGAGCAGCAGTGCGCCGAGCGCCAGGAAGCCCAGGTCCCACCAGGTCTGGTGCGGTCCGCTGCGCACGTGGTGGATGCCGAGCAGGTGGTGGTCGACGACGCCCTCGACGAGGTTGAACAGGCCCCACCCGGCCAGCACCCAGCCCCACAGGGCGCGCGAGGTCCACACGCGCCCGCGCGAGTGCTGGACCCGGGTGTACAGCAGGGCCAGACCGCTCAGGACGAGCAGCCAGGTGGCGGTGTGGAAGAAGCCGTCCCACAGCGTGTTGATCTCGAGGCCGTGCACCGTGGTGTCGGGGTAGTAGGGCACCCCGATGTTGTCGGTGTCGGTCGAGGTCAGCATGTGGTGCCACTGCAGGACCTGGTGGATCAGGATGCCGTCGACGAAGCCGCCGAGGCCGGCGCCCAGGAGAAGTCCGGGCGCGGTGGTGCTCGGCGGCTCCGCCCGGCCTCCCGCGGGTGCCGGGCCGACGGCGGGGGTGGGGGGCGTGCTGGAGGACATGGGTCTCCTCTCGGGTCGGTGCGCGCACAGGTACCCGCGGTACCGAGAGCCGAAACGGCGCCACCCGTCCGGTCGGCGAGTCTCAGATCCGAGACGACGGGTCGGCCGCGACCATGGCGCGCGGCTGCGCGCGGTCGGAGCATGGGGACATGCACCTGCACGAGAGCCACGCGCGCACCGCACCCGCCACCACCGTCCTCGGGGTCGGCCCGGTCACTCCTGGACAGCTGCTGGCGGTGGCCCGCCACGGTGGTGGCGTCCGGCTCGGTGACGACGCCGTCGCCGCGATCGGGCGTGGCCGCGCCGTCGTCGAGGAGCTCGCGGCGGCCCCCACGCCGGCGTACGGGATCTCGACCGGCTTCGGGGCGCTGGCCACCCGGCACATCCCCACCGAGCTGCGTGCCCAGCTGCAGCGCTCGCTGGTGCGCTCGCACGCCGCGGGCTCCGGGCCCGAGGTCGAGCCCGAGGTGACCCGCGGGCTGATGCTGCTGCGGCTGTCGACGCTGGCCACCGGGCACACCGGCATCCGCCTCGAGACCGCGCAGCTGCTCGCCGACCTGCTCACCCACCGGATCACCCCGGTCGTGCACGAGCACGGCTCGCTCGGCTGCTCCGGCGACCTCGCACCGCTCTCGCACTGCGCGCTCGCGCTGATCGGTGAGGGGACGGTGCGCGACGCCACCGGCGCGCTGGTGCCGGCCGCCGACGCGCTGGCCGCCGCGGGTCTGCGCCCGGTCGAGCTGGCCGCCAAGGAGGGGCTCGCGCTGATCAACGGCACCGACGGGATGCTGGCGATGCTGCTGATGGCCATCGCCGACCTGCGGGTGCTGCTGCGCACCGCCGACGTGGCGGCGGCGATGTCGGTCGAGGGCCAGCTCGGCACCGACCGGGTCTTCGCAGCCGACCTGCAGGCGCTGCGCCCGCACCCCGGGCAGGCCGCCTCGGCCGCCAACCTGGTGCGCCTGCTCGAGGGCTCGGCGGTGGTCGCCTCGCACCGCGGGCCCGAGTGCCACCGGGTGCAGGACGCCTACTCGCTGCGCTGCTCGCCGCAGGTGCACGGCGCCGCCCGCGACACCCTCGAGCACTGCGACCTCGTCGCCTCGCGCGAGCTGGCCAGCGCCGTCGACAACCCCGTGGTGCTGGCCGACGACGACGGACAGCACGGGCGGGTGGAGTCCAACGGCAACTTCCACGGGGCGCCGGTCGCCTACGCTCTCGACTTCCTGGCCATCGTCGCCGCCGACGTCGCCTCCATCAGCGAGCGACGCACCGACCGCTTCCTCGACAAGGCCCGCAACCACGGGCTGCCGCCGTTCCTGGCCCACGACCCCGGCGTCGACTCCGGTCTGATGATCGCGCAGTACACCCAGGCGGCCGTCGTCTCGGAGATGAAGCGCCTGGCCGCGCCGGCCTCGGTCGACTCCATCCCCAGCAGCGCCATGCAGGAGGACCACGTCTCGATGGGATGGTCTGCCGCGCGCAAGCTGCGCCGCGCCGTCGACGGGCTGACCCGGGTGGTGGCGATCGAGGTCCTCACCGCCGCCCGCGCCCTCGACCTGCGCGCCCCGCTGGCTCCCTCGCCCGGCCACCGCCGCCGTCGTCGCGCTGCTGCGCGAGGCCGGGGTCGAGGGCCCCGGCCCCGACCGCCACCTGTCCCCGGAGATCGAGACCGCCGTCGGCCTGGTCGCCTCCGGAGCCGTCCTGACCGCCGTCGAGCACCAGATCGGAGCCCTCGCATGAGCGCCGCCAACCCCCGCCTGCCCATCCACGCCGCCACCGGCACCGAGCTCTCGGCCCGCTCGTGGCAGACCGAGGCACCGCTGCGGATGCTGATGAACAACCTCGACCCGGCCAACGCCGAGCGCCCCGAGGACCTCGTCGTCTACGGCGGCACCGGCAAGGCGGCGCGCAGCTGGGCGGCGTACGACGCCCTCGTGCGCAGCCTGCGCGGCCTGGGCGACGACGAGACGCTGCTGGTGCAGTCGGGCAAGCCCGTCGGCGTGATGCGCACCCACGAGTGGGCGCCGCGGGTGCTGATCGCCAACTCCAACCTGGTCGGCGACTGGGCGAACTGGGAGGAGTTCCGCCGGCTCGAGGACCTCGGGCTGACGATGTACGGCCAGATGACCGCCGGGTCGTGGATCTACATCGGCACCCAGGGCATCCTGCAGGGCACCTTCGAGACCTTCGCCGCCGTCGCCGACAAGCGGTTCTCGGGGACCCTGGCCGGCACCATCACCCTCACCGCCGGCCTCGGCGGGATGGGTGGGGCGCAGCCGCTCGCGGTGACCATGAACGACGGGGTCGCGATCTGCGTCGAGTGCGACCCGGCCCGCATCGAGCGGCGCATCGAGCACCGCTACCTCGACGTGCGCGCCGACTCCCTGGACCACGCCCTCGAGCTCGCGGTCGCCGCGCGCGACGAGCGCCGCCCGCTCTCGATCGGGGTGCTCGGCAACGCCGCCGAGGTGCTGCCCGAGCTCCTCGAGCGGGACGCCCCGATCGACGTCGTCACCGACCAGACCTCCGCGCACGACCCGCTCTACTACCTGCCCGCCGGGGTGGCCTTCGAGGACTGGGAGCGCGAGCGCACCGCGGACCCGGCCGGCTTCACCAAGGCCGCGCAGGCCTCGATGGCCGCGCACGTGCGGGCGATGGTGGGCTTCCAGGACGCCGGCGCCGAGGTCTTCGACTACGGCAACTCGATCCGCGACGAGGCCCGCAAGGGCGGCTACGACCGGGCGTTCGCGTTCCCCGGCTTCGTGCCCGCCTACATCCGCCCGCTCTTCTGCGAGGGCAAGGGCCCCTTCCGCTGGGCGGCGCTCTCGGGCGACCCCGCCGACATCGCTGCCACCGACCGCGCCATCCTCGAGCTCTTCCCGGCCCACGAGAAGCCCGAGTACGAGCGGCTGCACAAGTGGATCACGATGGCCGGTGAGCGGGTCTCCTTCCAGGGCCTGCCGGCGCGGATCTGCTGGCTGGGCTACGGCGATCGGCACCGCGCGGGGCTGAAGTTCAACGAGATGGTCGCCTCCGGCGAGCTCACGGCGCCCGTCGTGATCGGGCGCGACCACCTCGACTGCGGCTCGGTCGCCTCGCCCTACCGCGAGACCGAGGCGATGCTCGACGGCTCCGACGCGATCGCCGACTGGGCGCTGCTCAACGCCCTGGTCAACACCGCCTCCGGCGCCACCTGGGTCTCGATCCACCACGGCGGCGGCGTCGGCATGGGCCGTTCCATCCACGCCGGGCAGGTGTGCGTCGCCGACGGCACCGACCTGGCCGCGCAGAAGATCGAGCGGGTGCTGACCAACGACCCCGCCATGGGCGTCATCCGCCATGTCGACGCCGGCTACGACCGCGCCGCCGAGGTGGCCGACGAGCGGGGGGTACGCATCCCCATGGCCGAGTAGCGGCTCGTTCCTCCGCCCCTGGGGCCATGGCCCGCCGGAGAGTTTCATCGGCCGGCCGACAGGGCTCGCGCCGGGACGATGAAACTTCATCGTCCCGGCGCCAGGTTCATCGGCCGGCCGATAAAACTCCCGCGGGGCGGCTCAGGCCAGGAGGGTGCGCCGGTGCTCGTGGGCCTGGCCGAAGAGCTGGCCCAGGGCGTGGGCGCGCTTGAAGACCATCTGGGCGTCGTGCTCCCAGGTGATCGCGATGCCACCGTGCATCTGCACGGTCTCGCCCGCCACCTGCTCCAGCGCGTCGGAGCACCACGAGCCCGCGCTCGCCGCCAGCCGTGCGGCGTCGTCGCCGCCGACGGAGACGGCGTACGCCGCCGCCCAGGCGATCGAACGGGCCGTCTCGACGAGCACCAGCATGTCGGCCATCCGGTGCTTGAGTGCCTGGAAGGAGCCGATCGGCCGCCCGAACTGCACGCGTTCCTTGGTGTAGGCCACCGTCATGTCGAGCCCGCGCTGGGCGCCGCCGACCTGCAGCGCCGCGACCGCGACGGTGCCGACCAGGTGGGCCCGGGCCAGGGCGGTGCCCGCGTCACCGACCACCGGCGTCGCCTCGACGTCGTCGAGCTCGAGGGTGGCCAGACGCAGGGTGGTGTCCATGGCGGGTGTGCGGGTGCGGGTCAGGCCCGCGGCGGAGGGGTCGACCTCGAAGAGCGCGACCCCGTCGGCGGTGCGGGCCACGACCAGGAGCACCTCGGCGACGTCGCCGAGGAGCACCGGCCCGGTCGTGCCGCTGAGCCGGCAGCCGTCGGCGTGCACCGGTTCGGGCCGGCTCGGCCCGGTCAGCCCTGCCCACGCCAGCGTGGCCACCTCGCCCGCGGCCACGCGCGGCAGCAGCCGGGCGCAGGCGTCGGCGTCACCGGCGCCGAGCAGCGCCTCGGAGACCACCAGCGTGGCCAGCAGCGGCGACGGGGCCAGCGAGCGCCCCAGCTCCTCGAGCACCACGCACGTCTCGAACGTCGAGAAGCCGGCGCCGTCGTACAGCTCGGGCACCGCCAGCGCGGCGACCCCGACCTGCTCGCACAGCAGCTCCCACAGACTCCGGTCGAAGCCGTCGTCGGACTCCGTGGCGGCCCGGACGGCCGCGCTGTCGGCCCGCCTGGCCAGCAGCGCGCGCAGGGTCGAGGCCAGCTCGGCCTGCTCCTCGCTCAGGGCGAACTCCATCAGCCCCGTCCCTCCTGCTCGACCACGAGGGCGGCCAGCACCCGGTCGCGGTGGAACGCGGTGGTGCCCCAGGCGGCGACCAGCGCGCGGACCTTGGTGACCCACAGGCTGAGGTCGAGCTCGAGGGTGTAGCCGATCGCGCCGTGCACCTGCAGGCCCACCCGGGCCGCGAGGTACGCCGCGTCCCCGGCGGCGAGCTTGGCGGCCGAGACGTCGCGGCGGAAGGTGTCCGCCTCGGCGAGCGCCGCGCCCTGGACCAGCGGTCGCGCGAAGTCGAGGGCGATCCGCACGTCGGCGAGCTGGTGCTTGATCGCCTGGTAGGAGCCGATCTCCCGGCCGAACTGCTTGCGTTGCTTCACGTAGGTGACGGAGTCGGCGAGGATCCGCTCGCCGGCGCCGAGCAGCTGGGCCGCGGTCGCCAGCACCGCGGTGTCGAAGGCGCGACCGAGGTCGCCGGCGGCGTCCTGGGTGCTGCCGGGGGTGAGCGTGAACAGCCGACGGGTCGCGTCCACCGAGGTGTGCTGCTCGCCGACCTCCGCGACGTGCAGCGAGCCGTCGACGACGGCGTACGCGTGGTCGGCGAGGTCCGCGTCGAGGGCGTAGGGCACGTGCGGGGCGGCGGCGACGGTGCCGACGGCACCCTCGGCGAGCGCCTCCACGACGGGGCCCGACCCCAGCAGCACGGGGAGGAACGCCACGGACTCGACCCAGGGGCCGGGCACGGCGTGGCGACCCAGCGCCTCGAGGGCGAGCACCATCTCGACCGGGCTCGCACCCATGCCGCCGTGCTCCTCGGGCACCAGCAGCGCATGCACGCCCTGCTCGGCCAGGCGGCGCCACAGGGTCAGACCCGCGGCGTGGTCGCCCTCGGCCCACGAGCGGGCGGCGCCGACGCTGTCGGCACCGGCCAGCAGCCGGTCCAGGGAGGACACGAAGTCCTCCTGCTCGGAGGTGGGGACGAACCTCATCGACCGGCTCCCTTCGGCTCGCGCGGCAGACCGAGGATGCGCTCGGCGACGATGTTGCGCTGGATCTCGTTGGTGCCGGCGTAGATCGGCCCCGACAACGAGAAGAGGTAGCCGTCCAGCCACCGGGAGTCGACCTCGGACCCGGGGCCGAGCAGGTCGAGCGCCGTCTCGTGCAGCGCGATGTCGAGCTCGGACCAGAAGACCTTGTTGACCGACCCGGCGGCGCCCATCTCGCCGCCGCCGGCGAGCCGGGTCACGGTGCCCCAGGTGTAGAGGCGGTAGGCCTGGGCCCGGACCCAGGCGTCGACGACGCCGTGCCCTGCCGAGGGCACCGCCTCGCCGTGCTCGCGCCACAGGTCGACGAGCCGGTCGGCGGCGGCGCAGAAGCGGCCGGGGGAGCGCAGCGAGAGGCCGCGCTCGTTGCCGGCGGTGCTCATCGCCACCCGCCAGCCGTCGCCCGGGGGCGCCGAGCACGTCGGTGTCGGGCACGAAGACGTCCTCGAAGAAGATCTCCGCGAAGCCCGGCTCGCCGTCGAGCTGGGCGATCGGGCGCACCGTGACGCCCGCGGCGTCCAGCGGGAAGAGGAAGTAGGTCAGCCCCGCGTGCCGCTGCGCCTCGGGGTCGGAGCGGAACAGCCCGAAGCCCCAGTCGGCGTACGCCGCGCGCGAGGACCAGGTCTTCTGGCCGGTGAGGACCCACCCGCCACGGGCTTCGTCACGGCGCGCGGTCGACGACAGCGACGCCAGGTCGGAGCCGGCCCCGGGCTCCGACCACGCCTGTGCCCAGACCTGCTCGCCGGTGGCCATGGAGGGCAGGAAGCGCTCCTGCTGCTCGGGGGTGCCGTGGTCGAAGATGATCGGGGCGAGCAGGAAGATCCCGTTCTGGGAGACCCGGCCGGGCGCGCCGGCGCGGTAGTACTCCTCCTCGAAGACCACCCACTCCACCAGCGAGGCGTCGCGCCCGTGGAACTCCTCGGGCCACGAGACCACCGACCAGCGCGCCTCGGCGAGCCGGGCCTCCCACTCCTGGTGGGCGCGGAAGCCGGCCTCGGTGTCCATCGAGGGCAGCGGGGTGCTGGGCACGTTCGCGGCCAACCACTCCCGTGCCTCGGCCCGGAAGGCCAGCTCGTCGGGGCTGAGCGTCAGGTCCATCAGTCGTCCTCCGTGGTCGCCCGGGCCCGCAGCTCGGGCTTGAGCACCTTGTTCGACGCGTTGCGGGGCAGGTCGGGGACCAGCTCGACGTGGCGCGGCACCTTGAAGTTGGCGATCCGCTCGCGCAGGAAGGCGACCACCTGCTCCGGGGACAGGCCGGCGCCCTCGCGCTGGATGACGAACGCCTTGCCGACCTCGCCCATCCGCTCGTCCGGGACACCGACGACGGCGGCCTCGACCACGCCGTCGAGGCGGGCCAGGGCGGCCTCGACCTCGGCGGGGTAGACGTTGAAGCCCCCGGAGACGTACATGTCCTTGAGCCGGTCGGTGATGCGCATGTTGCCGTCGGCGTCGACGGTGCCGACGTCGCCGGTGCGCAGCCAGCCGTCGGCGTCGATCGCCTCGGCCGTCGCCGCGGGGTCGTCGAGGTAGCCCCGCATCACCATCGGCCCGCGGAGCTGGATCTCGCCGGCGGCGCCCGCCTCGCAGACCTCGCCGGTGGCCGGGTCCACGACCCGCATCTCCAGACCGTCGACGACGCGGCCGTTGGAGGTCGCGATGGCCTCGTCGGGATCACCCGGGCGGCACATCGTGGCGACCACGCACTCGGTCATGCCGAAGGCGGGGATCACCAGCTCGAACGAGAGCTCGCTGAGCATCCGCTCGATCAGTCGCGGCGGGATGCTGGCCGAGCCCATGTTGGCCAGGCGCAGCGACGAGGTGTCGGTGGTCGCGAAGGCCGGCGACTCCAGCATCGAGTGGAAGATCGTCGGGGCGCCCGGGACGATCGTGAGGCGCTCGGCCTCGATCAGCGCCAGCGCCGCCTCGGCGTCGAAGGCGGCCACCGGATAGAGCGCGCAGCCGCTGAGCAGGCTGGCGACGATGCCGACCTTGTAGCCGTAGGAGTGGAAGAACGGGCTGATCACCAGGTAGCGGTCCTGCTCGGTGACCCGGCAGGTCCGCGTCCACACCCGGGCGGCCGCCAGCGTCTGCTCGTGCGTGGTCAGCACGCCCTTGGAGCGTCCGGTGGTGCCGGAGGTGAAGAGGATGTCGGCGATGGCGTCGGAGCGAAGACCCGCAACACGGGCGTCGAGGTCGACGTCGCTGACCTGCGCGCCGACGCCGGCCAGGTCGTCGTACGACGTCAGGCCGGGGCCCGCGGCCGCCTCGCCGCCGATGGTGACCACGGCTGAGACGTCGGGGAGGCCGGGCAGCGCCCGCCGCCGCTCGTGCTCGTGCCCGTGGCGCGATCGGCGGCCGCGCAGCGCAGCTCGTCGAGCTGGCTGCGGCCCAGGAAGCCGTCGGCGACCACGCAGAGCCGGGCATGGGCGCGCTCGACGATGTCGGCGACCTCCTCGCCCTTGTAGCGGGTGTTGACCGGGACCAGCACGCCGCCGGCGTACGTGACGGCCAGCCCGGCGACGACCCACCGCCAGCTGTTGGGTGCCCACACGCAGACCCGGTCACCGGGTCGAGGCCCAGGGCGAGGTAGCCGCGGGCTGCGGCGCGCACCGCCTCGTGCAGCTCGGCGAAGGTGAGGGCCGTGTCGCCGTCGACCACGGCGGGTCGCTCGGCGTGGGCCCGCGCCGCGGCGCGCAGGGCGGCGGGCACGGTCTCGGGGTGGGTCACCGGATGCGCTCCTCATTGAACCAAACAAGTGCTTGGTAGGCTAGCGTAGCGCCTGCCAGTCGAGAGGAACACCATGGACCTGACCTACTCCGCCGAGGAGGAGTCGTTCCGCGCCGAGGTGCGCGAGTGGCTCGGCGACCACCTGACCGGCGACTTCGCGGCGCTCAAGGGCCTGGGCGGCCCGGGCCGCGACCACGAGGCCCACGACGAGCGCCTGGCGTGGAACCGCCACCTCGCCCAGCACGGCTGGACCGCCCTCGGCTGGCCCGAGGAGCACGGGGGTCGCGGGCTCAGCCTGATGCAGCAGGTGATCTTCCACGAGGAGTACGCCCGCGCCGACGCGCCCGCCCGCGTGAACCACCTCGGCGAGGAGCTGCTCGGCCCCACCCTGATCGCCTTCGGCACCGAGGAGCAGCAGCAGCGCTTCCTGCCGCCGATCGTCGCGGTCGAGGAGCTGTGGTGCCAGGGCTACTCCGAGCCCGGGGCCGGCTCCGACCTCGCGGCCGTGCAGACCAGGGCCCGTCTGGAGCCCGGTCCCGAGGGAGACCAGTGGGTCGTCGACGGGCAGAAGGTCTGGACGTCGCTGGCGCACCTGTCCCAGTGGTGCTTCGTCATCGCCCGCACCGAGCCCGGATCGCAGCGCCACCAGGGGCTGTCCTTCCTGATGGTGCCGCTCGACCAGGAGGGCGTCGAGGTGCGCCCGATCGAGCAGATCACCGGCGGCTCGGAGTTCAACGAGGTCTTCTTCACCGGTGCCCGCACCGACGCGAGCATGGTGGTCGGCGATCCCGGCCAGGGCTGGGGCGTGGCGATGGGCCTGCTCGGCTTCGAGCGCGGGGTCTCCACGCTCGGCCAGCAGGTCGGCTTCGCCCGCGAGCTCGAGACCGTGGTCGAGCGCGCCCGCGCCAACGGCTCCTACGACGACCCCGTGGTGCGCGACCGCATCGCCCGGGCCAGCGTCGAGCTCGAGGTGATGCGGGTCAACGCGCTGCGCGGGCTCTCCGCGGTCACCGCCGGCTCCGACTCCGCCGCCGGCGGCGGCGCCGCCTCGATCGCCAAGCTGGTGTGGGGCGGGTGGCACCGCCGGCTCGGCGAGCTCGCGATGCAGGTCGCCGGCGCCGACGGGCTGACCGCGCGTGGAGCGGCGTACGACCTCGACCCGCACCAGCGGCTCTTCCTCTTCTCGCGTGCCGACACGATCTACGGCGGCAGCGACGAGGTGCAGCGCACCATCCTCGCCGAGCGGGTGCTCGGCCTGCCCCGCGAACCCCGACCCACGAACCAGGGAGCCCGATGACCGCCGAACGCCCCGAGCAGCCCGTCCCCGACTACGTGCCCGGTCACGACCTGCTGGCCGGGAAGGTCGTGGTGGTCACCGCGGCGGCCGGTGCCGGCATCGGTGCCGCGGTCGTGCGCCGCGTCCTCGAGGAGGGCGCCGAGGCCGTCGTCTTCAGCGACACCCACGCGCGTCGCCTGGCCGAGGCCGAGGAGGCGTTGGCCGCCGAGTTCGGCGCCGACCGGGTGCGCCAGCTCGTCTGCGACGTCACCGACGAGGCGCAGGTCACCGCGCTGCTCGACGTCGCCGACGAGCTCGGCGGCGTCGACGTGATGATCAACAACGCCGGTCTCGGCGGCACCGCGTCGGTGCTCGAGATGACCGACGAGCAGTGGAGCCGGGTCCTCGACATCACCCTGACCGGCACCTTCCGCTGCGTGCGGGCCGCGGGGCAGCGGATGGTGGCCGCCGGCCGCAAGGGCGTCATCGTCAACAACGCCTCCGTCATCGGCTGGCGCGCCCAGGAGGGCCAGGCCCACTACGCCGCGGCGAAGGCCGGGGTGATGGCGCTGACCCGCTGCTCGGCGGTCGACCTGGCCCCGCACGGCATCCGCGTCAACGCCGTCTCGCCGAGCCTGGCGATGCACCCGTTCCTGGCGAAGGTCACCTCCGACGAGCTGCTGCACGAGCTGAAGCAGCGCGAGGCCTTCGGTCGCGCCGCCGAGCCGTGGGAGGTCGCCAACGTCATGGTCTTCCTGGCCAGCGACTACGCCTCGTACATGACCGGCGAGGTCGTCGCGGTCAGCAGCCAGCAGGCCTAGGAGACTGGGTCCATGAGCACCGAGCCGTCCGCGAGCGCCGCGCCCACCGCACCCACCCGACGTAGCGAGCTGCTGGGCATCGCCGCGGGCCTCTTCGCCGAGAGGGGCTTCAAGAACACCACCGTCCGCGACATCGCCGAGGCCTCCGGCATCCTCTCGGGCAGCCTCTACCACCACTTCGACTCCAAGGAGTCGATGGTCGACGAGATCCTCTCGACCTTCCAGGAGGAGCTCTTCGCGGCGTACGACGCGGTGCTGGCCAGCGACGTCGACGCGCGCACCAAGATCGACCGGGCCGTGCGGCTCTCCTTCGAGGCGATCGACCAGCACCCGCACGAGGTGGCGATCTTCCAGAACGACGCCGGCTACCTCGGTGGCTTCGAGCGCTTCGGCTACCTCGCCGAGCGCAACGCGCAGTCGCGCGAGGTGTGGGTCAGCCTGCTCACCGAGGGGGTGCGGAGCGGTGCGCTGCGCCACGACCTCGACATCGAGCTGACCTACCGGTTCATCCGCGACACGGTCTGGGTGGCGGTCAAGTGGTACCGCCCCGGTGGCCGGCACAGCCACGTCGAGATCGCCGACCAGTACCTCACCATCCTGCTCGACGGGATCTCCACCGACCCGCAGCCGCCGTCCCCCCGCGAAAGGACCTGACATGCCCGAGTCCTACATCATCGACGCCGTCCGCACCCCGGTCGGCAAGCGCGGGGGAGCCCTGGCCGGCGTGCACTCCGCCGACCTGGCCGCGCACTCGATCGCCGCGCTGGTGCGGCGTACGGGCATCGACGCGGGCGCCGTGGACGACGTCGTCCTCGGCTGCTGCGACACCATCGGCTCGCAGGCCGGCGACGTGGCCCGCACCGCCTGGCTGGTCGCGGGCCTGCCCGACCACGTGCCCGGCGTGACCATCGACCGCCAGTGCGGATCGTCGCAGCAGGCCGTGCACTTCGCGGCGCAGGGCGTCATGTCGGGCACCCAGGACCTGGTGGTCGCCGGCGGCGTGCAGAACATGTCGGCGATCCCGATCTCGGCGGCGATGCTGGCCGGCCAGCACTACGGCTTCTCCACCCCCTTCGCCGAGAGTCCCGGCTGGCAGGCGCGGTACGGCGACCAGGAGGTCAGCCAGTTCCGCTCGGCCGAGATGATCGCCGAGAAGTGGGACATCAGCCGCGAGGAGATGGAGCGCTTCGCGCTGGCCTCGCACGAGCGGGCCCGCGCCGCCATCGCCGAGGGCCGGTTCGAGGACGAGATCGAGCCGGTCACGCTGCCCGACGGCACGGTCGTCGACACCGACCAGTGCCCCCGCGAGACCTCGCTGGAGAAGATGGCCGGGCTCGAGCCGCTGGCTCCGGGCGGGCGGATCACCGCGGCGGTGGCCTCGCAGATCTGCGACGGCTCGGCGGCGCTGCTGCTGGCCTCCGAGGCCGCCGTGGCCGAGCACTCGCTGACGCCCCGTGCCCGGGTGCACCACCTGTCGGTGCGCGGCGACGACCCGGTGTGGATGCTCACCGGACCGATCCGCGCCACCGAGCACGCCCTGGCGCGGACCGGCCTGACGATCGACGACATCGATCTCTTCGAGTGCAACGAGGCGTTCGCCTCGGTCGTGCTGGCCTGGATGAAGGAGACCGGTGCGCCGCACGAACAAGGTCAACGTCAACGGCGGCGGCATCGCCCTGGGCCACCCCATCGGCGCCACCGGCGCCCGGCTGATGACCACCATGCTCAGCGAGCTCGAGCGCACCGGCGGCCGCTACGCGCTGCAGACGATGTGCGAGGGCGGCGGCCAGGCCAACGTCACCATCATCGAGCGCCTCTGACCCGGCCCGAATCTCGCGCCGACCCGGCCTGAATGTCGCGTCGACCCGCCCCGAATCCACCGCCGAGTCGGCGGGGCAGCAGGGCCACGCCGGGGCCGGAGAGATGAGGCACCGAGGCCGGGTCGCGCGCGGTCGTGAGCAGCAGCAGCGAGCCCAGTGGAGCCTCGACCGAAGGGCCCGAGCCGAGCACCACGTCAGCGTCGCTGGCGACCAGCGAGATCCCGGCCAGCCGCTTGCGGGCGTGGAAGGGCCACCCCATCCGCCACGCCCGGTGCAGGGCGGCGAGCCCGGCCCGGGGAGGCACCGGGTGGACCCGCCCCAGGGGTACCGCGATGTCCTGGCTGTGCACCAGCACGTCGAGCAGCAGGTTCGCCGCGTTCGTCCCGAGCGGAACGGACCGTGACGTCGCGCCCGTGTGCAGCGTCCGGACGATCTCGGCGGTGGGGCGTTGCGCCCAGGCGATGGCGACGTCTCTCCCGAAGCCCCACAGTTCGCCGCGCGCCCGGATCAGCCCGGTCACCATCTCCCAGGCGGTCGGCTCGCCGACCGGCGTCATGGCTACGTGCGCGGCCACGTCCTTGACCCGCCACTCGCTGCACAGCGACTCGTGCTCCCACTCGTCGGGAGTGAGGTCGGCCAGCGTCGCGGCCAGGGCGTGTCGGGCGGCGGCGATCTCCGCCCAGCGCTCGTCGGGGTCCAGCTCCTGGCGGGATCGGGTGCGGTCCACGGCTGCCTCCTGCGCCGGTCGGAGACTCCCCCCACAGGGTGCGCCTGCGTCTGCGGCCTGTGCAAGAGATCGCGCGCACGGACCCGGGCCCACGCCGAGTCGGCCCGACGATCCGGGCCGACTCGAGGCGAAGTATGGGCCGGGTCAGCGCGAGATGCGGGCCGGGTCAGGGTGAGATAGGGGCCGAGTCAGGTGAGGAGGGCGGAGGTGCGGCGCAGGCAGGCGGCCGCCTCGGTGACGACGCGGTCGACGAGCTCCTCGCAGGTCGGCAGGTCGTCGAGGACGCCGACGACCTGGCCGGAGGCGAGCACGCCCGCGGAGGTGTCGCCGTCGACGAGGCCGGCCTTGAGCATCGTCGGGGTGTTGGCGGCCAGCGTCATCTGGGCCAGCGTGCGGCCCTGTGTCCTCTTCATGGCGCGCCCGTCCTTGGCCAGGTCGAGCCACGACATGCCGCTGGTGCGCTTGAACTCCAGGGTGCGGCGCACCGTGGGGGCCAGGCGCTTGACGGCGCTGGTCTCCTCGATCTCCTCCACCAGCGGGGTGCGCAGCATCCGGTGCGGCATCCCGTCGACCTTGGCGGTGACCACGGTGCCGTTGACGTCGTGGGAGAGGTAGAGCTCCTTGACCGCCTGCGGCACCGCGCTGTCGGCAGTCAGCAGGAAGCGCGTGCCCATCCCGATGCCGGCCGCGCCGTAGCCCAGCGCGGCCGCCAGACCGCGACCGTCGAAGAAGCCGCCGGCCGCGACGACGGGGATGTCGACCGCGTCGAGCACGCTGGGCAGCAGCAGGGTGGTGGGCACCGAGCCGGTGTGCCCGCCGCCCTCGCCGCCCTGGATCATCACCGCGTCGGCGCCCCAGGAGGCCACCTTCTCGGCATGCCGGGGCAGCCCGACCGACGGCATCACCACGATGCCGTGGTCCTTGAGCTTCTTGATCAGGTCCTGCGTGGGCGCCAGCGCGAAGGAGGCCACCTTGACGCCGTGCCGGATCAGCAGGTCGCAGCGGTCGGCGGCGTCGCCCGCGTCGGCGCGCAGGTTGACGCCGAAGGGCTGGTCGGTGCGGCCCTTGACCTCGACGATCGCCCTCTCGAGCTCGTCGTAGGTCATCGTGGCGCTGGCCAGGATGCCCAGGCCGCCGGCGTTGGCGGTGCCGCAGACCAGGCGCGGCCCCGCGACCCAGCCCATGCCGGTCTGCACGACGGGGTGGCGCACGCCGACCAGCTCGGTCAGCGCCGTGCGCAGCTGCTGCGCGATCACGACGCCTCCCCTGTGGTGCCCAGCGGTGACCGGCGCAGGCCTGACCTCGCGGTCGCGCAGGGTCCTGGGGTCGATGACCTCGCGGATCAGGGTGAGCTCCTCGGTCGTGGGGGAGCGGGTCTCGGGCACGTCGGCGTCGATCTCCAGCGCGAAGCCGGTGGCCTCGCGCACCTCCTCGACGGTGACGCCCGGGTGCACCGAGAGCAGGCGCACCGTGTCACCGGCGCCCTTGACGTCGAAGACGGCGAGGTTGGTGACGATGCGGTGGATGTCGTTGTACTTCGACGCTCCGGCACCGGCCGCCTTCGCGTTCCTCGGCCCGACGCCGGAGACGATGTCGACCTGCTCGACGAAGACCCGGGGCGAGTGCTTGGGCACCCAGTACGACGTCCGGTTGTTCACCGTGTTGCCCGGCGCGCCGCGCACACCGAGGAGCTGGCGCGTCGGCTGCGCGAAGTCGCCGATGGCCGAGATGTTCTGGTTGCCGTGCCGGTCGACCTGGGTGGCGCCCATCATCACGTGCCGCTTGCCGTGGGCGACCACGTCGAAGACCTTCGGGAAGGGGATCCAGCCCTCGACCACGTCGCCCGGGGCGAAGAGCGGGGGCACCCCGGCCAGGAACAGCGACTCGGAGTCGGAGATGACCAGCTCGGGGTTCGAGGTCAGCTTGGCCAGCCGGACCCCGAGCATCGGCAGCATGCCCATCGGGCTGGCGAAGATCTCGCCGTCGTCACGGAACGCGTCGGCGATGGCTGCGGCGCAGACCTCGGCGCGGGAAGACTCGTTCACTTCTCCTCCTCCTGGGCGAAGGCCTGCACGGCGGCCTGGTAGGCGTCCTCGTCACCGGCGAGGAAGCGCTGCTCGAACGCGGCCCACTCCTCGTCGGAGCCGGACGCCGCGGCGACGTAGGCCTGCTGGAACAACTCGTCGCGCTCGTAGTCGGGGGTGCACGTGGTGAAGTGCGCGCCGTTCGGCGTCTCGACGACACCGCTGACCATCATCCGGCTCAGCAGCAGACGCTGGACCGGGGTGTCGACGGTCAGTCCGGCGGTGTCGGTGATCTGCTCGACCGACACGTACGCCTTGTCGGCGGCCATGCAGAAGAGGTCGTCGAAGTACGGGTCCGGCCCCAGGTACGTCGCGTTGCCGTGCTTGTCGGCCCGGTTCAGGTGGACCAGGGCGACGTCGAGGTGCAGCGCCGGCATCGCGACGAGCTCCTCGTGCACGCCGTCGGCGTCGGGGTAGGGACTGGTGACGGTCGTGAGGTGCGGGTTGTTGACCAGCACGTCGGAGCCGAGCCCGGCGCGCATCGGCAGGAACGGCAGCCGTTGCGCGGCGGCGCGCAGCCCGGTCTGGAACATGCCCTCGTCGAGCTCGACGACCTCCGCGATCTCCTTGCCCTGGCGGGCGCGCTGGAAGTTGGGCTCCAGCGGCACGGTGTCGAGGGAGACGAAGGCGTAGACCAGCGTGCGCACCTTGCCGGCGCGCACCAGCAGTCCGACGTCGGCGCCGCCGTAGCTGACGATCGTGAGGTCCGTGAGGTCCGAGCGCAGGATCGCGCGGACCAGGGCCATCGGCTTGCGCCGCGGTCCCCATCCGCCGATCCCGATCGTCATGCCGTCGCGCAGCTGGGCGACCACCTCGTCGATGGTCATCCGCTTGTCGCGGGGTCCGCTGCTGGTGGAGCTCACTGGCGTCCCTCTCCTGCCTTGTCGGTGCCCGCGAACCCGTCGCGGAGCTCGTCGGCCACCCCGGCGAGGTTGAGCTCCATCGTGAAGCCCTGCTCGAACCGGTAGCTCTTGTTGACGTCGACGGGGTCGATCCCGTTGAGCGCTTCCTTGGCGGCCCGGATCACCCGGGTGTCCTTCGCCGCGATCTCGCCGGCCACCGCCAGGGCGGCCTCGTCGAGCTCGTCGCGGGGCACCACCTCGAGGACCGAGCCGAACTGCACGAGGTCGGTGGCCCTGATGGTGCGGGCGGTGAAGTAGAGGGTGCGCATCATGTGCTGCGGCACCAGCCGCGCCATGTGGGTCGCGGCGCCCAGCGCGCCCTGGTCGACCTCGGGCACCCCGAAGTAGGCGTCCTCGCTGGCCACGATGCAGTCGGCGTTGCCGACCAGGCCGACACCGCCGCCGAGGCAGTGTCCGTGCACGGCCGCCACGACGGGCACGGCGCACTCGTAGACGGCCTTGAAGGCGGCGTAGCAGCCCTTGTTGGCGCCGATCAGCGCGTCGAAGCCGGTGGTGTGCTGCATCTCCTTGATGTCGACGCCGGCGTTGAAGCCGCGGCCCTCGGCGCGCAGCACGACCACGTGGGTGCCCGGGTCGCGGCCGGCCTCGTCGAGTGCCGCGGCGACGTCGTACCAGCCCTGCACCGTCAGTGCGTTGACCGGCGGGTGCTCCATGGTGACGACGCGGACGCCGTCGTCACGGAGCTCGGAGGTGATGCTCATGGAGTGCCTCTCCTGCAGACGACCTAGCATTTGCTTGGTAGCCTAACACTTGCTTGGTCCGCCCGCCCCGACCGAAGGACCCCTCATGAGCGTCACCATCGACCTGAGCCACCGGGTCGCCCTGGTCACCGGCGGCAGCAAGGGCATCGGCCGCGCCATCGCCGAGGCGTACGTCGCCGCCGGTGCGCACGTGGTCACCTGCGCCCGCTCCGAGGCCGACGCGCTGCCCGGCACCCGCCACGTCACCTGCGACGTGCGCGACCCCGACGCGGTCGTCGCGATGGTCGAGGACGTCGCGGCCACCGAGGGCCGCCTCGACGTGGCCGTCAACAACGCCGGCGGAGCGCCGTACGCCCTGGCCGCCGACGCCTCACCGCGCTTCCACGCCAAGGTGCTGGACCTCAACTTCTCCGCGCCGCTGGTGGTCGCCCAGGCGGCCAACCGGGTCATGCAGGGTCAGGACGGCGGCGGCGCGATCGTCAACATCTCCTCCATCAGCGCGCTGCGACCCTCGCCCGGCACGGCCGTGTACGGCGCCGCCAAGGCCGGCCTCGACTCGCTGACCACCTCGTTGGCCATGGAGTGGGCCCCCCAGGTGCGGCTCAACAGCATCAACGTCGGGCTGTGCCGCACCGAGCTGACCGGTGACCACTACGGCGGCGACGCCCAGGTGGCGGCCATCGAGGCCACCATCCCGCTGGGCAGGATGGCCCGGCCCGACGAGGTCGCCGCGGTCGCGCTGTTCCTCGGCTCCGACCTGGCCTCCTACGTCAGCGGCGCGAGCGTGGCCTGCCACGGTGGCGGCGAGCCGCCCGTCTTCCTCAGCGCCGTCCAGAACACCTGACCCACCCCAGAACAGTCCGATCCCCCCGACCCCAGGAGCACCCGTGACACAGATCCTCGACGGACGCGTCGCCATCGTGACCGGCGCCGGCCGCGGCATCGGCCGCGCCCACGCCCTCGAGCTCGCCGCCCAGGGCGCCGCCGTCGTCGTCAACGACTTCGGCGTCTCCCTGGCGGGCGAGGGGGACGGTGAGACCCCCGCCGACTCCGTCGTCGCCGAGATCGAGGCGGCCGGCGGTCGCGCCGTCGCCAACGGCGCCGACGTCGCCGACTTCGCGCAGGCCGAGGCGATGGTCCGCCAGGCCATCGCCACCTTCGGCGGGCTCGACATCCTGGTCAACAACGCCGGCTTCGTGCGCGACCGGATGCTGGTCAACACCTCCGAGGAGGAGTGGGACGCGGTGGTGCGGGTGCACCTCAAGGGCCACTTCGCCCCGTTGCGCCACGCCGGCGCCTACTGGCGCGCCGAGGCGAAGGAGGGCCGCCAGCGCGCGGCCCGGGTCATCAACACCTCCTCGGGTGCCGGACTGCAGGGCTCGATCGGCCAGACGACGTACTCCGCCGCCAAGGCGGGCATCGCCGGCATGACCCTGGTCGCGGCCGCCGAGATGAGCCGGTACGGCGTCACGGTCAACGCGATCGCGCCCGTGGCGCGCACCCGGATGACCGAGGGTGCCTTCGACACCTCCGCGATGCCCGACCCGGCCGACAACTCGCCCGTGGTGGCGTGGCTGGCCTCCGAGGAGGCCGGTGACGTCACCGGCCGCGTCATCGAGATCGAGGGCGGCAGGGTCACCGTCGAGAACGGCTGGACCCACGGCCCGGCCGAGGACCTCGGCCGCCGCTGGGAGAGCGCCGAGGTGGGGGAGCGGCTGCGCGCGCTCCTCGCCCAGGCGCCCGCGCCCGAGAAGGTCTACGGCGCATGAGCCCCGATGCGTACGACGTGCCCGCCGGCCAGGTCGAGCGGCCGCGCTCGCAGGTCGACGCGGCGACCGTGGCCGCGGCGGGGGACCGGCTGGTGCGGGCGTTGGCCACCACCACGCCCTGCGCACCGGTCCGCGACCTCATCGGGCCCACCGACGTGGCGGCGGCCTACCTGGTGCAGGGGCACCTCAACGCCAGCCGGGTGGCGGCGGGCGCCCGCGTGGTGGGCCGCAAGATCGGCGCGACCTCCGAGGCGGTGCAGACCCAGCTCGGGGTCGACCAGCCCGACTTCGGGGTGCTCTTCGACGACATGGGCCTCGAGGACGGCGCCCGCGTCCCGGTCGGGCGCCTGCTGCAGCCCAAGGTCGAGGCCGAGGTGGCGTTCGTGCTCGCCGAGGACCTCGACGAGGGCCCCCTCGACCTCGCGCAGGTCCGGGCCGCGGTCGACCACGCCGTGGCCGCGCTCGAGATCGTCGACTCGCGCGTGCGCGACTGGGACATCTCCTTCGCCGACACCGTCGCCGACAACGCATCCTCGGGCCTCTACGTGCTGGGCTCGCGGCGGTGCACGCTGGCCGAGGTCGAGCCTGCGGGCGTGACGATGTCGATGCGCATCGACGACGTCGAGGTCTCGACGGGCACCGGTGCCGCCTGTCTGGGCGACCCGCTGCGGGCCGTGGCGTGGCTGGCCCACCAGGCGCGGCTGTTCGGCGAGCCGCTGCGCGCCGGCCAGGTGGTGCTGTCCGGGGCGCTGGGCCCGATGCGCCCGGTGGCCCCCGGCTCCACCGTCGTCGCCGAGATCAGCGGGCTCGGCAGCGTCACCGCGCACTTCCCCGTCTGAGCCGGGGCCTCACCTGTACAGGTGACGCACCGCACGGCGATGCGCCGCGGGGCGCGGCGGCGCGGTAAGGTGAAGGCGTGCCGGGACGCGTGTCCGGGCACGACCAGCACCGATCCCGTCGTCGCGGGCCACGGACCCGAGGTTCCTCGGTCCCGCCGATCGGTCCGCCGTCGCCGCCGGGACGTGCTGGACGCGTCGTCCTCGTGTGCGCCAGCAGGCTCCACGAGGCGGTGCACGCCCGGGTGCACGGGTCCGCGGACGGTGGTGAGCAGCCCCGCCGCGCGAGTGCACCGGTGTCACTCCAGAGGAGGAGCTTGTGGCTCAACGAGGCCAGCGCCGGTCCGGCGGCGCCCGCACGGCGCCCCGCGCGCAGCGGCGTACCCGCGATCTCGACAACGAGGGCATCATCCCCGTGCTCGCCAAGGCCGTGCGCGAGGTCGAGGGCGCGGTCCAGCGCGGCGCCGTGCGCCCCTCGGTGCGCACGAAGTTCCAGGTGGTGGCCCACCTCGTGCGCGAGGAGCGGGCCCGGATCAAGGCCGACGAGGAGACCTCGGAGGGCCAGAAGGCCGCCCAGCTCAAGCGCCTCGACGGGGTCGCGACGATCCTGGCCAAGACCTCCACGCGCGAGACCAGCATGCTCGCGCTGCTCGCCGAGGACGCCGACTTCTCCCACTCCGCGCGCGAGCTGAAGGCCGAGATGCAGCGCGCGGCCGGCCTCGAGGTCGAGGTCGAGAAGCCGCCGCCCGCCCCCGAGCCCGGCGCCGACGTGCCGGTCGACCGTCGCGTGGTGCCGCCGTCGGTCCTCTCGCGCCAGCTGGCCAACCCGTTCCTGGTGCCCGACTTCGGGGTCGCCGACGCGACCCGCCCGCGCGCCGGCCGGCTCGCCGGCTGGGAGCTGCTCGGCCCGCTGTTCCGCTCCTTCGAGTACGCCGGCGGCGGCGCCCCGGCCTGCATGCCGCTGCCCGACCCGTCGGCCTTCCGGGCCCCCGAGGGCATGCAGCTGATGCCGCACCAGGCGCAGCTGGTCGCCGCGGCCGCCGCCGGCCACCGCAGCTTCCTGCTGGCCGACGAGCCGGGCCTGGGCAAGACCGCGCAGGCGCTGCTGGCCGCGCAGGCCGCCGACGCGTACCCGCTGCTGTGCGTGGTGCCCAACGTCGTCAAGACCAACTGGGCGCGCGAGGCCGGCCTGTGGACCCCGCACCGCCCGGTCACCGTGATCCACGGCGACGGCAGCGACATCGACGGCTTCGCCGACATCGTGGTGGTCAACTACGAGGTGCTCGACCGCCACGTCGGCTGGCTCGGCGACCTCGGCTTCAAGGGGATGGTCGTCGACGAGGCGCACTTCATCAAGAACAAGACCTCGCAGCGCAGCCAGCACGTGCTGCAGCTCTCCGAGCGGATCCGCTCGCGCACCGCCCACCCGCTGCTGATGGCGCTGACCGGCACGCCGCTGATCAACGACCTCGAGGACTTCCGCGCGATCTGGCAGTTCCTGGGCTGGATCGACGACCGCAAGCCGCTCGGCACGCTGATGGACGCCCTCGAGGAGACCGGGCTGACCCCCGCCGAGCCGGCCTTCTACGGCGCCGCGCGCGCCAAGGTCATCGACCTGGGCATCGTGCGCCGCCGCAAGGTCGACGTGGCCGCCGACATCCCGGCCCGCCGGGTCGCCGACCTGCCCGTCGAGCTCGACGACGCACTGGGCCGCTCGATCCGCGACGCCGAGCGCGAGCTCGCCCGCCGCCTGGTGGCGCGCTACCACTCCGCCCTCGAGACCCGCACCTCCGGCGTCGTCGTCGACGGCATCGACCACGAGCTCGTACGCCGCGTCGCGACGTGGGAGCGCGAGGACACCGCCGCCGCCAAGAACGGCGAGAACGTCTTCTCGATGATGCGCCGCATCGGCCAGGCCAAGGCCGGGCTGGCCGCCGACTACGCCGCCCAGCTGGCGCGCAGCGTCGGCAAGGTCGTCTTCTTCGCCAAGCACGTCGACGTGATGGACGTGGCCGAGGAGACCTTCGCCCGCCGCGACCTGCGCTACACCTCGATCCGCGGCGACCAGACGCCCAAGGCCCGCGAGGCGGCGATCAAGGCGTTCCAGGAGGACCCCGACGTCGCCGTGGTGGTCTGCTCGCTCTCGGCCGCCGGCGTGGGGCTCAACCTTCAGGTGGCCTCCAACCTGGTGCTGGCCGAGCTGTCGTGGACCGACGCTGAGCAGACCCAGGCGATCGACCGCATCCACCGCATCGGCCAGGAGCTGCCGGTCACGGCCTGGCGCGTGATCGCGGCGCAGACCCTCGACACCAAGATCGCCGAGCTGATCGACTCCAAGGCCGGCCTGGCCGCCACGGCGCTCGACGGCTCCGACGAGGAGGTCGGCTCGTCGGCCGACGTCCAGCTCGAGGCGCTGGTCGCGCTGCTCACCGAGGCGCTGGAGGCCGGGCAGTCGCGTTGACCCGGGGCCCCGCGCGTCGGCACTCGGCGCGGGTCTGCACGACCCGGTCGACGAGGAGCACGACCGCCGCCCCTGCGAGCGCGTCGAGCAGCCAGTGGTTGCCGGTCATCACCGCCACGCCCGAGGTGACGAGGGGGTAGGCCCAGACGGCGCCCCGCCAGCTGCGCCAGGGTGTGCTCAGCATCGCCCGTGAGGTGGTGAGCGCCACCCAGACCGCCCAGCCGACGTGCATCGAGGGCATCGCGGCCAGCTGGTTGGTCAGCGAGCCGAGCCCGCGGGGGGCCGAGGCGCTCTCTCCCCACCACCCCCACGGGGCGGTCTGGGCGAGGACGTCGACGTAGCCCGGCACGAGCCGCGGGGGAGCCACCGGGACCACCAGGTAGCACGCCAGCGCGACGAGGGTCGCCACGACCAGGACGGTGCGAGCGCTCCGGTAGGTCTGCGGACGGCGCAGCCAGGTGCCCAGGAGGACCGTCCCGGTGACGGCGTAGTGCGTCACCGAGTACCAGTAGGCCGCGCCGACGCCGACCGCGAGGTGGGCCGCCGTCCAGTGGTTGAGGCCGGCCTCGACGGCCATCCCCAGCGTGCGCTCCACCTGGAGCAGGTGACCCGCCACGTCCCGCGCGGCCGTGACGTCGTCGGCGGCCAGCAGGCGTGACGCCGTGTAGCCCAGGTAGAGCCCGGCCAGCAGGAGGACCTCGCGCAGCGCGGACAGCCGGGGAGCCCGGGCGGTCGCGGCGGTCTCGCTCATGGCTCGATCATCACGGGGGAGCGGCCCTGTCGGCGTCCCCCTTCTGGTGGTCGCCTCCCGCCGACCTGACCGGCTCCGCGGCTCCGGCCTCTTGCGTTGGCGTACAAGGTGTGTTCAACTCTAGAGACGAAACCTCAACAAGTTGTTTACTATCAAGGAGGAGACATGGCGACCACAGCAGACACCAGCACCCAGGCCGTGGACGGCTCGCGCAGCGACGAGGTGGTCGACTGGACCGATCTCGGCCGCCGGATGTGGACGTTCCTGACCGGGCGCGAGGCGGCCATCCACTACGCGTTCGAGGACATCACCGTCGAGGTCCCCCGCGACACCGGCGCCCGCGCCCCCCGCGCCACCTGGAAGGTCGACGGACGCCTGACCATCACCACCACCGACCGGGGCGAGCTCACGCCCCCCACCGAAGGACGGTAGGCGCCGTGGCCACCCAGGTCTCCGCCGACCTGCACTTCAGCCTCGGTCGTGAGGGCAAGGACGACCTGCACGGCCACCTCACCGGCGACGGCAACCGGCTCACCCTCGACGTCGACGACCCCGGCGCGTTCGCCGGCGCCGGCGACGCCCCGCTCATCCGTCGGGTCGCCGGCGAGCTGGCGGCGCGCGACATCGTGCTGCGGGTCGTGCAGGGCCAGACGCACCTGGTCACCCTGGGTGCGGTGCGGGCCCCCTGGTGGCAGCGCCGGGTGACCCGGTCGCGCCACATCAGGCTGGGCAGCCTGAAGGGCGCCTGGACCTCTGCCCGTTCGCGTGCGGTCGGTCGCGGTCCTGTGCTCCCCGGCCTCGAGCTGAGCCCGCCCGCCACCCTGTGGCCCCCGTTCCCGACGATGCACCCGCAGGCGCGACGACCGGTCAGCACCACCCACGACCCCGCAGGCGGCGGCAGCCCCCGGCTCGTGCTGGTGCGCGAGCAGGTCTGGGCCGGGGAGCGACAGCCCGTCTTCTGGCTCGAGGAGAGCCAGACCATCGGCTCCGACGAGTCCTGCGACATCGTGCTGCCGGGCCTCGAGCCGGTGCACGCCCGCGTCGTGCACGACGAGCGCGACGAGTTCTGCGTGCACGCGGTCGCCGGGCTCAGCCGGGTGCACGGTGCCCCGGTGTCCGGGCCGGTGCTGCTGCGCACCGGCAGCCGCCTCGACCTCGGGGAGCACCACCTGGTCTACTCCCGGGAGGAGTTCGCCGACCACGGTCGACCGCACGGTGGCCGCATCGGCGGCGAGCTGGGGCGCCAGGTGCCGCAGCCGCCGCGGCACCAGGCGCGAGCGGGCCTGGGCGAGAGCGCCTGAGGCGCTGCCCGTCACACCTCGGCCGGGGGCTCACTGCCCGGGCGGGCGTCCGGTGCCGAAGAGCAGCTGGGGGCGGTCGGGCAGGGCGAACTCGGTGCCCACCGACTCGCAGCGGCGCTCGCCCAGGGTGCAGGTGACCACGACGGTGCGTCCGGAGGGTCCCAGCGCGCTGCCCCGGGCGCTGGCCGCCCCGTAGAAGGTGCGGTCGTCGACCCAGCCGCCGAGGTAGAAGAACCGGTCGCCGGTCTCGACCTCGTGCGGGGTGCCGTCGACGGCGTCGTACCAGACGCCGGTGGTGCGTTCGGCCGCCACCACGGCGTCGCCGCTCGGCGAGAGCCATCCGGTCGCGGTCGACTGCTCCCGCGGTCGGGCCACCTGCAGCCGACCCTCTGCGCTCTCGCGCAGCCGCACCGGCGTGCCGCGTTCCTCGGTCAGCGCCAGCGCCCGCTCGGGGGGAACCAGCTCGGGCTCGGACCCGTCGAGCGGCAGCCGCAGGGTGCCGCCGGCGACCGGGTCGGCGGCGTACGCCGCCTCGTCGTCGAAGCCGAGGAAGCCCGTCTCGGCGTCCTCGTAGAGGTCCGCGAGGTCACCGAGCTCCTCCGCCGGCGCCGGCTCGCGCAGCACCTGCTCGCCGGTGCGAGCGTCGAGCACCACCGGCACGGCCAGGTGGGTGCCGAAGTCGTCCTGGCGTCCGCGCGCGCCGTCCAGCAGGCCGAGGTGGCGCCCGTCGGGCGCGAGGCTCAGCTCGCTCGCGCCCACCCGCGCCACCCGTTCGGCGGGGCCGCCGTCGCTCCACCACCACGACCCCTCGGCCAGGTAGTGCACGCCCCAGCGGGTCACCACGAAGGCCGTGGGCGCCGGGTCGAGCTCCATCGTCACCTCGCCCACGTGCAGGCTCGGGCCGACCGCCCAGGCCGGCGCCCGAGGGTCGTAGCGCGGCGAGCCCACCGGCAGCGTGAACGGGGCGCCCGACTCGGCGTCGGGCTCGGCCACGTCGTCGCGGCAGGCCGCCAGGGCCCCCAGCCCCAGGAGCGTGGCGAGGGCGACGCCGGCGAGCGCGCGGCGGGACGGACGGGGCACGGCACCCTGTCTAGTGCGCCGGCGTGGCAGCCAGGTCGACCAGCGGTCACGATTGCGACACGATCGCCGGGGCGTCACCCCTGGCGGGTGTGCTCGTTGTCTGGTGGGAGCGACCCGGAGGGGGTCGAAGGAGGGGGAGACGTGGTCAAGAGGCTGACCCAGGTCGTGCTCGCGGCGCTGCTCGCGGTGGGCCTGGTGCTGGGCACCACCGGTGCGAGCGGCGAGCACCCGGCCGAGAAGGTCGAGGACAACCTCGCCGGTCAGAAGGTGCGCGTCAACCTGCCGCCGACCAACGATCCCAAGGGCGTCGTGGTCTTCTTCCACGGCCAGGGCGGCAACGTCAACGACAAGATGGAGGGCCCCTGGCTCGACGCGCTGCGCCGCGACGGCTGGGTGGTGGCCTCCTCGATGTTCCACCGCGAGGCCTGGGGCAATCCCGCCTCCACCGACGACGCCGACCGGGTGTGGGAGTGGGCCGAGCGCCAGGGCGGCGCGGAGGTGACGATGTACCTCGGCACCTCGATGGGCGGCACCACCTCGCTCAACGCGCTGCTGCACGGCGACGAGGCGCCGTCGTGCTGGTACGGCGTCAAGGCGGCCGTCGACATGTCCACGATGGGCAACGTGCCCGGCGCGAACGGCTTCATCCGCAAGGCCTACGGGGGCGGGCCCTACCCGCGCGAGCGCAACCCCGTCGACACGGCGTACAAGCTGGCCCAGACGGGCACCACCTTCCGCTTCGTGGCCAGCCCCTACGACCCCTACGTGCCCTACGACGCCAACACCGGGAGGCTCTCGGCCGCGCTGCAGGGCTTCGGCGCCGACGTCTCGGTGCGCACCGTGCAGGGCCCCCACGACGACCCGTCGCACTACAGCGCCTACGACGTGGTGCGCTTCGCCAACGAGTGCGCCGCGGCGCAGGGCGCGAAGGGCTAGATCCAGCGGCTGAACCAGATCCGGTCGAGCCACTGCGAGTGGGTCAGCAGCTCGTGGGTCCAGATCGGCCAGAACCACGCGAAGTTGAGCAGCACCAGCACCACGAACGAGCCCGCCGCCACCACGCCGACCGTGCGGCGCGCGCTGGGCTCGCGCGAGGGCCCGACGACCCTGCCGATCAGCAGGGTCGTGCCGAGCACCATGAACGGCAGCATCGCCGCGGCGTAGAAGAGGAAGATCGGCCGGTCGTCGTACAGCAGCCACGGCAGCCACGTCGACAGCGCGCCGACGACCGGTACGCCGTAGCGCCAGTCGCGCGCGCCGATCCACAGTGCCGCGGCCGCGAGCAGCGCGAGGCTCGAGCCCCACCACAGCACGGGGGTGCCCAGCAGCAGCACCTGGCGCAGGCAGTCGCTGCCCTCGGGTGCCTCGCAGCCGCGGGTGCCGGGCTGGATGCCGGTGTCGGCGGCCACGCCGACCGGGCGCGAGAGCAGCGGCCAGCCCAGCGGGTCGGACTGGTAGGTGTGCGTGGAGCAGCTGAGGAAGTGGGTGTGGAAGACGTAGACGTCCTGGTGGTAGGCCCACAGCGAGCGCAGCGACTGCACCACCTCGCCGGGGCCCGACGCGTCCGCCTCGTCGGCGGTCGGCCAGCGCGCCCCGGTGTCGGGGTCGCTGGCCACGAACGACTCGTCCTGGCACTCGCCCTCGCCGGTGAACTGGGTGTACTGCGTCGAGGACAGCGAGCGCTCGTACTCCCCGGCGTGGGCCATCCACCCGGTCCACGTCGCGACGTACACGGCGAGCGCCACGAGCACCAGGTGGCCGAAGGCCGGCAGCCCGTCGGCCAGCACCGAGCGCAGCACCGGCCGGCGTACGCCGAAGGAGCGGCGCGCGCCGGCGCTCCAGAGCCAGACCAGCACGCCGAAGGCCGCCAGCGGGTAGAGCGCCGTCCACTTGGTGCCGATCGCCAGGCCCCAGCACGCGCCGCTGGCCAGCAGCCAGGGTCGCCAGAGCAGGGCGCGCACCGGCCCCCAGGAGGCGGGATCGGTGACCGCGGTGGTCTGCAGCCGCGCCATCCGGGCGCGGTACCAGTCGCGGTCGGCGACCAGGCAGGCCACCGCGCAGAGCACGAAGAAGGCCAGGAAGATGTCGAGCAGCGCGAGGCGCGAGAGCACGAAGTGCAACCCGTCCAGCATCAGCAGCAGGCCGGCGACCAGGCCGAGGCCGGTCGAGCCGGTCAGGCGGCGGCCCAGGCGCGCCATCACGACCACCATCAGTGCTCCGACGACGGCCGAGGAGACCCGCCAGCCGGTGGGATCCATCCCGACGAGCCGCTCGCCGAGGCCGATCAGCCACTTGCCGACCTCGGGGTGCACGATCATCGACGGGTCGTCCTGCCACAGCCCGCGCACGGTGCCGTCGAGGATCTGCTCGTCGGCGTCCTCGACGTAGCCACGCACGTAGCCGTGGTTGACCAGCGACCACGCGTCCTTGGCGTAGTAGGTCTCGTCGAACTGGAACTCGGCCGGCGTGCCCAGGCGCCACAGCCGCAGGAACAGCGCCACCAGGCCGAGCCCGACCGCGGCGCTCCATCCCACGAACGGATCCTCGAGCCGCAGCCGCGCCCGGGAGCCGGCCCGGTCGTGGGCCGAGGGGACCGGGCGGCCGTCGGCGGTGCTCGAGAGCAGCACCCGCCCGGACCTGTCGGTCGCTGCCTGCTCACCCGCCTGCCGGACCGGCTGGGCGCTCGGCTGCTCGGGGGCGTCGGTGCTCACGACGCCGAACTCTACGGTCGCCCCGTCGACCCGGCCCGAATCGCCCGTCGACCCGGCCCGGACTTCCCCCTGACCCGGCCCGGACTTCTCGCGGTCAGCGCAGGCGGCGGGCGGAGAAGGTGGCGGGCGGGGCAGCGATCGCCTCCTGGGCGGCGACCAGCTGGATCTCGCGGGTGCCGGCGGCGAGCGTGGCCTCGAGGATGGCGAAGACCGAGGCGGTGGTGCGCTCGAGCGCGGTGCCGGGGGAGCCGGTGCTGCGCAGGTGTGCCAGGTAGAGCGCGGCGGTGACGTCGCCGCAGCCGTTCGGGCTGAGGGGCAGCAGGGGGGTGGTGACCGCCCAGGCGCCCTCGTCGGAGACCGCGACGACCTCGAGGTGCGCTGCCGGGACCTCGTCGTGCAGCACGCTGGTGACCAGCACGTCGCGGGGCCCGCGCTCGCGCACGACGTCGACCGCGGCGAGCACCTCGTCGAGCGTGCGGGTCGTGGTGCCGGCCAGGAAGTCGAGCTCGAAGTGGTTGGGGGTGATCACGTCGGCCGCCGGCACGACGGTGTCGCGCATGAACTCGGGGATGCCCGGGCGCACGAACATGCCCCGCCCCACGTCGCCCATGACCGGGTCGCAGCAGTAGACGGCGGCGGGGTTGAGCTCCTTGACGCGCGCCACCGTGTCGAGGACGACGGCCCCCACGGCCGGGTCGCCCTGGTAGCCGGAGAGCACGGCGTCGGCGCTGCCCAGCACGCCGCGGTCCTCGATGCCGGCGATCACCTCGCGCACGTCGGCGGGGTCCAGCAGCGGCCCGCGCCACGCGCCGTACCCCGTGTGGTTGGAGAAGTGGACGGTCAGCACCGGCCACACCTCGTGGCCCAGTCGCTGGAGGGGGAAGACGGCGGCGGAGTTGCCGACGTGGCCGTAGGCGACCGAGGACTGGATCGACAGGATGCGCACGCGGCCATTGTGGCGAGGTGTCCAGACAGACGGTGAACCGGAGCAGAAAACTAGAACAAGTTCCATTCTTGCTCTAGTGTGGGCGCCGACACATTCCGAGGGTATGTGGAGCCGTGCGCCCGGCCACGGACCTCGCACCGCCCGAGCGCATGGAGGCTCCGATGGCCAAGCAGGCACCCAGCAACGAGGCCGACTACGTGGTGGTCGGCTCCGGGAGCTCCGGCGCGACGATCGCAGGTCGCCTCGCGCAGTCGGGCGCGAGCGTCATCGTGCTCGAGGCCGGCAAGAGCGACCAGCAGTTCCTGACCAGGAAGCCCGGCATGATCGGGCCGATGCACGCGGTGCCCCAGATCAAGCGCACCGTCGACTGGGGCTACTACACGACCCCGCAGAAGCACCTCCTCGACCGCACGATGCCGGTGCCGCGCGGCAAGGTGCTCGGTGGCTCCAGCTCGATCAACGGCATGGTCTACGTGCGCGGCAACCGGGCCAACTACGACTCGTGGGCGGCCGAGGGCTGCACGGGCTGGGACGCCGACTCGGTCAACCGCGCCTACCGCCGGCTGGAGGACTACGAGGGCGGCGCCGACGAGTTCCGCGGCGAGGGCGGTCCCATCCGGGTCACCTACAACAAGGCCCCGCAGGAGGGGTCGCTGCAGTTCCTCGAGGCCACCGCCGACACCGTCGGCGCCCCGGTCCTCGACGACTACAACGGCGCGTCGCAGGAGGGGGTGGCCCGGATGCAGCAGAACGCCGCCGACGGCCTGCGCTACTCCGCCTCCCGCGGCTACATCCACCACCTCGCGCCGCCGACGCTCGAGGTCCAGTCGCGGGTGCTGGCCACCAGGGTCGTCATCGACAACGGCCGCGCCACCGGTGTGGTGGTGCGCGACAAGGACGGCACCAGCCGCACCATCCGGGCCGCGAAGGAGGTCATCCTCGCCGCGGGGTTCGTGGGCTCGGCCCAGCTGCTGATGCTCTCGGGCGTGGGCCACGCCCAGCACCTGCGTGACCAGGGCATCGAGGTGGTCGCCGACCTCCCGGTGGGCGACAACCTGCACGACCACCTCTTCCACGCCCTGACCTTCCACGCGACCTCGTCGGCGCTGCGCGGCAGCGCCACCTTCTTCGGCAAGGGAGTGGCCAAGGAGGTCCTGCGGCCGGGGTCGACCTTCCTGGCCAACTCCGTCTTCGAGGTGCTGGCCTTCCTGCAGACCTCGCAGGCCACCGGCGGCATCCCCGACCTGCAGCTGCACCTGCTGCCCTGGGCCTACGTCTCGCCCAACCAGGACGCGCCGGTGCGCCACGACGTCGACCAGCGCCCGTCGCTGACCGTGCTGAGCACCCTGATCTACCCCCGCAGCCGCGGGACCCTGCGCCTGGCCTCGGCCGACCCGACCGCGGCGCCGTTGATCGACCCGCAGTACCTGGCCGATCCCGCCGACCTCGACCTGCTCGTCGAGGGCTCCGAGATCACCCGCGAGATCTTCGCCAACAAGGCCTTCCGCGGCGCGGTGAAGGGCGAGACCCACCCGGGCGCGCACCTGCGCGGCAGCGAGCTGCGCCAAGAGATCCTCAATCGCGCCACGTCGGTCTACCACGGTGTCGGCACCTGCCGGATGGGCGTCGACGAGCTCGCCGTCGTCGACCCCGAGCTGAAGGTCCGCGGAGTCGAGGGGCTGCGGGTCTGCGACGCCTCGATCATGCCGTCCATCACCGGCGGCAACACCAACGCGCCGGCCATCATGATCGGCGAGCGCGGTGCCGACCTCGTGCTGGGGCGGGGCTGAGCGATGACCCTGCAGCGCCCCGCGGTCCTGACCGACGACTTCATGCGCGGCCTCGTGGCCCGCGTGCCCTCCACCTCGGGAGGCACCTGGAAGCTGACCGAGGTCTACACCGGCGAGCACCTCGTCGACCTGCCGCAGTCGACCCCCGCCGACATCGAGCGTGCCTTCGCCACCGCGCGCGAGGCCCAGCGGGCCTGGGCGGCCACCCCGCTGCGCCGCCGCTTGGCGGTCTTCAAGCGGGCCCACGGCATCTTCGTGGCCAACGCGTCGACCACCGCCGACCTCATCCAGGCCGAGAGCGGCAAGAACCGTCGGATGGCGGTCGAGGAGTCCTGCGACCCGCCGATGGTGATGAGCCACTACCTCAAGCGGGCGCCCCGGCTGCTGGCGCCGAAGCGGCACGGCGGGCCGGTGCCGGTGGTCTCGCACTCCACCGAGATCCGCCAGCCCAAGGGCGTCGTGGGCATCATCGCGCCCTGGAACTTCCCCTTCGCCACCGGCATCTCCGATGCGATCCCGGCGCTGATGGCCGGCAACGCCGTCGTGCTCAAGCCCGACAACAAGACCGCGCTCTCGCCGCTGCACGGCATCGCGATGCTCGAGGAGGCCGGGCTGCCGCGCGGTCTCTTCCAGGTGGTCTGCGGGGAGGGGCCCGACGTCGGGCCCACCCTCATCGACAACGCGTCGTACGTCATGTTCACCGGGAGCACCGCGACCGGGCGCACCATCGGCGAGCGGGCCGGGCGCAACCTCATCGGCGCGTGCCTGGAGCTGGGCGGCAAGAACCCCCAGATCGTGCTCGACGACGTCGACGCCGACGAGTGGGTGGCCAGCACCCTGTTCGGCGTCTTCGGCAACACCGGGCAGATCTGCATGCACATCGAGCGCATCTACCTGCCCGACAGCCGCTACGACGAGCTGAAGCAGAAGTTCGTGCGGGCCGCGTCGGCGCTCGACCTGCGGGCGTCGTACGACTTCGGGCCGGAGGTCGGCTCGCTGGTCTCGGTCGACCAGATGCACCGGGTGCGCTCGCACGTCGAGGACGCGGTGGCCAAGGGCGCGACGGTGCTGACCGGCGGGCGTCCCCGCCCCGACCTGGGCCCGGCGTTCTTCGAGCCGACCGTGCTCGAGGGTGTCACCACCGACATGCTCTGCGGGGTGACCGAGACCTTCGGGCCCGTCGTCGCCCTGCACCGCTACCGCAGCGTCGACGAGGCGGTGGCGCTGGCCAACGACACCGACTACGGCCTCAACGCCTCGGTCTGGGGGACCGACCTCGAGCGGGCCCAGTGCGTCGCGGCACGCATCGAGTCGGGCAACGTCAACGTCAACGACGCGCTGGCCACGGCGTACGCCTCGAAGTCGACGCCCTCAGGCGGGGTCAAGCAGTCGGGGGTGGGGGCGCGCCACGGTGACCAGGGGTTGTTGAAGTACACCGACGTGCAGAACCTGGCGGTGCTCAAGAAGCAGGTCCTCGGCCCGCGCCCGGGCCAGGACTACGAGGCCTATGTCCAGCAGATGCTGAAGGGGCTGCGGATGATGCGGCGCACCCGGCTGCGCTGAGCGGGTGTCGGTCCGGGCCGGGTCGACGCGAAGTCTGGGCCGGGTCAGCGGGAGATCTGGGCCGGGTCGGCGGGCAGGGCCCAGTCGACCGGGGCGCCGCCCTGCTCGACGAGCAGCCGGTCGACCTGGGAGAAGGGTCGCGAGCCGAGGAACCCCCGGTACGCCGACAACGGCGAGGGGTGCGCCGACGCGACCACCGGGACCGACCCGAGCAGGGTGGCGAGCCCGCCCGCCTTGGCCCCCCACAGGATCGCCACCAGCGGGCCGCCGCGTGCGGCCAGGGCCCGCACCGCCTGCTCGGTCACCTGCTCCCAGCCTCGGCCGCGGTGGGAGTCGGCAGCGCCGGGCCGCACGCTGAGCACCCGGTTGAGCAGCATCACCCCGGCGTCGGCCCAGGCGGTGAGGTCGCCGTGCGGCGGGGCCGGGTGGCCCAGGTCGTCCTCGAGCTCGCGGTAGATGTTCGCGAGGCTGCGCGGCACCGGGCGGACCGCGGCGTCGACGGAGAAGGACAGGCCCACGGGGTGCCCCGGCGTGGGGTAGGGGTCCTGGCCGACCAGCAGCACCCGCACCTGGGACAGGGGACGCTCGAAGGCCCGGAAGAGACGCTCCTCGCCCGGCAGCCAGGGCCGCCCGGCGGCCGTCTCGGCGCGCAGGAACTCCTGCACCTGCTCGACCTGCTGGGCCACCGGCTCCATCGCCTGCGCCCAGTCGGGGGCCATCCGGCCCCGGTCCACCAACCTCGCCAACGCACTCACGGCGCCGACGCTACGGGCCACGCCCATCGGCCTCGGAGGGGGCTCAGGACGACGGCCGGCTGAGCCGGTCGAGGAACGCGATCATCAGGGCCTCGCGCATCTCGGGGGTGGCCAGGTCGAGCATCGCGTTGACCTCGGCCATCCGGTCGGGCAGCGCGATCTCGCCCCCGGCCTCGTCGGCCCGGCCGGCCAGGCCGGCCGCGACCAGCAGCGCGTCGAGCTCCTCGTCGCCCAGGTCCGCGGGGTCCAGCGCGGCGATCACCGCGGCGACCTCGGGGTCGACCCGCACCGGCCCGAAGGCGCGGGCGGCCGCCACCGAGGCGGTCAGGGCCGCGACGAGCTCGTCGACGTGGGCCAGCGTCGCGGCGCGAGAAGGACAGGTGCACGGTGGCCGGCGCGCCGGCGTAGGACAGCTGGGGCTGCACGTGCCAGCCGCGGGCGGCCATCTCGTCGCAGAGCGTGAAGGGGTCGAGGTCGTCGTCGGTGCCCAGCGCGAGCAGCGTCGCGTCGGGCGGGGCGACCACCCGCACGCCCGTCGAGCTCCCCGACCGCGCGCCACGACCCGGTCGGTGGCCTCCAGGGCCTGCGCGGTCAGCCGCTCGTAGCCCGCGTCGCCGAGCAGCTGCACCACGCTCCAGGCGCCGGCGAGCGGCCCGCCCGAGCTGCGTCGACTGCAGCGTGGAGTTCAGCATCGTGTAGCCGGGCCAGCGCGCCGAGGAGAACAGCTGCGGACGCCGGTGCGGCGCTGGTGCGGTGCAGCAGCAGCGAGGTGCCCTTGGGGGCGTAGCCGTACTTGTGCAGGTCGACCGAGACCGAGGTGACGCCCTCGACCTCGAACGACCAGGGCGGCACGTCGCGCCCCAGCCGCGCGGCGTACCCGAGCACCCAGCCGCCGATGCAGGCGTCGACGTGGCAGCGCACCCCGCGCGCGGCCGCGGCGGCCGCGACGGCCGGCACCGGGTCGACGACGCCGTGCGCGTACGACGGCGCGCTGAGCCACCACGAGCACCGTGCGGTCGTCGATGGCCGCGGTCATCGCCGCGGGGTCGGCGCGGTGGTCGTCGCCGGTGGGCACCACGACCATCTCGACGCCGAAGTAGTGCGCGGCCTTGTGGAAGGCCGGGTGGGCGGTGTCGGGCAGCACCATCCGGGGCCCGGCGATGTCGGGGCGGGAGTCGCGGGCCGACTGCACCGCCAGCAGGCACGACTCGGTGCCGCCGGAGGTGACCGTGCCGACCGCGCCGTCGGGGGCGTCGAGCAGGCGCAGGCCGGCGGCGACCAGGTCGTTCTCCATCTGCAGCAGGCTGCGGGAACGCGGTCGGGTCGAGCCCGTTGGAGCCGGCGAAGGCGGCCACCGCCTCGCGCGCGACCCGGTCGACCTCGTCGAGGCCGGAGTCGTAGACGTAGGCGAGGGTGCGCCCGCCGTGCACCGGGAGGTCCTGCGGCCTGCAGCGTGCGCGAGCCGCTCGCGGACCTCGTCGGCGGTGCTGGGGGGAGTGCGTCGTCGTCGTGCGGGTCATCGCGTCCACGTCCTTCGCCTCGATGCGGTAGCGGACCAACCAGAACAGGCTGGCCAGGGTCAGGGCGGCCGGCAGCAGCGAGAAGCCCCAGGTGATCGCGGCTAGGGCCGAGTCGGGCTGCACCACGTCGCCGCCCTGGCTGGAGACGTAGCCGCCGAGGGCCAGCACGACCGCGAACGACGGCCGGGCCCAGCGCCAGGCCGAGCGTCTCGCCGGCGGTCCACACGCCGGTGTAGACGCCGGCGCGGTTGCTGCCGGTGCGGCGAGCGTCGACGCGCCGCCGCGTCGGGCAGCATCGCCAGCGGGAAGACCTGGCAGCCGGCGTACCCGACGCCCACGAGCGCGACCGCGGCGAAGACCAGCCCCGGCGGGGCGGAGCGCGCACCGGCCGCCAGCAGCGCGCCGGTGGCCAGCACCAGCGAGGCGGCCAGGTAGCCGTGCTTCTTGCCGACCCGTGCGCCGAGCCACGACCACGCCGGGGTCAGCACCAGCGCCGGGCCCACGAAGCAGACGAAGAGGATCGTGGCGGCTCCGTCGCGGCCCAGCACCTCGCCGGCCAGGTAGTCGACCCCGGCGAGCATGCAGCCGGTGGCCAGCGCCTGCAGCACGAAGGTGGTCAGCAGCAGCCGGAAGTCGCGGGCCGCCGCCACCACGCGCAGCTGCTCGCGCAGCCCGCCCGGGCTCGGCTCGAGCACCGCGGTCGGCGCGCCCCGGGTGCCCCGGTAGGCGGCCAGCGCGCCGGCGGCGATGATCAGCGCCATCACCACGCCCATCACCCGGTAGCCGTCGCGCCCGCCGACCGCGTCGCGGATCAGCGGTGCGCTCGCGCCGGCGACCATGATCGTCAGCGCCAGGATCGCGACCCGCCAGGTCATCAGCCGGGTCCGCTCGTCGTACGACGACGTCAGCTCGGCCGGCATCGCGACGTAGGGCACCTGGAAGAACGCGTACGCCGTCGCCGCGGCCAGGAAGCAGACCAGCACCCAGCCGGTCTCCACGGCGCGCGAGTCGACGTCGGGGCCGGCGAAGACCAGGGCGAAGGTGAGCGCCAGGGCCAGGCCCGCGCGCAGCAGCCACGGGCGGCGCGGGCCCCGGGGGTCGCGGGTGCGGTCGCTGATGCGCCCCGCGACGGGGTTGAGCACGACGTCCCAGGCCTTCGGGGCGAAGACGACCACGCCGGCGACCAGGGCGGCGACCCCGAGCTCGTCGGTCAGGTAGGGCAGCAGCATCAGCCCCGGGACGGTGCCGAAGGCGCCGGTGGCCACCGACCCCGCGCCGTAGCCCAGTCGGACCCGGGTGGGCAGGCGCGTGGGGCGGGTGGCCGTCGACATGCGCCGCACGCTATCCGTCGGCGGCGCCGAGCGGAGGCGGTTCAGCGCGACAGCGAGCGCGAGCCCCCCGAGCCGTAGCGGCGCTGCGGGTTGGCGCCGATCGACTCCCGGGTGGCGGCGGTCCGCCTGGCCGGCGCCTTCTTCGCGGCCGTCTTCTTCGCGGGCGCCTTCTTGGCGGGCGCCTTCTTCGCAGCGGTCCTCCGGGTGCTCTTCCGCGCCGGTGCCCTCGTCGGCTCCTCGTCCGCGGTGGACCACTCGGCCAGCCACGCGTCGAGCACCCGCCACGTGGTGTCGCGGGCCGCGCGCCCGGTGAGCATGCCGAGGTGACCGCCCGGGACGATCTCGAACCGCACGTCGGGCGAGCCCGAGAGCAGCGGCACCAGCGCCTTGACCGCGGGCACCGGCGCGATGCCGTCGGTGGCCCCGCCGAAGACCAGGACCGGGACGTCGATGCGGGCCAGGTCGATGGTGCGGTCGTCGAGCTCGAAGGTGCCCGTGCGCAGCACGTTGCCCTTGACGAAGCGGTGGTAGAGCTGGCCGAAGGTGCGGCCGGGGTAGGCGGTCATACTGGCGGTGAACCGGTCGACGGCCTCGATCTGGGCCAGGAAGTCGGCATCGTCGAGGTGGGTGGCCAGGGCGAGCGGCTTGGTGATGAGCTTCTGGAACGAGGAGAGCTGGAAGGCCCACTTGACCAGCGGCTTCGGTGCCCCGCCCATCGCCTGGTAGGCCCGGGTCACCGCCCCCCGCCCGGCCGTGGGGTTGAGCTGGAGCAGCGGGCGCAGCGGCGCCACGATCGGCACCAGCGAGGTGTCGACGGGCGAGCCGACGATGCTCAGCGAGGCGATCGGCAGGTCGGGGGAGTCGGCGGCGGTGAGCATCGCGAAGATCCCGCCCAGGCTCCAGCCGACCACGTGCACCGGCCGGCCGCCGGCGTGGGCCGAGACCTCGCGGACAGCGGTCGGGATCACCTCGTCGACCCAGTGCTCCAGGCCGAGGTTGCGGTTGCGGAAGGACACCTCGCCGTACTCCACGAGGTAGGTGGGGCGGCCCTCGGTCACGAAGTGCTGCACCAGCGAGCAGCCGCGACGCAGGTCGTAGCAGGTCGCCGGGGCCGCCAGCGGCGTCACCAGCAGCACCGGGTCGCCGACCTGCTTGGTCGTGGCTGCCGGCCGGTAGTGGTAGACCTCGCGGAGCTCTGCGTCGTCGATCAGGGTGCGCGGCATCGGGCGCAGGTCGGCGACGCCGCCGTACAGCACCTTGTGGGCCACGTTGCTGGCCGCCGACACCACCTGGTCGGGCTTGGGGATCAGGTCCACTGTCCACCTCCTGCCCCGCAAACTACCCCGGCACCCGTGAGTTACGGGTGGGCCGCGACACCCTTCGCCCGCGATGGCCGGGCGGAGGGCCGCGGCGCCGGTCAGGAGCGGCGGGTCAGGAGCGGCGGGCCGGGCGGACCGCCTTGCCGTGCGTGCCGACGTCGGAGAGCTCGGTCATGAACGAGTCGGCCCAGGCGGCCACGTCGTGCTGGGTCACCGTGCGACGCATCGCCCTCATCCGGCGCGTGGTCTCCTTCGACGTCGGCCTGGTAGGCCTCGAGCAGCGCGCTCTTCATGCCGTTGATGTCGTAGGGGTTGACCAGCCAGGCCTGGCGCAGCTCGTCGGCGGCGCCCGCGAACTCCGAGAGCACCAGCGCGCCGTCGTCGTTGAAGCGGCAGGCGACGTACTCCTTGGCGACCAGGTTCATGCCGTCGCGGTAGGGGGTGACGACCATGACGTCGGCGGCCCGGTAGAGCGCCGCCATCTCCTCGCGCGGGTAGGAGGAGTGCAGGTAGGAGATCGCCGGGCGGCCGATGCGTCCCAGGTCGCCGTTGATGCGCCCCACGAGCCGGTCGATCTCGTCGCGCAGGATGCGGTACTGCTCGACCTGCTCGCGGCTCGGGCACCGCGACCTGCACGAAGACGGCGTCCTCGACGTCGAAGTGGCCGTCGTCGATGAGCTCGCTGAAGGCGCGCAGCCGCGCGAAGATGCCCTTGGTGTAGTCGAGGCGGTCGATGCCCAGGAAGATCTTGCGCGGGTTGCCCAGCGCCTCGCGGATCTCCTTCGAGCGCTCGGCCACGGCCTCCGAACGCGCCATCTCCTCGAAGCCGGCGGCGTCGATCGAGATCGGGAAGGGTCGCGCCCGCACGGTGCGCCCGTCGGGCAGGTAGACCAGGTCGCGGTGGGTCTTGTGGCCGACCCGCTGGCGCACCAGGCGCACGAAGTTCTGCGCCGCCGCCGGGCAGCTGGAAGCCGACCAGGTCGGCGCCCAGGAGGCCCTCGAGGACCTGGCGACGCCACGGCAGCTGCTGGAACAGCTCGCCCGGCGGGAAGGGGATGTGCAGGTAGAAGCCGATGCGCAGGTCGGGACGCAGGTCGCGCAGCATCTGCGGCACCAGCTGCAGCTGGTAGTCGTGCACCCACACCGTGGCGCCCTCGTTGGCCAGCGACGCGGCGCTGCTCGGCGAAGCGCCGGTTGACCGAGACGTAGGAGTCCCACCACTCCCGGTGGAACTCCGGCTTGGCGACCAGGTCGTGGTAGAGCGGCCACAGGGTGCCGTTGGAGAAGCCCTCGTAGAACCCCTCGATGTCGGCCTGGCTCATCGTCATCGGCGCCAGCTCGAGCCCGTCGTGCTCGAACGGCTCGAGGTCCTGGTCGGTGCCGCCGGGCCAGCCGATCCACACGCCGTGGTTGGCGCGCATCACCGGCTCGATGGCGGTCACCAGGCCACCGGGGGAGGTGCGCCAGCCCTTGGACCCGTCGGGCAGCACCACCCTGTCCACCGGCAGCCGGTTGGCGACGATCACGAGGTCGTAGGACACGTCCCTCACCCTAGGCGGCGCCGGCTCACCCCACGTCGCCCGGGAGGAGGGGGTCGGTGCCGGGCGGCTGCACCCCGACCTGGCGGTGGGCCCGTCCGCGCACGGCCCCCGCTCAGTCGTCGGCGGGATAGCGCACCCCGACCTGGCGTCGTACGTCGTCGAGCTGGCGCATCAGGGTGAGCGTCTGGGAGTGCGGCACCAGCGGGCTCTCGCGCAACCCCTCGCGCACGCAGCGGCTGACCTCGGCGACCTCGTGGGCGTAGCCGGAGCCGACCACCGGCTCGGCGCCGCGGATGTGCAGCGGCTGCCCGCTGCCGCTCTCGTCGTGGGTGGAGTCGCTCGCGAACGGTGTGAAGACCGCTTCGTCGGGGTGGTGCAGCTCTCCGTGCAGCTCGATGCGCCCGCGGTCGGTGGCGATGGCGGCCGAGTGGTCCGACCAGGAGGTCATCGAGGCGCTCAGCGTGGCGAGGACGCCATCGGGATAGCGCCCCACCACCGCCACGTCGAGGTCGATGCCGGTGGGTGAGAGCACCGCGTCGGCCTGCAGGCGCTCGGCCTCGCCGAGCAGCAGGTGGGCCAAGGTGAGCGGGTAGATCCCCGTGTCGAGCAGCGCACCGGCGCCCAGGGCGGGGTCGAGGAGGCGGTCGTCGGGCCCGGCGTCGACCCGGGAGCCCAGCTCGGCGTGCAGGATGCGCGGCCTGCCCAGCTCGCCCGAGGCCAGCCGCTCGCGCAGCTCGCGCACGACCGGGTGGCAGGCGGTCCACATCGCCTCCATCAGGAACCGGTCGTGGTGACGAGCCAGTGCCACCATCTCCTCGGCCTCGGCGGCGTTGAGGGTGACCGGCTTCTCGCACAGCACGTGCTTGCCGGCCTCGAGTGCCATCCGCACGTGCTCCAGGTGCAGCGCGTGCGGCGAGGCCACGTAGACGACGTCGACCCCCTCGTCGGCGACCAGGTCGGCGTACGACGCGTGGGCGCGGGCGCCGGGGGCGTGCTCGGCCACGAAGGCCTCGGCCGACTCCCGGTGCCGGGCCCCCACGGCCACCAGCTCCGAGCCCGGCACCAGCGCGAGGTCGGCGGCGACCTTGCGCGCGATCTTGCCCGTGGTGAGGAAGCCCCACCGCACCGTCTGCTGCTCGCTCGTCATGCCCCCACCCTAGGGACCCCTCCGGACGCCCGAGGGTCGGCGCGGGGCCGGCGGCGGACACGCCTCGCGGTAATGACACGGGTGTAGTTCGGTGGTCTACGATGAGCAGCAGCCCACCCACCTCGTCAGCCCAGTCCGGAGATGCCGCATGGAGCCCCAGCGGGACGCCGCCCACGCCCAGCCCGTCACCGAGGGTCCGCTGCTCAGCGAGCGCGACAGCGAGATCCTGGCCTTCGAGCGCCAGTGGTGGAAGTACGCCGGCGCCAAGGAGAGCGCGGTGCGCGAGAAGTTCGACATGAGCTCGACGCGCTACTACCAGGTCCTCAACGCCCTGATCGACAAGCCGGAGGCCCTCGAGGCCGACCCGCTGCTGGTGCGCCGCCTGCGCCGCCTGCGTGCTGCCCGCCAGCGCCAGCGCTCCGCCCGCCGCCTGGGCTTCGAGGTCTGAGCGCCGTGACCCGTCACCAGCGTCCCCGCGCCGAGCGCGGCACCGTGCTGCCCTCGCCCGTGGTGATCCTCTCGGTCATCGCGGTGGCGATGGCCGCCTTCGCCTTCGTGGCCACCTTGGGCTCCGAGCCCACCGAGCGCGAGATCACCCCCGCCGCCCGTGAGTCGGTCCAGGAGCAGGAGGTCGAGGAGCAGGAGGTCGAGGAGAGCAAGCCGGTCAAGCCGAAGCCGACGAAGAAGCCCGCGCCGGCCATCAAGCGCGGCGAGGTCTACGTCGAGGTCTACAACAACTCCTCGGTGACCGGCCTGGCCGGTCGGGTCGCCCAGAGCGCCACCGGCGCCGGCTGGCAGGTGGTCGGCGAGGACAACTGGTACGGCACCGTGCCGGCCACCACCGTCTACCACCCGCCCAAGCTCGAGCGGGCCGCCACGCTGCTGGCCCTCGACCTGGGCATCGACCGCACCCTGCCGGCCACGGGCGCGATGAAGCTCGACCGCCTCACCTTGATCCTGACCGGCGAGCTCGACTGAGCCTGGGCATGGAGTTCGTCTCCGCCGCGGCCGAGAGCCGCTACGCCGCCCTGGTGCGCGCCGCCGCCGAGAGCGTCGTGGGCCTCGACTTCGACGGCACCCTGTCGCCGATCGTCGACGACCCCGAGCAGGCGCACATCCATCCCGATGCCGCTGACGTGCTGGTCGCGCTGGCCGCGCAGGTGCGGGCGGTCGCCGTCGTCACCGGCCGCCCGGCCCGCCAGGCCCTCGACCTCGGCGGCCTCGAGGAGGTCGCCGACGCGGTGCACGCCAGCGGCAAGGACCTCTACGTCTTCGGCCAGTACGGCAACGAGCGGTGGTCCTCCGACCAGCGGCGCATCGTCTCCCCGCGCCCGCCCGCGGGCCTGGCGACCTTCGAGCGCGAGCTGCCGCGGGTGCTGCGCGAGGCAGACGCCGCCGACGCCTGGATCGAGGACAAGGGGCTGGCGGTCGCGGTGCACACCCGCCGGCTGCCCGACCCCACAGCGGCCTTCGAGCGGCTCGAGGGGCCGGTCGGCGACCTCGCCCGAGCCCACGGACTGGTGGTCGAGCCCGGCCGCCACGTGCTCGAGGTGCGCTCGCCGGGCATGCACAAGGGCCAGGCTGTCGACACCCTGGTCAAGCTGACCGGGGCGTCCGGCTTCCTCTTCGCCGGCGACGACCTCGGCGACGTCGAGGCCTTCGAGGCCGTCAGCGCCCACGGCCGGAGCGGGGCCGCGACCCTGCTGGTCGCGGTGGCCTCCGAGGAGCAGCAGGCTCTCGTCGAGCGCGCCGACGTGCTGGTCTCCGGTCCCGACGGGGTGCTCGAGCTGCTGCGCACCTTCACCGCCGACGCCGAGGCGCTGCGGGCCTGAGTCGCGCGAGACCGGCCGACCCGGGGTGCGTCCGTATCCTGGATGGTCGGTTCGCATGGCGAGACGGTGACCACGTACAGTGGCGCCTGCTCATCAAGAGGGACTGAGGGAACGGCCCGTCGACGTCCCGGCAACCGCCACGATCCTCCGCCCACCAGGGCGTCCGCCCCTGCGGACCACCTGCGACAGCGGTTCGTGGAAACGGTGCTACATCCGGCCCGGTGCGAGAGACGCCCGGGGAAGATGAGGAGGAGGACGTCCATGAGCGCTGTCATCACCGAGAAGCCCACCCTGCGCGAGGGTGCCTTCGGCCACGCCACCGGGCTGGTCTGCCGCGAGTGCGGCCACCAGGTCGAGCTCGGGCCGCACTACGCCTGCACCGAGTGCTTCGGCCCGTTGGAGGTCGCCTACGACTTCCCGGCCGTGACCCGCGAGCAGATCGAGGCCGGACCGCGCAACATCTGGCGCTACAAGGCGCTGCTGCCGGTGCCCGACGACATCGAGCAGAGCCCCAACACCGAGCCCGGCTTCACCCGCCTGCTCGAGGCCCGCAACCTGGCCGCCGAGCTGGGCCTGACCAGGCTGTGGGTCAAGGACGACTCGACCAACCCCACCAACTCCTTCAAGGACCGGGTGGTGGCCTGCGCGCTGAGCGCGGCCGTCGAGCTCAAGGCCAAGGTCTTCGCCTGTCCGAGCACCGGCAACCTGGCCAACGCGGTCGCCGCCGCCGGGGCCCGGGCCGGCATCAAGACCGTGGTCTTCATCCCCAGCAACCTCGAGAAGCCCAAGCAGGTCAACTCCGCGGTCTACACCGACTCCCTGGTCGCCGTCGACGGCAACTACGACGACGTCAACAAGCTCGCCTCCGAGATCGCCGGCGAGGAGGAGGGCTGGGCGTTCGTCAACGTCAACGTGCGTCCCTTCTACGCCGAGGGCTCCAAGACGCTGGGCTACGAGATCGCCGAGCAGCTCGGCTGGCGCCTGCCCGACCAGGTGGTCATCCCGGTCGCCTCGGGCTCCCAGCTGACCAAGGTGCACAAGGCCTTCCGCGAGCTGGTGCACCTGGGCCTGGTCGAGGACAAGCCGGTGCGCATCTTCGGCGCCCAGGCCTCCGGCTGCTCGCCGGTCTCCACGGCCTACAAGGGCGGCGTCGACGCCATCCGCCCGGTCAAGCCCGACACGATCGCCAAGAGCCTGGCCATCGGCAACCCCGCCGACGGCATCTACGTGCTCGACATCTGCCGCGAGACCGGTGGCGCGGTCGAGGACATCGACGACGACGCCGTGCGCGAGGGCATCCTGCTGCTGGCCCGCACCGAGGGCATCTTCACCGAGACCGCCGGCGGCACCACCGTGGGCGTGCTGAAGAAGCTCGTCGAGACCGGCCAGCTCGACACCTCGCTCGAGACGGTGGTCATCAACACCGGCATGGGCCTGAAGACCCTCGACGCCGTGGCCGACTCGGTGGGTGCGGCCGCGACCATCGCCCCGTCGTACGCCGCCTTCGCGGCCACCGGCATCGCCTGAGGCAGAGGAGCACAGATGAGCGTGTCCGTCCGGATCCCCACGATCCTGCGCACCTACACCGGCGGCGAGAGCGAGGTGCCGGCCTCTGGCGCGACGCTGGCGGAGGTCCTCGACGACCTCGAGTCGCGCCACCCGGGCATCCGTGCCCGCATCCTCGACGACAACGGTGCGCTGCGCCGCTTCGTCAACGTCTACGTCGGCAACGACGACGTGCGCTTCCTCGACGACCTGGCCACCCCCACGCCCGACGGGGTGCAGGTCTCGGTCATCCCGGCCGTGGCGGGCGGCTGCTGAGTGGCTCGCGAGATGCGGGCGACCCGCCTGGTCGAGGTCGCCCACATCCCCGCCGCCCCCGCGTGCTTCACCAACAGCATCGACCTGGGGATCACCCCCGAGCAGCTCTTCGAGGTGTGGGCCGACGCGGAGGCCTGGCCGCGCTGGGCCACCGCGATCACCGAGGTGACCTGGACCAGCCCGGGTGCGGCCGAGGGCGACATCGCGGTCGGCGCGACCCGCACCGTCGAGATGCAGGGCGGGATCGTGGGCGAGGAGGTCTTCCTCGACTGGGACCCGCCGCGCACCATGGCCTTCTGCTTCACCCGCACCAACGCCCCCGGCATGGCCGCCTTCGGCGAGCACTACCTGGTGGTGCCGATCGCCGGGGGCTGCCGGCTGACCTGGACGCTCGCGATGTGGCCGACCGGGGCCCAGCGCTGGATCCTCAAGCTCCTCGCGCCGGTCCTCGACATCACCTTCGCCTCCTTCCTCAAGAAGCTGCGCCGCTACACCGACCGCCGCTTCGCCTGACGCTGGACGACATGGCCTGCGCAGGCCCCGCTGTCCCCGCTGCCGACGGCCGTCGGGGAGCTCGGTCGGCTGCCGTCGGGCACCGCCCGTCACGTTTGCACTCGACCCAGGCGAGTGCTAAACATGACGTTGGCAGTCTCATCATGAGAGTGCCAGACATCCCCGGTCCGGGGAGTTGAGGTCAGCAGCGTCGGCGGGAAGGGTCCGCCGGTTCGGCCTGGCCGTCCGTCGCGGGCAACGAACCGGTCCGTCCAGCTCTTGATTGCGAAGGATCGCAGCAGATATGCCGAAGCTGATTGCATTCGACGAGGAGGCCCGGCGCGGCCTCGAGCGTGGCATGAACACGCTCGCCGACGCCGTGAAGGTCACCCTCGGTCCCAAGGGCCGCAACGTCGTGCTCGAGAAGAAGTGGGGCGCCCCCACGATCACCAACGACGGTGTGAGCATCGCCAAGGAGATCGAGCTCGAGGACCCGTACGAGAAGATCGGTGCCGAGCTCGTCAAGGAGGTCGCCAAGAAGACCGACGACGTCGCGGGCGACGGCACCACCACCGCCACCGTGCTGGCCCAGGCGATGGTCCGCGAGGGCCTGCGCAACGTGGCTGCCGGCGCCAACCCGATGAGCCTCAAGCGCGGCATCGAGGCCGCTGTCGCCTCGGTGTCGGAGTCGCTGTCGAGCATGGCCATCGACATCGAGACCAAGGACCAGATCGCCGCCACCGCGTCGATCTCGGCCGCGGACTCGACCGTCGGCGAGATCATCGCCGAGGCGATGGACAAGGTCGGCAAGGAAGGCGTCATCACCGTCGAGGAGTCGAACACCTTCGGGCTCGACCTCGAGCTCACCGAGGGCATGCGGTTCGACAAGGGCTACATCTCGGCGTACTTCGCCACCGACATGGAGCGCATGGAGGCCGTCCTCGAGGACGCCTACGTGCTGATCGCCAACCAGAAGGTCTCGAACGTCAAGGACCTGCTGCCGATCCTCGAGAAGGTCATGCAGTCGGGCAAGCCCCTGCTGATCATCGCCGAGGACACCGACGGCGAGGCCCTCTCGACCCTGGTCGTCAACAAGATCCGCGGCACCTTCAAGTCCGTGGCCGTCAAGGCCCCCGGCTTCGGCGACCGCCGCAAGGCCATGCTGCAGGACATCGCGATCCTGACCGGTGGCCAGGTCATCTCCGAGGAGGTCGGCCTCAAGCTGGAGACCACTGGTCTCGAGCTGCTCGGCCAGGCCCGCAAGGTCGTCATCACCAAGGACGAGACCACGATCGTCGAGGGCGCCGGCGACGCCGCCCAGATCGAGGGCCGGGTCAACCAGATCCGCGCCGAGATCGAGAACTCCGACTCCGACTACGACCGCGAGAAGCTCCAGGAGCGCCTCGCCAAGCTGGCCGGCGGCGTGGCCGTCATCAAGGTCGGCGCGGCCACCGAGGTCGAGCTCAAGGAGCGCAAGCACCGCATCGAGGACGCCGTTCGCAACGCGAAGGCGGCCGTCGAGGAGGGCATCGTCGCCGGAGGCGGCGTGGCGCTCGTGCAGGCCTCGGCCACCGCCTTCGACAAGCTCGAGCTCGAGGGCGACGAAGCGACCGGTGCCAACATCGTGCGCGTCGCGACCGAGGCCCCGCTCAAGCAGATCGCCATCAACGCCGGCCTCGAGGGCGGCGTCGTGGCGGAGAAGGTGCGCAACCTGACCCCCGGTCACGGTCTCAACGCGGCCACCGGCGAGTACGTCGACATGATCGCCTCGGGCATCATCGACCCCGCCAAGGTGACCCGCAGCGCGCTGCAGAACGCCGCCTCCATCGCGGCGCTCTTCCTCACCACCGAGGCCGTCGTGGCCGACAAGCCGGAGAAGGCGCCCGCGATGCCGGGCGGCGACGGCGGCATGGGCGGCATGGGCGGCATGGACTTCTGATCCAGCCCCACCCGTAGCACCCAGCACGACCACAGCAGGGCCCCCGCCTCTGGGCGGGGGCCCTGTCTGCGTGCCGGGAGCGCTGCGGGCGGGGGAGGACGTTTGGGGCGGGCGCGCACGAGGCAGGCTGGGGCCGTGCCCGAGACCCCCCGCTCAGCCGACCGCCCCGAGACCGTCTCCAGCTCGCGCCGCGGACCCCTGACCTGGGTGGTCGCCGCCTTGGCGGTCGTGGTCATCGTCCTGGTCGGTGGCGTGGCGCTGCTCGGCGGCGACGACACCGAGGTCCCGCTGGCCGACGACACCACCACGGGCAGCGACGACGACGCGTCGGACGCGGAGGACGCCGAGCCCACCGTGACCCGCCTCGACCAGGGCCAGGAGGGCGGGCGTTGCATGCGCCCCACCGCCGAGGCGCTGGCCGAGCAGCCGCTGGCCCTCGAGGGCACCGTCGTCGGGCTCGACGACGGGCTCGCCGTGCTCGAGCCCGTCGAGTTCTTCGCGGGCCGGGCCACCGACCGGGTCGAGGTGGTGGCCCCGAGCGGGAGCCAGCAGGCGCTGATCGGTGGCGTCGCGCTCGAGGAGGGCTCGCGCTACCTGCTGGCCTCGGTCGAGGGTCGGGTGCTGGGCTGCGGCCTGAGCGGACCCGCCGAGCCCGAGCTGGCCGAGATGTACGCCGAGGCCTTCAACCGCTGAGCCACCGCTCTCGGTTCGACGCCGTCCTTCCCGGATCGGGCACAGTGGGGGCGTGCAGACCGCCGGACTCCTCCTCGCCGCCGGTGCCGGTCGCCGGATGGGCACCCCCAAGGCCCTGGTCGCCGACGAGCGCGGGGCCTGGCTGCCCCGGGCCGTGTCGCTGCTGCGCGAGGGCGGCTGCGACAGCGTCACCGTGGTGCTCGGCGCAGCGGCCGGCGATGCGCGGCGCCTCCTGGACGCGGGGCAGGGCCCCGACCCGCACGTCGACGTCGTGGTCGCCGCCGACTGGGCCGAGGGCATGGGCGCCTCCCTGGGCGCCGGCCTCGCGGCCCTCGACGAGTCACCGGCCGACGCCGCGCTGGTGACGCTGGTCGACCTGCCCGACCTGGTGCCCGAGGTGGTGCGCCGGGTGCGCGCCGGCGGCGCCGGGCCCGACGTGCTCGCGCGGGCGGCGTACGACGGCGTGCCGGGGCACCCGGTGCTCCTCGGGCGCGAGCACTGGGCCGGGGTGCGCGCCAGCGCGGTGGGCGACCAGGGGGCGCGCGACTACCTGGCGGCGCGACAGGTGCGGCTCGTCGAGTGCGGCGACCTGGCCACCGGCCACGACGTCGACGCTCCGCGGTGAGCCCGGCCCACCCGCCGGTGCGACTGCAGCCGCTGACCCGGTCGCGGGTCGCCGACCTCGGTGGGGTCGGCGCGCGCTGGCAGGCCGGGCTGCCCGCCACCCTCGACGAGCTCGCCGCGCGCTGGGACCTGACCTGGGGCCGCCCGGTGCCCGGCGGCAGCGCGTCGTACGTCGCGCGGGCCCGCACCCGTGCGGGCGCCGAGCGGGTGGTGAAGGTGGTGCTGCCCGACCCGGCCCTGGCCGACGAGGCGCGGGTGCTGGGCGCCGCCCAGGGCCACGGCTACGCGCTCCTGCACGACCGGGCGCCCGAGCACCGGGCGCTGCTCATGGAGTCGCTGGGCGAGCCCCTGGACCGGCTGCCGGCGGAGCCCGAGCACAAGCTGCGGCTGGCGCTGGCCGTCCTGGCCGAGGCCTGGCGGGCGCCGGCGGGTGCCGCCACGGACACCGCCGACCCGGCCCCGCGGCTGCGTCGCGGGGTGCTCGAGCGCGACGAGCGGCTGGGTCGCCCGACCGACCCGCGGGTGCTGCGCGCGGCGCTCGCCTGCGCCGACGAGGTGGCGGGGTGGGACGGGGCCCGGGTGGTCGCCCACGGCGACCCGCACCCGGCCAACGTCCTGCAGGCCGCGGAGCCCCGGCCGGGAGCCCCGGGCGGGTGGGTGCTGGTCGACCCCGACGGCGTCCTGGCCGACCCGGCGTACGACGTCGGGGTGCTGCTGCGCGACTGGTGCAGCCACCTGCGCGGCCCCGACGCCCGGCGGCGGCTGCGCGGCTGGTGCGAGCTGGCGGCCGACCCGACCGGCCTCGACCCCGACCGGATCTGGGCCTGGGCGTTCCTCGAGCGGGTCTCCACCGGCCTCTACGTCAGCGCCTTCGGCGCGACCCGCGTCGGGCGCACCTTCCTCGACAGCGCCCGGGCCCTCGTGTGACCCGCCCGCCGGCCTCGAGGTCCTGGCCACGACCTCAGGCGCGCCGGATCCGGATCGGCCCCTTGGCGGTCGACGGGTCGACCACGCGCCCGCCCTGGGTGACCTCGACCTCGCCCGCGGCCACGAGCCGGCGAGCGGCGCGGCGGGCCGGCTCCATCAGCTCGCGCCACCCGTCGTCGCGGCCCACGGCGCGGGCGGCGTCGGAGGGGCAGATGGTGCTGGTGCGGGCCCGGGCGGCCAGCAGGTCGAGGATGCTGCGCTCGAGCGCGCGGTCGGTGTCGGTGACGCCGTGGCGCCGGCAGGCGTCGGAGCAGTAGCGCACCTGCTCCCAGTCGCGCTCCCACTTCCGGCGCCACTCGATCGTGCGGCCGCACGAGACGCAGGTCTTGGGCTCGGGGGTGCCGGCGGGACTCACCGGGCCAGTCTGCGAGGGGCGTCCAACCCGGCGCCAACACCGGCTGGCTAGCCTGGCCGCATGGAGCTCCCCGAGGTGCCCGACGCCACCGCTGTCGCGGCGCGCCTGCGCGAGACCGGCTACCTGTGCGACGACGAGCTGGCCACGGTCGTCTTCCTCGCGCTGCGGATGCAGCGGCCGCTGCTGCTCGAGGGCGAGCCCGGCACCGGCAAGACCGCGCTCGCCGAGGCACTCGCCGCCACGCTCGACCTGCCCCTGGTGCGGCTGCAGTGCTACGAGGGGATCGATGCCACCCAGGCGCTCTACGACTGGGACTTCCCCCGCCAGGTGCTGCACCTGCGCGCCCTGGAGGCCGCCGGGGGCGACGTCGACGTGGAGGGCGCCGAGAAGAGCCTGTACGACGAGCGGTTCCTGCTCGCGCGCCCGGTCCTGGCCGCGCTTCAGCAGGCCCCCGCGGTGCTGCTGGTCGACGAGGTCGACCGGGCCGACGACGAGTTCGAGGCGTTCCTGCTCGAGGTGCTGTCGACCTACCAGGTCTCGATCCCCGAGCTGGGCACGGTGCGGGCCGCGACGCCGCCGCTGGTGGTGCTGACCTCCAACCGCACCCGCGAGCTGCACGACGCCCTCAAGCGCCGCTGCCTCTACCACTGGATCGACCACCCGGGCCTCGAGCGCGAGGTCGAGGTGGTGCGCACCCGCGCCCCCGAGGTCTCCGAGGAGCTGGCCCGCCAGGTCGTCACCGTGGTCCAGCAGCTGCGCACCGGCACCGCGGCCGGGCCCCTGCAGAAGCCGCCGGGCGTCGCCGAGACCCTCGACTGGGCCCGGGCCCTGCACCACCTCGGCGCGACCGAGGTCGACCTGGCCACGGCGGCGCGCACGGTGGGCGCGCTGGTGAAGTACCGCGAGGACGCCGACCGGGTGCGCCAGGCGCTCGACCGGATGCTCACGCCGTGAGAGACACGGCCCACGCCCCCGACGAGCTGCTGCTCGGCTTCACCCACGCCCTGCGCGCCGCCGGCGTCGGGGTCACCCACGACCGCGGCGCCTCCTTCCTGGCCGCGACCGCGCTGGTGGGCCTGGGCGACGTGGCCGCGGTGCGCGCCGCCGGCCGCTCGACGCTGTGCGCGGGCCCCGAGGACCTCGAGCGCTTCGACCAGGTCTTCACCGCCTGGTTCGACCCGCGCGGCGAGCTGCCGCGCTCGCGCCCCGCCCCCGCGGGCGCCCCGGCCCCGGCGCTGCTCCCCGAGAGCGAGGCGGGAGGTGCCGGCGGCGAGGCCGAGGAGGAGACCGTGCGGGCGATGGCCTCGGACGTGGAGGTGCTGCGCCACCGCGACGTCTCCGAGCTGAGCCCGGGGGAGAAGGCCCGCCTCGCCTCCATGTTCGCCTCGTTGCCGGTCCGGGCGCCGCTGCGCCGCACCCCGCGCCGGGAGCGCTGGCGCCGCGGCGACGTCGACGCGGCCCGCACCGTCCGCTCCAGCCTGCGCCGGATGGGCGAGCCCGCCGAGATCGCCTGGCGGCGCCGTGCGGTGCGCCCGCGTCGGGTGGTGCTGCTGGTCGACGTCTCCGGGTCGATGAGCGGGTACGCCGACGCGCTCCTGCGCCTGTCCCACCGCCTGACCCACGCCCTGCCCGCCTCCCGCGTCGAGACCTTCACGCTCGGCACCCGCCTGACGCACCTCACCACCCCGCTGCGCCTGCGCGACGCCGACCGGGCCCTGGTCGCGGCCGGGGAGGCCGTCCCGGACTGGTCCGGCGGCACCCGGCTGGGCGAGTCCCTGGGCGCCTTCCTCGACCGCTGGGGCCGGCGCGGCACCGCCCGCGGGGCGGTCGTGGTGGTCTTCAGCGACGGCTGGGAGCGCGGCGACCCCGCCCCCCTGGCCGAGCAGGTCGCACGGCTGCACCGGGTCGCGCACCGCGTGGTGTGGGTCAACCCGCACCGCGGCAAGCCCGGCTACGAGCCGGTCCAGCAGGGCGTGCTGGCAGTGCTGCCGCACGTCGACGACTTCGTGGCCGGGCACTCCCTGGCGACCTACGCTGAGCTGTGCGAGGTGATCTCCCGTGCGTGACGTCCTTCCCGAGCTGATGCGGTGGTGGGAGGCCGGCGAGAGCGTCGGCGTGGCCACCGTCGTGGCCACCTTCCGCTCCGCGCCCCGCCCTCCCGGCGCCTCGATGCTCGTGGGGCCCGACGAGTCGGCAGTCGGCTCGGTCTCCGGCGGCTGCGTCGAGGGCGCCGTCTACGAGCAGGGCCAGGAGGTCGTGGCCAGCGGCGTCCCCGCGCTCGACCGGTACGGCGTCTCCGACGACGACGCGTTCGCCGTCGGGCTGACCTGCGGGGGCATCCTCGACGTGTGGGTGGAGAAGGTCTCGCAGGAGACCTTCCCCGAGCTCGGCGCGCTCGCGGCCGACGTCGAGGCGGGTCGGCCCGTGGCGCTCGCGACGGTCATCGACCACCCGGACCCGGCCCGGCGCGGGCGACGGGTCGTCGTACGCCCCGACGAGGAGCCGGTGGCCGGGTCCATCGGCTCCCCGCGCGCCGACGCCGCTGTGCACGACGACGCGCTCGGGCTGCTGGCCAGCGGCACCAGCGCGACCCTGTCCTACGGCCCCGACGGCGAGCGGCGGGGCGAGGGGATGCGCGTCTTCGTGTGGGCCTTCGCCCCCAAGCCGCGGATGCTGGTCTTCGGTGCCATCGACTTCGCGGCCGCCGTCGCCCGGGTGGGCAGCTTCCTGGGCTACCACGTCACCGTCTGCGACGCCCGGCCCGTCTTCGCCACCGCCAGCCGCTTCCCCGACGCCGACGAGGTCGTCGTCGACTGGCCGCACCGCTACCTAGCCGGCGAGCAGGAGGCCGGCCGGGTCGACCAGCGCACCGTGCTCGCGGTGCTGACCCACGACCCCAAGTTCGACGTCCCCCTCCTCGAGGTCGCGCTGCGCCTGCCCGAGGTCGCCTACGTGGGCGCGATGGGCTCGCGCCGTACCCACGACGACCGGCTCGAGCGGCTGCGCGCCGCCGGCCTCACCGACGCCGAGCTCGACCGGCTCTCCAGCCCCATCGGCCTCGACCTCGGCGCCCGCACCCCCGAGGAGACCGCGATCTCCATCGCCGCCGAGATCATCGCCGGGCGCTGGGGAGGCACCGGCGAGCGGCTCGCCGGCACCGAGGGCCGCATCCACCGCGACCTGCCCCACGACCTGCGCCACGACCAGCCCTGACCTCGTTCGACCGGGTCAGGTTTCATCGGCCGGCCGATGAAACTCCTGGGTGGACGACAAAACTTCATCGTCCACCCACCAGTTTCGTCGGCCGGCCGATGAAACTCCCGACCGCCCGGCCGAGCGAAGGAGCCCGCGGTGCCAGCAGTCCCCACCCGCCCGTCGTACGTCGCCCCGGCAGTGCCGGTGCTGCTCCTCGTGCTGGTCGTGGCGCTGGCGCTGGGTGCGTGCAGCGCTGACGACGACGCGGCCACGGCCCCTGGGTCGTCGTCGCCGAGCGCCACCCCCGCCCCCACGACCACCGAGCAGCAGACCGACGAGCCCACCGACCAGCCCACCGACCAGCCCACCGACCAGGCGACCGAGGACCCGGCCGCGTCCCTGCCGCCGGTGACCGACCGGCCCTCGCTGCCGGCGCTGATGCGCGAGGAGGTGCGGGCGGGGCGGATCCGGCGCACCGAGCGGCTGGGCGGCACCGAGCGCTGGACCGGCCACGCGGTGACCTACACCGTCGACGGCGCCACCGTCTCCGGCGAGCTGCTGGTGCCGACGGGGGAGGGGCCGTTCCCGGCGCTGGTGCTCAACCACGGCTACATCGACCCGTCGGTCTACGCCCTGGGCCAGGGCATGTCGCGCGAGCAGGAGTGGTTCGCCAGCAACGGCTTCGTGGTGCTGCACACCGACTACCGCGGCCACGCCGGCTCCGACCCCGTCGACGAGGTGGGCCGCGAGACCCGGCTGGTCTACACCCGCGACGCCATCGGCGCGGTGCGCGCGCTCGAGCAGGAGCCGTACGTCGATGTCGACCGGCTGGGGATGGTCGGGCGCTCGATGGGCGGCGGCGTCACCTACAACGCGCTGGTCGCGGTGCCCGACCTGGTCGACGCCGCGGTGGTCTTCGCGCCGGTGAGCTCGCTGTTCGTCGACAACCTGCGCCAGTTCACCGAGCCCAACCGTCCCGAGGGTGCCCAGGCGTTCTACGACCGGTTCGGCACCCCGCAGGAGTCGCCGCGCTTCTACCGCGGTCTCTCGTCGCGCACCTTCTTCGACCGCGTCGAGGCGCCGGTGCTCATCCACCACGGCACCGCCGACGACACCTGCCCACCTGCCTGGTCGCAGCGCACCCACGACGCGATGCAGGCCGCCGGGGTCGACTCCCGCCTGGTCACCTACGAGGGCGAGGGGCACGCCTTCGGGCCGCGCTTCGCCGACTCGATGCGCCGCACCGTGTCGTTCCTGCGCCGCCAGCTCGACCGCTGATCGCGCGAGCTGTGAGCCACGTCACCGGGGCGATGCTAGGTTCCCCGGCATGGGCTCCGCCAGCTCCGAGCTGCACACCCGCCGCGTCGACGCGGTGCGTGCCTGGACGTCGTTCGTCGAGGACGGCGACGGCACGCAGACGCGGGTGCGCCCGGAGATCCTGAGCAGCTGGACCCGCTCGGGCGCCCGGGTCTCGCCCGACGTGCGCGAGGCGCCGCTGGCCGACGAGTCCGAGACGGCCGCGATCTGGTCCTCCTCGCCGCTGCAGACCGCGGTCGAGCGGGTGGAGAGCGACCTGCGCCGCACCGCCGAGGACGGCGACCTGGTCATCGCCGTCACCGACCCGCAGACCCGGGTGCTGTGGACCTACGGCGGCCGCGTGATGCGCCGCAAGGCCGAGTCGGTCAACTTCGTGCCCGGCGGGCGCTGGGACGACGAGTCGGTCGGCACGAACGCCCTCGACCTCGCCAACCGCCACGGCAGCCCGACCATGGTCTTCAGCGCCGAGCACTATGCCTCGATCGTGCACAGCTGGGTCTGCTGGGCCGCCCCCGTGCGCGACCCCGCCACCGGCGTGCAGCTGGGGGTGCTGGACCTCTCCACCACCTGGGACCGCACCCACCCCATCGGCCTGGCCACGGCCCGCGTGATGGCCCGGCTGATCGAGCAGGCGCTGCCCGCGACCGCCCACCCGCTGCCCGAGACACCCGACGAGACCGGGGACCCCGGTCTGGTGCTCACGCTGCTGGGCCAGGCCGAGACACGCTTCGACGGCCAGCGGCTGCTGCTGAACCGGCGTCAGACCGAGATCCTGGCCCTGCTCGCGCTGCACCCGCAGGGTCTCTCGCTGGAGCAGCTGCACGCGATGGTCTACGGCGACCACGCGGTGACCTTCTCCACGCTCAAGGCGGAGGTGTCGCACCTGCGCCACGCCCTCGGTGGCCAGCTCTCCTCGCGCCCCTACCGGCTGCAGATGCCCGTGCACACCGACGTCGACCACGTGCTCGCGCTGCTGCGCCGCGGTCGGGTCGCCGCGGCGGTCGACGCCTACGGCGGCGACCTGCTGCCCGGCACCGACTCCCCGGCGCTGCAGGAGATGGGGGAGTACGTCGCCGTCGCGGTGCGCGAGGCGCTGCTGGCCTGCCCGGAGCCCGAGGCCGTCGCGCGCTACAGCGACCTCGCGCCCCACGACACCGAGGTCGTCGAGGCCTGCCTGGCTGCTCCCGGGACCCTCGCGCACCCGGTCGCACCGCTGCTGAAGGGCCGCCTGGCGGCGGCGCGGCGCTGAACCTCGAGCGGCGAGCCGAGCGCAGAACGAGACCCAGTCGTTACCCCGTGCCGTGGGACCAGCCCAGCACACGGGCGCCGACCCCGCTATGGTCGAAGGGCCCACGGCCCCCTGCAGCGTGCTCGGGACCCGCTGCGACACCGTCGGGCGGCTCCGGTCGTCGCTCGGTGGGGACGGACGTGGTTGACCCTGCACGCGAGCCGAAAGTTGAACTGATGCGCATAGCCAAGAAGCTGACCGCCGTCTCCGCCGGGGTGGCCCTGAGCCTGACCATGGCGGCCTGTGGCGACGACGGCGGGAGCGGGGGCGACGCGGGCGGTGACGCGCTCGACGGCGTCTCCATCGCCGTGGGCTCCAAGGACTTCACCGAGAACATCCTGCTCGGCGAGATGTTCGCCCAAGCCGTCGCCAACGAGGGCGCCTCCGTCGACAACAACATCAACCTGGGCGGCACGTCGGTCAACCGCGACGCGCTGACCAGCGGCGAGATCGACGTCTACCCCGAGTACAACGGCACCGGCTGGACGGTCCACCTCGGCAACGAGGACCCCAGCCAGGACCCGCAGGAGCTCTACGACGTCACCGCCGAGGCCGACCTGGAGCAGAACGGCATCAAGTGGGTGGGGGTCTCGCCCTTCAACAACACCTACGGCTTCGCCGCCAACGGCGACCTGGCCGAGCAGGAGGGCGGCTTCGACTTCCAGTCGATGGCCGACTACCTGGAGGCCAACCCCGACGCCACGGTCTGCATGGAGACCGAGTTCCCCGACCGCCCCGACGGGCTGGTCCTGTGGGAGGAGGCCACCGGCTACGAGCTGCCCGGCAGCCAGTCCCAGATCCTCGACACCGGGCTGATCTACTCCGAGACCTCGGACGGCAACTGCGACTTCGGCGAGATCTTCACGACCGACGGGCGGATCCAGGCCCTGAACCTCGAGCTGGTCGAGGACCCGGGCGTCATGATCGTCTACAACAGCTCCTTCACCATGGACAACGAGCTGTACGAGGCCAACGCCGAGACCTACGACGAGATCGCCGAGACGATCTTCGCCGACCTCGACAACGAGAGGATGGCCGAGCTCAACGCCCAGGTCGACGTCGAGGGCACCCCTGCGGAGCGGGTCGCCGAGGAGTACCTCGAGGAGATCGGGCTCCTCTGAGCACACCTGCGTCGCACGACGCACGCAGCACACCACGACGCCGCCGGGTCCCGGACCCGGCGGCGTCGTCGTCGTGCGTGGCGGTGCGGAGCCGGCTCAGAGGCCCCGGGGGCGCAGGTAGCGCTCGGCCAGCGCGCCGAGCCAGTCGAAGGTCAGCGCCACGATCGCGACCATCGCCGCCCCCACGATCAGCACCGGGTCCTGGTTGAGCTTCAGCCCCGAGCTGATGGTGATGCCCAGCGCGCCGCCGCCGATGAGGAACGCCAGCGTGGCCATGCCGATGTTGAGCACGATCGCGGTGCGCACCCCGGCGAGGATGACCGGCACGGCCAGGGGGAGCTCGATGCGGGTCAGCGCGAGACGCTTGGTCATGCCCATGCCCCGCCCGGCCTCGATGACGTTGCGGTCGACGCCGTCGAGGCCGACCATCGTGTTGCGCAGCACCGGCAGCAGCGCGAACAGCGCGAGGCAGTAGATCACGGTCGTGCGGCCGTTGCCGAGCAGGAAGAGCCCACCCACCAGCAGCCCGTAGGCGGGGAAGGCCTGGCCCGAGTTGGCGATGGTCAAGATCGTCGGTGCCACGCGCCGGAAGGCGGGCCGCGTGAGGAGGATCCCCAGCGGGATGGCGACCACGATGACCAGCAGGGTCGACAGGGCCGCGATCTCGAGGTGCTGCACGGTCTGCGGCCACAGCTTGTCCGACCAGCTCAGTGCCGAGCGCTGCTGGCGCACCGCGTTCTCGAGGTCCAGGCTGCGGTGGTAGAGCGCCAGCAGCCCGGCCAGTGCCGCGATCAGCACGGGCGCGATCCACAGGCCCCACCGGTCGATCAGCGTCGCCGCGTCGCGGCGCGGTTCAGCGACCTCCTGCCCCGCCGCGGGGGCGGGGTCGCGGGCCAGGGCGATGGCGCCGGGGACCAGGTCGCTCATGCGTTCGCCTCCATCTCCTCGTAGTGCAGGCGGGCCTCGTACTGCGCCCGCCGGATCGCCTTGTTGAGGTGGTACATGTCCACGACCCCGGCGAAGCGGCCCTGGTCGTCGACCACGACGCTCTGGCCAGCGGCGCTCTGCACCATCAGCTCCAGGGCGTGGAAGAGGCTGTCGTCGACGTTGAGCTGGTCGCCGACCTCCTCGCCGAGCCCGTCGTACGTCGCCGGCGAGGTCGCCAGCTCGTCGCGGTGCAGCCAGCGGACGGGGCGCTGCTGGGCGTCGACGAGCACCAGCCAGTCCTGGCCGGCCTCGTCGAGCCTGGTCAGGCCGGTCGCCGAGGGCTCGGTGCCGCTGATCGAGGGGTAGTCGGTCTTCTTCAACGAGCTGACCTGGAGGAAGTTCAGGCCCTTGATGGTCGACCCGGTGCCGATGAAGTCGTCGACGAAGTCGTCCACGGGGTAGGCGAGGATCCGCTCGGGGGTGTCGATCTGGCGGATCCGGCTGCGCTCGCCCAGGATCGCGATCCGGTCGCCCATCTTGATCGCCTCGTCGATGTCGTGGGTGACGAACACGATCGTCTTGCGCAGCTCGGCCTGCAGGCGCAGGAACTCGTTCTGCAGCCGCTCGCGGGTGATCGGGTCGATCGCGCCGAACGGCTCGTCCATCAGCATGATGTCGGGGTCGGCGCCCAGGGCCCGGGCGACGCCGACGCGCTGCGCCTGCCCGCCCGAGAGCTCCTTGGGGTAGCGGTCGCGGTACTGCTCGGGGTCGAGGCCGACGGTGGTGAGCAGGGAGTCGGTGCGCTCGGCGGTCTCCTTCTTGCCCCAGCCCAGCATCCGCGGGACGGTCGCGATGTTCTGCGCGATGGTCTGGTGCGGGAAGAGGCCGATCTGCTGGATGACGTAGCCGATGCGCCGCCGCAGCTTGTCAGGGTTGGCCTTGGTGACGTCCTCGCCGTCGAGCAGGATGCGCCCGCTGCTGGGCTCGATCATCCGGTTGATCAGGCGCAGCGTGGTGCTCTTGCCGCAGCCGGAGGGGCCGACCAGGACCAGGATCTCGCCCTCGTGGACGTCGAGCGTCAGCTCCTCGACGGCCGGGACCTTGGTGCCGGGGTAGGTCTTGCCCACCCGGTCGAGGTGGATCTTGGGCTCGGGGCTCATGGGTTCCTCTCGATGGATACGTGGGGGCTGCGGGTCGGGTGCACGGCTCAGATCCGCAGACCGCGGGGGGTGAAGACGCGCTGGACGGTCGCCAGCACCATGTCGAGCACGAGGCCGAGCCCGACGGTGAAGACGACGCCGACGGCCACGGAGTTGCCGGCGTTGGGGAAGCCGTTGCGGGTCAGCCCGTCCTGGATGAAGGTGCCCAGCCCGTCGCCGCCGACCAGCACCGCGATGGCGGTGAGCCCGACGATGAGCAGGGTGGAGACGCGGATGCCGGCCATCACGACCGGGAAGGCGAGGGGCAGGCGCACCCTCAGGAGCTGCTGGCGCTGGCTCATGCCCATGCCCCGGGCGGACTCCACGACCGCGGGGCTGACCGAGTCCAGGCCGGTCACGGTGTTGCGCAGGATCGGCAGCAGCCCGTAGAGGATCAGCGCCACGATCGCCGGGGGGTTGCCGATGCCGAAGAGCGGGATGAACAGCGCGAAGAGGGCCAGCGACGGGATGGTCAGGAAGATGCCGGCGATCGACAGCGAGAGCGCCCGGACGATCGGCCGCCGCTGCGCCAGGGTTCCCAGCAGTACTGCCACGAGTGCGGCCACACCCACCGAGATGGCGACGATCTGGAGATGGTTGAGGAGCTCCTCGAGGATGAACTCGAGGTTGTCCTGGACATAGGTGAACCAGTTGCCGAGGGCTTCCACACGTGCCTTTCTGGGGTCGACGAGCCCTTTCACCTTACGGCGTCCTGGTCCGTGCGTGGGTCGTACCCGGGCTCACCCCGGTGCGAGCGTCTCGCCAACCGCCGACCAACCCGACCGATCTAGCGTGAGCCGCATCACACCAGCGCGCGCGTTTCGCGCACCTGCAGAGGGAGAGTCCATGACCCGGATCACACTCACCGTCGACGGCGCGAAGGTCGTCGACGACGTCGAGCCGCGGATGCTGCTGGTGCAGTACCTGCGCGAGCGCCTCGGCAAGACCGGCACCGTCATCGGATGCGACACGAGCAACTGCGGCGCGTGCACCGTCCACCTCGACGGCACCAGCGTGAAGTCGTGCAACGTGCTGGCCGTGCAGGCCGACGGCGGGCAGGTCACCACCATCGAGGGCCTGGCGACCGGGGAGGAGCTGCACCCGGTGCAGGAGGCCTTCCGTGAGTGCCACGGCCTGCAGTGCGGGTTCTGCACCCCGGGGATGATCATGCAGAGCGTGGCGCTGCTCGAGGAGAACCCGACGCCCAGCGAGGCCGAGATCCGCGAGGGCCTCGAGGGCAACCTGTGCCGCTGCACCGGCTACCACAACATCGTCCGGGCCGTGCAGCAGGCGTCCGGCCAGGGGCAGGAGGCGAGCGCATGACCGCCACCCAGGAGCGCGGCGCGGAGGCGGCCAAGGAGATCGGCCGCGACCGCCGTCGCAAGGAGGACCAGCGTCTGATCACCGGGCGCACCCGCTGGACCGACAACATCACCATGCCCGGCATGCTGCACCTGGCGATGGTGCGCAGCCCGTTCGCGCACGCCACGATCACCTCGATCGACAAGAGCGAGGCCGAGGCTGCGCCCAACGTGGTCGCGGTGCTCACCGGCGCCGACCTGGGCGAGGCCCAGGGCACGCTGATCAACGCCTGGGCCATCACGACCGACCAGGTCGCCCCGGCCCACCCGCCGATGCCGCCCGAACGCGTCAGCTTCGCCGGCGAGGTCGTGGCCGTGGTGGTGGCCCGCAGCGCCGCCGAGGCCCGCGACGCCGCCGAGCTCGTCGACGTCGAGTACGACGAGCTGCCGGCCGCCGTGGACCTCAAGGCGGCCGCGCGCGACGAGGTGCTGGCCCACCCCGACCTGGGCACCAACAAGTCGGCGTTCTGGAAGTTCGACTCTGCCGAGGCCGGGACCGGCGGCGACGTCGACGAGGCCATCGCCCGGGCCCGCGAGTCCGGGGTCGTCATCGAGCGCGAGTACCGCCAGCAGCGGTTGATCCCGGCCTTCATGGAGCCGCGCTCGGTCGTGGTCGACCCCACCAGCGAGCAGATCACGATGTGGTCGGCGACCCAGATCCCGCACATCCTGCGCTTCGCCCTCGCCGCGACCACTGGGGTGCCGGAGTCGAAGATCCGCGTCATCGCCCCCGACGTGGGCGGCGGGTTCGGCGGGAAGCTGCAGACCACGCCGGAGGAGTGGCTGGTCTTCGCGATCGCGCGCCGCCTGGGCAAGCCGGTGAAGTACACCGAGACCCGCAGCGAGTCGCTGATGGTCGGCCACCACGGGCGCGACCAGTGGCAGAAGCTCACCCTGGCGGCCGAGAAGGACGGCACGGTCACCGGGCTCAAGGTCGACCTGTTGGCCGACCTGGGCTCCTACGTCTCGCTCGTCGGCGGCGGGGTGCCGGTGCTCGGCGCGTTCATGTTCAACGCGATCTACAAGTTCCCCTCCTACCAGTTCAACTGCCAGACCGTGCTGACCAACAAGACCTGGACCGACGCCTACCGCGGCGCCGGACGACCCGAGGCCACGTTCGCCATCGAGCGGCTGATGACCGAGCTGGCCGCCGAGCTCGACATGGACCCCCTCGAGGTGCGCGAGAAGAACTGGATCCGCCACGAGGAGTTCCCGTTCACCACCGTCGCCGGGCTCGAGTACGACACCGGCAACTACGAGGCGGCCACCGCGAAGGCCAAGGAGATGTTCGGCTACGACGAGCTGCGCGCCGAGCAGCGCCGCCGCCGCGAGGCCGGCGACACCGTCCAGCTCGGCATCGGGGTCTCCACCTTCACCGAGATGTGCGGGCTGGCACCCTCGCGGGTGCTGGGCCAGCTGAACTACGGCGCCGGCGGCTGGGAGCACGCGAGCGTGCGGATGCTGGCCACCGGCAAGGTCGAGGTCACCACCGGCACCTCGGCGCACGGGCAGGGCCACGAGACCGCCTTCAGCCAGATCGTCGCCGACCGGCTCGGGGTCCCCTTCGACGACGTCGAGGTGCTGCACGGCGACACCCAGGTCGCCCAGCGCGGCCTGGACACCTACGGCTCCCGCTCGCTGGTGGTGGGTGGCGAGGCGCTGGTGCGGGCCGTGGACAAGGTGATCGAGAAGGCCCGCCCGATCGCGGCGCACCTGCTCGAGGCCTCGGTCGACGACCTGGACTTCTCCGGTGGACGGTTCTCGGTCAAGGGCACCGACCAGGGGGTGGGCATCGCGGAGGTCTCCACAGCGGTCTTCACCGCCCACGACTACCCCGAGGGGATCGAGCCGCAGCTCGACTCCGACGCGACCTACGACCCGATCAACTTCAACTACCCGCACGGCACCCACCTGTGCGCCATGGAGGTCGACACCGAGACCGGGCAGGTGCGGATGCGCAAGTACGTCTGCGTCGACGACATCGGCACCATCATCAACCCGTTGATCGTCTCCGGGCAGGTGCACGGCGGGCTCGTGCAGGGCATCGCGCAGGCGCTGTGGGAGGAGGCGGTGTACGACGATGCCGGGACGCTGGTCTCCGGGTCCTTCACCGACTACCTGCTGCCCACGGCCGCCGACACGATCTCCTTCGACGTCGACCACACGTCCTCGCCCTCGATCACCAACACCCTGGGCACCAAGGGCGTCGGTGAGGCCGGCACCATCGCCTCCACGCCCGCGGTCGTCAACGCGGTCGTCGACGCGGTGCGCCACCTGGGCGTGCAGGACATCCAGATGCCTTGCACGCCCGAGCGCGTCTGGAAGGCCGTGCACGCCCGTGACGCGGGCGGGGCGGACCCCACCACCGGTGCGGCGGCCCCGCACTTCGACTCCTCGACGGGCATGGACGGCACCGTCGACCGCACGACCGGAGGAGCGCTGTGATCCCCGCACCGTTCGACTACCTCGCCCCGACCAGCGTCGAGGAGGCCCTCGCCGCGCTCGCCGAGCACGGCGACGACGCCAAGGTGCTGGCGGGCGGGCAGAGCCTGCTGCCGGTGCTGCGGATGCGCCTCAACGCACCGGAGGTGGTCATCGACCTGGGCCGCATCGACTCCCTGCGCGGGGTGCGCGACGACGGTGACGCGATCGTCGTCGGCGCCATGACCCCGCACAGCGTCGTCGGCTCCGACCCCCTGGTGGCCGAGCACGCCGCGCTCGTCTCGCGCGCCGTCGAGCACCTGGCCGACGCGCAGATCCGCCATCGCGGCACCTTCGGCGGTGCGCTCGCCCACGCCGACCCGGCCGGCGACCTCGGCGCGCCCGCGCTGGCGCTCGGCGCACAGTTCGTGATCGCCGGGCAGGGAGGCTCCACCCGCACGGTCGAGGCCGACGACTTCTTCGTCGACCTCTTCGAGACCGCCATCGGCGAGGACGAGCTGCTCGTCGAGGTCCGCCTGCCCAAGCACACCGGCTGGGGCGCGCACTACGAGAAGTTCGTGCGGGTGGCCCACCAGTGGCCGATCGTCGCGGTCGCCGCGGCGGTGCAGGCCGAGGGCGGCACCATCACCGAGGCGCGCGTGGGCCTGACCAACATGGGCTCCACCCCGCTGCGGGCCCGGGGGGTCGAGGAGGCGCTGCGCGGCCAGCCGGCCACCGAGGCGGCCGTGCGCGAGGCGGCCTCGCGCGCCGCGGAGGGCTGCACCCCGCCCTCCGACCTCAACGGCGACGCCGACTACCGGAGCCACCTGGCCACGGTGCTGACCCGGCGAGCGGTGCTCGCGGCTGCGGGGGCGTAGTGGATCTCCGCCACCAGTTCAGCGTCCCCCTCGGCGTCGAGGAGACCTGGGAGCACTTCCAGGACATCGGCGCCCTCGCCGAGTGCTTCCCCGGCGCCACGGTGACCGGTGTCGAGGACGACACGTTCAAGGGCACGGTCAAGGTCAAGCTCGGGCCGATCGCGCTGCTCTACACCGGGTCCGGCACCTTCGTGGACAAGGACGAGGCGTCGCACCGCTACGTCGTGGACGCCAAGGGCAAGGACAAGCGCGGCAACGGCACGGCCGGGGCGAAGGTGACCCTGTCGATGAGCGAGGCGGCGCCCGGTCGCACCGAGGTCGAGGTGGTCACCGACCTGGCGATCACCGGCAAGCCCGCCCAGTTCGGGCGCGGGGTGATGCAGGACGTCTCCGACAAGCTGCTGGGGCAGTTCGTCAGCTGCCTCGAGCAGCGTCTCGCGGCGCCGGAGGAGCCGTCGCGCTCCGAGCGACGACGCGCCGCCGCCCGCGGCCCCGGCGCCGCCGGGAAAGCACGTGGCCGCGGACCCCGGCGTGCCCGAGCCGGCGCCGGCCTCTGCAGGGCCGCACACCCCGCCCCGCGCAGCGCCACCCTCGTCGAGGGGCAGCGGCGACGAGGCGCTCGACCTCGGCTCGACGGTGCTGCCGGTGCTGCTGCGCAGCTACGGCCCGAAGATCGGTGCCGGGCTGGTCGTGCTCCTCCTCGTGTGGTGGGTCAGCAGGCGACGGGGCTGACGGCCGCCGACGTCCCGCCTCCAGGTCGTCCGGCCTAGAGCAGCGCGACGACCAGCGCCGCGACCAGCACCGCCACCAGCGCCACGGCGAGCACCAGCCACAGCGCGCCGCCCGTGCGGGTGCCGGAGTCGAGCGGCGTCTCGGGCAGGTGCAGCCGGTCCTCGGGCGAGGTGCCGAAGCCCATCGACGGATCGGTGCTCGCGCCGACCGGGTGGTCGCCGCGCACGTGCCCGCTGGGCGGTCGGTCGCGGTGCGGGCGCTCGTGGTGCGTGCGCTCGTGCTCCTGGCGGTGCCGGCCGGGCTCGCCGGCGCGGGGGTCCTGGCTGGGCATGGGGCTACCTCCGGGTCACGGGCACCCCGAGCGGCGCCCACACTCCATTGAACGCCTGCCGCGGCGAGTGCGCCACACCTGCGCGGACCTCAGAAGACGTTGAGAGGCCGGAACTGCACCGAGAGTCGCGGGCCGGCGTGCGCGACCTTCGGCACCGCGTGCTCCCAGGTGCGCTGGCAGCTGCCGCCCATCACCAGCAGGTCGCCGTGGCCGGTCTCGAAGACCCGGCTCTCCCCGCCTCCGCGGGGGCGCAGGTGCAGCTTGCGCGGGTCGCCGACCGAGACGATGGCCACCATCGTGTCCTGGGTGCTGCCGCGCCCGATGGTGTCGCCGTGCCAGGCCACCGAGTCGCGACCGTCGCGGTAGTAGCAGCAGCCCGCCGTGCGGAACGGCTCGCCGAGCTCGGGCAGGTAGTGCTCGCTCAGCGCCGCCCGCGCCTGGCCCAGGACCGGGTGGGGCAGCTCCTCGCCGATCATGTAGGTGTGCAGCAGGCGCGGCACGTCGACCAACCGGTCGTACATCTGGCGTCGCTCGGCGCGCCAGGGCACCTGCTCGACGAGCGTGCTCATCACGTCGTCGGGCTCGGGCAGCCAGGAGCGCAGCACGTCCACCCAGGCCCCCTGGCCGAGATGGTGGCGCTCGAGACCTGCCAGGCCCTCGACCAGGGCGGGCACCCCGTCGGACGGCGCTGCGAAGAGCGTGGTCTGGAAGTCCATGTCGACATCGTACGTCGCACATCGAACGCGTGTTCGAGGTGGGGCGCGGCGTGTCGCCGGGGCCGAATCCCGGCAAAGCCCGGACGAGCCGGCTCGGGCGTGTCTAGTCTGCCAGACGTGGACGACGTGATGGCTCCCCCGGGACGTGCGCTCAAGCACGTGCAGGTGCGCGAGTACGTGCGCACCCTCGTGGGCGGCAGCTCCCCCGGCTCGCCGGCCCCCTCCGAGCGTGAGCTGGTGCAGCGCTTCGGGGTGGCGCGGATGACCGTGCGCCAGGCCATGGACGCGCTGGTGGTGGAGGGGCTGCTGGAGCGGATCCCCGGGCGCGGCACCTTCGTGGCCCGCCCCCGGCGCACCGCC